>NZ_JH164926.1:0-12929 GCF_000226875.1 Neisseria shayeganii 871
CGTGGCTTTTTTCACCCGCATGTTGTACTCCTGTCTGGTCGATGCCGATTATCTCGACACCGAAGCTTTTTATGCGGGGCTGGAAGGCAAAACCGTGCAGCGCGGCGGTCATCCCGATTTATTGCAACTACAGCAACGCTTTAACCGCTTTCTCGGCGATTTCAGGCGACATATTGCCGAAAAGCCGCAGCAGACCGAAGAAGATAAGCGCAATGCCGCCCTAAACCGCCTGCGCAGTGACATTCTCGACCATGCCGTAATACAGGCTGCGCAAGAGAAAGGGTTGTTCACCCTGACCGTGCCCACTGGCGGCGGTAAAACCTTCACCTCGATGGCCTTTGCCCTCGAACATGCCAAGCGCCACGGCATGCGCCGCGTGATTTACGTGATTCCCTTTACCAGTATCATCGAACAAAACGCCGCCGAGTTCCGCAAGGCTTTTGGCGATTTGGGCAAGGATGCCGTGCTGGAGCACCACAGCACGTTTGACGACAGCAAACTCAAAGACCAGCACAGCAAAGACAAACTGCGGCAGGCTTCCGAAAACTGGGATATGCCCGTTATCGTGACTACCGCCGTACAGTTTTTCGAATCACTGTTTGCCGACCGCTCCTCCCGCTGCCGCAAACTGCACAATATATCCGGCAGTGTGATTATTCTCGACGAAGCACAAATGCTGCCGCTCAAACTCTTGCTGCCCATCATGCAGGCCGTTAAAGAGCTGGCGCGCAACTACCATTGCTCCGTCGTCATGTGTACCGCCACCCAGCCCGCCATTCAAGCCGAACACGGCTTTTATCGCGGCCTGGAAAACACCCGCGAACTTGCCCCCAATCCGCCTGAACTGTTCGACAAACTGCGCCGCACCACCGTGCAACATATCGGCACCCAAACCGATGCCGATTTGCTCGAAAAACTTGGGCAATATCCGCAAATCCTCATCATCGTCAACAACCGCCGCCACGCCCGCAGCCTGTACGACAGCGCCAAACAGCTTGACGGCGTTTTCCACCTCACCACCCTGATGTGCGCCAAACATCGCAGCCAAGTATTGGAAACCATCCGGGACCGTCTGAAAAACGGTCAACCTTGCCGTGTGATTGCGACTTCTTTAATTGAAGCCGGTGTCGACGTGGACTTTCCCTTGGTGATGCGCGCCGAAGCCGGATTGGACAGCGTTGCCCAAGCCGCCGGGCGCTGCAACCGCGAAGGAAAGAGGCTGCCTGAAGAGAGTTTTGTCTGGGTATTTGCCCCCGAAGCACGGTGGAAAGCCCCTGCCGAACTCGGCCTCCTTTCCGCCGCCATGCGCGAAGTCGTGCGTCACCATGCCGAGGATCTGCTCTCACCACAGGCCATCCGCCGCTACTTCCAATATGTTTACGCAGAAAAAGGCAAAGAGTTAGACGGCAAAGGCATTCTCGACATGCACAAGAAGGCAGGCAACAGCCTCAACTTCCCCTTCCAAACCATCGCCCGCGAATTCCGCATGATCGAAACCCATATGCAGCCGCTGATTATCCCGTTCGACCAAGAAGCCGAACGCCTGATCGACAGCCTGCGCCATGCAGACCAAATCGGCGGATTGCTGCGTAAGCTCCAGCCCTACACCGTACAAATCCCCGAAAACACCTTGCAAGCCCTGTTCAAAGCAGGGCAGATAGAAACAGTTAACGAAAAGCAGTTTGGCAAGCAGTTTTACAGCCTGATCGGGTTGGATTTGTATGATGAAGTGGCGGGGTTGTGGTGGGAGGATGTGTTTTTTCTAGAGGCAGAAAAATCGGTTTTATAAAAAATATTTTACCAACTTTGGAAGTTGATTTTTATATTTGTATAATTTAATATGATGTTTCACTGACTGGTTGTGTTTCAAAAATAAGCTGTTTGTAACTTTTAATAGTATTTATCATTTATGTGGAGTTAAAAGAAACGTGAGAAAAGTGGAAGAGATAGAGCTAGATGAATTAAAAAAATGGCTGCAAACAATTTTTACTGATAATTTGGTCATTATTGTTGGTTCGGGGCTGTCTTGTGCAGAAGGTTTGCCGGGAATGGATGCGCTAGCCAATAGATTAAAAGAGCGGATGCCTGAATATCTCAGTGATTCAGATAAGGCAATATGGAATACCATCTCTGATTGTCTTGAGCCATACGGCTTGGAAGGTGCGTTATTGAAGCATCAGGCGAATGAAACAATAGAAACCGCAATTATCAGGATAACGGCTGAGTACGTTTTGTCTAAAGAACAAGAAGCGATAAATAAATGTATTACTGATAATCAGAAGCTCAAATTTTCTTATTTACTTCCCCATGTTTCAGCTTCAAATCCCCAAGTTTCCCGTGTGATTACGACTAATTACGATAGATTGATTGAGTTTGCCGCAGAATATGAAAGTTGGGGCGTAGATTCAATGATGGTCGGTCGTTATTGGGGTAAGCATGATCCTGATTTGAGCGGCAAATTGCAGGTAAGAGATATCAGAACAGTAAAAAATAGATATTTAAAATCAAAATTAGTTTACCGAGATCATATCAAAATTTTTAAACCTCACGGTAGCTTGGATTGGTTTATGGTTGAAGATGTTCCAATGACAAGCTGCATAGGTAAATTAGAAGAACCTTTAATTATTACTCCTGGTGTCGGAAAGTATAAAAAAGGCTACGGGCAACCGTTCGATGTTCATCGAGAAAAAGCAAATGAAGCTATTGATTCGGCTTCTTCAATTTTATGTATTGGATACGGCTTTAATGACGACCATCTTCAAACACATTTGACAGGCAAAATTAAAAGCGGTGTAAAAACACTGCTTCTGACAAGAGGCTTGTCAGACAATGCAAAAAATATATTAAAAGATTCGCCAAATTGTAAGGCATTAATTTGTGGTGAAAACCCGTTTGGAACAATAGTTGTCGATAATCAAGGAGAACTTTTCATTCCTGATGTTCAGTGGTGGGATGTTGAATATTTTGTAAAAGAGGTTTTAGAGAATGGCAAATGAAATATTGAATTTTAAAGAAGATGACCGTTTAGGTAGAGTAGTAACGGTAGATACCAGCCGTGTTCTGATTTCGGTTGAAGAACACCAACAAATGACTAGTATCGCTGTAGGCAATTTGATTGCTATTCGAGGGAGAACGGTTAGCGAATACCTTATCGGCATTATTGAACGGGTAACGCGTTCTATCAGTGAAAAATTGTTATTGGAAGAAACATCTGATAACGGAGAGATTCCGCTAGGCGAAAGCCAAGATGACTTTATCAAGGCTGTTTTAATTGGCACTTACAAAGCTGTAGATGGGAGTTTGAGCAATATTTTCAAACGCGGTGCCGATTGCTTTCCACAAATAGACAGAGATTGCTTTCATGTTAGCGGCAGTAATCTGCAGCTGTTTATGAATCTTTTATCAGCCAATGTTGAAGAAAGTGAGCGGTTGATACTAGGTCATTATATGGCAGATGAAACGGCGATTGCGGTGGCAAACGGCGATAAATTCTTTCAACGGCATGCTGCCATTTTGGGAAGTACGGGCTCGGGTAAAAGCTGGTCGGTTGCATTGATATTGGAACGTGCAGCAGCATTAAAAGCCGCTAACCTTATTGTATTTGATATGCATGGAGAATATACCACCCTGTGCGAAGGCGAAAATGCCATTGCTCAACAATATCGTATTGCAGGACCGGGGGATTTGGACGGTTCTGATGATCGTAGCCTGTTTATTCCGTATTGGTTGCTCAATCGAGAAGAAATGCTGGCTTTGATTCTTGACCGCAGTGATGATAATGCTCCGAATCAGGCTGCACGCTTTACCGAACACGTTCGTGTGCTGAAAGAAAAAACCTTAAAGGATGAAGATAAACAAGAGGTTCTCGAAACTTTTACAGTAGATTCACCAATTCCGTATCCTATTCAGTCATTACTCGAGCTTTTGAATGCAGATGATACAGGGACAAAAGTGGGAGCAAATGGCAAGGATATAAAAGGAGATTGGAATGGCAGACTTACAAGATTTATAGGTCGTCTGAAAGCTAAAATAGAAGACAGGCGCTGCGGCTTTATGTTCCAACCACCTGAAGAATGCAATGGTTACGAATGGTTGGAAAATATGCTATTAAAGCTGTTTTCTGTTTCGGATAGCCAAAAAGGGATAAAAATTATCGATTTTTCCGAGGTGCCGTCAGATGTTTTGCCAATTGTTACAGGAGTTCTTGCACGTCTTTTATACAATATTCAATTTTGGATGGATAAAGATTCCCGCCATCCTCTGACAATTATTTGTGATGAAGCACATCTATATCTTCCAGTCCGTGACTCTGCGGAGGCAGCAGAAAAGCGTGCATTGGAGGCCTTTGAACGTATTGCAAAAGAAGGTAGGAAATATGGTGTGTCTTTGCTGGTTGTCAGCCAACGTCCTTCGGACGTTAGCCGAACAATCTTAAGTCAATGCAATAATTTCTTGGTGTTACGATTAACCAATGATCAGGATCAAAGTGTTGTGAAGCGCTTGTTACCTGAATCAATGGGTGGAATTACCGATATATTGCCGCTACTAGATTTAGGGGAAGCATTATTGCTGGGGGATTCTATTCTCTTGCCTACACGAATTAAACTTGCCAAACCGAAGATTGCTCCAGAAAGTGCTACTCGACAGTTCTGGTCTGATTGGGCAAATAATGAACCTAAACCTGATGCTATACCAAAAGCAGTGGAAGCATTACGAAGACAGGTTCGTTCTTAGTAAGAATGATATTTGAATTTTGGAAAACAACATTTGAGAGTATTGTTGATTTTTAAAAATTTTTAAATTTACAGTTGGTCGGATTTGTCTAAATTTTTGCAAAATTTCAAACAAATCTGGCCGCTTGCAATGCCGTCTGAAAAACGGTTCGTATTTTTAACTGAATGCGTGGGTTGAAACCAAAGTTGGTATAAGTAGCGATGAAATCCGCCTCCCTTCGGGGAGGCGTGTGTTAAATAACCAAAGGAGCATAGTGTGCAGAATAAAATCAGACTCCACATCTGGGGCGACTACGCCTGCTTTACCCGCCCCGAGATGAAGGTAGAGCGCGTCTCTTACGATGTGATGACGCCCTCAGCAGCGCGGGGGATTTTGGCCGCAGTGCATTGGAAGCCGGCGATTCGTTGGGTGATTGACCGCATTCATGTGTTGAAGCCGATTCGCTTCGAGTCGGTACGGCGCAATGAGTTGGGCAGCAAGATTTCGGCCAGTAAGGTCAGCGGGGCGATGCGGCGCAAGCGTGTGGAAGATTTGTATGCGCTGATTGAGGATGACCGTCAGCAGCGCGCAGCAACGGTGTTGAAGGATGTCGGCTATGTGATTGAAGCGCATGCGGTGTTGACTGCGCGGGCGGGTGAGGGCGAAACGATTGCCAAGCATATTGAGATGTTTAAACGCCGCGCCGCAAAAGGGCAGTGCTTCCAGCAGCCTTGCATGGGCGTGCGCGAGTTTCCGGCGCATTTTGCGTGGGTGGATGAGGATTCAATTCCGGAGTCGGAGCTACCTGAAAACGAGCGCGACCGCGATTTGGGCTGGATGTTGCACGATATTGATTTCGACGGCAGCAATCTGCCGCATTTTTTTCGTGCGGAGATGAAAAACGGGGTGATTCATGTGCCGCCGTTTTTTGCCGAGGAGGTGAAAAAATGATTTTGACCTCTCTTGCGCGTTATTACCGCCGCTTGTCGTCGGAAACCGATGTGGCGGGCCATCCGAAGGTGCCGCCCTATGGTTTTAGTGAGGAAAAAATCGGCTGGGTGCTGGTGTTGGATGCAGATGGCCTGTTGGTGGATGTGGTGCCGCATCTCACCGACGACAAAAAGCCGCAGCCCCGCCTGATGAGTGTCCCGCGCCCTGAAAAGCGCACGTCAGGCGTGAAGCCCAATTTTTTGTGGGACAAAACCGCCTATGCGCTGGGCGTGGAAGCCAATAAAGACAAAGCCACGGCCAAAGAGCAGCCGTTCAGGCCGTCTGAAAAAACCTTTGCCGCTTTCCGAGAACTGCATTTAGAAGCCCTGAAAGACACGCAAGACGAAGGTTTGCTGGCCTTGCGCCGTTTTTTGGAGCGTTGGCAGCCCGAACAATTTGCCCATCCGCCGTGCCTGCCTGACATGCTCGATGCCAATGTGGTGTTCAGGCTGGACGGCACGCGCGGCTATATCCATCAGCGCGAAGCGGCACAGGCATTGTGGGCAGGCCGTCTGAAAAGCGATGATGCCGAACAGGGCTTGTGTTTGGTAAGCGGCGAACAAGCACCGATTGCGCGGCTGCATCCGGCGATTAAGGGACGAACCCTGACTTTAGCTGGGGGGCAAAGTTCTGGCTGTTCTATTGTTGCATTCAATCAAGATTCATTTAAATCGTATGGAAAAGAAAAGGGGGCAAATGCACCAGTTTCCGAACAAGCTGCATTTGCTTATACGACAGCATTAAATTATTTGCTAAGAAATGATGACCATTGCCTGACCATCGGCGATGCCAGCACCGTTTTCTGGGCAGAAGCCGCCACGTCCGAGCAAGCTGAGGCAGCGGAAGGTTTTTTTGCCGCCGCGATGACACCGCCCAACGATGAGCAGGAAAACCAGAAAATCTTCGATATTTTGGCGCAAATGGCCAAAGGAAGACCGCTTCGGGAAATCGATCCGAATTTGGACGACCAAACTCGCTTTTACATTTTGGGTTTGGCACCCAATGCTTCGCGCATTTCCATCCGTTTTTGGCTGGATACCACGTTTGGCAAGCTGGCGGAAAATATCAAAAAACATCGTGATGATTTGTCGATTAACCCGCCTGCATGGGGTGCAAAACCGCCTTCCGTTTGGCGGATATTGCTGGAAACCACGCCCAAGCGCAAAGGAGCCGACGGCCGTCTGAAAAAGTCGGAAAGCAAAGACATTCCGCCGCAATTGGCAGGGGAATACATGCGTGCCATCTTAACGGGCAGGCATTATCCGCAAACCATGCTGTCGCGCATGATTGGCCGTATCCGCTCGGACGGCTTTATTAGCGGCCTGCGGGTAGCGGTAATTAAATCGGTTTTAAAACGTAACAATTTATGCAAAGAGGAGTTTGATATGGGGCTTAATGAAGAAACTCAAGACATTCCGTACCGCTTGGGGCGTTTGTTTGCCATTATCGAATTGGCGCAATCATCTGCTTTGGGGGAGTTGAATGCCGGTGTGAGAGATAAATTTTACGGCGGTGCTTCCAGTTCGCCGCACAGCACTTTCCCCTTGCTTTTGGATAATTACCGTACCCACATCTCTGGCTTGAGAAAAGGTAAAAAAGCAAAATGGGTAACAGGAGATTCTAAAAAACTGGCCAATTGGCTGGAAAACAAAGTTGGGGAAATTGTCAGCGTTTTTGATGCTGAAACCCCGTTCCCCCGCCATTTATCGCTGGAAGAACAAGGCCGTTTTGTCATTGGTTATTACCAACAGCGGTTCAAAAAATACAGCAAGCAAGAAGGTGGAGATATTCCGGAAGACATTGAGCAGGCCAATCATTTGAACACAGAATCTGATTCTGAAGACGAATAAATCCAAGGAGATAAAGTAATGAGTATCCAAAACCGCTATGAATTCGTGTTTTTCTTCGACGTAAGCAACGGCAACCCCAACGGCGACCCCGATGCAGGCAATCTGCCGCGCCTCGATCCCGAATCCAGCAAAGGCTTGGTTACCGATGTGTGCCTGAAACGCAAAATCCGAAATTTTGTAGAAATGACTGCCGCAGGAAAAGGTGGTTATGAGATTTTTGTGAAAGAAAAAAGTGTGCTTAATCTTCAAATTGAACGGGCTTATGTTGAAAGCGAAGAGCTAAAGCAGCTATTTGAAGAGTGGCAACAATATGAAAAAAACAAGAAGAAAAACAAACGCCCTGAAATGCCATATGAGGATGTGGCACAAAGATGGATGTGTGAAAATTTCTTTGATGTAAGAACATTTGGTGCCGTTTTAAGTACAGGGAAATCTGATAAAGACAAAGGCGATGGAGAAGAAAAAGTAAATTGAAGAAAACAGCAGGGCAAGTGCGTGGTCCTGTACAACTGGCGTTCGCCCAATCCATCGACCCTATTGTGCCTTTGGAGGTTGCTATTACGAGAGTGGCTGTGGCATCGGAAAAAGAAAAAAACGAAGGCAAAGACACAATGATGGGGCGCAAATACATCGTCCCCTACGCACTCTACCGCGTGCACGGCTTCGTTTCCGCCAACCTTGCCGCCAAAACCGGTTTCTCCGATGAAGACCTGCAACAACTGTGGAACGCCTTAAAGCTTATGTTCGAGCACGACCGCTCCGCCGCCCGCGGTGAAATGGCTGCCCGCAAACTCATCGTCTTCAAACACGACAGCGCACTCGGCAACGAACCCGCACATAAACTTTTTGAAGCCGTCAAAGTCGAGCGCATCCACGGCGAAAGCGGCACGCCCGCAGCCGCATTCAGCGATTACCGTATCAGCGTGAATTCAGACGGCCTAAACGGCGTGAGTGTGGAAGAAATGCTGTAGTAAAAATTCTCACAATAAGCGCTTGTTAGTGATAAAAACGCATCATAACAAGCGCTTTATATAGAGATTTTTTATCAATTCAAGCGCTTGTGTATGAGAAAAAAATACCATGTCAAGCATCCCGCTCTCCGCCCTGCAACACTACGCCTTTTGTCCGCGCCAGTGTGCTTTGATTCATAACGAGCAAGCATGGGCGGAGAATTATTTGACCGCACAAGGCCGTGCTTTGCATGAGCGGGTGGACGGCGGCGAGCCGGAAACGCGCAAGGGCGTGCGTTTCGAGCGCAGCGTGCATGTGTCGGCAGAAAACTTGGGCGTACACGGCGTATTGGATATGGTCGAGCGCGATATGCAGACAGGCCGTCTGAAGCCCGTCGAATACAAACGCGGCAAACCCAAGCCCGAACCGTTCGACGAAATCCAGCTCTGCGCCCAAGCCCTGTGCCTGGAGGAAATGACCGGCCAAGCGATAGCAGAGGGCGCATTGTGGTATATGCAAACCCGCCACCGCATGCCGGTGGTGTTTTCAGGCAGCCTGCGGGCGCAAGCCTTGCAAGTGATTGGTGAAGTGCGTGAACTTCTAGAAAGCGGCATTACCCCGCTGCCCGAATACGGCAAACGCTGTAAAGCCTGTTCGTTGATTGAGGTTTGTCAGCCGAAGTTGGTGGAGAAGGATAGGTCGGTGGGGTATGTGGCGGGGTTGTTTGGGGATGAATAGGATTTTGATATGAAAATTTGTATATACTGCCGAGAAGAAAAAGAAGATGATGAGTTTAGTTTAGAGCATGTAATTCCTCAATTTCTTGGAGGAAATTTTATTTCAGATAGATTTAAAACTCGTCAGGTGTGTAAAAAATGTAATAATAATTTAGGTCTTTTTGTGGATGCTGCCTTCGAAAAAGATTGGCTGGTTTTCAATTATTTAAATAGTGAGTCTCATGCTTTTTTCAACCCTGATAATTGCACACCTCTTCCATTGAAATGTATGGGTATAGGGGATTTAAAGCCACCACATATAAAAGAGAATGAAGTTTGTGAATATTGGTTGGGTCCATTAGGGGAGCAGATTTTTTGGATTAGACCTGATGATGAACGATTATATTGGTATTCAGGTGGAAATCCTCGTACAGTCAAAAAGCAAAAAACTAGAGCATATTTTATTTTTGCCGAACGGTCTTTGAAAAATTTTCATCTTGCTTTGCTCTCATTTAGAGATGCATTTGAAGGTAAGCCAGTCAAAAAAATAATGTGTACTCATCTTGATAAGGAAGATGAAATCTTACCTAAAATAGGATTTTCTAGTCCTGACGAGATTGATAAGGAAAGAATAGAATTCTTTTTGGAAAATGTAAGAGGTGGAAAAGAGCAACATTGTAAAATAAATAAGAATATATTTGCTGAAAACAGATTTATTAACAAACTGGCAATAGGTATCTTGCATTGTTTATTTGATGAAACAATATTTTCCAATGAATATATGGAAGAACTTTATAAGGGGCTATGGTATAGATTTGGAGATGAAGCTCCTAAAATATGCGGTTCAGGCGCATTTGGTGAAGGGAAAAAATTTAAAAAACTATTAGGTGTTCCATATGGTGTAACTATATCTATTTTAAATATAGATAATTTGTTATTTGTAAATATAAATATAGGAATGGAGTTGAACTATTGCATTCAATGTGGGGAGATTAAAAGGTTAGATGAGAAAGATAAAAAATTATTGGAGCAAGGTGGTGTATGTATTGTGATTTATAAATCCTTGAACCGTTTTATTGAGCTTGGATTTTATGATTTTCTTGCGCATAAAAGTGGAGATTGTATCAATAATGATTTAGTAGAAATTGAAGGTATGATTCGTAATAATGAGGATTATTTTAAAAATTTATAGCAGATTAAGTTGGTCATTGATGAATATAACTAAAACTACGAACACGGTCATCTGAAATGAAAAAACTCTAGTGAGTTAAATTATGTTGTGTTCTGCATAACTTAAATTGTTAAGTAAATTCTCAAACGGCCTAAACAACAAGCCGTTCCAAAAAAGTGCGGTCAAAACCAAGGGGATTCAAATCATGCGCAAACTGCAAAACACGCTCTATATTACCACCCAAGGCAGTTATCTTCACAAAGAACGGGAAACGCTGGTGGTGGAGCAGGAGCGCAAGAAGGTGGCGCAGTTGCCAGTGCATGCGATCGGGCATATTTTTTGTTTCGGCAATGTATCAGGGCGAGCCGACCATTCATGATGGCATCTTTTCCGCGCTAAACACGCATCTACTGCGTTAAAAATGCTCGCAAGGTGTGCAACCTTGCTGCGCTTTTTGCCTTGTATCTGCATGTTTATCGCGAAAAATCCGAGCTGTCCTGAATGATCGGCTCGCCCTTGTGTCGCCTTTTTTGATGGGGTTTTGCGGCGAAAATAATGTGAATCTGGCATTTTTTACCGAAAACGGGCGGTTTTTGGGGCGCTTGCAGGGGCGGCAGAGTGGTAATGTGTTGTTGCGGCGGGCGCAGTATCGGCTGTCGGAGCAGAATCCTGTGTCGATTGCGCGGCATATTATTGCGGCGAAGATTCAGTCGGCCAAGCGGGTGTTGCAGCGGCGTTTGCGCAATCATGGCGAGCATGCGGAGGTGCTGGCGGCGGTCACGGCGTTGAATTTTAGTTTGCAGCAGTTGAAGCGGGCGGAGTGTTTGGACAAGATTCGCGGGATTGAGGGCGATGCGGCGGCGCGTTATTTTGGGGTGTTCCGGCATTTGCTTGCGGAGAAAAGCGGTTTTGATTTCGACGGTCGCAACCGTCGCCCGCCGCGTGATGGGGTGAATGCGCTGTTGTCTTTTCTGTATGCGGTGCTGGGCAAGGACATCAGCGGGGCGTTGCAGGGCGTGGGCTTGGATCCGCAGGTGGGCTTTCTGCATGCCGACCGGCCGGGGCGCGACAGTTTGGCGCAGGATATTTTGGAGGAATTCCGCGCGTGGTGGGTGGACAGGATGGTGCTTTCCCTGATTAACCGCGGGCAAATCAAGCCACAGGATTTTGTGCATGAGGCCAGCGGTGCGGTGAATATCAAGCCGGAGGCACGTAAGCTGGTTTTTCAAGCCTTGCAGGTGAAAAAGCAGGAAAAGATCAGGCATCCGTTTTTGCAGGAGGAAGTGGAGATCGGCCTGCTGCCGTATATTCAGGCGATGCTGCTGGCGCGGCATCTGCGCGGGGATTTGGCGGAGTATCCGCCGTTTTTGATGCGTTGAGTTTTCAGGTAGCCTGCGGGAGCGAATGATGCTGATGTTGATTACGTACGACATTTCGCTGGAAGACGCGGCGGGACAGGCGAGGCTGCGGCGCATTGCCAAACATTGCTTGGATTACGGCGTGCGCGTTCAATATTCGGTATTCGAGTGCGACGTAACGCCGGATCAGTGGGTAAAACTTAAAAACAAGCTACTCGACACTTATCAGCCCGAAACCGACAGCCTGCGCTTTTACCATCTGGGCAGCAAATGGCGGGGCAAGGTGGAGCATCATGGCGCGAAGGCGGCGGTGGATGTGTTTGGTGATACGTTGATTGTGTGAGCGCTGACCTGTGGTTCTCATGAAATTGTGGGGAGGTTGGCGATTTTGTGATGTTCTTTAACAACAAAGAATTAAAGGGTGCGAGTGTGATTGAAAGGGCTGTGCTACACTCGCGTTGCGCTTTTTGTGAAGCCGTTAGCGAATCGGGGTGTTCCAAACCTTGAAGGAAGCGGGGTACACAGAAAGCCGTGCCCGCCTCGTGCGGGCACGTGTGTTGAAACTACCCGAAACTGATCGGCACCATGACGCTGCGCCGTGCCCGCCTCGTGCGGGCACGTGTGTTGAAACCAGCCGCACAGCCTGGAAGAATACCTGCTTAATCGTGCCCGCCTCGTGCGGGCACGTGTGTTGAAACTACCCGTTCGGTTTGCAAGAATCGGTGGATGCGGGTGCCCGCCTCGTGCGGGCACGTGTGTTGAAACAGCTGCTCGGCAGTTGGAAATTGCGTAGCAATTTGTGCCCGCCTCGTGCGGGCACGTGTGTTGAAACCAACGGCAACGATACCGCCCCCGGTAACGGCGATGTGCCCGCCTCGTGCGGGCACGTGTGTTGAAACTGTACTCTATAACTCACATGATAACCATCAATCATAAGTGCCCGCCTCGTGCGGGCACGTGTGTTGAAACAGTAAAGGCCAACTGGGCAACCGCCGCATGTGGGTGCCCGCCTCGTGCGGGCACGTGTGTTGAAACCATGCCGGTAATGTCCGGGTAGAGCTGGCGCAGCAGTGCCCGCCTAGCGCGGGCACGTGTTTTGAAACCGTGAAATTCCGGAAGAGCAGAAAAAGGTGCCGCGTGCCCGCCTAGCGCGGGCACGCGTGTTGAAACAAAACAGAAT
>NZ_JH164926.1:15172-72960 GCF_000226875.1 Neisseria shayeganii 871
AATCAGCTGGGTGTGTAATGAATTAAATCGAAATTGCTCTAAGCTGGCGGTTATCTCAATATTTTGCATCAGAAAACCGCACCTGATTCGATTGGGCGGAGTGTCCAACTCAATCAGGTGCGGTGCGGTTTTGGCTGATGAATTAAATAGCTATTGGATAGAAAGAAAGTTTACAGATTAGGTGGCTTAAGGCTGCCGCATCCGGTTGTGGTTGGGGCTTAAATCTCTAAAGCCAGTTCGGTGCCGGCGCGGATGGCGCGTTTGGCATCCAACTCGCCGGCTTTATCCGCGCCGCCGATGATGTGTAGCGGCTTGCCCAAGGCGCGCAGGGATTGTTCCAGCTCGCGTTGCGGTTCTTGGCCGGCGCAGATCACCACATGGTCTACCGGCAGCACGCTGTCTTCGCCGTCGCGCGTGATGTGTAGGCCTTCGTCGTCGATTTTGCGGTATTGCACGCCGCCCCACAAATGCACGCCTTGGCTGGCGAGGCTGAGGCGGTGGATCCAGCCGGTGGTTTTGCCGAGGTTTTTGCCCGGGGTGCCGTCTTTGCGTTGCAGCAGCCAGATTTCGCGGGCGGCTTGGGGCAGGGCGGGGCGGGACGAGAGCAGGGCGCCGCGTTGCTCGAGGCTGGTGTCGATTTGCCAGTCGCGGTGGAACTGCACGGTGTGGAGTGCGCTGTCTTCGCCGCTGTGGGCGAGGAATTCGGCGGTGTCGAAACCGATGCCGCCGGCGCCGATGATGGCCACTTTTTTGCCCACCGGCAGGCGGTCGCGCAACACGTTCAGGTAGCCCAACACTTTGGGGTGGTCGATGCCTTCAATCGGCGGGCGGCGCGGCACGATGCCGCTGGCGAGCACGATTTCGTCGAAGCCCGCCAGGTCTTGTGCTTGTACTTCGGTGTTCAGGCGCAGGGTAATGCCGTCGCGCTTGAGGGCGTGGCGGAAGTAGCGGATGGTTTCGTGGAACTCGGGTTTGCCGGGAATGGTTTTGGCGATGTTGAGCTGGCCGCCGATGCTGTCTTGGCGGTCGAACAGGGTCACGCGGTGGCCGCGCTTGGCCGCGGTTTCCGCAAAGGCCATGCCGGCGGGGCCGGCACCGATGACGGCGATGTTTTTCGGCTGCCCGGCGGGGGTGAGCGGCATCTGCAATTCGTGGCAGGCAAAGGGGTTGACCAAGCAGGAGGTGAGCTTGCCGGCGAAGATGTGGTCGAGGCAGGCTTGGTTGCAGGCGATGCAGGTGTTGATGGCTTCGTCTTGGCCGGCGGCGGCTTTGTTCACCCAATCGGCATCGGCCAGGAAGGGGCGGGCGAGGCAGACGGCGTCGGCCAGCCCTTGGCCCAGAATCTCTTCGGCGGTTTGCGGCATATTGATGCGGTTGGTGGCGATCACGGGGATGTTGGCCACGGCTTTCAGTTTGCCGGTGAATTCGGCGAAGGCGGCGCGGGGCACGCAGGTGGCGATGGTGGGAATGCGCGCTTCGTGCCAGCCGATGCCGGTGTTGAAGAGATCGGCGCCGGCGGTCTCCAGCTTGGCGGCCAAGACTTGGTTTTCTTCCCAAGTGCTGCCGTCGCGCACCAAATCGAGCAGGGAGAGGCGGAAGATGATCAGGAAGTCTTCGCCGCAGGCCCGGCGGATGCCTTCGACGATTTCGACGGCGAAGCGGTGGCGGTTGTCGAGGCTGCCGCCGTATTCGTCGCTGCGCTGGTTGGTGGCGGGGGCGATGAATTGATTGATCAGGTAGCCTTCGCTGCCCATCACTTCCACACCGTCGTAACCGGCCTGCTTGGCCAGCTCGGCGCAGCGGATGTAGTCGCGCACGGTTTGGCGCACTTCTTCGGTGCTCAGGGCGCGCGGCTTGGCCGGGTTGATGGGGGTGGGCAGGGCGCTGGGGGCAACGGGCTGGCGGCTGACGGCGTAACGGCCGGTGTGCAGAATCTGCATGCAGATTTTGGCGCCGTGGCGGTGCACGGCATCGGTAACCGTGCGGTGCCAGGCCACTTCGCTCTCGTCGCTGAGTTTGGCGCCGCCTTCGAATACCGCACCTTCGGCATTCGGGCCGATGCCGCCGGTGATGATGAGGGCGGCGCCGCCTTTGGCGCGTTCGGCATAAAAGGCGGCCAAGTGTTCGGCGCCTTCGGCGTGTTCTTCAAAACCGGTGTGCATGGAACCCATGATGACGCGGTTGCGCAGGGTGTGGTGGGCGTTGACGCGCAGCGGGGTGGCGAGAGAGCGTGGGCTCATGTGGGTGCTCCTTTGGTAGGGGTGGGATCGGGCTACCTGAAACCCTTGGCCGCGCGGCTGGCTCAATGGCGACACAACCCAGGCCGTTTGATGCCGGCTCTTCAATCAGGGCTTAGTGTTCAGGTGGCCTGTTATGGTCTGCTTTGGCTGCCAGGGTCCGCAGAGCTTCGGCCAAGTCGGGATGCTGCTGCGACAGGCGTTCGGCGGCGGCCAGGCAATGTCCGGCGGCGGCGGGGCTCAGGCGGGCCTGTTTGGTTTTCTCCGCCACCGTTTCCGGGGGGCGGATTTTAACGTGAACGCTTTGGATAGCGGAATCAATACTTTGGAGCTTCGGCACCAATGCCGGGGCAATCATGCGCAGGCGGGAGGCCGCCAGATTGTCGGCCGCGTGCAGCACCAGGGTGCCGTCGTCGCGGATGCGCACGGCGCGGCAGCGCTGTTGTAGATTGAGCGGCAAGACGGCCAGCAGACGCGGCTCGATGCGCTGCCAGCGGCGGGCTTGGTCAATCAGGTTGTGGAGCAGGTGGTTTTCGCGACTGAGGCGGTCGAGGTCGGTCATGGGGCTACCTGAAAAGGGCAGGTGGGAAAACGGCTTGAGGCTACCTGAAAGCAGCGGCTTGAAAAGGCGGCGTGCGGCACCATATTGGCGCGCATTGTACCCGCGAAACGGCGCTTCTATGCTAAAATCGCGCGTTGATTTTTTGACTGCCGCCACCACGCAGCACAGGCGGCGGCCGCTCCCCAAGATTGGATTTTTCTATGATTACTGCACTGGCCAAGAAAGTATTCGGCAGCCGCAACGACCGCCTGTTGAAACAATACCGCAAAGCGGTGAAACGCATCGGCGATATGGAGCCCGCCCTGCAGGCGCTCAGCGATGCCGAACTGCAAGCCAAAACCGCCGAATTCAAACAAAAGCTGGCCGAAGGCGCCTCGCTCGACCACATTCTCGAAGAAGCGTTTGCCGTCTGCCGCGAAGCTTCGCGCCGCGTATTGAATATGCGCCATTTCGATGTGCAGCTCATCGGCGGCATGGTGCTGCATCAGGGCAAAATCGCCGAAATGCGCACCGGCGAAGGCAAAACCTTGGTGGCTACCTTGGCGGTGTACCTCAATGCCCTGGCCGGTAAAGGCGTGCACGTGGTCACCGTCAACGATTATCTGGCCGCCCGCGACGCGGCGATTATGGAGCCGCTGTACAACTTCCTCGGCTTGAGCGTGGGCGTGGTGGTGGCCGATATGGACCATGCCGCCAAACAGGCCGCCTATCAGGCCGACATCACTTACGGTACCAACAACGAATTCGGGTTCGACTACCTGCGCGACAATATGGTGCACCATGTGCAGGAGCGTGTGCAGCGCGAGCTGAACTTCGCCGTGGTGGACGAAGTGGATTCCATTCTGATCGACGAAGCGCGTACGCCGCTGATTATTTCCGGTCAGGCCGACGACAACACCGACCTCTATCTGGTGATGAACAAAGTGCCCGGCCAGCTGGTGCGCCAGCAGGAAGAAGAGGGCGAAGGCGATTACTGGGTGGACGAGAAAAACAACACCGTGCTGCTCAGCGAAGCCGGCCACGAACACGCCGAAGAAATCCTCACCGGCATGGGCTTGCTGCAGGAAGGCGATTCGCTCTATTCGGTGGGCAACATCACCCTTATGCACCACTTGATGGCCGCTTTGCGCGCCCACAGCCTGTTTCACCTCGACCAGCATTATGTGGTGCAAAACGGCGAAATCGTGATTGTGGACGAATTCACCGGCCGTTTGATGTCGGGCCGCCGTTGGTCGGACGGCCTGCATCAGGCGGTGGAAGCCAAAGAAGGCGTGGAAATCCGCCGCGAAAACCAAACCCTGGCTTCCATTACCTTCCAAAACTATTTCCGCCTCTACCACAAGCTGTCCGGCATGACCGGCACTGCCGACACCGAGGCTTACGAGTTCCAAAGCATTTATGGCTTGGAGACCGTAATCATCCCCACCAACCGCCCAATGGTGCGCAAAGACCACAACGACCAAGTGTTCCGCACCGCCGAAGAAAAATACGAAGCCGTGGTGGCCGATATCCGTGCGCGCCACGAAAAAGGCCAGCCGATTTTGGTGGGCACCACCAGCATCGAAAACTCCGAGTTGGTGTCCGAACTGCTTAACCGCGCCGGCTTGCGCCACAGCGTGCTCAATGCCAAAGAGCACGCCCGCGAGGCCGATATTGTGGCGCAGGCGGGCAAACCGGGCATGATTACCGTGGCCACCAATATGGCCGGCCGCGGTACCGACATCGTGCTGGGCGGCAACGTGAAGCACCAAAGCCAAATCATCCAGGCCGATCCTTCCTTGGACGAAGCCGAAAAAGCCCGCCGCATCGCCGCTTTGGAAGCCGAATGGCCGGCCGAACACGAAAAAGTGCTGGCTGCCGGCGGCCTGCACATTGTGGGCACCGAGCGCCACGAAAGCCGCCGCATCGACAACCAGCTGCGCGGCCGTGCCGGCCGTCAGGGCGATGCCGGCTCCAGCCGTTTTTATCTGTCGTTCGAAGACCCGCTGCTGCGCTTGTTCGCTCTCGACCGCCATGCCGCCCTGCTCGACAAACTGGCGCCCGAGCGCGGCATCCCGATTGAGGCCGGCCTGCTCACCCGCCAAATCGAAGGCGCGCAACGCAAAGTGGAAGGCCGCAACTTCGATATGCGCAAACAGGTATTGGAATATGACGACGTGGCCAACGACCAGCGCAAAGTCATCTACCAACACCGCAACGACGTGCTGGAAAGCCAGGATACCGGCGAGATGATGCGCGAAATCCGCCAGGAAGCCATCGACGGCGTGATCGATGTCTATATGCCGGCAGACAGCCTGGAAGAGCAATGGGACCTGCCGGCAATGGAAATGCAGCTCTTGTCCGATTACGGCATCCACGCGCCGGTGTCCGAATGGCTGAAAGCCGACGCTCAGTTGGACAACGCCGATGTCAAAGAGCGCGTGTGGGCGCTGGCCGAAACCGATTATGCCGCCAAAACCGATTTGGTCGGCCGCGAGACCATGACCCAGTTCGAGCGTAACATCTTCCTGCAAATGATGGACAACCAATGGCGCGAACACTTGGCCGCCATGGATTATCTGCGCCAAGGCATCCACCTGCGCGGCTATGCGCAGAAAAATCCCAAACAGGAATACAAGCGCGAGTCGTTCGAAATGTTCCAACACCTGTGGCAGAACATCCGCACCGAGACCGCCAAGCTCTTGTCGCGCATTCAATTCCAGCTCAACGAGCCGGTGGCCGAAGAAACCGAGGCCGCGCCTTTGAGCCAATACCGCGAAAGCCATTCCCCCGCGCCCGCGATGGCGGACTTGGCCCAAGGCTCCAGCCAGAGCGCCGCATTGGCGGCCATGAGCCCGGAAGACCTCAGCCCCGATGCCTTGGCCGCCCGCGGCATTGCCATCCACCGCAACGATCCCTGCCCGTGCGGCAGCGGTTTGAAATACAAACAATGCCACGGCAAGCTGGCCTGAGCTTTCAGGTAGCCAGAACCTGCCTGCCATACGCCGGTGCAAATGCGCCGGCGTATTTCTTTGCCGGCCGATTCGCCCTACAATGCCTGCTCTGTTTTGTTTTCAGGTAGCCCGATGACCGCCACCACCTTAGTTTGGTTCCGTCGCGATTTGCGCTTGGATGATCACAGCGCGCTGATGGCCGCCGTGCGTGCCGGCCGGCCGCTGGTGGGCGTGTTTGTGTTCGACCGCCGCATTCTCGACCCGCTGCCGCCTGACGACCGCCGCCTCACCTTTATCTGCCAGTGCCTCGACGATTTGGCCGCGCAGCTGGCCGAACTGGGTATGCCGCTGCACACCGTGCACGGCCTGCCGGAGGAAGTGCTGCCCGAGTTGGCCGCCCGCTGCGGAGCGGCGGAAGTGGTGTGTGCCGAAGATTACGAGCCGGCGGCGATCGATCGCGACAACCGCGTCGGCGCCCGTCTGATGGCGCAAAACTGCCGTCTGCTCAGCGTGTGTGACCAAGTGTTGCTGCCCAAAAGCACGGTGATGAACAAACAGGGCCGCCCCTATACCGTGTTCACGCCGTATAAAAAAGCCTGGCTGGCGCTGTATGCCGATATTTATGCCGGCTGGCAGCCCGTGGATATCCACGCTGATGTGGCCGCCCTGCAGCGCGGGCTACCTGAACACCTGCGCCAAGCCGCCGCACCCCTGCGGCCGGCCGATTTGGGTTTTGCCGACAGCGTGCTGATTCAAGCGGGCGGCGAACGGGCCGCCCAAGCCGCTTGGCAGCGCTTTTTGCCGCGTTTGGGCGATTATGCGGTGTTGCGCGATTTCCCCGCGCGCAAGGGCACCTCCGGGCTGTCGCCGCATTTGCGTTTCGGCACGCTTTCCGTGCGGCGGCTGGCGGCTGCTGCGTATGCGGACGGCAGCGAAGGAGCATCGGTTTGGTTGAGCGAATTGATTTGGCGCGAATTTTTCCAGCAGTTTCTGTATCACCACCCCGAAGCGGCGGAGCAGGGCTTCCGGCCGGAATACCGCGCACTGGCTTGGGAAAACCGTGCCGATGACATCGAAGCCTGGCAGGCCGGTCAAACCGGCTATCCGCTGATTGATGCCGCCATGCGCCATCTGCGGCGCAGCGGGCAGATGCACAACCGCCTGCGCATGGTGTGCGCTTCGTTTTTCTGCAAAGACCTGCTGTGCGACTGGCGCATCGGCGAAGCCTGGTTTGCCCGCCAGCTGCTGGATTTCGACCTCGCGGCCAACAACGGAGGCTGGCAGTGGGCGGCCGGCACCGGTTGCGATGCCCAGCCGTATTTCCGCCATTTCAACCCGCTCACCCAATCGCAGAAATTCGACCCCCAAGGCCAGTTTATCCGCCGCCATGTGCCCGAATTGGCCCATCTCGACGCCCGCAGCATCCACGCCCCTTGGCTGTGGGCCGACAACATCGACACCCACGGCTATCCGCCGCCGATTGTGCAGCATGCCCGCCAGCGCGAACGGGCTTTGGCGCTGTATGCCCGCGCGCAGGAAGCATGGAAAAAAGGGGCGGGAAAAGATTGAGGCGCCGGTAGGAAGGCCGTTTGGCAACCGGCAAAACAGAGGCGGGTACGGGGGCAGGCTGAGACCTTTGCAAAACCCCCATCTGCGGCGCATTTCTGCGTTGTGCGCTGCTCGCTCGCTTGCCTATCTATATGATATGTCTTCGCTCGCTGCGCTGCTACGCCTTGAACTGCATCCACATCTGGGGGTTTTGCAAAGGTCTCAGGCTACCTGAAACAAAAAGCCGAGGGCCGTTTCGCAAACCAAGAAAAAAAGCAGGTTGGGCAACCTGCTTTTTTTGTTTGCCGGGCGGGCTCAGCGTTCGGCCAGCCAGCGGCGGATGCGCTCCACGCCTTCCTGCATATGGGCGGTTTCGCGGGTGTAGGCGAAGCGCAGGTAGTGGCCGGTGCGGTGGCGGCCGAAGTCGATGCCGGGGGTGCAGGCTACCTGAATGTCGGCCAGCATTTGTTTGGCGAAGGCGTAGCTGTCGTCGGTGTAGCGGGAAACGTCGGCCCACAGGTAAAACGCGCCCTGCGGTTTGGCGTCGATGGGAAATAGGGGGTTGAGCGCCTGATAGAGGAAGTCGCGGCGGGCTTTGAACTGCTCGCGGATGCTGTTCAGGTAGCCTGCATCGAAGGCGGCCAGGGCGCCGTATTGGCTGAGGGTGGGCGCGCAGATAAACAGGTTTTGCGCTACGATTTCGGCGGCGCGCACTTTGTGCTCGGGCACGATGACCCAGCCCAAGCGGGCGCCGGGCATGCAGAAGTATTTGGAAAAGCCGTTGATGACATAGGCGTCGGGGTTGAACTGCAGGGCGGTGGCGGCTTGGCCGTCGTACACCAGGCCGTGGTAGAGCTCGTCGGAAATAAAGGCGGTGCCGTGCGTGCGGCAGTGTTCGTTTAGGGCCTGCAGCCGTTTGGGGGTGTAGAGGTTGCCGGTGGGGTTGGCGGGCGAGGAAATCTGCAGGGCGGCCAGTTGGCGGCCGTGCAGTTGGTCGGGATGGAGTTGGTAGTTGTCTTCGGCGCCGACGGGGAAAAATTCGGGTGTCACGTCGAGCAGGTGGGCGAAGTTTTTGTAGCAGGGGTAGGAGGGGTCGGTGAGGCCGAGGCGGCTGCCGGGCGGCAGGGTGAGGGCGTAGGCGATAAGGAAGGCGCCGCTGGTGCCGGGAGTGAGCAGGATGCGCTCGGGGGCAACGTGTACGCCGTATTCGTTTTGGTAGTGGGCGCTGATTGTTTCGCGCAGCTCGGGTAGGCCGAGGCTTTCGGTGTAGCTGAAGCGGTTGTCGGCCACGGCCTGCTGCAGGGCGGCTTTGATGGCGGGGGCGGGCGGCAGGTCGGGCTGGCCGATTTCGAAGTGGACGGCGTGGGGATAACGTGCGGCTTCGCGCACGATGTCCATCACGATAAAGGCGTTCATTTTTTGGTCGCGCATAGGGGGCTTTCGGACGGGGTAATCATATTGGAGGCTACCTGAAAAGCGGCAGGGCTTTTCAGGTAGCCTGAATTGGGGATTTATTTCTGCCAGTAGCTTTTTACGTTCACAAATTCGTAGAGGCCGAATTCGGAGAGTTCGCGGCCGTAGCCGGAGTCTTTCACGCCGCCGAAGGGCAGACGCAAATCGCTGCTGGTGTGGCGGTTGATGAACACGCTGCCGGCTTCGATTTGCTGCGCCAGCGCCCAGGCCTGTTCGTGGTCGGCGGAATAGATGCTGGCGCCGAGGCCGAAGCGGTTGTCGTTGGCGATGCGCACGGCATCGGCGGCATCGCGGGCACGGAAAATGCCTACCGCGGGGCCGAACACTTCTTCACGGTACATGCGGCAGGCGGGCGTGATGCCGCTGAGCACGGTGGCGGGATAGAAGGTGCTGCCGTCGTCGGGCAGTTTGCCGCCGAGTAAGAGTTCGGCGCCGTGGGCCACGGCATCCTGCACTTGGGCGTGGACCTTGAGCTGGAGGTCACGGCGGTGCAGCGGGGCGAGGGTGGTGTCGGCGTGCATGGGGTCGCCGCGTTTCAGGTAGCCGCATTCGTGCAGAAACAGGCGGGTGAATTCATCGGCGGCGTTTTCGGTCACGATGATGCGTTTGGCGGCATTGCAGGATTGGCCGGCGTCGCGGAAGCGCGAATAGCAGGCGTCGGCGGCGGCTTGGGTCAGGTCGGCGTCGTCGAGCACGATGAAGGCGTTGCTGCCGCCCAGTTCGAGCACCGATTTTTTCAGGCTGGCGCCGGCCAGGGCGGCCAGTTTGGCGCCGGTGTCGGTGGAGCCGGTGAAGGCCAGGGCGTCGCAACGGGCGATGGCCTCGGCCACATCGGCTTCGGCCAGCCACAGCGGGCGGAAAGGCAACTCGCTGCCGGCCAAGTCGAACAGCGCTTGGGTAACCCGCAGCACGCTGGGCGCGGGTTTGACCACGCAGGCATTGCCGGAGCAAAGCGCGGGCACAGCGAAACGGATGATTTGCCACACGGGGTAGTTCCACGGCATCACGGCCAGTACCACGCCCAAAGGCTCGAAGCGCACTTGGCTGAGGCTGGCTTGGGTGGCGATGGTTTGGTGCTGCAAGAGCTGCGGAGCCAAACGGGCGTAGTAGCGCACCAGTTCCACCGATTTGTCGAGTTCGGCTTCGCATTCGCGCAGGCAGCGGCCCACTTCTTCGCACACCATGCGCGCCAGTTCGTGTTTGGCATCGGCGAGGCGTTCGGCAAAACGGAGCAGGGCGGCAATCCGCGCCTGCACGCCGGCGGCCGCCCAATCGGGCTGGCGGGCACGGACGGCATCCAGTGCGGCGATCCAAACAGGGGTTTCTTCGGGCGGGCGCTGTTCGAGCAGGCGGCCGGAGGCAACGTGGCGGCTGTAAAACATGGTGCTTTTTCTTTATGGTGGCGGTTTTCAGGTAGCCTTTTGGGCGTGTTCAGGCAGCCTTTTCGGCCACGGCAAACGCCATGATCAGCTTGCCTTCGTCGCTCAGACTGAGATGGACTTTGCGGATGCCGCGTTCGTCCAGCCATGCCTGCAGCGGCGGCTCCACAATAAACTCCGGCCGGCCGAGCGAGTCGTGGCCGACCGAAATGTGGTGGAGGGTGACCGGAGAGCGCAGGCCGGTGTGCACCGCTTTGGCAAACGCTTCTTTGGCGGCGAAGCGCTTGGCCAGATAGTTCACCGGATTGCCCGCCGAGGGCAGCTCCAACAGCTCGATGCGGCTGAGGATTTTTTCCGCCAGCGCCTGGCCGAATTTGGCGTGCATCCGCTCGATGCGCGTGCTGTCGAGCATGTCTGTGCCGATACCGTAAATCATGGCCGCAGCCTTTCTCTTGCGTGAAACCGAAGCGGGCATTGTACCCGAACGGCGGGGGATTTAGGCTATAATCCGGCCTTTTGATATTCTGTGGCACACCCCACCATGACCCAACGCAAAATTCTCGTTACCTCCGCTCTGCCGTATGCCAACGGCAGCATCCATTTAGGCCACATGGTCGAGCACATCCAAACCGACATCTGGGTGCGCTTCCAAAAACTGCGCGGCCACGAATGCCATTACTGCTGCGCCGACGACACCCACGGCACGCCCGTGATGCTGGCCGCCCAAAAACAAGGCATCAAGCCCGAAGACATGATTGCCAAAGTGCGCGAAGAGCATTTGGCCGACTTTACCGGCTTCCACATCGGCTACGACAATTATTACAGCACCCATTCGCCTGAAAACAAACAGCTTTCCGAGCAAATCTACCTTGCCCTAAAAGCCAACGGCAAAATCGAAAGCCGCGTTATCGAGCAGCTGTTCGACCCCGAAAAAAACATGTTCCTGCCCGACCGCTTCGTGAAAGGCGAATGCCCCAAATGCCACGCCAAAGACCAATACGGCGACAACTGCGAATCGTGCGGCACCACCTACTCGCCCACCGAGCTGATCAACCCCTATTCCGCCGTATCCGGTGCCACCCCCGTGCTGAAAGAATCCGAACACTTCTTCTTCAAGCTGGGCGAGTGCGCCGACTACCTGAAAGAATGGACTTCCGGCAGCACCACGCTTTCAGACGGCCGCATCCAGCCGCACCTGCAAGCCGAAGCCCTCAACAAAATGAACGAATGGCTGGGCGGCGGAGAAAACGGCGAAACCACCCTTTCCGATTGGGACATCAGCCGTGACGCACCTTATTTCGGCTTCGAAATCCCCGGCGCACCCGGCAAATATTTCTACGTTTGGCTCGACGCGCCCGTCGGCTACATGGCCTCGTTCAAAAACCTGTGCGACCGCACCGGCCTGAATTACGACGAATATTTCCAAGCAGGCAGCCAAACCGAGATGTACCACTTCATCGGCAAAGACATTCTCTACTTCCACGCCCTGTTTTGGCCCGCCATGCTCAAATTCAGCGGCCACCGCGCCCCCACCGGCGTGTTCGCCCACGGCTTTTTAACCGTCGACG
Organism: Neisseria shayeganii 871; assembly: GCF_000226875.1. GTDB lineage: Bacteria > Pseudomonadota > Gammaproteobacteria > Burkholderiales > Neisseriaceae > Eikenella > Eikenella shayeganii. The sequence goes on from NZ_JH164926.1 coordinate 26,873, forward strand.
GCCAAAAAATGTCCAAATCGCGCGGCACCTTCATCACCGCCAAATCCTACCTCGACGGCGGCCTCAATCCCGAATGGATGCGCTACTACATCGCCGCCAAACTCAACAGCAAAATCGAAGACATCGACTTAAACCTGAACGACTTCATCGCCCGCGTCAACAGCGATTTGGTCGGCAAATACGTCAACATCGCCGCCCGCGCCTCAGGCTTTATCGCCAAACGCTTTGAAGGCCGTCTGAAAGACGTTTCAGGTAGCCCTTTGCTGCAAAAACTCGCCGCCGAGCGCGACAGCATCGCCGCCGATTTCGAACAGCGCGAATACGCCAAAGCCCTACGCGAAATCATGGCGCTGGCCGACGCAGTAAACGAATACGTCGATGCCAACAAACCGTGGGAATTGGCCAAACAAGAAGGCCAAGACGCGCGCCTGCACGAAGTATGCAGCGAGCTGATCAACGCCTTCAAAATCCTCAGCATCTACCTCGCGCCCGTACTGCCCAAAGTCGCCGAGCGCGCGGCCGCCTTCCTCAATCTCGACGGCCTGCGCTGGGCCGATGCCGCAACCGTGCTGCCCGAAGGCCACACCATCAACCCATACTCACATTTAATGCAACGAGTGGAGCAAAAACAAGTGGACGATTTAATCGAAGCCAACAAACAAAGCATTCAGAGTACGCAGCCTGCCAGTGGTACGGCCTCAACCGAAGCCGCCCCCGCTGAGAAATCCCCATACACGCCCGTCGCCGAACAAGCGAGCTTCGACGACTTCATGAAAATCGACATGCGCGTCGCCAAAGTGCTGAACTGCGAAGCCGTCGAAGGCAGCACCAAACTGCTCAAATTCGACCTTGATTTCGGCTTTGAACAACGCATCATCTTCTCAGGCATCGCCGCCAGCTACCCCAACCCCGCCGAACTCAACGGCCGCATGGTCATCGCCGTCGCCAATTTCGCCCCGCGCAAAATGGCCAAATTCGGCGTATCCGAAGGCATGATTCTTTCTGCCGCCACGGCGGACGGCAAATTGAAGCTGCTGGACGTGGATGCAGGCGCACAGCCGGGGGATAAGGTGGGTTGATGCTTGTTTAAAAGCCCAACATTCAAGGAAAAAAAGGCTGCCTGAAATACTTTCAGGCAGCCTGCTTAATTAACTATGGCGATATCACACATCAAATCCATGTAGGAAATAAGTTTGGGCACCATTCCATTTAACCAAGTGATCACCCTTGCCCAGCAGTTTTTCCGCACCAGTTTCATCCAGAATAATTTTGGATTCGGTAGATTTCTGCACACTAAGGGCAATGCGAGAAGGCAGGTTACTCCGCAATTTGCCGTCCAGAATTTTGGCATCAGGACGCTGGGTACTGACAATTAGATAAATACCCGATGCTCGGGCTTTTTCTGCCAATTTGTTCAGTGGTTCGCTAATATCCGGGCAATTGCTGATCAGGTTGGCGAGCTCATCAATAACAATCACGCGGTAATGCGGGCGCACGTCTGTGGGCAATTGCCCCAGTTTCTGTACACCATGTTGTTTCATTAAGTTATAACGCCGCTCAGACTCATCCACGCAATCTAGCAGGAAATGGTGCATTTCGTCGTAATCTTCCAAGATGCGCTCTTCCCATAAATCTTCTTCGTTTTCAAATACCAGATAATCGACTTTCTTGGGATCGAGAATGGCCACTTCCAGCTTATCTTGTCCGTTACACAAATCAAACAGGCTACGCAAAACAGTGCGCACAAATACAGATTTCCCCGAACCAGTTGTGCCGCCAATCAGCAAATGCGGTGCTGTTGCTAAATCTTCAAAATGGGCCTGGCCGTATTCATCCACACCCACACATAAAGGCAACACAAAATCCTGTTGGTAACTTTGTAGAGCTTGGGTGAATTTCTGCGCCCCCAATTTGTGCCACTGCTTTTCGTCACGCAGCAGTTTGACATCATAGGCATGGCTCTCACCGTTATGGCAGGGCACCATGTGCAGCGCCACTTCTTTAATGCCCAATTCCGAACATAAACTCTGATGCTCACGTTCTAAATCGACAAATTTTTCCAGACGCAATCGGTAAATATCGTAACGTGCACCTTGATTGAAAAACTTAAGCTCGCGCACGGGAATCTTGGACTGGTGAAATGCATGCAACAAGCGCTGTTCCTGATTTTCAGAAACTTCGATGGCTTCACCTTGGGTATCTGTGCCGGAAATACCTGGCAAAATGCCTATACCTGCATTTTTCACGGCCAAGTCTGCCAACTCATTGAGAAATGCCTGTCGGGCAGCCAAATCTGAATCGGGTTTGAAGCGTTTGCAGCCTTCCCAAAACTGATCCAACTCCACTGCGCCTGTGTGCCAAAGGCTTTGAATCAGTGTATACAAATCATCTTTACTCACAGCTTTGCCGGGGTTTAGATGAAACAGCGTATCGCTTAACAGTACCAGCCATAAGCGTGAATAGTCTTGAAAACACGTTTGAAAAGACGGAATTTCCGTCCCCTTGGCATTGGGTGCAGCAATCAGCTTTTTCGGGCTATCCGCAAATCCCTTGACAAAACAATAGCCGATACAAAGCATAGCCCAGTCAAAATGATTGTCCAGATACGGCAAGGCGCCTGCATGAGAAAGCTTTTCACGAATGTCTTTGGCTTCTTTACTGGAAATAATCCGCTTTTCACTCATCAGAGTATGAAAAAAATCGGTATCCCACAGTGCTTGATTATCCAGTTGGTACATGATGATTTCCCCATCAATCAGTTTGTCAGACAGCCTTATTCAAAATAAAAATCAGCAGTCACACGGGAGCATGCGCCGGCACTATCTAACGAATCGGCCTCGACCAGATAGGTGCGGCTGATATGCGGCTCCAGCTGATTGCGGACTTGGGGCGTGATTTCGGTATCTTGCGACAATAGAATCACTTGTTGCTGCAAACTGCTCCAGTGCCTGAACAAGCCTTGACGATGCGCTTCGTCTAAGCGTGCTAGTGGCGTATCGATCACAAAAGGAGCGTTATAGCGCGTGACTTCGGCCAAAGCAGACACCAACGACATGATCAGAATCTGCATCTGCCCGGCAGACAAATCCACCCGAGTTTCACAACCGTCTCGACCAAACAAAGCCATTCTGCCGCCCGCATCGATGCGGATTTTATCGATACGCTCGTCATGAGCTATAGCACGGTTGATCCGTGTTGCTACCTCACCTACCTCACCGACCTTTTGTTTCATTAACGCTTCGGTCAAATGTATAATCACTTTGTCCACTTCTCCTGCCCGGCGTGATTTCAGCAGTCGCGGATTACTGTCGCTGATACTGTCTTGCAGCCGGGTCACTTCGGTTCTGTATTTTTGACGATTTCTTTCTTGGTGCATCAACTGGTTTTTAACAAGTCCTTTCGTACCGGACAATCTTTCTACCTCGGCATTGGCTTCTTTCAATTGTTCAACTAGACCGTCTTTATTGGTACCTTTGAGTTTGTCGATTTCTTCCTGTACCTGTTTGCGTTCTTGCTCGCGCCGATCCGCTTCTTCCAACAAGCCACCGATTTTGTCCTGCGGCATACTCCCTAGCCTGCCGATTTCATTCTGAATTTCGGCATGCGCATTAACCGATAGATAATTGTGTTGAATGTCTTGCGCACACTCTTCCGGTAGCGGATAAAACAGTTTTTCCCAGCAGTCCTTAACTGCAGCTTTCATCATAGGGTCGTCCAAAATGATACTGGCCGAACGCCCCAAAACCTCTTTCACTTTGTCGTTGGAAACGAATGCACTCCAAAAATCATCTACTTTTTCGGCAATCTGGTCTTTGCCCGCTTCGTGATTCAAGCGGTTTTTTTCCTGATTAAGCTGGATTTGTAGCATTTTGAGGCGGTTTCTTGGTAAGAACGCCAAGGGCATCGATTTTACGGCGGCTTTTACCTTGGCATTGAATTCGTCGATTTCTTGGTCCAGCTTTATTTTTTGCTGTAGAAAATCATCGGATGTGCGGATATCCGCACCACCACCCAATTGCTGGGTCAGGCTGTCGCGCGTGGCTATCCACCCTTCAAGCTCGGTTTGCAGTTTGTCGTATTCTTCTTGGCATACTCCAAATTGAATCTCTGCCGTTTGCAGGGCATGTTCAGCCTTATCTAAGTCTTCCTGCATTTTCTGTGAAGCATTTTCGGAAATACACTTTTTGCGATAGTCACTCAAACTGTTACGCAGACGATCAAGCAATGTGACGCCCAGTAGGCCTTTCAAAGCAATATTGAGCCAATTGCCTGCGCCACTGTGCTGGGCGGCCTGAACAATTTTTTCACCGTCAAAAAAGAAAAACGGCGCATAATCAAACGGCAAAGCATAGGTATGCAAATAGTGGCCGACCTTGTCTTCATCTACGGGTTGATAGCTGCCATTTTTGTAGGTTTCGACAAAAACTTCATTGTCGCCAACCTGCAACCGCTTATTGTCATCAAAATGCCAAGAGCGCTTGATTTTCAAACCGTGTACTTCGTTACGCCGGTTTTGCCGCATTTCGATTTCCAAGCTCATGGGGTATCGACCGTAATTTGGTTCGGCCTGGTGGTGCAAGGCCGCCCTGAGAAAGTCGGGATAATTGGTGTTGTTGCTATTCAGTCCTGCCCGTGTCAAATGGCTGATGGCATCTTTATCGTATAAACACAGATAAATGGCTTCCAGCAAAGTGGTTTTGCCATGGCCGTTTTGCGCACCAATCAGTACGATGTTTCGCTCGTCTTTGGGTTCGGGAAAGCTGAAACAAGCATTGTCGTAAGATTTGAAATTCCGCAACCGGATAGAATGAATCCACATGACTTATTTCTTCCAATAAGTTTTATTATCAAAAACTGCATCAAATACATCGGTCATGCGACGGCGGCGGATACGCTCTTGCTGTTCGCGCTCCCATGCCACCAAATCGGCCAATGCTTCCAAGGAAACACCGTGCTTGGCTGCCGCTTTTTCCATAATTTCTTTAGCGGCGCTGTCGGCCCACAAGAGTAAATCACTGATCTGTTCTTCTGTTTCAGAGTTCATGTATTTTTCCTTTCGTGGGTCTGAATCAAATCTTCCGCCCAAATCTGTTTGATTAAATCAATTTCTTGTTGTGACACCAATTCACTTCCGTAAGCCGTTTGTACCTTTAGCAGATTGTGCAAAATCATTTGCCTTGCCTCCACCGTAAACGGACCGGGAATATGTTTGCCATCTTTGATGGTCAGCGTACCGTTGCGGCGCGTTACTTGGCGGTATTCCGGTTTATTGCGAATATCCATCAACCAATCCCGGAACTCAATCAATGGCTGGAATTCGGTTTTCCCTACATCCACAAAACCTTGTAGGCTGCGGTCTTTATTCACCACGGTACAGGTCCAACAACCGAAACGGCTGGAATTGGTACCGCAACCGGGTGCATCTTCCTGCGACAACACAATCGGACATTCTCCACCCGCAGCCTCGCGGTAGAGTTTGACCAGGGCATCATGGGAACCACCCCACGGCGGGTTGTGAGCAACGAGAAATTCCCATACATCATCGGTGCTCAAGTCCACAATCGGACGGTAAACCAAGGCATTTTTCAAATCACTGTGCGGGGTTAAGTTTGAATTAGCCAGATTTTGATGGCTGTCAATACTAGCCTTGCGCATAGACGATTCGTCTTTACGCACCCCCAAAACAATGATTGCTTTACCGTTCTCATTCACCTTGTTTAGGATATAACCGCTTGTAGGCTGAATTTTCAGACGGTCGGTACACCAGCGCATAGAGCGGTTGGGAGTGGGATAGCCTTTGCCAATCAATAGTGTCCAAAAGGTATCTTGCAATTTGGGTTTGGTGATTTCACCGCTGACCGGCAGCTTGAAAATCTGTGCAGCACGCAGAATCTGCGCCAGAGTATCGCGCATGTGCTTCACCACCAAAGGGCTTTCAACCAAGGTGTCGTTAGAGACAAAATCAATACGCCGCTTTCTCAAACTGGGCGGTAGCGATAGCAATGCCTCAAACACTAAATGGGCCACTAAGGTGCTGTCCTTACCACCAGAGAAAGTCACTATCCACGGATAGTTTTGTTCAGTGCTGAGATATTCGGCACGAATGTTGTTGATAATGTCTGGAAAACCAGCGAGTACGTTATTTTCAATGGGAATAACAGCTGTCATGGTGTCTGGGTACGCAATACAAATGCACCTAAAACAGGTGCAAATAGGATTGTACCTAAAATCGGTGCAATGACAAACCTGCGACTTTCCGTCCACTCTTCTGAACATGTATATTTACGACAAATCCTGATCCGGCGGCGGTTGGAGTTAGGTTTGTCGCAGCGTGCATTAGCAGATCGTTTGGGTGTAATCTATTCTTTTGTAGGCAAAGTAGAAACGGGTGATCGCAGGTTGGATGTGTTTGAATTTATTCAGTACTGTAAAAGCTTAGAATGGGATCCGTTGGATGTTCTACGCCATGTAGTAGCACAGAGTGACAATTAAGTTCCGTTGGTAGTAGGGCAAGGTAGATTGGAAGGTTGCTTTTTCTTCTGTTAACTAGTTGGCACAGTGGCCGCAACGGTTACCATGCCGTTGCGGCCGCTTTTTTCGGCTTGCCGTCGCTATGCCCGGAATGTTTTCAGGTAGCCTTATACCGCCGTTTTCTGCTGTTTGGCCGGGGCGGCGGATTGTCCGAAGCGGGCAAATAATGCGATAATCCGCGCCGTTTTTCCACACTCAAAAAGGCTTCACCACCATGCCGACACCCACCGCCAATGCCATCCGTTTCCTCTCCATGGACGCCGTCCAGCAAGCCAATTCCGGCCACCCCGGTGCGCCGATGGGCATGGCCGAGATGGCCGATGTGCTGTGGCGCGAGTTTCTCAAGCACAATCCGGCCAACCCGCGTTTTGTCAACCGCGACCGCTTTGTGCTCTCCAACGGCCACGCCTCCATGCTGCTCTACAGCCTGCTGCATCTGAGCGGCTACGATGTTTCCATCGACGACTTGAAAAACTTCCGCCAGCTGCACAGCAAAACCCCCGGCCACCCGGAATACGGCTATACCGACGGCGTGGAAACCACCACCGGCCCCTTGGGTCAGGGCATTGCCAATGCGGTGGGCATGGCGCTGGCGGAAAAAATCCTTGCCGAAGAGTTCAACCAGGGCGGCCTGAATATTGTCGATCATCATACTTATGTGTTTTTGGGCGACGGCTGTTTGATGGAAGGTGTGTCGCACGAGGCCTGTTCGCTGGCCGGCACCTTGGGCTTGGGCAAGCTGGTGGTGCTCTACGACGACAACAATATTTCCATCGACGGCAAGGTGGACGGCTGGTTTACCGAAAACATTCCGCAGCGCTTCGAGAGCTACGGCTGGCATGTGGTGCCGAATGTGGACGGCCATAATCCCGAAGCGGTGCGCGCGGCGATTGCCGCGGCCAAGGCCGAAACCGCCAAGCCCTCCATCATCTGCTGCAAAACCCTGATCGGCAAAGGCGCGGCCAATAAGGAAGGCAGCCACAAAACCCACGGCGCACCCTTGGGCGCCGACGAAATCGCAGCCACCCGCGCGCATTTGGGTTGGGCGCATGGCCCGTTTGAAGTGCCGCAGGCGGTGTACGACGCTTGGGATGCCAAAGACAAAGGAGCGGCGCTGGAAGCCGAATGGCAGCGTTTATTTGCCGAATACCAAAGCCGTTTCCCGGCCAAGGCCGCCGAATTTTTGCGCCGCAGCGAAGGCAGGCTACCTGAAAACTTCGATGCCCATATTGACGCCGCGCTGGCGACGGTGTGTGACAAAGGCGAAAAAATCGCCACCCGCAAAGCCAGCCAAAACAGCATCGAAGTATTGGCGCAGGTGTTGCCCGAATTGGTGGGCGGCTCGGCCGACCTCACTCCGTCCAACCTCACCGACTGGTCGAACAGCCGCGCGGTGAGCGCCGAAGCCGGCGGCAATTATTTGCACTACGGTGTGCGCGAATTCGGCATGGCCGCCATCATGAACGGCATGGCGCTGCACGGCGGTGTGAAACCCTTTGGCGCCACCTTCTTGATGTTCAGCGAATACGCCCGCAACGCCTTGCGCATGGCGGCGCTGATGAAGATCAACCCGGTGTTTGTGTTCACCCACGATTCCATCGGCTTGGGCGAAGACGGCCCCACCCACCAGCCGGTGGAGCAAACCGCCACCCTGCGCCTGATTCCGAACATGACGGTTTGGCGCCCCTGCGACAGCGCCGAAAGCCTGGTGGCCTGGGCCGAAGCGGCCAAAGCCGCCGACCATCCCAGCTGCCTGGTGTTTAGCCGCCAAAACCTGCCTTTCGTGCCGCGCAGTGCCGCGCAGTTGGCCGACATCCGCCGCGGGGCCTATGTGTTGAGCGAGGCCGACGGCGCCCAAGCGGTGATCATCGCCACCGGCTCCGAAGTGGAGCTGGCGTTGCAAGCGCAACAGGCTTTGGCCGAACAAGGCGTGGCGGTGAACGTGGTATCGATGCCGTCCACCAATGTGTTCGACCGCCAAGATGCCGCCTACCGCCACAGCGTGTTGCCGCCGCAATTGCCCAAAGTGGCGGTGGAAGCCGGTGTCAGCGACGGCTGGTATAAATACGTGGGCCTGGACGGCAAAGTGGTGGGCCTGGACCGCTTCGGCGAATCCGCCCCGGCCGAGCAGCTGTTTGCCGAATTCGGTTTCACGGTGGACAAGGTGGTGGCCGCGGTGAAAGCGGTGCTGTAAAACATTACCCCAAACATAAAGGCTGCCCTGAACGGGCAGCTTTTTTATGCTGGTGTGGCCGGCGCGATGTGTTTGCTCGGGTCCGACTCCGCCGGCAAAGGAATCATTCGGATGGTTGCCTGCGCGGAAAAATGCCCGTTTTTCTCTTGTATGCGCAGCCGGATTCGGGCAGGCGGGGCAAATTCGGTTATACTGCGCACTTTTTGGCGGCGCCCTTGCGCCGCCGGCATGCTGGATGATTTTGAACGCAATATGTTGAAAAAGTGGCTACATAAAGTATTTCCCGCCAAATCTGCGGCCGTGCGTCCTCGGAAAACCGTGTTGCCTTTTGCCGAGCACGGCATCGAAGCGGGCAGCATCAGTTTCGCGGCCGAGAAAGTGGTGTCGCGCCTGCATCAGGCCGGTTTTGAAGCCTATGTGGTGGGCGGTGCGGTGCGCGATTTGCTGCTGGGCATCGAGCCCAAGGATTTCGATGTGGCCACCAATGCGCGGCCGGAAGAGGTGCGCAAAATTTTCCGCCGCAGCCGCATCATCGGGCGGCGCTTTCAGATTGTGCATGTGATGGTGGGGCCGGAAACCATTGAGGTGACCACTTTCCGCGGCGGCGGTCGGCCGGCCCGCCAAAACGAACACGGCCGCATCATGCAGGACAACAGCTACGGCACCCTGGCCCAAGATGCGGAACGGCGCGACTTCACTTGCAATGCGCTCTACTACAACCCGCAACGCCAAGAAATCACCGATTTTCACCACGGTGTGGACGACATCCGCGCCAAACGGCTGGTGATGATCGGCGATGCCCGCGAACGCTATCAGGAAGACCCGGTGCGTATGCTGCGGGCGGCGCGTTTGTCGGGCAAACTGGGTTTTCAGGTAGCCGAAGACACTGCTGAGCCGATTGCAGCGCAACTGCATCTGTTGCCGAAAGAGCCCTTGGCGCGTCTGTTTGACGAGGTGATGAAAATCCTGTTTTCCGGTTCGGCCGAAGACTGCCTGCGCCAGCTCAAACAGCTGCAGATGGATGCCCGCCCGCTGCATCCTCTGCTGGATGCCGCCCTGCACGGCCTGCCGCCGGCGGGGGAGCATAATATGGTGTCGCTGGCGCTGGCCAATACCGACCGCCGCCTGAAGGCAGACCAATCGGTGTCGGTGGGCTTTGTGTTGGCGGCGGTGCTGTGGCCGCAGGTGCAGCACTACTGGCAGCAACAGCGCCGGCAGGGCAAAAAAGACGATGCGGCTTTATCGGCTGCGATTGCGCAGATGCGCGAAGAAATGGAAAAAGGTTGGGGCGTGCCGCAGCGCTATGCGGCCACCATGCGCGAAATTTGGATTTTGCAGCCGCGCTTCGACCACCGCCGCGGCGCCCGTCCGTTCCGCCTGTTGGCGCAGCAGCGTTTCCGCGCCGCTTACGATTTTCTGCTCTTGCGCGCGCAAACCGGCGAAACCGAACAGCAAACCGCCGATTGGTGGACTGCCTTCCAAGAGGCGGACCAAGAGCAGCGGGTGGCGATGGTGCAGGCGCAGCAGCCCTGCCGCTTGGACGACGAACCGGCGGCGCCGAAAAAACGCCGTCGCCGTCGCAAAAAGCCGGCGGCCAAGCGTGAGGAAACGTCGGCATGAATCCGGTTTACATCGCTTTGGGCAGCAATCTGGCGCAGCCCGTTCGCCAGCTGCAATCCGCCTTGGCTGCTTTGGCCGCCCACCCCTCGGTTCAGGTAGCCGCCTGCTCGTCTTTTTACCGCACCGCGCCGGTGGGCTATGATGAGCAGCCCGATTTCATCAATGCGGTGGCCCTGCTGCAAACCGATCTGCCGCCGCCCGAGCTGCTGCGCGTCTTGCAGGCCGCCGAAGAAGCGGCCGGCCGCGTACGCAGCTTCCGCAACGCCCCGCGCACACTGGATTTGGACATCATCGATTATGGCGGCCAAGTGTGGGACACGCCGGATTTGCAGCTGCCCCATCCCCGTGCCGCCGAACGAGGTTTTGTGATGGTGCCGCTGGCCGAAATCGCGCCGCAGCACCGCCTGCCTAGCCAGCAGCAGACCGCCGCCGAGTTGGCCGCGGCCTTGGCCGGCCAAAGGGTGGTCAAACTGGATGCAACGCTTTTCAGGTAGCCCGGAAGGGACGGCTTTTATGCAAAACAAAAACCGCTATATTGTTGTCGAAGGCGCCATCGGCAGCGGCAAGTCCGCCCTCAGCCGCCGTTTGGCCGAGCATTACGGCTGCCCTTTGCTGAGCGAGGCGGCGGCGCAGAATCCGTTTCTGGAGCAGTTTTACCTCAATGCCGCCAACCACGGCCTGGCCGCCGAGTTGCACTTTCTGCTGCGCCGCGCCGAAATGCTCGGCATCATCGCGGCGGTGGACGAAATCCACGATGCGCATGCCGGCATGCAGCAGCGGGTGGTGAGCGATTTTCTGCTGGAAAAAGACCAGATTTACGTGCCGGCGATTTTGAATGAGGCCGAGCAGACGCTGTATTGGGAAATCAAGCAGAAAATCATGCCCGAATTTCCGGTGCCCGATTTGGTGATTTACCTGCAAACTTCGGCGGAAACCGACGAGCGCCGCCTGCGCAAACGCGGCGAGGCGGCGCTCAATCTGTTCCCGCCCGGCTATTTGCGCCAGATACACGAAGAATACCACCGCTATTTCTACCTCTACGACCGCGCGCCCTTGCTGATTGCCAATGCCGACGAGTTGGATTTGTGCGGCAACGACGAGCATTTCGCCCTCTTGCTGCAGGCGGTGGACAATATGCAGGGCAGCCGTTTCTACCTCAATCTGCACGAATAAATGGCAATAAGGTCTGATGGCTTTCAGGTAACCTGAAGCCCAAGCCGGCTGGTGTAGGTGTGTTCAGGTAGCCTGCGGCAAAGCAGATACCCTTAAAGAAACTTCAGGCTGCCTGAGTTTATTCTGCGGCGGCTGCTCCAAACCGTTCGCGGAACGCCGGCGGGGTTTTGGCCACGCGCTGATCGGCATAATCGAAAAACACCAAGCCGTTTTTGACACGGGCGATTTCCACGCCGTCGCTGCGGCGGCAAAAACGAGTGTAAAGCGCAAAGCCCGCGCTGCCGATGTGGCCGACGGCTACCTGAACCTGCAGCACATCGCCGTGAAACGCTTGGGCACAATATTGAACGGCTGCATCGGCCATAATCAGGCCGGCGCCGAAAACATCCAGTTCGGTGCAGCCGTGGGCCGCCAGAAAGCGGATGCGTGCTTCGTGGGCCAGCCGCAACACCGCATCGTTGGCGAGGTGGTTGCCGTAGTTGATGTCGCCGATGCAGACGGTGAGCTCGGTTTCAAACGCTACGTTGTCGGGCATCGGCACTTGGATGCGTTGCAGGGCGCTCATGCGTTTCTCCTTTGTGTGGTTGGCTGATTGGCCGCCGTATTGTGCAGAATTGACAAGCCGTTGGCAAACCGTGGCACGGGCATCAAAAAGGCCGCGGGGCGCTTTTCAGGTAGCCTCTCGGCGGATAAATGGAATAGGCGGGAAGGAATTTTTTCAAGCAGGCAAAGCAGATAGGTTTGCGGCGTGCCTCAGCGGCAGAAATTTTGCCGCAGGGCACTTGAATTCGTGCCGCCCAGCCTTATTTTGCCTGCACACTTGGCGCGCCGCCGTTTGGAGCGGGCGCTTTCTTAACGGGCCCATCGGGCCGGAAATTTTTCAAACAATTGAATATCGGAGAGAAAATTATGGCCATCCGTCCTTTGCACGACCGTGTAGTAGTGAAGCGTTTGGAAGCGGAAGAAAAAACCGCTTCCGGCATTGTGTTGCCGGGCGCTGCGGCAGAAAAACCCGATATGGGTGAAGTGGTTGCCGTTGGCGAAGGCAAGCTGAACAAAAACGGCGAGCGCCGTCCGCTGGATGTGAAAGTGGGCGACAAGGTGATTTTCGGCAAATACAGCGGCCAGTCTGTAAAAGTGGACGGCGACGAATTGCTGGTGATGCGCGAAGAAGATATTTTCGGTATCGTAGAATAATCCTTCAGGTAGCCTAAGGTTTCGCAAGGGCTACCTGAAAAACTTAAATCATTGATTTTGGAGTAAATAATTATGGCAGCTAAAGACGTACAATTCGGCAATGACGTCCGTCAGAAAATGGTCAACGGCGTAAACGTGTTGGCCAACGCAGTAAAAGTGACCCTGGGCCCGAAAGGCCGCAATGTGGTGCTCGACCGCGCCTTCGGCGGCCCGCACATCACCAAAGACGGCGTGTCTGTGGCCAAAGAAATCGAACTGAAAGACAAGTTTGAAAACATGGGCGCGCAAATGGTGAAAGAAGTGGCGTCCAAAACTTCCGACGTGGCCGGCGACGGCACCACCACCGCCACCGTATTGGCGCAAGCCATCGTGGCCGAAGGCATGAAATACGTGGCCGCCGGCATGAACCCGACCGACCTGAAACGCGGCATCGACAAAGCGGTGACCGCTTTGGTGGACGAGTTGAAAAACATCGCCAAGCCGGTGCCGGAGAAATCTAAAGAAATCGCCCAAGTGGCTTCGATTTCCGCCAACTCCGACGAATCCATCGGCGACATCATCGCCCAAGCCATGAACGAAGTGGGCAAAGAAGGCGTGATCACCGTGGAAGACGGTAAATCGCTGGAAAACGAAGTGGAAGTGGTGAAAGGCATGCAGTTTGACCGCGGCTACCTGTCTCCCTACTTCGTTACCGACATGGAAAAACAGATTGCCGGTTTGGACAGCCCGTTTGTTTTGCTGTTCGACAAGAAAATCAGCAACATCCGCGACCTGTTGCCGGTGTTGGAGCAAGTGGCCAAAACCAGCCGTCCGCTGCTGATCATCGCCGAAGACGTAGAAGGCGAAGCCTTGGCCACTTTGGTGGTGAACAACATCCGCGGCATTCTGAAAACCGTGGCCGTGAAAGCGCCGGGCTTCGGCGACCGCCGCAAAGCCATGCTGCAAGACATCGCCATCCTCACCGGCGGTACCGTGATTGCCGAAGAAGTGGGCCTGTCTTTGGAAAAAGCCACTTTGGAAGATTTGGGTCAAGCCAAACGCATCGAGGTGGGCAAAGAGAACACCACCATCATCGACGGCTTGGGCGACAAAGCTGCCGTTGAGGCCCGCGTGAAAGAAATCCGCACCCAAATCGAAACCGCCACCAGCGATTACGATAAAGAGAAGCTGCAAGAGCGCGTGGCCAAACTGGCCGGCGGCGTGGCCGTGATCAAAGTGGGTGCCGCCACCGAAGTGGAAATGAAAGAGAAGAAAGACCGCGTGGACGACGCCCTGCACGCCACCCGCGCGGCGGTGGAAGAAGGCGTGGTCGCCGGCGGCGGCGTGGCCCTGCTGCGTGCCCGTGCTGCTTTGAGCAAAGTGGAAACCGCCAATGCAGACCAAGAAGCCGGCGTACAAATCGTGCTGCGCGCGGTGGAATCTCCGCTGCGTCAGATTGTGGCCAATGCCGGCGGCGAACCCAGCGTGGTGGTGAACAAAGTGTTGGAAGGCCAAGGCAACTTCGGCTACAACGCCGGCACCGACAGCTACGGCGACATGATTGAAATGGGCGTATTGGATCCGGCCAAAGTGACCCGCTCCGCCCTGCAACACGCCGCCTCCATCGCCGGTCTGATGCTGACCACCGACTGCATGATTGCCGAAATCCCGGAAGACAAACCTGCAGCGCCCGATATGGGCGGCATGGGTGGTATGGGCGGCATGGGCATGATGTAATCCCCACCCGACTGCTTGGAGCCAACCAACCCCGCGTTTCACGCGGGGTTTTTTCTGTCTGCCGTTTTCGGCTGGGGGTCGGCCGCTGAACGGTACCGCGATTTGGCGGGGTGGTGCACGATTGCCATCCGGCCAATAATCTCCTGAGACCTTTGCAAAACCCCCATCTGCGGCGCATTTCTGCGTTGTGCGTTTATGCCCTATGGGTACTGCTCACTCGCTTGCCTATCGTGTGATATGTCTTTCCCACAGGGATTCCTGGCGTTCACGCTCGCTGCGCTGCTACGCCTTGAACTGCATCCGCATCTGGAGGTTTTGCAAAGGTCTCGACCTAGGAGACGGCTCACGCGTTCAGTTTGGTGTTTGATCGGACTGGCCTATAGAACACTTTGATCTTCAAGTTTGTTGCGCTGCTAGGCTTTGCACGGCATCCACACCTGATCAGATTTGGATTGCCGTTTTTCTGGCTTCAGGCTACCTGAAAGCGTTTACAGCGGCGGATACTGTTTGAATGTCGGAAAGCGTTCCGGTGTTTGCGGGCCGCGCCAGCAGGCGAGCCAGACATCGATAAAGCGCGGGCCGGGCGTGGCGTAACGGGGCAGGTGAATCCACGGCACATCGGGGTGCTGGTGGTGGGCCAAGTGCAGGTGGTAATTGAGAAAGACGGCACGCAGCCAGGCGGGTACGCGCAGATTCCACGCGCCGTTGCGGCTGTCGAAGGGGGAAAAAGCGTGGTCGGTGTATTGCAGCGAGCTCCACAAAAAGCCGAAGGCGGCATAGCAGGCCAGCCACGCGCCCCAGGCCCCACCCAAGCCCCACAGCAGCAGAAGCTGAAACAGCAGGGCGGCCCACACTTCGAGGCGGGCGGAGAAGGGCAGCGAATCGAGAATGCCGATGTAGTGCTCGGCACTGGTTTGTGCGCTGCCCTGCCGCCCGAAAGCCCGGTTCAGCAGGCGGCGCAAAAAGGGCGGCGTGAAGGCGTAGAGCAGTACGCCGAACACGCTGACCGGCCAATAGAGTCCGCTAAAAATGGCATACCATTGCGCGTATTTGAGCCAGCGGATGTCTTCGGGGTGCTGGGTGTCGAACTGCTCGGCCGGCGAACGGTTGTGGCGGTGGTGGAGCAGGTGGAAGGCGCGCTGCACGGAAAAGCCGGTGGGAAACCACAGCGCCGCCCAACGGCCGGCCCAGCGGTTGACGGCGGGATGGGGCGAGAAAACGCCGTGCACGCACTCGTGCAGCAGGGCGAAAACAGTGTTGTTACTGAGGCCGAACAGCAGCACGGCAGGCACGGCCACTGGCCACGGGGCATAGGCGGCCAGCGCCAGCAGGGCAAAGTTGAGCAGGCTGGCGGCGGCGAGAATCAGCAGATTGCGTTGGGCGGGAATGGGGTGGGGTGGGGTCATAGTCGGATGGGTTTCAGGTAGCCTAAGGCTGAGAACAGGCTACCTGAAAGCAAAAAAGCGGCAGGGTGGGCCGTTTGTGGATGGTTGGGTGGATCGGGCGGCCGCATCAGCTCAGCGGTGGCTCGGTTTCGGTTTCCATGGCGGCCAGCGTGGCCTGATAAGCGCTGATGGCGCAGACGCCGGGGTCGGTGATGCCGGCCAGTTTCAGGCGCATGCGTTCCACCACCACAAAATCTTTTTTCAGAAACGCCAGATACAGGCTGCGGGCCAGCCACAGCTGCACGCGGCCGAAGCGCGCGCCGCGCGGGATGCCGACGGCGGCAAAGGCCAGTGTTTGGCGCGCCTCGGGCGGGGTGTCGGGCAGGTCTTGCGGATACAGGGCGAAAATGCCGGTGGTGCGGAAAGGCCCGACGCGGCTTTCCACCCTGATGGCGGTGCCCGCACAGGTGTGGACGAGGTCGATACAGCCGCCGGAGAGCTTCTGCATCAGCCAGCTGGATAGCCCGCCACGCGGCAGCACGCGGGTGCGGTAAGTCATTTTCAGGGTGCGGTCGGGCAGGGCGTCGAACACCGGCTCGCCCACCACTTCGCGCTGGTGCACGGCCACCATGTGGCCGAGGTCGTAGCCGTTGCAGATCATGGCGCGCCAGTCGGCCGCAATGCGCTCGGGGCCGGCGGTTTGCCAATGGTGGGCGGCTTCGGCCTCGGCAAACGGCGGGGGCGGCGGCTGTTCGGCGGGCGGATGCAGCCACACCAGGCCGCAGTATTCGCGGCAGGGCCAAGAGCGGGCGGCCAGCCGGCAGCCGGCCTGAATGGAAGTATTAGCCGGTGTGGGTTCTGCCTCGGGCGTGATGCGGCAGGCATGCAGACCGCAGAGCAAGTCGTTGCCGGCCACGCGGCTGTGCTGCAGGTGGGCGCCCATGTGCGGGCAGAAAGCATCGGTGGCGCGCAACGCGCCGTCTTCGCCGCGGTAGAGCACCCATGGCCGTCCGCCTAAGTAGCCGCTGATGACGCCGCCGCAGCGGATGCGGTCGGAGCGGGCCACCACATACCAGCAGTGCGGCCAGTGTTTCCATTGTTCGGCGGGGTCGGGCGGGGCGGAGAGAGGGGCAGTCATCAAACAGTCGGTTTCAGGTAGCCTTGAGGGTGGTGGGGCAGCGTTGGCCAACATCAGCGGCGTGGGCGGCGGCCCAGCCAGAAGCCCAGCCCGCCCAGCAGCAAGGCTGCGCCGATGCCGCCGCCCAGCAGCCAGTTGCGTTGGGCGGTGAGCACCGGATTGTCGAACATATTCACCGAATAATGGAAGTTGGCAATCAACCAGCGGCCGTCTTGGCGCACCATGGTGGCGCTCCATTGCGGGGTGACCGTCCACGTTTCGCCGTTGTTCAGCTCGTAGCGGTCGCGGCTGCGGCCGAAGGCAACGGCGGTGTCGCCGCCGTAGAGGTGGGAGAGGGCTTCCACTTCAAATTCGGCGGTGACGTTTTTCACCACCGCACGGTCTCCTTCCATCATCTGTTGGAAGTATTGACGGATGCCGTCTTTGCCGATGATGCGGTCGCCGTTCATGGTGGAAAACACCACATTGTCGGTGACGTTATTGAGCAGGGTATCGAGTCGGCGAGCGTTAAGCGCGTCTTGCATGGTGTCGCGCAGGGCGCGCAGTTCGTTGTGCAGCTGTTCGTCGGCGGCCGCTGTTATGGCGGCGGCAGGTGCGGAAGCGGCGGTTTCGGCCCGGGCGGTGGCGGACAGCGGCAGCAGCGGGGCGCACAATAAGAGGCCGGTCAGCCAGCGGGCGGATAAACGGTTCATGATATATACCTTATTATAAACATTTAAATACTCCTCTTTTCATCATTAAATAATAAGTAGCTTTTTCTTTCTTTTGATTCGCAATCTGTTTTCCATAACCCGTGAAAATTATGTTTGTAAACATTATTTTGATGAAAAGAGTCTATTTTATATTTCCAGTTATTTTATTAATACGGAAATTATATTGATTTGAAAATTCTATCTTATCGGTTTTTGTATCATAGTATTTTTCTGTTAATATCAGAACCAATATAGAATCTTGATCATTTTTAAATTTAATAAAATCCTGAATTTCAATGTTATCTTCAGGTGATATGGATAAATATTCTTTTCTCACATACCTTTCATTAACAAAGTAGTATAATAGATAACCATGAATTCCTTCTTCATCCTCTTCTTGAATAAGAAGTATTTTTTCGGTATCGCTAATAAATAAAAAAGGTGTTAAAACATAAGCATCTGTAACGATCAAGTCAATTTCTTTATTATTAGCATATAGTTTTTTTCCTCCTACATTTTCTTTCTCATCTAAATAACTTTTTAGTTCTACCGAAAATTGAGAAAATTCATAAATTCCATTGGGATCAACAGAACTCCATTTTTCATATGTAAAAAAAGAGCCTATTTTATTATTTATGTGGGATATTGATTGCTTTTCGGTTAATCTAATTTTATCTGCTTCATATGGCGTAAAATTTTCTTTATGGTTACAAGAAGAACAAAAAAGAAGAAGTAAAATAAATTGTATAATAAACATCTCTCTCATTGTTTAGTGTTGTTTTCTTGTTTCTCTTTATCGGGAGGTGCTAATCTAACATAAAATGCTGAGCTCTCTTTTTGTGCTGTCCCTCTTCTTGGGTCTTTAATATTTGCAATACCCAAATGCAAATGTCTAGCTATTAAGCTTATTATAGTTTTATAGTTATAGGCTGGTTTACAGCATTTGCAGCGCTTCCGCTCAACCGAATTATATCTCCTGATTTAATAATTTGTCCTATAGATACTGGCGTTTTATTCAAATGAACGTAACGCAAAAATCTTTTAGTTGAAACGCTGTAATTCGCCTTTTCCAATCCCTATTGCTATTCATGTTCCCCAATTTCCGTCATTTTGATTAACTGTAACAACAGTTTCATTCAGACAAGCTTGAATATGGGTTCCCGTTGGAGCAGATATATCTAAATCGTGATGATTTTTCGTTACTCCATTTCGAACTCTACCAAAAGATAAGCCTTTGGGATTATGTGTACCAGAATAATGATATAAAGTGATCTCTGGTCTATGGAGTCGGCAGTGTTCAGGTAGCCTGTCGGCACCCAATCAGGCTACCTGAAAACATAAACAGGCCGCTAAACGCCGGCCAATACCTTCACATGCTCGGCCACGCTGCGGGCCAGCGGCGACAGGGTGTAGCCGCCTTCGAGTGAGGAGACGATTTTGCCGTTGCAATAGAGCTGGGCGATCAGCATGATTTGCTGGGTGACCCATTTGTAGTCGGCCTCCACCAGGCCGAAATTGCCCATTTCGTCTTCCAAGTGGGCGTCGAAGCCGGCGCAGATAAACACCAGTTGCGGCTCGAAGGCGTGCAGCTTGGGCAGCCAGACTTCGCTCACCATGTCGCGGAATTCGGCGCCGCGGGTGCCCGATTTCATCGGCGTGTTGATGATGTTGGGGTTGCTGCCGATGGGTTTGTCGCCGCAATAGGGGAAGAAGGGATGCTGGAAGCAGGAGAGCAGCATCACGCGGTCTTCGTCTTTGAAGATTTCTTCGGTGCCGTTGCCGTGGTGGACGTCGAAATCGATGATGGCGACGCGCTCCAAACGATATTCGGCAATCGCGTGCATGGCGCCGACGGCGACGTTGTTGAAAAAGCAGAAGCCCATGGCTTTTTCGGTTTCGGCGTGGTGGCCGGGTGGGCGCACGGCGCAGAAGGCGTTGGGCACTTCTTCGTTCATCACCATGTCCACCGCCTTCACCACCGCGCCGGCGGCATAACGGGCGGCTTTGAGGGTGCCGCTGTTCATGGCGGTGTCGGTATCCACGCGGTAGGTGCCGGTGTCGGGCTGCACCGATTCCAGATAGTTGAGATAGCGTGTGGGGTGCACCCGCGCCAGCTGGATGTCGCTCACCAAGGGCGCTTCCACTTCCTGAAGAAAATCGAACAGCTGCGCGCTCATCAGGCGGTCGCGGATGGCAGACAGGCGGGCGGGCGCTTCGGGATGGCCTTCGCCCATATTGTGACCGAAGCAGGCCGGGTGGGTGATGTAGGCCGTCATGCCCATGCTGCTGGAAAAATGGCTCAACCATTCGAACATGGCGCGTTCTCCTGTTGTTGTTTTTGTTCGGCGGGCCGCCTGCCAAGGGCGGCTTCCGCCCGCATCATAAGCCTGTGCCGCTGTGCGGGCAAGGGCGGCGGCGCAAAAAGCCGTCTTTTGTCAAACGGCTCCGGCAAACGGCAGGAAAGCGTTTCAGGTAGCCTGTTCCGCCTTTATAATGCGGCCTTTTCCTATTCTGCTTTTTTGTGCCATGACCGACTCCATCCGCCTGCCTGCCGCCGAATTGAAACCTTCCACCGTGCCGCTGCCCGGCTCGAAAAGCATCAGCAACCGCACCTTGCTGTTGGCCGCTTTGTCGGACAATGCCTGCCGCATCGAGTCGTTGCTGCAGTCCGACGACACCCGACATATGCTGAATGCGCTGGACGCGCTCGGCGTGCGCCTGGAGCGGCACAGCGACACCTGCGTGACCGTACACGGCTGCGGCGGCCGCTTCCCGGCCACTCAGGCGGATTTGTTTCTCGGCAATGCCGGCACCGCCTTCCGCCCGCTGACGGCGGCGCTGGCCCTGCAGGGCGGCGATTACCGCCTGCACGGCGTGCCGCGCATGCACGAGCGGCCGATCGGCGATTTGGTGGAAGCTTTGCAGGTGGCCGGTGCGCAGATCGACTATCTCGGCACGGACGGCTATCCACCGCTGCACATCGGCCCGCGCCGCGCCGACGGCAGCCGCCGCATTCCGATTAAGGGCAATGTGTCCAGCCAGTTTCTCACCGCGCTGCTGATGGCTTTGCCGCTGGGCGGCGGGGCGGCCGAAATCGAAGTGGTGGGCGAGCTGATTTCCAAGCCCTATATCGATATCACGCTGAATCTGATGGCGCGTTTCGGCGTTCAGGTAGCCCATGAGGATTACCGGCTGTTCAGGCTACCTGAAAACGCGCGCTATCGGGCGCCGGCGGTGGTGCAGGTGGAAGGCGACGCCTCCAGCGCGTCCTACTTCTTGGCGGCCGGTTTTCTGGCGGGCACGCCGGTGCGGGTAAGTGGCATTGATGCGAACAGCATCCAAGGCGATGTGGCTTTTGCCCGCGAGTTGGAAAAAATCGGTGCCGACGTGGTGTGGGGCGAGCATTTTATCGAAGTCAGCCGCCGCCCCGGCCAGGCCGTGCAGCCGTTTGATCTGGACGCCAACCACATTCCCGATGCGGCGATGACGCTGGCGGTGGTGGCGCTGGCCAGCGGTGCGCCCTGCACCTTGTGCAACATCGGTTCTTGGCGGGTGAAGGAAACCGACCGCATCAGCGCGATGGCTACCGAGTTGCGCAAACTGGGCGCGGAAGTGCGCGAAGAAGCGGAAGCGCTGCACATTGTGCCGCCCGCACAGCTGACGGCCGACGCCCGTATCGACACTTACGACGACCACCGCATGGCGATGTGTTTTTCTTTGGTGTCGCTGCTGGGCGTGCCGGTGGTGATCAACGATCCGCAATGTGTGAACAAAACCTTTCCCGAGTATTTTTCGCTGTTTGCCGGCTTGAGGGCGTAAAGACGGGCGTAAGGTCTCAGCTCAGTAATGCCTTTGCAGTCAAGTGGCCGTGCCCGCCTCGTGCGGGAACGTGTGTTGAAATTGAGCCAGCTGTGCTTGGGTCAAGCCAAAGTGCATAGCCCCGGGCTTTAATGGTTCCATTTTCTCCCCCGAATGAAAGGGAGCACTATGGGACAAGTCCTTCATGAAAGATGTTCCGGTTGTTTGTTGGCGCGAGGTTTTGCAAAGGTCTCAGGCTACCTGAAAGCGGGTTTCAGGTAGCCTGAGTGCATTGCCATTATTGGCCGGCCTGCTTGGCCGCCACCCTGCGGCGGCGGTTTTCTTTGGGGTCGATGAGCAGCGGGCGGTACACTTCCACCCGGTCGTGCTGCCGCAACGGTGTGTCGTCGGCCACTTTTTTGCCGAAGATGCCGATGGGGGCGGCGGCAAAATCGACATCGGGAAACTCCGCCGCCAGCGCAGACAGCAACACGGCTTGGCGGGCGGTGGTGCCGCAGGCTACCTGAAACGCCAGCAGGCGCTGTTTGTCGGGCGAGGCATAGGCCACTTCGATGTCAAGCATAGCGTTTGTCGGCTTCTTTGATGAAGGCGTCCACCAGCGTGCCGCTGATGTGGCTGAACACGGGGCTGATCAGGGCGGAGAGCACGCTGCTGGAAAATTCGTATTGCAGGCGGAATTCGATTTTGCAGGCATCGTCGCCCAGTGGGATGAATGTCCAAGTGCCGCGCAGGGTTTTGAACGGGCCTTCGAGCAGGTTCATGCGGATTTCGCGGCCGGGGATGTTGTGGTTGTGGGTGGCGAAAGACTGGCGCACTTTCATGTAGTCCATAAACAGTCGCGCCTGCAGCTCGTTTCCACTTCGCGAGATGATTTCGGTTTTGCTGTACCACGGCAGAAACTGCGGGTAATCCTCCACCCGGTCCACCAGCTCGAACATTTGCTCGGCGGTGTACAGCACCAGCACGTTTTTTTCTATGGTTTTGAGCGACATCACGCAATTCCGGCAACAGAAAAGGCGGCATTATATCGCCCGTCCGGTAAGGAATCCACCGCCGCCGACTAAGGCTTTCAGGTAGCCTGAGACCTTTGCAAAACCCTCATCTGCGGCGCATTTCTGCGTTGTGCGCTGCTCGCTCGCTTGCCTATCTAGATGATATGTCTACGCTCGCTGTGCTGCTGCGCCTTGAACTGCATCCACATCTGAGGGTTTTGCAAAGGTCTCAGCCTGAAAGGCGGCCGGGCTTGGCGTGGGCCGGCTTTTAACAAAACTTAATCTGTCTTTGCTCGGCAGAATGGCAGGGGTGGCGGTTTTTCCCTATAATCCGAAACCTTTCGTTTGTTTCGCCGCCAGTTTCCCCGCCATGACTTCCCCTTTCATTGAGATGCAAGACGTCGCTTTCGCTTACGGCGAGCGGCCGATTCTGAAAAATGTGAATTTTCAGATTGCACGTGGCGCGTTTGCCGCCGTGATGGGCGGCTCGGGCAGCGGCAAAACCACTTTGCTGCGCCTGATCACCGGCCAAGTGGCGCCGACGGAAGGCCGGGTGTTGGTAAACGGGCGCGATTTGGCCGCTTTTTCGGCGGATGAGTTGTTTCAGCACCGCAAAAACATGGGCGTGCTGTTTCAGTTTGGTGCGCTGTTTACCGATTTGACGGTGTTCGACAATGTGGCTTTCCCTTTGCGCGAGCAAACGCGCCTGCCGGAAGAAGTGATCCGCGATTTGGTGTTGCTCAAACTTAATGCGGTGGGCCTGCACGGCACGGCCGAGCTGATGCCCAGTGAATTGTCGGGCGGCATGGCGCGGCGGGTGGCCTTGGCGCGCACCATTGCGCTCGACCCGGCGCTGTTGCTGTATGACGAGCCGTTTACCGGCCTGGACCCGATCTCGCTGGGCGTGATTGCCGAGTTGGTGAGCAAAATCAACCGTGCCCTGCAGTCCACCAGCGTGATGGTGACCCACGACATCCGCCAATCTTTGGATATTGTGGATCAGGTGATTTTCGTGGCGCACGGCGAGGTGGTGTTTTCAGGTAGCCCTCAAGAAATGCGGCACATGGATTCGCCCTGGGTACACCAGTTTGTCAACGGTTTGCCCAACGGCCCGGTGGCGTTTCGTTATCCGGCGGAAAACAGTTTGCAACACACATTGCTGAAACGGTAGGCCATGGATTTCTTTCGCACAATCGGCCGCAAGGTCTTGGCTTTTCTACAGGAGTTGGGCAGCACCACGCTGTTTCTGTTCTCGGTGCTGGCCCGCTCCGGCACCTTGTTGCCGCGCTTGCGCTTGGGCATCCGCCAAATGTATTTCTCCGGCGTGCTCTCCATCGTCATTATTGCGGTGTCCGGCCTGTTTGTGGGCATGGTGCTCGGTTTGCAGGGCTATACCCAGCTGGCCAAATTCAAATCGGCCGACGTGCTCGGCTATATGGTGGCGGCTTCGCTGCTGCGCGAATTGGGGCCGGTGTTGGCGGCGATTCTGTTTGCCAGCTCGGCCGGCGGCGCGATGACTAGTGAAATCGGTTTGATGAAAACCACCGAGCAGCTGGAAGCGATGAAGGTGATGGCGGTGGATCCGGTGGCGCGGGTGGTGGTGCCGCGTTTTTGGGCCGGGGTATTGTCGATGCCGCTGTTGGCCTCCATCTTCAATGTGGCCGGGATTTACGGCGCCTATCTGATCGGCGTGAAATATTTGGGCCTGGATGCCGGGATTTTCTGGTCGCAGATGCAGGGCAATATCGATTGGACGTATGACGTGGTCAACGGCTTGATCAAATCGTTGGTGTTCGGCACGGCGGTGGCGCTGATTGCGGTGTATCAGGGCTTTCATTGCCAAAGTACGCCGGAAGGTATTTTACGTGCCAGCACGCGCACCGTGGTCAGTTCCGCGCTGACGGTGTTGGCGCTCGACTTTGTTTTAACTGCCGTTATGTTTACCGGATAAACTGAAATGAAAAGAAGCACATTGGAATTGTGGGTGGGGTTGTTTGTGGCGCTGGGCATTGCGGCCGTGGTGTTTCTGTCTTTCCGCGTAGCCGGTGGGCAGGCTTTCGGCGGCAGCCGCTCGGCCTACACGGTTTCCGCCTATTTTTCCGACATCGGCGGCTTGAAAGTGAAAGCGCCGGTGAAGGCTTCCGGCGTGGTGGTCGGCCGGGTGTCCGGCATCCGTTTGGATCCGCAAAGCTATCAGGCGCAAGTGATGCTGGAACTGAACAGCGAATACCGTTTCAGCAGCGATGTTTCGGCTGAAATCCTCACTTCCGGCCTGTTGGGCGAGCAGTATATCGGCCTGCAGCAGGGTGCTGACGAGGTGGAATTGAAAGACGGCGATACCATTGAAATCACCAGTTCCGCTTTGGTGCTGGAGCAATTAATCGGCAAACTGATGACCAGTTTCGCCGAAAAAAATGCGGCGCCGAATCCGCCAGCCGCCGCCGAACAACCTTAAGGCATCACAAGCCACGGCTGAGAATCGGCCCGCGCACATCCAAGAAGATCTGAGAAAAAAGAAGAAAGGACACCAAATGAAAAAATCCGCTTTTGTTTCCGCCCTGAGTATGGGCATTTTGAGCATCGGCTTAGCCTTTGCCACCCCGCAGCAGGCGGTGGACCAACTGAAGGAAAACAGCACCCAGGTGTTGAACATCCTCAGCCGCGCCAACGGCGGGAATGCCAACCAAGTACGCCGCCAGGCAGAAAATTACGCCATTCCTTATTTTGATTTTGCCCGCATGACCGAACTGGCGGTGGGCAGCCCGTGGCGCAATGCCAGCGCGGCACAGAAAACGGCCTTGACCGAGCAATTCAAAACCCTGCTGATCCGTACCTACTCCGGCACCATGTTGGAATACCGGAATGCGCGCGTGAACATCCGCCCCAATGCGGTGGTACGCGGCCGCAGCGTGATTGTGACGGCCGACATCACCCCTTCCGCCGGCGGGAAAGCAGTGGTGATGGATTACACCATGTACCAAAGCGGCAACAAATACCGTGTTTATAATGTGGCCGTGGACGGCGCCAGTTTGGTGACGGTGTACCGCCAGCAGTTCAACAACACCATCCGCCAAAAAGGCATCGATGGTTTGATTGAAGAATTGCGCAGCAAAAACGGCGCTTAAACCGATGCAGACGGAATGTCGTGAGCACACGGTTTATGTGGGCGGCGAGGTAACGGTGAATACCGTGACCGCGCCGCTTTACCGCAATTACTGTCGCCAGCTGGCGGCGCTCGGCAACGAGGTCCGTGTGGATTTTTCCGGCGTCGTCAAAGCGGATTCGGCCTGCTTGTCGCTGTTGGCGGTTGCTTTGCGCTGTGGGGAGAAGAATGGCGCCGCCGTTTCGTTTCACCGGTTGCCGGCCGCGGTGACCCTGCTGGCGGAACTGTACGAAGTGGATGATTGGATAAGAACATGATGAACAGGACTTTGACGCTGGCCGTGTTGTGCGGCAGTTTGTCTGCGTCGCCGGTGGTTTGGGCCGAAGGGGTGGCTTACGATCCGTATGAGGGCTATAACCGTTTTATGTTCGGCGTGAACGATGCGGTGGACCGCGCCGTGCTCTCGCCGGTGGCGCGCGGCTACCGTGCGGTGACGCCACAGCCTGTGCGCAGCGGCATCGGCAATTTTTTCAATAATCTGCGTGATTTGGTGAGTGCGGGCAACAATCTGTTGCGCCTCGATATCGCCAAAGCCGGCACCGATTTGGTGCGCTTCGGTCTGAACAGTACGCTCGGTTTCGGCGGTTTGATCGACATTGCCGGAGCGGCGCAGATGCCGAACCACAAAACCACCCTCGGCGACACTTTTGCCTCTTGGGGTTGGAAAAATAGCAATTATTTTGTTTACCCGCTGTTGGGGCCGAGCACGGTACGCGATGCGGTCGGCACCACCATCAGCAATTTGTATCCGATCGAAGGCGTCGTGTTTACCCACGCGCCCACCCGCTGGACCGCCGTCGGCCTCAAAACCGTGGACACGCGCGCCAAGTTGTTGGAGCTGACGGATGGCGTGGAGCAGGCCGCCATCGACCGTTACGCTTATGTGCGTGATGCGTTCATGGCCGCCCGCGCCCGCCAAGTGGGCAGCGAATTGCCGGGCAGCGACGATTACGTACCGACCTTTGAAGAGGAAGGGGCGGCCGACTCTCAGCCTGTTGATTCCTCTGCTGCCGGCGCGGTCCAAAGCGAGGCGTTGCCGCAGGCTCAGGCCGGAGATGCCCCCTCTGTCGAAGCTCAGGCAGCAGAGTCCGCCGCCCCCGCCGAACCGGCAGACGGGCGGGACAGCATCGTGATCCGCGATTTGCCGCCGAACACCATACACATCACCGTTTTGTCTGCAGAGTGAGTTTTCAGGTAGCCTGAGGCCGTTGCCAAACCTCCAGATGCGGATGCAGTTCAAGGCGTAGCAGCGCAGCGAGTGTGAACGTCAGGAATCCCTGTGGGACAGACATATCACACGATAGGCAAGCGAGCGAGCAGTACCCATAGGGCATAAACGCACAACGCAGAAATGCGCCGCAGATGGGGGTTTGGCGAAGGTCTCAGTCTGTACGGCTGCATCCGCCCCTTGGCCCACATTTTGTTGAGGAGAACCTTCTATGTACGAAATCAACCGCAGTGTCTTCCTGCTGGTGCCCCAAGTTCCGTTTTGGAATTGGCTGACCAGCATTCCCGGCATCGATTTGGCTGATTTTACCTTGGAAGATTTGCAGGCCGATGCCAATGCCTATCTGGTGGACCCCTGCGACGATTTCGAGGAAGTGTGGGCCGAAATCGAGCCGCAGTTGGAAACCATTTTTGCGGCCGAGTTGGCCGACTGGTGTGAAGACGAAAGCCTGTGGCCGGATTTGCACCCCGATATTTTTACCGAATGGTTCGATATCCAGCTTTCCTCCATCGTGACCGACCTTTCCAGCCAAGCGCTGGAGCGCGAAGCGTTCGTTCCGCTGCAAGTTCAATAAGCGAACAGCCGCTCTTCCCTCTGCTGCCGCCTGCCCATCTGCAGCGGCAGCATTTGAATCTCAGGCTACCTGAAACCGATTAAATCAAGGAATCCCATGCCCCATCATCTCTCTGTCAAAGTGCGCGGCTACCATCTCGATGTGTTTCAACACGTCAACAATGCCCGCTATCTCGAATTTCTCGAAGAGGCCCGCTGGTCTTATTTCGAGGATCGCGGCCTGACACCGTTGTTCTTTGAAAACGGCTATGCCATGGCGGTGGTCAACATCAACATCCATTACCGCCGCGCCGCCCTATTGAATGACGTATTGGACATTGAAACCGCTTTTGCCGCCGTCAACCAGCGCAACGCCGTCATCCGCCAAACCGTGCGCAAGAGCAGCAGCCAAAACGTGGTGGCCGAGGCGGAAGTGGTATTCGTGGCGGTGGACACCGAAACCAATAAGGCCATCGAATTCCCGCCCCAATTGCGCGAACGCTTGGAATCTCTGATTGTTGCGAAAGAAACCGCATGAAAAAATGGCTTCCTTTCATTCTGTTGGCCGCTTTGGCCGCCGCTGCGGCCTTTATTCTGTTTGCCCCCAAAGGCAAGCCGGCACCGGATTTTGCTTTGCAAAACCTGAGCGGCCAAACCGTTACCCAGGCACAGCTGAAAGGCAAAGTCAGCCTGGTGAATTTCTGGTTTCCTTCCTGCCCGGGCTGCGTCAGTGAAATGCCCAAGTTGATTCAAATGTCGCACGATTACCAAAGCCGTTCGCCGGATTTTCAAATCATCGGCATTTCTATGCAGGTAAGGAGCGATCCGCTGCCGGTGGTCAAGCAATATGTGCAAACCCACCAAGTGCCCTTTACCGTGCTTTACGACGCCGAAGGCCGTGCCGGCCAAGCCTACAATATTGTGGCCGCGCCGACTTCGTTTCTGGTAGACAAAAACGGCCACATCGTAAAAACCTTTGTCGGCGAACCGGACTTTCCGAGTCTGTACCGGCAGGTGGATGGATTGCTGGCCGAGTAAAGACAATACGGCTAACGGGCTGAAAGCTTTGCCAAAGCCTAGCTGTGGATGCTGTTCTAGGCTTAGTGCGTGTCAAGGTCAGGAATTCTTGCGGGGCAGACACATCAGATATAAGGCTAAGCGGGCGAGCCGTATCCCGGGGGCATCAACGTACAACGCGGAAATGCGCCGCAGATGGGGAATTGGCAAAGGTTTCAGGCTACCTGAAAACAGAAATTCATCTGTTCGCTAAAGCCAGTTGTTGGCAGCGCATTGGTATGCGGCGGTTTTGCTCAGCTTTCTGATGATCACGACAAATAAAAACCGTGTCATGGCTGACACGGTTTTTATTAGATGCCAAATCTCATATTCATATATAGAAAAGGCGGTTGCCGATTAGTTTTTGCTGAACCAATCATCCAGTTCTTTTTCGGCTTGCTCTTTGGTGTAGCCGTAGCGTTCTTGAATTCGGCCGGCCAATTGGTCGCGTTTACCTTCTACGACTGTCCAGTCATCATCGGTCAGCTTGCCCCATTGTTCTTTGGCCTTGCCTTTTAATTGTTCCCATTTTCCTTCGATTTGATCCCAATTCATGGTGAATCCTTTCTTGATTGATGGTTATTGGTACTGCTAAATAAATCACATGAAAACACCGCTGGCGATTTCATGTCCCTTAGTTGGCGATAAAGGCGGATATTTAAAGCTTTATTCTGTTGTATTTACAAATGCAAGCAAATAATTTCCTTAATATGAGCAGGTTGGGATTTTATTTTTACGGAAGGCAACAAAAAAGCTTTTTCATGCCATTTTGTGAATTTTTTTAAATGTAGGAATATTGGGTTATATTCAGCTTAAGTTGGATGAAAAATAAGGGAATCATGTTAGTATGCGCTGCATACGGGATGAATTCATTAAGAGTTTAATTGTTGGT
This sequence comes from Neisseria shayeganii 871, assembly GCF_000226875.1. Lineage (GTDB taxonomy): Bacteria > Pseudomonadota > Gammaproteobacteria > Burkholderiales > Neisseriaceae > Eikenella > Eikenella shayeganii. Next base: position 56,221 of record NZ_JH164926.1, read on the forward strand.
TTTAACTCTGGTATGCATCAAACATTCTAAATTTTATACACCGCATTACATCGCATAAGGAGCGAAAATCATGTTGCGTTATTCAGTTATCTTTTTTGTGATTGCCATTATTGCTGCCGTATTGGGTTTTGGCGGTATTGCCGGCAGCGCGGCCGGTATTGCCAAAATTCTGTTTATCGGCTTTTTGATTTTGGCGGTTTTGTCTTTTATTTTCGGCCGCAAGCGCTAAATCATTGAGTCGGCTTTAAGGCCTAAAAGGCTACCTGAAAGTTTTCAGGTAGCCTTTTGTTTTGCCGGCTGTTGAATCAGGCGGTTTCCGCCATTTGCAGGGCTTGTTTGATGTCGACGGCCACGATGCGGGAAACGCCTTTTTCCTGCATGGTGACGCCGATTAACTGTTCGGCCATTTCCATGGTCAGGCGGTTGTGGGAGATGTAGAGGAATTGGGTGTGCGCCGACATTTCTTTGACCAGATTGCAGAAGCGTGCGGTATTGGCGTCGTCCAGCGGAGCGTCCACTTCGTCCAAGAGGCAGAAGGGGGCGGGGTTGAGGCTGAACAGGGCGAATACCAGGCTCATGGCGGTGAGGGCTTTTTCGCCGCCGGAGAGCAGGTGGATGGTGCTGTTTTTCTTGCCGGGCGGGCGGGCCATGATGGAGACGCCGGCCGACAGCAGGTCGTCGCCCACCATGTGCAGGGTGGCTTCGCCGCCGCCAAACAGGGTGGGGAAGAAGGTTTGTACTTTTTCGTTGACGGCGTCGAAGGTGTCTTTAAAGCGGGCCTTGGTTTCGTCGTCGATTTGGGCGATGGCTTCTTCGAGCAGGGCGATGGCGGCTTGCACGTCTTCGCTTTGACTGCGGTAGTAGCCGTCGCGTTCGCGGGCTTCGGCCAGCTCTTCCAAGGCCGCTAGATTGACGGCGCCCAGCGCTTGGATTTTTTGCGCCAGTCGGCCGATGTCTTGGTTGAGTTCGCTCAGGCTGCCCGAGGCTTCGGCCAAAGCGGCGAGGGCATCGAAATTGGCTTGGCGGCCCACCAGGTTTTCGTGGAAGCGTTTGGCGTTGAGCAGGGCTTCCTGTTGGCGCAGGAGGGCGTTTTGGGTGGCGTTTTGCAGGCGGGGCAGCGCTTGGGCGATTTCCTGCTGTTTCAGGTAGCTTGCGCGGCCCTGCTCTTGGGTGTGTTGCAGCCGTTCTTGGGCGGCATGGATTTGTTCTTGCAGGTTGAGGCTTTGTTCGCCGAGGATGTCGAGCTGTTCCTGCTGGCCGTTGTCGTTTTGTTCGGTTTCAAAGGCCAGCGCCAACTCGGTTTGCCGCTCCTGCCAGTCTAGGGCTTGCTGTTCGAGTGCGCTGATTTGGTGTTGCAGGGTTTGGCGGCGCTGCTGCTGTTTGTGCAGGGCGACTTCCACCAAGCCGTATTGGCGGTTGGCCTCGAGCAGGGCCAACTGGGCTTGTTTGAGCGCGTATTGGCCTTGCTGGCGTTGGGCGCCGAGGTTTTGCTGTTGGCCGGCGAGGTCGGCAAGGGCGGCCTCCAGCGCGGCAATGTCGTCGTGCAGGCCGTCGCTGCCGTGTTCGAGCACCAACTGCTCTTCTTCCAGCAGGGCCAATTCCTGCTCGATGTGCTGGCGGCGCAGCTGGCCCTGGTTGGTGCGGGCCAAGAGTTCGTTGGCTTGGGCTTGTGCGGTTTGCAGTTGGGCGGCGTGGTGGCGCTGCTGGTTTTGCTGGTGTTTGTATTGCTGTTCCTGCTGTTGCAGGGCGGCCTGCAGGCGGCTGCGTTCGGCGGCGGCGGCGGCCAGGCGGGGGGCGAGGGCGTCGAGTTCGGCGCTCAGTTGGTCGTGGCGGGCTTTTTGGCGGATCAGGTTTTGGCTGCTGTGGCGGTCGTAGAGGACGACGCCGATGCGGTCGATGCGGTGGCCTTCGGGGGTGAGCCAGAGGTGGCCGAGCGGCAGTTCTTGTTGGCGTTCCAGTGCGTAATCGAGGTTGGGGGCGCACAGCACGCCGTCGAGCCAGTGTTGTAAGGCTACCTGAAAAGCGGGTTCGGCACGGATTTGGTGGATGAAGGCTTGGGCCGGCAGGGTTTTTTTGGCCGCTTGGCCGCCGGCGGTAAACCAGGCGGCGCGGCCTTCGGGCAGGGGCTGAGGCGGACGGAAGCCGGCCGGTACGGCACGGGCGTGCAGACGTTCGGCCAGAATAACGGAGAGGGCGTGCTGCCAGTCGTCAGGCGCGGAGAGGTGCTGCCAGAGCTCGCCGCCGGCATCGGTGTCGGTGGCGGCCCAGAAGTCGCCGTCGCTTTGGCTGCTGTGCAGCAGTTGGGCCAGCGCCTGTTGTTGGGCTTGGGCGGTGAGGTGTTGCTGGTGCAGGTTTTGGTGGTGCTCGGCGGCTACCTGAAACTGTTGCCGGCCGGCTTCCAAGGCGGCTTCGGCGTCTTGCAGGGCGGCTTCGCCGGCTTCGTAAAGGTTTTGCCAGTATTCGGCCTGCTCGCGGGCGGTTTCGGTGTCGGCCTCGGGCGGCAGATTGAGGGCTTGGTTTTCCTGCAGCAGGCGGTCTCGGCGGTCTTGATGCTGGCGCCGGCTATGGGCGGCGTGGGCGAGTTGCTGCTGTTTGAGCGCCAATTCGCGTTTGAGGCGGTTGCTTTCGTCTTGCTGGCTTTGGAAGGCGCTGTCTAAATCGTGTTGGGCGGTTTCCCGCTCGGGCAGGCCGTTTTCGTGTTCGGCTACCTGAAGCGCCCATTCTTCAAGTTCGGCTTGGGTGTCTTCGATTTCGCCGGCGAGGGCGGCCAGCTCGTGATGCAGGGTTTGCTGTTCTTGGTCGATTTTTTGCAGGGCGGCTTGGGCGGCCAGGCGTTCGCGTTCGCTGCGCTGAAGCAGGTTTTGGCGGGCGCGCAGCTGTTCTTCCAAACGGGCGGTTTGTTCGCGCAACACGGCGTGCTGTTTGTTGAGCTGGTGGACGTACTGTTGTTGTTCCTGTTCGGCTTCGCGCAGTTGGCGCACGGTGTCGGCTGCGGCTTCGCTTTCGGCGGCCAGCGCGTCTTGTTCGGCTTGGGCGGCCTGTTGCTGCTCGGTGGCGGCATCGGCTTGGGTCAAGGCTTCCTGCCACTGCACGTAGTCGAGCAGGTCTTGCTGTTGGGCGAGTTGGGCGCTGAGGGTTTGGTAGCGTTCGGCTTGGGCGGCCTGCTTTTCCAGCTTTTCCACTTGGCGGCCGAGTTCACTTTGCAAGTCGGCCAGCCTCTGCAGGTGTTCGCGGGTGTCTTTGAGGCGGTTTTCGGTTTCGCGGCGGCGTTCTTTATATTTGGAGACGCCGGCGGCTTCTTCGATGTAGGCGCGCAACTCTTCCGGCCGCGCTTCGATGATGCGCGAAATCATGCCTTGTTCGATGACGGCGTAACCGCGCGCGCCCACGCCGGTGCCGAGGAAGAGGTCGGTGATGTCGCGGCGGCGCACCACTTGGTTGTTGATGTAGTAGCTGGATTCCCCTTGGCGCGTGAGCTGGCGTTTGATGCTGACTTCGGCATACTGGCCCCACGGGCCTTGCAGGCTGTGGTCGGCATTGCTGAACACCAGTTCCACCGAAGCGCGGGGTGCGGGGCGGCGGGTGGCGGCGCCGTTGAAGATGACGTCTTGCATGCTTTCGCCGCGCAGCTGTTTGGCCGAGGCTTCGCCCAATACCCAGCGCACGGCGTCGATTACATTGGATTTGCCGCAACCGTTGGGGCCGATTACGGCCACCAGCTGGCCCGGCACGTGGATGGTGGTCGGGTCGGTAAACGATTTGAAGCCGGCGAGTTTGATGTGGGTGAGGCGCATGGGGAACGGGCGGGGCGGAAAAAGGGGTGTATTTTACCCGAATCGGGGCAGGCGGACATCGGCCGGCGGTTTTCAGGTAGCCTGTGCGGCTTGGCGGAATGCGGGATGGGGGTGTTGCAATCTTTCCAGTTTCCGCCGCGTGGGGGCGTTTTGTTTTGTCAGCCGGGGAGGTTTTATACTAAAATCGCAAGCTTTTGAATCCAATCACGAAGCGAATGAGTAAGCAGAAAAAAACCGTGACGGTGATGGTGCTGGACGCGCAGCGCACCGAAACTTTTGTGATGAGTGCCGGCCGTTTGAAGGCCATCAAGCCCGCTTTGGTGGGCTTGTCGTTTGTTTCCGGCATCTTGTTTACCGGGCTGTTGGCCTTGGGCTGGCAGCATTATCAAAGTTATGACCGCCTCGCCGTACACGAGCGGGAAAACGTGCGCCTGAGCCGCCAAATCGAGGACTTGAAGCAGGCGCGTTCCGAAGAAATCACCGCCAGACTCGCCCAGTTGGCCCAATCCGAACAGGCGGTGCAGTATCTGCAGCAGTATCTGCAGCAACGCGGCGTGAAAGTGGAGTTGCCCGACATTCCGGTTGCCCAGCCGGGTAAAGGTACGGCCCAGGCCGGCGGCCCGGAAATCGTGCTGCCCTCGGCCGATACGCCCGAATTCAAACAAGCGTTGGACCGGCTGTTGCAAGCGGCTGAAACCGTGCCGCTGGGCCGCCCGGCCGCCGGCTCGATTTCTTCGGGCTTCGGCCCGCGGCCCAATCCGTTCAGCGGCCGCGGCAGCGAATTTCACAACGGTCTCGATTTCCGCGGCAGCATCGGCGATCCGATTATCGCCACGGCTAACGGCAAGGTGGAGTTTGCCGGCACCATGAACGGCTACGGCCAAGTGGTGCGCCTGCGCCACGGCCACGGCTACAGCACGGTGTACGGCCATCTTTCGGCGATTGACGTGCGCGTGGGCCAGCAAATAGAAGCCGGCGATTTGGTGGGCAAACTCGGCTCTACCGGCCGCTCCACCGGCCCGCACCTGCATTACGAAGTGCGTCTGAACGACGAGCCGCTTGATCCGGCCGGTTTTTTGAGCCTGGCCGCGCGTTAAAGACATGATTCGGAGAATATGATGTTTCACAGCAAAGGAAAAAAAGAGCTGCCGGCGGCGGTGGACGCCATCGACACCATTATCGGCGCCCAATGCCGGATTCAGGGCGATGTGCTCAGCCAGCAGTCGGTGAAGATTGACGGTGCGGTAGCGGGCAATGTGCAGGCCGGCGGCATGGTGATCATCGGCGAGAGCGGCGCGGTATGCGGCGACATCCGCTGCGGCGAGCTGATGGTATTCGGCCGGGTGGAAGGCTTGGTGGAGGTAAACAAACTGCAGCTGAAAGCCACCGCCCATGTGGCGGGCAACATCCGCACCCAAACGCTGCTGGTGGAAGAAGGCGCGGTGTATGCCGGCGACATCCGCATGGAGCAGGCCGCCCCGGGCGCGCCGCTGCCGCTGGAAAATAAATCGGACGCGGAAAGAGGAGCCGATCCGGTTTCTGCCTGAGAACCTGCTCACAGTCTCTGCTGACAAAATAAGGCTACCTGAAAACCAGCGACGCAGAAACGCGCGTGGCTGGTTTTCAGGTAGCCTTTTTGCCGGTTTGGCGCGGCGGATTAGCGTTTAGAGAAGTCAAGCAATTTGCCGTTTTGGTCGAAATCCAGGCTGTATTCGGCGCGGTCGGTTTCGATGTTGCTGGTTTCCCAAGAGCGTTTTTGGAGGTGTACGGTCAGAGAGAAGTAAATGTGGTCGGCCTCGGTTTCTTTGGCCTGCACCTCTACGGCTTTTTCATGCCACACTTTGGCGATCTCGGCCACGGTGGCGAACTTGATTTGATCCAAGGGGGTGACGTTTGCCGACATATCGCCGTCGCCGGAAAGTTTTACCGGCTGCGGTTCGCTCCACTGGCCGTTTTTATAGATGTAGTGGTCGATGTTTTCCGGATTGTTCGGGTCTTGGATGTTGATTTTGATTTTCGAATCATAACTGCCGCCGTAGAAATGAACATTTTGGAACACATTCAGCGGTTTGCCGCCGAATTGGGGCAGGGCCTTGAGTGCGTCCTCCGCAGCCTGCAGGGCTTGGGCGTCCCGTAGCAGATTGACGGCCGGGGCTTGGGCGGACGCTTCGCTTGGTGCTGCTGCTTCGTTGCCGGATGTGCTTTGTGCAGGAGTTTGGGCATCGTTTTGGCCGCCGCAGGCAGCCAGGCCCAAAGCGGCAGAGATGCACAGCAACCACAGTTTTTGATTCATTTTCATCTTGTTGTCCTTTTCTTTTCTCGGTTGAGCGGCCGCGTGATGCTGCCGCGGGCGGTATTGTAAAGAAAAATAGAGCGTTTATCAAAAAGCAGTATGCCGCGGTTTAAACGGCCACTTCCACGGTTTGCGGCTGCAGGCTGTGCAGGGCGGCGGCGGGAATGGCCACCAGAAAGCCGCGTTTGCCGCCGTTGATGTAAATGGTGTCGAGCGCCCAAATGCTGTGTTCCACATACACGGGCAGGGCGGTTTTGCTGCCGAAGGGGCTGGTGCCGCCCACCAGATAGCCCGTCCATTTGTTGGCCTGCTGGGGTGTGGCGGGCTCGATGTGTTTGGCACCGGTTTGGCGGGCCAGGTTGCGGGTGGAAATCTGGCGGTCGCCGTGCATCAGGGCAAACAGGCCGCGGCCGTTTTCGTCTTGCAGCACGATGGTTTTGATGACCTGGTGTTCGGCTACGCCGAGTGCGGCGGCCGAATGTGCGGTGCCGCCGTGTTCTTGGTAGTCGTAAAGATGGGGTGTGAATCCGATGCCGTGTTTGCGCAAAAAGCGGATGGCGGGGGTAACGGGGTATTTGCTGTTTTTCGACATGGGCGGTCTCAGCCTTTGGCTAGGCGCAAAAGCGGCATTATAGCGGCGCGGCTTTTCAGGCGGGGGCAAATCCGCTACGATGCGCGGCCGATTGATGTTGATTTAAGAAGGAGAAAAGCCATGACTGTGCAGCATTATCAGCCGACGCCGCGTTTGTCGGACGCCGTGGTGGCCAACGGTTTTGTGTTTCTGGCCGGCCAGGTGCCGACCAATCCCGAAGCGGATGTGACGGCGCAGACGGAAAACGTCTTGGCGCAGATCGACCAGATTTTGGCCGACTGCGGTTCCGACAAAGCCCATATCTGCGAGGCGGTGATCTACCTGCCCGATTTGGCCGACTACGACGGCATGAACCGGGCGTGGGATGCCTGGGTGACGCCCGGCAAAACGCCGGCCCGCGCTTGTGTGCAGGCCAAATTGGCGAATCCGGATTGGAAGGTGGAAATCAAGCTGACGGCGGTGCAGAAGTAAGCCGCGTTGTTTGAACAATGCCGAAAGGCTACCTGAAAGCCGCTGCCGTGTGGCGGAGTGTTCAGGTAGCCTTTTTTATTTTTGCGAGATGGGGTTCTTGGAGGCTTTAGTCTCTGTCTGTGTGTGCTATGCGGATGGCGGAGTTCCGCTTGGCCAATCAGAGTTTGGGCAGCAGGGAGCAGTCGAAAGGGTGGGCGAAAAAGGGGCGCAGCAGGCGTTGGTAATGGGGCAGTTGGCTGAGGTGCTGCGGGTCGCGGCAGTGGAAGGCGAGGTAGAAGCCGCTCAAGACTTCGGCCTGCTGTTCCATATTCAGGCTGCCGAAATCGGGCACGCCGGCCAAGGGCGGCAGAAGGTAGGCGCGGCGTTTCAGGTAGCCGCCGCTCAGGGCGATTTTGAGGCCGCCGAGCCAGACGGGAAAGCCGTTTTGGTATTGCCAGACGTGGGCCAGTTCGTGTATCAGCCAGCCGCGCAGGGCGGGTGTTTGGGCCGTAAAGTCGGGGCAGCGGCAACGGGCGGGAAAGTGGATGTGCCCGGCGGGGGCCATGGCGGTGTGTCGGTCGGGCAGCCACCAGCTGCCGAAATGCAGGCGGATGCGGGCGTAGTCAAGGCCGTCGCCGTAAATCAGGCGGGCGGTGGCGGTTTCGGCAGCGGTCAGCGGGCGGGAACAGGCGGGCATGGCGCGGTGGTCAATGGTTTCAGGTAGCTTGATGGGCGGGGTAAAAAGAGCGTGGGCGGTGTGGGGGTTGCTGCTCGGTCTTTAATTGTTTCAGGGTTTCAGTAGGTGTTAAGGGCGTGTTTTTCTGTTGCTTACAGGCTGAGACCTTTGCAAAAACCCCATCTGCGGCGCATTTCTGCGTTGCGCGTTTATGCCCTATGGGTACTGCTCGCTCACTTGCCTATCCGCATGATATGTCTGTCCCACAGGGATTCCTAGCGTTCACGTTCGCTGCGCTGCTACGCCTTGAACTGCATCCACATCTGAGGGTTTTGCAAAGGTCTCAGGCTACCTGAAAAGGTTTCAGGTAGCCTGTTTCCTGCGCTGCCAGCGGCGGACGGTGCGGTAGCGCCACAGCAGGCGCACGGCGGTGTAGCCGATGGCGGCCAGGCTGAGGCCGAGCACGGGCACGCCCACCAGCAGGGGTTTGCCGTATTCGGCCAGCCATTTGCCGATTTTGTGCCAATAGCCGGCCTGTTCCCAATCGGGCAGCGGCGGCAGGCCGGCGGCGGGCTGGCCGGTGAGCAGCAGGCTGCCGATCTGGTAGCCGGCGTAGTAGAGGGGCAGGTAGGTAAAGGGGTTGGAGTAGAGGGTGGTGACCATGGCCAGGGGCAGGTGGGTGCGCAGCAGCCAGGCGATGACGAAGGCGGTGGCCATTTGGGTGGGGCCGGGCATCAGGCCGCCGAACAGGCCGATGGCCACGGAGAGGGCGGCGCGGCGGCGGTTGAGCGTCCAGAAGCAGGGGTGGTCGAACAGCGGGGCGAAGGGTTTGGCCCAGCGCGAGGCGAAGATTTCTTCGCGCTTGGGCAGCTTCCAGCCGAAAGGCAGTTTCATGCGTGTTTACCGCAGCAGGCTTTGTATTTTTTGCCGCTGTTGCAGGGGCAGGGGTCGTTGCGGCCGGTTTTGTGGGCGCGGCGGGCGGGTTGCGGTTTGTTGATGACGGCCTGCCAATAGCGGTAGGCGGCGGTGAAAACGTCGGGCAGCTCTTGGCGCAGCTCGGCCAGGTCTTGTTCGCTCAGCACCACTTCGCCTTCTTCGTAAACGTCGCTGAAGGCCATCACGGGAAAGAGCAGGTCTTCGAAGTTTTCGTCGTTGAGGGTGGCGAACCAGTCGGTGGGCAGGCAGTCGAGGGCGTAGAGGTAGGCGGCGCAGACGGGACTCCAGTCGGGCTGGCCGTTTTCGTCGGTAAAGAGCGTCAGCCGCGGCGATTTGTTTTGCTGCATGTCGCGGCGCATCTGGGTGGCGCAGGCATCCAAGAGGGCGGCGATTTCTTCGCGCTCTTGGGTGGTGAAGTCGTCGTCGCCCAAGATTTGGGGCAGCCAGAAAGCGGAGCCGCTTGGATCGGGGCCGCTGATGCAGGCGAGCAGGAAGCCTTGAGCTTCGTCTATCGGCATGGCTTCGCCGTGGTTGCCGTGTTTGTCGAGCAGGGCGCTCAGGCGTTCGGCTTGTTGCGGGGTGAAGAGGGACATGGCGGTACCTGTTATGGCGGTAGTAAGGAAAGGGGGATTGTCTGCCCAAATGGTGGCGGCTGGCGGAAAATCACGCGGCGGCCGTGTAATATTGTGTTCAGGCCGCAGTGTTGAGCAGGCGTAGGGCTTTCAGGTAGCCTGATTGCGCCTGAATCAGGCCGATAAAGCGGCCGCCGGGGGCGTAGGCGCGCAGGGGCGTGTGTTCGGGCGTGCCCTCGGCGGCGGGCGGGGTTTGGCCGTGGCACAGTCTTTGGGCGGCGGTGTCGTCCAGCGCTACGGCGGGCAGGTGTTGCACCAAGACGTCGCAGGGCAGCAGCAGGGTGTCGCGGGCGGCATCGTCGAGTTCGGCCAGTTGCGGCAGGGTGTGGCTGTCGGCGATGTTGAAGCCGGCGGTGGCGGTGCGGCGCAGGGCGGTGAGGTGGGCGAAGCTGCCCAGGTGTTTGGCCAGGTCTTCGGCCAGGGTGCGGATGTAGGTGCCTTTGCTGCAGCGCACGTCGATGACGGCGCGCGGCGGGTCGAATTCTCGGATGTCGATGGCGTAGAGGGTAACGTGGCGGGCGGGGCGCTCGATTTCGATGCCGCGGCGGGCGTATTCGTAGAGCGGGCGGCCTTCGTGTTTGAGGGCGGAAAACATCGGCGGCACCTGGCGGATGGGGCCGGTAAAGTGGGCGCAGGCGGCTTGGAATTCGGGCAGGGAAACGGCCCGCTCGGTGTGAGCGACGATGTCGCCTTCGGCGTCGCCCGTGGTGGTGGCTTCGCCCAGTTTGAGGGTGGCGGTATAGGCTTTGTCGGCGTCGAGCAGGTATTGGGCGAACTTGGTGGCCTCGCCGAAGCAGACGGGCAACAGGCCGGTGGCCAACGGGTCGAGCACGCCGGTGTGGCCGGCTTTGGCGGCGCGGTAGAGGCGGCGGGCCTGTTGCAGGGCGGTGTTGCTGGACACGCCTTGCGGTTTGTCGAGCAGCAACACGCCGTTGAGCGGACGTTTGGCGGAAGACATGGGCAGAAACCGTTGTGGGAAAAGGGGGCGATTCTATTACATTTCCCCCGTCGGGGCGGGGAAATATCGGCGCCGGTTGCGGCGGGCCGGGCAGCCGCCTTTGGCGCGTTGATTTATTTCGGCCGTCCGACTAAACTGCGCGTTTTTCGTCTGCCGGCGGTATCATGCCCGAATTGCCAGAAGTTGAAACCACCCGTTGCGGCATTGCGCCGCACATCGAAGGCAAAACCCTGCGTGCGGTGGCGGTGCGCCAGCCCAAGCTGCGCTGGCCGGTGCCGGACGATTTGGCGCGGCAGTTGGCGGGCAGCCGCATTCTGCGCATCCGCCGCCGCGCCAAATACCTGCTGTTTGAGTTTGCGCACGGCGTGATGTTGGTGCATTTGGGCATGTCGGGCAGTTTGCGCATTTACGCGCCCGAGCACGCGCCGCCGCCGGGCAAGCACGACCATGCCGATTTCACCGCAGAAGACGGCACCGTGCTGCGTTTCCGCGACCCGCGCCGCTTCGGCGCGATTTTATGGTTTGCCGGCGCGGCTGAGCATCATCCGCTGTTGCAGAATCTGGGCCCCGAGCCGTTGGAGGAAGCGTTTGACGCAGGCTACCTGAAAGCCGCGCTCGAGCGCCGCAAAAGCCCGATTAAAACCGCCTTGATGGACAATGCCGTGGTGGTGGGCGTGGGCAATATTTATGCCAACGAGGCTTTGTTTGCCGCCGGCATTTCGCCCTTCCGGGCGGCCTGCAGCCTCAGCCAAGCCGATTGCCGCCGCCTGTGCGAAGAGGTGCGCGCCGTGCTGCGCCGGGCCTTGGCCGCCGGCGGCAGCACGCTGCGCGACTTTGTGAACAGCGACGGCGAAAGCGGCTATTTCCAACAGCAATACCAAGTGTACGGCCGGGCGGGCGAAGCCTGCCGTGTGTGCGGCACGCCGGTGGCCAAAGCGGTTTTGGGCCAGCGCAGCAGTTTCTATTGCCCGGTTTGCCAGCATTGACTTTTGTCTTTATCTTCCCCTGATTGATGAACGACTATTCCACTTCCCTGCCCGTGCGCTTTTGGCGCATTTTTCGTGTGTTGCTGTGGTTTTTTGCCGCATCGCTGCGCCTGTTTTTTTTGCCCGCCGACTACAGCGAAAGAAGCCGGGCCATATTGCAGCACACCGCCCGCCGCCTGTTGGTGATTCTGCGCATCGAAGTGGACGGGCCGTCGCAGTTGTCGCTGCCGCCGGTGTTTCTGGGGGTGGCCAACCATGTGTCTTGGCTGGACGTATTCGCCATGATGGCGCTGTATCCCACCGTTTTCATCGGCAAGCGCCAAATCCGCTCTTGGCCGCTGATCGGCTCGGTGGCGGCGCGGGCCGGCACGGTGTTCATCAACCGCGACAGCCGCAACGATGTGCGTCCGATCAACGAAGCCATCCGCCGGGCGCTGGCCGAAGGGCGCACCGTGTCTTTTTTCCCCGAAGCCAAAACCAGCCACGGCCTGAGCACCCTGCCGTTTAAGGCCGCACTGTTCCAGCCGGCGGCGGAAAGCGGCACGCCGGTGATGGCGCTGAGCCTGCGTTATTACGACCAGCTGGGCAACCGCAGCACCAAGCCCGCTTATGTGGGCGACATGAATTTGTTGGTATCGCTGTGGCGCATCGTGTCGGTGCCGGCCATCACCGTCCGCGCCGATTTTTCCGAGCCGCTGCTGCTGGACGACGAAGACCGGATGGCGGAAAACGGCCGTTTCCTGCTGAAAGACCGGGCGGAAAGCTTTATCCGCGATACCGTGGCACAGCATTGACCGTCATCAAACAAACGGGCCGTCACTCTTTCAGGTAGCCTGTTCGGGTTTACAATTTCCCATAGAACATTTGAATATCCACCACCGCGAGGTTGTTATGAACCGCAACGAGCAGCTTTTCGAACGCGCCAAAGCCGTAATTCCCGGCGGCGTCAATTCTCCCGTCCGCGCCTTCGGCAGCGTGGGCGGCGTGCCGCGCTTTATCCGCAAAGCCGAAGGGGCGTATGTGTGGGACGAAGCCGATACCCGTTATATCGATTATGTCGGTTCGTGGGGGCCGGCCATTGTCGGCCATGCCCATCCCGAAGTAATCGACGCGGTGCGCGAAGCGGCGCTGGGCGGCTTGTCGTTCGGCGCGCCCACCGAAGGCGAAATCGTCATCGCCGAAACCATTGCCGAGCTGCTGCCCAGCGTGGAGCAGGTGCGGCTGGTGAGTTCCGGCACCGAAGCCACCATGTCGGCCATCCGCTTGGCGCGCGGCTTTACCGGCCGTGACGCCATCATCAAATTCGAAGGCTGCTACCACGGCCATTCCGACAGCCTGCTGGTGAAGGCCGGCAGCGGCCTGCTCACTTTCGGCAACCCCAGTTCCGCCGGCGTGCCCGCCGATTTTACCCGCCACACCTTGGTGCTACCTTATAACGACGTGGCCGCCCTGCAGCAAACCTTTGCCGAGCTGGGCGACAGCATCGCCTGCGTGATTTTGGAGCCGATTGCCGGCAATATGAATCTGGTGCGCGCCACGCCCGAATTTGTGCGCGAACTGCGCCGCTTAACCACCGAGCACGGCAGCGTGCTGATTTACGACGAAGTGATGACCGGTTTCCGCGTGGCCTTGGGCGGCGCCCAATCGCTGCACGGCATCACGCCCGACCTCACCACCATGGGCAAGGTCATTGGCGGCGGCATGCCGCTGGCGGCGTTTGGCGGCCGCAAAGACATCATGGCCTGCATCTCGCCCTTGGGCGGCGTGTATCAGGCCGGCACGCTGTCGGGCAATCCGGTGGCGGTGGCGGCCGGGTTGAAAACGCTGGAAATCATCCGCCGCGACGGTTTTTACGAACAACTCGCCGAGAATACCCGCCGCCTGACGGCAGGCTTCCAAGCCGCCGCCGATGCGGCCAGCGTGCCTTTTCAAACCGACTGCGAAGGCGGCATGTTCGGCCTCTATTTCGCCGACTTCCTGCCCAATAACTACAACGACATGGCGCGCACCGACACCGATGCCTTCAAGCGTTTCTTCCACGGCATGCTGGCGCGGCAGGTGGCCTTCGGCCCGTCCGCTTTCGAGGCCTGCTTTATGTCGGCCGCCCACACGCCCGAGCTGATTGACGAAACCGTGGCCGCGGCGCAGGCGGTGTTTGCCGATATGGCCGCTTAAACCGCATTGTCCGACAGGCTACCTGAACCGCCCGGCAGGCGTTCAGGTAGCCTGATACCTTTGCAAAACCCCATCTGCGGTGCATTCCTGCGTTGTGCGTTTATGCCCACGGATACTGCTCGCTCGCTTGCTTATCGTCTGATATGTCTGTCCCACGGGGATTCCCGGCGTTCACACTCGCTGCGCTGTTACGTCTTGAACTGCATCCACATCTGAGGGTTTTGCAAAGGTCTCAGCCTTTCCTTTTTCCGGCCCGCTTCCGTATAATCCGCCTGTTTTTGTCCCGTCCGATGGAGAATGCCGATGACGCCCGCCCCGCTCCCCGATGCAGACAGTCGCCCGGTCACGCCCGGCTTTCCGCCTCCAGTCCGTCCGCTGAAATTTTATGCCGTGGTGCCCGATGCCGATTGGGTGGCGCGGATGGTGGCGGCCGGCGCCGACACCGTACAGCTGCGCAACAAAACCCTAAGCGGCGACGCTTTGCGTCAGGAGGTCCGCCGCGCGGTGGCCGCCGCAGCCGGCAGTGGCAGCCAACTGTTTATCAACGATTATTGGCGGCTGGCGCTGGAAGAGGGCGCTTACGGCGTGCATCTGGGGCAGGAAGATTTGGATGCCGCCGATTTGCACGCTTTGTGCGAAGCCGGCATCCGCCTGGGCATCAGCACCCATTCCGATGCCGAGTTGGCCCGCGCTTTGGCGGTGCAGCCCAGCTATGTGGCCTGCGGTGCGATTTTCCCCACCACCACCAAAACCATGCCCACCGCCCCGCAGGGCTTGGACAATCTGCGCCGCTATGTGGCCCAGGCGGGCAACACGCCCACGGTGGCCATCGGCGGCATCGATTTGCACAATGCGGCCGACGTGCTGGCTACCGGCGTGTCGTCGCTGGCGGTGGTGCGCGCGGTGACCGAAGCGGCCGATCCGGCCGCAGTGGTGAAGGCGTTTCAGGCCTTGTGGCCGGAGTAGGGCGGTCACCGTTTCAGGTAGCCCGCTTCAGCCGGGCGGTTCGGACATTGCTTAGCAGGAGCCGTTATCTGAGCGGGCTATGCCGGAGGGAAAATAAGCAAGACGGTTTCAGGTAGCCGGATGCTGTGTCGGCAGGCTACCTGAAAACATAAGAACCTGTTCATGGTCTCCGTTGCGGCGGTATTTTAGCTTCGCAAGTCCGCTTTGCTACCCGGTCAAAATTCCGCATCTGCCACGTTGCCCCTAAATTAGGGATAACAAAAATACTTGCAAGATGTTCAATCTTGCGCGCATTTTCGCCTTGCATCTGCGGTTTTTTCCTCGAAAAACCGCTGCGCAAGAAGACTATGAACAGGTTCTAAGGGGCGACTGCCCTGTTGATTGGATCAGTTGAACAAAACGAAAGGAAAAACCATGCAAAGCAAAGCGATTTTGGGCGAACAGGAAGTGCAGGCCATTTTGGCCGCCGCCACCGCCGAGGCGAAGAAAAACGGTTGGAATGTGGCCATCAGCGTGGTGGACGACGGCGGCTTTCTGCTGGGCATGACCCGTTTGGACGGCTGCGCGCCGATGGGCAGCCTGGTGTCTTTGGAAAAAGCCCGCAGTGCCGCCATCAGCCGCAAAGAAACCAAAGTGTTTGAAGACATGGTCAACGGCGGCCGCTATGCGTTTCTGACTGCGCCGCTCTCGGGCTGCATGGAAGGCGGCGTGCCGGTGGTGGTGGACGGCCATACCGTCGGTGCGGTAGGCGTATCCGGCGTGGCCAAAGAGCAGGACGCACAAATCGCCAAAGCCGGCGTGGCCGCCGTTGCCTAAGCGTTTGACCGTGGGCGAGCGCCACCGGTTTTATCGTCCGCCTGAGCTGCCGGGTTGGGAAATCCGCTGCGGTTCGGGCGGCGGTATCGCTTACGGCCTGCACACCCACGCTACTTGGTCGCTGGGTTTGGTGTTGCACGGCCGCACGGTGTACCGTTGCGGCAGACACCATTATGCCGCCCGCACGGGCAGCGTGATGCTGATGCCGCCGGATACCCCGCATGCCTGCAATCCCTACGGCGGGCAGCCTTGGCATTATATGATGTGCTATATCCCGCCCGAGGTTTTCCGGCAGGCTGTCGGCAGCGGCGTTCCGGCTTTGGCCGACGGCGCTCCTTGGCGCAGCCGCCGCTTGGTTGCGGCGATGCTGGCCCTGTTGCGTTCGGTCAGGCAGGCCGACGGCCGTGCCGAAGTATGCTGGCAGGCACTGGCTGCGGCGCTGAAGCGTGAGGCGGCTCAGGCAATGCCGCAGTGTGCGCCTTGGCGCGGTCTAATTGACATCTTGGAGGCATCGAATCCGGCGATTCAAGATGCCGATGCTTGGGCGCAAGCGGCGGGCTTGAGCCGGCGCCAGTTGTCACGGCGTCTTGAAGCAAGCGGCATGAGTCCGCACCAATGGCTGCTCAGCCGCCGCATTGCCCAAGCCCAAGCAGCCATTGCGCGGGGCGCGCCGCTGGCGCAGGCGGCTCAAGATTTCGGCTTTGCCGACCAGGCGCATTTCCAGCGCCGCTTCAAACGCTCGCTGGCCGTGACGCCGGGGCGCTATTCACAGCATCAGCCCGATGCTCAACAGCAAGAGCACACTCAATAAACGGTTGAGGGCCCGCATCCGCCGTGGCGACTGCGCATGACGGCGCAGCAGACAGCCCAGACCGATCCAAACCGCCAAAGAAAGCCAACACACCGCGCCGTAGGCCGCCGTCAGCCAATACAGATGCTGCGGGCTGCCGCCGGCATACAGCCCCACTGCCGCCGCAGCGGCCAGATAGGCTTTGGGATTGAGCCATTGCAGCGCCAGACCGGTGTGCCAATCGGCCGGCCGACGGCGGGCATCGTCTAATTGCCCGCTGTCGCGCCACAGCAGCCAGGCCAGCCACAGCAAGAACAGCACGCCGCCGATGTGCAGCGCGGTCTCCAGCCACGGCCAGGCGCGCAGCAGCGGCTGCAGGGCGGTGCCGAGTATCAGTAGTTGCAGCATAAAGCCGACGGTGGCGCCGGTGATGAAGCGGAAGCTGCTGTTCAGGTAGCCCGATAAGGTGTTGCTCAGGGTGAGCAGGTTCACCGGTCCGGGCGAAATGGAAGAAGCGAGGGCGAAGCTCAAAACCGAGGCCCACCATGTCCATGCGGGCATATCCGTCTCCTGTATTGATTGTGCGGAATACGGATGGTGGCGCAAGAACAGGCGGGCGTATTGAAGAAAACGGCCGTACCGGTGTGGTGGTTTAGAGCTGTTTCGATTTAATTAA
>NZ_JH164926.1:73010-83882 GCF_000226875.1 Neisseria shayeganii 871
GTCAGCCAGTCAGGCTACCTGAAAGTATTCAGGTAGCCTGATTTTTTTCTGAAAAAGGTTTATCGGGCAGGGGGCGTGGCGGTTTGGTAGCGTCCGCCCATGGCTTTGTAAATCATCGCTTCGTGTTTGAGCGTGGTGTAGCGGGCTTGGAGCAGGCTGTGTTCGGCGGCGTATTCGCTGTTGAGTGCTTGCAGCCAGTCGCGCAGGCTGCTGCGGCCGTGCTGGTAGCGCACTTGGTGGTAGCGGCTGTTTTCCCGTGCCAGGCGCAGGGCCTCGCGTGCATTTTCTTGTTGCTGCAGGCTGTGGCGGTAGAGGCGGTATTGGTTGTGGACTTCGTGCAGGCCGGTGAGCAAGGCTTTTTCAAAAGCCAGTTTGGCCTGCTCGAATTCGGTTTCGGCAATGCGGTTTTGCCAGCGCAGGGTGGGCCAGTTGAGAAAGGGCAGGCTGATGCCGATGCCGCCGCCGAGCACGGGCACTTCAAATAGATTGGCGGCGCGGTTGGCACTGTGGCTCAGGGCGGCGTTGAGGGTGATGCGGGGATACCAGCTGCGGTATTGGGCGGTTTGGTTTTTGAGTGCGGCTTGCAAACGCGCTTCGGCGGCGAGCAAATCGGGGCGGTGGGTGAGGGCGGTAATGGGAATGTCCAGATTGGGGCCGCCGTTTTTGATTTCCGGCAGCTGGAAGTGTTCGGGATCGGGCCCGAACGACCCATTTTGTTCGGGGTCGCTGTTGAAGATTTGCGCCAAAATACTGCGCGCCGCGTGGCGGTTTTCCTGTAGTTGGCGCAGTTGGTCTTGGGCGGAGAGCAGGGCCTGACGCGCCTGCACCGGCTCGTTGGCCGACACTTTGCCGTGACGGTGGCGGCTTTCGGCAATGCGCAGGATGTTTTGGTAGTTGCCCACCGCCTGCTCTTGCAGACGGATGGCGCGGTTGAGGTAGGCAATGTGGAAATAGCCGTCCACCACATTGTTGATGACGGCCAGCCGCGTGGCGGCCAGGTCTTCGGCGGTGGCGCGCTGCACCCAGATTTGCGCCGAGGCGGCGGCATTGAGGCGACGCCACAAATCCAGCTCGTAGCTCAAGCCGAGCTGGCTGCTGTAGCTTTTCGGGGCGTTGTTGCCGGTTTGCAGGTTGCGGCTTTGCGATACGCCCAGGTTGGCGTTGACATCCGGCACCAGATTGGCGCCGAGGATATTGGCCTGATAAAGCGCTTTGTTGACGTTGAGGGCGGCCTGTTTCAAGTCGGTATTGTGTTCGAGCGCCCGTTTGACCAAGGCGTCCAGTTTCGGGTCGCCGTAGGTTTGCCACCAATCGTGCTGCATGTGCGCCCGATAGAATTCGGCGAGGGTGTCGTCGGCCACGACTGCATTGGGTCGTTCGCGCATGGCTTGGTGCAGGCCGATGCCGGCGTCGGGCGTGGTGTCGATGGCGCAGCCTGCCAAGCATAAGGCGGCGAGGCAGGCGGCGGAAAAGCGGGCGGAAGTCAAAGTCATGATGGATTACCGTTGGCGGTTTTCAGGTAGCCTTGGGCTGTGTGAGTGGCGGAGCGGTATTGGGCAACAGGCTACCTGAAAAGTTCAATCGCGCGACAAGGCCGCGATGGGGTTGAGTTTGGAGGCGTTTTTCGCCGGAATAAAGCCGAACAGAATGCCGATGGCGGAGGAGCAGAGCACGGCGGCAATAATCGACAGGGTGGAAAACGACATGGCAAATTCAGCGGCCAGGGCATTGAACAGCAGGCCGATTAAATAAGACAGGCTGATGCCGATCAGGCCGCCGATCAGGCAGATGAGCACCGATTCGATGAGAAACTGCTGCAAAATATTGGCCTGCCGGGCACCGATGGCCATGCGGATGCCGATTTCGCGGGTGCGCTCGGTGACCGACACCAGCATGATGTTCATCACGCCGATGCCGCCCACCACCAGTGAAATCAGGGCAATGCTGGAAATCAGCAGTGTCATGGCGCCGGTGGTGCTTTCCACGGTTTTTTTGATGCTGTCGCTGTTGCTGGTGAAAAAATCTTCTTTACCGTGCCGGGAGATGAGCAATTCTTTCAGCCCTTGTTCGGCCACTGCGCTGGATACTTGGTCTTGGATTTTTACCGTAATCGATTGGATGTGGCGTGCGCCGGTGATGCGCTGCATCACGGTGGTGTAGGGCGACCACATTTGCAGGTTTTCGCCTGCGCCGAAGCCGTTGGGGTCTTCCTTGGTGAGGCCGATGACGCGCAGCGGGCGTTTGTTGAACAAAATGGTCTGCCCCAGCGGGTTGCGGCCGTCGGGGAAGAGTTGTTGGCGGGTGTTGGGGTCGATCACCACCACTTGGGTGCGGTGATCGACATCGCTTTGGTCGAAAAACCGGCCTTCGGCCAGCTTGATGCCGCGCACGCCGAAAAACTGTTCGCCCGCGCCGATGATTTGTGCGTTCACATTGATGTTGCGGTAGGTGGCGGTGCCGTTGCCGGACATC
Organism: Neisseria shayeganii 871; assembly: GCF_000226875.1. Classification (GTDB taxonomy): domain Bacteria; phylum Pseudomonadota; class Gammaproteobacteria; order Burkholderiales; family Neisseriaceae; genus Eikenella; species Eikenella shayeganii. The sequence goes on from NZ_JH164926.1 coordinate 75,483, forward strand.
ATTGGGGTGGCGCTGTCCACATAGCCTTGTTTGGCAATGGCTTCCGCGTCGGCCACCGACAGCGTGCGGATGCGGTGGCGCGTGCGGTCGCCGAAGCCTTTGCCGGGATAAACCGCGATGGTGTTGGTGCCGATGGCGCTGATGTCGGCCAAGATTTTGTCTTGCGTGCCGCGTCCGAGCGCCACCACCGAAATCACCGAAGCGATGCCGATGATGATGCCGAGCATGGTGAGCAGGGAGCGCATTTTGTGCGACATGATGGCCTGCACCGACATGCGGAAGGCTTCGGCAAATTGGTCTTGGTAAAAGCGCCAGGACGACTGTTCGCCGCGGCTCTCGATGCGGTGTACGGCCTGATGCGGCTGTTTGCTGGTGTCGGCCACGATGCGGCCGTCGTGGATTTCGATCACGCGGTTGGCGAAAGCGGCGATGTTGGGGTCGTGGGTGACCAAAATAATGGTGTGGCCTTTTTGGTGCAGCTCCTGCAGGATTTCCATCACCATCACGCCGCTGGCCGAATCCAGCGCGCCGGTGGGTTCGTCGGCCAAAATGATTTCGCCGCCGTTCATCAGCGCCCGGGCAATCGATACCCGCTGCTGCTGACCGCCGGAAAGCTGGTTGGGGCGGTTGTGTTCTTTGCCGGCCAAGCCGAGGTCGGCCAGCAATTGGGTGGCGCGCGCTTCACGCTCTTTCTGCGCCATGCCGGCGTATACGGCGGGCAGAGCCACATTGTCGCGCGCGGAAAGGGCGCCCAAGAGGTTGTAGCGCTGGAAGATAAAGCCGAATTTGCGCCGCCGCAGCGCCGCCAGCTCGTCGGCGCTCATTTGGGCGGTTTCCACACCGTCTATGGTGTAGGAGCCGGAAGAGGCGCTGTCGAGGCAGCCGAGAATATTCATCAGGGTGGACTTGCCGGAGCCGGACTGGCCGATGATGGCGATGAAGTCGCCTTTCTCAATGGTAAGACCGACGTCTTTCAACACGTGTACCCGGCTGTCGCCTTCGCCGAAAGAGCGGTTGATGTTGCGGCATTCGATAAGACTCATGGGGGATTCTTTTGTTTTTCGATCAGGGGAAAAATCTATAAATCAGTGTGTTACAATATTGGCAATGGAGGCAGTGGTTATCGGTTTGATGTGGTTTTTCATCTCAAATAAAATCCGCATAAATAACGATATTCATGATTTCTAGAAAATGCAAGCGCATCTTTTTTGAAACTAAGCATGGCCATCATTGAGCAATAGGCCATAGAGGCAAGAAAAAGAGCGAATCCATGTCATGGATAGATGGTATGGTTTTCTATTAATCAATCAGATAATCAATCAGACTGCGTTTATCTATTATGGGTAAAGAAACGGTGAATGAAATAAACCCCAGATTTGGAAAGTATAGTCTATCGGCTTTATGGATAAGTTCATTGATTCTTTTTATTTTACTGCTTGCCGCGGCGCTCTCAGATTCTTTATCCGATTTTTTGGGTAACAAAAGCATATTGGCTATCATCGCTATGCTATTTATCTGGATCAATATGCATTTTACCAAAGTCGTCTCAATTCAAATAAGCGGAGATTGGATAAAAATAATTGATGAAAAATCCAATAAGGTTACGGTATTTTTAGAAAATAATATTGAAAACTATCATTTCAGTATCTCGAAAAAAGGGTGGTTGGATGTTTTGAGAGTAAAAGTAGATGGAAAGAACAAATATTTCTGGTTGGGCGGCGTGGGTTTTAATGAGGCAGGTCAGGATACTATATTAAAAAATAAGAGATATTTATTAGAAGGGTTGGAACAAGCGCTGCCAACCAAGCATAAGGTTGAAACCATAGATTCCATCATATTGTTTTCAGGAACCAAGTTGCCGTATATATTGGCTGCTATTGCTATTGGAATGGTATTGTTTTTTTTGGTTTATGTTTTCTTTTATATAGAATAAGAAAATTTTTGACTTTGATAATATGAAGATATTGCGCAGTCCAAGATGAAAATCAATTTACATGAATCAAACAAAAAATATACCGGCGGATAAGCTCATAAAAAGGCTTCGTAAGGTGGTGAATCCAATGCGAGGCAATACGTTTTTCATAAAACGCTGTACGCATATCATTTACCCCAAAATCTGACCGGCAAAATGCGGTTCAAGCGTTTTCAGGTAGCCTGCAAAGAGCCATGGGTTGGCAGGGCGGTGTCGGAAGCCAACCCTGCCTGCTGTTGTTCTGCTATTTGCTGCTCAGCCAATGAACGGCAATGCGGCCGTTTTCCCGTCGCAGTGTGGCTTTGTTGAGGCCGAGGTTGCCGCCGCGGCCTTCTTCCGCCACCACCACTTCATCGGCCGAAACCCATTTGACATAGCGGAAGAAGGCATCATCGTCGGGGCGGATAATGCGGTTGCCGGCCGGCAATGCCGGCGGCCATGCGTCTGCCTGGGCATCCAGCTTGTGCCGCAGCGCCGCGTAGGCGGCTGGCAAGTCGTCTGCGGCGTATTCGCATTCCCATACCTGCATATCGGCTTCTTCCACTTTTGCGGTACAGGCCAGTTGGTCGTCGGCCGCGGCGGCGTTCAGGGCGGCTGTCAGTAGCAGGGGCAGGAGTAAAGGGCGGTAAGACATGGAGGCTCCTTTGTGGTTGCGGTTAGGGGCGGTGGTGGGGTTTCAGGCAGTCTCTGCGCAGGCTGAGACCTGTGCAAAACCCCCATCTGCGACGCATTTCTGCGTTGTGCGTTTATGCCCTATGGGTACTGCTCGCTCGCTTGCCTATCTATGTGATATGTCTGTCCCACGGGGATTCCTGACGTTCACGCTCACTGCGCTGCTACGTCTTGAACTGCATCCACATCTGGTGGAGGTTTTGCAAAGGCCTCAGGCTACCTGAAGCGCTTACATCATCGGGCCGCCTTTCCAAGCTTTGATGTCGCCGTCGCTTTCGGACACGATCACTTCTTCGCCTTCTTTCAGGCCGGAGGTGATTTCGGTGCGCACGCCGTCGCTGATGCCCACGCTCACGCGGCGTTCTTCAGGCCGGCGTTCGGCGGTGAGGATGCGCACGAAGCGTTCGCTGCCACGCTGTTTGACGGCCATCGCCGGCACGGAAAGCACGTTTTGGGCTTCGTTGATGACGATGTTGTTTTGCGTGGTCATGCCGATGGCGAGTTTGCCGTCTTCGTTGGGCACCAGGGCGCGGGCGTAGTAGTAGATGGCGGTGTTGGTGGTGTCGGTGCTGGTGGTGTAGCCGCCCTGCGACATGGTGGTGAGGCCGGGATCCACGCTGTCCAGCGCGCCTTCGCGTTCGTGCTCGGGATCGGCCAAGGTGGTGAACAAGAGGCGCTGACCAGCCTGCACTTTGGTGACGTCGCCTTCGGCAATCTGCATTTTATTGAGCATGCGGCTGAGGTCGGCAATCTGCACGATGGTGGGCGTGGTTTGGTTGGCATTGACGGTTTGGCCTTCTTCCACGCGCACGGACACCACGGTGCCGCTGATGGGTGCGGTGATGCGGGTGTAGCCCAAGTCGGCCTCGGCAGTGTTGATGGCGATGCGGGTTTGGCGGATCAGCGATTGCAGCTCGGCCACTCGGGCTTTGGCGGCGGCATGGGCGTCTTGGGCGTTTTCCAGCTCTTGGCGCGAGGTGGCGTTTTCGGCCATCAGGGCTTGTTCGCGGTTGAGCTGGCGGCCGGCGGTTTGTAGGGCGATTTGGGCGGAGGTGAGTTGGGCGCGGTAGGTATCGAGCTTGGCGCGGTGGGTGTTGAGGGCGTTGGCTTGGGTGGTGGCGTCGATTTCGGCAATCAGGTCGCCTTGTTTTACCTGTTGGCCGATTTTGACGTGCATCACTTTGATTTGGCCGGAAGCTTGCGCGCCGACGTCCACCAGTTGGGCGGCGGAGATTTCGCCGGTGGCGGCCACGGTTTGGCGCAGGCTGTCGCGGCGGGCGGCTTCGGTCAGGTAATCGATTTGCGGCTCTTGGTTGCGGTTCATCCAAAAAAAGAGGCCGACAATCAGGGCCAGCAGAATAACGGCGCCTGCAATCCATTTGGTGCTTTTTTTCATGTTGCCAAAATACTTTCCGGCAGATGCCCGAGGAAAAGCGGTATTGTAGGCAAACTGCACATGGCGTTAAACCGCCTTAACATAGGATTACCCACCATCGGCGCAATTGCCCGCCACAGCGGCCTCCAGTAAACTGCCGCCCGTTTTGGTGTTTCAGGTAGCCTGAAAATGTTTGATGAGCGACCCCTGCTGCGCGTGGTGGCGGGCATTGTGTATAACCATGAAGGCGAACTGCTGCTGACTTCGCGTCCGGCCGGCAAAGCTTACGCCGGCTATTGGGAATTTGCCGGCGGCAAGGTGGAGGCGGGCGAAACCGAATTCGCTGCCTTGCAACGTGAATTGGCCGAGGAGTTGGGCATCACGGTCCATCGGGCGCTGCCGTGGCTGGTGAAAATCCACAGTTACGAGCACGCCCGCGTGCATCTGCGTTTTTTCCGCATTCCGGCTGAGGGCTGGCAGGGCGAGCTGCAGGCGAAAGAGGGCCAAGAGTGGGCCTGGCAGCAGCCGGGGCGCTACACCGTGTCGCCCATGCTGCCGGCTAATGCCGCTTTATTGGCCGCTTTGGCGGTGCCTGATGCGCTTTCAGGTAGCCTGAGTGCCGGGCTGGGCGACGGTGCGGCTTATCGGGTGGTGCCTTATGCTTTGAGCGAACCCGGCCATGCGCGGGTGTTGCTGACGCTGGAAGAGGCGGCCAAACTCGGCCGTTTGCCGGCAGCCGACAGCGTGTGGCTGGCGGTGGCCGATGAAGCCGGTTTTGCGGCGGCGCAGGATGCCGATGTGGTGGTGTGGACGGTGGGCGACGATGCGGCGGCGGAAACGCTTTGCCAGGTAGTGTCGGCCGGTGTGGCGCTGCCGGTGGTGGCTTTGGCCGATGCTGTGCTGGCTGAGCGTTACCGCGAACGCTGGTTGGCCGCCGGCGTGCACGGCGTGGCGGTGGCGCAAGAGCGTGCTGATTGTTGAGGAGTAGAGATGTCCCGTTTGGGTTTGAATCAGAAGAAAGCTTTGGCCGTGGCGGTATTGCTGTTGGTGTTTGCCGCCACCAAACTGTTGGCGCTGCAATGGTTTACCCAACAGAAACCTGCTGTTAGCCAAACCGCCGCGCTATGTGTGCCGGCACAGGGCTGCACCTTGCCCGACGGCAGCCACCTGCATTTTTCCGCTTTGCTCAAAGGGCCGTTTGACATCGAACTGCGCCAAGTGCCGAGCGGGGTGGACAAGGTGTCGGTGAGCTTTTCCATGCGTGATATGGACATGGGCTTCAACCGCTACGATTTGCAGCCCCAAGCCGACGGCAGCTGGCGCGCCGAAGCCGTCCGCCTGCCGCTGTGTACCGACCAGCGCCGCGATTATTTGGCCGACATCACCGTAGGCCGACAGACGTTTCAGGTAGCCTTTGAGGCGCGATAAGCGTTTTTCAACCGCTTACGTCTCTGTCTGTTGAGTTGATCCCACAGGGGGCAACGAAATGCGCACAAGGTGTTTCATCTTGTGCGCATTTCTTCTGCCTGGTCTCTGCGGTTCTGTTTCGAACAACTGCTATGCCAGCAGATAATCAACAGATTGAGACCTTTGCAAACCCGCATCTGCGGCGCATTTTTGCGTTGTGCGTTTATGCCCTATGGGTACTGTTCGCTCGCTTGCCTATCTTATGATATGTCTGTCCCACGGGAATTCCTGCGTTCACGTTCGCTGCGCTGCTACGCCTGGAAGCGGCATCCACATCTGGGGTTTTGCAAAGGTCTCAGATTGTGGGCGCGGAAAATGTCTGAATGTCAAGGTAATTCAAGCGTAGTGGTGCATCAGGCGAAGGCATGATGGGATGTCGGTGCGGTATCGGCCATGATTATTGTTGCGGGAAATAAAATGCGGCTATCCCCAGTAGGTTGTTGAGGGCATGAACGAGAACCGGGTAGCGCAGCTGGCGGGTGTGCAGATAAGCGCCGCCGAGCACGCAGCCCATGCAGAAATACAGCAGAAAGCCGGGTTCGGTGGGCAGGGCGTGGACCGCGGCGAACAGCAGCGCAGAAAATGCCAGCAGGGCATAGCGTTTGCCGCGCTGTTCCAGCCGGCCGAAGCCGCTGAAGAAAATGCCGCGGAACAGCAACTCTTCGGCCACTGGCGCAAACAGCACCGAATGGACAGCCAGCAACAGCGGCATTTGCCTGAATAAGGCTTCCAGCGCCTGCTGGTTGGCCAGGTTTTCCCAGCCGGGCAGGCCGAGTGCCGAGCAGACGGCTTCATACACCGGAGATAAAGCCAGTAGCAGGCCGAGATAGACCGCCGACCAAAGCAGTTGGCGCCCGACCGATGGCGTTTGCGCGGGGGCGGCGAAGTGCTCCGGCTGGGTGCGGCGGCGGTAAATGCGCCAAAACCAGAATGCCATGCCCGCTGCGCTCAGGGCATAAACCAGCCCGCCGCACACAATCAGCGCGGTGCGGAAACCGCCTTCCTGCAAGGCGCTGCTGAACTGGATCAGAAAAGACAGCAGAATAATCGGCAGGTTGATCAGCAACAGGAGGCCGATAAAGGCGAAAGGCGGGGCAAGACGGTGCATAGCGGTGTTATTTCGGTTTGCTGGCCAGAATATTGATGACTTTGCGCGGCGGTGCGGCTTCGCTGCCGTCCTCAGGGCTACCTGAAAACTGAGCCGGCACGTTTTCGCGGTCGAAAGCCAAGTCACCGCCGTGTTTGAGGGTTTGCCCGCGGACAATGCCGGCAAAATCGAACAGTTCGGTATCGGCCAGGTGGGAAGGCACCACGTTTTGCAGGGCGGAGAACATGGATTCGATGCGGCCGGGGAAGCGTTTGTCCCAGTCGTTGAGCATTTCTTTGATGACTTGGCGTTGCAGATTGGGCTGGGAGCCGCACAGATTGCAGGGAATAATCGGAAACTGCTTGAGTTCGGCGTAGCGCTCCAAGTCTTTTTCCTTCACATACGCCAGCGGGCGGATCACGATGTGTTCGCCGTTGTCGGATACCAGTTTCGGCGGCATGGCTTTCAGTTTGCCGCCGTAAAACATATTCAGAAACAGGGTTTGCAGAATGTCGTCGCGGTGGTGGCCGAGCGCGATTTTGGTGCAACCCAGCTCTTTGGCCACGCGGTAGAGTACGCCGCGGCGCAGGCGGCTGCACAGCGAACAGGTGGTTTTGCCCTCTTCAATCACGCGCTTGACCACCGAATAAGTGTCTTCTTCCACAATCCGGTAAGGCACGCCGATGCTGTCCAGATAAGCGGGCAGCACATGTTCGGGGAAGCCGGGCTGTTTCTGGTCGAGGTTAACCGCCACCAGCTCGAAATCAATCGGGGCGCTGGCCTGCAGCTGGCGCAGAATGTCCAATAAGGAGTAGCTGTCTTTGCCGCCGGAGAGGCAGACCATGATTTTGTCGCCGGCCTCAATCATATTGAAATCGTTGATGGCGTCGCCGACGGCATGGCGCAGGCGTTTGTTTAATTTGTTGTTTTCGAGTTCGTGTTTCGGCTTTTTCGACATGGCGGCAGCGGCGGAAAATAAAGGCGGCGATTGTACCGCAAACTGCTATTTCCCTGAAGTCTGCGCCCAAATGCGGTACACTGGCGGGCGTTTTCATTTTCCGGCAGAAAGGCGTCTATCGTGTTTTTCAGTAAGCTCTTGGTTTTTCTGATTTCTTTTTGGTTTGGTGCGTATATTTTGGCCGGCTACGGCGTGGCGCCGCTGTTGTTTCAACAGCTGCCGCAACAGCAGGCGGGTTATCTGGCCGGCGTGTTGTTCGATGTGGTCAATTACGCCGGGCTGCTGGTGTGGGGCTTGGTTTATCTGGCCGGCCGTTCTGCCCAAGGCCGCCGATACGAACGCAGCCACACCGGCAAAATCGTGGCCTTTACCTGGCTGCTGCTGGCCGCTTCCCAGTTTTTGATTACTCCGGTAATCAAAGCCCTGCGGGAAAAACAAACCTACTGGCTGCACGATTGGGTGGGCGGCAGCTTCGCCGCCTGGCACGGCACCTCCAGCAGCATTTACCTGCTGGTAAGCCTGATTACCCTGTTTTTGCTGCTGCGGCTGTTGAAGTTTGAATGGCGTTGAGCGGGGTATCTGGACCGTGTAGCCACACTTTTCCGCAGACAAAAGGCACTTCATTTTCGATGAAGTGCCGTTTGTTTATGCGTGCCTTGCTTTCAGGTAGCCGTTGTGAGCTTCAGGCTGAGACCTTTGCAAAACCGCCATCTGCGGCGCATTTCTGCGTTGTGCGTTTATGCCCTATGGGTACTGCTCGCTCACTTGACTATCTGTATGATATGTCTGTCCCACGGGGATTCCTAGAGCAACTTCGACTAAAAACGTTACATAATAGTTTTTTCTGGCAGCCGGAGCATGAGATGCGA
>NZ_JH164926.1:84230-138863 GCF_000226875.1 Neisseria shayeganii 871
TGAATTAAATCGAAATTGCTCTAGTCAATCAGGCTGAGACCTTTGCAAAACCCCCATCTGCGGCGCATTTCTGCGTTTGGCGTTTATGCCCTATGGGTACTGCTCGCTTGCTTGCCTATCTATCTGATATGTCTGTCCCACGGGGATTCCTGGCGTTCACGCTCGCTGTGCTGCTACGCCTTGAACTGCATCCACATCTGGGGGTTTTGCAAAGGTCTCAGGCTACCTGAAAAGCGGATTGGGTCAGCGGATATCGGGTAAGTAGTCGCCATAGCCCTGTTGCCGCATGTGTGCCTCGGGAATGAAGCGCAGGCTGGCGCCGTTGATGCAGTAGCGCAGGCCGCCGCGGTCTTTGGGACCGTCGTCGAAGACGTGGCCGAGGTGGGAATCGGCTGCACTGCTGCGTACTTCGATGCGGTGCATGTGGTAGCTGAAGTCGTCGCGGCGGGTTACGGCATCGGGGCGGATGGGACGGGTGAAGCTGGGCCAACCGCATTGGGAATCGTATTTGTCGCGGCTGCTGAACAGGGGCTGGCCGCTGACGATGTCAACGTAGATGCCGGGGTCGAACAGGTGGTCGTACTCGTGGCTGAAGGCGTATTCGGTGCCGGCTTCTTGGGTAACGTGGTATTGCTCGGGCGTGAGGATGCGGCGCAGGGTGGCGTCGTCGGGTTTGCGGTAGGTGGCGGGGTTAAAGCCTTGGCCGCTTGGGGCGGACGTGCCGCCCGCTTTTTCCAAAGGCACATCAGCCAGTTTGATGTCGATGTGGCAGTAGCCGTTGGGGTTTTTCACCAGGTAGTCTTGGTGGTAATCCTCTGCGGGGTAGAAGTGGCGCAGTTTTTCGGCTTCCACAGCCAAGGGGCGGCCGTATTTCTGCTGTTCGGCGGCCAAGGCGGCGCGGATCACGGGCACGTCGGCTTCGTCGGTGTGGTAGATGCCGGTGCGATATTGGATGCCGACGTCGTTGCCTTGCTTGTTGTGCGAGAGCGGGTCGATCACGCGGAAGTAGTAGCGCAGCAGGTCGTTGAGGCTGAGGCGGGCGGGGTCGTAATCGACGCGCACGGTTTCGGCGTGGCCGCTGCCGCGGATCACTTCTTCATAGCTGGGTTGTTCGGTTTGGCCGTTGGCATAGCCGGATACGGCGTCCACCACGCCGGGAATGCGTTGCAGATAGGCTTCGAGGCCCCAGAAGCAGCCGCCGGCCAGATAAACGGTTTTGACGTTTGCCGGCCGGCTTTGGCCTTGGGCATCGGGAAAATAGGGCTTGCCGACGGTGGCGAGGTCGATATCGGGTTGGGTGAGCAGGGCTTGCGCTTGGGTTTGGTTGAGGCTGCCTTTGTGCACGCGCAGGATGTCGCCTTGGGGCGAGAGCAACACCCAGCTGGGGTACACGCCGATGCCGGCCTGTTTGGCCAGGGTGCCGTCGTCTAAGGCTACCTGAAGGCCGGGGTAATCGAGTTTGCCGAACCATTGGCCGAAGTCGGGCTGGGGTTTTTCACCGAGAAAGCCGGGGGAGGCGACGGTGATCAGGTTGGCTTGGGCGAATTCGGGCGACTGCTGCCAGCGGGCGGTGTGTTCCAGCTCGGCCAGGCACAAGGGGCACCAGCTGGCCCAAAATTTTACCAGGGTGGGTTTGTCTGCCTGGAGCAGTGCGGAAACGGGTTTGCCTTTGGCGGTTTGCAGGGTGTGCAGGCGGTTGGCAAAGCCGGCTTCGGGCGCGGGGGCGGGGCGGCCGCCGGTGCCGGAGCAGGCGGAAAGTATGCCGCACAGCAACAGGGCAGACAGGCTGCGGATGGTTTTGTTCAACATGGTCAACCTCGCATGGGAAGAAATGGATGTGCCTGAATAGACGGACGGCGGGCGGTTTTCTGACAGAGCCAGGTAAAATCAGGCTGAGACCTTTGCAAAACCCCCATCTGCGGCGCATTTTTGCGTTGTGCGCTGCTCGCTCACTTGCCTATCTAGATGATATGTCTGTCCCACGGGGATTCCTGGCGTTCACGTTCGCTGCGCTGCTACGCCTTGAACTGCTCGACATCTGGGGGTTTTGCAAAGGTCTCAGGCTACCTGAAACGCTTTCCGAAGGGTGGAAGTGTTTCAGGTAGCCTGTTGGCGGAGATGGATTGGGGCGCGGGGCCGGTTAATCCAAATGGATTTCCAAGTTGTCGATCAGGCGGGTATGCCCCAGGCGGGCGGCGGCCAGCGCCACCAGGGCTTTGTCGCCGACATGGGCTACCTGAAGGGTGTCGGCGTGGCGTATTTCCACATAATCCACCTGCCAGCCTTGCTGCTGCAGGCGCTGTATAGCCTGTTGTTCCAACGCGGCGTAATCGCGTTCGCCGGCGGCCACGGCGGCGGCAACGGCCTGCAGCTCACGGTAGAGCTGGGGGGCGGTTTGCCGCTCTTCGGCGCTGAGGTATTGGTTGCGGCTGGAGAGGGCGAGGCCGTCTTCGGCGCGGCCGGTGTCCACCGGCACGATTTCCACCGGCATATTGAGGTCGGCGGCCATGCCGCGAATGATGGCCAGCTGTTGGTAGTCTTTTTTGCCGAAGCAGGCCACATCGGGCTGGACGATGTTGAAGAGTTTGGTCACCACGGTGGCCACGCCGCGGAAGTGGCCGGGGCGGAAGGCGCCGCACAGCTCGTTTTGCAGATGGGGCGGCTCCACATTGTATTGTTGGCTGACGTTGGGATACAGTTCCGCTTCGTCGGGCGCGAACACCACCGCCACGCCGGCGCCGGCCAGCTTTTCCGCGTCCTGCGCCAGGGTGCGCGGATAGCGGTCGAAATCTTCGCCTTGGCCGAATTGCAGGCGGTTGACGAAAATGCTCACCACCACATGGTCGGCACGGCGGGCGGCTTCGCGCACCAGGGCCAGATGGCCTTCGTGCAGATTGCCCATGGTGGGCACAAAGGCTACGTTGGAAACCTGTTTGCGCCATTCGCGCAGCTCGTTAATGGTATGCAGGATGCGCATGGTAAAAATTCCCGGAAACTGATGTTGCAGCGCAGTATATCGGCGCAAGGCAGGGCAGACAAGGGCGGGCGGCGGCCTTGCATCTTGCCGGGCAATCGGCCACAATGGCCCAATTCTGATGACCTTCCGAACAAGGAGCGTGTTATGCCTGCTTTACTGCCGCATCCCGATGCCGACGGCCTGCTTGAATATTCCGTGGTTTATACCGACCGTGCGGTAAACCATATGTCGCAACAGTTTCAAACCGCCTTGCGCGAGCTGGCGGCCGGCTTGAAAGAAGTGTATGCCGCCCAAGCCGCCGTGGTGGTGCCCGGCAGCGGCACGGCGGGCATGGAGGCGGTGGCGCGTCAATTGGCGCGCGGCAAACGCTGCCTGATTGTGCGCAACGGCTTTTTCAGTTTCCGTTGGACCCAGATTTTGGAAAAAGGCGCGCTGGCGGCAGAATCCCGCGTGTTGGCGGCCCGTCCTACTGCCGCAGGAAAAGCCCAGCCTTTTGCGCCGGCGCCGATTGAAGAGGTGGAAGCGGCGATTGCTGAGTTCCGCCCCGAGATTGTGTTTGCCCCGCATGTGGAAACTGCATCCGGCATGATGCTGCCCGACGATTACCTGCGCCGCCTCAGCCGCGCCGCGCATGAAGTGGGCGCATTGTTGGTGGTGGACTGCATCGCTTCGGGCTGTATGTGGCTGGACATGCGCGATTTGGGCATCGACGTGCTGTTAAGCGCGCCACAGAAAGGCTGGAGCAGCCCGCCGTGTGCCGGTTTGGTGATGTTGAGCGCCGAAGGCGTGGCGGCGGTGGAAAACAGCGAATCCGACAGCTTCGATTTGGATTTGAAAAAATGGCTGAACATCATGCAGGCGTTTGAGAACGGCGGCCATGCTTATCACGCCACCATGCCCACCGACGGCTTGATCCGCCTGCGCGACACTTTGCAAGAAGCGCGTGGCGTCGGTTTTGCCGAATTAAAAGCGGCGCAGGCCGAATTGGGTCGCCAAGTGCGCGCCATGTTGGCGGAAAAAGGTTTTGCCAGCGTGGCGGCGCCGGGGTTTGAAGCGCCGGGCGTGGTGGTGTGCTATACCGACCGCGCCGATATTCAGAGCGGCAAAGCGTTTGTGGAGCAGGGGGTGCAGATTGCCGCCGGCGTGCCGCTGCAATGCGGCGAAAGCGATTTCCAAACCTTCCGCATCGGCCTGTTCGGTTTGGACAAATTGCAAAACATTCCGCGCACGGTTGCCTTGTTGGCCGAGGCGGTGGATAAAGTGCAGCAGGGCGCGGCGTAAGCGCCTGCCGCTGCGGCACCGGTTCAGGCTACCTGAAAGCGTTTCAGGTAGCCTGAATGCTTGTTGGCGCCCGTCGAAAGCGCGTGGCGGGATTTGCTTTTTTCCGCTACAATGCGCGGCTATTTTCGTTCCCGTTTTCCGATGGCGGCGCACGGTTTTGCCGGGCGGCGCGCATCAGCGTACTGTTTGAATATTGCATGAAAAATATCCGTAACTTCTCCATCATCGCCCACATCGACCACGGCAAATCCACCTTGGCCGACCGCTTTATCCAATATTGCGGCGGCTTGGAAATGCGCGAAATGAGCACCCAGGTGCTCGATTCGATGGACATCGAAAAAGAGCGCGGCATCACCATCAAAGCGCAAACCGCCGCCTTGAACTATACCGCGCGCAACGGCGAAACCTATCGGCTCAACCTCATCGACACCCCCGGACACGTGGACTTTTCCTACGAAGTGTCGCGCTCGCTGTCGGCCTGCGAGGGTGCGCTGCTGGTGGTGGACGCTTCGCAAGGGGTGGAGGCGCAAACCGTGGCCAACTGCTATACCGCCATCGATTTGGGCGTGGAAGTGGTGCCGGTGTTGAACAAAATCGACCTGCCCGCGGCCGATCCCGACCGCGTGGCGCAGGAAATCGAAGACATCATCGGCATCGATGCCGTGGGCGCGGTTACCTGCTCGGCCAAAAGCGGCTTGGGCGTGGAAGACGTGCTGGAAGAAATCGTCAACAAAGTGCCGCCGCCCGAGGGAGACCCCGAAGCGCCGCTGCAGGCGATGATCATCGATTCGTGGTTCGACAATTATGTGGGCGTGGTGATGCTGATCCGCGTCAAAAACGGCACGCTGAAGCTGAAAGACAAAGTGCGTTTTATGTCCACCAAGGCCGAAACGCAGGTGGAGCAGCTGGGTGTGTTCACGCCCAAGTCGGTGGCCAAACCGCAGCTGAGCGCCGGCGAGGTGGGCTTTCTGATTACCGGCGTCAAAGAATTGGGGCAGGCCAAAGTGGGCGACACCGTGACCTTGGTGCAAAACCCGGCTGCCGAGCCGCTGCCCGGCTTTAAAGAAGTACAGAGCCAGGTGTTTGCCGGCCTGTATCCGGTGGAAAGCCACGATTACGAAGCGCTGCGCGAAGCATTGGAAAAACTGCAGCTGAACGACGCTTCGCTGAAATTCGAGCCGGAAGTGTCGCAGGCTTTGGGCTTCGGCTTCCGCTGCGGCTTTTTGGGTTTGTTGCACTTGGAAATCGTGCAGGAGCGGCTGGAGCGCGAATTCGATATGGATTTGATCACCACCGCGCCGACGGTGGTGTATGAGGTGATTCTCAAAAACGGCGACAAAATCGAGGTGGAGAATCCCTCCAAGCTGCCCGACATCGGCACGATTGAAACCATTTTGGAGCCCATCATCACCGCCACCATTCTGGTGCCGCAGGAGTATGTGGGCAATGTGATGACGCTGTGCAACCAGAAGCGCGGCATCCAGAAAAACATGCAGTATCTCGGCCGCCAGGTGATGCTCACTTATGATCTGCCGATGAACGAAGTGGTGATGGATTTCTTCGACAAACTCAAATCCACCTCGCGCGGTTACGCTTCTTTGGATTACGAATTTAAAGAATTCCAGCCCTCCGATTTGATCAAGCTCGACATCATGGTCAACGGCGAAAAAGTGGACGCTTTGAGCCTGATTGTGCACCGCCAAAACTCGGTGCACCGCGGTCGCGAACTGGCGGCCAAAATGCGCGAGCTGATTCCGCGCCAGATGTTCGACATTGCGGTGCAGGCATCCATCGGCAGCCAAATCATCGCCCGCGAAAACGTGAAGGCGCTGCGCAAAAACGTGCTGGCCAAATGTTACGGCGGCGACATCACGCGCAAGAAAAAACTGTTGGAGAAGCAGAAAGCCGGCAAACGCCGCATGAAGCAGGTGGGCAATGTGGAGATTCCGCAATCGGCCTTCTTGGCGATTTTGCAGGTGGGAGACAAATAAATGGGACAAAACATGATTATCGCCGCCGCCGGTGCGCTGATGGTGGGGTTGGTGCTGTTTTTCAGCAGCAACAAACAGCGGAAGGACGACGGCGAGTGGAGCAGCGGCCTGCAATGGGGCTATCTGCTGATGATGGTGGGCGCTTTCGGCTTATTGGCTACTGTGATGAGTCTGACGGCGGTTTTGCTGTTGTTTGTGGCGGCTACCGGCTTGGTATGGGGCTGGCAGAAACTGAGCGCCAAACGGGCGCGCCCGCAAAGCGAAGAGCAGGCAAAAGCAGCCGACAACAACCATTTCCGCGATTATATCGGCGGTTTTTTTCCGCTGATTCTGGTGGTGTTCGTGCTGCGTACCTTTGTGGCCGAGCCGTTTCAGATTCCGTCCAGCTCCATGCGTCCGGGCTTGGTGGCCGGCGATTTTATTTTGGTGAATAAATTTGCTTACGGCATCCGTACGCCGGTGCTCAACAATGTGCTGATTCCGGTAGGGCAGATCGAGCGCGGCGATGTGGTGGTGTTCAATTATCCGCCCGAGCCGAGCATGAACTACGTCAAGCGCATTGTCGGCCTGCCGGGTGATGAAGTGGTGTACCGCGACAAAGTGTTAACCGTCAACGGCAAAACCGAGCAAGATACGCCACAGGGTTTGCACGGCTATCCCGACGACCTCACGCCGGGTGCATTGCGCGAAGCGGAGCGCTTCCAAGCCGATTTGGACGGCAGGCGTTTTGAAGTATTGAAAGACGAAGGGGTACCGGCGGTACACATGCCGACTTTGGCGCGTTTCCGCCAAGAAATGGCGGCCAAAGGTTTCGACAGCGGTCTGGGCGACCATTGCCGCTATGAAGCCGACGGCAGCGGTTTTGCCTGCACGGTGCCGCCCGGCAAATACTTTGCTTTGGGCGACAACCGCGACAACAGCGCCGACTCCCGCTATTGGGGCTTTGTGGACGACAAGCTGGTGGTGGGCAAAGCTTTTTTTGTGTGGATGAATATCAGCGAAATGTCGCGCATCGGCAGCGGCATTCGTTAACCCAACAGTGGACGTCGGGGTTTCAGGTAGCCCTTGATGAGGCTACCTGAAACCCTGATGTTTGTTTGTCCTCCCGATCCCGGCCTGCTGCCGTGTTTGGCGGGCCGGCCATACTTTTTAAGAAACGGTGTCCGATATGTATCGATTGATTGCCGATGCCTGGGGGCTGATGCGGCTGAATTTCAAACCGGCGACCGAGTATGCTTATCCGCTGCCCGTGATTGTGGGCGCGTTGTTGGTGATTGGCGCGGTGAATGCGGCCGGCGTGGCGCCTTGGTTTCAGCAGGAGTACGGCATTGCCGCCCTGATGTTTGCGGTGCATGTGTTGAAATGGCCGGTGTTCAGCTGGGCGGCGAATGTGGTGCTCGGTTATTACGGCAAGCAGAAGCACAATTTTGCCGGCTATATTCTGGCTTCCGAAATGCTGGTGGTGCCCGGCCTGCTGCTGCTGTATCTGCCCGAGTTGGGCTGGTTGGTGATGCTGTGGCAAATGTGGGCGTTTGCGGTGACCGTTTTGGGCTTGGTGAAGCTTAGCGAAACCAGTGTCTGGAAAGTGTTGCTGGCGCATGTGGCCGGTTTTGTACTGATGCTGCCGGTGCTCTTGGTGGTGCTTTTGTTGTTCGCCCAAGCCGGCTGGTTGGATTTGGAGCGTTTCAACAGCATTGTGCTGGAGATGATGCAGCAGCCGAAACCTTAAATGCTTGCGTCACCACCGGAGACCTTTGCAAACCCCTCATCTGCGGCGTATTTCTGCGTTGTGCGTTTATGCCCTATGGGTACTGCTCCCTCACTTGCCTATCTATGTGATATGTCTGTCCCACGGGGATTCCTGGCGTTCACGTTCGCTGCGCTGCTACGCCTTGAACTGCATCCACATCTAAGGGTTTTGCAAAGGTCATCACCAGCCAAATAAATAAGAAGCAGGCTACCTGAAACCGGCTACGCAGAAAGTTGCGTAGCCGGTTTCAGGTAGCCTGTTGCGCTGTTAGCGGTTTGAATGGCGCCATGCACGCCATGCGGTGTGCATGGGCAAACCCTTATCAGCCGTGCAGGGCGCGTTTGTCGGCGGCCAAGGCGGCTTCGTGCAGCACTTCCGACAGGGTCGGGTGGGCGTGGACGATGCGGGCGATGTCTTCGCTGCTGGCTTTGAATTCCATGCCCATCACGCCTTCGGCCACTAGCTCGCTCACCATCGGGCCGATCATGTGCACGCCCAAAATGCGGTCGGTTTCGGCATCGGCCAACACTTTCACCGTGCCTTTGGCTTTGCCCAGGCCCAGTGCGCGGCCGTTGGCGGCGAAGCCGGAAGTGCCTTTTTTATAGGCCACGCCTTCGGCTTTCAGCTGTTCTTCGGTTTTGCCCACCCAGGCAATTTCGGGGTCGGTGTAGATTACCCACGGGATGGTGTTGAAATCCAAGTGCGGCTGTTGGCCGGCAATGCGTTCGGCCACGGCCACGCCCTCGTCGCTGGCTTTGTGGGCCAGCATCGGGCCGCGCACCACGTCGCCGATGGCCCAAACATTGGGCAGATTGGTTTGGCACACCTCGTTCACTTGAATAAAGCCGCGCTCGTCTTTGGCCAGGCCGACGGCTTCGGCGTTCAGGCCTTCGGTGTTGGGCACGCGGCCGATGGCCACGATCAGTTTGTCGAAGGTTTCGGTTTTGACTTCGCCGCCCAGCTCGTATTTCACCGTTACGCCGTCGGCGTTGTTGTTGATTTCGTTGATTTTCACGCCCAATTCAATGTTCAGGCCCTGTTCTTTGGTGAAAATCTTAAACGCTTCTTTGGCGATTTGCTGGTCGGCCGCACCCATGAAGACCGGAGCGGCTTCCAGAATGGTGACTTCGGCGCCCACGCGCTTCCACACCGAACCCATTTCCAGGCCGATGACGCCGGAGCCGATGACGCCGAGTTTTTTCGGCACTTCGGTGAGGTTGAGTGCGCCTTCGTTGTCCAATACGTTCACATTGTCCACTTCAACCAGCGGCAGCGGACGGGGCACGGAACCGGTGGCCACGATCACGTGCTTGGCTTCCACCATGCTTCTTTCGCCGCGGTTGTCCACTTCGATCTGCCACAAATCGCCGTTTTTGCCTTTGAACGAACCTTTGCCGTGCAGGCTTTCCACTTTGTTTTTCTTAAACAGGAAGGCGATGCCGCCGGTCAGCTTGCTGACGATGCCGTCTTTGCGCTCGATCATTTTGGCCGCATCAAAAGACACGCCGGCTACCTGAACGCCGTGCTCGGCAAAATCGTGTTGGGCGGCATGGAAATGCTCGGAAGACTGCAACAGGGCTTTGGAGGGAATGCAGCCGACATTCAGGCAGGTGCCGCCCAAAGCCGGGGCGTCGCCCGCTTTGTTGACGCCCGCGTCGATACAGGCGGTTTTGAAACCCAGCTGGGCGGCGCGGATGGCGGCGATATAACCGCCGGGGCCGGCGCCGATGACAACAACGTCGAATTGGGACATGATGTTTCCTTTATATAACGGACTGAAATAACAGATTTAACGGGCCGATGAGGCGGCTTCGGGTTCGCCCATCACAAAGTTGACGGTATGGGCGAAGTTGGTTTGCAGTTCCTCCACCCGATCCAGCAGCGGCGTGCCCTCCATACGGGTGGCTTCCATGGGCGCGGCTTGGCCGGCGGCATCCCACGCTTCGGTGGCAACGGTTGCACTGCCGCGGGTGACGGCGCGCAGGATGGCGCTGCCGTCGGTGCGGAACAGGGTGAGGGTTTGCTCCATGTCTGCCGACTCGGGGTTTTGCACCCGCAACTCGGCCATCAGCTTGCCGTCGTTGTAGAAAAACAGGCTGCGCAAGCCCATGTCGTGGGTTTGCATCAGCGGAAGGCCGTCTTCGTAATAGGTGGCGGGGCCGGTTTCTTGGCCGTTGCGGTAGTCCTGCAGATAAAACAGCGAGCCGTCGGGGCGGTACCACACGCCTTTGCTGTCCATGACATCGGTAGAGAAGTCTTTCAGCTCGGCACCGGCGGTCAAAACAAAGGGGGCGGTTTGCCGTTTGGCAATGTCTTGGTAAAAGTCTTGCACCACCAAGCGGCCGTCGGCGGTTTGGCCGAGGATTTCACGGTAGAAGCCGCCGGCTGAAGCCTGTTCGGCGGGCTGGCCGCCGGCGGTGAAATACAGGGCTGGTTTGGCGGATGCGGGGGTGTATTCGAAGGCGGCTTGCTCTGCTTCGGCGGCCGAGGGGGCGGAGAACTCGGGCAGGCTCGGCGCAGCTTGGCCCGAGCGGGCCGTTTGGGCGGCCGAATCCGGCTTGCTGACCTCTGGCGAGCAGGCACCGAGCAAGGCGGCGGCCAGCAGCAGGGGTATCCAAGATTTCATGATTGTCTCCGCATCATAAAAAGCCGCAGTTTGCGGCGGCGTTATTCTAAAGCCTTAGCGGGGAAAAAGCTACCGCCCGCTGTGCGGAAACGGCCCAGCGAAACAGGCTACCTGAAAGCGTTCAGGTAGCCTGTCGGGCAGGAGGATGCGGGGTCAGCTTTGATGCAGGCGGGTGAGGTAATCCACTTCTTCGCGGCTGCCCAAGACCACGGCCACGCGCTGGTGCAGGCTGTCGGGCTGGATGTCGAGCATGGGCTGGCGGGCATCGGTGGCGGCGCCGCCGGCCTGCTCGATGATCAGGCTCAAGGGGTTGGCTTCGTACATCAGGCGCAGTTTGCCCGGTTTGGCCGGATCGCGGGCGTCTTGCGGGTAGGTGAACAGGCCGCCGCGCATCAGGATGCGGTGCACTTCGGCCACCATGCTGGCCACCCAGCGCATATTGTAGTTTTTGCCGCGCACGCCGGTATCGCCGGCCAAAAGTTCGGCGATGTATTGCTGCACCGGCGGCTGCCAATGGCGCTGATTCGACATATTGATGGCGAATTCTTTGGTTTGCGCGGGCACTTGGGGCAGGGATTGGGTGGCGATGAACTCGCCTTCGGCATTCAGGGTGAACACAAACACGCCGTGTTTCAGACACAGCACCAGCAGCGTTTGCGGGCCGTACAGCGCATAGCCGCTGGCTACCTGAAAGCGGCCGCTTTGCAGGAAGGATTGCGCGCTCAGCGCACCGGCCGGTTTTTCTAATACGGAGAAAATGGTGCCGACCGAAATATTGACATCAATATTGGAGGAGCCGTCTAGCGGGTCGAACAGCACCAGATAGCGGCCGTTTTCATCAGCCGGCACGAAATCGTCTTCTTCTTCGCTGGCGAGGCCGGCCACGGCGGGGTTGGCGCGCAGGGCCTGAATCAGCATATCGTTGGCGATGACGTCCAGTTTTTTCTGTGCTTCGCCTTGGATGTTGCCGCTGCCGGCTTCGCCCAACACGCCGGCCAGCGCGCCGAGCCTTACTTGGCCGCTGATGCTGCGGCAGGCTTCGGCGAGGGTGGCGACCACGCTGCCCAGGCTTTCAGGTAGCCTGTGTTCGACCAAGTGTTGTTGGAGGAAAGAGGAAAGGTTGGACATGACGGGGCTCCGTATCAGAAGGGGAAAACGGGCGTGATTCTACTCAAAAAGGCGTTTTGCCGCCACGCAAAAAGCCCCGCCGTGGCGGGCGGGGCGGGAAGGCGGGCATGGGGTTTTGGTCAGACCACGCCTTGTTCCAACATGGCTTCGGCCACTTTTTTGAAGCCGGCGATGTTGGCGCCGTTGACATAGTTGATGAAGCCGTCGGCTTGGCCGTTGGCCACGCAGTTTTCATGGATGTTGGCCATGATGTCGAACAGGCGGCGGTCCACTTTTTCGCGATCCCAAGACAGGCGTAGGGCGTTTTGGCTCATTTCCAGGCCGGAAGTGGCCACGCCGCCGGCATTGCTGGCTTTGCCCGGCGCATACAGAATCTTGGCTTGGATAAAGGCTTCCACCGCGCCCAAGGTGGAAGGCATGTTCGCGCCTTCGGCTACGCAGAAGCAGCCGTTGCCGAGCAGGGCTTTGGCGTCGTTTTCGTCCAATTCGTTTTGGGTGGCGCAGGGCAGGGCGATGTCGCAGGGTACTTGCCAGGGTTTTTGGTTGGCAAAGTATTCCAGGCCTTGTTCTTGAGCATAAACCGACAAACGTTCGCGGCGGCGTTCTTTCAGCTCGATCAAGGCGGCCAGTTGGGCTTCGCTCATGCCGCTGTCGGCAAATTTCACGAAGCCGTTGGAATCGGAAACGGTCAGTACTTTGGCGCCGAGTTGGATGGCTTTTTCGGCGGCGTATTGGGCCACGTTGCCGGAGCCGGAAATCACCACTTTTTTGCCGCCGAAGCTTTGGCCGCGGGTTTTCAGCATGCTGTCGGCAAAATAGACGGTGCCGTAGCCGGTGGCCTCGGGGCGGATCAGGCTGCCGCCGTAAGTAAGGCCTTTGCCGGTGAGCACGGAGGCGAATTCGTTGCGGATGCGTTTGTATTGGCCGTACAGGTAGCCGATTTCGCGGCCGCCCACGCCGATGTCGCCTGCCGGTACGTCCAAATCGGCGCCGATGTGGCGGGAAAGTTCGGTCATGAAGGCTTGACAGAAGCGCATCACTTCGCCGTCGCTTTTGCCTTTGGGGTCGAAGTCGGAGCCGCCTTTGCCGCCGCCCATGGGCAGGGTGGTGAGGGCGTTTTTAAAGACTTGTTCGAAAGCGAGGAATTTCAATACGCCCAAGTCCACGGTGGGGTGGAAGCGCAGGCCGCCTTTATAGGGGCCGATGGCGGAGTTCATCTGTACGCGGTAGCCGCGGTTGACTTGAACTTGGCCTTGATCGTTTACCCAAGACACGCGGAACATGATGACGCGCTCGGGCTCAACAATGCGCTCCAGCAGATTGTGTTGGGTGTAACGCGGGTTCTTGGCCAGAAAGGGCGCCAGGCTGGAAAACACTTCTTCCACGGCTTGGTGGAAGGGCGCCTGGTTGGGGTCGCGTTGTTTGATTTTTTGGAACAGGGCGTCTAAGTCGCTCATGGTTGGACTCCTCAATGGATCGGCGGTGGGTCTGTGTCCGCTGCGGTGCAGCAATCGGAGCCAAGTCTAACAAGGCTTGCTTTTGTTTGGCTAGTGTTTGGATAAAATTAAAAGTTGTCAAAACCGCATTTTTTCATTTTTTAATTGCTCATTTTTGAAAAATTTTAAATTTAAGTTCTACTATTAATGTTTAATTGAAATATAATTTCATCGTATGGCTGATTTTTACTCATATCTGCTTAAATTCTGCTGTTTTGTTTCGGTGTGCGAAACATTGGCGGCGGATTTGCGCAGTGCAGCAGAAAGGGATACAGTGGCGGCCTAGCTTTGTCGCCTTCGCCGTCTGCCGCGCTAAGGGCTTAAACAGGCTACCTGAAAAGCTTGCGGTTACGGTAGGATAAGGTGTTGAAAACAGAACAGTGAATGAAAGCAAAGGAAGTGTATGCAGACGTGGCAGCAAGCCATCGGTGCAGAAAAGCAGGCGCCGTATTTCCAGCAGATTCTGGATACCGTACGCCGCGAACGTGAGCAAGGCATGACGGTGTATCCGCCGGCGGCCGAGGTGTTCAATGCTTTCCGCGCCACCGAATTTGCCGGCGTGAAAGTGGTGATTTTGGGTCAAGACCCGTATCACGGCGCCGGGCAGGCGCACGGTTTGGCGTTTTCCGTGCGTCCGGGCGTGGCGGTGCCGCCTTCCTTGCTCAATATTTATAAAGAGTTGGCACAGGATATCGCAGGCTTTCGCATACCCCGGCACGGCTGCCTGCAGTCGTGGGCCGATCAGGGCGTCTTGCTGCTGAATACGGTGCTGACCGTGCGGGCCGGGCAGGCTCACTCGCATGCGCCATTGGGTTGGGAACGGTTTACCGACCGGGTGGTGGCGGTGTTGAATGAGGCGCGCGAACACTTGGTGTTCATGCTGTGGGGCAGCCATGCGCAGAAAAAAGGCGCCATCATCGACCGCAGCCGGCATTTGGTGCTCACCGCGCCGCATCCTTCGCCTTTGTCGGCCCACCGCGGTTTTTTCGGCTGCCGCCATTTTTCCCAAGCCAACGGCTACCTGAAACAGCATGGTTTGGGCGAAATCGATTGGCAGGTGTGAATGAAGTGTGAACAAGCGCTGAACGGGGCAGGGTAAGATGAATTTTCCTGCTGTTTGGTTCGCGCCGTCCGCGCAGTGGGCGGCGGCTTTTGTTTGGCTGGCAATGCTGGGCATGGTTGCGCCGAGGGCTTGGCCGGCTTTGAAACGGCACAGCCGCTTGGCCGGCATCGCGATGCTGGCACTGGCTTTGTGCTGGAGCCTGCGCGCCGCTCCTTTGGCGGGCCAGATGGGCGGCTTGGTGTACCACCTGCTCGGCGTTTCTTTGCTGACGCTGATGTTGGGCGGTTCGGCGGCTTTGTGGCTGGCTTCCTTAGTGATGTTGCTGTATACCCTGATATGGCAAGGTTGGTCGGGGCTGCCGGCCGCAGGCATTGCCGCCTTGAGCACGCTGGTGCCGCCGGTGCTGGTGACCACGGCGGCCCGTTCGTTCAGCCGACGGCTGCCGCGTAATGTGTTTGTCTATATTTTCATCAACGGCTTTTTGGCCGCCGCGGCAGGCATTTTTCTGTCGGCTGTTGCCGTCGGCACGCTTTTGTATGCCGCAGGCGTGTTTGATGCGGACACCCTGCTTGAATCCGTGCTGCCGGTGTTTTTCTTTATTGCCTGGGGTGAGGCGTTTCTCACCGGCTTGCTGAGTGCGATTTTTATTGCGCTGGCACCGCAGCTGCTGACGACGTTTGCCGATCGGGAATATTTACAGCATTCGCCGCCCGAAATTTGGAAGCAATAAGGCTTTGACCGTGTGCTGGTAACCGCCTGCTTAGGTTTTCGGGCACAATACGGCCTGTTCTGGAAGACGTGTTTTCAGGTAGCCCTCGAAATAAACACGTCGGGGTCTCGCATATGCCTGATGATGCCGGCCGTATTGGACCACATGCACTGAGAATAAATAATGAATTCTTGATTCAGGTAGCCCGTGACGGCCCGGCCTGATTGCGTTTTGATTTAAGACACCTGCGGCCATAGGCAGCGGGTGCGAGGAGTATTGAAGTGAATCCTTTTGCCAGTTTGGGTTTGTCCCCAGAAATTACCGAAGCCTTAAGCGAACAGGGCTACGAACAACCGACCGCCATTCAGTCTGCCGCCATTCCGAAAGTATTGGCCGGCCACGATTTGCTGGCCGCCGCGCAAACCGGCACCGGCAAAACGGCGGCTTTTATGCTGCCCGGTTTGGAACGCTTGAAGCGTTACGCCAATGCCAGCACGTCGCCGGCCATGCACCCCGTGCGTATGCTGGTGCTGACGCCCACGCGCGAATTGGCCGACCAAATCGACCAAAATACCTCGGCTTACATCAAAAACCTGCCTTTGCGGCATACGGTTTTGTTTGGCGGCGTCAATATGGACAAACAAACCCAAAGCCTGCGCAGCGGTTGCGAAATCGTGGTGGCCACCGTGGGGCGGCTGTTGGATCATGTGCAGCAGAAAAACATCCGCTTGGACAAAGTGGAAATCGTGGTATTGGACGAGGCCGACCGCATGCTGGACATGGGCTTTATCGACGACATCCGCCGCATCATGCAAATGCTGCCGAAACAGCGCCAGACCCTGCTGTTTTCCGCCACTTTCTCGCCGCCCATTCGCAAATTGGCGCAGGATTTTATGAATCAGCCCGAGCAGGTGGAAACCGCCCCGCAAAACACCACCAATGCCAATGTGGAACAGCACATTATCGCCATCGATACCATGCAGAAGCGCAATCTTTTGGAACGCTTGATTGTGGATCTGAACATGAATCAAGTGATTGTGTTTTGCAAAACCAAGCAGAGCGTGGATCAGGTGGCGCGCGATTTGGTGCGGCGGCAGTTGAGTGCGGCTGCTTTGCACGGGGATAAATCACAGCAGAGCCGTTTGGAAACTTTGAGCGACTTCAAAGCCGGTCAGCTCCGCGTGTTGGTGGCCACCGATGTGGCCGCGCGCGGTTTGGACATTGCCGAGCTGCCTTTCGTCATCAATTACGAGATGCCCTCTCAAGCGGAAGATTATGTGCACCGCATCGGCCGTACCGGCCGGGCCGGCGCGGAAGGGGTGGCGATTTCCTTGATGGACGAAGACGAGCAGAAAATGTTCGAGTCGATCAAAGAATTGATCGGCAAAGATTTGGCGGTGGAGCGGATTGAAGGATTCGAGCCGCGTTGGTGGCAAAAACAGCCCGCTCAAGCGGCAGAACCGGCCGTCGATCAGCAACGCCGTGCAACGCGCGAGGGCGGCCGCCGCTCGGCAGAAGGCGGTCGCGGCGGCAAGAACAAAGACACAGTCGAGCCGGCGCAAGCCTGTCACAAAATCCCGGGGCGGCAACGCCGCAGCCGCCGCGAACGTCCGGTTTGTGCTTTGGTGCAGCCGAATTACGGGGTGAGGTAAAACTTAAAACCGAAATGCCAGCTTGGTGTAAAGAAATGTAGGGCAGCGATTGTGACAATCTTTGTCAATCTGCTCTAATGCCAGGCGGAGACCTTTGCAAACCCCCCAGATGTGGATGCAGTTCAAGGCGTAGCAGCACAGTGAGCGAAGACATATCATATAGATAGGCAAGCGAGCGAGCAGCGCACAACGCAGAAATGCGCCGCAGATGGGGGTTTTGCAAAGGTCTCAGGCGGTTTGCGGTCATATCAACGACTGCAATCAAACAGGCTACCTGAAAATGTTTCAGGTAGCCTGTTTGATTGGGCGCTTCAGGCGCGGCTCAATCGTGGAGGTTTAGCCGTTGAAGCGCTCGGCCACTACGTCCCAGTTGACGATTTCCCAAAAGCCTTTCAGGTAGTTGGGGCGGCTGTTGCGGTAGTCGATGTAGTAGGCGTGTTCCCAAACGTCGCATGTCAGCAGGGGAGTGCTGTCGGTGGTCAGGGGGGTGGCGGCATTGGAGGTGGAAACCAGATCCAGGCTGCCGTCGGCGGTTTTCACCAGCCAAGCCCAACCGGAGCCGAAGGTGCCGGCCGCGCAAGCGTTGAAGGCTTCTTGGAAGGCTTCGAAGCTGCCCCATTTGGCGTCAATGGCCGCAGCCAGTTCGCCGGCGGGCTTGCCTTGGCCTTCGGGGGTAAAGCCCAGCCAATAGAAGGTGTGGTTCCAAGTTTGGGCTGCGTTGTTGAATACGCCGCCGGATGATTTTTTCACAATCTCTTCCAAAGACAGGTTTTCAAATTCGGTGCCTTTGATTTGGTTGTTCAGATTGGTGATGTAGGTTTGGTGGTGTTTGCCGTAGTGGTATTCCAAAGTTTCTTTGGAAAGATGGGGTTCCAGCGCGTCTAAAGCGTAAGGCAGGGTAGGCAATTTGTGTTCCATGATATGTCCTTTGGTGTTGAAAGTGGCGTAAGGCTACCTGAAAGCAGCCTGTGGCGGTGTGGTGTATATCGTCATTAAAAACAGCGGAGTTTCCGCTGTGGGGAAGAGTATATGGGTTTTTGAAGCGGTAATTCAATAGCTGTAATGTTAGAATTGTTTTTTATTGTTTGCTGCAGCGTATAAATTATATGGACACGGATACCTTGGATCAAACCAACGAGCATCTTGCTCTGCCGCCGCACTCCGTAGAGGCGGAACAGGCGGTTTTGGGCGGTTTGATGGTGGATACTTCTGCTTGGGATCGGGTGGCGGGCGTGGTGCGGGAGGATGATTTCTACCGTTACGAACACCGCCTGATTTTCCGCGCCATCGCCCAGCTGGCCGAGCACTCGCGGCCTGCCGATACGATTACGGTAGAAGAGGTGTTGCAGCGGGAAGAAGTGCTGGAAGAGGCGGGCGGTTTCGGCTATTTGGTGGATTTGGCGCAAAACATAGCCTCTGCCATTAATATTGCGCGTTACGCCGAAATCGTGCGCGACCGTTCCGTCATGCGCCAGCTGGCTCAGGTTGGCACAGAGATTGCTAGGAATGCATACAATCCGCAAGGCAGGGATGTTAAACAAATGCTGGACGAGGCGGAAAGCAAAGTTTTTCAAATCGCCGAAAGTACCAGCCGCGGCCGGAGCGAATTTCTGGAAATGCCTGCCATGCTGAAAGAAGCCGTCAGCAATATCGATAAAGCTTATTCGCGTGAGAATAAGGATGATGTAACCGGAATTCCCACTGGTTTTATTGATTTGGATAAAAAAATTGCCGGTTTGCACGGAGGCGACCTCATCATCGTTGCCGGTAGGCCGGCAATGGGAAAAACGGCTTTTTCACTGAATATTGCGGAAAACGTCGCTATCAGCACGCACCTGCCCGTAGCCATTTTCTCCATGGAAATGGGCGGGGTGCAGCTGGTAATGAGGATGCTCGGTTCGGTTGGGAGGCTGGACCAGCATCTGCTTAAAACCGGTCAGTTGCAGGACGAGCATTGGGAGAGGTTGGGTGATGCCGTCCGCAAACTGGCGGATGCCCCGATCTTTATTGATGAAACGCCCGGATTAAATGCGCTGGAAGTCCGTGCCCGAGTGCGCAGGTTGGCTCGCAGGCATAAAGGCCGGCTCGGCTTGGTGGTGATTGACTACCTGCAATTGATGAGTGGAAACAGCAACCATTCCGGCAACCGGGCGGCCGAACTGGGGGAGATTTCCCGTTCTCTGAAATCTTTGGCCCGTGAGCTGAATATCCCCATTATTGCCTTATCCCAGTTGTCTCGCACGGTGGAGTCCAGAACAGATAAACGCCCGATGATGTCGGATCTGCGTGAGTCAGGTGCGATCGAACAAGATGCCGATTTGATTATGTTCATGTATCGGGATGAGTATTACCATCCTGATACCGAATTAAAAGGCATGGCCGAGTGTATTATTGGCAAACACCGTAACGGGCCTACCGGCAAAATTCCTTTGGTGTTTATGGGGCAGTTCAGTAAGTTTGACAACGCAGTCAGATCGGAGCATGTTTATTTTTCAGGAGAAGAGTAGCCGCAGTGACGGGCTGCCTGAAAGCGGTATATTGTATCCTTTCCTTCAAAGTTTCAAATTTGATTTGAATCATTCAAAGAATATAAGGCCATGAATAAAGAATTAAAAAAACAAAGCGGTTTTACCTTGATTGAGCTGATGATTGTGGTCACTCTGATCGGCATTATGGCGGCCATTGCTTTTCCCAGTATGCAGAGTTTTATTGCCGGGCAGAGATTGGCTAATAGGATTGACCGAGTGACAACCCTTTTTCAATTTGCTCGTGCTGAGGCTGTCCGCTTGAATAAACCGGTTGTTGTATGTGGCGGGGTTACTTTGAAAAGTGACGGAAAACCCAATAATGGTTGCGATCAGTCAGGGGGGCAATCGATCTTGGCTTTCGTAGACAGTAATAATACTTCTAATTATGAAAGCAGCATCACGACAGCCAATCAGGATATAGACCTACGTTCTGTATTGATTGACGGTGATACCAGTATTGAAATAAGAGGCTTGGGTTTGAATCTACAAAATCCGGAAGTTGTAGATCGTTTTATTTTCTTACCCAACGGTAGTTTCGGTGTGCGTCAAGCATCTCCCGGTGCCCAATATTTATTTTCGCAGGGTTATGTGAGGATTGTGGCGTCTGATACCAAACAGGCGAGAATGACTTTGCTGGCTCCTGGCGGTAGAGTTGTACCGTGTAAGGGTAACTTCGACCCATCGGGTTTAGATCAATTAAGTGCTGAGGCATATGGCGAAACCTGTTCTTTTTCAAAAAATAGCTAATCTTCAAAAATAGCTAATCAAAGTGGATAATAAATATATGAGGTGTTGCGATGCGTGGAAGTAACGGAAGAGTTTTTTTGGATAAGAAGAAAATACGAGGCGCTACTTTGTTGGAAGTATTGGTCTCCGTATTTATTATGGCTTTCGGTATTATGGCTTTGATGCTGGCTCAACTGAAGTCCGTGGGTAGTGTGAGAGAAGCTGAAATGCAAACCCGAGTGGCTTTGGCAGTTCAAAACTTGGCTGAAGGTATGTTGTCTAATCCTGATGTCAGGACAAGAACAGAAGACGAAACAAAATATACCGGTTATGAAAAAAGCGGCACGCTTGATTTGGCAGGCTCTATAAATAACTCTAATAAATGTAATGGTGTGCGTGAAGCAGTAATAAACTGCCATCGTGAAAAATTTGAAGCGGATTTGAGAAGGGCTTTGCCGAATGCCAGAGATGTTTCATACAGTATCGGTAAAGATGGTGTGATCAATGTGCGTTGGGAAGAAGTGAACGATCAAGATGAGTTTAAATTTTCTTATACGCTGCAGGTAGGGAGTTAAGTCATGCTGTTTCGTTCTCAAAAATTTTCTAAAAAAACGATAGCTAAAACTTCCGGCTTAAGTTTGGCTAAAGGCTTTACTTTGATTGAGTTTTTAGTAGCCAGCTCCTTAGGCATTATCGTGTTGTTGGCAATTGGTATTACATATTCCATCACCAATCAAATGAAGCGGACTTCCGAAAGCCGCCTGTCTGCGCAGCAGGACTTAAGGAGTGCGGCGGAAATGATTATCCGCGATGCGCGAATGGCCGGCTCATTTGGTTGCTTTAATTTGGGCAATCTGGAGCGGAAGGAGTTCGCCGGGGTCAATAATGCAGCGCAAGGTATCAGGTTGGATCTGGACAATCATGAATTTTCCGGTATCAGTACTTTTCCCTTGAGTAGCGTCCGCACGGCTTTTAATCAAAACGGCTTTGAATTGTTGAGTGATCCATTGGTTTTTGTTTATGGGATCAATCCGGTACCTTTGAGTGGAACGTCAACCATTCCTGCAGGTAGTGAGGTAGCCAAATGGTCTCAAGCGGGAGGGAAAGTTGCTTTGACTTCTTGTTTCAGAATGGAGGTCAATAATGTGACTGCCGGGGGAGGTGATGTCAGGATCAATTCCGCCTTGCCTAGGTTAGACGTAAATGCAAATGACGAGGTGGCTTTTTATGTGCCACAAACAACAGTTTCCCAAGTTCATGCCAATGCTTATGCAATCGGTAGAATTGCCAATATTGATGATGCCAACTCCAGGGGTTTGTATCGGTTTACCTTGGGTGCAAATGGTAGCTGGGAAGGCCCGCAGTTGTTAGTGGCAAATATTCAAAATATGCAATCAACGTTTACTTATGCGGGATGTGGAGAGAACAATACGGCAGCCACCTTCGATGACAATTATTCAAGTCTGAAAAGTAACCCGAATTTGAAACGGGTGTCACCAATGCCAACAGTGTTAGATTTGAGCTTGCAAATATCTGATAACGAGCAAACGCATGGTCATTTCAATGAGTTTTTGATCAGGGCAAATGTACGGGGAGGTAGTGTATGCGCCGGATTATAAAAGACAAACCGGAGGGTTTACCTTATTTATTGTATTGATCATGATGTTGGTGATTGCGTTTATTGTGATTGCAAGTATGCAATCCACCAATACGGAGATGCGGATCAGCTCGAATGATGCCGATAGAAAATTTGCTTTTTCTAAAGCCGAAGCAGCTTTGTTATCTGGTGAAAATTTAATATCCAGTCATAAACATGCAGATTTTAATGAATCTGGTGGTGCGCCGGCTTGCCTCGATGGTTTATGTAAAGGAGATGTGACTGAGGGGCGTGGGCCGGTCTGGGAGCAAAAAAACATACTGGTTCCGGGAAGTTCAGAGGCAAAATGTGTTAACGGTGCTTCAAAAACGGACAATGCCTGTTATGTGGTGGAGCGTTTAGGACCGCCGTTGGGAGGCAAGGCGATTTATCGGGTGACTGCGCGCGCTTGGGGGCAAAACTCGAATACTGTAGTAACCTTAGAATCCTACGTTGAATACAAGAATAACCAGTAGTTGATTGGACGGCTTTCGATGGAAAAAAATATTTTTTCGCAAAAAAGAGTAAAAATTTCTGCCGGCTTTACTTTGGTTGAGATGATGATTGTGTTGGCAATCATCGGTATTCTTGCCGCTATTGCGTTGCCTTCTTACTCTTATTATATTGAACGCACCAATTTGGCAACTGCTAAAAATGAGTTGGTTGAGCTGGTAGCTGAAATGAGACAGAGAAAGGTAAAAAATTTGCCGACTTACAGTGTTGCCGGTTTGAACAGTCTGATTAATACTAAGCGTACTGTCGCCAACGGAAACTATGAGCTAGAGTCCAATACCACTGACGGGAAAATCAATACTTTTTATATTTATCTAAAGCCGAATAGATCCGGTTTTACAAAATCGCTATATATTACAGCGGCTGGAGAGGTGTTTGAATGCCCCAATTCAGCAGCCGCCAGTACCAAGTCTGGGTGTACGAAAATCAATTGATTGTGTTGATGATGAAGTTTATTGATGATTAAGAAAGTATGCTATTTGTTTTGTCTAGGCGTCTAAAAATCCTTCTCGGCTGCTGAGCCAGCGCAATAAGTGTGCAGCGACAGCTTCAGGATGGTGGCGCATAAATGTTGGTGCAACTTGGCGCGCTGCTTCCAATAAATGTAAATCTTCTTGCAAGCAGGCAAAGCGTAACATAGGCATACCGCTTTGCCGTGCACCCAGTAACTCACCCGGTCCGCGGATATTCAAGTCTTGACGGGCGATTTCAAAGCCGTCTTGGTGTTCGTAGATCACTTTTAACCGAGCTTTGGCTAATTCATTCAATGGTTCGCTGAATAACAATACGCAACTGCTGGTGTCTTTACCACGGCCCACTCGGCCGCGCAGTTGGTGAAGTTGTGCCAAGCCCATGCGCTCAGCATGTTCGATGACCATTAAAACGGCATTGGGCACATCTACGCCCACCTCGATGACAGTCGTGGCCACCAGTACGTCTATCTTGCCTGAGGCAAAATCTCCCATTACTGCCGCCTTTTCTCCAGATTTCATTTTTCCATGCAACAAACCGATTTTTAACTGCGGCAGTGCTGTTTGTAGCTCGGCTCGGGTTTCTGTTGCAGTTTGTAATTGCAATATTTCACTTTCTTCAATCAGCGGGCAGACCCAATATGCCTGTTTCCCTTTTTGGCAGGCAGCTAAAACGAAGCCTTCCACTTCATGCCGTCGGGCGCTGTTAACCAGGCGGGTTTGAATGGGAGTACGTCCGGGAGGCAGTTCGTCAATGAGGGAAACATCCAAGTCGGCAAAAAAACTCATCGCCAAAGTGCGCGGTATTGGCGTGGCAGACATCATTAATTGATGGACGTCGCGCCCTTTGTTTTTGAGAGCTAAGCGTTGTTCGACACCGAAGCGGTGTTGCTCGTCCACGATAACCAGCCCCAGCTGTCGAAAAGCCACGTCTTCTTGAAATAAGGCATGGGTACCGATGGCCAAATGAACATGGCCATCTGCCAAAGCAGTTTTGACCTGATCTTTTTCTTTTTTCTTCAGGTTACCTGAAAGCCAAGAAACCGTTATCCCAAGAGGCTCCAGCCATTGCTTAAATTTCACATAGTGCTGCTCGGCTAAGATTTCGGTAGGTGCCATGACGGCAACTTGTGCTCCTGCTTCCAATGCGTTCAGGGCAGAGAGTGCTGCCACAATGGTTTTGCCGCTGCCAACATCGCCTTGTAATAGGCGGTGCATCGGATGAGGCTGGGATAAATCATTTTGAATTTCTGTTAAGACACGCTGTTGGGCAGGCGTCAGGGTAAAAGGCAAGCTATTGATTAAACGGTGGTACAGACGACCGTTTCCGCGTAGCGGTATGGCATTGCCGGAAAGTCGCTTTTTGCGAGCCAGCTGCATGGAAAGCTGTTGAGCCAATAGTTCGTCAAATTTGAGGCGTTGCCAAGCAGGCAATGCGCCGTTATGAAGTTGGTGCGGACTGTATTCGGGTGGTGGTGTGTGGAGTAGGCGCAGACTGTCGGCAAGAGGCGGAAGATGCAATGCAGTGCGCAGGCTTTCTGGCAGAGTGTCGCTTAAGGGCAAGATTTCGAGGGCCTTGCGGATGATGCGGCGTAAAGTGGATTGACTGAGACCGTTTACGGTGGGATAGATGGGCGTGAGGCTTTCGGCGAGACTATGTGTGGCCTCGCGAATTTTCGGATGCACCATTTCATCGCCGAAAAAACCGTGTCGGATTTCACCGATGGCGCGGATGGTTTTGCCTACTGCCATTTGCTTTTGTTGGCTGGGGTAGAAATGCAGGAAGCGCAGATGCAGTACGCTCCCGGATGCATCGCGTATCTGCACGATCAGTTGTCGGCGCGGCCTGAATTGGAGGTTTTGGTGCAGCACCATGCCTTCTACTTGGCAGGATGTCCCGACAGGGGCGTCTCGTATGGGGGTCAGGTGGGTTTCGTCTTCGTAACGCAAAGGCAGATGCAAAACTGCGTCCCAAGCCGTGTGAATATGTAGTTTGGCCAGTTTTTTTACTGTAGCATCGGTGATGTTGAGTTGCTTTTGCAGATCGGCATTCATAAAGAAGGCACTGAAGATTAACGGGTTGTGGCAGACTATCTGAGAGAGTCGCTTTTGTTTTCAGGTAGCCTGGATGACTGAGCAGCTGTGTTTTATCTAGGGACGTGTATCGCTTAAAAATATCAACTTATATGTCAACTAAGGCGATAGATGAAATGATGGCTACCTGAAAACTAGACTAGTCGTCCTGCAACAGCGCTTGCATGGTTTCCCGGTTCAAGCCTGCTTCTACGGTGGCTTGTCCCAGTTTTTGCAAAACCACCAGCCGGATTTGTCCGGCTTGGTTTTTTTATCGTGCTGCATGTGGGCCAGCCAAGTGCCGGCATCAAATTTAGGCGGGCAGACGGGCAGGGCGGCGGTTTGCAGTAAACGGATAACGCGCTGGATATCTGATGTTTTCAGGTAGCCTTTGTGCTCCGACAAACGGCAGGCCAACACCATGCCGGCCGCTACAGCTTCGCCATGCAGCCAATTGCCGTAGCCCATTTGGGCTTCGATGGCATGACCGAATGTATGTCCAAGGTTGAGATGGGCGCGGATGCCTTTTTCTTTTTCGTCTTGGCCGACAATGTCGGCTTTCATTTGGCAGCAACGGTAAATGGTTTGGGCCAGCAAGTCGGTCTGCTGCTGCATGATGGCCGGCGTGTGCTCTTCCAACCAAGACAAGAATTCTGCATCGCCCAACAAGGCGTATTTGATTACTTCTGCCATGCCGGCGGAAAACTCTCGTGCCGGCAAGGTGCGCAAGCAGTCTGTGTCGGCGATGACGGCTTGCGGTTGATAAAAGGCGCCGATCATGTTCTTGCCCAGCGGATGGTTGATACCGGTTTTACCGCCGACAGAGGAATCGACCTGACTCAGCAGGGTAGTGGGAATTTGAACAAAGGGGATGCCGCGTTGATATGTGGCGGCAGCATAACCTGCCATGTCGCCGATGACTCCGCCGCCTAAAGCCAGAATGGTGGTTTGACGGTCGGCATGGTTCTCTAAAAGACTGGTGTAAATATGGTTGAGTGATTCTGCGGTTTTGTGCGCTTCGCCATCCGGCAAAATGATGCTGAAGCAGTCCGTTCCCAGTTGGCGGCAGGCGGTTTCGATTGCTTGCAGGTAGAGAGGGGCGACGGTGGTGTTGGTGATGATGGCGGCGCGACTACCCAGATGAGGGCGGAGATAATCTGCTGCATGACTGATCAAACCGGAGCCGATATAAATGGGATAGCTGTGTGCCGGGGTATGTACGTCGAGTGTTTGTATCATATCTTTGAGGCAAAATATTGTTTCAGTTGTAGAAGCAAATCTCGGGTGGCCTGTTGGCAGAGTTGTTGGGCCGTCACATTGACTACGATGTGGGCGGTGTCACGGTACAGAGGGTCGCGCTGTTGATATAGCTCGCTTAATTTACCTAAGGGGTCTGTCACTTGAAGCAAAGGCCGGCTTTTGTCTGTTTTCACCCGTTGGTAGAGTACTTCGGGCACGGCGTGCAGATAGACAACGGTACCCCGGGATTTCAGGTAGCCTCTGTTTTCTTCGCGTAATACCGCACCGCCTCCGGTAGCTAGAACGACGGGGCGACGGCGACTTAATTCATCGATTACTGCTGTTTCTCTGTTGCGGAAGCCGTTTTCTCCTTCTAGTTCGAAAATGGTGGCAATGCTGACACCGGTGCGTTGCACTATTTCTTGGTCGCTGTCGATAAAGGGATAATGCAATAAAGACGCCAAGCGTTTCCCTTGGGTGGTTTTGCCTGCCCCCATTAAGCCGATTAAAAAAATATTGCCTGCTATGTGTTTCATAGCAGGCATTGTAACCGAATCACTCAATAAAAAGCGACCTCAGTTATTAATAACGCAAAACATTGCCTTCGCCACCCATAATGCGGGGAGTCAAGAAAATCAGCAACTCGCGTTTGGTATTAGAACGGGTTGTGCTTTTGAACAGGTTGCCGATTACCGGAATGTCACCCAACAAAGGCACTTTATACTCGCCGGTTGAATTATTTTCTTCGTAAATACCACCTAAGATGATGGTGCCTCCGTCTTCCACCATGGCTTTGGTATTCAGCTCTTTGGTGCTGATACAGGGGGTACCTTGTACACTACAGTCCCTGTCAACCGAATCTTTATTCAGCTGGATGTCCATAATTACATTGCCATCAGGTGTGATTTGCGGTGTCACAATCATGGACAATACGGCTTCCTTAAAGCTCACGCTGGTAGCTCCGCTAGAAGTGGCTTCTTGATACGGGATTTCCGTACCTGATTTGATCGTGGCCTGTTTACGGTCTTGGGTCAGTACACGAGGGCTGGAAATAATTTTGCCGCGATTTTGTTCCTGCATTGCTTGGAGTTCTAAACCCAAAGCGCCTGTTGCATAACTTTTGATGATAGAAATAGCGGAAGTCGGACTGCTAATGGGCAGATTGACATTGGGAATGCCCCAGCGGCTGTTACCGAAATCTCCCAGTGTTCCTGAAGCACGTCCTCCTATTTTGGTGCCTCCGTTTTCACTACCGAATCCGAAACGCACGCCCAGTGCGCGGGAGAAGCCGTCATTAGCTTCCACAATACGTGCTTCAATCATTACTTGACGGGCAGGTACGTCCAATTGGGCAATCAAATCCTCAAACTGTTTGATTACATTGGCATTGTCTTTGATGATGAGCGTATTGGTTGCCGGATCGATAACAGCGCTTCCCCGGCTGCTTAAAAGAGAATTATTAGAATTACCAGAAGAGCCACCAGATTCGCTGATATTCAAAATTTTGCGGAATTCGTTGACATCTTTGTAGCGTAATTGGAAGGTTCGAGAGTGGAGTGCCCCCAGTTCGTCGATTGCTTTGCGTCCCTCTAAAATAGCTCTTTCTTTATCAAGCAATTCTTGTCGTGGCGCAACATTGATAATATTACCATTGCGACGGTAGTCTAAGTCCCGCGCTTGCATGACCAAATCTAAAGCCTGATCCCAAGGTACTTCTTTCAAAGACAGAGTCATTTTGCCAGAAACACTGTCGCTGGCAACAATATTCATACCAGATTCTTTGGCCAAAATTTGCAGAATAGTTCGCACCTCAACATCTTGAAAGTCCAGAGAAATACGTTTTCCGTTGAAGTTCCGCTGCCGGCGATCGCTGCCGGACTCGGCTACAACGGTTTTGGGTGAGACGGTCAGCACATAGCGTCCCGCACTTTGGCTGGTTTTGTATTCCCAGTTGCCCTGTGTACGGATGGTGATTTCCGTATCGTTACCCAGACGGCGTAAACTTACCGTGCGGACAGGAGTACTGAAATCCGTTACATCAAAGTTTCGCTGGGCAGCAATAGGGATTTGGTTGTTTTTAAAAAGAATAACCAAGCGATCGTTGTGTTGTTTAATGTCGGGATTGCCACGGTATCCAGCCGGATTGATTTCAACAATTCCCGCATTGTTAGCCCCCTTTCTAAAATCTACATTGATATTGGCGATGTTGCTGCTTTCTGAGGAAGCAGTAGAGTTTGCTTTTGAGGCCGATTCAGTGATGGTTACTGTTTCTTGACGTAAAGCAGGGGCTGCTGTTTGATGTCTGGTGGGTGTTTGGGCAGTAGTATGCGTGGATTCGTTAATGTATACCCATACTTCATTGCCTTTTATTTCTGCATTGTATTGGCCTGGTTTGTTCAGACTCAGTAAGACACGGGTTTTATTGTTGTCTTGAGCGACGGCAATTTGACTTAATAAATCGTCATTGTATTGCAAAACAGGTTGATTAAGATTGGATCCCGTGCCTGCGAAATCTAATGCAATGCGCGAAGGAGCGGTAGTGATGAAGCCACTCGGTTTGATCATGTCGCGATCAAAACGAATTTTGATGACTTTTTGGTTATCGGGTAAGGCAGATACATTAATATCTGTAATATTTCCAGCAAAAACGCTTTGAATTGCCAAGCCCAACCCTAAAGTGCTTAGATATTTTAACTTTTTAATTTTCATAACGTTAATCCCTTAAAGTTTAGTTGGTTTTTGATTGGTTACCAGTTGAGTCTTCAGTTTTTTCATTTAAACCCAGTTCGGCCGGGCGATTTTCCCATTCACCATAACTGTTTTCAACCAATTCGTTGACGATGATTTTGTCAGGCGTGATGGCGGTAATTCTTCCATGGTTTTGACCGATGTAGTTACCGATGCGAACGGTGTAAGTATGATTATTGGCTTCTATAAATGCAGATACTTGATTTCCTCGTTTGATTGATCCTACATAACGGACACTTTCTAAACTGAAATTTTCTAGAATTTCCTTCACCCTATTGGGGTTAGGGACGTTTATACCAGTTTGCTGGTTGACCCGGATGCGTTTAGGATCAAAAATATTTAAGCCATTGATGACAGGGTCGATATACTGAGCTGGTTTAGAGAGTGTAGGCACTTCTACCGGACGCACATTATTCTCTGCTTGGCGCTGTGTTTCTTGCATCCAATCATCTAAATCGTTTCCAGGCATAGAGCAGGCAGCTAAGCAGCACAGTATAGGAAGCGAAAGTAAATTTGCTTTCATAGTACAATCCTTATTTTTTATAAAATTACT
Source organism: Neisseria shayeganii 871 (assembly GCF_000226875.1). Classification (GTDB taxonomy): domain Bacteria; phylum Pseudomonadota; class Gammaproteobacteria; order Burkholderiales; family Neisseriaceae; genus Eikenella; species Eikenella shayeganii. The sequence continues at coordinate 113,390 of NZ_JH164926.1, forward strand.
CTCATTATTCAGCAGCGGAGGCGCTGCTGGCAGCTGCTTCGTTAATCTCTAAGGCTTTATAAGTATTGGCATTGGCACTTAAGGTAAGTACACCGTTGTTTCCTTCTTTTTCATTTGAAGGAACCAAACTAATTTTATCCAGAGTAACGATCCTAGATAAACGGCCAACATCGCGAGTAAATTGTGCAATTTGCTCATAACTTCCTGAGATAGAAATTTCATGAGGTAGTTGCTGTACGCTATCATCATTAATGGGCGGCAAAGGTTTTACGCTGTTCATGCGCATACTGTTTTTCGCACCTGCCTGATGGAGCTCCTGAATTAAATTTGGGATTTCTGCATCAGTAGGCAATTGCTTTAACAGGACATTAAAAGCTGTGCGAATTTGTTTTAGCTCTTCTTCTAGAACAGGAAGGTTGGCTGCTTGGGCAGCTTTATTTGCGTAATCCTGTTTCAATTGCTCTTCTTGTCCTTGTAAAGTTTCAATTTCAGACCATTGGTCTTTAAATAGTGCGACGTAGCCTATGCCCAAAGTAACCAAGATAATGAGTGCCGCAACTCCGAATTGTGTAGCTTTCCCTTGTTTGTATAAAGTATTTAAGTCGATATTTGTAGCCATGACGCTTTGCTCCCTAAAAAATCATTGAGCCGTATCAGTTGATGTGTCTGTTTGTTTGCTAACAGATGTTGCTGATAAGGCAACGGTTAATTCGAACTCCTGTACGGCTTCTACCTTTTTAATGCTGGACAGCGCAGGTTGCTCAAATACCTGAGTTGTAGGAATAACGCGCATAAAGTCTGCAATCTTGCTATCGCTTGTTGCTTTGCCGGACAAAGTATAGTTTTGAGGATCAGTTGCTTTGATGCCGGTTAAATATACGCCTTCCGGTGCGACTGCATTCAGCATATCAATAATACGTGCTGCTTCAAAACGTTTATTTTCTAATTCCTCTACTTTTTGTTTACGGCTTAAGAAGGCTGCTTTTTCCTTTTCTAAGCCGGCGACTTCCTGAATTTTTTCATCCAAAAGAGCAATTCCGTCGGTGAGCTGCTGGTTTCTTGACTCTTGATTAAGCTTCATGCCGCTCAGGGTCATATAAGTAAATGCACACAGTCCAATTCCTGCCAGTAAGGATAAAAGCATCAAACGATTGAATTGGGACTTTTTCTTTTGATCCAGCTGCTCACGGTAAGGCAGCATATTGATTTTGATTAAAGGCGTCATGTTTATAATCCTCGCGCAGCCAAACCGAAGGCAACTGTCAATTGTCCGGCTTCTAAGTTAAAGTGTGGATTTTCTGTCTGGGCATTAGCCTGTACGCTATAGACCGGCTCAGCCTGTTGCGTCGGGATATTAGTTTGCGAATAAACATTTTCAGCCAGCCCGAAAGGTTGCATAAATGGGCATCCTGCAATGAGGATATGCTTGATATTTTCCTGATAGTCACTGCTGACTGTGGTGTAATAAAACTGCAAAACCCGTTGGATTTCTTGGGTCAATTGATTATTGAAGTGATTGGCGACTGTTGATTGGAAGTCTGCCGGTTTTGTATTTTTGAATCGGAGATGCCACGCATCGTCTTCAGTCAGCTTATACTGGCGCTGGATATTAAGCGTCAATTGTTTATTGCCGAAATTGGTTTCTTGTTTGTATAGAATTTGGCCATTTTGTAGGATGAATGCTTTCATTTGCTCTTCATCGACGTAGAAGACAGCTAATTTCTGATTTTCCAAATCAGACGAAAACTGATCCATCCAGATAGAGAATGCGTTCACAACGGCGAAAGTATCTACATCCATTTGTGACAAAGCAATGCCAGCAGCTTCAAATGCATCAACCCGCAAATTAACATCATCACGTTTTGCAGCAGCCAGAACGATTTCTTGTACATTGCCATCATGGGAGTCAGCAGTAATCTGATAATCAAAGCTCAGATCGCTTGAGCCTATGGTTTGGCTGGCCTCAAGCTCAGCAAACTCCTCCAATGATAAATCGGAGCTTCGAGAGTCAAAATGCAAAGTTTGAGTATTGGTTAGGGACTGAGGAAGGGCGGCTGTGATATTTTTGCAACTGGTGCCGAGCTGTTCGTAAGTTTGTTGTAAATATGATACGAGTTGGTCATAATCCTCAATATTGCCGTTTATAATAATGCCTTTCGGAAGAGGCTGGATGGCATATTTTTCCAGTTTCAGCCGGTCAGGGGTGCTACCTGAAAGGTGTACCATGCTGATGGTATTCGGTGTAACATCTATCCCCAAGCTGCCTTTGCCGCTGAAATTTTTTTTGATTTATTATTTGATTTATTTGAATTTTTTGATATTTTCATACTTGGAACTCCCTTTGAAAAATCATCTTACGGCCATTGCTGAATGAATACAAGGTTTAGCATTTCCTTGCAGAAATTTGAGTATAGTTTACTTTAGCCAAAGTCTTTATAGATAGAAATATTTTTCGTTATGGTTAGAAAATTTTTTACTACTGTATTTGGGTTGTTGATCGGATTGCTGCTGTTCGGTATCGGCTTGCTTGCGATTGCGGTTATGGTGACCTACCCCAAGCTGCCTACCTTGGAGGCGGTTACCCACTATCAGCCCCGTATGCCTTTGATGATTTATTCTTCAGACGGCAAACTGATCGGCCAATATGGCGAAGAGCGCCGAGCATTCACGAAAATTGACCAGTTTCCGAAAGTGTTGAAGGATGCTGTGTTGGCAGCCGAAGATAAGCGTTTTTATCAGCATTGGGGTGTGGATACCACCGGAGTGATGCGCGCGGTGATCGGAAACTTTCAAGCCGGCGGTGTGCAGTCCGGCGCCAGCACCATTACCCAACAAGTGGCGCGCAATTTTTATTTGACCAATGAGCGGACTTATACGCGCAAATTCAATGAAGCCTTGCTGGCATATAAAATCGAACAGTCTTTGACTAAAGATCAGATTTTAGAGCTTTATTTCAATCAGATTTACTTGGGCCAACGCGCTTACGGGTTTGCTGCGGCCTCTCAAATTTATTTTAACAAACCGGTGCAAGAGTTGAGTTTGGCCGAAGCGGCCATGCTGGCCGGCCTGCCCAAAGCTCCCTCTTCTTATAACCCGATTGTGAATCCTGAGCGGGCTCGTTTGCGGCAAGAATATATTCTGAACAATATGGTTCAGGAGGGGATGATTACACCGCAGCAACGTGAACAGGCTTTGGCCGAGAAATTGGTGTACGAGCGGCAGCAGGTTGATATTGACCAGAATTCCTTGTATGTGGCTGAGATGGCGCGTCAGGAGATGTATGATAAATACGGAGAAGAGGCCTATACCCGCGGTTTCCGTGTGTACACCACGGTTGATACAGAAAGCCAGCGTGTGGCCACCAATGCTTTGCGTCGCGCTTTGAAGGGGTTTGGCGTGGGTGCCTACCGTGGTGCGGAGGGTTACTTGGACCTGGGCAAAATCGAAGCCGATGTGTTGGATGAAAACCTGGACCAATATTTGAACGGTTTTTACACGGTTGACGGTTTGGTTCCTGCTGTTGTGTTGAAAGCCAGCCGTTCGCAAATAGAGGTTTATTTGCAAGGCGGCGAGCGTATTAAATTGGGCGGTAATACGGTGAGCAATATTGCCCGCACCATCAATAATCAGAATATGGGGGACGCTTCCGTGCGTCCGGGCGCCCTCATTCGAGTGCGCAAATTGGATCGCGGTTGGCAAATCAGCCAAGTGCCTGAGTTGCAGGGTGCCATTGTGGCCTTGGACAGTAAAACAGGGGCCATCCGTGCATTGGTGGGTGGGTTTGACTTCCACAGTAAAAGTTTTAACCGGGCCACTCAAGCAGAGCGCCAGCCGGGTTCTACTTTCAAACCGTTTGTCTATTCTGCTGCTTTGGCCAAAGGCATGACAGCGGCCACCACCATTAACGATGCTCCTTTGGAGTTGCCGGGTATGGGTGCCGGCGGCCGCCCATGGCGTCCGAAAAACTCCGACGGCCGATATTCTGGTTTTATTACCTTGCGCCAGGCCTTAACTGCTTCGAAAAACATGGTTTCCATTCGTATTGTCATGGCCATGGGTATTGATGAAGCGCACAAATACGTACAACGTTTCGGCTTTAACGCCCAGCAAGTTCCGGCTGCTTTGTCTATGGCTTTGGGCAGTGGTTCGGCAACGCCCTTACAAATGGCGGAGGCCTATGCGGTATTTGCCAACGGCGGCTACAAAATTTCTTCTTATGTGATTGACCGTATCGAAGACGGAGAGGGCCGCTTGCGGGCACAAATGAAACCGTTGGTGGCCGGCGAAAACGCGCCCCAAGTGATTGATCCGCGTAACGCTTATATCATGTATAGCATGATGCGGGACGTCATTCGCCGCGGTACGGCTACCCGGGCCAATGCTTTGGGCCGTAGCGACTTGGCCGGCAAAACCGGTACCACCAATGCCAATAAAGACGCTTGGTTTGCAGGTTTCAACCCGGATTTGGTTGCGGTGGTTTATATCGGTTTCGATAAGCCTAGAAGCATGGGACGCGCTGCTTTCGGCGGTACCATCGCGCTGCCTGTGTGGATCGACTATATGCGCCATGCGCTGAAAGGCGTGCCGGTAAAAGAGATGCCGGTGCCGCAAGGTTTGGTGCGCAAAGGCGGTGAATACTTCCTGCAAGAGCAGCAAACCACCAGCCCGCGTTTGGCGATTGACAACCGTGGTGCCGATCCGGATGCAGACGATATTGCTGCAGCGGGCAACAACCCTGTGGTGCCTGAAGTGGTGATTCCGCCGGTTAATAACGGAGGCGGTAGCAACAGGGGCAGCGGCGGTGGCGGCGGCTCTTCTGAAGAAATTGATGCACTCTTCTGATGATTACCGTTAAAGTAAACGCATAGAGGGCTGAGGCTGTCGGATAGGAAAACGGCCTCAGCCTTTATTTATTGTTTGGCGCAATCGAGCTGAGCAGCTTAGATGCTATCCACAAATTGGCACGCTGAGACCTTTGCAAAACCCCCAGATGTGGATGCAGTTCAAGGCGTAGCAGCGCAGCGAGTGTGAACGCAGGAATCCCTGTGGGACAGACATATCATCTAGATAGGCAAGCGAGCGAGCAGCGCACAACGCAGAAATGCGCCGCAGATGGGGGTTTTGCAAAGGTCTCACGCCGTCGTTTTATGCTGGCCAACTATGTATGGCTTTGAAAGCAATCGAACTAAACCTGAGTATTGGAATGGCCGCGGAAGCTCAGCACTGAGTGTGCACAGAGTTCAGCCGGCAATCGTTTAAGGATTGCCGGCTGTTTTGCTGGATCAGGGTAATCTGCTGCTTAAATCGCCACAGCCGTTTCTTCCAGGCGCACAATTTCTCGGCGCAGATGTTTGAGCGCAGGCGTAACAATTGCCACAAAAACAGCCTCCCGCATGATGCGCTGTGCAGCGTGGTTTTTCAGGTAGCCTTTGGCGCCGGCATGCAGCACGGCAGATTGGGCGGCGCGTAAGGCCAGCTCGCTGGCTTCGGCACGGCTTTTCAATACCGGTAAGGCAGGTTGGTGGCCTTGCTGAGCCGCAGCGTAGAGTGGGGTGCTGTCGCTAAGCCAATGCTCGAAATCATTTTGCAGGCTTTGTCCGCTGTCAGGCAGATAGGCATTGGCGGGATTGCCCGAACGGCAGCTGTCTTGGATAACCGACAAAGCGGCGTCGATAATCCCGGCGGCAAAACCGTTTTGCAGCAGCAGGAAGCCGGGTTTGATGCGAGCGAGATAGTCGGGAAACTCATCGGGCGTGGCCAAGATATCGGCAGGAGTGATTTCCATGTCTTTAAAGCGCACGCTCAAGGTGCGGGTGCCTTCCAGGGCGCAAAATTCGGGACTGCGTTTCAGGCTGACGCCGTCGCGCCAACCCTCCACCATAAACATCACATAGCCGCCGTCTGTGGTTTGTGCCGTGCACGCCCATACGTGTTCGTCGCCGATATTCGATACCCAAGGCAAGCCGCCGTTGATCAGGTAGCCGTTTCCGTTCGGCTCGGCTTTCAACAAATGTTTTTCGATGCCGTCTAAATGCTTGACCGTATTTGACATGCCGGTGCCGGCCAGCAGACGGCCTTCGGAAACGGCGCGGAAATAACGCTTGCGCACATCACGGTTGCTACTCATGGCCAGATACCAAGCGCAAGTGGCTTGGCACCACGCGGTAAAGCCGGTGGAGCCGCATTCGGCGGCTACCGAGCGCAGAATATCCACTTGTTCGGCCAAGGCGTCGCTTTGGCCGTTTTCTTCGGCCCGCAAGAAGGCGGCAAAACCGCCCAAACGGCCCAATTCGTGCAGGTAGTCTTTCGGATAAAGCCCTTCGCGGTCGATGCGTTCGACCAAGGGGCGCAAGTGTTGGCGGGCGTGTTCACGGATGGTTTCGCTGCGTGTCGGCATGATGTGGTTTCAGTATCGGATAAAAAGGTGATGATAGAGCAGCAGCGAAGGGAGACAAATATTGATTGGCTATATGCTTATGCCGAGGTGGGAAGCAGGGGGAAACCATTCAAACGGGCAACAGGCTACCTGAAAAATTTTCAGGTAGCCTGTTGCCCGTTTGATGGCGGTCTGTATGTGTTCAAACGGTTACAAGACAAGCTGAGACCTTTGCAAAGGCCCCAGATGTGGGTGCAGTTCAAGGCGTAGCAGCGCAGCTGGCGTGAACGCTAGGAATCCCCGTGGGAAAGACATATCACATGATAGGCAAGCGAGTGAGCAGTACCCATAGGGCATAAACGCACAACGCAGAAATGCGCCGCAGATGGGGCTTTTGCAAAGGTCTCAAGCTGGCGGGTTATGCGTTTCAGTTGATGGGGCTTGTACAGTCAAAATATTTCTGCACCACCATCAGGCCAGTTAAGAGTTCCAGTTTGCGGTCGAAAAAGGGCTGCATATAAGCATTGGCTTGGCGGATGATGCGTTCGGCAGCGGCCGGGCGGGCATGATAAAAGGCCAGCTTTTCGTCTAGATCGGCGTAGTCGTCCTGCAGATGCACATAGTGCACATCGGCTTGCAGGCGGCCTTCCATCAGCCAGGTTTCGTAACGCGGTGCGGCCATGAAACACAGGGATTGCGAAGCCATGATCCATTTGAGGTTGGTGGCGACATCGTTGCCTTCGATGCTGAGGATGTATTTGTGGCGCAGCTGTTCTTCCACGGTGAGGAAGCTGCGGTGGTAGGGCTGGCCGGCGGATTTTGGGTGGACGCAGCCAACGTCGCAGAGCGGATGGTTGTGATACTGCTCGAGAAAACGTAGGCGCTGGCATTGGTGGGCGGCACCGCGCCAAACCAAGCTGTCTTGCTTGTCGGCAAAACGGTGGGGATCGGGGTAGATATAGAAATGGCGCACGCTGTCGAGCTTGAGCAGCACGCTGTTTTGATTGTTATCGGCAATCGGGCGGCTTTTCACAAACGCGGGTTGCTCGGGAATGTGGGTCACATCGCCGAATTCATATAAGAAGCGCTCATCGGCCGGGAAATAGCGCAGCAGGGCGGCCAGATCATAGAAATAAGCGGAATGGCCGCATTTTTTGAAGCTGCCGACGGCAGTGCTTGCCCCATGCAGTGTGTGTGTGCCGCTGAGCCGGTTGTAGTAGTCCACCCGGCTGTGCAAGGCTTGCTGTTGTTCGCGGTTGAGGCGGGAAAATTCGCGTAGGACGTCTTGCCCGTTGCGTACCAGCCATGTATGCGGCAGCACGCCCAGCAGGCTGTGGCGGGTGTAGTAGGCGAGTTTGTGCAGGCGTTTGTGATAAATGCCGGCGGCTTGGCTCATGGGAGACTCGGTATCGGAAAGGCTACCTGAAACGCAAATAGCGGTTTCAGGTAGCCTGTTTGGGGGGAATTAAACGATTTCGGCTTTGGTGATGACCACGGGATCGACCGGTACGTCATCGTGGTAGCCGTGACGCTTGGTGGCCACGTTTTCGATTTCGTCCACCACGTTTTGGCCTTCCACTACTTTGCCGAATACGGCATAGCCCCAGCCGTGCAGGCTCGGTTCGGTGTGGTTGAGGAAGCTGTTGTCTTTGGTGTTGATGAAGAACTGGGCGGAGGCGCTGTGCGGCGCTTGGGTGCGGGCCATGGCAATGGTGTATTTGTCGTTTTTCAGGCCGTTTTGGGCTTCGTTTTGGATCGGCTCGCGGGTGGCTTTTTCGTTCATGTTTTCGTCCATGCCGCCGCCTTGGATCATGAAGCCTTTGATCACGCGGTGGAAAATCAGGCCGTCGTAAAAGCCGTCTTTGACATATTGCTCGAAGTTGGCGGCGGTAACGGGGGCTTTTTCGTGGTCGAGCTCGATGCCGATGGTGCCGAAGTTGGTGTGCAGTTTGATCATGATGTGCTTTCTTGAAAAAAAGGTTGGGGAATTGGGCAAATGGTGGTGCGGCGGCTGATTTCAAGCACGGAGAATGTATTCAGCGTGTGCCGTCACGGCGTTCGGAAAAGGCGCCGGGTTTGCCTTGTTTGACGGCTTCGATTTGGATATCGAGGCGCACCTCGTCGGGCATGATGCCGCTCAGGTAGTTCATGCCCCAGCGGCTGCGTTGGAGGGTGGCGCTGAAGTCGCCGCCGCACACTTGGGCCAATTTCACCGGGCTGATGTAGCAGTTGAAGCGTTGGGCGGTGAGGGTGAGCGGGTGGGTTTGGCCGAGCAGGGTCAGCCGGCCTTCAACGGCGCTGAGCCGGCCGTTGTCGAAACGGAAACGGGTGGATTCGAAAACCATTTCGGGATGGCGCGCAACATTGAATAAGTCGGCTGCTTTCAGATGGCGGTCGAATTCGGGGTTGCCGCTGCTCACCGAAGCGGTGGGAATGCGGATGTGCACGCTGCCGGTTTCGGCTTCTGGGCGGTAGTCTATGGTGCCGGTGAGCCGGTAAAAGCCGCCGGTGTTGGTGCTGGTGCCGAAGTGGTCGATGGCAAAGCGCACATTGGCGTGGTCGGGATCGATGCGGTAGGTGTCGGCCACGGCCGGTAGGCAGGCGGCCAAGGCAAGCAGGGCAAAACAGGTTTTCATGATGATGCGCTTCGCGGCGGTTGTTTGGGCATGGCATCAAGCAAAGAGGCTACCTGAACACAAGGGCAGCCGTTTGCTTGGTTTTGAAGAGGCGGCCGCTTAATCCAAAATCCGTACGCGGTGGATGAGCACCGGCGTGCGCGGCACGTTTTCGTGCGGGGCGCGGGTGGTGGTGGGTTCGGCGGCGATTTTGTCCACCACTTCGAAGCCGCCGGTAACTTTGCCGAAAACGGCATAGCCGTAGCCGCGGGCGTCGGGGCTGCTGTGGTTGAGGAAATCGTTGTCTTTCAGGTTGATGAAAAACTGGCTGGTGGCTGAGTGGGGTAGGGCGGTGCGCGCCATGGCGATGGTGTAGCGCCGGTTTGACAGGCCGTTGGCCGCTTCGTTGGCGATGGGGCGCTCGGTGGCTTTTTCGGCCATATCGGCGGTGAGGCCGCCGCCTTGGATCATGAAACCGGGGATCACACGGTGGAAAATGGTGCCGTTGTAAAAACCTTTGCGGGCATAGGCGGCGAAGTTGGCCACGGTTTTCGGGGCGCGGGTTTCGTCCAGGCTCAGTTCGATGCTGCCGTGGTTGGTGTCGATGACGGCACGGGTTTCGGCTTGGGCGGCAGCGGCGGCAAGGCCGAGAAGGAGGGCGCAGCTTAAGTAACGGATATTCATCGGGCAAATTTTTGAAAAACAAAACAGACGGTAGGGTAACGGCAGGCCGCCGAATTGGCAAGAGGCGGGCAGGCTACCTGAAATCTCTCTCCGGCCGGTAGCGTTTTAGGCGCATGGCATTGCCCAATACGGAAACCGAACTGAGGGCCATGGCGGCGCCGGCCAGAACGGGGGTGAGCAGGCCGAAGGCGGCCAGCGGGATGCCGAGGCTGTTGTAGAAAAAGGCGAAAAACAGGTTTTGCCGGATATTGCGCAAAGTGGCGCGGGCGATCAGGAGGGCGTCGGCCACCTGTTGCACGGAGTGCTGCATCAAAGTGGCGGATGCGGCGTGTTCGGCAGCATCGGCACCGCCGCGCATGGCGAAACCAGCATCGGCGGCGGCCAAGGCCGGTGCGTCATTGATACCGTCGCCCGCCATGGCCACGCGCCGTCCTTCTTGTTGCAGGGCTTGGATGGCGGCGGCTTTGTCGCGCGGAGAGCAGCGGCCTTGGGCGTGTTGGATGCCGAGTTGGGCGGCGATGTAATCCACCGTGCTTTGGCGGTCGCCGCTCATGATGCGCACTTCGATGCCGTGTTGCTGCAAACGCTGTACGGCGGCGAGGCTGTCGGGTTTGAGTTCGTCGGCCAAGGCAAAGGCGCCGGCGGCCAGGCCGTTTACCGACACTGCCGCCACGCTGGCGATCTGCCATACGCCGTCCAGCGTTTCAGGTAGCCCGAAGCCGCAGTATTCGGGCGTGCCCACCCGCACGTCGCCGATACCGGCCACTTGGGCAGACATGCCTTGCCCAGCTTCGGTGTGCACCTGTTCGGCAGCAGGCAGGACGGATACTTTTTCGGCGGCGGCCGCCACGATGGCCTGGGCCAGCGGGTGCAGCGACAGCTGTTCGACTGCGGCAGCGGCTTGCCACAGCAGGGTTTCGTTGCCGTTTTCAGGTAGCCAGACAGCGGCAATTTGCGGGCGGCCTTGGGTGAGGGTGCCGGTTTTGTCGAGAATCACGGTATCGATGCCGGCGGCCTGCTCCAAGGCGGCAGCGTCGCGGAACCAAATGCCGTGCCGCACCGCTACGCCCATGCCGGCCATGATGGCGGCGGGCGTGGCCAAGCCCAGCGCGCAGGGGCAGGCGATCACCAATACCGCCACTGAGTGAATCAGCGCGGTGGCGGCGCTGCCGGCCAGCCACCAGGTGAGGAAAAAGGTGGCCAGCGCAATCAGGCCGACCACGGGCACGAATACGGCCGCCACTTGGTCGGCAATCCGCGCAATCGGCGCCTTGCTGCCTTGTGCTTCGGCCAGGGCGTGCATCATGTCGCCGAGCAGGGTTTGGCTGCCGAGCTGCTCGGCGCGGTATTCCAAGTGGCCGTTGAGCACCGAGCCGGCCAGCACGCGGCTGCCGGGCAGTTTGTGCTGCGGCTCGCTCTCGCCGGTGAGGTGGCTTTCGTCGGCCCAGCCTTCGCCGGCCAGCACCACGCCGTCGGCGGCAATCCGCTCGCCGTGTTTGGCCTGCAATTCGTCGCCGGGGCGCACGTCGGCCAGCGCAGCGGCCTGCCATTGGCCTTCACGGCGGCAGACCACCTGCTTGGGCGTGAGCTGCAGCAGCAGGCCGAGGCTGTTGAGGCTGTGGCGCTTGGTGCGCTCCTCCCAATATTTGCCGAGGCTCACAAAAGCCGCCACCATCACGCCGGCTTCAAAATACACCATGCCGTGCGCGTGGCTGCCGTGCAGCAGCCACATGGCGGTGGAGTAGAGATAAATGGCCGAGGTGCCGGCCGACACCAATACATCCATATTGGCCAAGCCGCCGCGTATGCTGTGCCAGGCGCTGCGGTAAAACGGCATCATCAGCCAACACTGCACCACGCTGGCGAGAACAAACTGTATCCACACCGGCGGCATCCAGGCATGGGTGCCGAACAGCATGCCGGCCATGCCCACGGCAAACGGCGCGCACAAAGCCAGCAGCAGCCACACCCGCCAATGGCTTTTGTCGGCGTTTTCAACCGTGCCGTCGGTATGGAGGCTGGCGTGGAAGCCGGTTTTGTCGATTAAGGCGGCAATCTGCGCCGCATCGGTGCGTGCGGCATCGAAGCTGACTTGCGCTTCTTCGTTGGCAAAATTGACGGTGGCTTCGCTGATGAAGTCTTTTTTATTGAGGACTTTTTCAATCCGGTTGGCGCAGGCCTGGCAGGTCATGCCTTCGATGCGGAAGCGGGCTTTTTCCAACATGGCGGGCTTTCAAAATATTTGGATGAAGAAATAAGGGCGTGCTGCCGCAATGCTAACCGACAACACGCCCTAAGGCTACCTGAAAGCAGCACGGGCAATCAACGTTTCGGCACGATGGTTTTGCCGATGGGCGAGAGGGCGAGCAGGGCGAACTTGAGGTGTTGCACGCCGAAGGGAATGCCGATGATGGTAACAAAATAGCCGACGGCGGTGGTGAGGTGGCCGATGGCCAGCCACCAGCCGGCCAGCACAAACCAAATCACGTTGCCCAGCATACCGGCCGCGCCGGTGCCGAGGTCTTCGCGGCCGGTCAGCAGGCTGCGGCTGACCGCTTCATGGCCAAACGGCCACAGGGTGAAGTTGCCGATGACAAAACAGGCGCGCGCCCACGGCAGGCCGATGACGGTCAGCGCCATCAGCAAGCCGGCCAGCCACCAGCCCAAAGCCATCAGCAGGCCGCCGAACACAATCCAGATGATGTTTAAAATGGTATTCAATGGGTCTGCCTTTCTTGCAAAGCGGTTTGTAGAGGAAAAGATAGGGATGAAGCTAAGTTTCCGGATGCCTGAAAATTGGGGATGGCGCAGCGAAAAACAATAGAAGAAAAACAATGGAAAAAGGCTACCTGAAAACGCATTCGGTATTTCAGGTAGCTGGTTGGGATGGGAGCGCAAGCAGCGGCGTTCAGCGCGGCTGTTGGCTGCGCCACCACTGCCAAGCCATCAGGGCGCCGCCCAGTAGCAGTTTGTGTTTCCAACGCGACGGCCACAAGGCCAGCTTCCACAGCAACGGTTGGGCATACAGTTTTTCCGCACCGCTGATCAGGGGTGCCAAGGGAAGGGCGGAGCTGACTTGGCGCGCATCTTCCATTTGTTGTTGGCGCTTGGCCAGCGCGATTTTCAGGCGTACCAAGTCGGCTTTCAATGCCAATAACTCGCGCTGTTCCTTTAAGTCCAAATCAGATTTGCTCATGCTCTGCTCCTGAAGAGGGGGCGGTGGGGCGCGGGTCGCGCAAACGCTCAAGGTCGCCGGCAATTTGGCGGAAAGTATCGCTGGTGAAATGTCCCTGCATCCGCCACAAACGGATGACCTGCCACAGCATGATCAAGGCAATCAGGCTCAGCAGACCGAAAGTGCCGAAGAACACCCATAATTTGGCTTCCGGGGTGAGGGCGGCGTTGAGGCCGAACAAGAGGCTGATGAGGCCGGCCAGCAGGCAGACGCCGCAGATCATCAGCGCCACACCGATTTTCACCCACGACAATACCTGTTCGGTGAGGTCGATTTTGAGCATGTGCAGGCGCAGTACGGCCAGCTCGCTGCCGTGTTCCAACCAGAGGCGGAATTGTTTGAATTGGCGGATCAGGCTCAATAGAAACTCCATTTCGAAAAAACCGTTTCGGGTGGTGAAACGGTTGTGGTCAGGCAGTCGGGCTACCTGAAAAGGGCGGCAGAGGCAGGAGATGCTCTGCCGCCGCGCTTTGCCGGATTAACGGCGGGTCAGCAGGGCGCCGATGACAACGCCGGCCAAGGTAGCGATGCCCATGGCGTAGTAGGGTTGCTCGTGAATCAGGGCGTCGGTTTGACGGGCGGTTTCTTTAACGCGCTCGGTGGCTTGCGATTCCAAGTTCAACAGTTGGTTTTTGGCGCGGCCCAGGCTGCTTTGCACTTTTTCTTTCAGTGCGCGGGCTTCTTGGGAGCCGTCGTCTTTGGCGGTTTCATACAGGCTTTCCAATTCGCCCAATACAGAACGTACTTCTTTCATCAGGTCTTCTTTTTGGCGCTCATATTTGCTCATGCGGATATTCCTTTCTTAAAGGGCTGGAGAAAACATACCTTCACGGTATGCCGGCATTCACCTTGAATGCCGTGCACTTGCGTGGGGCATTAACTGGCGCTGTTTGATTCAAATTCAATCAACCGGAATGTAGAATTCCGTTAAAATAAAGTTTTTTTCCGCAAAGCAAAAGAAAGCCCGACATGACCCCCAGCCTGAAAAAAATCTATTCCGGCAAAGTACGCGACCTTTATGAAATCGACGACAAACGGATGCTGATGGTGGCCTCCGACCGGCTCTCCGCCTTCGATGTCATCCTCGACGACCCCATTCCCGGCAAAGGCGAAATCCTTACCCAGATTTCCAATTTCTGGTTTGAAAAACTGCGGCACATCATGCCCAACCACTTTACCGGCGACACCGTGGCCGATGTGCTGCCCGCCGCCGAAGCGCAGGCGCTGGAAAAACGCGCGGTGGTGGCGAAGAAGCTGAGGCCGGTAAAAGTGGAGGCCATCGTGCGCGGCTATTTGGCCGGCAGCGGCTGGAAAGACTATCAAAAAACCGGCAGCGTGTGCGGCATCCGCCTGCCCGAAGGCATGCAGGAGGCCCAGCAGTTGCCCGAAGTCATCTTTACCCCGTCCACCAAAGCCGAAGTGGGCGACCACGACGAAAACATTAGCTACGAAGCGTGCGAGCGCATCATCGGCAAAGAGCTGGCCGCCGAAGTGCGCGCCAAAGCCATCGCACTCTATACCGAAGCCGCTGCCTATGCCAAAACTCGCGGCATCATCATCTGCGACACCAAATTCGAATTCGGCCTCGACGAAAACGGCACGCTTACCCTGATGGACGAAGTGCTCACTCCCGATTCCAGCCGTTTCTGGCCGGCCGACCAATACCAAGTGGGCACCAATCCGCCTTCCTTCGATAAGCAGTTTATCCGCGACTGGCTGGAAGCAAGCGGCTGGAACAAACAGCCGCCCGCTCCGCGCGTGCCGGCCGAGGTGATTGAGAAAACCGTGGCCAAATACCGCGAAGCGTTAACCCTGTTGGCAGGTAATTAAACAACCGCGTTCAGGCAGCCTGAATGCCTGTGGCAACCGTTGCCAAAGGAGCCGTCTGTGAGCGCACAAATCAGCGTGATTCGCGCCGACATCACCACGCTGGCGGTGGATGCGGTGGTCAACGCCGCCAACAACAGCCTGCTCGGCGGCGGCGGGGTGGACGGCGCGATACACCGCGCCGCCGGCCCGCAGCTTTTGGCCGAGTGCCGCGGCTTAAACGGCTGCCGCACCGGCGAAGCCAAAATCACCTGCGGCTACGGCCTGCCCGCCCGCTACGTGATCCACACCGTGGGGCCGATTTGGTACGGCGGCGGCCAAGGCGAGGCCGCGCTGTTGGCCTCGGCTTATGCCCAATCGCTGCGGCTGGCGCAGCAGCACGGTTTGCACAGCATCGCTTTTCCCTGCATCAGCACCGGCGTGTACGGCTATCCGCCCGCAGCGGCCGCCGCCGTGGCGTTGGAGAGCATCCGCCGCACACTGCCGGAATGCCCGGCGCTGGAACAGGTGTGGCTGTGCTGCTTTTCGGTCGAGGACGAAGCGATTTACCGCCGTTTGTTGGCCGCCACGGATTCGGCTTTCAGGTAGCCTGGGCTTGAGGCTGCCTGAAAGCCGTTTGGCCCACCCGGTACAGCCATGCCAATCCCATCTAGTAGACACCATCAGGAGTACAGCATGCCGCATATTGTGTTAAACGGCGAACGCCGCGAAGTGAGCAATATTTTCTGCATCGGCCGCAATTACCGAGAACACGCCAAGGAGCTGGGCAATGCGGTGCCGGAGGAGCCTTTGGCGTTTTTAAAGCCCACCGGTGCCCTTTTGCAGGCGGGCAGCCCGATTGTGCTGCCGCCTTACAGCGAATCGGTGCATTATGAATGCGAGCTGGTGTTGTATATCGGCCGCACGGCGGAGTATGTGTCGGCGGCCGACGCAATGGATTATGTGGCCGGAGTGGGCATCGGCTTGGACCTGACCGCCCGCGATGTGCAGAGCACGGCCAAAAGCCAGGGGCTGCCGTGGCTAAAAGCCAAAGGTTTCCGCGGCAGCGCCTGCGTGTCGCATTTTGTGTCGCCGGCAGTATTGCCTGCGCCCGACTGCCTCGGTTTCAGTCTGCATATCAACGGCGGCCTGCGCCAGCAGGGCGACAGCGGGCAGATGATGTTTTCCGTGCCGCAGCTGATTGCGTTTTTGTCCGCCACCTACGGCCTGCCCGCCGGCAGCCTGATTTACACCGGCACACCGGAGGGTGTGGGCGAGCTGCACCACGGCGACAGCGTGCAGCTTTCCTTGCACGGGCATATCGATTGTGGCTTTCAGGTAGCCTGAGGCTTTCGCAAAATCCGTACCCGCGGCGCATTTCTGCGCTGTGCGGTTCTGCCCTTGGCGCAGGGCTCGCTTAGTTTGCCTATTGTGTAATCTGTCTTTCCTAAGGCATTCTTTGTGTCCATGCCCATTGCGCCGTTGCGCCTTGAACGGCATCCATATTTGAGGCTTTTACAAAGCGCTCAGGCTACCTGAAAGGCTGGCCCGAAACAGGATGGAAATGGAAACGGAATAAGCAAAACAATTAATTATAATTAAAGATGGCTGCAGACATCAGCCATCTTCGGCGGTATAACAGGCCTCATACAAAGGCTGTAGCGCGCGTATGGATTCGATGATCCAGGGCGCGCTTTTTGTTTGCTGCAAGGCAGCGCGTTCAAGATGGCGCCCGATACGCAGAAAATCCGCGCCGTCGGGTTCGGCCGATGCGGCGGCCAGATACTGTGCCAAGTCGGGATGGTCGGCGTATTCGCTGTCGCTGCCGCGCCAGACTTCAAAACCGGCATGCTCGGGACGGCGGCAAAAGACGGGCAATGCGCTCGTCCAGCGCCGGTATTGCGCCAGCGTCAGCATTGAGGCGGCGGCTTTGTGGCTGTGCCAATCGAGACTTACGCTCAAGCGACGGCGATTCAGCAGCACGGAGAAAATAGCGGCCGAATCGCGGTGTTGTGCGTATTTGAAATAGGCGAAGAAATGGGCGCGTACCTGCCAGCCGTTGCACCAGCGTTCGATATGCGGCTCGGCAAACGGCATTCCCAAGCCGGCAGAGACTTCGCGGATTAAGGCCTGCCACACGAGCCAGGCGGCACGGTAGTCGGCCTTGATTTGCGGAATGCGCTCCGGGCAGTGTTGTTTGAGTTGGGCAAACTGAAAAAACGGTTG
Source organism: Neisseria shayeganii 871 (assembly GCF_000226875.1). Classification (GTDB taxonomy): domain Bacteria; phylum Pseudomonadota; class Gammaproteobacteria; order Burkholderiales; family Neisseriaceae; genus Eikenella; species Eikenella shayeganii. The sequence goes on from NZ_JH164926.1 coordinate 130,332, forward strand.
CCGGAACAGGTCGCAGCTTTCGGGCGTCAGCATGCGGCAGCGGGTACGAGCAGGCGGCGGATGATGTTTTCATACACGGCGGAGAGTTGTGGTACGGCGGCCAGCTCGATGTGTTCGTCGATTTGGTGGATGCTGGCGTTTACCGGCCCCAGTTCGATCAGCTCGCGGGCAATGGCTTTGATAAAGCGGCCGTCTGAGGTGCCGCCGCTGGTGGAAAGCTCGGCTTGCAGGCCGCATTCTTCGCCGATGGCGGCCTGCGCCACTTCGGTAAGGCGGCCGGCCTCGGTGAGAAAGGGCTGGCCGGAGAGCGACCAATCCAGTTCGTAAACCAGGCCGTGTTTGTCGAGAATGTGGTGTACACGCTGTTTGAGGCTGGTGTCGGTGGATTCGGTGGAGAAGCGGAAGTTGAATGTCACTTCCAACACGCCGGGAATCACATTGGTGGCGCCGGTGCCGGCGTGGATATTGGAGATTTGGAAGCCGGTGGGCGGGAAATAGGCATTGCCGCGGTCCCATTCGGTAGCGGCCAGCTCCGCCAGCGCGGGGGCGGCCAGGTGGATGGGGTTCACGGCCAGATGCGGGTAGGCGATGTGGCCCTGTTTGCCTTTTACGGTGAGCTTGCCGGAGAGCGAGCCGCGGCGGCCGTTTTTGATGGTGTCGCCCAAGGTGTTGACCGCCGTGGGTTCGCCGACGATGCAGTAGTCGATGTGTTCGCCGCGCGCCTGCAATACGTCCACCACGCGGGTGGTGCCGTCGTGGGCGTCGCCTTCCTCATCGGAGGTAATCAAGAGCGCCAGGCTGCCGTCGTGGTGGGGATGGGCGGCGACAAAGCGTTCGCAGGCGGTCACAAAACAGGCGATGCTGGTTTTCATATCGGCCGCGCCGCGGGCATAGAGGCGGCCGTCGCGCTCGGTGGGGATGAAGGGCGGGGAGATCCATTTTTCCAAGGGGCCGGGCGGCACCACATCGGTGTGGCCGGCGAAACAGAGCAGAGGACCGCTGTTGCCGCGCCGCGCCCAAAAGTTTTGCGTGTGGCCGAAGGGCAGGGGCTCCACGCTAAAGCCGATGGCGCGCAGGCGTTCGGCCAAAATGGCCTGGCAGCGGGCATCGTCGGGGGTAACGGAAGGCTCGGCCAGCAGCTGTTTGCTTAAGGCCAGGGAGGCGGTGTCGCGGTTCATGGGGGGTTCCGGTGGGCAAAGGTGAGGTTATAGCGCGTTTGCCGGCCTTTGCCAAGCCGGAGTGGCAGAGAATGTGGGCCACCTGAAAACGGGGCAGTTTGAGCCGGCAGCCGAGATATTTTGCCTGAATGCGAAAACAGAGCGGGCATTCTATTCCGCCGCCGTTTCTTTTCAGGTAGCCTTCGGGCTACCTGAAAGAGGTTTCACGGTTGGCCAAGCAGGGCGCGATGGTATGGGCACTTCGATAGAAAACGGTGCGATTCAGTGTTCCTGCCCGTGCGGTTGGCGCCAGAAATGGGCGAGGGGGCCGCGGCCGTGGCCGAGTTGCCAGCGGCTGCCGGTTTCCAGCGCCCCTTGCAGATAACGTTTGGCTTCGGCCACGGCTGCGGGCAGGCTGTCGTGCTGCGGGCGCAGGGCGGCGATGGCGGAAGAGAGGGTGCAGCCGGTGCCGTGGGTGTGCGGGGTGTCGATGCGCGGGCTGCTGAAGGGGTGTGTTTGGCCGTCGGCGGTGAGCAGCCAGTCGCGCGCTTGGCTGCTGTTCTCCCAATGGCCGCCTTTGAGCAGCACGGCGCGGGCGCCTTGCGCCAGCAGCAGACGGCCTTGCGCCAGCATCTCGTCTTCGTCTGCCGCTTGGGGCTGGCCGCTTAAGCGGGCCAGTTCGCTGAGGTTGGGGGTGATGAGGTCGGCCAGCGGCAGCAGTTCGGCGAGCAGCACGGCGCTTGCCGCACCGGTGGATAAGGGCATGCCGGAAGTGGCGTGCAGCACGGGGTCGAGCACCACAAAGGACACGGGATGGCGGCGCAGCACTTCGGCCACGGCGCGGATGCAGTCGGCATCGGGCAGCATGCCGATTTTGACGGCATCGATGCGGATGTCGGCCAGCACGGCTTCGGCCTGTGCGGCAACCAGCTCGGCGGGCAGGGGGTGCACGCGGTGTACGCCCTGCGTGTTTTGCACGGTGAGGGCGGTGACGGCGGCGGTGCCGTAGGCACCGAGGGCGCCGAAGGTTTTGAGGTCGGCCTGAATGCCGGCTCCGCCGCCCGGGTCGGAACCGGCGATACTGAGCACGCGGGGAAAGGGGGCGGGGAGGGGCATGGCGGCCTCGCTGCGGTGAAACGGGTGGGAAGGAAAACAGGCTACCTGAAAGGCGGCAACAGCGGTTTCAGGTAGCCTGATGATGGGCAAAGCGGTATTTAAGCGTCGATGTTTTGCGCCACCAAGGCATTGTTTTCGATAAAGGCGCGGCGCGGTTCGACTTCGTCGCCCATCAGGGTGACGAATACTTCGTCGGCGGCGATGGCGTCTTCAATACGCACTTTGAGCAGGCGGCGCACTTCGGGATCCATGGTGGTTTCCCACAGCTGCTCGGGGTTCATTTCGCCCAAGCCTTTGTAGCGCTGAATGCTCATGCCTTTTTGTGCGCCGGCCAGCAGAATGTCGATGGCGGCCTCCAAGCTGTCCACCGCCTGCGGCTCGGCATCACTTTTGTACAGCAGCGCACCGGGCGCCACCCAGCCTTTGATTTGGGCGGCGGTGCGGCTGAGGGTTTGGTAGGCTTTGCTGTCGATAAATTTCTGGTCCAGGTAGCTGACCGCCACGTTGCCGTGCAGGCGGCGGGTGATTTTGATGAAGTGGCCGCCTTCGTGGCCGTCCACTCGTTCAAGAGCGATTTCTTGGTTTTGCAAAGCCTGATTGAGGGCGGCCACGGCGGCATCGGCAGCGTCTGCGCTGTCGAGCCGGATGTCGTCTATGTCGATCAGGGTGCGCAATACCAAGGCGTCGATGACGCGGCTTTCTTGGGCAACGGTGTTGCGGGCGAGCAGGAACTGTTTGGCTAAGCGGTAGAGCTCGCTGCCTTCCAGCGTGCGGCCTTCGGAAACGATTTTGGCTTTGTCCACCGCCAAGCCGAGCAGGAATTCGTCTTTTTCCGTTTCGTCTTTCAGGTAGCGTTCCTGCTTGCCGTGCTTGGCTTTGTAGAGCGGCGGTTGGGCGATGTACACATAGCCGCGCTCGATGAGTTCGGGCATTTGGCGGTAGAAGAAGGTGAGCAGCAGGGTGCGGATGTGGGCGCCGTCCACGTCGGCATCGGTCATGATGATGATGCGGTGGTAGCGCAGTTTTTCCAGATTGAATTCTTCTTTGCCGATGCTGGTGCCCAAGGCGGTAATCAGAGTGGCCACTTCTTGGCTGGCCAGCATTTTCTCGAAGCGGGCTTTTTCCACGTTCAGGATTTTGCCTTTCAAGGGCAAAATGGCCTGGAATTTGCGGTCGCGGCCTTGTTTGGCCGAGCCGCCGGCCGAATCGCCCTCCACCAGATACAGCTCGGAGAGCGCCGGGTCTTTTTCCTGACAATCGGCCAATTTGCCGGGCAGGCCCAAGCCGTCCATCACGCCTTTGCGGCGGGTGATTTCGCGGGCTTTGCGCGCCGCTTCGCGGGCGCGGGCGGCATCGATGATTTTGCCGGTGATGATTTTGGCATCGCTGGGGTTTTCTTCCAAAAATTCGTGCAGCGCCTGGCTGAGCACTTCGTTCACCACCGGACCGATTTCGCTGGAAACCAGTTTGTCTTTGGTTTGCGAAGAAAATTTGGGGTCGGGCAGCTTTACCGACAAAATGCAGGTGAGGCCTTCGCGCATATCGTCGCCGCCGGTTTCCACTTTGGCTTTTTTGGCAATCTCGTTGGCTTCGATATAGTGGTTGATAGTGCGCGTCATCACCTGGCGCAGGGCGGTGAGGTGGGTGCCGCCGTCGCGCTGCGGAATGTTATTGGTGAAGCATTGCACGTTTTCCTGATAGCTGTCGTTCCACTGCATGGCGCACTCCACGCTCATGCCGTCTTTTTCGCCGAAGGCGTAAAACACTTTTTCGTGCAGCGGGGTTTTTTTGCGGTTCATGTATTGCACGAAGCCGGCCACGCCGCCGGAGAAGGCGAAGTTTTCGTGTTTGCCGTCGCGTTTGTCGAACAGCTCAATGCCCACGCCGTTGTTGAGGAAGGAAAGCTCGCGGATGCGTTTGGCGAGGATGTCGAAATGGTATTCCACATTGCCGAAGGTTTCTTCGCTGGCGAGAAACTGCACGCGGGTGCCGTGTTTGCCGGGCGCGTCGCCCACCACTTTCAGCGGGGCCACCGCGTCGCCGCGCCGGAATTCGACGAAATGTTCTTTGTCGTCGCGCCAGATGGTGAGGCGCAGCCAGTCGGAGAGTGCGTTCACCACCGATACGCCCACGCCGTGCAGGCCGCCGGAGATTTTGTAGCTGTTGTTGTCGAACTTGCCGCCCGCATGCAGCACGGTCATGATCACTTCGGCGGCGGAGCGGCCTTCTTTGGGGTGGATGCCGGTGGGAATGCCGCGGCCGTTGTCTTCGATGGTGATGGAGTTGTCGGAATTGATGGCGACGGTGATGTTGTCGCAGTGGCCGGCCAGGGCTTCGTCGATGGCGTTGTCCAACACTTCGAATACCATGTGGTGCAGGCCGGAGCCGTCTTGCGTGTCGCCGATATACATGCCGGGGCGCTTGCGCACTGCGTCCAGACCTTCGAGTACCTGAATGCTCTCGGCGCCGTATTCGGCTTGCGGGGTTGTTTGTTCGCTCATGATTTTTTCTGATGGGAGATGGGGCAGCGGCTATGCGGAGGCTACCTGAAAGGGGGGAAACCCCATTTGGGGAAAAGCCCGGCCGGTGTGCTGCAAAACCCGCGCATTATACCCGATTCGGCGCTGATGTTCAGCCTGCCGCAGCGGGGTGTGTTTCGATTTATGGCGGTATGAGAAACGCTTTTCAGGTAGCCTGTTGTGCTGCTGCAGTGCGGTGGCAGGCTACCTGAAAGGGCGGGAAAGGGAAGGCATTATTGGCGGGTGCGCAATTGGCGGCGTTCGGCTTCGGTCATGCCGTTGCGGTCTAGGGCGGCCAGTTTTTGCAGGGCTTGGCGGTAGCGGGCTTCGCTGAGGCGGGTTTGGGCGATGCGCCATACGGTTTGGCCTTCGCGGGTGACGGCCGAAGCCGTCCACAGGCCGTGTTCGCGGTATTCGGCCAGCAGCAGGGCGGCCAGCTCGTTCATATTGCGGCTGCGGTGGGCTTGGCCGATGCGGCGGCCGATGGCGTTGTTGCGCAGGTCTGCGGCTTCGTCGGCGCGGTAGCGGTTGGGGTAATCGCTTTGTGGGCGCAAGGTACTGTCGCGCTCGTAGGCGTTGCCGACCTGCTCGGCAATGTCGGCGCCGAAACGGGCGCTGATGGCGGCCTGCCACAGTGAGTGGCGCAGGGCGTTGACTTCGGTGCCGCGGCCGTCGCCGTTGGCACGGTTGTCGAGGCCGAGGCGGGTGGAGAGGCGTACGGCATTGCTGGTGATGTTGGTGCCGTGAGGGCTTTCGCTGCCGATGGCGAACGCGGCGGCGGGGTGGCGCAGGCTGAAGTCGAGCAGGCCGGGTTTGTCTGGCAGGCCGCCACAGCTGCTGAGGGTGGGGACGAGCAGGCAGCAGAGCAGGAAGACGGTTGGTTTCATCGCAGGCTACCTGAAAGTTTATACCGCCTGCGCATCGCGGATTTCCTGCCGCAGTTTGGCTAAAAAACGGCCTTGGCGCACATGGTCGGCGGCTTGTTGGTAGGCTTGGGTTTGGAAGTCTTGGGCCAATTGGCGGTGCAGGGCGGTTTCTTCGGCGCCGATGGTGTCGGCTAGGGCTTGCAGGGCGTGTTGGTCTTGCGCCGCGCGGGCGTCGGCCAGGGCTTCGCGCCATTCCATTTGCCGCATCAGAAACTCCGGGGCGAAGGCGGTGTGTTCAGGGGCGTCGGCCTCGATGCCCTGTTGCTGCAGGAGGAGGGCGGCGCGGTGCAGCGGGTCGGCCAGCAGGCGGTAGGCTTCGTTGACGGCAGCGGCCATCATCACGGCCTGTTTTTGTTCGAAAGCCGAGGCGGTGGCGGTTTTGTCGGGGTGGAATTGGGCGGCCAAGCGGCGGTAGGTTTGCTGCAGGGCTTCGCTGTCGAGGTCGAATTGTTCGGGCAGGCCGAACAGGCGAAAATGTGGGTTCATGGCGGGCTATGGCGAAGGTAAACAAGAAGGCGGCCATCATACGTTTTTTTGCCGACAGGGAAAACCGGCGGTGCGGCAAGCGGCCGGGTTTTTACACGGGGTAACGCCATGTACTGCCGTCTGGACTGTGCCGCACGGACAAAAACCGGCGGATTCGGGCCGATTGGATGATTCACTTTAAAATGATGCGGCTCGGCTGCTTTCAGGTAGCCTGTTGCGCCGATATAATGCGTTCTGTTTCCCATTTCTATTTCCATCTGGTTGATTGATGAAGCAGACCATTTTGATTACCGGCTCCAGCCGGGGCATCGGTAAGGCCGTAGCATTGGCATTGGCGCAAGACGGCTTCGATATTGTGGTGCATGGCCGCAGCCGCAGGGAGGAGGCCGAGCAGACCGCGAATGAAGTCCGTGCATTGGGCCGAGCGGCGCGGGTGTTGCAGTTTGATGTGGCCGACCGCGCCGCCTGCCGCAGCGTGCTGGCGCAGGATGTGGAACAGCACGGTGCCTATTACGGCGTGGTGCTCAACGCCGGCCTCACCCGCGACAATGCCTTCCCCGCCCTGAGCGACGAAGATTGGGACGGGGTGTTGCGCGCGAACTTGGACGGTTTTTACAATGTGCTGCATCCGGTGGTGATGCCGATGATCCGCCGCCGCGCGCCGGGGCGGATTGTGTGCATGGCTTCGGTGTCGGGTTTGGTGGGCAACCGCGGCCAGGTGAATTACAGCGCCTCCAAGGCCGGCCTGATCGGAGCGGCCAAGGCTTTGGCCTTGGAGTTGGCCAAGCGCAAGATTACGGTGAACTGCGTGGCGCCCGGCCTGATCGATACCGAGATTCTCGACGAGCATGTGCCGGTGGCAGAAATTCTGAAAGCGGTGCCAGCCCAGCGCATGGGCACGCCGGAAGAGGTGGCGCATGCGGTGCGCTTTCTGATGGCCGAGCAGGCCGCCTACATTACCCGCCAAGTGATTGCGGTCAACGGAGGATTGTGCTGATGAAAAAACGGGTGGTGATTACCGGTATCGGTGCGTTGTCGGCTTTCGGCCGCGATTGGCACAGCGTGCAGGCCGCCTTTCAGCGCGGTAAAAACGCGGTGCGCTATATGCCGGATTGGGAAGCGTTTCCCGAGCTGGAAGCGCGGATTGCCGCGCCGCTGCCTGAATATCGGGCACCCGCGCATTGGTCGCGTAAACAGCTGCGCAGCATGGGTGTGGTGGCGCAATACACGGTGGATGCTTGCGAACAGGCCTTGCAGCAGGCCGGCCTGTTGGGCGACCCCATTATCCGCGACGGCCGCATGGGCGTGGCCTGTGGCTCTTCGGTGGGCAGCACGCCCGATGTGCAGCAGATGGGTTTGCTGCTGAGCAATCTGCCCAGCCAGTTCAATGCCAACACCTATGTGCGCATGATGCCGCACAGCATGCCGGCCAATGTGGGCATTTTCTTCGGCCTCACCGGCCGCATGATCCCCACCTCCAGCGCCTGCACTTCAGGTAGCCAGGGTATAGGCTATGCTTATGAGGCCATCAGACACGGCCTGATTCCGATGATGCTGGCCGGCGGCGCAGAGCAACTGTGTCCTTCGGAAGTGTTTGTGTTCGATTCCCTGTATGCCGCCAGCCGCCGCAATGGCGCCCCCGAATCCACCCCGCGTCCCTACGATGCCGGGCGCGACGGCTTGGTGGTTGGGGAGGGTGCCTGCATGATGGTGCTGGAGGAGTTGGAGCACGCCCGAGCGCGCGGTGCTCAGATTATCGCCGAAATCGTCGGCTATGGTGCCAACAGCGACGGCTCGCACATCACCCGCCCCGAAAAAGCCACCATGCAGCGTTGTATGGAACTGGCCCTGCAAGACGCGGGCCTGCCCGCCGGCGAAATCGGCTACGTCAGCGGCCACGGCACCGCCACCGAACAGGGCGATATTGCCGAAACCCAAGCCACCGCCGCTGTTTTCGGCCATGTGCCACTCAGCTCGCAAAAAAGCTACCTCGGCCACACCCTCGGCGCCTGCGGCGCGCTGGAATCGTGGTTTGCCATCGAAATGATGTGCAGCGGCTGGTTTGCGCCCACCGTGAATTTGGAACAGATTGATGAGCGCTGCGGCGAGGTGGACTATATCCGCGGCAACGGCCGCCACATCGAAACCGAATACGTGGTCAACAACAACTTCGCCTTCGGCGGCGTGAATACCTCTTTGGTTTTCCGGCGCTGGTAGAGGCAAATCTTGGTTCGGGTAAAAAACAGCACTTCATGCCGAATGAAGTGCTGTTGCTGCATTGGCCGGCTGGCTTTCAGATAGCCTGAGACCTTTGCCTGTTATGCATTA
>NZ_JH164926.1:139212-145639 GCF_000226875.1 Neisseria shayeganii 871
CTCTAGCAACCCACACTGAAAAATTATGCGCTTCATTCATACGGATTTTGGGCAGCAGGGCAAGTTATTAAAGGACGAAGGATACAACAAACACCTGCAATCTACCGTTTTGATTTTGGCTCCGTAGGGATGGGAGGCTTGTAAAAAAACATTCACGTTAATTTTTAAATAAAACAATCTATTATTTGTATGGAGGAGGTGCTTGCCGGCCAATGGGCCAAGGTAGGGCGGGCATTTATATTTCACGCATTTTGGGTTATGATGCGCGGTGCTGCCGGAACCTGTTTATAGTCTGTCTGAAGGCCTTGTTTCGCGTGCCTATCTGTTCTGCAGGCAGACCACAAACAGGTTCTCATGCCCCCGATTAGAAAAATTTAACCTGCCCTGACAAAAGGAAACCACCATGTTAGAAGCCTACCGCAAAGCTGCCGCAGAGCGCGAAGCCCTCGGTATCCCCGCTCTTCCCCTCTCCGCGCAGCAAACCGCCGATTTGGTTGAATTGCTGAAAAATCCGCCCGCCGGCGAAGGCGAGTTTTTGGTTGACCTGCTGGCCAACCGCGTGCCGCCCGGCGTGGACGACGCTTCCAAAGTCAAAGCCTCTTTCCTGGCCGCTGTGGCCGAAGGCAGCGTACAAAGCCCGCTGATTTCCCCCGAATACGCCACCAAACTGCTGGGCACCATGCTCGGCGGTTACAACATCCATCCGCTGATCGAGTTGTTGGACAACGACAAACTGGCCCCCATTGCCGCCGAAGGCTTGAAACACACCTTGCTGATGTTCGATTCTTTCCACGACGTGCAGGAAAAAGCCGAAAAAGGCAATGCACACGCCAAAGCCGTTTTGGAATCTTGGGCCAACGCCGAATGGTTCACTTCGCGCGACAAAGTGCCGGAAAAAATCACCGTTACCGTCTTCAAAGTGGACGGTGAAACCAATACCGACGACCTCTCTCCCGCGCCCGACGCCTGGAGCCGCCCCGACATTCCGCTGCACGCCTTGGCCATGCTGAAAAACCCGCGTGACGGCATCCACCCCGACAAACCCGGTGAAATCGGCCCCATCAAGCTGCTGGAAGAACTGAAAGCCAAAGGCCACCCCGTTGCTTATGTCGGCGACGTAGTGGGCACCGGCTCTTCCCGCAAATCCGCCACCAACTCCGTCATCTGGCATACCGGTTTGGACATTCCGTTCGTGCCGAACAAACGCTACGGCGGCGTATGCTTGGGCGGCAAAATCGCACCGATTTTCTTCAACACCCAAGAAGACTCCGGCGCCTTGCCGATTGAGGTGGATGTATCGCAACTGAACATGGGCGATGTGGTCGATATCCTGCCTTACGAAGGCAAGATTGTGAAAAACGGCGAAACCGTTGCCGAATTCCAATTGAAATCACAAGTGTTGCTGGACGAAGTACAAGCCGGCGGCCGGATTAACCTGATCATCGGCCGCGGCCTGACCGCCAAAGCCCGTGAAGCTTTGGGCTTGCCCGCCTCTACCGAATTCCGCCTGCCGCAAGCGCCTGCCGAAAGCAATGCCGGCTTTACCTTGGCGCAAAAAATGGTCGGCCGCGCCTGCGGCCTGCCCGAAGGCCAAGGCGTGCGCCCCGGCACTTACTGCGAACCGCGCATGACCACCGTGGGTTCTCAAGACACCACCGGCCCGATGACCCGCGACGAATTGAAAGACTTGGCTTGCTTGGGCTTCTCCGCCGACTTGGTGATGCAGTCTTTCTGCCATACCGCCGCTTATCCGAAACCGGTAGACGTAAAAACCCATAAAGAGTTGCCTGAATTTATTTCTACCCGCGGCGGCGTGTCTCTGCGTCCGGGCGACGGCGTGATCCACTCATGGCTGAACCGCTTACTGCTGCCCGATACTGTCGGCACCGGTGGCGACTCGCACACCCGCTTCCCCTTAGGCATTTCCTTCCCGGCCGGCTCCGGCTTGGTGGCCTTTGCCGCCGCCACCGGCGTCATGCCTTTGGATATGCCTGAGTCCGTATTGGTGCGTTTCAGCGGCAAACTGCAGCCGGGCGTGACCCTGCGCGACTTGGTCAATGCCATTCCGCTGTACGCCATCAAACAAGGTTTGCTGACCGTGGCCAAAGCCGGCAAGAAAAACATCTTCTCCGGCCGCATTTTGGAAATCGAAGGTCTGCCCGATTTGAAAGTGGAGCAAGCGTTTGAATTGTCAGACGCCTCTGCCGAGCGTTCTGCCGCCGGCTGTACCGTGAAGCTCAATAAAGAGCCGATCATCGAGTACATGAAGTCCAATGTGGTCTTGATGAAAAACATGATTGCCGACGGCTACAAAGATCCGCGCACACTGGAACGCCGCATCAAAGCCATGGAAGCTTGGCTGGCCGATCCGCAGCTCTTGGAAGCCGACAAAGACGCGGAATACGCCGCCGTGATCGACATCAATATGGACGACATCAAAGAGCCCATCATTGCCTGCCCGAACGATCCGGACGACGTGTGCTTCATGTCTGAAAAATCCGGCACCGTGATCGATGAAGTGTTCATCGGTTCGTGCATGACCAACATCGGCCACTTCCGTGCGGCTTCCAAGTTGTTGGAAGGCAAGAGCGATATTCCGGTGCGCCTGTGGGTGGCTCCACCGACCAAGATGGATGCGCAAGAGTTGACCAACGAAGGCCACTACGGTGTGTTGGGCCGCGCCGGTGCGCGTATGGAAATGCCGGGCTGCTCATTGTGCATGGGTAATCAAGCGCAAGTGCGCGAAGGCGCTACCGTGATGTCCACTTCCACCCGCAACTTTCCGAACCGTTTGGGTAAAAACACCAATGTGTTCTTGGGTTCTGCGGAGCTGGCGGCCATTTGCTCGAAGCTGGGCAAAATCCCCACTATTGAGGAATACCAAGCCAATATCGGCATCATCAACGAGCAAGGCGACCAAATCTACCGCTACATGAACTTCAACGAAATCGACAGCTACAACCAAGTGGCCGAGAGCGTGAACGTTTAAGCAGCAGGGCCTGTTTTCAGGTAGCCTCATCAGGGCTACCTGAACAGAAAAAAGCGGCATTTGCCGCTTTTTTTATCGCCAGCGGATAGGCAACTGATGCGCTTGCCGCTTGGACCATCCGTACCATGCGCCGATAATCGACAGCCACAAGAAAAGGCTACCTGAAACCTTTTGGCTGGGCGGTAAACCCGCCTTGCCCGTTTTCAGGTAGCCTTTCGGCTGATTGGTCGTGCCGTGCTTACATGCGTGCGATCATGGCTTTGCCGAATTCGGAGCAGGATACTTCGTTGGCGCCGTCCATCAGGCGGGCGAAATCGTAGGTGACCTGTTTGTCGCCGATGGCTTTTTCCATCGCTTCAATCACCAAGTCGGCCGCTTCTTTCCAGCCCAGGTGGCGCAGCATCATTTCGGCGGACAGAATCAGCGAACCGGGGTTCACTTTGTCTTGGCCGGCGTATTTCGGTGCGGTGCCGTGGGTGGCTTCGAAAATTGCGTATTGGTCGGAAATATTGGCGCCGGGGGCAATGCCGATGCCGCCCACTTGCGCGGCCAGGGCGTCGGAAATGTAGTCGCCGTTCAGGTTGAGGGTGGCGATCACGCTGTATTCGGCCGGACGCAGCAGGATTTGCTGCAGGAAGGCGTCGGCAATGGCGTCTTTCACGACGATGTCTTTGCCGGTTTTCGGGTTTTTGAATGTGCACCATGGACCGCCGTCAATCGGCTGGGCGCCGAATTCTTTTTGCGCCAGCTCGTAGCCCCAGTCGCGGAAGCCGCCCTCGGTAAATTTCATGATGTTGCCCTTGTGTACCAAGGTCACGCTGGGCTTGTCATTGTCGATGGCGTATTGGATGGCGGCGCGCACCAGGCGTTGGGTGCCTTCTTTGGATACGGGTTTCACGCCGATGCCGGAAGTTTGCGGGAAGCGGATTTTCTTCACGCCCATTTCGTTTTGCAAAAACTCAATGACTTTCTTGCCGTTTTCGCTTTCGGCTTCCCATTCGATACCGGCATAGATGTCTTCGGTGTTTTCACGGAAGATGACCATATCGGTTTTGCTCGGGTCTTTCAGCGGAGAGGGGACGCCGTTGAAGTAGCGCACGGGACGCACGCATTGGTAAAGGTCCAGCTCTTGACGCAGGGCCACGTTCAGGGAACGGATGCCGCCGCCCACGGGGGTGGTCATCGGGCCTTTGATGGAAACGGAGTATTCTTTCAGGGCTTCCAAGGTTTCTTCGGGCAGCCAAACGTTGTCGCCGTAAACGCGGGTGGCTTTTTCGCCGGCATACACTTCCATCCAGTGGATTTTTTTCGCGCCGCCGTAGGCTTTCTCTACCGCTGCGTCGATCACATCAATCATGACCGGGGTGATGTCTACACCGATGCCGTCGCCTTCGATGAAGGGGATGATGGGGTTGTTGGGGATGGCTTGGCCGGGAACGATTTTTTTGGCCTTCGGTAGGCACTTTGATGTGACTCATGGCGTCTCCTGTGATGGGTTGCTTGTTCTGAATCGGAGTTTCGGGCAAACGCTCGAAACGGACGGCGCATTATCCTAGATTTCGCGGGCGAATGCCACCGTTTTGCGCCGGTCGGGGCGGGTTTCAGGTAGCCCGCCGGGCGGCTTAAACCACGTCGAAACCGCCGTCTTCCACGGCTTCGATCAGAGCCTGCTCCGAAGTTGCGGCGGGGTCGAAAGTGACCACGGCCTGCTTCTGCTCGTAGCTTACGTCTGCCTGCTGCACGCCCGGCACGGCCTGCAGGATTTTGGCCACGCTTTTGGCACAGCCGCCGCAGGTCATGCCTTCGATATTCAAAGTTGAAGTTTGCATCATTATCCTTTCCAATTTGCTGTCAACATAAACGCTGGCGGTGTTCAGGCTACCTGAAAAGCCGTCAGCCCTCTCCGCTCAGGAAGACCGGTTTGTCCTGCCGGTCGTGCGGCAGAATCAGGTTCAGCAGCACGGCGGTGATGCCGCCGGCCGCAATCGCATTACGGAACACTTCCGGCAGCATTTTAAACACATCCGGCTCGAATGCCACGCCCAAACCGATGCCCACCGCCGTGGCGGCAATCACCGCTTCGCGGCGGTTGATGCCGTGGGTCATGATGATGCGCACGCCGGCCATGGCAATCAGGCCGAACATCAGCACCATGGCGCCGCCCAATACCGGAGAGGGGATGGTGGTGAAGGCGCGGCCGACCACCGGAAACAGGCCGAACAGCACCAAAATCGTGGCGATGAATTTGCCCACGTGGCGGGAAGCCACGCCGGTCATTTGGATCACGCCGTTGTTTTGGGCAAAAGTGGTCAGCGGCAGGGAACCGAGCGCGGTGGCAATCACCGACACCAAACCGTCGGCAAACACGCCGCCGCGCAGACGCTTTTGAAAGGTTTCGCCTTCGTAGGGCTGGCCGGATACCATGGCGGTGGCGGTCAGGTCGCCCACGGCTTCAAACACGCTGAGCAGATAAATGGTGCCGGCCACCAAAAAGGCGGTCCAATCAAAAGCGAAACCGTATTTGAACGGTGTGGGAACGGTTACCAATGGCACGTCTTTTAAAGCGGAAAAATCCACCATGCCCATTAGCAGGGCAGCAATATAGCCGGCAATCAGGCCCACGGCGATGCCGCTCATGCGCAGGAAGGGATTGCGCATACAGTTGAACAGCAGCACCACCACCAAAACAAAAGCGGCCAAGCCGATATTGCGCAGCGAGCCGAAGTCTTCCGTGCCTTTGGCGCCGAAACCGCCGCCGAAATCGATGATGCCGATGTGGATCAGGCTCAGGCCGATGAGCAGCACCACCACGCCGCTGACGGTGGGGGTGATCACCCGCTTCAGATAAGGCAACACCCAAGCTGCACCACACACCAAGAATGCGCCCACAAAAGACACCCCCAACAGGGTGGAAATCATGGCGTTTTCATCCAGACCGCCTTCACGCATCGATATGCCCAAAGAAATCATTACGCCGACAAAAGAAAAGTTGACCGACTGAATCGACAACATGCCGGAACCTACCGGCCCGAAGCGGTTGACCTGCAAAAAGGTGCCGATGCCGGAAGCCACCATGGCCATTGACACCAAATAAGCCGTCATTTCCACCGGCAGTTGGAGCGCCCCGCCCACAATCAGGGCCGGGGTGACCATGGGCACAAAAATCGCCAGCAGGTGAGTCACGGCGCTGATTAAGGCATTCAAAAAAGGAGGTTTGTCTTCCAAGCGATAGACCAAATCGGCCTCGGCGCTGGGTTTGGTTTCGGCATCGGCCATAATGAAAATCCAGTAAAGAAAGTGTGAAAATTAAGGGGCGTAAATTTTACTCAATCTTTAGAGGTATTAAAAGCCATTCTGTATATACAGATAAAACCAAGATAAAACTTGATGTTACTTATAAACGCATGCCCTATTTATTTTAATAGTAATAATTATCTT
>NZ_JH164926.1:145689-177540 GCF_000226875.1 Neisseria shayeganii 871
ATTTAACCTTTCTGTACAATCCGCGCCGCTCAAATTTGCCGGGCAGGGCGCTGCTGCTTGAAACGGCGGGGCTGTGCTTGCCTCCGGCAGAAGGGCTCGGGAAGTCGAGCACTGCGCCCAAGCTTTGCCTTGGCCTCCTGCCTTCGGCCTGATTCAGTTTTGCTTACACCTAAAGGGAATTTTTAAGAGAATTTTTATGCTGCTCCGATCACCGTTACCGCTTTCTACTGTTTACCTGTTTACCGCATCGGCCTTGCTCTTGATCTCTGCTTCGGTTTCGGCCGCCGGCCAAGAAGAAGCTACCCGCTCTACAGTGCTGCCCGATATTGAGGTATCCGCCTCTGCCAATTTGCCGGTCGGCCAATCCCGCCTCAACCAGGAAAATATCGACCAACAGCAGGCGGATAATGTGGCTTCGCTTTTGGATATGCTGCCGGGAACCTCGATGTCGGGTTCGCCCCGTCCGGGCGGGCAAACCCTCAATATCTGGGGTTTTGGCGACAATGAAGACATTAAAGTCAGCATAGACGGTGCCGAAAAAAACTTTGAGCGCTACCGTCAGGGATCGGTCTTCGTCGAGCCGGAACTGCTGCGCCGCGTAACCGTTGACAAAGGTCCTTTCGACGCTGCACGCGGCAACGGCGGTTTCGGCGGTGCCGTGCGCCTGGAAAGCCGTGATGCCCGCGATTTTCTGCAGGACGGCAGACTATTGGGCGGACTGGTGAAAAGCGGCTACCGCAGCAACGACCGCCAATGGCAAAACAGTGCGGCTTTTTTTCTGCAAAATCCTTCAGGTAGCCTGGATACCCTGCTTTATGCATCCATCAGGCGCGGCGAAGACATCCGTACGCCCTCAGGCGACAGCCTGCCTTTTTCCGCCAACGACCAAAACAGTTTCTTGTTGAAAACCAATTACCGCCCATCGGCAGAACACTCGTTCTCCCTTTCCGCCCTCTACGGCAGCCACCGCGCATGGGAACCGTGGGCGGCCAAACGCGGCGAGTTGACCGCCCCTTCGCAAAGAGACATCAACCGCTACGGTGAACACGAGGCATGGCGGCGCAAATTGGTCTACCGCAACCAAAGCGACCAAAGTTATGCGTTCAAATACCGCTACACCCCCCTCGACAATCCTTGGCTGGATTTGACCCTCTCCCTTAACCACGCCAAAACACGGCAACACGACCGCCGTCCGGAAAGCACCTATTCGTCTTCATCTTTTTTGGGCAGCATGGGACATGAAAGCCATGCCGCCTATCAAGACACATCTTTGGAACTGGCCAACACCGCCCGTTTCAGCACCGGTTCGGTACAGCACCGCCTACAAACCGGCATCCGCTTCAACCGCCATGTGCGCGATGCACTGATGACGGATAAAAGCAGCTCCCGCATCAATAACCCCCAATACAATTACGGCACCTTCCAGCCTTACTATATGCCTTCGGGCAAACAGCAGCACAACAGCTTCTATATTAAAGACGAGATGCGCCTCGGCGACTGGACGCTGACCCCCGCACTGCGCTACGACCACGTCCACAATCAAGGCGAGGGCAATTTGGCCCCCATTTATCACACTCCGGCAGCCGGGCACGACTACCGCAGCCGCAGCTACCGCAACTGGTCGCCGTTTCTCGGTCTGACTTGGCAGGCGCAACCGGGCATTCTGCTGTTTGCCGACGTCAGCCGCAGCCACCGCGCACCGCTTATCGACGAACAATACGAAGTCCAATCCGCCACCAGCACCGCTGCCGGCAGCAGCCCTAGCCTGAGTACGGAAAAGCTGACTGCGCTGCGTATCGGCAGCGTCATGCGTTGGCAAAACCTGCTGCACGATGACGACAGCCTCCAACTGCGCACCACTCTGTTCCATATGCGCGGCCGTGATGAAATCTTCAAAAACCGGGGGATTTTCTGCCGCGAACAAAGCAACGGTGCCTCATCCGCTGTCTGTGCCAAACCGATTCCCAACTACCGCAATCTGCCCGGCTACACCATACGCGGCGGCGAACTGGAAGCATATTACGAAGCCGAGCGTTGGTTTGCCGGCCTAAGTTATTCTTTTATTAGCGGCAAGCGCCAAGCTTCTCCGCGCAACCCCTGGCATGAACAAGACACTTGGTTGAGCGAGATTCCGCCACGTAAAGCCACCGCCACCCTAGGCGTACGTTTCCCCGCACAAGGCTTGACCCTGGGTTGGCGGGGCGAGTTTGTCCGTCGCCAAGACCGCTCCCCCACCGACGGCGATCCCAAAGCCGGTTCCTGGAGTTTGCCCAAATCGCGCGGCTACGCCCTGCACGGCCTGTTTGCCGCCTGGCAGCCGCCGCATTGGCAGGCACTGACCGTCCGTCTCACCGCTGACAATATCTTCAACCGCCGTTATGCGCCTTACCTCGGCGAGCTTGTCAGTGGCGTGGGGCGAAACATCAAAGCTTCCGTCGCTTGGCGCTTTTGATCCCGGCTTGCCAAGGTATCCGGGCTACCTGAAAACGGCGGCATCCGCTTTCAGGTAGCCTGATTTATTCATGATGTCTTTGAATGATTTTTAATCTGTCTGATTTTGCGCACAAACGGCAAAAATAAGCTACAATCGCGCCGTTTTATTGACGGCTATCGAAAAATAAAGGTTCAAGCTATGCTGACAGGCAGTTTGGTTGCCATCGTCACCCCGATGAAAGACGACGGCAGCATCGACTACGAACAATTTGCCCAATTGATCGACTGGCACATCGAAAGCGGTACCGATGCCATTGTGGCCGCCGGCACCACCGGCGAAAGTGCCACTTTGAGCATGCAGGAGCACATGGCGGTGATCGAGGCAGCCGTCAGCCATGCCGCCGGCCGTATCCCCGTGATTGCCGGCGCGGGTGCCAACAGCACCCGCGAAGCCATCGAGCTCTCCCAAGCCGCCCGCCGGGCGGGGGCGGATGCCACCTTATCGGTGGTTCCCTACTACAACAAACCTTCCCAAGAAGGCATATACCGCCACTTCAAAAGCATTGCCGAGGCCGTTGACATCCCGATGATTGTCTATAATGTTCCCGGCCGTACCGTGGTGGACATGAATAACGAAACAATTTTGCGCTTGGCCGAAGTGCCCAATATCATCGGCGTCAAAGAAGCCAGCGGCGACATTGCCCGTGAAATCGAATTGATTAACCAAGTGCCGGCAGGCTTTGCCGTTTATTCCGGCGACGACCCCACCGGCATGGCTTTTATGCTCAGCGGCGGTCACGGCGTGATCACGGTGGCGGCCAATGTGGCGCCCAAATTGTTTGCCGATATGTGCCGTGCCGCTCTGGCCGGCAACATCGCTGCCGCACGAGAACTCAACCGCCGCCTGATTCCCGTGTACAACGTCATGTTCTGCGAACCCAGCCCGGCCGCACCCAAGTGGGCCTTGTCCCGATTAAACCGTTGCGGTGCATTTTCCCGTTTGCCCATCATCGAGCTTTCCGAAGCCGCACAACAACAAGTTAGTGCAGCCCTACGCGCGGCACAACTGATCCAACCGTGAAGGAATTCTGCATGAAATCGTTGAAACTGCCTTTTGTTTTGCTGCTCAGCGGCACATTAACCGCCTGTGCCTCCGACGGCGAACAGCCAAAATTGGATTACCAAACCAATAACCAACGTGTGGTCAGCTTGGACGTGCCGCCTGATTTGACCAACCCCAACCAAGGCGACCGTTACGCCCTGCCGGCCGGCAGCGGTGCCGTGCGCGCCAGCGATCTGGCCCGCGCCCGCCAAGCCTCTGCCGCCAATGCTAACAGCCCGGTATTGGCCGAAGTGCGCAACATCAGCATTCAACGCGAAGGCGGCGAGCGCTGGCTGAACGTGGGCAACAAAACTCCGGCCCAAATCTGGCCGCTGCTGCATGCCTTCTGGCAAGAGCAGGGCTTTGTGATCGCCCGCGAAGAGCCGGGCATCGGCCTGATGGAAACCGATTGGGCGGAAAACCGTGCCAAACTGCCGCAAGACGGCTTGCGCCGTCTGTTTGACCGCATCGGTTTGGGCAGCGTGTACTCCACCGGCGAGCGCGACAAGTTCACCATCCGCTTGGAGCGCAACAGCAAAGGCGGCACCGATGTTTTCTTCTCCCACCGCGGCATGAAGGAAACCTATGCCGACCGCAACAAAGACACCACCATGTGGCAACCCGCGCCGCGTGATGCCGATTTGGAGGCTGTCTTCCTCGGCCGTTTTATGCAGTATCTGGGTGCCGACGAACAGCAGATCGAACGTGAACTCAGCCGCCGCAGCACCGCCCAAGCCGGTGAGTTGGCCACCCTAGAGGGTAACCAAGTGCTGGTGCGCGGCGAACAATCACGCAACTGGCGCCGGGTCAGCCTGGCACTCGACCGCATCGGCCTGAACATCACCGGTGAAAACCCGCAACGCCATGCTTATTTGGTTCAGGTAGCCCCGGCAGAAGGCGAAGCGGTACGCAATGAGAAGCCCGGCTTTTTTGCCCGCCTGTTCGGCAGCAGCCGCCCCGCCGAGCCGGAAAAACTGCCTGAATTTGTGGTGGTGGTGGCGCCTCAAGCCAACAACACAAGCCGTATTTCACTGGCTAATAAGGATGGCAGCCCTTATCAAGGCAATGATGCCCAAGCTTGGCTGCGCCGCTTATATCAAGAGTTGCGTTGACTTATTTTGCTTCCCGACAGCCTTTAATGCTTTAAAGGCTGTTTTGTTTTGAATTTTTCTTTCAGGTAGCCTGTATGTCCCCCGCCCGCCGTTATCTGTGGCTAACTGCCTTGTGTACCTTATTGTTTTTGGTTCTTTTGCTCATCGGCAGCTGGCTGCTGCTGGAAAAACAGACCGCTTTGGCCGTGGTGTCTTTTGTTGCCGCCTTCGGTAGCATTGGCGGCCAAATGGCGTCATTGGCCCTGTTTTTGAAACACAAACACCGCCAAGCTTTGTTGAAAGCGCGCAATCAAAATAAGGAGCACAAGCTGTGAAATCAGTGGTTTTGGCCAGCAATAACAGCGGCAAAATTCGGGAGTTCAATGCACTGCTGGCTCAGGCCGGTTATCAGGTGCGGCCGCAAGCGGATTTCGAGGTGCCGGAATGCCCCGAACCCCATCCAACTTTTATTGAAAACGCCTTGGCCAAAGCCCGCCATGCCGCACACTACAGCGGCTTGCCGGCCTTGGCCGACGACTCCGGCATTTGCGCCCCGGCCTTAAACGGCGCACCCGGCATCTATTCCGCCCGCTATGCCGGCGAGCCCAAATCGGATACGGCCAACAATGCCAAATTGGGCGCAGACCTGGCCGGCAGCGCCGACCCAAGCGTGTATTATGTGTGCGTATTGGTTTGGCTGCAGCATGCAGAGGATCCGACCCCTGTCATCGCCGAAGGCCGCTGGTACGGTCAGTGGCTACCTGAAGCCAGGGGCGAGCACGGTTTCGGCTACGATCCGCATTTTTATCTGCCGGAATACGGCCAAACCGCCGCCCAACTGGCACCCGAACTGAAAAACCGCATCAGCCACCGGGCGCAGGCTTTGCAACAGCTGCTGGCCCGCATCCGCTCTTCTCCGTCAGCCCCTTGAACAATATGCCGACAGATATGCCACGGGGAGAGTGTTTTGATTGCTTAGTGGCGGTTTTACCTGAAGAACAGTTAATTTAAATAATCGAATTTAGAATTGATTGAAATGGATTAAATACTAATAAAAACAATATTTTAATAATTATGCTCATTATAAAAAAACGCCGCTGATTTACAGCGGCGTTTTGGCGGGGAAACGGTTATTTAGCAACCGATTGATCCACCCGTTCACGCAATTCTTTACCGGGTTTGAAATGGGGAACGTATTTTTCCGGTACGTTCACTTTTTCGCCGGTTTTGGGATTGCGTCCGACACGGGCCGGACGGTGGTTGAGATCGAAGCTGCCAAACCCACGAATTTCGATGCGCTGGCCGCGGGCCAGGGAGCGGGTCATGGTGTCCACCAAAACTTTAACGCTCTGCTCGACATCTTTGGCGGCCAGCTGGGTATTGCTGTTGGCAGCAATATATTTTTCAGCTAAACGAACCATCAACTCTGATTTGGTCATTGCCGCATCCTTATTCGTTGTCGCCGCCCAGCTTGGCTTTCAGCAGGTCGCCCAGGCTGGTGGTGCCGGCGCTGGCAGAAGAAGCCGCGTTCACGGTGTTCAGTGCGTCGCGGTTTTCTTTGGCGTGTTTGGCTTTCACAGACAGTTTGATGCTGCGGTTTTTGCGGTCTACGGTAACGATGACGGCTTCTACTTCGTCGCCTTCCTTCAGCTTGGTGGTCAGGTCTTCCACGCGCTCGCTGTCGAACTCGGAGGCCGGCAGGTAGGCGGTTACTTCATCGGCCAGGGCGATTTCGGCGCCTTTGGCTTCAACAGACTTCACGGTGCCTTTCACCAGGGAGCCTTTGTCGTTCACGCTGATGTAGTTGCCGAAGGGGTCGCCTTCCAGCTGTTTGATGCCCAAAGAGATGCGTTCTTTCTCCACATCGATGGACAGGACCACGGCTTCCACTTCTTCGCCTTTTTTGTATTTGCGTACGGCTTCTTCGCCGCTTTCGCTCCAAGAGAGGTCGGAGAGGTGTACCAAGCCGTCGATGTTGCCCGGCAGGCCCACGAATACGCCGAAATCGGTGATGGATTTCACGGCGCCTTTGATTTTGTCGCCTTTGTTAAAGCCGGCTTCAAACTCTTCCCACGGATTGGCTTGGCATTGTTTCATGCCCAAGCTGATGCGGCGGCGGTCTTCGTCGATGTCCAGAATCATCACTTCTACTTCGTCGCCCAGTTGCACGACTTTGCTCGGGTGGACGTTTTTGTTGGTCCAATCCATTTCGGAAACGTGCACCAAGCCTTCGATGCCTTGTTCGATTTCCACGAACGCACCGTAGTCGGTCAGGTTGGTGACTTTGCCGAACAGGCGGGTGCGTGCCGGATAACGACGGGCCAGGCCGTTCCAAGGATCTTCGCCCAGCTGTTTCATGCCCAAAGACACGCGGCTGCGCTCTTGGTCGAATTTCAGTACTTTGGCTTCTACTTCTTGGCCGACTTCCAGCACTTCGCTCGGGTGTTTCACGCGGCGCCATGCCAGGTCGGTGATGTGCAGCAGGCCGTCGATGCCGCCCAGGTCCACGAACGCGCCGTAGTCGGTAATGTTTTTCACGATGCCTTTGACAACGGTACCTTCCTGCAGGTTTTCCAGCAGGGCTTGACGCTCTTCGCCCAGGGTTTCTTCCAGCACGGCACGACGGGAAACGACCACGTTGTTGCGTTTTTTGTCCAGTTTGATGACTTTGAACTCAACTTCTTTGCCTTCGAAGTGGGAAGTGTCTTTGACCGGACGCACGTCCACCAAAGAGCCCGGCAGGAAGGCGCGGATGCTGTTGATCATCACGGTCAGGCCGCCTTTGACTTTGCCGTTGATCACGCCGGACAGGATGTCGCCGTTTTCCATGGCTTCTTCCAAAGTGATCCAATCGGCTGCGCGTTTGGCTTTTTCGCGGGACAGTTTGGTTTCGCCGAAACCGTTTTCCACAGACTCGATGGTCACGGTCACGAAATCGCCGACTTTAACTTCCAGTTCGCCTTGGGCGTTTTTGAATTCGCTCAGATCGATCAGGGATTCGGATTTCAAACCGGCGTTCACGATCACGTATTTGTCGGTGATGTCCACCACTTCGGCCGTGATGACTTCGCCTTGGTTCATTTCCTGTACGGCTGAGTACTCTTCCAATAACTGGGCAAAATTTTCCATGTTATGCATTTCTTTCATACACCGCCAAGGGGTGCGGGGTTGGGGTGGAGAAAAGTCTGCCGCCCTTGGCACGGCAGACGGAAAATCTGGGCGCTTTTCCTGCCGTTTGGCAACGGCAGGCGCACAAAACGCGGCATTGTACCTTAATTTGTCTTTTGTCGATACCAATCAAGCACTTTTTTTACTGCTTCTTCAATGCCCATGGCGGAGGTGTCCAACCATTCGGCTTCAGGTAGCCTGTGCAGCGGTGCGGCGGCGCGGTTGCGGTCGGCTTCGTCGCGGGCTTCGATGTCGGCCAGAATGCGGGCGAAAGCTTCGCCTTCTGTGGGCACGCCGAGTTGGCGGGCGCGCCGTTCGGCGCGTACCGGTGCGGAAGCGGTGAGAAACACTTTGAGCACGGCATCGGGAAACACCACCGAAGCCATGTCGCGGCCGTCTGCCACCAGGCCGGGGCCGGTGAGGAAGTCGCGCTGGCGTTGCAGCAGGGCGGTACGCACGGCAGGCAGTTTTGCCACGGCGGAGGCGCCCATACCGATGGCTTCGCTGCGGATGGTGTCGGAAACGTCTTCCTGATTCAGCCAGATGCGGCCGTTGTCAAAGCTTGCGGGCAGGGCTTGCGCCAAGGCGGCGACGGCCTCTGCGTCGGCCCAATCGGTGTTTTGCTGTTGGGCATACAAAGCGGTCAGGCGGTAAAGGGCGCCGGAATCGAGGTAGTGCCAGCCTAAGGCTTCGGCCACCCGCGCGGCGACGGTGCCTTTGCCGGAGGCGCTGGGGCCGTCGATGGCAATCACATTTTGTACCATATTGTGTCCTTGAATCAGGGTGGCCGATGCGGCGCTTGGGCATCGGCAAACAAAAGAAACAGGCCGCAATGGGTGCGGCCTGTGTGTGGATGTGGTGGGCCCGGTGGGGTTCGAACCCACGACCAAGGGATTATGAGTCCCCTGCTCTAACCCCTGAGCTACAGGCCCGGTCAGAAGCGAAGGCGGCATTCTACCGATTCGCCGAAGGGCTGACAAGCAATGGCGGCTTTCAGGTAGCCCGAAGCCTGGGTAAGAGGCTGAGACCTTTGCAAAACCCCCATCTGCGGCGCATTTCTGCGTTGTGTGCTGCTTACTCGCTTGCCTATCTATATGATATGTCTGTCCCACAGGGACTCCTTCGTTCGCCTCGCTGCGCTGCTACGCCTTGAACTGCATCCACATCTGGGGGTTTGCAAAGGTCTCAGGCTGAGAACGGGCATTGCGGCTCCGTGCGTTGTGCCCGAAGGCCACTGTTCGCGCAAGAATTGGAGACGTTTACCCCGTTGCGCCGCTATGCCTTGAACAGTATCCGCAGCTGGGTGGCAAAGGTCTCAGCCTGGGTTTCAAAAGCCTGTGGATTGCTCAGACAGGCAGAGAAGGGGGTTACGGTTTTTGTTCTTCGCTGTCGAGGAAGCTCTTCAGGCGGTCGCTGCGGGAGGGGTGACGCAGTTTGCGCAGGGCTTTGGCTTCGATCTGGCGGATGCGTTCGCGGGTAACGTCGAACTGTTTGCCCACTTCTTCCAGAGTGTGGTCGGTGTTCATGTCGATACCGAAGCGCATGCGCAGCACTTTGGCTTCGCGTGGCGTGAGGCTTTCCAGGATGTCTCGGGTGACGTCGCGCAGGCTGGAATACATGGCGGCGTCGGCCGGCGCCACATTGTTGACGTCTTCGATGAAGTCGCCCAAATGGCTGTCGTCGTCGTCGCCGATGGGGGTTTCCATGGAAATCGGTTCTTTGGCGATTTTCATGATTTTGCGGATTTTGTCTTCCGGCATTTCCATCAGTTCGGCCAGTTTGGCGGCATCCGGATCTTCGCCGGTTTCCTGCAGGTATTGGCGCGAGATGCGGTTCATTTTGTTGATGGTTTCGATCATGTGCACCGGAATGCGGATGGTGCGCGCTTGGTCGGCAATCGAACGGGTGATGGCTTGGCGGATCCACCAGGTGGCGTAAGTAGAGAATTTATAGCCGCGGCGGTATTCGAATTTGTCCACCGCCTTCATCAGGCCGATGTTGCCTTCCTGAATCAAATCGAGAAATTGCAGGCCGCGGTTGGTGTATTTTTTGGCGATGGAAATCACCAAACGCAGGTTGGCCTGAATCATTTCCTGCTTGGCAGCGGCGGTTTCTTTTTCGCTCACCACCATGTTTTTGCTGATTTCTTTCAGTTCTTCAATCGAAATCTGCGCCTGTTTTTCCAAGTCGGCCAATTCGGTTTGTTTTTCGATGATGGCGTATTGGAAACGGGCCAACGCTTCGCTCCACACGCGCTTTTTGGCGATTTCTTCTTCCACCCAAGCCAGATTGGTGGGTTGGGGCAGGAAGCTGGCGATGAAATAATCGCGGTCCATGTGTACGCGGTCGAGACAGATGTCGCGGATTTCGCGTTCCAGACGGCGGATGTTGTCCACCCGTTTGCGCAGGCTGCTGCTTAGGGCTTCGATCTGGCGGGTGGCGAAACGGACGTTTTGCAATTGGTCGGCAATTTCGCTGCGCAGGGCCAGATAGTTGGCATGGCGGCTGTCGTGCTTCTTCAGCACGGCCACCATTTTTTTGTAAGAGCCGGCGATGCCTTCAAAATGGTTGAGCACTTTTTGCTTGAGTTCTTCCAGATTGGCGGCGCTAATGGCGCTGCTGTCGCTTTCCTCTTCGTCGTCGTCACCGTCTTCATCGCTGTCTTCGTCGAGATCGGCCGATTCGCTGCTGTCTTCTTTGGCGGCCACGCCGATGCCCAGTTCGTCGAGCAATTCTTCGTGCGGGTCGATGATGTCTTCCACCACTTCATCTACGCGCACTTCGTCTTTGCGGATTTTTTCCACCAGTTCGAGAATTTCGGCCACTGAGCCGGGGCAGGCGGAAATGGCCTGAATCATATTGCGCAGGGCGGTTTCGATTTTTTTGGCGATGACGATTTCGTCTTCGCGTGTCAGCAGATCCACCTGGCCCATTTCGCGCATATACATGCGCACGGGGTCGGTGGTGCGGCCGAATTCGGAATCGGCCTGCGACAGCGCGGCCTCGGCTTCCGCCACCGCGTCATCGTCGGTCATGTTGGCGGTGTTGTCGCCCATCAGCAGGCTTTCGGCGTCGGGCGCTTCTTCGGTTACCTGGATGCCGAGGCCGGAGATCATATTGATGATGTTGTCGATCTGTTCGGCATCGGCCGACATTTCGTCGGGCAGGGCGTCGTTGATTTCGGCGTAGGTGATGTAGCCGCGCTCTTTGCCCAGCAGAATCAGCTGCCGCAAACGCGCCCGCTGTTCTTCGGGCGTCAGCGGGCGGTTACCGTCTTGTTCGTCTTCGGAGACGTGGTTGTTCAGTTCGGACATAAGGCTCTCGTGTTTCTCTTGAAAAGGGTTGGGGAACGGCGCGGCCGTTTACCGGCAGGGCTACCTGAAAGCGGTTTCAGGTAGCGCCTGCTTGGGGGGGATGCCTCAACAGACCCAGCAGCAGTTTTTTTTCGTCTTCGCTCAAGCCGTGCGTGCTGTGTTTGCGCTTTAACGCTTCGATTTGCCGGTGTCGCAGTGAGTGCATCAGTTTTTCCATCCCCAAGCGGAAATGGTGCAGTTCGCGGTCGCTGCCGTGGTCGAACTGGGCGCTGTCGCCGCCGGCCTGCACCACTTTGTGCAGGCTGTCCGCATAGGGGCTGCGCCGTATGGCTTCCATGATTTGGGCGCTCGAGGGCGTGTGTTTGCTGTGCCTGATATAAGCGGCCATGGCAGCCAGGCAGGAAAGGTCTTCGCCCAAATCCAGGTGGTCGGGCAGGTCGATATATGTAGCCCATTGCGGATTTATCAATAGGCTGCGGATTTGTTTTTGCGCCAGCGTGAGCATTTCCGGCTGACGGAAGGTTTGCCGCGGCAGGGTGTAGCGCTGTTGGGCCACATGCCGCTTGGGGGCTTCCTGGCCCATCAGGTGGGCGAGGTTGGCGGGGTCGATGCCCACCATGCCGCTCAATTCCTGCTTGAGCAGAAAAGCCAATGCCGGAGCGGTGATTTGGTTCAGCAGCGGCGCGGCGCGTTTGACCAGCTCGGCCTTGCCTTCTTGGGTGTGCAAATCGAGCGGTTCGGTGAGCGCTTCCCAAAAATAGGCCGATAAGGGCTTGCTCTGGTTGAGCAGGGCGTCTTCGAAACGCTGTTTGCCGAATTCGCGCACATAGCTGTCGGGGTCGTGCGTTTCCGGCAGAAACAGGAAATGCAGCGATTTGCCGTCTTTCAGTTGCGGCAGGGCGTTTTCCAGGGCGCGCCAAGCGGCTTGGCGGCCGGCGCGGTCGCCGTCGAAGCAGAAATAAATGCTGTCGGTTTGGCGCATCAGGATTTTAATGTGCTCGGCGGTGGTGGCGGTGCCCAAGGCGGCGACGCAGTAGCCGATGCCGAATTGGGCCAGCGCCACCACGTCCATATAGCCTTCCACCACCAAAATCCGCCCTGCGTCTTTGATGGCGGCGCGCGCTTCGTAGAGGCCGTAGAGATTTTTGCCTTTGTCGAACAAAGGCGTGTCGGGCGAATTGAGGTATTTGGGTTTGCTGTCGTCCAACACGCGGCCGCCGAAGCCGATGACCTGCCCGCCGGTATTGCGGATGGGGAACATGATGCGGTGGCGGAAACGGTCGTAATGTTTGCCGTCTTTTTCCAGCACCATGCCGCTTTCCACCAGTTCGACGGACGGATAGGGCTGAATCTGACGCGCCAGCGGCTGCCAACCTTCGGGTGCATAGCCCAAGCCGTAGTGGGCGATGATCTCGTCGGAGAGGCCGCGGCCTTTCAGGTAGCCTTGGGCGGCGCTGCTGTCGGCCAGTTCGCGGGCATAAAAGCCGGCCGCCTGGGCGGTAACATCTTCCAGCGTCTGCTGCTTTTTCTTGCGCTGCGCCCGCACTTCGGGGCGCTCCTGATGTTTGCTGCGCGGCACCACCAGGCCGACGCGGTCGGCCAGATACTGCACGGCTTCGGTAAACGACAAGCCCTGGTATTCCATCACAAAGCCGATGGCCGAACCGTGGGCGCCGCAGCCGAAGCAGTGGTAAAACTGTTTGCTCGGGCTGACCGAAAACGACGGCGACTTTTCTTTGTGAAAAGGGCAGCAGGCCATGTAGTTGGCGCCGCCTTTTTTCAGCGGCACCTGTTCGTCGATGATGTCGACAATGTCTACTTTGGCCAACAGTTCGTCGATAAATTCGCTGGGTATCATATCGGGCGGAAGATAAGCAGGCAGGCTGAGGCCTTTGCAAAACCCCCATCTGCGGCGCATTTCTGCGTTGTGCGCTGCTCGCTCGCTTGCCTATCTTCATGATATGTCTGCGCTCGCTGTGCTGCTACGCCTTGAACTGCATCCACATCTGGGTTTTTTGCAAAGGCCTCAGGCTACCTGAACGGTTCCAGGTAGCCTGATTCGGGCAAAACGGCTTTATTCGCTGGGCGGCACGTATCCCTGAACGGCGTCGGCGCCTTCGCCGAAGAAGTAGTTTTCCATCTGCTGCGCCAGGTATTGGCGCGCGCGCGGATCGGCCAGGCTGAGGCGGTTTTCGTTGATCAGCATGGTTTGGTGGCGCGTCCAGGCGTCCCACGCTTCCTGCGATACGTTGTCGAAAATGCGTTTGCCCAATTCGTTGGGCAGCGGGGCGAATTTCATGCCGGGGGCTTCTTTGCCCAGCTTGATGCAGTGAACCATGCGGGTCATGAGGGTTTCCTTTTAAGTGAATCAGGGCTTGAGACCGAGTACGTCCTGCATGTCGAACAGGCCGCGGGGGTGGTGTTGCAGCCAGACGGCGGCGCGGACGGCGCCGGCGGCGAAGGTCATGCGGCTGGAGGCTTTGTGGGTGATTTCCACCCGTTCGCCGTCGGCGGCGAAGAGGGCGGTGTGATCGCCGACGATGTCGCCGCCGCGCACGGTGGCAAAGCCGATGGTGCGCTCGTCGCGCGCGCCGGTTTGGCCTTCGCGGCCGTACACGGCGCAGTCTTTCAAATCGCGGCCGAGGGCGTGGGCGATCACTTCGCCCATGCGCAGGGCGGTGCCGCTGGGGGCGTCGATTTTGTGCCGGTGGTGGGCTTCGATGATTTCGATGTCGTAGCCTTCGTTCAAAACGCGGGCCACGGTGTCGAGCAGGTGGAAGGTGAGGTTGACGCCGACGCTGTAATTGGCGGCGAACACAATAGCGGTTTGCTCGGCGGCGCGGGCGATGGCGGTTTTGCCGGCTTCATCGAAGCCGGTGGTGCCGATGATCATTTTTACCCCTCGTTCGGCGCAGCGGGCAATCAGGCCGGCGGAAACGTCGGGGCGGGTGAAGTCGATCAACACATCGCTGGCGGCCAAAACGGCGTCGGTGTCGCTGCTGATCACGATGCCGGTGTTCAGGCCGACGGCATGGCCGGCATCTTGGCCGAGGGCGGGCGAACCGCTGTGCTCGAGGGCGCCGCTGAGGCGGGTGTGCGGGTGGCGGCAAACGGCCTCCACCAGCATTTTGCCCATGCGGCCGTTGGCGCCGGCAATGGCGATGTTTAAGGGTTGGGTCATGATGCTTTACTGAAGTATGTGCGCTGGCTCAGGCTACCTGAAAGCGGCATCGGGCGGATGCCGCAACCGCGTAGGGATGCCGGAGCGCTTATTGGGCGGTTTCGCTAGCGGGGGCGTTTTGTTCTGCGGCCTGCTGGCGGATGTGTTCCAGCACATCGCCTTCGGCACGCGCCAAGCCGCCGTTTTCGTCGAAATGCAGGGTCAGGTTTTTACGGTCGCGCACCACGCCGTTGCGGCTGATGTTGAAGGTGTAGTCCCAGCGGTTGGCGTGCAGGGGGTCGCGCAGCAGCGGGGTGCCGAGCAGGTGCTGTACCTGCTCTTTGCTTAAGCCGGGGCGGAGCATGGAGACGGCCTGCGCATCCAGTTCGTTGCCTTGGATGATGGTCAGTTTGTAGGAAGGGAAATGGGAAATGCGTTCGGAGCCGCAAGCGGCCAAGCCCAAGCAGGCAGCCAACATCAGGCAGACGGATTTATTCACGGAATCACCTTTCGGTCAGTCGGACAAGGCGCACCGGCAAGCAAGGCCGGGTGCCGCAGGCAAACGCCGCCGTTGAAATTTGCTATGGCGTCCGCAGACGGTGCGGCCATAGTGGGCAAGCGCGCGGAAAGTGCGTATTATAGCGGCTATTCGCCAACTGTGAACCGAGATTGATTAAGGCTTATGGAAAATAACAATATCGCCCAATTGAAAGACAGCGGCCTGAAGGTCACCGGCCCGCGTTTGAAAATCCTCGATCTGTTTGAAACTTATCCCGAAGAGCATTTGAGCGCGGAAGACGTTTACCGCTTGCTGCTGGAAGAAAAAATCGAAATCGGCGTGGCCACGATTTACCGCGTGCTGACGCAGTTTGAGCAGGCCGGCATTTTGCTGCGCCACCATTTCGAAACCGGCAAGGCGGTGTACGAGCTGAATACCGGCGGCCACCACGACCACATTGTCTGCATCAAGTGCGGCAAGGTGACCGAATTCCACAACGAAACCATCGAGAAGCTGCAGGATCAGATTGCACAGGAAAACGGCTACCGCATCGTGGACCATGCCTTATATATGTATGGCGTGTGTACCGATTGCCAGAAAAAAGAAAAGCGTTAATTGTAAAATAGTTGCAGGTTTCAGGTAGCCCGATTCAGGCTACCTGAAAGCATTTTACTACCGGATAAACCATGTGGAATACGCCGTTGCTGCCGCCCGAATGTTTTGAGTTTCCTGATCCCGGACCGGCTATTGCCCATAACGACGGCCTGGTGGCAGTGAGCGCGGATTTGCAGCCCGACCGCCTGTTGGCCGCCTACCGGCAGGGCATTTTTCCGTGGTTTGCCGAGCAGGGTTATTTTTTCTGGTTTGTGGTGGCGCCGCGCACGGTTTTGCTGCCGCCGCATCTGCACATTGGCCGTTCGCTGGCGAAAACCCTGCGCCACAAAGCCTATCGGGTAACGGTGAATCACGATTTCGAGGCGGTCATCGCCGCCTGTGCCGCCGTGCCGCGCCCCGGCCAAGACGGCACTTGGATTGCGCCCGAGTTTCAGGCCGCTTATACCGCCCTGCATCATCTCGGCCATGCCCATTCGTTTGAATGTTGGTATCCCGACCGGCAGGGCGGTTGGCAGTTGGCCGGCGGTTTTTACGGCGTGCAGATCGGGCGGGTGTTTTACGGCGAATCGATGTTTGCCGCGGCGGCCGATGCTTCCAAAATCGCTTTTGCCTGCGCGGTGCCGTTTCTGGCCGGTTGCGGCATTGAATTGATCGACTGCCAGCAGGACACCCGCCATTTGGCGCGCTTCGGCTCGGAGCCCATGGATTTTTCTGCTTTCCAAGCCGCTTTGCGGCGCCTGAATGCTTTGCCTTTGGAAGCGGTTATTTTGCCCGGTACGGTGCGGGAAAACCCCTGTGCAGCCGGGCAGGCTACCTGAAAGTCATTTTTTATTGATCCATCTGTTGAAGGAAAACTGTATGTCATTACAAAACATTATTGAAACCGCTTTCGAGCAGCGTGCCGACATCACGCCGAAAACCGTCACTGCTGAAGTGAAAGAGGCGGTAGAGGAAACCCTGCGCCGGCTGGATTCCGGCGCCTTGCGGGTGGCCGAGCGTTTGGGTGTCGGTCAATGGCAGGTAAACGAATGGGCGAAAAAAGCGGTGTTGTTGTCGTTCCGCATTGCCGACAACGAAGTGCAGGACGACGGCGTGAACCGCTATTTCGACAAAGTGCCGACCAAGTTTGCCGCTTGGGACGAGGCGCAGTTTCAGGCGGCCGGTTTCCGCGCGGTGCCGGGTGCGGTGGCGCGCCGCGGCAGCTTTGTCGGCAAAAACGTGGTGCTGATGCCTTCTTATGTGAACATCGGCGCTTATGTGGACGAAGGCACGATGGTGGACACTTGGGCCACGGTGGGTTCTTGCGCGCAAATCGGCAAAAATGTGCACTTGAGCGGCGGCGTGGGCATCGGCGGAGTGTTGGAACCCTTGCAGGCCAGCCCGACCATTATTGAAGACAACTGCTTTATCGGCGCGCGTTCCGAGATTGTGGAAGGCGTGATTGTGGAAGAAGGCAGCGTGATTTCGATGGGCGTGTATATCGGCCAATCCACCAAAATTTATGACCGCGAAACCGGCGAAATCCATTATGGCCGCGTGCCCGCCGGCTCGGTGGTGGTGTCCGGCAGCCTGCCGGCCAAGGACGGCGGCCACAGCCTGTATTGTGCGGTGATCGTGAAAAAAGTGGACGCGCAAACCCGCGCCAAAACCAACGTAAATGAATTGCTGCGCGGGGTTTAAGGCCAAGGCAGATTCGCGAAAAGGTCTCAGGGCTACCTGAAAGCCTGATCTTTTAAAAAACAACCGAATATCCTTTACAGACAGGATATTCGGTTGTTTTTATCGTCGGCGCATAAGCGGAAAAACCCGTATCCGGCTTTCAGGTAGCCTCAAGCGCTTATTGCTGTTCCTGGCGTAGAGTGCGTTGGCGGCGGCTTTCGCTCAAGACCATGCCGGCGCTCACGGAAACGTTCAGGCTCTCCACCATGCCCAGCATCGGAATCGACACCAAGGCATCGCAGTGTTCGCGGGTGAGGCGGCGCATGCCTTCGCCTTCGCTGCCCATCACCCAGGCCACGCTGTCGGGCACGCTGTAGTGGTAGAGGTCGGCTTCGCCGCCCATGTCGGTGCCGACAATCCAAATGCCGTATTCTTTCAGTTCGCGCAGGGTGCGGGCCAGATTGGTGACGGTGATGTAGGGCACGGTTTCGGCGGCGCCGCAGGCCACTTTGCTAACTGTGGCGTTGAGGCCGGCGCTTTTGTCTTTCGGCGCAATCACCGCGTGCACGCCCATGGCATCGGCCACGCGCAGGCAGGCGCCGAGGTTATGCGGATCAGTGATGCCGTCGAGCACGAGCAGAAAGGGCGGCTCGTTCAGGTTTTCCAGCACGTCTTCCAGATGCACATGGTGGCGCGAAGCGTCGATGAAACCGACTACGCCTTGGTGGCGGGCGTTTTTGCACAGGCTGTTGAGCCGTGCCGCATCGGCAAAATGCACGCGTACGCCTTCGGCGGTGGCTTTTTCCAAAACATCGCGGGTGCGGGCGTCTTGGCGGCCTTCTTGGATGTAAAGCTCGGTCAGGCTTTTGGGGTTTTGCCACAAACGGGCGTTGACGGCGTGAAAACCGTAGATCAGTCGTTGGTTGGCCATGCTGGGCTCGGGGAAACGTCAAAGAGGCGCATTATACGCGATACGCGGCATGGTGTAGGTTTCGGGCTACCTGAAAAGCAGGCTGAGACCTTTGCAAAACCCTCATCTGCGGTGCATTTCTGCGTTGTGCGCTGCTCGCTCGCTTGCCTATCTAGATGATATGTCTTTCCCACGGGGATTCCTGGCGTTCACGCTCGCTGCGCTGCTACGCCTTGAACTGCATCCACATCTGAAGGTTTTGCAAAGGTCTCAGGGTTTCGGTTTCGGCCAGCGGTTTGCGCTGCCAAAAGCGCCGCGGCAGCAGGCTTGGCTGCAAACGGCCGTTGCCGAGCAGGAAGTCGATGCGGCCGCTGCGGGCGCTGGTGTGGAGGCGGATGCCGCGCGCGCTCAGGCTGTGGCGCACTTCGGCGGCGGGATGGCGGTAGGGATTGGCAAAGCCGTTGGTGGCCACCGCTGTGTGCGGCGCCACGGCTTCCAAAAATTCGACGGCAGTGGAAGAGCGGCTGCCGTGGTGGCCGAGCAGCAGGATTTGGCTGTGCAGGCCGCTGCCGTAGCGGCGCACCAATTCGCGCTCGCCGGCTTTGCCCAAATCGCCGGTAATCAGCACGGCTTCGCCGTTGGCCACTACGCGCAACACGCAGCTTTGTTCGTTGTCGGCCAGCTGTGTTTGCGGCGGCGGGGTGAGGAATTCGAACCAGACGCCGTCCCAAGTCCAGTTGAGGCCGCCGCGGCAATGGCGTGCCGCTTGGCCGGGATAAGCAGCCGGCTGGCCGGCATATAGCCGGGCGGGCGGAAAGGCTACCTGAACGGCCGCCAAGCCGCCGTCGTGGTCGGCATCGTGATGCGACGCCACCAGCACATCGGGCGGCGGCAGGCCTTGTGCCCACAGGGCGGGCAGCAGCTGTAACTTGGCGGCGTTTTCGGTGCCGGTGTCGAACAGCAGCCAATGGTTTCGGGTGCGGATTTGCACGGCCAAACCCTGGCCGACATCGTGAATGCGTATCGCAGCCGTGCCGTCATCCGGTGCAGGCGTACGGTAACAGCAGGACAGCAGCAACACAGCCGCCGCCCACGGCCGCAAACCCAAGCCGCGCGGCAGCAGGAGCACGGCCAAGGCCGCCAACACCGCCAGCCAAAAAGCGGGCGGCAGATGGGGCAGGCTGCCCACCGGCATCTGAGTGCCCGCCCACACAACGGCCTCAAGCGTGTATTCCCCCAAAGCCGCCGCCAAGCGGAGCAGGGCGTCGCCGGGCAGCAGCACCGCCAACAAGGCCAAAGGCACCAACAGCCAGGAAAACCACGGAATCAGCAGTAAATTGGCCAAGGGCGCCGCCAGCGGGACGACACCGAAAGCTTGGCCGGCCGCCCAAAAACCGAAAACAGTAACCGCGGCCTGCCCGCGCCAGAGTGCGCGCCATTTGCCGTGGCGCAGACGCTTGTCGGCGGCCCAAATCAATACCGCCACCATGCCGAAAGACAGCCAAAACCCCACGCCCAGAGCCGACAGCGGCTGCCACAGCAACACCGCGCTGAGGGCGAACCACCAGCTTTGCCAAGGCGAAGCGCCGCTGCGCCGCCACCAATGCCACACAAATATCGACAACATCAAGAGGCTGCGCTGCACCGGCACGCCGAAACCGGCCAAAGCGCCGTACGCCACGGCGGCGGCCAAACCCGCGGCCAATACCCAGCGCCTCGGCTCGGCCAAGGGCAGCGGCCACAGCAGCAAGCGTGCCAACAGGCCGGCCGCCAAAGCCGTCATGCCCACATGCAGGCCGGAAATGCTCACCAAATGGTTGATGCCCAAATGGCGGAACGCCTGCCAATGTTCGTCTTCCAAACCGCCGTAGCCGCCGGTGCCCAAAGCCCGCATCAGCGCCGCGCCTTGCGGATACACGGCCGCCACGCCCTGCCAGCGCTGCTGCGCCCGATAACGCCATTGCTGCCAACGGGTGTGCCAGCCGCGGTCCGGCGTCAGCCCGGTGCGTTCCACACCTGCCGAGGCCAAGCCGTGCAGGCCGCGTGACAGCGCCCACGCTTCGCGGTCGAAGCCGTTGTCGTTGCGTTCGCCGATGGTGGGGCGGACGCGCGCTTCTATCCGCCAGCGGCTGCCGGGTAGCCATTCGCGTTTGAGGCGGTCGCTCAGCAACAGGCGGTAGCGTCGGCCGTCTGCCGTTTCGGCAAGGGCTTCGAAACGCACTGCGTAAGGCGCTTCTTCCGCCACCGAGGCTACCTGAAACACCATTTCTACCCGTTGCGATTCCGGCTCGACCGGCCATTGCCCCGACACGGCGGCTTCAATCCGCCACACGCCGTAGAGCAAACCGGCCAGCAGCCACCAGGCGGCGCGGAAACGGCGCAGGCTGCCTGCAGCAAACAACAGCAGGCCGGCGGCTGAGAGCAGGGCAGTCAAATGCGCCGCCGGCAATAAAAATGCCGCCAGCACGCCGACCGCCCAAAAACGCCATCCGCTGCCTGCCATGTTCTGCCCGCTGTTGGAGAGTGATTGCTCGGCGGCAGTGTAAGGGAAACATGGGATGAGGGGCAAGGCATTGAAGCGGCATCGGAAGTTGGAAGCGGCTATGCAGGCTTTTCAGGCAGCCTCAAAACAAAACCACCGGCTCTGGAGCCGGTGGCATTGGTGTCAAGAGAAACTTACACGCCCAAAAACCAGAATTTGGCGACCCAAGCCACGGCCACAATCCACACCATTACCGGCACTTCTTTGGCGCGGCCGCACAAGAGCTTGATCAGCGCATAGCTGATGAAGCCCATGGCGATGCCGTCGGCAATCGAGTAGGTGAAAGGCATAAAGGCGATGGTGAGGAAGGCCGGCGCGGCTTCGGTCATGTCTTCCCAGTCGATTTCCAGGGTGCTGCGCAACATATGGATGCCGATGTAGAGCAGGGCCGGCGCGGTGGCGAAGGCGGGTACGGCCTGCGCCAGTGGCGAGAACCACAAGCAGGCCAGCATCAGCACGCCCACGGTGATGGCGGTGAGGCCGGTGCGGCCGCCGGCGGCCACGCCGGAAGCGCTTTCCACATAAGGGGTAATCGAGGATGTGCCCAAGCTGGCACCGGCGATGATGGCGGTGGAGTCGGCAAACAGGGCGCGTTTCAGGCGCGGCAGTTTGCCGTCCACCAACAGGCCGGCGCGGTGCGACACGCCCACCAGGGTGCCGGTGCTGTCAAACAGGTCCACCAAGAAAAACACGAAAATCACCGCAATCATGCTGCCGTTAAACAGCTGATTGAAATCCATCTGCATAAAGGTGGGCGCCACGCTGGGAATCGGCGCCACAATGCCTTTGAATTCGGTCAGCCCCATGCCGGCGGCAATCGCGGTCACCGCCAGAATGCTGATGATGATGGCGCCGCGGACGCGGAAATAATCCAGCACCACAATCAGGAAAAAGCCGAGCAGGGCCAGCAACACCGGCCAGTTGGGCAGTTTCACGCCTTCGTTCAGCACATACAGATCGCCCATTTTCACCAAGGTGGCGTCGCTGGCCACCACCAAGCCGGCGTTTTTCAGCGCAATCAGGGCCAAAAACAGGCCGATGCCGGCGGCAATCGCCATTTTCAAGCTCATGGGCAGGGCGTTGACCAGCATTTCGCGGATTTTGAAGAAGCTGAACACGAAAATGATCACCCCCGACACAAACACCGCCGCCAGCGCCACCTGCCAGGGCACGCCCATGCCTTTGACCACGGCAAAGGTGAAATAAGCGTTCAGGCCCATGCCTGGCGCCAACGCCACCGGATAATTGGCCAGCGCGCCCATGATGAAGCAGCCGATGGCGGCCGAAATACAGGTGGCCACAAACACCGCGCCGAAATCCATGCCGGTAATCGACAGAATACCGGGGTTGACGATGACGATGTAGCACATGGTGAGGAAGGTGGTAACGCCGGCCATGATTTCGGTGCGCACCGTGGTGTTGTGCTCGGAAAGCTTGAAATGGCGGTCAAGCCAGGAAGTGTGTGTGCTCATGAATATTCCCAATTGAATCAAAATGTAGCGAAGCGCCGGCTGCTTGGATCTGAGCAGGTTGGGCAGCGGGCGGCCAAAAGAGCGGCATTATAAACTTTCGGGCGCTAAAGTGCAGCGAAAACAGGCTACCTGAAAGCCGCCTGCGGCTTTCAGGTAGCCTGTGTGCCATGGTGTCAGCCGCCGTGTTCGCGCAACAACACTTCCTGCAGATCAATCTGCTGCTCGGCCTGTTCCGGTAATTCGGCGCGCACATAGCTGCCGTCGGGCTGCATCAGCCAGGCTTTACGGTTGTCCTCCAGCGCCAAGGTCAGCCCTTCGCGGATGACGCGGGCTTTGAGCTTGGGCGGTTCGATGGGGGTGCAGGTTTCGATGCGGCGGAAGAAGTTGCGGCCCATCCAGTCGGCGCTGGAGATGAAGGTGTCTTCGGCGCCGTTGTCGTAGAAATAGAAGATGCGCGAGTGTTCTAACAGGCGGCCGATGATGGAGCGCACGCGGATGTTTTCCGACAGGCCGGGCACGCCGGGGCGGAGGGTGCACATGCCGCGCACGATGAGGTCGATCTGTACACCAGCGGCGCTGGCTTCGTAGAGGGCGCGGATGATGCCCGGCTCGATGAGCGAATTCATTTTCGCCATGATGCGGGCGGGTCTGCCGGCTTTGGCGTGTTCGGCTTCGCGGGCAATGCGCTCGAGCAGCATTTGGTTGAGGGTGAAGGGGCTGTGGTAGAGCTTGTTTAAGCGGCTGGGCTGGCCGAGGCCGGTGATTTCCATAAACAGGGTATTCACATCGGCGGTGATGGCTTCGTCGGCGGTTAAGAGGCCGAAGTCGGTGTAGATGCGGGAGGTGCCTTGGTGGTAGTTGCCGGTGCCGAGGTGGGCGTAGCGCTTGAGGCGGCCGTTTTCTTCGCGGCGGATCACCAAAGCCATTTTGGCGTGCACTTTGTAGCCGAATACGCCGTACACCACGTGGGCGCCCACGCTTTCGAGCTTGTTGGCCCATTTCACATTGTTTTCTTCATCGAAACGCGCCATCAACTCCACCACCACGGTGACCTGTTTGCCGGCGGCGGCGGCGTTCATCAGCGCCCGGGCCAGTTCGGAATCGGTGCCGGTGCGGTAAATCGTCATCTTGATGGCCACCACGTCGGGATCGACGGCAGCCTCCTGGATAAAGCGTACGGTGGGGCTGAAGGATTGGTAGGGGTGGTGCAGCAGCACGTCCTGCTCGCGCAGCACGTCGGTGATGCGGCGTTCTTTGCGCAGCACTTTGGGAATGCTGGGTCGGAAGGGGCGGAATTTCAAATCGTCGCGGTTCACCATATCGGGCACTGCCATCAGGCGCACCAGATTCACCGGGCCGGTTACCTGATACAGCTCGTGGCGGCTGAGGTTGCATTGCTGCAGCAGGAAGTCGATCACGTTGTCGGGGCAGTTGTCGGCCACTTCCAGCCGCACCTCGTCGCCAAACTGGCGGCCGCGCAATTCGCCCTGAATCGCCGTGCGCAGATTGGTGAGGTCGTCTTCGTCCACCGTCAGCTCGCTGTTGCGGGTGAGCCGGAATTGGTAGCAGCCTTTTACCGTCATGCCGATAAACAGTTTGTGCACATAGGCATGCAGAATGGACGACAACAGCACAAAGCCGTGGTGGCCTTCGCACAGTTCGGCCGGCAGTTTCAAAATGCGCGGCAGAATACGCGGCGCCTGCACAATTGCCATATCGGAAGCGCGGCCGAAGGCGTCTTTGCCTTCCAATTCCACCGCGAAATTGAGCGATTTGTTCAGCAGACGCGGGAAGGGGTGGGAAGGGTCGATACCGATGGGGGTGAGGATGGGCAAGAGCTCGCGGTGGAAATAGTCTTCGATCCATTCGCGCTGCTCGGGCGTCCAGCTGCGGCGCGGGTAGAAGTAAATCCCTTCTTCGCGCAGGGCGGGAATCAGGGTTTGGTTGAACAGCGCGTATTGCTCTTGAATCAGGGTGCGCGCTTCGCGGCTGACGGCGGCAATGGTTTCGGCCGGCGTGGAGCCGTTGTCCAAAGGGGTGTCGGGGTTGAGCTGCTCGGCTTTTTTCAGCCAAGCCATGCGGACTTCGAAAAATTCGTCTAGGTTGGAGGAGACGATGCACAAAAAGCGCAGCCGCTCCAGCAACGGAATGCTGCTGTCTTGCGCTTGGGCCAGCACGCGGCGGTTAAAGGCGAGCAGGCTGAGCTCGCGGCAAAGAATGGTATCGGTTTCCTGCATGGTGTCACCTGTATTTTTTGGCGTGTGATCGGGCGGGCAAACGGAGCAAGGAAGGCATTTTGCACCGGCGCTTATTCTAGCATTTACCTGGCAGGCTTTCGACCGCTGCGGCACGGCAGGAAAGGCTACCTGAAATGCTTTCAGGTAGCCTGTCGGTTTGCTTTAATCCGAACAGGCCAGCAACACCCCCAAGCCGGCCAGCAGGCAGCCGATGACGCGGTTTACCGTTACCTGCCGTGCCAGCAGGGCTTGGCGCAAATGGGGCGCGGAAAGGGCGACGGCGACAAAGGCAAACCAGATCCCATGCGCGGCCGACATCCAGGCGCCGTAGCCGATCTGCTGCCACAGCGGCGTGTGCGGGCTGACAATTTGGCTGAAGGTACTGAGCACAAACAGCGTGGTTTTCGGATTCAGTGCATTGGTGGCCAAGCCGGTGCGGAAAGCGGCCGCCGCGCCCAAAGTAGTGGCCGTGCCATCGGCCTGTGCGGTCACCGGCCGGTGGCGGAAGGTTTGGATGCCCATATAAATCAGATACAGCGCGCCCAATATTTTGGCGGCGAAAAACGCGGCGGGCCAACGCTGCAGCAGCAGGCCGACGCCGAGCAGGGTGTAGGCCACATGAATCCACACCCCGCAGGCAATCCCCGCCGCCGTGAGCAGGCCGGCGCGGCGGCCGTAAAGATAGCTGTTGCGGCTGACCATGGCAAAGTCGCCGCCGGGGCTGATCACGGCCAAAACGGTGATGGCGGCAACGGCGAGTAATTCTTGCATATCGGTTCCTTTTCTTCCGTAATTGGATTTTTGTACAATCCATTCTGCCCTTATCAGGCAGAGAAAAAAACCGATTTAATTTCTGAGAAAGTATGAGATTTTGGAATATATCAAACGCCTGCCGCTGCAGGCATTGAAGTATTTTTATTATGTCGGCAGCTGCGGCAGCCTGCAGGCGGCGGCCGACACCCTGTGCCTGACCCACGGCGCACTCAGCAAACAGCTCAAACTGCTGGAGCAGGCAGTGGGCGTGCCCTTACTAATCAAACAAGGGCGGCAGCTGGTGCTGACCGAGGCGGGCAGCCGTTTATTGGCCGCCTGCCGCAGCGCGTTTGCCGGCTTGAACGAAGCGGTGGCCGCCTTGGCTGCACCGCACCGGCTGGTGTTGTCTTGCGAGCCCACGATTGCGATGAAATGGCTGATTCCGCGCCTGCCGCGTTTTCAGGTAGCCTGTCCGGAAACGGAGTTGGTGATTTATGCGGCCGGCGGCGCGGTGGATTTTGCCCGCGGGCAGGTGGATGCGGCTTTGCGGCGCAACGATTTTGCCTGGCCGCCGGATTTGCCAGCCGAATACATTGCCGCCGAACGCACCGGCCTGTTGTGGCGTCAGCCGCGCGCAACGGTTTATCTGGCCAGCCGCAGCCGGCCGCAGGCCTATGCCGATTGGCTGCGTGCCGCCGCGCTGCAAGCGCCACCGCAGTTTGAGCATAGTCGGGCATTCGAACATTTTTATCTGTGCATCCAAGCGGCTTGTGCCGGCGTAGGGGCGACGGTGGCTTCATCGTGGATGGTGGAGGAGGAATTGGCGGCGGGCTTGCTGCAGGCGCCTTACGGCTTTGTGCCCGACGGCTCGGCGTATTACCTGCTGTCGGCCAAAGGGTTTGCCGAGGGCAGCCCGCAGGCGCAATTGCTGGCTTGGCTGCGTTCGGAAATGGCGGAACCAGAAGAATAAAAGGCAACAGGCTACCTGAAAAGGTTTCAGGTAGCCTGTTACGGGTAGCGGCGAGATTATTTGCCGCGCATCAGTTCGAAAAAGTCGTTGTTGTCTTTCGAAGCCTTGAGTTTGCCGACCAAAAATTCGGTGGCTTCGATGTCGTCCATCGGGTGCAGGAATTTGCGCAGCAGCCACATGCGCTGGAGTTGGTCGTTGGGCACCAGCAATTCTTCGCGGCGGGTGCCGGATTTGTTGATGTTGATGGCGGGGAAGACGCGCTTCTCGGCCAGGCGGCGCTCCAGATGCAGCTCCATATTGCCGGTGCCTTTGAATTCTTCGAAGATCACGTCGTCCATGCGGCTGCCGGTGTCCACGAGGGCGGTGGCGATGATGGTGAGCGAGCCGCCTTCTTCCACGTTGCGGGCGGCGCCGAAGAAGCGTTTGGGGCGGTGCAGGGCGTTGGCGTCCACGCCGCCGGTGAGGATTTTGCCGGAGGCGGGCACCACGGTGTTGTAGGCGCGGGCCAGACGGGTGATGGAGTCGAGCAGGATGACCACGTCTTTTTTGTGCTCCACCATGCGTTTGGCTTTTTCAATCACCATTTCGGCTACCTGAACGTGGCGGGCGGCCGGTTCGTCGAAGGTGGAGGCCACCACTTCGCCGCGCACGCTGCGGGTCATTTCGGTGACTTCTTCGGGGCGTTCATCAATGAGCAGCACGATCAGTTCGGCTTCGGGGTAGTTGGCGGTGATGGCGTGGGCGATGTTTTGCAGCATCACGGTTTTGCCCGATTTGGGCGGGGCCACCAGGAGGGCGCGCTGGCCTTTGCCGATGGGGGAAACCAGGTCGATGGCGCGGCTGGTGAGATTTTCTTCGGCCTTGATGTCGCGCTCGAGTTTGAATTGCTGGGTGGGAAACAGCGGGGTGAGGTTTTCAAACAGGATTTTGTGTTTGCAGACTTCGGGGGGGTCGCCGTTGATGCTGTCGAGGCGGACAAGGGCGAAGTAGCGCTCGTCGTTTTTCGGCACGCGCACGGTGCCTTCGATGGTGTCGCCGGTATGCAGGTTGAAACGGCGGATTTGGTTGGGGGAAACGTAGATGTCGTCGGGGCTGGCGAGGTAGGAGGTGTCAGTGCTGCGCAGGAAGCCGAAGCCGTCGGGCAGGATTTCGAGGGTGCCGGAGCAGTTGAAGCTTTGTCCCTGCTTCATCAGGTGGCGGACGATGGCGAAAACGAGGTCTTGTTTGCGCAGGCGGTTGGCATTTTCGATGCCGTGCTCTTCGGCGATTTCCAGCAGTTTGGAAATATGCTGGTTTTGTAGTTCGGAAACGTGCATAGAGAAACAGATGTGGTGTTGGAGAATGAATGAGGGTG
Organism: Neisseria shayeganii 871; assembly: GCF_000226875.1. GTDB lineage: Bacteria > Pseudomonadota > Gammaproteobacteria > Burkholderiales > Neisseriaceae > Eikenella > Eikenella shayeganii. The sequence continues at coordinate 172,969 of NZ_JH164926.1, forward strand.
TCGTGGTTTGACGGGGGAGGCGGGAATGGTGTTTGAATCGGCCGAATGGCGGAGGAAGTCATTCCGGAGCAGAACGCTGCTTTGAAGGGTTCGGGGCAGCAAAGGCGCGGCATTCTAGCGGCGGCCGGTGTGCCTGTCAAGAATCGGGGCAAAAAGAAGCCGCTGCCGGAAACGACAGCGGCGGATGGTTTTACAGAGAGGCGTTGAGAAAGTCGGCCAGCTGGCTTTTCGACAGGGCGCCCACTTTGGTGGCCACGCGTTGGCCGTCTTTGAATACCATCAGGGTGGGGATGCCGCGCACGCCGAATTGGGCGGGGGTTTGCTCGTTGTCGTCGATGTTCATTTTGACCACTTTCAGCTTGCCTTGGTATTCGGCGGCAATGTCGTCCAAGATGGGGGCGATCATTTTGCAGGGGCCGCACCAAGGGGCCCAGAAGTCGAGCAATACGGGTTCGGCGGCTTGCAACACGTCTTTTTCGAAATCGGCGTCGGTGGTGTGGAGGACTAAATCGCTCATCGGTTTTCCTTTCGATAGGGTGTGGGTGGAGATGTCGGCAAAGATAAGGGGCCGGGCGCAAAATATCAAGCCGGCGGCAGGCAGATAGTTTTTGGCAATCGGCCGCATTGGCCGGACAGGCTACCTGAAAGCGGGCGGGCGTTTATTTGCCCATCACAAAGCCGATCAGAAATTCTTTGAACAGAAAACCCATCACGCCCAAGCCGAGCACCAGAAAGAGGATGAAGGTGCCGAACTTGCCGGCTTTGGATTTTTTGCCCAGATCCCAAACGATAAAGCCGAGAAAAACCACCAATACGGTCAGGCAGATTTTCAGGGACCAAGCGGCGAATTCTGCTTCAGTCATGCCGTGTTACTCCTTAGAAAACGGAAAGGACAGGCCGTTGGGCGCTGTCCGGCAGGCCGCATTATAGCGTGTTTCCGCCTGCCCCGCGTTTTCAGGTAGCCTGAAACAGGCAGCTATTTCAAGCGGAAACGGTTGAGAGGCCTGCATGAAGAACTTGTTCCGTTGTGCTTGCCGCCATTCGGAAGAGAAAACCGCACCCTCAAAGTTTGGGGCGGTCCGCCTAATGTCCGGCAGGCTGTTTGCCCAGCACCACGGGGCGGGCGGCATACCAGCCGCAGACGGCGGCCAGCAGCAGCGCCGCCGACAGCAAGCCGTAAACGGCATCCCAGCTGCCGCTGCGCTCAAGCAGCCAGCCGGCGCCCAAAGGGCCGGCCGCCGCCACCAAATAGCCGGTGCACTGCGCCATGCCGGACAGCCGGGCGGCATCGGCGGTGTGGGCGGTGCGCAGGCCGATGAACATCAGACTCATCAAAAACATGCCCGAAATGCCCACCGTGGTCACGGCAATGCTCCAGCCGGCCCAAGCGGCGGGCAGCAGCCACAGGCCCAGCAGGCCGGCAATCACCAAAGCCACCATGCCCAAGGCAGGAAAGCGGTGGGCATCGGTCTTGCCCAACAGCCAACCCAGCAGCAGGAAAGTAGGGAAGCCCACCCATTGCGATAAAGACGCCACCCAGCCCGCCTGCAAGGCGTCCATGCCCTTGGCGGCCAGCATACTGGGCAGCCAGGCGGCGAAAGTGTAAAACACCAAAGACTGCAAACCCATAAACAGGCTGACCTGCCAGGCCAGCGGGGTGCGCCAGATGCGCACGCTAGAGGCGTTATGTTCGAGCTTGGGCGGCAGATCGCGGCCGATGCGCCGCGCCAGCGGCGGCCACAGCAGCAGGGCGCCCAAGGCCGGCAGCAGCCAAATGCCGAGCGATACCTGCCAGCCCCATGCGTTGGCCAGCGGCACCGCCGCTACCGTGGCCAAGCCGCCGCTGATGCTCATGGTGGCGGTGTAAAGCCCGGTCATCAGGCCGGTGCGCAGCGCGAAATAGCGGCGGATCAGCACCGGCAGCAGCACATTGGCCACCGCAATGCCGGCCGACAAAACCAAGGTGCCGGCCAGCAGAACCGCGCCGGCAGGCCATGCCGAACGCAGCAAGAGGCCGGCAAAGATGCAGGCGGACACCGCGGCCAGAGTGGTGCATAAACCGAACCGGCGCGATAAGGGGGCGGCGGCCAGCGACAAGACACCGAAGGCCAACACCGGCACCGCACCGATCAGGCCCAAGGCGGTGGCGCTGATGTTCAGCTGCGTGCCGATGACGTCCACCACCGGGCCGAAGGCCACCAAGGGCGCCCGCATCACCGCCGCCAACAATAAGACGGCGGCGGCCAAGGCGAGCAGGCAGCGCGGGTGTTGCAGGGCGCGGGGCAGGGTCATGATGGTTTTCCTTATGCGGCCAGCAGCCAAAGATAGAGCCGGTGCGCCAGCCAGCCCAAGGCGGCGCCGGCCGGCAGATCGATCAGATAATGCTGCTTGGTAAACAGGCAAGACAAGGCAATCAGCAGCGGAAAGGCAAACGCCGCCGCGCCCAAAGACGGGGCGGCGTGCAGGGCGGTGAGCATGGCCACGGAAACGTGCATGCTGGGGAAGCAGTTGCTGGATTGATCGAATTTCTGCACAAACAGCAGGAATTTTTCCGAAGCCGTTTTGCCGGTGTTGATGCTGCGCCAATGCGCCGGCGTGGACACCGGCAGCAGCCAGAAAAACAGCATCTGCATAAACAGCAGCATCAGAAAGCTGAACGCCAGCAGGGTAAATTGCCGCGCATCCGATACCAACCAGTTGAGATACAGAATGGCCGGATAATACAGAAAGCTGTAAATCCAAGACCACCACGGCACAAAGGGAATGCGCTCGTCCCAAGCGGAGTGGAATTGCCGGGCCGCCCGCATGGGGTGGCGTTGGGTAAAGAAGTAAAACTGGTAGGCGCCCACAATCAAAATGCCGCTGAGCACCAGATTCACCATATAATCGATGGCCGTCATGTTGCGTAATGGTTATGTTTTGTAAAAGCCGCGCAATCTATCAGCCGTGCGAATCCCTGTCAAACTGTCGAATCGAGAACCGCCATGCCCTTGCAGATTGTCCCCATTCCCGCCTTTGAAGATAACTACATCTGGCTGTTGGCCTCCGGCAGCCAAGCCGTGTGCGTGGATCCGGGCGAAGCCGCTCCGGTGGCGGGCTACCTGAAACGCCACGGTCTCATGCTGACACAGATTTGGGTCACCCACCACCACCGCGACCACACCGGCGGCATCGAAGCCTTGCTGCGCGATGCGCCCGGTTGCGCCGTTTACGGCAACCGCGACATCCGGGCGGCCACCCATACCGTAGGAGAAGGCAGCCGCTTGGCGGCATTCGGCTGCGGGGTGGAGGTGTGGCAGCTGCCCGGCCACACCGATGCCCATCTGGCCTATGTGCTGGACGACGGCGGCCGGCGGCATGTTTTCTGCGGCGACACCCTGTTCAGCGCCGGTTGCGGCCGCGTGTTCACCGGCACGCCAGAACAGTTGTTTCACAGCCTGCAACGGCTCAACAGCCTGCCGGACGACACGCTGTTTTACCCGGCGCACGAATACACCGCGGCCAATCTGCGCTTCGCCGCCCATATCGAGCCCGCTAACCCCGATGTTCTCGAAGCCCAAGCCGGGCTGGCCGTGCCCAGCTTGCCGGTGAGCCTGGCGCATGAGCGGCGCATCAACCCTTTTCTGCGTACCCATCTGCCTCAAGTGGCGCAGCGTACAGCGGCTTTGAGCGGACAAGCGCCGGCAGACGAATGTGCCGTTTTTACCGCCATGCGCGAATTGAAAAATGGGTTTTAAATACTCATGGCAAACTGAACAACAGGCTACCTGAAGGGTTTCAGGTAGCCTGTCTGCTTGCGGGAAAGGCAGATACCGAGGTGGGGTTCAGTATGGTTTGGACGAATCTTTTGTGTTCAATCTACACGGTGGATGCGTATGAAAACAGGTTTTAAACGCCGGAAGGTTACCTGAGCGGCAACCGGATAGATTGGAGGCTGAGACCTTTGCAAAACCCCCATCTGCGGCGCATTTCTGCGTTGTGTGCTGCTCGCTCGCTTGCCTATCTGTATGATATGTCTTCGCTCGCTGCGCTGCTACGCCTTGAACTGCATCCACATCTGGAGGTTTTGCAAAGGTCTCAGGCTACCTGAAAGCCATGGTTTGTTCGGGATCGGGCTTTCAGGTAGCCTGGATGCTGCCGGCTGCGGCGGAGCAGGTGATGGTTAGCGCAGGCGGTTCAGCGGAATGGCTTGCGCGGGCTGGTTTAGCAGCGCAAACATCCAATAGGCGCGGCGGTTGGGGTCTTGGCTGTGGTTGACCCGGCAAAAAGCCATGCTTTGGTTTTTGATGCAGCTGAAGGCAAGCGGCTGCCAATGTCGGGGAAGAACGGCTTTCCAAGCAAGAATGTCGTTTTCATTTGCATCGATAAGGCGGCACGGACCCTCGGCGCGGCAGACCGGCCGCCATGCTTGCGGCGCTTGGCGGCCGTCCATCATCCACTGTGTTCCGGACAGGAAAAAACGCATCTGCATCGCCGTCGGGCGCTCCTGGGTATTCAACACGACATATTCGCCTTGGTCGCGCTCGTCCAAGGCATGGGCAAATGGGGCGGTACAGCACAACAATAAGGCGG
>NZ_JH164926.1:177818-241006 GCF_000226875.1 Neisseria shayeganii 871
GCAAAGGTCTCAGGCGGACAACACGGCTTTGCGGTTCATGGCGCGCTCCTAAGGACGATTCATTTTGAGGGGGAGATTAGGGTTGCGGCTGGCCGGTTTTGGCTGCGGGAGCCGGTTCGGGCAGCTTCTGTATCCATTGCCACTGTTGGTTGAACACTTCCTGCAGGGCTTGGCGTTTCTGCTCCGGGGTTTGCAGGCCGCCGGTGATGCGATCGTAATCGAGGGCGAAACTGGGGCGGTTGATGCTGCCGCCGATTTTAAACGGCAGCCACAGATTGCGGCCGGCGCTGGCCAGCAGGGCGTAGTTCAAAGTTTGTGCGCGAATGTCGAAGCTGCCTTGGCCGCTGAGGTTGAGGCTGCTGCTGCTCAGGCTGAGGGCGGGCGTGTGGCCGACGCCGTTTTTGAGGTCGGCTTCGATGCGGAAGCGGTTGAAGGGCGTGCGGCTGTCGGCGTTGTAGAAAAACAGGTTTTGCTCGGGCGCGCCTTCGGGGCGGTCGAGCAGCTTGCCCAGGTTGATGCCCTGCCAGGCGCCGTGTTCGAGGCTGAGCTCGGCGCGGCCGCCCAAGCCGGCCAGCCATTCTTGCGAGTTCAAGCCGGCGGAACTGAGGCTGAAGCGGGCTTCGCCGCGGCCGCTGAGGTGGTTGAAACGGAAGGCATCTTGCAGCAGGGGTTTGATTTGGATGTCGGAGAAGTGGATTTCTCCGGCCCATTCAGGAACGGGGCGGTTGTGCAAGACGGCATGGCCGAGTGCGCGCCCTTCGTACAGCGCCATCTCCACCGCCTCGGCCCGGATGTGTTCGGCATCGGCACTCAAGCGTGCTTGGAAGTCTTGGATGTGCAGGCCGGAGGTTTCCAACACGCCGATGTCGGCGGCCAGCTGCAGCCGGCGGCGGCCCATCAATTGGCGCCAAGATTGGAAGGTATCGGCAGAAAGGCTCACGGCGCGGGTGTTTTCAGGCAAATAGGGGGTGAGCGCCAATTTGTCCAGTTGCAGCCTACCGTCGAAGACCGGCAGGCCTTCTTGCTGGCGTGCGTGCAGTTGGAATTGGGCGGGTTGGTGGTCGAAACTGCCCTGTAGCTGCAGCTGCCAAACGTCGGCTGCCGGCCCTTCTATCTGTCCCTGCCAATGGCCGACGAAGGCGGGCAGGCTGCCGGGGCCTGCGGTGTGGCGGGTGTCGATGTGCAGATTGCCGATGCGGAAACGGCCTTCGGGGTAGCGGGTGAAGCTGCCGCTCAGATTGAGTGCGGTTTGGCTGTCGTGCTGGCTGAGGGCGGTTTCGGCTTGGAAACTGTCGATGTGGAGAATGTCGTTGTGGTAGGCGGCGCGGCGGATTTTGCCGCTGCCGTTGTGTTCCAGCGCTCCGTAGGCGGTGTGGAAGACGAAGCGGGTTTCGGGCAGCTCGGCGCCGGCGGCGGAAAGTTGCCAGCCTTGGGTTTGGGCATCCAAGTTGAAACCGGTGTCGGGAAGGTGAAAATTGAGGCTGCCGTTGCGGCTGGTCAGGCGGCCTGCTTCCGCCTCAATGTCGGCCGTTCCCTGCCAACGGAGGGTAAAGGGATGGCCGTTGGGCAGGAAAGAAGCGGCTTGGAACGCTACTTCTGCGCTTTGATCCACCAAGCGCCCGGACAGACTGAGGCGGGCTTCTTGCGGTGAAAACAGGCCGGCCTCCCAATGGAAGCTGCCGTCAGAGCGGTCGAAATGGCCTTCGGTTTGCAGCAGGCTGAAGCGTTGGTGTTGGGTTTGCAGGTGTAGCGTAGATTGGATCAGTTCGATGCGCTGCGGCAGGATAGTTTCGGTATCGTCGGCACTCAGCGGACGGTCGGCGATCTGCCAAGCACCTTGCTCGGTTTGGCGCAGATAAAGGTCGGCATCTTCGGCCCGTATGCGGCGGATGCTTGGATCGCCCCAAAGCGAGGACCAACTGAAGGCTACCTGAAGGGAGTCGGCACGGAAGGCGGTTTCGTTTGGCTGGTGCGGGCGACTGAGGCGCACGTCGTGCAGGGTAAAGAAAGGGTGGGGGAACCAGCCGCGTGTGATGTGCGTGCCGTTGAAGCTGAGTTCTTGGCCGGTGTCGGCAAAGGCTGCGGCGGCGGCTTCGCGAATGCGGGTTTCGCTGAAGAAGTAGTGCAGGCCGGAGTGCATACCGGCGATGAGGAGCAGCGGCAGCAACAGGCCCCAAGTCAGGCTTTTTAGCCAAAATTTACCGGATTGCAGCAGTCGGGTCATGGACGATGGCACATGGTGAAAACAGTAAACTAGGGTAACGGCCTTGAAGGTGTCTGGCAAGGCATTTGGTGTTTTTTGGCCGCTTTGGCTGGGCTGATCCGGCTTTCAGGTGGCCTGAGACCTGTGCAAAATCCCTGCGGAGCATTTGCGCCTTGTGCCTTGATACCCTCGGGATACTGCTCACTCGCTTGCGCATCTATTATGATGATATGTCTGTTTCACCGGGATTTCTGGTGTTCACGCTCATTGTGCCGTTACGCCTTAAACGGCATTCCTATCTGGGGGTTGTAAAGCCCGCCGCCTGCGCGGTTGTGCGGCGGCGAAATTCTGCTTGCCGAATTAAATGATAAAAATTATCATTTATATATTTAAGCATGGTGTATTTTATGGGCGATTTTTCTTCCGTGCAATTGGCGACGGCTTTCGGCATCACGCTGGCGGCGGGTTTGGCCACCGTGTTGGGCAGTATTTGGGTGTTTTTGTCGCGCGGGCCGAATCCGCGCCTTTTGGCTTTCGGTTTGGCGTTTGCCGGCGGCGCGATGGTGTATGTGTCGCTGACGGAGATTTTCGGCAAGTCGGTGGAGGCGTTTGCCGAGGCCTACGGGCAGCAGTCGGGCTTGGCCTATGCCACGCTTGCTTTCTTGGCCGGCTTGGCGGCGGTGGCGCTGATCGACAGGCTGATACCCAATCCGCACGCCAGCCTGGATGCCGGAGATCCGGCCTTTATGCAGCAGAGCCGCGGACATGTGGGCCGGGTGGGCATGATGGCGGCGCTGGCGATCACGGCACACAATTTTCCGGAAGGCTTGGCCACGTTTTTTGCCACGCTGGAAAACCCGGCCGTGGGCCTGCCGCTGGCTTTGGCGATTGCGGTGCACAATATTCCGGAGGGCATTTCGATTGCGGCGCCGGTGTATTTTGCCACCCGTAACCGTCTGCTCACGGTGTCGCTGTGTTTGCTGTCGGGCTTGGCCGAGCCATTGGGCGCGCTGCTGGGCTATGCGGTTTTGCAGCCGTATTTGTCGCCGGCGGTGTTCGGCAGCGTATTCGGCATGATTGCGGGGGTGATGGTGTTTCTGGCCTTGGACGAGTTGTTGCCGGCAGCCAAGCAATATGCGGACGGCCATGAAACGGTGTACGGCCTCACCACCGGCATGGCGGTGATTGCGGTGAGCTTGGTGTTGTTTCAGTTTTGAGCAACGGCTTTCAGGTAGCCTAAACGGCAGAAAATGGTGGCTCGGCAGGGGATGCGGTAAAATGCGTCCCTTTTTTGCGTCTCCCCGATAAGGCTACCTGAAAACATGACCGCGCCCCTGTATATCCCCTTGCGACAGCACACCGAATTTTCGATTACCGACGGCACTTTGCGCATCAAAGAGCTGGTGAAAAAAGCAGCGGCTTTCGGTTTGCCGGCTTTGGGCATCAGCGATTTGATGAACACTTTCGGCTTGGTCAAGTTTTACAAAGCCTGCCGCGGCGCCGGCATCAAGCCGGTGATGGGGGCGGATGTGTGGCTGGCGAACGCGGCGCAGCCGGAGCAGCCTTTCCGCGCCCTGCTGCTGGTGAAAAACGAAGCCGGCTACCGCCGTCTGTGCGAACTGCTGACCCGCGCCTATGTGGGCGAAGACCGCAACCGCAGCCATGCCGAGCTGGAGCCGGCCTGGCTGGCGGAGGGCGACAACAGCGGCCTGATTTGTTTGTCCGGCGCGCATTTGGGCGAAGTCGGCCGGCTGCTGCTCAACGGCCATGCGGCCGAAGCGAAGGCGGCGGCGCAGAAATACGCGGCCTGGTTTCCTGATGCGTTTTATCTGGAGCTGCAGCGGTTGCCGGAGCGGCCGGAATGGGAAGCGGCGGTGTCGGGCAGCGTGGCATTGGCGGCGGAATTGAATTTGCCGGTGGTGGCCACCCATCCGGCGCAGTTTCTCAACCCCGATGACTTCAAGGCCCACGATGCGCGGGTGTGCATTGCCGGCGGCTGGGTGCTGTCCGACAAAAAAAGGCCGCGCGATTTCGCGCCCGGCCAGTATTTCGCTTCGCCGGAAGAAGTCACCGCCCGTTTTGCCGATTTGCCCGAGGCGTTGCAGAACACGGTGGAGATTGCCAAACGCTGCAATCTCACGCTCACTTTGGGCAAAAACTTCCTGCCCCAGTTTCCCACGCCCGACGGCATGAGCTTGGACGATTATCTGATCCAGCTGGCCAACGAGGGCCTGCAGCAGCGCATGGCGCAGCTGTATCCTAACGAACAGGAGCGCGCCGACAGGCTACCTGAATACCAACAGCGCCTTGATTTCGAGCTGAAAACCATTATCCAGATGGGTTTTCCGGGCTATTTCCTCATCGTGCAGGACTTCATCAACTGGGCCAAACAAAACGGTTGCCCGGTGGGGCCCGGCCGCGGCTCGGGCGCCGGCTCGCTGGTGGCTTATGCCCTGAACATCACCGATTTGGATCCGCTCAAATACGCGCTGCTGTTCGAGCGCTTTCTCAATCCGGAGCGGGTGTCGATGCCCGACTTCGATATTGACTTCTGCCAGAGCAACCGCGGGCGGGTAATCGAGTATGTGCGCGACAAATACGGTTTTGCCGCGGTAAGCCAGATTGTGACTTTCGGCACGCTGTCGTCGAAAGCGGTGATCCGCGACGTCGGCCGGGTGCTGGAGCTGCCTTTCGGCCTGTGCGACAAACTCTCGAAGCTGATTCCTTTGGAGGCCAACAAACCGCTGAGTCTGGAAAAGGCGATGGCAGCTGAGCCGGAAATCGCCCAGCTGATTGAGGAAGAAGAAGCCGAAGAGCTGATGGAGCTGGCGAAAAAGCTGGAAGACCTCACGCGCGGGCTGGGCATGCACGCGGGTGGGGTGTTGATTGCGCCGGGAAAAATCGCCGATTTCTGCCCGGTGTATCAGGCCGACGAATCCGCCTCGCCGGTGTCGATGTACGACAAGGGCGACGTGGAAGACATCGGCTTGGTGAAGTTCGACTTCCTCGGCCTGCGCAACCTCACCATCATCGAGATGGCGCAGGAATTCATCCGCAGCACCACCGGCGAGGAGGTGGACGTCAACCGCATTTCGCTGGAAGACCAAACCGCTTACGAGGTATTCCGCAAAGCCAATACCACCGCCGTGTTTCAGTTTGAATCCACCGGCATGAAAAAAATGCTGAAAACGGCGCGCACCACCAAGTTTGAAGAGCTGATTGCCTTTGTGTCGCTCTACCGCCCCGGCCCGATGGACAATATCCCCGACTTTGTCGCCCGCATGAAGGGCGGGAAATTCGAATACCTGCACCCGCTGTTGGAGCCGGTGTTGGCACCCACTTACGGCATTATGGTGTATCAGGAACAGGTGATGCAGGCCGCGCAGGTGATCGGCGGTTATTCGCTCGGCGGCGCCGACCTGTTGCGCCGCGCGATGGGCAAGAAAAAGCCGGAAGAAATGGCCAAGCACCGCGAAATTTTTGCCGAGGGCGCGGCCAAGCAGGGCATCGACCGCGCAAAGGCCGACGAAATTTTCGACTACATGGAAAAGTTCGCCGGCTACGGCTTCAATAAATCGCATGCCGCCGCCTACGCGCTGATTTCCTACCAAACCGCCTGGCTGAAAGCGCATTATCCGGCCGAGTTTATGGCGGCCACCATGTCGAGCGAATTGGACAACACCGACCAGCTCAAGCATTTCTACGACGATGCCTGCGCCAACGGCATCCGCTTCCTGCCGCCGGATGTCAATGCTTCCGGCTACCGCTTTATCCCCAACAACCGCCGTGAAATCCGCTATGCGCTCGGCGCCATCAAAGGCACGGGCGAGGCGGCAGTGGAGGCGATTGTGGCGGCGCGCGACAGCGGCGGGCCGTTTGCCGGCCTGTTCGACTTCTGCGAGCGGGTGGGCAAGCAGCACATCAACCGCCGCACCATCGAAGCTTTGGTGCGCGCCGGCGCATTCGACCGTTTGGAGCCCAACCGCGCCAAGCTGCTGGCCAATATCGATCTGGCGATGACGCAGGCCGAGCAGAAAGCCGACAATGCCAACCAAGGCGGCCTGTTCGATTTCATCGAAGACGCGATTGCACCGGTGGAAATGGCGGAGGTACCGGCTTGGAGCGAGGCCACCCAGCTGATGGAAGAAAAGCAGGCCATGGGCTTTTATTTTTCCGGCCACCCCTTCGGGCCCTTTGCCGCCGAAGTCCGCCAGTTGGCGCCCACGCCCTTGGCCAAGCTCGAACCGAAAGACGGCGTGCGGGTGGCCGGTTTCGCCACTGCGGTGCGCAGCATGATGGGCAAGCGCGGCAAGATCACTTTTGTGACTTTGGAAGACGAAGGCGGCCGGGTGGAAGTGATGGTAACCGGCGAAACCTTGGAGCAAATCGGCCGCGACACCTTACGCGCCGACCAAGTGCTGATTGCCGAATGCCGGGTGAGTAAAGACGATTACGGCGGTGAGGACGGGCTGCGCATCGTGGCGAACCAAGTGCACACCCTGCAGGAAGCCCGCAGCCGTTACGCCCGCGTGTTGACCTTGAAACTGGAGCCGCAGCACGACATCCGCCGTTTGGCCGGCCTGTTGCGCGAACATCAGGGCGGCGAAGGCAAGCGCGTGCCGCTGCGTTTGCAATACTGTAACGCCACCGCCCGCGGCGAACTGATCCCGCAGGTGGAATGGCAGCCGGCGCTGACGCCCGAATTATTGGCGGCTCTCAGCGGCCTGTTGGGCGAACGGCAGGTGGGCGTGGGCTGGTAGCGGTTTTCAGGTAGCCCCAACATCGCAGTAAGCAATACAAACGGCGTGGTTTCCTTATATCAGGAGCCACGCCGTTTTATGAATGTGACTGAGGCTGGCCCTGCGGCTTTCAGGTCTCAGGCTACCTGAAAGCCGCAGGGCCAATCTTATAAACTGATTTTGGTTTCCACTTTGTTGAAATTCATCACAAACTGGCTTTTGAAGCTGCGCACATTGTTTTCGGATACCAACACGCGGCGGGTAAAGCGGTGGTAGTCGGCCATGTCGCGGGCGTGCACCAAAAGCATATAGTCGTGTTCGCCGGAGATTTCGTAGCAGCTTACCACATCGGCTTCTTTTTCCATGCTGCGCACAAAAGCGTCTTGGCGAGCAGCGCTTTGGCTGTCCATTTCCACTGCCACAAACACGCTCAGGCTGCGGCCGACCGCGGCAGGATTCACCAACACCACCTGTTTGGTGATCACGCCGTCGGCCTGCATGCGGCTGATACGGCGCTGGCAGGTGGCCACGGAAGAATTGAGCTGTTCGGCCAACACCTTCAGCGGCACGGTGGCATCGCTTTGCAGGGCGTTGAGAATCTGGCGGTCGAGTTTGTCTAATTCGTATTGGCTCATTTTCGGTAAATTTTTTCATCAGGTTTGAAAGATGGGGAAATTATTTCATAAATTGTCAGAATGAGAAAAATTTTCTCTGTTGTCCGCTTCTATAATGCCGCCTTTCCTAAGCAGCCGCTGCAGGCTACCTGAAAGCACACGGCTTCGGCATTGAAGATTGAGAAAACATGGATGTAATCAAACAAGGCGTTTGGGCGGCTTTATTGTCCAATATTCTGTTCGGCGTGCTGTATCTCTACAGCGGCTGGATGGCTCCGATGAACGGCACCGATGTGTTTGCCTGGCGTATGCTGGCCATGCTCGGCGCTTTGTGGCTGCTGCTGTTTGCCACCCGTTCGCAGGGCGACTTTTTCCGCTTTATCCGTCAAACCGGCTGCAATTGGCGCAAATGGCTGTTGATTGTGTTGCCCACGCCGATTATTGCCAGCCAGCTGTGGCTGTTTATGTGGGGGCCGGTAAACGGTTACGGTGTGGACGTGGCAATGGGCTATTTTCTGTTTCCGCTGATGATGGTGTTGTGCGGCTGGCTGTTTTTGCGCCAACAGGTGACGCCGGTGCAGTGGTTGGCGGTGGCCTTGGCCGGCGCGGGGGTGGCGCACGAATTGTGGCAGACCCATGCGTTTTCTTGGGCCACGCTGTGGGTGTGCCTTACCTATCCGGTGTATTATCTGCTGCGCCGCCAGCAGGGCGTGCCGGCTTTAACCGGCTTGTTGATTGATTTGAGCCTGATTGCGCCGTTTGCCTTGGTTTATCTGGTTCAGCAGGGCAGCTTGGGGCAGTTGGCCGCGCCGTCGAAATATTGGCTGTTGGTGCCGCTGCTGGGCCTGATCAGTGCCGCTTCCATGCAGTTGAACCTGCACGCCAGCCGGCTGCTGCCGGTGCCGCTGTTCGGCATGCTGAGCTATTTGGAGCCGGCGCTGTTGTTTGCCTTGTCGGTGACCTTGCTGAAAGTGCCGGTGGCCGAGCAGTCGCTGCTGACTTACGGTCTGATTTGGCTAGCCTTGTGCGTGAGCCTGTTTGACGGCTGGTTGAAAATGCGTCGGCCGCTGTGGCAGGCTACCTGAAGTCGGGCTATAATCGCTGCGTTTTTTAGTGCCTGTTCACAGTCTCGATGGCGGCGGTGTTTGGGGCGAAAATCTCCGCCTGCGGCTCGGGCAGGCTCGCAAGAAATTCCATCCTGCTGCGCCTTCTTTTTGGTATGCGTGGTTTTTGCCGCCTCAAACCGCTTTACAAGAAGACTGTGCACCGGCTCTTCAACAGATTGTTCCGGCAGGCTACCTGAAACTTTCAGGTAGCCTTTGCCGTTTTTCCAGAGTTTGTTATGCCGCTTTCCGCCGTTCACACGCCGCAACTGGCCGCCTTGCCGCCTTTGTCGCTGTATGTCCATATTCCTTGGTGCATCCAAAAATGCCCGTATTGCGACTTCAATTCGCACCAAATCCGGCAGGGCGTAGATGAGGCGGCTTATGTGCAGGCCTTGCTCACCGATTTGCAGCACGAGTTGCCCTATATCTGGGGCCGGGCGGTGGAGACGGTGTTTATCGGCGGCGGCACGCCCAGCGTGTTTTCCGCTGCGGCCATCGAGCACCTGCTCAACGGCATCCGTGCCTTGCTTAGGTTGCAGCCGGACGCGGAAATCACCATGGAGGCCAACCCCGGTACCTTTGAACGCGAGAAGTTCCGCGGTTTTGCAGACGCCGGCGTGACGCGGTTGTCCATCGGGGTGCAGAGTTTCGATTCCGCCAAGCTCGCCGCCCTCGGCCGCATCCACAACGGCGGCGAAGCGCTGGCGGCGGTTGAAGCGGCCTTAGGCATTTTTCCACAGGTCAACGCCGATTTGATGTATGCGCTGCCGGGGCAGAGCGTGGCCGAGGCGGTGCGTGATGTGGAAACGGCGGTGGCCACCGGCGTACGCCACATCAGCGCCTATCACCTGACCATGGAGCCGAATACCGCTTTCGGTCACCGGCCGCCGGCCGATCTGCCCGCCGACGATGCCGCCTTGGATATTGAAGAAGCCGTACACCGCACCTTGCTGCAGGCGGGTTTCGAACACTACGAAACCAGCGCCTTCGCCCGCGACGGCCAATACGGCCGTCACAATCTGAACTACTGGCAGTTCGGCGATTATGTGGGCATCGGTGCCGGTGCACACGGCAAAATCAGCAGCCATGCCGGCATCGAACGCACCACCCGCAGCCGCCACCCGAAAGACTATCTGGCCGCCATGCAGGGCCGCCCTGAAGCAGCGGTGGAGCGGTTTCAGGTAGCCGCAGGCGAGCTGCCATTTGAGTTCATGATGAACGCTTTGCGTCTGAAGCAAGGTGTGCCCGCCGCTCTGTTTGCCGAGCGCACCGGCCTGCCGTTGGCGGTGGTGGCGCACGCTTTGGGCACCGCCACCAGCCGCAGCCTGTTGGATGCCGACCCGACCGTATTGAGGCCGACGGCTTTGGGGCGGCGGTTTTTAAACGATTTGTTGGCCTTGTTTTTGTAGGCTGTGGCGGCACGGGTATGGAGGCTAATGAATCAAAATGAAAGATCAAGAAATTAGAATTGACAGTTTTGATGTGAAATATTCTTTTTGGGCAAGTGCGTTCACTATTTGTATGCTTTTTCCGATTGCATTATCCATATTGAAATGGATCAATATTGAAGACACGGTCAGTCAAACACGATTCATTATTTTATTGCTTTCTATAATATTCGGTTTTTTGATCATCGTTATGAAAAGTACGATGAAGAAAGTTTGTTTTCTAAAATCCGATGAAAATATTGTGATCAGAGATGGGAATAATATTGAAGTAAAGTTAGGCAAACAATTCAATTATAATTTATATCAATATAACTCTAGAAAAGTATTTATGATAAGAATTTCGGATAAGCATAAATCATATTTTTATTTGTCTCCCGATATGCACTTAAAAAATGATGTAGAAGCTTTTTTTCCTGAATCCAATAAACATCAAAATCACTTGGATTTTTATGCCCAAATTTTTCCGCCAGTGCTTTGCTTGGCCTATTTTATGATGTCTGTTGTTTTTATTATTTTAAAATAAATACAGTCGTTCCCTATATGCCAAAGAATAAGGATTTGTTTTTTTATCAGAATGAACGGCCATGATGAAAATATAGACGATAAAAACATAACGGAATGATTTTTATCGCAGACACAGCAGCATAACTCCCTAAAAGAACCAGCTACAGCATAGACAGACCTTAGCGTAGGTTTGAAGAATTGAAGGCCAAAATGCTCTCTTGTGGCATGAGTGTGGAGTCAAAGGGCTATTGAAAGGTTTCAGGTCATTTCTTTTCTTTGGGCTGAGTAGGCAAAGAAGAGGAAGCAAGCAAAATCCGAATTAAGCCGTTAATCAAGCAGGGGCTACCTGAAAGAGATGTTTTCAGGTAGCCCCTGCTTGATTGCGATGGCATGTGGCGGGTTTATTCGTCTCGGGTGACGATTTTGCCGCGCAGGGAGAAGGTGAAGGCTTCGGTGATTTCCAGGTCCACCATTTGGTTGATCAGGCGCGGGTGGCCGGTGAAGTTCACCACGCGGTTGTTGGCGGTGCGTGCTTGCAGTTGGTCGGGGTCTTTTTTGGAAATGCCTTCCACCAAGCAGCGTTGCACCGTGCCGAGCATGCTTTGGTTGATGCGGGCGGTTTCGGCTTCGATCACTTCGTTTAAGGCTTCCAGACGGCGCACTTTTTCTTCATGCGGGGTGTCGTCGGGCAGATTGGCGGCCGGCGTGCCGGGGCGGGGGCTGTAAATGAAGACGAAGCTCAAATCGAAGGCCACATCTTTCACCAGCTTCAGCGTTTGCTCGAATTCGCGTTCGGTTTCACCGGGGAAGCCGACGATAAAGTCGGAGCTTAAGCACAAATCGGGGCGGATGGCGCGCAGTTTGCGGATGATGGATTTGTATTCCAGCGCGGTATAGCCGCGTTTCATCGCGCTCAACACGCGGTCGGAACCGCTTTGCACCGGCAAATGCAGGTGCGATACCAGCTTGGGCAGGTCGCGGTAGCACTCGATAATGGCATCGGAAAACTCGCGCGGGTGGCTGGTGGTGAAACGCATGCGCTCGATGCCGGGGATTTCATGCACGATGCGCAGCAGGGTGGCGAAGTCGCAAATGCCGCCGTCGTCCATTGCGCCGCGGTAGGCATTCACGTTTTGCCCCAGCAGATTGATTTCTTTCACGCCTTGTTGGGCGAGATTGGCGATTTCGGTGAGCACGTCGTTTAAGGGGCGCGAAAACTCTTCGCCGCGGGTGTAGGGTACCACGCAGAAGCTGCAATATTTCGAACAGCCTTCCATAATCGAGACGAATGCGGAACCGCCTTCCACGCGGGCGGGGGGCAGGTGGTCGAATTTTTCGATTTCGGGGAAAGAAATATCCACTTGCGAGAGGCCGGTGGTTTCCTTGTCCACAATCATCTGCGGCAGGCGGTGCAGGGTTTGCGGGCCGAACACCACGTCCACATAAGGTGCGCGTTTCACAATCGCTTCGCCTTCTTGAGACGCCACGCAGCCGCCCACGCCGATGATGAGGTTGGGGTTTTTGGCTTTTAGCGGTTTGATGCGGCCTAAGTCGGAAAACACTTTTTCCTGCGCTTTTTCGCGCACGGAGCAGGTGTTGAACAGAATGATGTCGGCTTCTTCGGCTTCGCTCACTTGCACGAGGTCGTCGCCTTCGGCCAGCACCGACAGCATTTTTTCGCTGTCGTATTCGTTCATTTGGCAGCCGAAGGTGCGGATAAATACTTTTTTCATGGTGTGGTTTTCTTTCAGGTAACCCGTAATTGCGGGGCTGAGGTGGACAAAAAATGGCGGATTATACGCAGTATTGTTTTGCCTGAACAGGCGCTTAGACGGTCGGGAAGGCGGGTAAAGCTTGCGGGCGCCATGCAGCGGCTGCTTGGCTTGCGGACGGGCGCATAAGATAGGGCCGCAAGCCGCCGTTGGCGGGGAATCAGACTGCCCAAAAGGTTTTCAAGCGAAAACATTGTTTTGCTTTTGCGGCCGGCCTCCGAGAGGGAAAGCCGTACCGATTCGGGCGTGAAATCGCCCGCTTTTTGGTCTATACTGCGCCGTGCAGTGAAAGATTATGTCTTGTATCAGATTGGCGTGGCCGCCGCACGACGGCTGCGCATTTGTGTTTAACCGAAACCTTTGATGAGGAAGCTCTGATGAATTTACATGAGTATCAGGCAAAAGAACTGCTGGCCAGCTACGGCCTGCCGGTTCAGGGCGGTATTTTGGCGGCCAACGGCGACGAGGCGGCGGCGGCTTACGATAAATTGGGCGGCAAATTCGCCGTGATCAAAGCCCAGGTGCATGCCGGCGGCCGCGGCAAAGCCGGCGGCGTGAAAGTGGTGAAAAGCCGCGAAGAGGCCAAAGAAGTGGCCGACAGCCTGATCGGCACCCACTTGGTGACCTACCAAACCGACGCCAACGGCCAGCCGGTGAACAGCGTTTTGGTATGCGAAGACATGTATCCGGTGCAAACCGAGCTCTATTTGGGCGCGGTGGTGGACCGCTCTACCCGCCGCGTGACCTTTATGGCTTCCACCGAAGGCGGCGTGGAAATCGAGAAAGTGGCCGAAGAAACCCCGGAAAAAATCTTTAAAGTCACCGTGGACCCGCTGGTGGGCCTGCAACCTTGCCAAGCGCGCGAAGTGGCGTTCCAACTCGGCCTGAAAGACAAACAAATTAACGCCTTTGTGAAGCTGATGACCGGCGCTTACCAAGCCTTTATCGAAAACGACTTCGCCCTGTTTGAAGTCAACCCGCTGGCGGTGCGCGAAAACGGCGAGCTGGCCTGCGTGGACGGCAAAATCGGCATCGACAGCAATGCGCTGTACCGCCTGCCGAAAATCGCCGCCCTGCGCGACAAATCGCAAGAAAACGAGCGCGAGCTGAAAGCCTCTGAATTCGACCTCAACTATGTGGCCCTGGAAGGCAATATCGGCTGTATGGTGAACGGCGCCGGCTTGGCCATGGCCACCATGGACATCATCAAACTGAAAGGCGGCCAACCGGCCAACTTCCTCGATGTGGGCGGCGGCGCCACCAAAGAGCGCGTGGTGGAAGCCTTCAAACTGATTTTGGAAGACAAATCGGTACAAGGCGTGCTGATCAACATCTTCGGCGGCATCGTGCGTTGCGACATGATTGCCGAGGCCATTGTGGCGGCGGTGAAAGAAGTGAACGTCACCGTGCCGGTGGTGGTGCGCCTGGAAGGCAACAATGCCGAGTTGGGCGCCCAAATTCTGAACGAATCCGGTTTGAAACTGACTTCTGCCGACGGCTTGAATGACGCCGCCGAAAAAATCGTGGCAGCCGTAAAAGCCTAAGGAGAACACAATGAGCGTATTGATTAATAAAGACACCAAAGTACTGGTACAGGGCTTTACCGGCAAAAACGGTACCTTCCACTCCGAGCAGGCGATTGCCTACGGCACCAAAGTGGTGGGCGGCGTGACCCCGGGCAAAGGCGGCCAAACCCATCTCAACCTGCCGGTGTTCAACACCATGAAAGAAGCGGTGAAAGAAACCGGCGCCGATGCTTCGGTGATTTACGTGCCGGCGCCGTTTGTGCTCGATTCCATCGTGGAAGCGGTGGATGCCGGCGTGCAGCTGGTGGTGGTGATTACCGAGGGCGTGCCCACGCTGGACATGCTCAAAGCCAAACGCTACCTGGAAACCAACGGCAACGGCACCCGCCTGGTGGGCCCGAACTGCCCCGGCGTGATTACCCCCGGCGAATGCAAAATCGGCATCATGCCCGGCCACATCCACCAACCCGGCCGTATCGGCATCATCTCCCGCTCCGGCACCCTGACTTACGAAGCCGTGGCGCAAACCACCAAGCTGGGCTTGGGCCAATCGACCTGTATCGGCATCGGCGGCGACCCGATTCCGGGCATGAACCAAATCGACGCCCTTAAGCTGTTCCAAGACGACCCGGACACCGACGCCATCATCATGATCGGTGAAATCGGCGGCACCGCCGAAGAAGAAGCGGCCGAGTTCATCCAAAGCAATGTGAGCAAACCGGTGGTGGGCTACATTGCCGGCGTAACCGCGCCCAAGGGCAAACGCATGGGCCACGCCGGCGCCATCATTTCCGGCGGCAAAGGCACGGCCGAAGAGAAATTCCGCGCTTTTGAAAAAGCCGGTATGGCCTACACCCGCAGCCCGGCCGAATTGGGCAGCACCATGCTGGAAGTGTTGAAAGCCAAAGGCATGCTGTAAAGCGGAAAGGTGAACGGCAAAGGCTACCTGAAAGGTTTCAGGTAGCCTTTATTTTTGCTGGCGGGTTTAGCGGGCGGTTTCGGCCGCTTGGGTATCGGGCGAGGAGAAGCCGCCGCCGAAGGCGGTATGCAGGCTGATCCAGGCCAGGCGCTGCTGCAAACGGCTTTGTTCGAGCTGGCTGCGCGTGTTGAGCACTTCATCCTGTGCGCTGAGCCAGGCCAGTTTGGTGTCCAGGCCGCCGCGGAAACGGTCGCGTGCGGCGGCGGCACTGCGTTCAGCCAGGCGGACGGTATCTTGCTGCAGCCGACCGGCGGTTTGGGCGGCTTGGTAATGGCTGAGTGCATCGGCCGCTTCGCGCAGGGCTTGGTAAACGGTTTTGTTGTAGCGGGCTACCTGTTCGTCGAATTCCGCCTGTTTTTGGGCCAGATTGGCCCGCAGGGCGCCGGAAGTGAAAATGGGCAGGCTGATGCTGGGCAGCAGGCCGGCAATCAGCGAGCGGGAGGAGGGCAGTTCGCCGATTTTGATGGTGGACCAGCCGGCCAGCGCGCTGATTTTGATGTCGGGGTAAAAACGGGCGCGGGCGGCATCCACCAAATGACCGCGCGCCAAAATGGCTGCGCGTTGCGCGGCGATGTCCGGCCGTTTGCCCAATAAATCGGCGCTGAGGGTGTGGGCCGGAGGCGGCGGCAGCGGGCGGGGCGATTCGGCGGTCAGCGCGGCCAGCGCAGTCGGGCTTTGGCCGCTGAGGGCGGCGAGGGCATGGCGGATTTGGGCTGCTTTGTGATCCAGATCGTGGATGGCTACCTGAAACTGCCGTTGTGCGGACTGCAGCGGGTAAAGCTGGCTGGCGGGCAGATAGCCGGCACGGATGCGGTCGCGCAACAGCGGCTCTTGTTCGTTTTTCACGGCCAGCCGTTGTTGCAGCAGCGCTTGCTGCGTTTGCAGGGCCTGCAGTTGCAGGTATTGCGCGGTCACGGCTTGGGCCAGCAGCAGGCGGGCATGGGCGGTTTCGTAAGCGGTGGCCCGCTCTTTGCCTAGGGCGGCTGCCGATTCGCTGCGGTGCTGCCCCCACAAATCGAGCGACCATTGGCCTTTCAGCTGCAGGCTGCCGCGCGAGATGGTTTCGCCGAACAGTTGGGAGACGATGGAGGCGCGCTGGGAGAGCGAGTCGTGGTAGATGGCGTTGCCGTCGGCGGCCAAAGCCGCTTGCGGCCCGAGTTGCGAATCGGCCAGTTCAATCGCGGCTTGTGCCTGCCGCAAACGGGCGGCGGCCACGTCTAAATCGGGCGACTGCTGCAGCGTGGTTTCCAGCAGGCGGTTGAGGGTGGGGTCGTTCAGGCCGCGCCACCAGTCGGCGGGAATCGGTGCCAGCGGCTGCCGGCTGAGACCGAGCGATTCGGCGGCGACAGGTTGGCGCAGCGCGGGTTGTTCGCCGGTGGCGGCACAGCCGGCCAGCAGCAGAAGGGCGGCGGCAAGGGGAAGGAGGCGGGGTGGCGGCATCATGGGCATCCGGTGTGGTAAGCAGGCTACCTGAAAGCAGGAACAGCAGGCTTTCAGGTAGCCCGACAGGCGGGGAAAATAGGGGCGGATCAGCGGGTGTCCACTTCGGCTTCTACCGACATACCGGGCAGCAGGCGTTCGACATCCGGCTGGCCGGCATCCAGCTCGATTTTGACGGCAATGCGTTGGGCGACTTTGACGAAGTTGCCGTTGCCGCTGTCGGCGCGGATGATGCTGAATTCGGCGGCGGTGGCGGGCGCCAGGTGGCTGACTTTGCCCTTGAAGGTGCGCCCGCCGAGGGCATCGACGCGGATGACGGCGGCTTGGCCGACGCGGATGTGTTCGGTATCGGCTTCTTTAAAGTTGGCCACCACCCAGCGCTGCGGCGGCACCAGGAACATCAGTTGGTTGCCGGCCGACACCAGCTGGCCGGGCTTCACGCCCAATTCGCCGAGTTTGCCGTCGGTAGGGGCGCGTACCACGGTGTGGGATAACTCTTGCTCGGCCAATTCCAACAGCGCGCGGGCGTTGTCCACACCGGCTTTCAGGCCGGATTGGCCGTTGTTCACACTGAGGCTGTCCTGTTGCGCCACGGTGTATTGGGCGCGGGCCTGAGCCAGGGCGGCTTCGGCCTGCTGCAGGTTGCGGGCGGCCGCATCGTATTCGCGTTCGGCGATGCCTTCGCTGCCGCGTACGCGGTTAAGGCGCTGCACATCGGCCTGAGCCAGGCGCAGCTGGTTTTCCGCATTGGCCAAGGCGGCCTGCCTGGCCTGAATCTGCGCTTGGGCCGAACGGCGGGTTTGGCCGACATTCGACAGGCTGGCTTCCTGCGCCGCCAGCCCGGCTTTGGCCTGTGCCACTTTGGCCTGATAGGGGGCGTCGTCGATGCGCACCAGCGGCTGGCCCTGCTTCACTTCGGCAAAATCGCTGACCAGCACTTCGCTCACATAGCCGTTGACCCGCGGGCTGATGACGGTGGTTTGGCCGCGCACATAAGCGTTTTCGGTAGAAACGGTGCTGCTGGTAAAAGGCGGCAGTTTCCAGGCATACAGGGCGCCGGCCACGCCGGCCAAAATGGCGGCGCTGAAGGCGAGCGTGCCGAACAAGCCGTGTTTTTTCGGCTGCCACTGCTCGGGAGGCAGTTCGGTTTCCTTTTCGGCGGCGGGGGGAGTGGGTTCGGGTTTCATCGGCTATCCAATCGGTATCCATGAATCGGGTTTGGGGGCGGGCGCTGTTTACAGGCTACCTGAAAGCTATTTTTGCGGCAGCAGCATGCTTTCCAAACGCTGGATTTCGTCTGCCAGCAGGTTGATGCCGCGCCGGCGGCGGTCAAGCCACAGCAGGCCGGTGCACACAAACGCGGCGGCGGCCAAAAGGCCGATTAAGGCGAACAAGTCGTTGTAGGCCATCACCATGGCCTGCGTAGCCGCTTGCTGCAACAAGGTGCCGACGGCCTGCTGTTGCAGCACGGCGGCATCGTTGCTAAGCGGCGCCAAGCTGAGGGCGAGGCCGTGCAGATGCAGGGCGACGTTGGGGTCGGTCAACGTGAGGTGGGGTGTGATGTCGGCCAGATGCGTGCGGGTGCGGACGGTGAGAAAGGCTGTGCACAGCGCCGCACCGGCCAAGCCGCCCAAGGTTTGCGACAGGCCGAAGACGGCGGAAAAACTCATGATGTAGTTCGGCCCGCGGGCCAAGGCGCGGATCATGCCTTCCAGCATCATCGGGCCGAGAAAATACATGGCCGAAAACGCAATCAGCGCCTGGCTGAAATACAGCTGTTCGGGTCGCGTGTCCACGCCGGAATGCATGTCGAGCCAAGCGCCGACGGCAATGCCCAGCAGCGCCACCACCACCGGGCGGCGGATGTCGTTCACGTCCAGCCGCACCAAGCTGAGTACCAAGCCGAAAACGGTAGCGGCCAACACCACGCCGTAAAACGCCACCATTTGGCGGCTGCCCACGCCCAAACCCGCCATCAGGCCGGCTGCGCCCACGGTTTGCTCTGAGGTCAGCAGGCGCACCACGGCGCCGGTGAGGCCGAAAGCCAGAATCTGCGGCGCCCCGATCCAGCGCAAGTCCAACATGGGTTTGCTGCGCCGCCATTCGATCAACAGCGCCGTGCCGGTGAGCGCGATGCCGCCGGCCAGCAGATAGCCCAGCCAGGAAGTGGTCCACCAGACAATGCGGCCCTGCACCAAAAACGCGCACAACAAAGCGATGCCGGAGGCAAACAGGGCAAAGCTGAACCAATCCAGCCAACTCATTACCCGGACGGTGGGGGCGGGCGGCAGCGGCAGACGGATGACCAGGCCGATGCAGAGCAGGGTGAGGGCCAGCTGCAGCGCGAACACCGCCGGCATGCCGCCGGCGGCAAACAGAAACGGCACCCACACTTGCGCCAGCGGCGTGCCGAACTGCATCACGCCCAAAGCCAGCGCCAAGCCGGCCAGCTTGGCTTGGCCGGTAAAGGCCTGCATCAGATAAAACACCGCCAATACCAACAGTCCGCTGGCCGCAATCCCCGAGGCCGAGCGCGCGAGCAGTTCGACCAAATAGCTTTCAAACACCACCTGCAACAGATTGCCGGCCAAAAGCAGCAGCAGGGTAAGCCGCACAAAACGCTGCAGGCCATAATGCTGGCGCACCCTAAACAGCAGAATACTCATGCAGGCATAAGTCATGTAATAGGCTACCTGAATCCAGCCGCCTTCCTGCGGCGACAAGCCGAGCAGCCCGCGCAACTGCGGCAGGGCGGCCATCAGCAAACCGTTTTGCAGGCCGGCCGTGGCGGCCAGCAAAAGGCCGATCAAGAGATAAGCCAAACGCCGCCGCGCCGGATGGTCGGGCGAGGCGGGCGAGCCGGCCATGATGGGCTGCTCGTGCGGTTTGAATAGATAACCGTCGGCTTGGAAATTCATGGGAGCGCTTTCTCGGTGGCGGCAGGATCAGTCGATTTTGACGTAAGCCACCGACAAGATTTCGATGTCTTCCCGTCCATCCGGGCCGTGGAACACCACTTCGTCGCCTTCGCGCGCTTTGAGCAGGGTGCGCGCCAGCGGCGAAATCCAGGAAATTTTGTTGCGGGCGGTGTCGATTTCGTCCACGCCGACAATGCGCACGGTTTGTTCCTGGCCGTCGCCGCGCAGAATCTCCACCGTGGCGCCGAAGAAAATCTGGTCGGTCGGTTCGCGGTTTTCGGGGTCAACCACTTGCGCGGCTTCCAAGCGTTTGGTGAGAAAACGGATGCGGCGGTCGATTTCGCGCATCCGCCGTTTGCCGTAAAGATAATCGCCGTTTTCGCTGCGGTCGCCGTTGCCGGCGGCCCAGTTGACGATTTGCACGATTTCGGGACGCTCTTTGTTCACCAGCTGATACAGCTCGTCTTTCAGGGCCTGCCAACCGACAGGCGTGAGGTAGTTGGGGGTGTGTTCCATACAGTTAGGCTAAAAACGGGGTAATCAGCGCACGATTGTAACGCCTACCGTTGGTCCAGACAAAGGCTTCAGGCTACCTGAAAGCGGCCGGCAGCATGGGGCTGTGGATTGGGCCAAGACAGGCGGAAGTCGACAGGGAATGCCGTATTTGGGCTGAAATTTCATATATTATCGATTGAAAAAAATCTGCGTTGGCCGGGCAGGCAAATCCATTGAAAAATTATTGAAAAAAATCGTTTGATTTTGATGATTCCGCCAGGCAGTACGTTTGGCGTTGACAGCCATCGGTAAAGTCGCTTTAATTTGTGTTGTAGAGTGAAAAAACCATTCTAAAAATAATATAAACAAACACACATTACTTCAGATATCGACCATCCAGCCTGTGCCGGCAGTTTTGCCGGCATTGAAGTAAACATCTGCACAAGGAGAAACCGCATTATGGCTTTGCCCACCCCGATTGCACGCTACGGCGACAAATCTGCCAATGCCCCCCTGAAACTCAGCTACGACAAAGGCCCGACTGATACGCCGCTGATCGAACAGACCATCGGCGAATTGTTTGACGAACTGGTGCAAACCTATCCCGACCGCGAAGCCTTGGTCAGCGTTCATCAAAACAAGCGGTTTACCTTCAAACAATTGCAGGCGGAAGCCAACCGTTTGGCCAGCGCCTTCATCAAAAGCGGCCTGCAAAAAGGCGACCGCATCGGCATTTGGTCGCACAACAATTACCAGTGGGTGGTGATGCTGCTGGCCTGCGCCAAAACCGGCGTGATTCTGGTCAACATCAACCCCGCCTACCGCCTGTTCGAGCTGGAATACGCGCTGAACAAAGTGGGCTGTAAAGCCATTGTGGCCATGCGCCGCTTCAAAACCAGCGATTATGTGGGCATGCTGCAGGAATTGGTGCCGGAAACCGCCAGCCAGCCTTCAGGTAGCCTGAAGCCGGAAAAAGCGCCGATGCTGGAGCGCATTGTGTGGTTTGACGAAGCGGGCGACAGCGAAACCTTCGCCGGCATCGACAAATTCTCCGACTGGATGGCCACCGGCGATGCCGACGATCCGGCCGTGGCCGAACGCATGGCCACGCTCGACCGCCACGACCCCATCAATATCCAATTCACCAGCGGCACCACCGGCGCACCCAAAGGGGCCACGCTGACCCACCGCAATATTCTGAACAACGGTTTCTTCATCGGCGAGGCCATGTACCTCACCCACGAAGACCGCCTGTGCATTCCCGTGCCGATGTACCACTGCTTCGGCATGGTGTTGGGCGTACTCGCCATCATGACCCACGGCGGCTGCATCGTGTACCCGAACGATGGTTTCGACCCGCTGACCGTGTTGGAAACGGTGGAGCAAGAAAAGTGTACCGGCCTGCACGGCGTGCCCACCATGTTTATCGCCGAATTCAACCATCCGCGTTTCAAAGAATTTGACTTGAGCAGCCTGCGCACCGGCATCATGGCCGGTTCCAGCTGCCCGATTGAAGTAATGAAGCGTGTGAATCAGGAAATGCACCTGGACGAAATCACCATTGCCTACGGCATGACCGAAACCAGCCCGGTATCCTGCCAAAGTTCGCCGGCCACCCCCATCGACAAGCGCGTGTCCACCGTGGGCTTGGTGCAGCCGCATCTGGAAGTGAAAATCGTCGATGTGATCACCGGCGAGATCGTGCCCTGCGGCGAATCCGGCGAACTGTGCACCAAAGGCTACTCCGTAATGCAAGGCTATTGGGGCAGCGAGGCGCAAACCCGTGACGCCATCCGCGACGGCTGGATGCACACCGGCGATTTGGCCACCATGGATGAAGACGGCTACGTGAAAATCGTCGGCCGCATCAAAGACATGGTGATCCGCGGCGGCGAAAACATCTACCCCACCGAAATCGAAGGCTTCCTCTACCGCCATGAATCCATTCAAGACGTACAAATCGTCGGCGTGCCCGATGCCCACTTCGGCGAAGTGCTGGCCGCTTGGATCATCGTGAAGGAAGGCCATACGCTCGACGAAGAAGGCGTGCGCGAATTCTGCAAAGGCAATATTGCCCACTACAAAGTGCCGCAATACATCCGTTTCGTGAAAGAGTTTCCGATGACGGTTTCCGGCAAAATCCAAAAATTCAAGATTGTTCAAGCGATGAAAGAGGAACTGGGGCTGGAGTAGGCTTCAGGTAGCCTGCCGTTTCCGAGCGAAGCGGCAGGCCGTCTTTTTCTGCCGTCTCTGCCGGCTGAAGGCTACCTGAAACCTCTGATTTCCGATAAGATGTAAACGAGTCCGGCCGCTCCGGTTGATACCATCATAAAAAGAGAGAAACACAGCAATTATGAGCCATTCCATTGTCAGCAAACTCAATCCCCGTTCCGCCGATTTCCAACAAAACGCCGCCGCCATGCAGGCATTGGTGGACGATCTCCACGCCCATCTGAGCCGCATCGCCTTGGGCGGCAGCGAAGCGTCCCGCCAAAAACATTTGTCCCGCGGCAAACTGCTGCCGCGCGAGCGTGTGGAACGCCTGCTGGACCCGGGTACACCCTTCCTCGAACTGTCGCCGCTGGCCGCTTTCGGCATGTACGGCGCCGACATTCCCGCCGCCGGCGTGATTGCCGGCATCGGCCGCATCAATGGCATCGAATGCATGATTGTCTGCAACGACGCCACCGTGAAAGGCGGCACCTACTACCCGATGACGGTGAAAAAACACCTGCGCGCCCAGGAAATCGCCCGCGAAAACCGCCTGCCTTGCGTGTATCTGGTGGATTCCGGCGGCGCCAACCTGCCCAATCAAGACGACGTGTTTCCCGACAAAGAACACTTCGGCCGTATTTTCTACAACCAGGCCAATATGAGTGCCGACGGCATTGCCCAAATCGCCGTGGTAATGGGCAGCTGTACCGCCGGCGGCGCCTATGTGCCGGCCATGAGCGACGAATCCATTATCGTGAAAGAGCAGGGCACCATTTTCCTCGGCGGCCCGCCCTTGGTAAAAGCCGCCACCGGCGAAGAAGTGAGCGCCGAAGATTTGGGCGGTGGCGATGTGCACACCCGTCTCTCCGGCGTGGCCGACCATCTGGCGCAAAACGATTTGCATGCGTTGGCTTTGGCGCGCCAAGTGGTGGGCAACCTGAACAAACAGAAAGCCCCGCTGCCGAACCAGGCCGAGCCGGTGCCGCCCAAATACGACGCCAAAGAGCTGTACGGCATCATTCCCACCGACACCCGCAAGCCGTTTGACGTGCGTGAAATCATCGCCCGCATTGTGGACAACAGCGAATTGGACGAATTCAAAGCCCGTTTCGGCACCACGCTGGTGTGCGGTTTTGCCCGCATCGAGGGCATGAAGGTGGGCATCATCGCCAACAATGGCATTCTGTTCAGCGAATCGGCGCAGAAAGGCACCCACTTCATCGAGCTGTGCTGCCAACGCAAGATTCCGCTGGTGTTCCTGCAAAACATCACCGGCTTTATGGTGGGCCGCAAATACGAAAACGAAGGCATTGCCCGCCACGGCGCCAAAATGGTGATGGCGGTGGCCAACGCCAATGTGCCGAAATTCACCGTGATTGTGGGCGGCAGCTTCGGCGCCGGCAACTACGGCATGTGCGGACGCGCCTATTCGCCGCGCTTCCTGTGGATGTGGCCGAACGCCCGCATTTCCGTGATGGGCGGCGAACAGGCGGCTTCCGTGTTGGCCACCGTGAAGCGCGACAACATCGAGCGCAGCGGCGGCACGTGGAGCGCCGAGGAAGAGGAAGCCTTCAAAGCCCCGGTGCGCGAGCAATACGAGAAACAGGGCCATCCCTATTACGCCAGCGCCCGTTTGTGGGACGATGGCGTCATCGACCCGGCCGACACCCGCCGCGTGCTGGCGCTCGGCTTGAGCGCGGCCTACAACGCGCCCATCGGCGAGCCGAAATTCGGCGTCTTCCGTATGTAAACGGCTTTCAGGTAGCCTGCCGATGCATCGTGCAGGCTACCTGAAATACTGCCGTCAAACCGCAACCACCATACGCTAGGGAAGTATTATGTCTTACCAAACCCTGTTGATCGACATCAGCCGCCATGTGGCCACCATCACCCTCAACCGCCCCGACAAACGCAATGCCTTCAACGACGAAGTGATTGCCGAGCTGACCCGAGCCTTCACCGAATGCGGCCAAAACCCCGACGTGCGCGCCGTGGTGCTGGCGGCCGAAGGCAAAGCCTTCTGCGCCGGTGCCGACCTCAACTGGATGCGCCGCATGGCCGATTACACCCGCGAAGAAAACCTGGCCGACGCCGGCGCGCTGGCGGAAATGCTGCGCGTCATCTACACCTGCCCCAAACCCACGGTTGCCGCCGTTCAGGGCGACGTGTACGCCGGCGGCATGGGCTTGGTGTCCGCCTGCGACATCGCCATTGCGGTGGAAGACGCCCATTTCTGCCTGAGCGAAGTGAAGCTCGGTCTGGTGCCCGCTACCATCAGCCCCTATGTGATCCGCGCCATGGGGCCGCGCGCTGCCCATCGTTATTTCCTCACCGCCGAAGTGTTTGACGCCGCCAAAGCCGAACAAATCGGCTTCGTCCACCAAACTGTGCCCGCCGCCGGGCTGGCCGATGCTGTGGCTGCGGTCACCAAAGCGCTGGTCAACGCCGGCCCCGAAGCGGTGAAAACCTGCAAACAGCTGGTGCTGGACGTGGCCCATGCCGACATCACGCCCGATCTGATCGCGCAAACCGTGGCCGGTATTGCCGATATCCGCGCTTCCGACGAAGGCAAAGAAGGCGTGCAGTCTTTCTTGCAAAAGCGCAAGCCCAACTGGCTGCCCGAAAAGCCGGCCGAGTAAAACAACAGGCTACCTGAACGCCGCCCCAGCAAACCACCACGGGCTTTTCAGGTAGCCCGCCCGACCGAACGGACACAAGAAAAATCACCGACAAAGGAAAACCATGTTTAAAAAAATCCTGATTGCCAACCGCGGCGAAATCGCCTGCCGCGTGGCCGCCACTGCCCGCAAACTCGGGGTGCGCACCGTTGCCGTGTATTCCGATGCCGATGCGGAGGCCAAACACGTGGCCGCCTGCGACGAAGCCGTGCACATCGGCGGCAGCGCGCCCAAAGAAAGCTATTTGTTGTGGGAGCGCGTGATTCAGGCCGCTAAAGACACCGGCGCCGAAGCCATCCACCCCGGTTACGGCTTCCTCAGCGAAAACGAACAGTTTGCCCAGGCCTGTGCCGATGCTGGTTTGGTCTTCATCGGCCCGCCCGCATCCGCCATCAAAGCCATGGGTTTGAAAGCCGAATCCAAACAGCTGATGCAGCAGGCCGGCGTGCCGCTGGTGCCGGGCTACCACGAAAGCAATCAGGATGCGGATTTCCTCAAACAGCAGGCCGACGCCATCGGCTATCCGGTGCTGATCAAAGCCAGCTCCGGCGGCGGCGGCAAAGGCATGCGCATGGTGGAGCGCAGCGAAGACTTCCTCGCCAATCTCGAATCCTGCCGCCGCGAAGCGCAAAACAGCTTCGGCAACGATGCCGTGCTGGTAGAAAAATACGTGCTCAAACCGCGCCACATCGAAATCCAGATTTTCGGCGACACCCACGGCAACTACGTGCATCTTTTCGAGCGCGACTGCTCGGTGCAGCGCCGCCACCAAAAAGTGTTGGAAGAAGCGCCGGCGCCCGGCGTTTCCGAGCAGATGCGCGCCGAAATGGGCGCCGCCGCCGTGGCGGCGGCCAAAGCCGTGAACTATGTGGGCGCCGGCACGGTGGAATTCATCGTGGAGCAGCGTGACGGCCAGATGACTTTCTACTTCATGGAAATGAACACCCGCCTGCAGGTGGAACACCCGGTTACCGAAGCCATCACCGGCACCGATCTGGTGGAATGGCAGCTGCGGGTGGCGGCCGGCGAAAAGCTGCCGAAAACCCAAGAGGAGCTAAAAATCACCGGCCACGCCATCGAAGCGCGTATCTGCGCCGAAAACCCGGACAACCAATTCCTGCCGGCCACCGGCACGCTGGTGACCTACCGCAAACCCGAGCACGAGGCTTTTCAGGTAGCCTCCGTGCGGGTGGATGACGGCGTGCGCGAAGGCGACACCATCAGCCAGTATTACGATTCGATGATTGCCAAGCTCATCGTGCACGCGCCCAGCCGCGGCGAAGCGCTGGCTAAGCTCGACAATGCGCTGGCCGACACCCGCATTGTCGGTCTGCCCAACAACGTGGCTTTCCTGCGCCATATTCTCGCCACCGAGTCTTTCAGCGGCGCCAATCTCGATACCGCCCTGATCGAGCGCGAAAAAGCGGCGCTGTTCGACCAGCCCGGCCTCGACACCGAATGGGCCGTGGCCGCCGCGCTGACCCAGGCGCTCAGCCACGAGCATGCCGCACAAGGCCAAGACCCCTTCACCCACACCGACGGCTGGCGTCCGTATACCGATTATCTGCGCGGCTTCAGCTTAGACTACAACGGCGAAGCGCTGAAAGCCCAAGTCTGCTTCAACCACGACGGCAGCCAAAACCTGAGCATCAGCCGCAACGGCGAAACCGTGTTTGAAGGTCGCTATGCCTTCCGCGCCAGCAACGACCACACCGCCACCATCACCCTCAACAAGGCCCAGCGCCGCCTGCAATACTGGACGCACGGCGAAGACGTGCATGTGTTCAGCATGTACGGCAGCAGCCGCATCCGCCTCATTGACGACATGGCGCACACCGGCGAAGAAGCGCAAGACGGCGGCCGCCTCACCTCGCCGATGCCGGGCAAAGTGGTGTCGTTTGCCGTGCAGCCGGGCGACAAAGTGAGCAAAGGCCAGCCGCTTGCCGTCATCGAAGCCATGAAAATCGAGCACACCATTTCCGCGCCGGCCGACGGCGTGGTGGCCGAAATCCTGTTTGCCGCCGGCGATTTGGTGGCCGACGGCGACGAATTGCTGAAACTGAGCCAGGCCGAATAAAGGCTACCTGAAAGCCGGCGGCGCCTTACAGCAAACGCCTGCCGCCGGCCCCATAAGGAACACCCATATGAACTACCCGAAAACAGTCCAACTCATCGATGTCGGCCCGCGCGACGGCCTGCAAAACGAAAAGCAGACCGTGCCCGCCGACATCAAAATCCGTCTGATCGAAATGCTGGAAGCGGCCGGCATCCGCAAGCTGGAAGCCACCAGTTTCGTGTCGCCCAAATGGGTGCCGCAAATGGGCGACAACGCCGAAGTGATGGGCGGCCTCAAACGCCGTTCAGACGTGTGTTACTCGGTACTGACGCCGAATATGAAGGGCTTTGAAGCCGCGTTGCCGTTCCGCCCCGACGAAGTGGTGATTTTCGGCGCGGCCAGCGAAGCGTTCAGCCAGAAAAACATCAATTGCAGCATCGCCGAGAGCATCGAGCGTTTCGCGCCGGTGGCCGCAGCGGCCAAGCAGCACGGCATCAAGGTGCGCGGCGTGATTTCCTGCACCGTCGGCTGCCCTTATGAAGGCGACATCGCGCCGGAAAAAGTGGCCTATGTCACCAAGCTGATGCGCGACATCGGCGCCGAGCACATCGGCATTGCCGACACCATCGGCGTGGGCACGCCGCTGAAAATCCAACGCGCTTTGGAGGCGGCGCTGCAATATGTTGACCTCGACCATCTTTCCGGCCACTTCCACGATACTTACGGTCAGGCGCTGGCCAACACGCTGGCCGCCCTGCAGCTGGGCGTGTGGCAGTTTGATACTTCGGTGGCCGGTTTGGGCGGCTGTCCCTACGCCAAAGGCGCCACCGGCAACGTGGCCACCGAAGACGTGGTCTATATGCTGCACGGCATGGGCATCGACACCGGCATCGATCTGGACAAACTGATCGACGCCGGCCAGATGATCAGCGACTTCTTAGGCCGCCCCAGCCCATCCCGCGTGGCCCGTGCGGTGCTCAACAAGCGTCAGGCTGCCTGAAGCCCCGATTTTCACAGTTACCCCCGCAAACTTGACTACTGATTCAAGGAGAAACCTATGCAACACATTCCCGGCTTAGACTTCCAATTAGGCGACGACATCAATGCCCTGCGCGAAGCCGTGCGCGATTTCGCCCAAGCGGAAATCGCCCCCCGCGCCACTGAAATCGACCATTCCGACCAATTCCCGATGGATTTGTGGCAGAAATTCGGCGAGCTGGGCGTGCTCGGCATCACCGTGCCCGAAGCCTACGGCGGCGTGGACATGGGCTATTTGGCCCACATGGTGGCGATGGAGGAAATCACCCGCGCTTCCGCCTCGGTAGGCCTGAGCTACGGCGCACATTCCAATCTGTGCGTGAACCAAATCAAACGCAACGGTAGCGAAGAGCAGAAACAGAAATTCCTGTCCAAGCTGATCAGCGGCGAGTTCGTCGGCGCCTTGGCGATGAGCGAAACCGGCTCCGGCTCCGACGTCACCTCCATGAGCCTGCGCGCCGAAGACAAAGGCGGCTACTATCTGCTCAACGGCAGCAAAATGTGGATCACCAACGGCCCGGATGCCGACGTGATGGTGGTGTACGCCAAAACCAATCCCGAGCTGGGCGCCAAAGGCATCACCGCTTTCTTGGTGGAAAAAGGCATGAAAGGCTTCTCTACCGCGCAAAAACTCGACAAATTGGGCATGCGCGGCAGCCACACCGGCGAGATGGTGTTTGAAAACGTGGAAGTGCCCGCCGAAAACATCATGGGCGGCCTGAACAAAGGCGTGCAGGTGTTGATGAGCGGTTTGGACTACGAACGCGCCGTGTTGGCAGCCGGCCCCATCGGCATCATGCAGGCGGTCATGGACAATGTGGTGCCCTATATCCACGACCGCAAACAGTTCGGCCAATCCATCGGCGAATTCCAGCTGATTCAGGGCAAAGTGGCCGATATGTACACCGTATTGCAGGCCGGTCGCAGCTTTTTGTACACCATCGGCAAAAACCTCGACCTCTTGGGCGCCGACCATGTTCGCCAAGTGCGCAAAGACTGCGCCAGCGTGATTTTGTGGTGTGCGGAAAAAGCCACTTGGATGGCCGGCGAAGGCATTCAGATTTTCGGCGGCAACGGCTATACCAACGAATACCCGCTGGGCCGTTTGTGGCGCGATGCGAAATTGTATGAAATCGGCGCCGGCACCAGCGAAATCCGCCGCATGCTGATCGGCCGCGAGCTGTTTAACGAAACCAAATAAGCGGATTGCGCTAAGGGCGCTGCCGTGACAGCCGATTGAAAAACCATCCTCTGCTTTGATGCCAAGGCAGAGGATTTTTTCTGCGCCCTCGGGCAGCACGGCGGCTGGTGCGGGCAAAAGAAAACCGCCCCGTATCGAGGGCGGTTTTGCCTGTGGCCAGGATTATTGGCGGCGGCGGTTGTTGCGTTGCTGTTGGCCGCGTTGGCGGGCAGGAGCGGCGGTGCGTTCCACCGCACAGTCGCGCAAGAGCACGTTTTGTTGGCCGACCGGGGTGCCGTTGCTGTCGAGGCTTTGTGCCTGCAGCAGCACATTGGCGTTCACGCGGACCACGTTTTCGGGAGAGGCTTTGCCGGTAATCCAGGTCAGGCCCTCGCCGTAGAAGCTGTTTTGGCTGTTGCCGTTGGCGTCATTCAATACGCGCCACAGGCCGGGAGAAGCTTGGTCGTTGACTTTGAGCTGCGCTACCACCAGGGTGCCGTCTTTCACGCCGTACATGGCAGACATTTTCTGTTCGCCGCTGGGAGAGGTGCATTTGTAAGATACTTCTACGGTTTTGTCGATGCTGTCCACTTGGGCTACCTGAATGGCCGGCGTGGTGGCCGGTGCGGGCCCGCCGGCACCTTGTTGTCCTTGGGCGGGGGTGTTGCTTTTCGGGGCGCTGCTGCTGGCGCAGCCGGCCAATGCCAACACCATCACGGCGGCAGGGATAAACACTTTTTTCATGAAGTACTCCTAAAATAAGGGGAAAAATCGGCACCGCCCGCAGGCGGCAGCGGCGGACATTGTAACAAAAGCCTTGCCGCGCCGCTGCCGGGTTTACGTTCCGCAACATTCGGCACGGGGGTTAGAAAGCCATCAAACAGCCTCAAAACCGTTTCGCCTGCTTGGAGGCTACCTGAAACACTTCGCCGTTATCCAGATTGAGGGCGGTGAGTTGGCCGCCCCACAGCGCACCGGTGTCGATGCCGCAGGTTTGGTTTTCGGCGTGCAGGCCCAAGGCCGACCAATGGCCGAACACAATGCGGTGGCTCAGGTGCTGCCGGTTCGGCGCGCGGAACCAGGG
Organism: Neisseria shayeganii 871; assembly: GCF_000226875.1. Lineage (GTDB taxonomy): Bacteria > Pseudomonadota > Gammaproteobacteria > Burkholderiales > Neisseriaceae > Eikenella > Eikenella shayeganii. The sequence continues at coordinate 207,813 of NZ_JH164926.1, forward strand.
CAGCAGGTGCGCGGGCAGGTCGGCCAGGGTGGATTTGAAATCGAAGTCCATGCGGCCGTCGGCGGTGAGGGCGCGCATGCGGGTGAACACATTGGTGGCAAAGCGCAGGCGCTCGGCGGTGTCGGCGGGGTGGTCGCTGTCCGGCCGGTTGCCGTACATATGGGCGAAATAGGCGGGCGCTTCGTGTTGCAGGGCGTGGGCCACTTCATCGGCACGTTTTTGTGCTTCGGCCACCGTCCATTGCGGCCACAGGCCGGCGTGCACCAGTACGAAGGTGTCGTCGTGCACCATCAGGGGCTGGCGGCGCAGCCAGTCGAGCAAGATTTGGCTGTCGGGCGCGGCGAGGATGTCGGATACGGTGTCTTGCCGCTTGAGCCGGCCGTGCCCGTGGGCGACGGCCAAGAGATGCAGGTCGTGGTTGCCCAAAACGGTTTGGATGCTGTGCTCGTGCTGTTTGATGTAGCGCAGGCAGGCCAGCGATTGCGGGCCGCGGTTGACAATGTCGCCCACCAGCCAAAGGGTGTCGCGGCCGTGGCAGAAACCGATGTGGGCGAGCAGTTCTTGAAACTCTTCGAAGCAACCTTGCAGGTCGCCGATGGCGTAGCGGGTCATGTTTGGGAGACGGATGAAACAGCGGTGAAGAAAGATGAAGAAAAGGCTACCTGAAACGGTTTCAGGTAGCCTTTTGGTGATTAGGCGTTCAAGACCACCACGCCTTCCACTTCTACCAGCACGCCTTTGGGCAGGGCGGATACCTGTACGGCGGCGCGGGCGGGGAAGGGCTGGCTGCAGTATTCGCCCATGATTTGGTTGAAGGTGGCGAAGTTGCTCAGGTCGGTGAGGTAGGCATTCAGTTTCACCACATCGTCGAAGCTGCCGCCGGCCGCTTCGATCACGGCTTTCAGGTTTTTGAACACTTGGTGGGTCTGCTCGGCAAAACCGCCGTCCACCACTTCCATGGTTTCCGGATTCAGCGGAATTTGGCCGCTCAGGTAAACGGTGTCGCCGGCGCGCACGGCTTGGGAATAGGCGCCGATGGCGGCAGGGGCTTTGTCGGTGTGGATGATGGTTTTGGCCATATGTTTGCTCCGTTGTGCGGTGGATAAAAGAAAGCGGGGATTATAGCGGAAGACGGCAGGGGATAACAGGCAGCCGCCGGAGCGGGGAGAGACGGCAACAGGGCAGAGAGAAGCTCTGCCCTGTTGGCAAGCACCTGTTTTCAGGCTGAGACCTTTGCAAATCCCCCATCTGCGGCGCATTTCTGCGTTGTGCGCTGCTCGCTCGCTTGCCTATCTTCATGATATGTCTGCGCTCGCTGCGCTGCTACGCCTTGAACTGCATCCACATCTGGGAGTTTTGCAAAGGTCTCAGGCTACCTGAAAACAGGTGTGGCTGGTGCGGATTTATTTTGAAGATGCGGCCAGTTTGCCGGTGAGCAGGTATTCGATGGTCTCCTGCACGCTTTTCATGGTTTTGCCGAATGGCAGCGGGTCTTTGCCCCGGAAAAACAGGCCCTTGTCCACCTCGCCGCGGAAAGCGGCGGCCAGTTTGAGATCGATGCAGAATTGGCCTACTTTTTCCAAACCGTCGCGCAAACCACAGACCGACAGACAGTTGATGCCTTGGGTACAGCGGCGCGGGTCGGCCTTGGCGTTGGCTTGCAGAATGCTTTCGCGTTTCAGGTAGCCGTCGAGGAATTTGGTGCGCACGCCGCGTGCAGGCAGGCCGGCCACCGACATGAATTCCACAATTTGCTCGCCTTCGGCGCCGGACAGGGTTTTTTTGAAATTGATGTGGGCGTCGCCCTCGTGGGTGACGGCGAAGGCGGTGCCGATTTGCACGGCGGAAGCCCCCCAGTCTTTCAGGGCGGTGGTGATTTTCTGGAAGTTGGCCATGCCGCCGGCCAATACCAGCGGGATTTTTTCACTTTCCAAGCCCAATTTTTTGAACACTTCGAAAGTTTCTTCAATCACGCGCTTGAATTCGAAACGCTCGTCTTGGATGCCGTCCACCGTGGCCGCACCCAGGTGGCCGGCGGCGTGGGCGGGATGCTCGATCACAATGGCATCGGGCAGAATGCCTTTTTTCATCCAGCGTTTCAGCACGATGCCGATGCCGCGCGACTCCGACAAAATCGGAAACAGCGCCACGTCTTTGAAGCCCTCGGTCATTTCGGGCAGGTCGAGGGGCAAGCCCGCGCCCATCACAATCGCATCGGCGCCGGATTCGCACGCTTGACGCACCAAGGCCGGATGGTCTTTCACGGCTTTCATCACGTTAACCGCAATCATGCCGCGCCCTTCGGCCCGTTGTTTGGCGGTTTGGATTTCGCGGTCGAGCGCAATCAGGTTGAGGCGGGTGTATTTTTCGTCGCTGGGATGGATTTTGGATTCGGCCAGCAAGTCTTCGTGCAGGTGGCGCAAATCCACGCTGGCGATGGTGCCGATGCCGTTTTCGCGGGCCACCGCGCTGGAGAGGCTGGAGGCGGAAATGCCCACACCCATGCCGCCTTGCACAATGGGAATCAGCTCGCGGCCACGAATGGTGAGGGGGGCGAATGGATGTTGCATGGGATGTCCTCTGCTGTGTTGTGTGTGTTTGAGCGGCCTGTTTGCTGGCGGGTAAAGCAAGTATGCAGGCTGGGTGTTTTATTGATTTTCTGATTATAGAATCAACTATATTTAGTGTCTAGATTCTATTTTATTCTTTACGTTTTCAGGAGAGGGCTTTACGTTGGCTTAGTGGTAACTATCTGTTTTTACTTTTCTTGTTAAGGAGTCATCGGCATTGGTGGATAAAACAACACCCCGCCTGTGCAGGGTGTTGTTGTGGATGCCGATCCGGATTATTTGCTGGCTTCGCTGGCGGCTTCGCTGATTTTGTCGGCAGCGCCTTGAACGGCTTCTTTGACTTCGGTGGCCGCGCCTTGAACGGCAGATTTCACTTCTGAAGCGGCATTTTCAACAGCAGGGGCAGCGTCTTGGGCGGCTTCTTTGACTTCGGAAGCGGCAGCATTAACCGCGCCTTTTACTTCAGACGCGGCATTGTCAACCGCATTGGCGGCATCGGAAGCCGGGGTGTGGGCTTCGGAAGCGGCTACGGCAGACGCATCGGAAGCAGCCGGGGCTTGGGCGGCTTGGTTGCCGCAAGCGGCCAAGAACAGAGACAGGGCGGCAACAGCCATCAGATTGTGTTTCATGCGATTACCTCGTATGGATCATGATTGGATATGGATAAATGTTTCCGCCCCAACAGCTCAGCCGCTAAGGGGGCGGATATTCTCTCAGATTGCAGAATCGGCGCGGATTATGCGCCGATTGGCAGCCCTTGGCAATTGCACTTCAACCGTCCGTCAACCGTTAATGGATGGTGGCGGACATTATTTTTGCGGCGGCGCAGCATTTTCAGGGCGGAATAGGACGAAGTTAACTGCCGGATTCAGGTTTTGATTTTGAAATACTGATTGAATTAAATAACTTATATTATTTACACAGTCTTACCTGCTTTCAGGTAGCCTGTTAAAGAAATTTGTTGCGTTTTTGTCATATCCGCATCATTCGATGCCGGCCCATTTATGGGTTTGTACCGAAAGCTGCCAGTGCGGGAAAGCGGAGCCGCGGGCGTTGAGCTGGCCGAGTTGGCGGATGGTGTGGTGGATATTCATTTCTCCGTCGCGCTCGCAAGGCGACAGATAATAGCGTTCGGCTTGGATGTTTTGTTCGATTGTGCTGCAAAACGCCAATACATCGCCGTCGGCCACAATGCGGACTTCGTCTGCCCGTTTGGTGCCGGCGGCGGCATATTTCTCGGCGTAAGCGGCTTTGGGGCTGACGGCGGCGTAGTCGATTTGTTCGGGGATGGCTTGCAGGCCGTTGCTTTCCAAATGCAGCCGGTAGCCGCGCGCTTTGAGGGCGTCGAGCAGCTGGTTGAGGTGCGGTTGGATGGTGGGTTCGCCGCCGGTAATGATGATGTTGCGGCTGGCGTAGGCGGCAACGGTGTTCAGGATGTCGTGCAGGCTCATCGGGCGGAAGTTGAGGTAGTCGGTGTCGCACCAGGCGCAGGCCAGATTGCATTTGCCCAAGCGGATAAACACGGCGGGCATGCCGGTGTGGTAGCCCTCGCCTTGCAGGCTCTCGAAGATTTCGACAATCCGGTAGCTCGGGTTGTCGGGCAGCAGGGGAAATTTCATGCGCTGTCTCCCGTGTATTCCACGCAGGAAGACGGTGTTTCCCACAGTTTGACGGCAGACACCGGCAGCTTGTGCTGGCAGAGGCTCTCGAAAATGTGCACGGCCAGGTTTTCGGCGGTGGTTCGGCAGGGCAGGGCCAGGGTTTTGCGTCCCCAGCCCTCCAGCAGCCGGCCCAGCTCGGCTTCGTGCGGATTGCGGGCGTCGTAGAGAAAGGCATGGTCGAATCGGCTCAGCACCCATTGCTGTACGCTGCTTTTGAGATCGGCAAAGTCGCATACCATGCCGTCTTTGGGGCCGCCTTGCAGCAGGCTACCTGAAAGGGTGACTTCCAAGCGGTAGGTGTGGCCGTGCAGATTGCGGCACTTGCCGTCGTGGGTGTCGAGCATGTGGGCGGCGTCGAATTCGAAAATTTTGCTGATTTTCATGGCTGCCGCTCCGCTTTCTGCGCCAGATATTCGGCTAAGCCGCGTTCGCGCAGGAGACAGGCGGGGCACTGGCCGCAGCCGCCGGCTACGCCTTGGTAGCAGGTGTGGGTGTGCTCGCGAACATAGTTCAGGTAGCCCAATTCGTCGGCCAGCGCCCAGGTTTGTGCTTTGGTCAGCCACATCAGCGGGGTATGGATTTCAAAGGGATAGTCCATGGCCAGGTTCAGCGTGGTGTTCATGGATCGGACAAATATATCGCGGCAGTCGGGATAGCCGGAAAAATCGGTTTCGCATACGCCCAAAATGAGGTGGCGGATGTTTTTCGATTTGGCAAAAATGGCGGCGTAGAGCAGAAACAGGGCATTGCGGCCGTCCACCAAGGTGTTCGGCACGGCATCGGGCGTGGCTTGTTCGATGGGCAGGGAGGCATCGGTGAGGGCGTTGCGGCTCAAGGTGTTGAGCGGCGGCAGGGTGAATTCGGTGTGTGCCACGCCTAAATCTTGGGCGATCCAGCGGGCGCGTTCCAACTCGATGGCGTGGCGTTGGCCGTATTGGAAAGTGAGGGCATGGACGGCCGGACGCCCGTAGCGGGCAATGGCCTGGAGCAGGCAGGTGGTCGAATCTTGGCCGCCTGAGAAGATGACCAAGGCTTGTGTTTGAGACATGAAGGGTTCCTAGTTTTGGTTTTGCGGCCGAAAGGCGGAGGCTTCTCGGCCGGCAGCGCGGGAGGTTTGCGAACCGCGCGGTGGAAAAAAGGCGGCATTATACGCACAACGGCAGGCTTGGGGTATCGGGTAGGCGCTGGGCCTGTCTGCCGCTTGGTTGTTTGGCTGATGAAAAAAGACTGAATCCGACGGATGCGGGACTCGGTCTTTTGGCTTGGATCGCTGCTTTTAACGAGGCAGCGGTTTTTTCAGGTAGCCTGCCGTGCGGTTTAGCCCACCACCGGCACCAGCCAGCCGTGGCGGTCTTCGGCCAGGCCGTATTGGATGTCGGTGACCGCTTTGCGGATGGCGGTGCCGCGCTCTTGGCTGCGGACGGTGATTTCTTGGCCGTCGATCACAAAAGAGGTAACGGGGGAAATCACGGCGGCGGTGCCGGTGAGGATGGCTTCGGCGCCGTCTTCCACCGCGGCTTTCAGTTCGGCCACGCTAAACGGGCGTTCGCTGACGGTGTAGCCGAGGTCGCGGGCGATGGTGAGTACGGAATCGCGGGTAACGCCGTGCAGAAACTCGTCGGTCAGCGGTTTGGTAATGATTTCATTGCCGTGAATCAGGGCGAAGTTGGAGGCGCCGGTTTCCTGCACGTCGCCGTTGGGGCAGAACAGCACTTGATGTGCGCCGTGTTCAGCTTTGGCTTTCAAGACCCACGGCAGGGCGGAGGCGTAGTTGCCGCCGCATTTGATGCGGCCCATGTGCGGGGCACAGCGCATGTGTTCGGTTTCCACCAACAGTTTCATCGGCGAACCGGTTTGGAAATAGTCGCCCACCGGTGAGGCCAAAATGTAGAGCAGGGCGCTTTCGGAAGGGGCGCCGGCTTTGCCGATTACCGGATCGGTGCCGATCAGGGTGGGGCGCAGGTAGAGGGAGGCCGGGGCATCGGGCACCGATTCGGCCGCGCGGGCCACCAGCCCGGTCAGCGCCTGCAGGAAGGCATCGGTTTCCGGTACCGGCAGATAGAGCAGGCGCGCACTTTGCTGCATGCGGGCAATGTTGGCTTGGGGGCGGAAAAGAACGATTTTACCGTCGGCCTGACGGAAGGCTTTCAGGCCTTCGAAACATTCGCTGCCGTAATGTAAGGCGTGGGCGCCGGGCGCCAGAGACAAATCTTGTGCGGATTGCCAGCGCACAGCTTGCCAGGCTTGGTTTTCATAAGCCAATACCGGCATTTCGGGGTGGAAAACGCTGCCGAAAACGGCAGGAACGGCTCTTGCCATGGTGTTCACCTTGTGGGGGAGTGGAGTGTGAAAGAGGGTAAAGATACTCTTGCGCCGGGGGAATTGGCAAGTGTTTTGCCGACTGTGCAAAAGTGCCCGCCGGAGAGGGCGTCGTCGGGATGGTCCTTTGGCTGGAAGCCGGGCCCATACTTTGTGATTAACACTCGCTTGCATATTTTAACGCTTTGTGCTGAAATGCGGCCTGTCTTTGTTCGGAGAATGGCCGGGCATATCAATTTAATCAACTGATTTTCATCAATAAAGGACGACAGAAATGGATGGACAAGAAATGACTTGGGTCCAATCTCTGGACAAGATTGTCGGCGACATCGGCGGTCTGGTCTGGGGGCCTTATATGCTGGCCCTGCTGGTGGGCACCGGCCTGCTGCTGACCGTGCGTTTGGGTTTGCTGCAGTTCCGTATGCTGCCTTATGCGCTCAAACAGGCGTTTATGCCGCACAAAAGAAATGCCGACGGCAGCGAGCCGGCCGGCGACGTGTCCCATTTCGGTGCGCTGATGACCGCGCTGTCTGCCACCATCGGTACCGGTAACATCGCCGGCGTGGCCACCGCTGTGGCTTTGGGCGGCCCGGGCGCGGTATTTTGGATGTGGATGACCGCTTTGGTGGGCATGGCCACCAAATACGGTGAGGGCGTCTTGGCGGTGAAATACCGTGAAGTGAACAGCAAAGGCGAAATGTCCGGCGGCCCGATGTATTACATCGAAAAAGGCCTGAAGCAAAAATGGCTGGCCGTGATGTTTGCCCTGTTTGCCGTGTTGGCTTCTTTCGGCATCGGCAGCTCTGTGCAGTCTAACTCGGTTGCCGACGCGGTCTATCACAGCTTTCAAGTCGATCCCTTGGTGACCGGCCTCATCCTGACCCTGCTGACCGGTATTGTGGTGTTGGGCGGCATCAAATGGATTTCCACCGCTTCTTCCTTGATTGTTCCTTTAATGGCCATTGGCTATGTGTTGGGCGGCCTGACCATCATCTTGCTCAATCTTGAGCTGGTGGTGCCGGCGGTGAAAATCATCCTGACCGATGCCTTCAGTGCCAGTGCCGTGGCCGGCGGTACCATCGGCTCGATGATCCGTTACGGCGTGGCCCGCGGCGTGTTCTCGAACGAAGCCGGTATGGGTTCGGCTCCGATTGCCGCTGCCGCTGCCAAAACCGACCACCCTGTACGTCAGGCTCTGGTGTCCATGACCGGCACTTTCCTCGATACCATCGTGGTGTGCAGCATCACCGGCATCGTATTGGTGATGGGCCTGTTGAAAATGAACGCCATCGATGCCGGCACCGGTGCGTATCTGACCGAAGTGGTGGGCGGCGCTCCGCTGACCGTTAACACCTTCAACAATATGTTGCCCGGCGAAGGGGGCATGATTGTGACCGTGGGCCTGATTTTCTTTGCCTACTCCACCATTTTGGGCTGGTGTTATTACGGTGAGAAATGCGCCTCCTATCTGATGGGCGACCGCATGGTGCCGTTCTACCGTTTCATTTATGTGATGACCGTATTGCTGGGCTGTTTGGCGGTACAAACCGGTGATCAGGCCGGAGACCAAGCCGGCGTCAAACTGGTGTGGAACATTGCCGATACCTTCAACGGTTTGATGGCGGCTCCCAACCTGATTGCTTTGCTGCTGCTGTCCGGTGTGATCGTGGCGGAAACCAAAGATTTTATTGCCAAGCGCAAAGCGGGTGAGTTGGAGTAATTCCGTAGCCGGCTTCTGATTCGTGCCTCTCCGCTAGCAAACGGAGAGGCACGATTTTGTTTATTGCTTGAGAATGTACAGTTTCGGCTTGGTATGAAAGCGCACTGTTCGCCGCTATAATCCGTGCCGTTTGCTTCTAGGAAAAATGCATCATGCAGTCATTGAAAACCGCCGTTGCCGGCGCGCAGATTTTGTTTGTGGCTTTCGGCGCCATGGTGTTGGTGCCCTTGCTGACCGGCCTCAATCCGGCCATGGCCCTGCTGGGCGCAGGTATCGGCACCCTGTTGTTCCAAGCCCTGACCGGATTTAAAGTGCCGATTTTCCTCGGCTCTTCTTTTGCCTTCATCGCGCCGATTATTTATGCCATGGGCGAATGGGGCATGGGCCCGACCATGTTCGGCCTGTTTGCCGCCGGTTTTATGTATTTCGTGTTCGCCGCCTTGGTGAAATGGCGCGGATTGGGCGCAGTACACCGTTTGCTGCCGGCGGTGGTGATCGGGCCGGTCATCATGGTGATCGGTTTGTCGGTGGCGGTGGTGGCCAGCAATATGGCGATGGGCCGCGCCGGCGATGCGCAGGTGGTGGATTACGGCCAAGCCTTGCTGTTGTCGGGCTTCACTTTTGCGGTCACCGTGATGGTGGCGGTGTTCGGCAGCAAAATGATGAAGCTGATCCCCATTCTCATCGGTGTGGCGGCCGGTTATGTGGCGGCACTGGCCATGGGTTTGGTGGACACGGCAAAAATCGTGGCGGCGCCGTGGTTTGCGGTACCCGACTTCCACGCGCCCGAAGTGCATTGGCAGGCCGCGCTGTTTATGCTGCCGGTGGCCATTGCGCCGGCCATCGAGCACATCGGCGGCGTGATGGCCATCGGTAAGGTGACCGGCAAAGATTACGCGGCCGACCCCGGCCTGCACCGCACGCTGGCGGGCGACGGCTTGGGTGTGTGCGCGGCCGGTTTGATCGGCGGCCCGCCGGTGACGACTTATGGCGAAGTAACCGGTGCGGTCATGCTCACCAAAAACAGCAATCCGTTCATCATGACTTGGGCGGCGGTGTTTGCCATCGGCATGGCGTTTTTCGGCAAATTCAATGCCTTTCTGGCTTCGATTCCGCTGCCGGTGATGGGCGGAGTGATGATTTTGCTGTTCGGCACCATCGCTTCTTTGGGCCTGAAAACCCTGATCGATGCCAAAGTGGATTTGATGCAGCCGAAGAATCTGGTGATTGTCAGCTCGGTGCTGACCATCGGCGTGGGCGGCATGGAAATGAAATTCGGCGGCCTCAGCTTTGCCGGCGTCGGTTTGTGCGCCATTTTGGCGATTGTGTTGAACCTGTTGTTGCCTGAGCGCACGTCGGTACGGGAAACATAAGCGGCAGAGGCTACCTGAAAACCTGTCCGGCTTTCAGGTAGCCTCTGCTTGTGATGACACCTGCGAAAGGAAAGGAATCAAGCGATGTTGAAACAATACTTGCCGGGTTTGGCTCTGTCTTTATTGACGCTGTCCGGCCCGCTGCACGCCGATTCGGGGGCGTCTGGAAGAGAAATCGAATTTTTAAGCCCCAGCCGAAACATCTATTGTACGTCCTGGCAAAACCGCGCAGCGGTTTCCTGCCTGGCCGTGCAGCACAGCCAAGCGGCTTCCGGCCGCCCGGCAAGCTGTGATTTGGATTGGACGCCAACTGTTGAGTTGGGCGGCAGGGGCGCGGCAAAACGAAGCGGTTTGTGCCATGGCGATTTGCCTTACAACCCGGATGCCGGTGTATTGGCGTACGGGCAAACCGTGCAGGGCAGAGACTGGCGCTGTCTGGTGGCGGAAAACGGCGTGCGCTGTGAAAACGCAAGCGGCCGCGGTTTTCATTTGAACCGCACAAGCAGACAATTATTCTGATGCCGTCGCGGCGGGTTTCAGGTAGCTTGAAGCCCGCCGTACAAAGGCATGGCGGATGTGTTGATGAAAAAGCCTTCCCTTCTTTTTGTGTTGCTGGTCATGGTGGCCGGCGGCATTCTGAGCCAGCAGTTCGGCTGGCGCTCGGAGGAAATACAGCGTATTCCTCTGGGCCGGCCGCAGGCGCCGCTGTCTGCCGAAGCTGGAGCCGGTGCCGACATCATCGCGCGCGCCTTTGCCGAGCAGCAAAGCGATGTGCAGGTGGCCGGCAGCGGGCGGGTGAAACGCACGCTGCCGGACGACAACAAAGGTTCGCGCCACCAGCGTTTTATTCTGGAGCTGGATAACGGCCACACCGTCTTGGTGGCGCACAACATCGATCTCGCACCGCGGATTCCCCGTTTGCAGCGCGGCGAGCGCGTCGGCTTCTACGGCGAATACGAATACAACCCGCAGGGCGGGGTAATCCATTGGACCCACCGCGACCCGGCCGGCCGCCATGCCCACGGCTGGCTGGAACACCAAGGCAAACGCTACCAATAAGGCTACCTGAAATGTATGACGTGAACACCCAAGACGTGCGCCGCTTTTTTGCCCACGTCTGGCAACACCGCCTCTCACCGCTGCAGCTGGACGCCTTGCAGCAGAAAGCCCTGCGCATCATCGAAGCCCACCCCGAATACCATCATTATTTGGACAACATCGAGCGCTACCTCGACCACACTTGGACGCCGGAACAGGGCGAAACCAATCCCTTCTTGCATTTGTCGCTGCATCTTTCGATTCAGGAGCAAAGCGGCATCGACCAGCCGCCGGGCATCCGCGCCATCCACGAAAAGCTGCAGGGCAAATACAGCGGCGATTGGGTGAAGGCCGAACACGATATGATGGACGCGCTGGCGGAAACCATTTGGGAAGCCCAGCGCCACGGCCGCGGTTTGGATGTCAACCAATACATGACCCGCCTGCGCAAACTGGTGGACTTGGGGCAGGAAGACCATGCCCGCCTGAATCCGCACGAAGTGGCGCAACAGCATCCGCCCAAACTGACGGAGCGCTGAGCGGGCTGGGCGGAGTAATTGGAATGCTCTTGATATCAATCAAACGGTTATCGGTTCTTCTGGCCGCAGACGGTTTATACTGAAGGCATCGGAACAGGCCGGATCAGCGGTTTGCCGCCAATCCGGCCGAGGTCTTTCCGATGCCTAAGTGACTTCAAGGAGCGGTAACCATGAAAAAAATCTGGATAGCGGCCCTGCTCGGGCTGTCTGCGGCCGCGGCGGCCGATTCTTTCTGGATGCACAACGGTTCGCTGATGCGCCTGCATGCCGACGGTAATCGGCGCGTGATCAGCTATGAACACCCGACTCAGCGGATGCAGAACGCGGGCGTGCGCCGCGGTACGGTGTTGTTTGAAGGCGAACGCCAAGGCAACCGTTATGTCGGCCAAGCGCGGGTGTTCTCCCGCCATTGCGGCGAGTTGGTTTACGCGGTGAGTGGCGATGTGCTCAGCGAACGCCGCGTGGAATTGGGCGGCGAGCGCGAGCAGCAGACCGCCGACTGCCGCCCCACCGGCCGCATGGTGCATGACCGTTTGGTGTTTACTTACCGTTATTCTGACTGAGGTATTTCAGTTTTTTTGTCAGCACCATGAAAAACGGGCGTTTCCGCCAGGAGGAAACGCCTGTTTTGCCGTGTTGGCTTCAGCGCCAGCCGTGCAGGTTTTCGCCGGCCAGGGCCGCCAGCATTTCGGTACAGGCGGGGCTGTCGTTGAGGCAGGGAATGAAGCGGTAGGTTTTGCCGCCGGCAGCGTGGAATTGCTCGCGGCCGGCAATGGCGATTTCTTCCAGAGTTTCCAAGCAGTCGCTCAGAAAACCGGGGCAGAAAATGTCGAGTTCGTCTGTCTGCTGTTTGGGCAGCTCGTCCAACAGCTGTTGGGTGGAGGGGCCGATCCAGCGGTTGCGGCCGAATTGGCTCTGGAAGGCCACCAGATAGTCCTCTTCGTTCAGTTGCAGGGCTTCGGCCAGCAGGCGGGCGGTGTGGCGGCACTCGTCGGGGTAGGGATCGCCCTGAATATGGGCGGACTCGGGAATGCCGTGGAAACTCAGCATCAACTTTTTCCCGCGCCCGTGTTGCCGCCAGTAGGCCTCGATATGGGTTTGCATCGCCCGGATGTAGGCGGGGTGGTCGTAGTAGCGGCTGACGGTGCGCAGGCTCAGTTGGTTGCGCTGTTTGAGTAAGACCTTCAATACTTTGTCGATGGCGGCGCCGCTGCTGCTGGCGGCGTATTGCGGATAAAGCGGTAAGACCAGCAGGCGGCCGATGCCTTGCGCTTTCAGTTCGGCTAAGGTGTCGGCCACCGACGGGCGGCCGTAAGTCATGGCAAAGCGCACGCTCACGTCGGGCAGCGCTTGTTGCAGGGCTTGGGCTTGACGGGCGGTGAATACGGCCAGCGGCGAACCTTCCTGCTGCCAGATTTGGCGGTAGGCGTGGGCGCTTTTGCGCGGGCGGAAAGGCAAGACGAAACCGCGCAAAATCGGCTGCCACAACAGTTTGGGCAATTCGACCACACGTTGGTCGGACAGGAATTCGCGCAGATAGGGGCGCACGGCCTCGGCGGTGGGCGCTTCGGGAGTGCCGAGGTTGATCAGCAGTACGGCGGTGCCGTGTTGTTGTTTGGCAGACAAGGGCGGTTCGGGCAGGAAGGCGGGCATATTGTTTCCTTGGGAGTGGTCGCTGCAGGCTACCTGAAAGCGGTTTCAGGTAGCCTGTTTCGGATTTTATAGCCAGCGGCGGGTTTGCCGGCAGTAGGCGCGGTAGCTGTCGCCGAACTTTTCAGTAAGAAAGCGCTCTTCCGGGCGGATTTGGAAGCGGTTGAGATACAGCACAAACAGCGGAATGCCGGCCAGTGCGGGCAGGCTGCCCAGGTAAATACCCCAGCTGGCCAAGAGCAGCGCCATGCCCAAATACATGGGGTTGCGGCTGTAACGGAAGATGCCGTGGCTGACTAAGGCTTGGGTTTGCTGCGGTTGAAGCGGGCTGAGCGTGGTGCGCCGGCGGCGGAAGGTGGCAGCGGCGGTGCCCGCCACCGCCAAGCCGGCGGCCGCCGGCAGCAGGGGCAGCCACCACGATGCTTGCCAGGCATGACCGGCCGGCAGGCGGCTGAGGCCGTACATCAGGGCGGCGCTTAGCACCACCAGTAAAAGCGGGGGGATTTTGAGTTCCATGCGGTGTGATCCTTGGGCTGAGGGCTACCTGAAAAATGGTTTCTAAACGGTGGCTTATGCATGATCCTGTTGTGCCAGAATTTTGCGGCTGCCGCCGACGTCGGGCGGCGACACCACGCCGGCGTCTTCCAGCGCCTGCATCAGATTGGCGGCGCGGTTGTAGCCGATGCGCAGCTGGCGTTGCAGCGAGGAAATCGAGGTTTTGCGCGACTCGAGCACGAAGGCTACGGCCTGGTCGAACATTTCGTCGCTGTTGGCATTGGGGTTGACCGCATTCACGGTTTCCTGCGCCGCTTCGCCGCTGAGCAGGCCTTCGACATAATCGGCCGGCTGTTGGCGTTTGGCAAAAGCCGCCACTTCGTGCACTTCGTGGTCGCTGACAAAAGCGCCCTGCAGGCGGGTGGGGTCGGCATTGCCCGGCTGCAGGAAGAGCAGGTCGCCGTATTTGAGCAGGTCTTCCGCGCCCATTTGGTCGAGAATGGTGCGGCTGTCGATGCGGCTTTGCACGGTAAAGGCCATGCGGGTGGGAATATTGGCCTTGATCAGGCCGGTTACCACATCCACGCTGGGGCGTTGGGTGGCCACAATCAGGTGGATGCCGGCGGCGCGTGCTTTTTGCGCCAAGCGGGCGATTTGGGTTTCCACCGCTTTGCGCTCCACCATCATCAGGTCGGCCAATTCGTCGATTACCACCACGATATAGGGCAGTTTTTCCAAAGGTTCGGGTTGGTCCGGGTTGAGGCTGAAGGGGTTGGGCAGCGGTTTGCCCGCCTGCTTGGCTTCGGCCACCTGGGTATTGAAGCCCTCCAGATTGCGCACGCCGACATGGGCCAGCAGGCGGTAGCGCTTTTCCATTTCCGCCACGCACCAGTTCAGCGCCTGGCCGGCCTCGCGCATATCGGTCACCACCGGACAGAGCAGGTGGGGGATGTCGGCATACACCGACAATTCCAGCATTTTGGGGTCGATCATGATGAAGCGCACTTCGTCGGGCGCGGCTTTATAGAGGATGGACATGATCATGGCGTTGACGCCCACCGATTTGCCCGAGCCGGTCATGCCGCCCACCAGCAGGTGCGGCATTTTGGCCAGATCGGCCACCACCGGCTGGCCGGCGATGTCTTTGCCCAAGGCCACGGTAAGTTTGGATTGGGCTTCGCTAAACACGGGGGACGACAGGATTTCGCGCAGCAGCACTTCCTGCCGTTTTTCGTTCGGTACTTCGATGCCCATGGTGTTTTTGCCGGGAATGGTTTCCACCACCCGCACCGACTGCATCGACAAAGAGCGGGCCAAATCTTTGGCCAGGTTGGTAATCTGGCTGCCTTTTACGCCTTGCGCCGGCTCGATTTCGAAGCGGGTAATGACCGGGCCGGAAATGGCGCTCACCACTTCCACGCGGATGCCGAACTCCGCCAATTTGGCTTCAATCCGTTCGGCCATGCGTTGCAGGGCTTCGGGATTGATTTCGGGTTTGCTGCCGACGGCTTGCGACAGCAGTTGGATGTCGGGCAGGCAGTAGCCGTCTTCTTCGGCAGCGGGTTTGTCGTCGAACAGGTCTTTCTGGCGTGCCGGTGCGGCGGTAGGCTCGTTGCTTGGCGGTGCAGAGACATCGCTGCCGAGCTGGACGGCAATCGATTTGCGGTTGCTGCTGGCGCCAGTTACGGTTTCCACTTTTTCCGCGGTGATGTTTTGCGCGTTACGCACCATGCGGCGGGTGAATTTGGCGTTGGGGATGTCTTTGATAAAGCGGTGCGGCTTGCGGATCAGGCGGTACCACAGCCATTCCGCCTGCGCGCCGGCTTTTTCCAGCAGGGTCAGCCAGGAAACCTGCAGCAACAGCGACAGACCGGCCACAATCAGCGCCAGCAGCACCAACAGGCTACCTGAAACACCCAGCAGGCGGGTGAATCCGCTGCCCAGCGATTGGCCCATCAGCCCGCCGGCGCCCACCGGCAGGCTGTTTTTCAGCTCTGCCGACCAAACGGCGGCCTCCAAAAGCGGACTGCCGAACAGCAGCAGCGCGCTACCGGCCAAGCCGAGTAGGGGGTTGTAGGGTTTGTCGCTGTTTTGCTTGACCGTGCGGAAATTGCGGTAGAGCCAAACCAAGGCGGCGGGCAGTAGCCACCACACCGAAAGGCCGAACAGGTAATAGGCGATGTCGGCGGTGTAGGCGCCGATCAGCCCGGCTAGATTATGCGGGACGGCGGTTTCCGGAATGCTGCGCGACCAGGCCGGATCGCTCATGCTGAAGCTGGCCAAAGCCAGGGCGGTACAAACGGTGATGAGCAGCACCAACAGCCACATCACGTCGGCCAGCAGATTAACGGCATCGGAAGGCGCCACCACGGGTTTGGCTTTGCCGCCGGTGTCGAGTTTGGGTTTGGCCGGCGCGGCTTTGGCGGCTCTCTTTTTGGCTGTGGCGGGGGAGGACGGTTTTCGGCTCATGTAGGCAGAGGCTGCGTTGGGCAGCGTTGGACGATCGGTGGCGTGCGGCAGCAGCGGCCGGCACGGCAAAGGGCGCATTATAGCACCGGACGGCCGGATATTTCGGTATTCGCTTGCCGACAGGCTACCTGAACAGCCCGGGTGTGTTTCAGGTAGCCTGAGATCTTTGCCAAACTCCATCTACGGCACATTTCTGCTTTGTATGTTGATGCCTTGGGGTTGCTTGCTTACTTGCCTATCTATCGATATGTCGTCTCACAGAGATTCTTGGCGTTCGCATTCGTTGCGCTGCGACGCCTTAAACGGCGCCCACATCGGGAGGGGAAGGTCCAGCCTAAGGGAGATTTTGAGCCGATTCTAAACAGTCTCCGTAGGAACAGATGGTGCGCGGCGTAAGCGCCAGGCGGTAAAGCCCAAGTTTTGCCAATACGGCTCGGGTGTTTCGAAACCGCATGTTGTGGCCAAATCGGCCAGATTGCCGGGTGTGAGTGGAAAAAAATCCTGTTGCAAACGCTGTTGTAAGCGGTCGAGTTGGTGATCGGGCAGGCCTTGGGTGCGGGCATATTGCACCAGGTATTCAGTCTGTCCGCTGCATTGCACGGCCAGATCGGCCAGCAGCAGGGGCGCACTCGGTTTCAAACGGCAGGCGGCTTGCCGCAGCAGCGCGCCCTTTTCCCTTATATCGGACAGGAAGTGCATCACAAATAGGCACAGGGCTGCATCGTATTGGGGCGCCTCCGGCAGTTCTTCCAGCAAACCGTGATGCCAACAGACGGTATTCGGCAAGCAGGCCGCTTTTCGCTTGGCTTGTTCCAGCATGGCCAATGAGGGGTCTAGGGCGGTGAAAGCGGATTGTGGCCGACTATCGGCAAGGGACAGCAGCTCGGTGCCGGTGCCGACGCCGATCAATAAGATGCGGGCATCGGCGGGCAGGGGATGCAAGATGGCGGCATTGAGGCGGTGCAGCTCGGTATAGCCGGGAATCAGGCGGGTAATCCGTTGGTCGTATTCGGCTGCGCCTGAGTCTTCGAAGCGTTTTTCGGGTAATGTGGCGTGCATAGGGAACCGTTGCTGGATGAAAAAAGGCTACCTGAACAGCCGTCGGCGGGTTTCAGGTAGCCTGATGGAAACGAATGATCAACCGTGTTGGCGTTGGGCGTCAACGGCGGCCAAGGCCACCATATTGACGATGCGGCGCACGGAGGAGATGGGGGTGACGATGTGCACCGGCTTGGCCATGCCCATCAGAATCGGGCCGATGGTCACGCCGTCGGAGGCGGACACGCGCAGCAGGTTGTAGCTGATGTTAGCGGTTTCCACATCGGGCATCACCAACAGATTGGCCGAGCCTTTCAGTGGGGAATCGGGCATGATTTGCTGGCGGATGTTTTCGTTCAGCGCGGCATCGCCTTGCATCTCGCCGTCGATTTCCAACTCGGGTTTGGCGGCCTGAATCAGACCCAGCGCGGTTTGCATTTTGCGGCTGGAGGGCGAATCGATGGAGCCGAAGTTGGAGTTGGCCAACAAGGCCACTTTGGGCACGATGCCGAAGCGTTCCATTTCTTCCACGCACATCAGGGTGCCGGCGGCCAATTGTTCGGCGTCGGGCTCGGCATTCACATAGGTGTCGGTAATGAAGATGCTGCCGCCGCTGAGAATCAGCGCGTTCATGGCGCAGGCGTTGCGCTCGGGATTGTTGTAGCCGATGATTTCTTCCATGATTTGGAAGTGGTCGCGGAAGCGGCCCATGGTGCCGCACACCAAGGCGTCGGCATGGCCCAGATGCACCATCATGGCGCCGATCAGAGTGGTGTTGCCGATCATGCGGCGGCGCGCCATTTCTTCAGTGACGCCCTGGCGTTTGCGCAGGCGGTAGTATTCTTCCCAGTACTCGCGGTAGCGCGGGTCGTTTTCATTGTTGACTAGCTCGAAGTCTTTGCCGGCTTGGATGGTGAGGCCGAGTTTTTTCAGGCGTGCTTCGATCACATTGGGACGGCCGATCAAAATCGGGAAAGCCAGTTTTTGCGACACGATTTGCTGGGCGGCGTGCAGTACGCGCTCGTCTTCGCCTTCGCTCAATACCACGCGCTTGATGTCTTTTTTCGCCTGATTGAACACCGGCTTCATGAACAGATTGGATTTGTAAACGAAGTGGTTGAGGGTTTCGACGTAGGCGTCGAAATCGGTAATCGGGCGGGTGGCGACGCCGGAGTCCATGGCCGCTTTGGCCACGGCGGGGGCGATGCGGGCGATTAAGCGCGGATCGAAGGGCTTGGGAATCAGGTATTCGGGGCCGAAGGAAAGCTCGGTGCCCATATAGGCGCTGGCGACTTCGTCGTTTTGCTCGGCCAGCGCCAAGTCGGCAATCGCACGCACGCAGGCCAGCTTCATTTCTTCGTTGATGGTGGTGGCACCCACGTCCATGGCGCCGCGGAAGATGAAGGGGAAGCAGAGCACGTTGTTGACTTGGTTGGGGAAGTCGGAACGGCCGGTGCCGATGATGACGTCGGGGCGGGCAGCTTTTGCTTCGGGCGGCCAGATTTCGGGCTGCGGGTTGGCCAAGGCGAACACCAGCGGTTTGTCGGCCATTTGCTTGAGCATATCGGTGCTCAATACATTGGGGCCGGAGAGGCCGAGGAAGATGTCTTTGCCCGGTACGGCATCGGCCAAGGTGCGTTGGCCGCAGTCGGCCACGGCATAGCGCACTTTGCTTTCGTCCATGCGCTCGCGGTCTTCGCGGGTTTGGAAGATGACGCCTTTGGAGTCGCAAACGGTGATGTGTTCGCGCTTCATGCCCAAGGCCACCAAGAGGTCGAGACAGGCGATGGCGGCCGCGCCGGCGCCGGAGCACACCAGTTTCACTTCGGCAATGTCTTTGCCCACCACGCGCAGGCCGTTCAGCACGGCGGCGGCGGTGATGATGGCGGTGCCGTGTTGGTCGTCATGGAAGACGGGGATGTTGCAGCGCTCGCGCAGTTTTTTCTCGATGTAGAAGCACTCGGGGGCTTTGATGTCTTCGAGGTTGATGCCGCCGAAGGTGGGCTCGAGGGAGGCGATGATGTCCACCAGTTTGTCGGGGTCGGTTTCGTTGACTTCGATGTCGAAGACGTCAATGCCGGCAAATTTTTTAAACAAAACGCCTTTGCCTTCCATCACCGGTTTGCTCGCCAGCGCGCCGATGTTGCCCAAGCCGAGCACGGCGGTGCCGTTGGAGATGACGGCCACCAAGTTGCCGCGGGCGGTGTATTTGTAGGAAGCGAGCGGATCTTCATGGATTTCCATGCAGGGCGCGGCCACGCCGGGTGAATACGCCAGAGAGAGGTCGTACTGGGTAGCCAAGGGTTTGGTGGGGGCCACCTGAATTTTGCCGGGACGCGGAAATTCGTGGAAGTCCAGCGCGGCTTGTTTGAGCATATCGTCCATGAGGAATCCTTTTCGGGGTAGGGTGCGGGGCGTTTCAGGTAGCCCTGAGAAACCAGAGGCTACCTGAAAGCCGGATTAGGGGGCCGGTTGGGGGGCGGCCTGATGCATGGGTTGCAGTGTAAGGCTTTGGCCTTGGTTGGTGTCCCACCGGCCCTGCACACGCCATTGGCCGGCTTCGTCTTCTACGCGCACATACCAGTGGTGGGTGGAGGGCAGTGTCTTGAAAACGGCGGTGTATTCTACCTGATTCCCGGACGGGGCGGCATCTCCCTGCCGCTGCAAGACCACGCTTTGGTCGTGTTCGCTGCGGGCAGGGTGCAGCCAAAGCAGGCGCAGTTTGCTGTCGGGCTCGATTTCGCCGCTGAGCAGCACTTTGGCGCGGTCGTTGTCGGGATTCACCAGCACTTGTGCGCGAATGCCGCGTGTGGCGGCGGTTTGGTCGCGCTCCAGCTGCAGGCCGATGTTTTTGCCTTCTTTATAGTAGTCGTCGGTGACCATGGAAGGCTTGTTGTAGTTGGCGGCCAGATGGTAGGTGTAGAGGGCGGCGAATACAACAATGATGGGGCCGGCGGCCAAAAGCCAGGGCCAGGGTTCGCGGTACCAGGGACGGGCCTTGCGGTTGTTGCTCAAAATCATTCTCCGATAAAGGTGCTTTTTTCGCTGATGGTGCTGCTGTCTTCAGGATTTTGCGCATCGGTGTAGCGGAAGGTGAAGCGGATGGGGTTGCTGCCTTTTTCCGCATACTCCGGAATCACGGCTACCTGAACCGGCACGGTAACGGTTTGGCCGCCTTCGAGGCGCAGGCCGTCGGCAGGCAGGCCGGACATCTTGATGTCTTCCAAGCCTTCCACTTCGGCGGTGAGGATTTTCACGTCTTCGCTGGCATTGATGATGCGCAGGTTGTAGGCGTTTTCCAGCCAGCCCTCTTTATTTTGGCGCACCATCACGCCGCGGTCTTTGATCACGTCCACGCGCACGGTTTGGCGGAAGAACAGGCTCACGATCAGGCCGGCGGCCACCAAGGCCAATACCGCGCCGTAACCCACTACGCGCGGGCGCAGCAGACGGCTGGGGATTTTGTTTTCCGGATATTCTTTCGCCAGTGCGCCTTCGGTGGTGTAGCGGATCAGGCCGCGCGGATAATTCATCTTATCCATGATCTCGTCGCAGGCATCGATACAGGCGGCACAGCCGATGCATTGGTATTGCAGGCCGTCGCGGATGTCGATGCCGGTCGGGCATACCTGCACGCACATGGTGCAGTTGATGCAGTCGCCCAGCTCGGTTTCTTCGCGGCTGACATTCTTTTTGCGTGCGCCGCGCGGTTCGCCGCGGGCGGTGTCGTAGGAAATGATCAGCGTGTCGTGGTCGAACATCGCGCTTTGGAAGCGGGCGTAGGGGCACATATGCAGGCACACCTGCTCGCGCATGATGTGACCCATCAGCCAGGTCATGAAGCCGTAGAAAGCGGCGGCAAACAGGGTGCCGCCCGAAATGGCGGCAAAGTTCAGGCTGAAAATATCGGCCGTCAGCTCGCGGATCGGCACAAACCAGCCGGCGAACGTGATGCCGGTCCAGGCGGCGACCAAGAAAATCAGCAGATACTTGGTGAGCTTGATGCGGATTTTGCGCGCATTCCACGGCTCTTTATCCAGTTTCAGCCGTTTGTTGCGGTCGCCTTCCACCAAATGGTCGATCCACAGCATGATTTCGGTATAGACCGTTTGCGGGCAAGCATAACCGCACCACAAACGGCCGGCAATGGTGGTCCACCAAAACAGGCCGAAAGCGGAAAGCAGCAGGATGCCGGTGAGATAGATCAGATCGCCCGGCACCAAGGTGAGGCCAAAAATATAGAAGTGGCGGCCGGGAATATCGAACCAGACGGCTTGGCGGTCGCCCCACATCAGCCAGGGGATGCCGTAAAACACCAGCTGGGTGGCCAGGACGACCAGAATGCGCCAATTGGCGAAGCGGCCTTTTGCCAGCTTGGGGTGGATGCGTTTGCTGCCTTGGTAGAGGCTGATAACTTGTTCTTTTGGCTGTGTCTTTTGCTCGGGTTGCTGACTCATGGCAAAGTGTTCCTAAAACGGTGCCGGTAGCATATATTATGATTTTCATGGTGATGCATGGTGTGGCCGCTCCGGCGATGCGCCGCGATTATACGCCCCTGTCAGGCCGCCTGCCAGCTTTGGGCGGTTTTGTTGTTGATGCCGGGCGAAAGGCTGCTGTGGCCGGGCTTTCAGGCTACCTGAAAAGCCGCTACACTCCGTTTTTTCATTAGATATTTAGATAAGGAACGCGGCATCATGAATCCCCCCTCTCTTCGTGTCGGTATTGTCGGCGCCACCGGCTACACCGGTGTCGAACTGTTGCGTCTGCTGGCCGGCCACCCGCATGCCCAAGTGACGGCGGTAACCAGCCGCAGTGAAGCCGGCGTGCACATTGCCGACTATTTCCCCTCCTTGCGCGGCGTGTACGACTTGGTATTCCAAGCGCCCGATGCCGCGGATTTAGCCGCTTGCGATGTGGTGTTTTTCGCCACCCCGCACGGTGTGGCGATGCGGGATGCGCCGGCTCTGATGGCACAGGGCGTGCGCGTGGTGGATTTGTCGGCCGACTACCGGCTCAAAGACATCCCCACTTGGGAGCATTGGTACGGGATGCCGTTTACCGCCGAAAAAGCTTTGCAGGAGGCGGTGTACGGTTTGTGCGAATTGAACCGGGATGCCATCCGAACCGCCCGCCTGGTGGCCAACCCCGGCTGCTATCCCACCTGCGTGAGCCTGCCGCTGATTCCGCTTTTGAAAGCCGGCGTGGTGAAAACCGGCCGCCCGCTGATTGCCGACTGCAAATCCGGCGTTTCCGGCGCAGGCCGCAAAGCGGCAGTAGGCACGTTGTTGTGCGAAGCGGGAGACAACTTCAAGGCTTATGGCGTAGGCGGCCACCGCCACCTGCCGGAAATCCGCCAAACCATTGCCGGCCTGCAAGCGGAGGTGGCCGAACATCTGGTATTCGTGCCGCACCTCACGCCGATGATTCGCGGCATGCACGCCACCACTTATGTGCATCTCGAAGACGGGGCAGATCCGCAGGCGCTGTTGGCGGCTTATTATGCGGACAGCCCTTTTGTCGATGTGATGCCGGCCGGCAGCACGCCGGAAACCCGCAGCGTGCGCGGCAGCAATGTTTGCCGCATCAGCGTGCAACGTGCGCCCGGCAGCGAGATATGGATTCTTTTGAGCGTGCAGGACAATCTGGTCAAAGGCGCGGCCGGGCAGGCGGTACAGAATATGAACATCATGTTCGGCTTCGACGAGTGCAGCGGTTTGAACAACGTGGCTTTGCTGCCTTAAACCGCCATCAATAGAACAGGCTACCTGAAAGCGTTTCAGGTAGCCTGTTTTGATATTTATGGTGTCGTTCAGCCTTCCAATTCCAGCTCCAATTCGGTATCCGTCCACACGCTGAGGTAGGCGGCATAAGCGATCAAACCGTTCCATACGCCGAGAAAAATCAGAATGGGCAGCCCGAGCCACCATTTCAGCACGGCGGTAACGGCTTGGGGAAATATGGTAACAAACAGCACGAATAGGGTAGCCAGCGCACATGTGAATACCAGCATAGTCAGTGCGTATATCAGCAAAGGCACCAGATTGGCCATGCCGCCACGCACATTCATGGCCAAAGCGCGCACAGGGGAAACATTGCCCAGCATCACCAAGGACGGGGTGAAGCCGATGCTCAGCATGATGCCCATCACGAAGACCAGACCGATAGCCAGCAGAGCGGCAATCTGCATGCTTGTGTTCTGCAGAAAGGCTTGCATGCTGGGGGAGGCGTCCAGCAAGCCGAATAGAACGGCAAGAGGCGCCGAGATGGCCATCAGCAAGACGAAGCAAATGATGAGCTGAATCAGCCCCAAAGCCAGCACTTGTTTGCCTTTTAAGCGAAAGCCGGCCAACAGGCTGCCGGCGGCCAATGTGCCGCTTGCCACTTGCGAAGCGGCGCCGTAAACCATGCCGCAGATGAGGAAGACATCCAGCAGGAAAGTGCCAACCGCACCAAGCCAATATAGATGGTTCGGCATAGGCATAGTTGTTGCCAACAGCTGAAACGGCAGATTGCACAACAATGCTGCCAGGCCGATGAGCATCCATTTGCCCCCTTGCGCATGGAAAAGCGACAAGGTTTGCCAAGTCCATGTCCAGCCGGCGGAAGCCGCGCAACGGTTTGGCCTGGCCAGCAGACCCCGTGTGCCGTCGGTTTCCGGTTCATGGCTGGATTGTGGAGGCTGATACAGATCGAACATATCGATTTAGTTGCCCAACCGGTCAGCTTTCCAATTCGGCATTGGTCCACACGCTGAGGTAAGACACATAGCTGATGATGCCGTTCCATACGCTGAAGAACAGGGTGACAGGGATGCCGATCAGCACCATCAGGGCCAGGGCAACCGACTGGGGCAGGATGCTGCCCAGCAGTGCGGCCAGCAGGCCGAAGGCGATGGCCAAGCCAATCAAGGCCAGCACATAAACCAGCAGCGGCAGCAGATTGGCCAAGCCGCCGCGCAAGCTCATGCCGATGGCGCGGGTGGGCGATATGTTATGCAGCATCACTAAAGGCGGGGTAAACCAAGTGAACAGGATAACGCCTACCCCAACCACTAAGCCGACCAAAATCAGGGCAAACAGAAGACCGCCCCAGTTCTGGTTTAAGGAGGCAAGGTTGAAGCTGACGCCTAACAGCAGGACAGTCGGTACGGCCACCGCCAGCAATAAGCCGAGAATGAGGAGGAATTGGAGCACGCCCAAAATCAACACTTCTTTGAATTTGAGTTGGAAGCCGGCAAACAGGCCGCTGATTTCCAGCTCGCCGTTTTCCACTTGCGAGGCGGCGCAATACACAATACCGCACATCAAAAACAAGCTGAAAATAAAGGAGAAAATTTGAACCAGCCAAGCCATTTTCTCTGGCACCAATCCGATCACCACGCTGACGGCAAAATTACACAGCAGAGCAATTAAGCCGATCAGCAGCCACATGCCCCAACGCTCGCGGAAAATCGAAAAGGCTTGCGGAATCCAAGCCCAGCCGGTGGCTGCCGGGCAGCGGTTGGGGGTAGCCAAAAGGCTCAGTTCGCCGCTGTCTTCCGGTTCACCGCCGGATTCGGGGGCACGGTACACATCATACATGGTTTACTTCTCCTGAAAAAAATTGACGGAATTTTAAAGAGTAAACGCTTGGAATTCAAGTAAGGGGTGGCGGCTCGACGGACGGTGAATGCTGCCGGAGATGCTTTCAGGTAGCCTGTTTTGCCGGGAATTTAATCAATGAAATCAGCAAAATTAGACAAAGTGTATATTTTGGCAAAATTAGCCAGCATTTCGGCTTGCGCATATGTCTAATTATGCGTATATTGCGGCCGATAAAACCGCAGCTACCTGCAGGCTAAGATAAATTTTTAGACAAAAGGTCTATTATGCAACTGGATATCGAACGCTTGATTGCGTACTTCGGCGGCGTGAACGCGCTGGCGGAAGCCTTGAAACAACAGCATCCCGAAGACGCCGCTTCGGCGGCGGCCATTTACAAATGGCGCACCCGCGGTTCGCTGCCGCTGAACCAACTGCAACGCCTGAGCGCATTGGCCGAAGCGCAAGGCCGGCCTTTGGATTTAAACGCTTTTCTGCAACAACAACCCACTTTGGAGCAAACCACCATGTCCAACCCCAATAACCGCGTCATTATTTTCGACACCACGCTGCGCGACGGCGAGCAGTCGCCCGGCGCCGCGATGACCAAAGAAGAAAAAATCCGCGTTGCCCGCCAGCTGGAAAAGCTGGGCGTGGATGTGATTGAAGCAGGTTTCGCCGCCGCCAGCCCGGGCGATTTCGAGGCGGTAAACGAAATCGCCAAAACCATTACCAAGGCAACCGTATGCTCATTAGCCCGCGCCAATGAGAAGGATGTGCGTGCTGCTGGCGAAGCGGTATCACCCGCCCCGAAAAAGCGCATCCACACCTTTATCGCCACCAGTCCGCTGCATATGGAGTATAAGTTGAAAATGAAGCCGCAACAGGTAATTGATGCGGCGGTAAAGGCAGTGAAAATTGCCAAAGAATATACCGATGATGTGGAATTTTCTGCTGAAGACGCCGTGCGTTCGGATTTGGACTTTTTGGCTAGAATTTTTACCGAAGTGATCGAGGCGGGTGCCACCACTATTAATATTCCCGATACCGTGGGCTATTCGATTCCTTCCGTTTGGTATGAGCGTATTTCGGAAATCATCCGCAGCGTGCCGAATGGCGACAAAGTCGTTTGGTCCACTCATTGCCACAATGATTTGGGCTTGGCCGTAGGAAATTCCCTAGCGGCGATTCAGGCGGGTGTGCGCCAGGTGGAGTGCACCATCAACGGTTTGGGCGAGCGGGCGGGCAATGCCAGCTTGGAAGAAATCGTGATGGCGCTGAAAGTTCGCCACGATGTGTTCGGATTGGAAACCGGCATCGACACCACCCAGATTGTGCCGGCTTCCAAATTGGTGTCCACCGTAACCGGCTACCCGATCCAGCCGAACAAGGCGATTGTGGGTGCCAATGCCTTTGCCCACGAGTCCGGTATTCACCAAGACGGCGTACTCAAACACCGCGAAACCTACGAAATCATGTCTGCCGAAAGCGTGGGCTGGAGCGCCAACCGTCTCACTTTGGGCAAATTGTCCGGCCGCAACGCCTTCAAAACCAAGCTGGCCGAGTTGGGCATCGAGTTGGGTAGCGAGGAAGCATTGAACGCCGCCTTCGCCCGTTTCAAAGAGCTGGCCGACAAAAAACGCGAAATTTTCGATGAAGACCTGCACGCCTTGGTGTCTGACGAAATGGTGAGCCTGTCGCAACAGGAGCATTTCAAATTCATTTCCCAGCACATCACCACCGAGACCGGCGAAGAGCCGCGCGCGGAAGTGGTGTTCAGCATGCACGGCGAAGAGAAGCACGCGCAGGCTACCGGTTCCGGCCCGGTGGATGCGATTTTCAAAGCCATCGAGAGTGTGGTCCAAAGCGGGGCGCAATTGCAGCTGTATTCGGTGAATGCGGTTACCGCCGGCACCGAGAGCCAGGGCGAAACCAGCGTGCGCCTGCTGCGCGACGGCCGCGTGGTGAACGGGCAGGGCGCGGACACCGATATTTTGGTGGCCACGGCCAAAGCCTATTTGTCTGCGCTGAGCAAATTCGAGGGTGCAGAGCGGGTGAAAGCACAAGGTACGATTTAAGTTGCTCAATGCCGTCTGAAGGCATGTTGTGAAATCAGCATCAGGCTACCTGAAACGGGTTTTCAGGTAGCCTGAAATCTTTTGTCCCCAATGTGACAGTATCTTCAGGGCATAAACACAATGCAGAAATGCGCCGCAAATGCAGTTTTTGCAAAAGTCTCGGTCTGGTTTTGCAAAGCATCAGGCTACCTGAAAACCCGTTTCAGGTAGCCTGATGCTTTGCTGCGGGATGATGCAAATATTAGTTGAAGGGGTGTTGCAGCAGAATGGTTTCGGTGCGGTCGGGGCCGGTGGAAACGATCGCAATCGGGGCGCCGCATACTTCTTCGATGCGTTTCAGGTAGGCTTTGGCGTTTTCCGGCAGGGCGTCGAAAGATTTGATGCCGACGGTGGATTCGCTCCAGCCGGGCAGGGTTTCGTAAATCGGTGTGCAGCCTGCTACCGCTTCGCTGCCGAAGGGCAGGATGTCGGTGGTGCTGCCGTCGGCCAAGGTGTAGCCCACGCCGATTTTGATTTCTTCGATGCCGTCCATCACGTCGAGTTTGGTGATGCACATGCCGCTGATGCCGTTGATTTGGATGGCGCGTTTCAGGGCGGCGGCGTCAAACCAGCCGCAACGGCGGGCGCGGCCGGTTACCGAACCGAATTCGTTGCCGCGCTGGGCCAGGCCGGCGCCGATGTCGTCGAACAATTCGGTGGGGAAGGGGCCGGAACCGACGCGGGTGGTGTAGGCTTTGACGATGCCGAGCACATAATCCAGCATTTGCGGTGGCACGCCGGCCCCGGCCGAGGCGGCGCCGGCCAGGCAGTTGGAAGAGGTGACAAACGGATAAGTGCCGTAGTCGATGTCGAGCAGGGTGCCTTGGGCGCCTTCAAACAGCAGGCGCTCGCCGCGCTGGCCTTTTTCATACAGGGTGCGCGACACGTCGGCCACCATGGGCAGGATGCGGTCTTTGAAGCTGCGGATTTTCGCCATCACGTCGTCGAAGCGTACCGGCTCGGTGCCGTGCAGGTGTTGCAGCTGCACATTGTAAAGATCGATATTGGCTTTGAGCTTGTCGCTGATGCGGTCGATGTCGGCCAAGTCGCCGATGCGGATGGAACGGCGGGCCACTTTGTCTTCGTAAGCCGGGCCGATGCCGCGGCCGGTGGTGCCGATTTTGCCGCTGCCGCGCGAGGCTTCGCGGGCTTGGTCGAGCGCGATGTGGTAGGGCAGAATCATCGGACAGGTGGGGGCGATTTTCAGGCGGCCTTCCACGTTTTTCACGCCGGCGGCGTTCAATTCGTCGATTTCACCCAACAGCGCTTCGGGGGAAACCACCACGCCGGAGCCGATGAAGCAGTCCAGCGTTTCGTGCAAAATGCCGCTGGGAATCAGGCGCAGAACGGTTTTTTTGCCGTTTACCACCAAAGTGTGGCCGGCGTTGTGGCCGCCTTGGAAACGGACCACGCCGCCGGTTTGCTCGGCGAGCCAGTCCACAATTTTGCCTTTGCCTTCATCGCCCCATTGTGCGCCAATGACGACTACGTTTTTTGCCATGATGCTTACCCTGTTAAAGAATATTGGAAATAAAAAGAATCGATATTTTTGAAATCGCGGATGCTGTTTTCAGGTAGCCTGATGAGCAGGCTACCTGAAAACCCTTAATTTGCGGCCACCACCTGCCATACGCCGTCGATGCAGACCAAGCGTCGGTCGCAGGCGCCGATGCCGCCGCCGAAATCCACCACCACGCATTCGCCTTCGCGGCGTAGACGTTCGATGGTATTGCGGGCGGCCGCCGCATCGGCCTGCGCCACCGCAATGCGGTGCATATTTTGTGCCGGCGGCAGACAGGCGGCTACGTCGCGCAAATCGAAGCTGAAGCCGGTGGCCGGACGGGCGCGGCCGAAATGTTTGCCCAAGCCGTTGTAGCGGCCGCCGCGGGCCACGGCATCCGGCCAGTCGGCGTGGTAGGCGGCGAACAGCAGGCCGGTGTGATAGGAATCGACCCGCAGTTCGGATAAGTCGATGTGGATGTCTGCTTGCGGGAAAGCTGCACACACGGCTTCCAGGGTGGCGCGGGCTTTTTCGATTTTCGGCAGAGCCGGTAAGCGGCTCATGGCGTCCAGCACTTCGCGGCCGCCGTAGAGTTCGGGCAGGAGCTGCAGGGCGGCGGCATATTCGGCGGGCAGTTCGCGGCCGGCCAGCCAGCGGCGGATGGAGGCGGTGTCTTTGTCCTGCATCAGCGCCAGCAGCTCTTCGGCATCGGCGGCGGGCAATTCGGCGGCGTGGGCCAAGGCATAAAAGACGCCGATGTGGCCCAAGGCCAGCAGCGGCTTGCCCACGTGTACGGTGTGCAGGCTTTTTAACATCAAATCGATCAATTCGATGTCGGCGGCCACCTCGTCGCAGCCGTAAAGTTCGGCACCGATCTGCAGCGGCTCGCGTGTGCTTAATGCGCCGTCGGGGCGGGCATGCAGTACGGTGCCGGCATAACACAGGCGGTTGATGCCGTTGTTGGCCGACAGCAGGTGGGCGTCGATGCGGGCAACCTGGGGGGTGATGTCGGCGCGCAGGCCGAGTTGGCGGCCGCTGAGCTGGTCGACCACGCGGATGGTTTTCAGCGATAAACCGGGGTCGGCATCGGCCAGTAGGGAATGGCTGTATTCGGTGAGCGGCGGGCTGACCAATTCGTAGCCGTGCACGCGGAAAAGCGCCAACAATGCTTCTTTGGCGCTTTCCAGCTGGCGGGCCGTGGTGGGCAGGATGTCGGCAATGTGTTCGGGTAACTGCCAAGACTGCATGGTGTTTTTCTCAATCAATGCGCCGTTGCGGCGGGTGGGCAAAGGGCGGACTTTACCATAAATTCGGGCGGCGGGCAGCTTCGGCAGAGGCTTAATGGGTGTCGAGCGGCGCGAAGCCTTTGACCAAATCGTCCAGCTGTTTCAATTGGGCGAGAAAGGGTTCTAAGCAGTTCAGGCGCAGGGCGCAGGGGCCGTCGCATTTGGCTTGTTCCGGCTCGGGATGAGCTTCGAGAAACAGGCCGGCCAGGCCGACCGCCATGCCGGCACGGGCCAGGGTCACGATTTGTTCGCGCCGACCGCCGGCGGAATCACTGCGGGCGCCGGGCTGCTGCAGGCTGTGGGTGACATCGAAAAAGACCGGCACGTTCATTTGTTTCATGATGTCGAAACCGAGCATGTCCACCACCAGATTGTTGTAGCCGAATGCCGAACCGCGTTCGCAGAGAATGATGCGGTTGTTGCCGGCTTCCAAGCATTTGTGGATGATGTGGCGCATTTCGTGCGGCGCAAGGAATTGGGCTTTTTTGATGTTCAGAATGGCGCCGGTTTTGGCCATGGCCGCCACCAAATCGGTTTGGCGGCTGAGGAAGGCCGGCAGCTGGATGATGTCGGCCACTTCGGCGGCCGGCGCGGCTTGCTCGGGCTCATGCACATCGGTAATCACCGGCACGCCGTAACGTTCTTTGATGTCGGCCAGCCACTGCATGCCTGTGGCCAGACCGGGGCCGCGGAAAGAATGCAGGCTGGAACGGTTGGCTTTGTCGAAGCTGGCTTTGAAGACGTAGGGGATGCCGAGTTTGCCGCAGATTTCCACATAAGCGGCGGCGATTTCCATGGCCAGCTCGCGGCTTTCCAATACATTCATGCCGCCGAACAGCACGAAGGGGCGGTCGTTGGCGATGGTGAATCCGTTGAGCGGGATATGGGAAAGGGCGGTGTGCATGGTCGGCAGGCCTTTGTGGTGGGTGGAATGGGAATGGGAGAAGCAGGCTTTCAGGTAGCCTGTTCAGCCGGCTTTGCCGGCCGATTGCGTTTCTTGTTCTTCGGCCGCTTTGCGCTCCTTCAGATAGCGGATGGCGGCGGCTTTTTGCGCTTCGTCGCCGTAACGCACATCTCGCTGGGCACGACGGAAGGCGGCTTTGTCTTGTGCATCGGCAATTTCGCGTTCGCGAAAAGCTTCGCGGTTACTGGGCACGCTGCGTTGGTTTTGCAGGGCTTGGGCACGGGCCATGGCCTGGGCGATCAGGGCGGCGGGATCGATGGCGCCATTCGCCGCCGGCTCGGTATTGGCCGTTTGTTTGGCACGGTGGGCGGCCGCCCGTTCGGCCAGATAGGCGCTGCGTTCGTCGGCCAGCCGTTGAAGACGGGTTTGGCGGCGTTGGTAGCGGGTTTTGGCATGGGCGGCCGCGGCTCGGCGTTCCGGTCGGGCGCGGGGCAGGAAGGCATCCGGCACCGGATGCAGCTCGATGCAGTCCACCGGGCAGGGCGGCAGGCACAGCTCGCAGCCGGTACATTCGTCGGCCAATACGGTGTGCATCTGCTTAGACGCCCCCATGATGGCGTCCACCGGGCAGGCTTTGATGCAGGCGGTGCAGCCGATGCAGGCGGCTTCGTCAATATAAGCCAGCACTTTGGGCGTGGCGGCTTTGTCTGCCTGTTCGAGCGGACGCGGCGGGAGGTCGAGCAGGGCGGCCAGTTCGCGCATTACGGTTTCGCCGCCGGGCGGGCACAGGTGGATGCCCGCTTCGCCTGCGGCCATGGCTTCGGCGTAGGGTGCGCAACCGTCAAAACCGCATTGGCGGCATTGGGTTTGCGGCAACAGCGCTTCGAGGTCGGCAGCAGTGCTCATACCGTGATTCAAGATTCCAAAACAAAACCGGCGCGCATTTTAACATGCCTCCCGGCTTCAGGTGGCCTCAATCGGCAGGCTACCTGAAAGCTGCCGTGGCTGTTATTATCCGCCGCCATGAATACGCTTTCTTCCGCCCAAAACCCCGCCTTAAAACACTTGGCCAAGCTGCTGCAAAGCGGCCGCGCCCGCCGCCAGCACGGGCAGGCTGTGTTTGAGGGCGTGCATTTGTTGTCCGCCTGCCTGGACAGCGGCATCCGCCCGCTGAAGGTTTATGTGCCGGCACACCGTTTCAGCCAGCCCGAAACCTCGGCCCTGCTTGCTCGTTTGGCGGCAAACGACGTGGTGCAGGTGGGCGGCGAAGCTTTGCAGAAAATCACCAGCCTCACCGACGCCGAGGAAATCACCGCCCTGATTGCCTTGCCACCCGTTCCGGCTTTCGACGGCGGGGCGGATTGTGTGGTGTTGGAGCGGATACAGGATCCGGGCAATATCGGCACCATTTTGCGCAGCGCGGCAGCGGCGGGCGTTAAACAGGTGGTATTGGACAAAGGCTGCGCCGATATCTGGTCGCCGAAAGTGTTGCGCGCCGGCATGGGCGCCCATTTTCTGTTGCAGTTGCACAGCGGCGTCGATTTGCCGGCTTGGCGGCAACATTGCCGTGTGCCTTTGCTGGCCACCGCCCTGCATACGGACAGCATCTCTTTATATGATTGCCGCTTGAGCGCTCCGACGGCTTGGCTGTTCGGCAACGAAGGCAGCGGCGTCAGCCCGGCCATGCAGGAGGTGGCCGACGGCTTGGTACACATTCCCATGCTCGGCGCCACCGAATCGCTGAATGTGGCGATGGCCGCCACGGTTTGCCTGTTTGAACAGATGCGCCAGCGCATGGCCGCCGCCTGAAGATTGTGTGCCATAGACCACAGCACGCGCATTTCAGACGGGCGGGGCGGCTTTTCAGGTAGCCTTTTGTTTGCATCCGTGGCATAATCCGCCCTCTTGTTTTTGAGTAAACAGGAAACTATTGGAGTTGGTCAGGGTTTGCGCTCAGCCAACTTGTCCCGCCGTAAGGCAGATTTTTCGGAGTTTTTATCATGGCATTGTCCGTAGAACAAAAAGCACAAATCGTTAAAGATTTCCAACGCAAAGAAGGCGATACCGGTTCTTCTGAAGTGCAGATCGCGTTGCTGACTTTCCGCATCAACGACCTGACCCCCCACTTCAAAGCCAACCCCAAAGACCATCACAGCCGTCGCGGCTTGTTGAAAATGGTGAGCGCCCGCCGCCGTCTGCTGGCCTACCTGCGCCGCACCGACGCCGACACTTACCGCAGCGTGATTACCCGCTTGGGCCTGCGTAAATAATTGCCGTTTTGTGCTGAATGCCGCCGCAACCTTGTTGCCGGCGGCATTTTTGTTGCCCATAATGCAGTTTTACCGTTTTTTTTTAGGAGCCGTGTGATGACCTCTGTTTATGATTTCACTGTAACCGATGTGCAAGGACAACCGGTGGATTTGAGCCGTTACCGCGGTCAGGTTTTGCTGATCGTGAACACCGCCACCCGCTGCGGCCTAACGCCGCAGTACGCCGCTTTACAGCAGCTGCACGAGCAATACCACAGCCGAGGCTTGGAGATTTTGGATTTTCCCTGCAACCAGTTCCGCAATCAGGCGCCCGAAGACAGCGGCGAAATCGCCCAAATCTGTGAAACGCGTTTCGGTGTCCGATTCCCGATTTTCGAAAAAATCGATGTCAACGGCCCTAATGAGCACCCCTTATACGGCTACCTGAAACAGCAGCAGCCGGAAGACCGCGGCAACGCCGGCTTCAAGGATTTGCTGATCCGATTGGCCTCTCTGGGCGAAAAGCGCGAAGGCAGCGACATCAAGTGGAACTTCACCAAGTTTCTGGTAAACCGGGAAGGTGAAGTGGTGGCCCGTTTCGCGCCGAGCGTGGCACCGGAAGAGTTGGCGGCCGACATTGAAGCCCTGTTGCCGGCCTAATGGTTAAAAAAAAGCGGCTTTAGAG
>NZ_JH164926.1:241339-268422 GCF_000226875.1 Neisseria shayeganii 871
CTAACGCCGCGGTAATGGAAAGCATCATCATGAATTCTTTTTTAATTGGTATGGGCTTTGGCGCCGTGATTGGCACGGTGATCGGTTTTGTCATGATGTGGGTCATGTCGGACCGTGCCGCGCGCGATTATCCGGTTTTGGCCATCGATGTGCCGCCCGATGCCGAGCACAGCCCGGAATTTCAGGCGTGGGCGAAGAAAAACCGCTACCGCCTGAAGCCGGACGGCAGCTACACAAAAGGCAGCGGCTTGCTGACCAGCGCCACGGAAATCCGTTTTGCCGACGGCCGGATGCTGGTGCAGGAGTGCGTGAATTTTCTGTTTGCCCGCCGCCGTTTTGCTTTGAATGCGCCGGTGATGCTCGGTAAGCCGGTGCGCAAAAGCAAGCTCAATCGCTTGAATCAGCTGTTGGCCGATTGGCAGCTGTCGCCGGTGCCGATGGCTGAAGTCAAGCCGACGGAGCATAGGGTTCGCATCCGCCGTTAAGTCAGAGAGGTTAAAGGTTTGGCAGTCTGAGACCTTTGCAAAAACCCCTATCTGCGGCGTATTTCTGCGTTATGCGTTTATGCCCTATATGGGTACTGCTCGCTCGCTTGCCTATCTGTCTGATATGTCTGCCCCACGGGGATTCCTGCATTCACGCTCGCTGCGCTGCTACGCTTTGAACCGCATCCACATCTGGGGGTTTTGCAAAGGTCTCAGTGTTTTTACTTCGTAAATTGGTTCACAAGGTTGCTGGTGGTGCATCTTGCAAATCACATTGAGTAAATACTAGATAAATATATTATTTATTCAACATGATATGCAATATTTTTGGGGCTGACGTAGATTAGTAGCCTATTATGGCTGCCAATGCAATCCGAAAAATTTCATTATATTTCGTAATATTATATCCATATTTAGTGATTTCACTTTCTAAGTCCCAAGCTTTTTTAAATCTGCCTGCTAAACCACTCGATTTTGCCGATGACGGCAAAATCGTCTTCCGTCTGATGCAAATGAATTTGGAAAGCAGGATAAGATTCGTTGGCCGAAATCACATTCACCACGCCGCCGGGTACCAGTTGCAAGCGTTTGACCAATAGGTTCTCGTTGATCCGCAGCACATACAGGCCGTCTCGAGGCGTGGTTTCACGCAGATTCACCAAAATCAGATCGCCATCATTGAGCACCCCTTCCATAGAGTCGCCTTTAACCGTGATGACGGCCAGCTGCGAGGCATCGGTTTTCATCAGGCGTTCGATGGTGTGGCGCTGAAAAGGGAGGGCACCAACAGGCGCTTCATCGCCCACCAAACGGCCGTGGCCCGCTGCGGCTTGAATGTCGTATTGGGGGATGAAGACAAAATCTTCAATGTCATACTGATTAGCCAGTGTGTCGCTCACGGTTTGCACCGCATTGCCGCTTGCGAAAGCATCGCCTTCTCCGGTCAGCAGCCAATCCAGAGAGCAGTGCTTCAATTCTTTAATTTTCAGAAGGGTTTCTGCTTTGGGCAGGCCATCCTCCTTCCAAATACGGCTGAAGCCGGCCAAAGTCATGCCGATGTCTGCCGCAATTTTTGAGGGCGTGGTGTGCGCACCCCACAGGAAAAGCAGCCTGTCTTTAAAGTTTTTCATAGCGAATACCTCAAAATATGTCTGTGTTGTATCTGAATCTTGGGCTGATTTTAATTTTTTATTTCATAAAAAGCAATATCTTGATTAAATCTTTAGAAAATCTGACTTGATATCTTTATTTTTTCTTATTAAATTTTAGGTAAATCTTAATTTGAATAGATGGAGTAAAGAAATGTATCGCATTCGCCTGTTGATATTGAGTGGCATGGTTTTGCTCGGTTTTTCTGTTTTTTCAGGCAAAGAGCAGGTGATGGCTTCTCCGGCGGCGGTATTGCCTGCAAGCTGCTCCGAAGTTTCAGCCCAGCTCTCCGCATCCGAACCAGTGCTTGACGGTAGGAAAAAAGTATTCCAACTGCAATGTCAGGCAGAATGGGAGGTGGACATTCGTGCCGAGTGGTATGAAGAAATGAATCATCTAGAAAGCATGGCCGGTATTGTTTATGATCCGATCTGATCTGCGCTCAGCATTACTCAGGCTTTTTTCATGATGTCTTCTGCTCACAACTCTTTGTCCGGCCATCCTGCCGCTTCGGCCATCATGGCGACTTTCCGAAAATACGCCCCAACGGCAGCCGAGACGGTTGAGCCTTATTTGGATGCCTTGCTGCATGCTCAAGAGGCGGGCCACAGTTTTATTGTTGTCGGTAAAGCGCAGGCTGCGGCATTAAGGCAAGCCGAGCCGATTGTGGGTGACGGTTCGTCAGCTAGCCCGCTGGTTTTACAAGGGAATCGTTTATACAGTGCTAGGGTGTTTGCCTGGGAGCAGGAAATTGCCGAGCAGCTTTACCGATTGTCCGGCTTATCGGTCAGGCTAGCTGATGACGGGTACATTCGGCGGCAGCTGGAGGCTTGGTTTCCCGGCCGGGCATCACAAGAACAAAAAGCCGCTGCGGCTTTGGCCTTGTTGCAGCCTTTTATTTTGATCAGCGGCGGGCCGGGAACCGGCAAAACCACTACGGTGGCGAAATTATTGGCTTTGTTGTGCGGCGAGGAAGAGCGTTTGCCGCGTATTGCTTTGGCCGCGCCCACCGGTAAGGCCGCCGCCCACATGACGCGCTCCGTGCATGGGGCACTCAGCACATTTTCTTTGCCAGCCCCTGTTTACACACATCTGGCGGCTTTAGAGGGACAAACCGTCCACCGGCTCCTGCGCTTGAATCCTTTGGATTCGGCAGCAAAATATGATGCGCAGCAGCCCTTGCCTTACGACATCTTGGTTGTGGACGAAGCCTCTATGCTCGATTTCGCGCTGCTGTTGAAAATTTTGCGGGCTGTGCCGAACGGTGGCCGCTTGATTTTGCTGGGAGATGAGAACCAATTGCCTCCGGTGGGCATGGGTGCACTGCTGCCGGCTTTGGCGAAGCCAACGTGTTTGACGCCTCGGCAGAGTGAAATTGTGTCTGTTTGGCTACCTGAAAATATGCCGTTTGCCGTCAATGATGAGCCGCCTCCCTTGTCTGCCCATGTGGCCAAGTTGACGCGCAGTCACCGCTTCAACCCGGAAAAAGGCGTGGGTGCGTTGGCACAAGCGGTTGTGGCCGGCTCGGCTGAATGCGCGGTGGCGGCTTTTTCACATTTCGAGAAGGATCTGTTTTGGCAGACTTCGTCTTTACCGGAATTGGCCCGGGCTTTTTTCCGGCAGCAGCAAACGTATTGGCAAGCCGTTTCGTCGGGTGATCCGGCTGCTTGCTTGATCGAGCAACAGCGCTGTGTGGTTTTGGCTGCGTTGCGTTCTGATGCGGAGGCCTTCAATCAGGTCTACCGCCGTTTATTGGCAAAAGCGGGCAAAGCCGGTCAAGACGGCTGGTTTGCCGGCCAGGTTTTGATGGCGGTAGAAAACGATTATGCCGTCAATGTTTTCAACGGCGACATCGGTATCGTTTTGCCGCATGAAGGCCGGTTGGTTGCTTTTTTCCCACATGCTGCAGGATACCGTCCGATTGCACTCAGCCGTTTGCCGCTTTGTGAAACCGCATTCGCAATGACGGTGCACAAAAGCCAAGGTTCTGAATATCGGGAGGTTTGGTTGCTGCCACCGCAGGGGCATTCGGTGCAATCGGGTGCTTTGTTTGACCGCAGCCTGCTTTACACTGCGGTTACCCGAGCCAAGGAAACCTTTGTGTATGCAGGAGATCCGGAAGGCTTGAAGCAAGCGGTCAAGCGGAAAAGCATACGCAACAACGGCTTGAAAGAAGCCATCGCCAAGCGGTTTGCCCGAACGGGTGGCTGAGAGAAGAGCTAGACAAAGATTCGGGTTTCGATGTGTGCTTTCCGATAAAAGAGCACATCGAAACCCGAATATTGCATTAAATATATGAAAATCAGTTGTTTTTCTTGTTTATTCCATCAACAGGGCATCGGTTTTGGCGGCCATGATGAAATCATTACGGTGCAAACCTTGGATGCTGTGCGACCACCAAGTAACGGTGACTTTACCCCATTCAGTAAAAATGCCTGGGTGGTG
The DNA here is from genome assembly GCF_000226875.1 of Neisseria shayeganii 871. Lineage (GTDB taxonomy): Bacteria > Pseudomonadota > Gammaproteobacteria > Burkholderiales > Neisseriaceae > Eikenella > Eikenella shayeganii. The sequence continues at coordinate 245,419 of NZ_JH164926.1, forward strand.
GCCTTCGGTTTCGGCTAAATCGGCCAATCGGTTGCTGAAAGCCATGGCTTGCTTGAAGTTTTTGAAGCCAAACACTCGCTTCAGCTGCAAAACGCCGTCGATGACCACAGCTTGCCAGTCTGGTATCAGGCGCATCAATTCGGACAATTCGGCATCGCTGACTTTGGGCGCGTCTGCCCGGCAGGCCTCGCAGCGTTGTTGGGCCAATTCTGTGCTCATAGGGTCTCCTTTTGGTTTTTACCGGTTTCGTTCAAACTCGGGTGCGGGGCGAACAGGCCTTTTTGCATGGCGCGGCGCACCTCGGACATGATGTCGGTATCGGCAATCTCGAACAGGCTGTTCATATTGTCGATGACGTAATAAATTGGTTGGATGTGGTCGATGCGGTAAGGGGTGCGCAGTACGTCGGCTATATTGAATGGCCGGTGTTCGGGCGCATCACTCAGCGCATAGCGGGTTTCTGCCGGCGAACTCAAAATACCGCCGCCGTAAATGCGCCGCTCGTCTGCCTGGCCGCCGACCAAGCCGAATTCCACGGTAAACCAATACAGGCGGGCCAAAAACACCCGCTCTTCTTTAGAGGCCGCCAGGCCGAGTTTGCCGTAGGTTTCGTTGAAGGCAGCAAAGGCGGGGTGGGTGAGCAGGGGGCAGTGGCCGACGATTTCGTGGAAAATATCCGGCTCCTGAATGTATTGGAAATCCTCCTGCCGGCGGATAAAGGTGGCCACCGGAAAAGCTTTGTTGGCCAAGAGATCGAAAAAACGGCTGAACGAAATCAGTGCCGGTACGGCTGCCGTGCGCCAGCCGGTGGTCTCCTGTAAAACCGCATCCACCTCAGCCAGCTGGGGAATCCTGTCCCGAGGCAGTTTCAGCTTGGCCAAGCCGTCCATGTATGCCTGGCAGGCGCGGCCGGGTAGGGCCGGTTGCTGCTGCGCCATCAAGTCCCGCCACACCTGATTCTCTTCTTCGCTATAGCGGATGAAGCCGTCGGCATCGGCCTCGCGGGCGACATAAGGTGCTTTCACAGCCGTCTCCATGCGTGTCTCCTGATGATTCAGATGGTTGCTTATTGTTATTGGTTTTTTCAGAGCCGGCTGCCGGATGTTCCGGCGGCCGGCCGCTTGCATTTGTTTGCCTGTTTTTTATGGGCGTGCGGCTTCCAGACGCGGCAGGGCGGTACTCAGATCAATACCGGCAGCGGCGGCGGTTTGCAGCAATTGTTGCGGGTCGGCGCCTGCGGCGGCTTCGGCCAGCGCCCACAGAATCGAGCTACGGGTACCGGTGCGGCAGAAAGCCAATACGGGGCTGTGGCTTTGGGCCACGGCTTCGGCAAAGGTTTTCGCATCGTTTAATTGGATTTGCGGCGCCACTACCGGCTGATGGATAAAGTGCTCGATGCCGGCTTCGTCGGCCCACTGGCGCAGCTGCTCAGTGGAGGGTTGGCCGGGTTCTTCGCCTTCGGGGCGGTTGCAGATGAGGGTGCGGATGCCCTGCGCAGCGGCGGCTTCGATTTCGGCACGGCCGACTTGCGGGGCAACAAACAGTTTGGGGCTGAGTTGGCCGAATGACATATCGGGTCCTTTCTATGGGTTCGGAAAAGGCTTTCAGGTAGCCTGTTACGGTGGAATGGTAACGGAAAGCGCCGCTTGAGGCTACCTGAAAGCCGGTAGAGTTGCCATTTGTCCTGCCGAGCAGTGTGCGGGATGCCCTGTGCCGACGGCCAACACGGAAGCCGCCCATCGGCTATAATCCGCCCGCTATGAAAAACCAAACCGAACATGCTTCCCCCACCTGCTTCCATTGCGGCTTGGATGTGCCCGCCTCGGTGGATTTGCCGGTGGTTTTCGAAGGGGAAACCCATTCCACCTGCTGCGTTGGCTGCCAAGCGGTGGCCGAGAGCATTATCGCTGCCGGCTTGGGCAGCTATTACCACCGCCGCACGGCCGATGCCGAGCGTGCCGCCCTGCCGCCGCCGGATGTGTTGGAACAGCTCAAGCTGTACGATCTGCCCGATGTGCAGGCCGAGTTTGTGGAAACCCGTTCCGAGCACGAGCGCGAGGCGGTGTTGATGTTGGGTGGGGTGACTTGTGCCGCTTGTGTGTGGCTGATCGAGCAGCAGCTGTTGCGCTTGGACGGCGTGCTGCGGGCTGAAGTCAATTACAGCACCTTGCGCGCGCGGGTGGCTTGGGACAACAGCCGCGTGGCTTTGTCGGACATTCTGCTGTGCGTGCGCCGCACCGGCTACGAGGCCGCACCTTACGATGCCAACAAGCTGGAAGTGCAGGCGCAAGCGGAACGGCGGCAGGCGCTGACCCGTTTGTGGGTGGCCGGTTTGGCGATGATGCAGGTGATGATGTACATCATTCCGGTGTATCTCTACGGCGGCGAAATCGAGCCGTGGTTTTTGTGGATATTGCATTGGGCCAATATGATTCTCACCCTGCCGGTGATGTTTTATTCGGCGGTGCCGTTTTTCAAAGGCGCTTGGCGCGACATGAAAAACCGCCGCTTAGGCATGGATACGCCGGTGGCGCTGGCCATCTCGGCGGCATTCGGCGCCAGCTTTGTGGCGCTGGTGCTGGGCTACGAGCGCGGCATTTATTTCGATTCGGTGTCGATGTTTGTGTTTCTGCTGCTGGGCGGCCGCTATTTGGAGCAGATGGCGCGGCGCAAAGCAGGCGATGCCGCCGAGCGTTTGGTGAAACTGGTGCCGGCATTCTGCCACCGCTTGCCCGCCTATCCCGATACCGCGCAGATGGAAGAAGCGGTGGTGGCGCGGCTGCAGAGCGGCGAGGTGGTGTTGGTGAAAGCCGGCGAAGTGGTGCCGGTGGATGGCGAGGTGTTGTCCGGCGAGAGCGAGGTGAATGAGGCCATCCTCACCGGCGAGAGTCTGCCGGTGGCGAAATATGCCGGTTCGGCCGTCACCGCCGGCACGTTGAACATTGGCAGCCCGCTGGTGGTGCGGGTGTCGGAAACCGGTTCGGGCACCCGTTTGGGCCACATCGTGCGCCTGCTCGACCGTGCTTTGGCGGAAAAACCGCGTATGGTGGAGCTGGCCGACCGCCATGCTTCTTCTTTTGTATTGGGACTGCTGCTGCTGAGCGCTGTGGTGTTCGGCGTGTGGCTGTATCTGGCGGATTTTGAAACGGCTTGGTGGATTACGGTGTCACTGCTGGTGGTGACCTGCCCGTGCGCTTTGTCGCTGGCCACGCCGGCGGCACTGGCGGCCAGCACCGGCCGTTTGGCGGGCGAGGGGGTATTGATCGGGCGCGGTCACAGCTTGGAAACGCTGGCCAAGGTGGATACCGTGGTGCTGGACAAAACCGGCACCCTCACCGAAGGCCGCTTGGCGGTGGAAAACATTCTGCTGGCTGATGGCGTCAGCCGCGAACAGGCGGTGGCGGTGGCACAGGCTTTGGAGCGGCAGTCGGAACACCCGGTGGCGCAGGCCCTGATGGCGCTGCCGGCGGCCGGCGTTTCAGGTAGCCTGCAGCCGCGGCAAACCCTCAACCGCGTCGGCCACGGCATGGCGGCGGTGTTCGACGGCGACGGGCAGGAAGAATGGCGTATCGGCCGTTTCAGTTATGTGGCCGAAATCGCCGGCAGGCTACCTGAAAGCCTGCACACCGAACACGCCGGCACCGCAGTTTATTTGGGCCACCGCCGCGGTTTCGCCGCCGTTTTCCTGCTGCAGGACCAAATCAAAAACGGCGTGGCCGATATGGTGGCCGCCCTGCATGCACAGGGTTTGCGCCTGCATCTGCTCAGCGGTGACCGCGAAGCGGCGGTGCAGAGCGTGGCCCGGCGGCTCGGCTTGGACGCCTTGCGCGCCGAAGCCGCGCCCGAAGACAAACTGGCTTATGTGCAGGATTTGCAGGCGCAAGGCCGCTGCGTGCTGATGGTGGGCGACGGCATCAACGACGCGCCGGTGCTGGCGCAGGCCGATGTGTCGTTAGCGGTGGCCGAAGGGGCCGATGTGGCGCGCGAAGGCGCAGACGTGCTGCTGATCAACAGCGATATGCGCATTTTGCCCCAACTCACCGCCGCCGCCCGCCGTACCCGCCGCATCATTCGCGAGAACCTGTGGTGGGCCACCGCCTACAATCTGATTGCCGTGCCGCTGGCCGCCTTCGGCTATGTGACGCCTTTTGTGGCCGCCTTGGGCATGAGTCTCAGCTCGCTGTTGGTCTCCGCCAATGCCTTGCGCCTGTTGCGCAAATAGTGCCGGGTTTTCGCTTCACAGAAAGCCCCACGGCCTGCTTTCAGGTAGCCTGAGACCTTTGCAAAAGCTCCAGATGTGGATGCAGTTCAAGGCGTAGCAGCGCAGCGAGCGTGAACGCCAGGAATCCCCGTGGGGCAGACATATCATAAGATAGGCAAGCGAGCGAGCAGCACACAACGCAGAAATGCGCCGCAGATGGGGATTTTGCAAAGGTCTCAGCCTGTTGCCGTGCCGTCATCACATCAACACTCCATTATTAAGGACATTCATGAACCCCATTGTCGAATTGAAAATCCTCCATCCCCAAATGCAAAACGCGCTGCCGGCATACGCCACCCCCGGATCGGCCGGCCTGGACTTGCGCGCTTGTCTGGACGAAGCCGTTACCCTGCCGCCGGGCGGCACGCTTCTGGTGCCCACCGGCATTGCCGTGCACCTGGCCGACCCCAATTACGCCGCCATGCTGTTGCCGCGCTCCGGCCTCGGCCACAAAAACGGCATCGTGCTGGGCAATTTGGTGGGCTTGATCGACTCCGATTATCAGGGCGAGTTGAAAGTGTCGCTGTGGAACCGCAGCTCGGAGCCGTTTGTGGTGGAACCGATGGCGCGGATTGCGCAGATGGTGATCGTGCCGGTGCTGCAGGCTTCGTTTCGGGTGGTGGACGAATTTGCCGCCAGCCAGCGCGGCGAAGGCGGCTTCGGCAGCACAGGCCGCGCCTGAGGCTACCTGAAACCTTCCGCCCGATTCGGGTATCATGCTGTTTATTGTGTCTGCAAGAAAGCCGAACATGAATCTGAGCAACCACTTCCTCATTGCCATGCCCGATATGCGCGATCCGTTTTTTTCAGGTAGCGTGGTGTATGTTTGCGATTATTCCGACGAAGGCGCCACCGGCGTGGTGATCAACAAACCTTCGCCGCTGCCGGTGCGGAAGGTGCTCGAATCGATGCAGCACCGCGTGCCGCCGTATTTCGCTGAAGGTTATGTGTTGGTGGGCGGGCCGGTGCAGACCGACCGCGGCTTTCTGCTGCACACGCCGGCCGGCAGTTGGAAAAGCAGTTTGGCGGTGAACAACGAAATCGCGCTGACTTCTTCCGACGACATTCTGGCCCATCTGGAAGACGAAGCGCAGGTACATAAAGCGCTGCTGTTTATGGGCTATTCCGGTTGGAGCCCCGGACAGCTGGAGCAGGAACTGGCCGACAACAGCTGGCTCACCGTGCCGGCGGATTTGGGCATTGTGTTCGACCTGCCGCACGAAGCGCGCTACGACGCTGCCATCAAGCTCTTGAACATCGTGCCCGAGCAGCTGGGGGCCGGCGGCCATGCTTAAACCGATGCACGGCACCACGCTGGCTTTCGATTTCGGCGAAACCCGCATCGGCGTGGCACAAGGTGACGCCGAAATCGGCATCGCCCACCCGCTGGCCACGGTAGCGGGGGAGGGCAACGAAGTGAAGTTCGCCGCCATCGCCAAGCTGGTGGCGCAATGGCAGCCGGTACAGCTGGTGGTCGGGCTGCCGGTGCATACCGACGGCAGCGAACACGAGCTTACCCGTCTGGCACGCAAATTCGGCCGGCGCCTGCACGGCCGTTTCGGCTTGCCGGTATATTGGGTGGACGAGCGGCTGACTTCGCTGTATGCCGAAAGCCTGCTGGCCGAAGCCGGCCTGCGCGGACGCAAACAAAAGCCGGTACTCGACCAAGTGGCGGCACAGGCCATTTTGCAGGGCTTTTTCGAAAGCGGCTGGGTAGAAATGTTTCACGGGCGCACGGCAGATTAGCGCCGCTTCGGATGCGCCAACAAAAAACCTGAGACCTTTGCCCCCAAGAGTTCTCTGAATGCCCCCGCTCGTCAAACAGAGATCTTTACCTCCCCATCTGCAGCACATTTCTGAGTTGTGCATTCATCCCCTAGAAATGCTGTTCGCTCACTTGCCTGTCTCTCTTGAGATGTCTAAGTCTACGGGATTCTTGGCATTCACGTTCGCGGTGCTGCTACGCCTTGAGCCGCATTCACATTTGAGGGTTTTGCAAGGGCCATAGAAGATGTCACAATGCGCTGGCTGAATTATAGGTGTTAATCAAAGATTAGAAGACAAATGTAGCAGCTTATATACCAGATGACATTAATCCAATTGATCTTAATAGGATTACTGAAAATAAAAATCGTGGACAGACTATTAATATTAAAGGTTATTCCGATTCGCAACCCAATCCATCGATGCATCCGTTGATTCTGTGGGTACATTTTTCCGGATGGTTCGGTGCATACTTAGCGCAAGGAAGGTGGGGAACGAAACGATGCGCATCACTTAAATGACGCAGAGAAGAAGGACAATGGTGCTGCTTGAGCCAGTCGGCCACAGCATTAGCATCATCCAACAAAATTGCACCGACCTCGCGCATTTTCTGCAAAGCAGCCGCCACGGTGTCTTCCCCCATACCCCGACAGGCTGCAAGATTCACCAAAACCTGCCAATTGCCGTAGCGGCACAGCTGAAGGACGGTTTCTTTGACCGAATAATCGGTCGCCAAACCGCCCACAATCAAACAATCCGCTTGGCGCACCTGCAACCACTCTAACAAACCGGTACTCAGCGTTTCAGCAGTATCATGGAAACAACAACCGTAAGGGTGCATATTTATATCCAAGCCTTGGTGTACCAAGAAATCATATTCTTCAGGTTCAGGCAGACCAGGGAGCGGCAGAAAGCCCGGCGTCCCCACCTCAGCATGGCGCACCCAGGTTTGGTCCACATTCGGATAACCCAATTTTTGCCCCATCTGCTCCGGCTGCTCCACCACCCACACAGCATTAGGACCATGAGCGTCACGGGTCAAAACGCGCCAATGCGCCAATGCGGCATTGCGGCATTGCGGTTTAATTCCGGAGCGATTAGATCTCCACCAGGTACCGGTAACTCACTTGGACACAAAGGTGAAAAAGCCCGTTGGGCACTGATATCAATGGAGATAATCGACATGGACGCTTCCTTTAAATTTACATATGCAAATATAAATAGCAAAACAATGATTAATTTACGCTATTATAGTTAATTAGAGTTAATATGCAAGTTATTCGCAATTTTATTTTGCTCGATAAAATAATAGTAATATTATATCTTTGATGGTTTTATTTTCTCAAAAATTTAAAGCTTAATTTCACCCTTTACTTTAAAACATATTTTTATACAAATTAATATATATTAATAATTTACACAAAATAAGGCATCTTAAAAAGAGGATATTTTGACTTGCATAGCGCATCAAAGCATCCTCTTCGACTTCTCTGATATATAAAATCTGAAACCTTTGCAAAATTCCCAGATGTGGATGCCGTTCAAGGCGTAGCAGCGCAGTGAACGTGAACACCAGGAATCCCCGTAGAACAGACATATCATCTACAAGGCTAAGCGAGCGAACAGTACCCATAGGGCATAAACGCACAACGCAGAAATGCGCCGCAGATGGGGGGGTTGCAAAGGTCTCATACTGTTTTACCGCAAACCCCGCCTCGTTATCAGTCATCATTTGGCTTTAGAGGCGGATCAGGTTTTTGAGGGCTCCATAGAATTGGACGAGAGCTACTTCGGCGGTAAGCGCAAAGGAAAACGCGGCAGAGGAGCCGCAGGCAAAGTGATGGTTTTCGGTATTCTCAAACACGGTGGCAAGGTTTATACCGTCGTGGCGGACAATGCCAAGAGGGAAAGTTTATTTCCTGTCATTACAAAGAAAATTCTGCCGGACAGCGTGGTTTATACGGACAGCCTGAGCAGTGACGACGTACTGGATGTCAGTGGTTTTCACCACCACAGGATTAACCACAGTAAGGCATTTGCCGAGAGGCAAAACCACATCAACGGCATTGAGAATTTCTGGAATCAGGCCAAGCGTGTCTTGCGCAAATATGATGGCATTGACCGAAAGTCTTTTCCTATTCTTGAAAGCATGCGCATTTGGTTTTAATTTTGGGACATCAAAGCGGCAGCTAAAAATCCTGCGGATTTGGTGTGAAGTTTAGGATAGGAATAATCTACTTCAGCCCTTTAAATATCCACCCGCGCCGTATCGCCCTCGGCCTCCATCCACGCGCGGCGGCTGGCGGCTTCGCCTTTGCCCATCAGTTTGACGAAGATGCTGTGGGTGTGTTCGTGCGCCGTTTCGGGAATCTGCACCTGCAACAGGCGGCGGGTGTCGGGGTGCATGGTGGTGTCTTTGAGCTGGTCGGGGTTCATCTCGCCCAAGCCTTTGAAGCGGCTGATGGAATAGGCGGTTTCTTTCACGCCTTCTTTTTGCAGCCGCTCCAAAATGCCGTCCAACTCGCCCTGATCGAGCGCGTAGAATTTGCGCGCGGGTTTGCTTTTGCCTTGCGCGTTGACATCCACGCGGAACAGCGGCGGTTGGGCTACATAAATATGGCCGTCTGAAACCAGTTTGGGGAAGTGGCGGTAAAACAGGGTGAGCAGCAGCACTTGGATGTGCGAGCCGTCCACGTCGGCATCGGAGAGGATGGCGATTTTGCCGTAACGCAGGCCGCTTAAATCGGGGTTGTCGTTCGCGCCGTGCGGGTCGACACCGATGGCAACGGCGATGTCGTGGATTTCGGCATTGCCGAACAGTTGGTCTTGATGCACTTCAAAGCTGTTCAGCACTTTGCCGCGCAGGGGCAAAATGGCTTGGGTGGCTTTGTCGCGCGCGAGTTTGGCCGAACCGCCCGCCGAGTCGCCCTCTACTAAGAAGAGTTCGTTTTCGCGGATGTCTTCGCTTTCGCAATCGGTGAGCTTGCCGGGCAGCACGGCCACGCCGCTGCCTTTTTTCTTCTCGATTTTTTTCACCGAACGCATCCGCGCCTGCGCCTGCTTGATGGCGAGTTCGGCAATTTTTTTACCGGCTTCGACGTTTTGGTTGAGCCACAATTCCAGCGGGTCGCCCGACACGGCGGCGACGAGCTTGAGCGCGTCGCGGTTGGTGAGTTTGTCTTTGGTTTGGCCTTGGAATTGCGGGTCGAGCACGCGGGCGGATAACACGAATGCCACGCGGCCGAACACGTCGTCGCTCTGCACTTTCACGCCGCGCGGCAGCAGATTGTGGTGGTTGATGAAGTTGTTCACCGCTTGGAACACGGCTTGTTTCAAACCGGCTTCGTGCGTGCCGCCGAGCGGGGTGGGAATCAGGTTGACATAGCTTTCGCTGTTGCACGAACCTTCTTCCAGCCAAGTGAGCGCAAACGCCGCGCCTTCGCCCGCGCTGAAATCGCTGTCGTGGCCGTCTGAAAGATAGTTTTCCGAAGCGAACACCGGCACGGCTTCCTGCGCCTCGCTGATTAAGTCGAGCAGATAGCTTTTCAGGCCGTCGGGGTAATGCCACGTTTGGGTTTGGCTTTCAGGTAGCCCTTTCTGCGGGCGGGTGAGCGACACGGTAACGCCCGGCAGCAGCACCGCTTTGGCGCGCAACAGGCGCTCAAGCTCGGCGATGCTGTATTGCGGGCTTTCAAAATATTTGCCGTCCGGCCACACGCGCACTTCGGTGCCGCTGTCTTTCACCGCGCATTTGCCGACTTCGGCCAACGGCTCCAACACCGCACCGCCCGCAAACACGATGCGGTGGATTTTGCCTTCGCGCTTCACGGTCACTTCCAGCCGTTTGGAAAGCGCGTTGGTTACCGACACGCCCACCCCGTGCAGGCCGCCTGAAAAAGCATACGCGCCGTCGCCGCTTTTCTTGTTGAACTTGCCGCCCGCATGCAGTTGCGTGAACACCAGCTCCACCACCGGCAAACCTTCCACCGGATGCAGCCCCACCGGAATGCCACGCCCGTTGTCGCGCACGGAAAGCGAGCCGTCTTCATGGATTTCCACTTTGATTTCATCGGCAAAACCGCCGAGCGCTTCGTCGGCGGCGTTGTCGATCACCTCTTGGCAGATGTGGGTGGGGCTGTCGGTGCGGGTGTACATGCCTGGCCGTTCTTTTACCGGCTCCAAGCCTTTGAGGACGGTGATGCTGGATTCGCTGTATTGGGGTGTGGTCATGAGGGTTGATACGGTCAATTTGGTTGGCGCTTTTCAGCTGTTGGAGGAAGGCTACCTGAAAACAGATGTTTCAATTGAAATCGGTCGCGATTCTAACATGGAGCAAAAGCGTTTCAGAATGTCTGAAAGTGCTTTCGGCTAGGCCGTTTTGGTCCTTATGAGTGAGCAATATCTCCTGAATCAAGGGTGACGTTTCAATTGCCACAAAAGATGTTCCACTTGTTCTTCAAAATGAAATAAGCCGATATACAGGGTGTTTCCGCCGACTCGGGGAATGGTGTGCCCGGTCAGGCGGTTTTCTTTATCCAATAAATAAAATGTTGTTTCGGGCAGCCGGCTCCATCTTTGGGCGGCCTCCTCTTTCAAGACGATCACCGCTTCATAATAATCAGGAGAAAGCGATTGCATTCTGCCGGTGCTGGGTCGGCGGCTGATGATCAAGCTTTCCGCGTCATCTTGGCTGAAACGCCAAGCAGGACGCGTCCACGCTTGAATCTGTCCGGCCGCTTGCAGGGGAAAACTAGCCAGTGTGACGGTGTTGAAGTTTTCAGGTAGCCTGCCATGTTCATGCAGCAGGCGGATTTCCAAATGATTTTGAAGATGGGCCGCAAAATTTTCAGCATCTTGCAGGGTGGTTAAGCCGCTGGAGATGCGTAAACGCCCACCATTGATTTCGGTTTGGATAATCGGTGCGCTGAACAGCAAGCCTGAGGAGTGGTCCATTAAGGCAATGCGGGAGCCGAGATGGGTACGGGTAAATTGTGCAAACGGCTCGACGGCCGTTTCTTGCAGATGAACATCTACGGCAAATTCCCTACCATCAAATTCGGGCTTCACCGAAGCAATGTCTTGCTCCGAAAAAAATACCTGATCGCTGATATGAACCGTTTCCGTCCGGGAGGGCTGGGGCTGGGTGTCATCCGCATAGGAAAGATTTCGGATTCGGTAATGCTGCCTTTCGGCAGGAGGAATATCGTGTTCTGAAAATATCAGATGCTCGATTTGAAAACTTAATTGTTGTGCCGGAACGGTTGCGATGATTTCGGCATGTAATGGTTTGACCAGCAGCAACAGACCCGCCAGCAAATACCCTTGGTTTCTTGCCGCCCGCCATTTTTTCTTTGCGGCATAAGAACGAGCAACGGCAAAAAATTTCATAGGACGCTTTCGGAAAAGACGGATGAGGGTAGATGTCTAAATTGAAATCGGGCGGGATTCTAACACGATTCAAATCCGCCCTCAGACTACCTGAAAACAAAAAACGCTTTCAGGTAGCCTGAAAGCGTTGTCAGGGTTAGGGCTGCCGATGCTCAACAGACAGCGGCGGGGCGGGCGCGGTGAAGGGCGATATAGCGGGTGAATACGGGATCGGCGGGCAGGACGCCGGTGCCGTTGAGCATCCAATCCAAGAGGCCGGTGCAATACAGGTCGAGCGCGCTGAAGTGGTGGCCGACCATATGGTCGCGGCCGTTAAGATGATCACGCAAGGTGTGGACGGCGGTGTCGAAGTCGCCGTAGCCGATGGCGCGGCGGAGATTGGCATCGTTTTCCAAGCCGCGCATTTTGTCCACGCCGGCATACTCGAGATGGATGAGGAAAAACAGCCAGCGGTAATACTGGCCGCGCGCTTCGCTGCCGGCGGCGGGAATCAGCTTTTTGTCGGGAAACTGTTCGGCCAAATAGCTAAGAATGGCGGCAGTTTCGGTGAGCACTGCACCTTTGTGCTTCAGGGCGGGCACTTTGCCCATGGGGTTGACGGCAAGATAATCGGCGGATTGGACACTGTCGTAAGACAACACCACGGTATCGTAATCGGCGCCGCATTCCTCAAGCATCCACAAAACTGCGCTGCCGCGCGACGGGGTGATGGTGTAAAGGACGAGGTCTTTCATGTTTTTCTCCAAACGGTGAATCGGTAGGGAGAGTGTACGCGCGGGCGGTGTCAGTTTCTGTCAGCAGGTTTTCAGGTAGCCTGAGACCTTTGCAATCCCCCCATCTGCGGCGCATTTCTGCGTTGTGCGTTTATGCCCTATGGGTACTGCTCGCTCGCTTGCCTATCTTCATGATATGTCTGTCCCACAGGGATTCCTGACGTTCACGCTCGCTGCGCTGCTGCGCCTTGAACTGCATCCACATCTGGGGGTTTTGCAAAGGTCTCATCCTGATGGCCTGTGCTGCAATCAGTCGGGAGAGCGTTTACGCTAAAAGCCGAAAGGCGCAAGGTCGATGTCTTCCTGCCGCCGCCATTCCTGCAGCAAGAGCATGCGCGGGGTGGGATAGAGCGTGCCGATGACGGGATTGGCGATGCGGTCGGGGCGGAAATGGCGGAAATCCTGCCGCAATTCGCACCAGGCCGATACCAGCCGGGTGCTGTCGAAATAGCCGACGGAAAACGGCCATGCGGTGCGGCGGCTCGGGCGGCCTTGGGCATCGGTGTAGTCGAATTCGAGTTTGCGGTTGCCGCGGATGGCGGCGCGCACGGTGTTGAGAACATGCTGCTCGTGTTCGCTGTATTCCGTATGGGCGCTGACGGGAAACAGGGCCTGGCTGTCCAACACATGCGCCATGTTTTCGGGCAGCACGGATTGGACTTTCGCCAATACGGATTGGGCATCCTGCGCCAGTGTGTGGTCGGTATAAGCCAGCACCCAGCGCATGCCGAGCACCAGTGCTTCGATTTCGTTTTCGTTAAAGGCAAGCGGCGGCAGCAGAAAATCTTTGTGCAACACAAAACCCACACCCGCCTCGCCGCGGATGTCGGCGCCTTGGCGGCACAGGGTGCCGATGTCGCGATAGACGGTGCGCACGCTCACGCCAAGCGTGTGCGCCAGTGTTTCGGCGGTAACGGGAAGACGGTGGTTGCGCAGCAGTTGCAGCAAGTTGAGCAGGCGTTCGGAGCGGGTCATGGCAAAAAAAAGCGGCGGGCTACCTGAAAGCCCGCCGGCGTGTTATGTCAAGGCGCGGATGCCGACGGCGGCGCGCACTTTGTCCAGCAGCGGACGGGCCTCGCGGCGGGCTTTGGCCGCACCGGCCTGCAGAATCTCTTCGATGCGGTCGGGGCGGGCGGTCAGCTCCTGATAGCGCTCGCGCGGCTCGGCCAGCTCTTGGTTGATTTTGGCGGCCAGCATTTTTTTGGCTTCGCCCCACGCCAGGCCCTCGGCCAGCATTTGGGTGAAGGCGGCGCTTTCTTCGGCGCTGGCGAAGGCTTGGTAAATCTCGAACAGCGGGCTTTCGCCGGGAAATTTGGCTTCGCCGGGCTCTTTGAGGTTGGTGATGATTTTGTTCACCGATTTCTGGGTTTTCTTGTCGTTTTCCCACAGCGGGATGGTGTTGCCGTAGCTTTTGCTCATTTTGCGGCCGTCTAGGCCGACCAGGGTTTCCACCTGATCGTCGATTTTCGCTTCGGGCAGGGTGAACAGCTCTTCAAAGCGGTGGTTGAAACGGCCGGCGATGTCGCGGGCCATTTCGACGTGCTGGATTTGGTCGCGGCCCACGGGCACGTCGTGGGCGTTGAACATGAGGATGTCGGCCGTCATCAGAATGGGGTAGCTGTAGAGGCCCATTTCGATTTGGTGGTCTTGGTCTTCCTGGCCTTTGTCGAGGTTGTCCTGCACGGCGGCTTTGTAGGCGTGGGCGCGGTTCATCAGGCCTTTGGCGGTGATGCAGGTGAGGATCCAGTTGAGCTCCAGAATTTCAGGGATGTCGCTTTGGCGGTAGAAGGTGGTGCGCTCGGGGTCGAGGCCGCAGGCGAGCCAGGTGGCGGCCACGGCTTGGGTGGATTCGTGAATCAGGGCCGGGTCGTGGCATTTGATGATGCCGTGGTAGTCGGCCAGAAACAGGAAGGATTCGGTGTCGTCGCTTCGGCTGGCGCGGATGGCGGGGCGGATGGCGCCGACGTAGTTGCCCAAGTGGGGGATGCCGGTGGTGGTAACGCCGGTGAGAACGCGTTTGGTGCTCATAAAGTCTTTCGGAATAAGCAAAATGGAAGGCCAACGGTTTTCAGGTAGCCTACAGGCTACCTGAAACGGGGCGGTATTATAACGGAGAATAAGGCTTTAAGGCGTGTTGTCGCAAAGCTTGCGTGGCGGTTTCGAGCGCTGATACCGCCGCAGCGCTTGCTGACGGCGCGCCTAAACATCGAGTTTCAAATCGCCGTCTTTGATCCAGCCTTTTTTGCGCATCGGCCAAGCGATGGCGAGCGTGAGCAGGGCGGGCAGCACGAAGTGCAGCAGCACGATGCCGGCCCACACCAGAGGCGCATGGCCCATGGCGTTGAGGGTGCCGACCTGGCCCACCAAGCCGCTGGTGCCCATGCCGGCGCCGGAGGGAATATTGGCCATTTGGAAGCCTAAAGTGGCCAGCGGGGCCAACAGGGCGCCGGCCAGGGTGGGCGGAATCCAGATTTTCGGGTTTTTCATGATATTGGGCATCTGCAGCATACTGGTGCCCAAACCTTGGCTGAGCAGGCCGGCCCAACGGTTTTCTTTAAAGCCCATCACGGCAAAGCCCACCATCTGCGCACAGCAGCCCACGGTGGCGGCGCCGGCGGCCAGTCCGCTGAGCGAGAGCGAAATGGCGATTGCGGCGCTGGAAATCGGCAGGGTGAGAATCAGCCCCATCAAAACGGCCACCACAATGCTCATCAAAAACGGCTGCAACTCCACCGCCCACATAATCAGGGCGCCGGTTTGCGTCATCAGTGCGGAAACGGCGGGGCCGACAAATTGGGCAACGGCGATGCCGGCCAGCAGGGTAACGGCTGGGGTGACGATGATGTCTATCGGCGTGGTTTTGCTGAGCAGTTTGCCGGCTTCCGCTCCGGCGGCAGCGGCCAAAAAACAGCCCACCGGCCCGCCCAAAGCGGCACCGGCGGTGCCGGTGGCCACGCTGGCGAGCAAAACCAGCGGCGGGGCTTTCAGGGCATAAGCCACACCGGCCCCGATGGCCGCGCCCATCGCCCCCTGCGCCTGGGTGCCGACTTCCACCAGCCAAGGCAGCCCGGCCCAGCCGCCGACGGTTTTTAAAATCAACCCCACAATCAGGGAGCTGAACAAGCCCAGCGCCATGAAATTTAAGGCGTCCACGCCGTAGCGGCGCAAGCTGAATTCGATATTGCGGGCAGCCAAAAAGGCTTTTACACTCATGATTCGCCTTTCTCCGGCCGAGCCGGACAGGATTCCATACCATCGGGCTACCTGAAACGGCGGCAGCATGATGCCGCTTTTCAGGTAGCCCGCACAAAAACGGAGACAACCATGACAGGTTTGGTCTATACCGCCATCGATAACGAACAGGATTTGATGGCGGCCGAAAACCAGATACGGGAATTTTTCCCGATCCATCAAAATTTCCGGCCGCATTTTCAAACCTTCGACAGCTATTTCGAGCAGATGCAGCGCGTGATTGCCGATCGCGCCCGCCTGCTCTTGGTGCGTGATGCAGGCGGCCTCCCCGTCGGCTTGGCACTATACCGCATGCATCACAATACCTACCAGCACAAACTGTTTTTTCTTGAAGACTTGGTGGTGGCGGAAAACCGCCGCGGCGAACAAATCGGCGCGCAGATTCTGCGCTATTGCGAAGATTTGGCCCGCCAACACGGCTGCCGCCATGTGTCTTTGGATTCCGGCACGTTCCGTACGCGGGCACACAAGTTTTATTATGTCCACGGTTATGTGGCGGACTGTTTCCATTTCTCCAAAGCCGTGTAAGCGTGTGTTCGCCCCGGCAGGCGGAAAAGCAAACATTTGACGGCGCAGATGCAAACTACCGGCCGCTTGTGTTGCCAGCGGCGGAAGAAAATCCGCCACTTTGCTCAAAAACTGGCAAATTGCGTAGAATTTGTTTACACTTGCCGCCCAGGTCTTCTGCAATGGGCCCGTCCTTAATCCAATACCTTATCCCAACACCATCATGAAAAAATACCTTCCCCTCTTATTGGTGGCCGCCGTTTTGAGCGGCTGTGACACATGGTCATTACCAAAAGCTGGCGGTAGCCGTACCCAACAGCACAGTGCCGGCTACACTTTGGCGCCCACGCATTGGAGCGATGTTTCCAAAATCCGCAACGAAGCCACCCGTTTGGGCTATGAAGTCAGCCGCGGCCGGATGACCAAGGCGCAAGCGGCGCAACAGCTCAACCGCTTCCGCATCAATTTGGTGGGCCGCAATATGGTGGATGACGATATGTATGAAATTTATCTGCGCTCCGCCGTACAAAGCCAGCAAGGCAGAATCACTTCCGCACAATCCAAAACATTTGTGCAAAATGCCCTGCGCGGTTGGCAGCAGCGTTGGCCGAATATGCAAAACAAACCCACCAACCCGGCATTTACCAACTTCCTGATGGAAGTGATGGGCATGGAGCCTTTGAAATAAAGCACCGCGCCAAACTTGCTTCACCATAGCAAAGGCTACCTGAAACCGTTTCAGGTAGCCTTTGCTATGGTCGGGCCGGATAAGCGGGCTGAGACCTTTGCAAAACCCCCATCTGCGGCGCATTTCTGCGTTGTGCGTTTATGCCCTATGGGTACTGCTCGCTGTGCTGCTACGCCTTGAACTGCATCCACATCTGGGGGTTTTGCAAAGGTCTCAGGCTTATGCGCCGGTGGTCACGCGCAGTTTCTGACCGGGGCGGACGGTGTTGTTGCGCAGATTGTTGGTGCGTTTCAAATCGTTTACCGAAACATTGTGGCGGCGGGCGATGGACTGAAGGGTATCGCCGCTGCGTACGGTATAAGATGTTTGGCGCTGACGGCTGTTTGCATTGCGGTTGTTTGCCGCCTGGCGGGAAGTGTTGTTGTTACGGGCCGACTGGGCTTGGCTGTTGTTGCCGGCCACTTTCAGCACTTGTCCCGTGCGGATGCTGTTACCGTTCAAACGGTTCAGCTGGCGCAGTTCGGCGGTGCTGATGTGGTAGCGGCGGGCGATCGAATGTAAGGTATCGCCGGATGCCACACGGTGGGTGGCGGCGGCTTGCTGGCGGGCCTGACGGTTCGGTTGCGCTTCTTGACGGGTTTGACGTTCGGCAGCGGCACGCGCGGCGGCCTGACGGCGGTTTTCTTCGGCACCGCTTTGCGCCAAGGAATCCTGCACCAAGGCGGCGGCATCCGCCGGTGCCGGATTGGAAGCCGCCGAGGCATTCGCCAAAGCCATCAAAGGATCAGGCTCCTGACCGGCCGTGCTATTCGCCGCCCACGTTGCTTGAGCTTGAGGCGCTTCTTGGCGGGCGGTTTGGATAATGGCATTGGCCGGCGCGGCCACTTGATTCTCCACCGCAGCCTGCTGAATCACGGGGCGGGCGGTCTCCCTGCGCTCCGGACGGGCAGCAACTACCGTGGCTAACGGCGCAGCCGGGTGTGTTTCCACTGCCGGGCGGGATGGCGCAGTATCGGCACGGGCTACCTGAATGCGGCTGCTGCTCGATGGTGCGGCCACAGGCTCGGCTGCGGCGGTTTGGCGGATCAGGCCGCCGAGCGGATCGTCTGTTCCGCTGTCGCTCACCAAGCGGGCGGCGGTGCTGGTGTTTCTGGCCACCAAGATCCGGCTGCCGGCGCGCACATTGTTGCGGCTCAAACCGTTGGTGCGGCGCAAATCCGATATGTTCATGCCGGTGCGGTCGGCAATATCGCTTAGGGTGGTATGGCCGTCGGTGTGCAGGATATCGTAAGAGAGCAGGGCTTCGTTGGGCGCGCTGCGCAGGTTTTGTTCGAAAGCGTTTACTGCGCCGACGGGCAGCAGCAGTTTGCGGCGGCCGTTTTCGGGCAGGAAGACCGGCACTTTGGCACTGGGGTTGAGGGCCTCGAATTCGGCGTGGCTAATGTTGGCCAAGCGGGTGATGGCGTTGATGTCCATCGGGTTGCTGACGGTTACCGCTTGGAAATAAGGTTTGTTTTCGATGTGGGAAAGGGTTAGGCCGAAACCTTGCGGGTTGTTTACCAGATTACGCACGGCCAACAGTTTGGGCACGTAATTGCGGGTTTCGTTGGGCATGCGCAGGTTTTCATATACCGGCTCCAAGCCCTGGCTGCGGGCACGGTTGATGGCGCGGCTGACGTTGCCTTCGCCCCAGTTGTAGGCGGCCAAAGCCAGAGACCAGTCGCCGAACATGCGGTGGAGGTATTCCAAATAATTCAATGCGGCATTGGTTGAGGCGTCGATATCGTGGCGGGCGTCGTACAGATTATTCTGTGCCAAACCGTATTGGCGGCCGGTGGCCGGCATAAACTGCCACAAGCCGGAAGCGCCCACGTGCGAGCGGGCTTTGGTGACAAAGGCGCTTTCGATAAACGGCAGCAAGGCGATTTCCGCCGGCATATTGCGCTTTTCCACTTCCGACAGAATGTGGTAAAGATAAGGGCGGCTGCGTTCGATGGTGCGGTTGAAATAGGCGCTGCGGGTGGCGAAATAGTTTTCGTGCCGGCGGACGATTTCCGGGTTCACTTCGCTCATGCGGAAGTCGCGCCGCATACGGCTCCATAAATTATTGTGGCTGCGTTCCGCTCCTGCCGTCTGGCTGCGCAAAGCCGAGGCATTCAGGTTCATCATGGCGGAAGCGATTTTTTCGGGGGAGTGAGTTTGGGAAACGGCGGTGGCCGGCAGACCGAGGCCCAATAAAGCCAAGGTTAGAAGTTTGATTTGGGTCATGAGGTTTTCTTTAAATACAGCCAATACAGCGAAACAGCAGATGCTTGCCGCAAACCGCAGAGATGGAGTTGTGCGGCGGAAGGTTACCTGAAAAACGGCAGCATTCAGTATCTTGAATAAAATCTGCAGGATAGTACTTCTTCTAGAATAAAGGTGTCAAGCCGAAGTAGGACGTTTAGGCGGGATTTACGCATAATAGCCATATGATAAATCAGGAAAAGGCAGAATGGCCCATGAAATCGGAACATGAGTTGGCACGGTGGCTGCATCAGGATGGCTTGGGCCGTTATGCAGCTGCCGCCGAAAGGGATTTTTTCCACGCCCAATGGCCGCATTGCCAAGGCAAACTCAGCGTTGCCTTGACGCTGAGCACCGTTAAGGAGTGGTGGCCGGCAGAGGCTTGCCGCGTTGCCCCCCGAGAGAATGATGGGCATATTGTTGCCGCACTGCCCCAGCTGCCTTTTGCCGATCATTCCATCTATACCTTGTTCTTGCCCCATGGTTTGGATTTATATCGGGAACACGATATTTTACTGGCGGAGTGCTTCCGGGTTTTGCAACCCTATGGCCAGTTGTTGCTCAGCGGCTTTAATCCTTATTCTTTGTGGCGTTTCGGTCGGACCAAGCCACTGTTTCGAGAAGCGCTTTCTCTGTCACAAACCAAGCGTTTGCTGCAATCTGCAGGTTTTTCCTTAAGTACGGGCCGCTTCATGTTATACGTGCCGCCGGTAGAGCATCATCATAATTGGCGTTTTATGGAACACGCAGGCAATCGTTGGTGGCCGCACGCTGCTGCAATTTACGGTTTGACGGCCGTAAAATTGATCGCCCCGTTGACGCCCGCTAGTCGGGAAAATATGCAGACAATTGAAGGGATAAACTGGCCTTCGGTTGGATGTACGGCAAAATCCCGATAGAACGGTTGCCAGCAGATACCAATCTCATTATAATCGCGGCCCTTACCTCAACGGAGAGGTGGATGAGTGGTTGAAGTCGCACGCCTGGAAAGCGTGTATACGTGAATAGCGTATCGAGGGTTCGAATCCCTTCCTCTCCGCCAGATAAATTAAATAACACCCTGATTTATCAGGGTGTTATTTTTATCCGCTCTGGTTTTGGTACCTAATTGGGTGCCTAATGCCAAACACTCCCCCTCTCACCTCCCCCGTCGGTGTCCCGCTTGCCCGCTGGCTGTTGGCTTTACCAACACAGACCATGCAGAGAGCCAATCAGGTACTTCAAATACAGCACTGCTGCCGTCCATAAGCCAACCGACACCGGTTCCGATCTTCCTGTCTTCGGCATACCTTGCGCAGAAGGCGATAGGATCGAATGTGCCGTACAATCCTCATCAAGCGGATGCAGTCCCTTGGGATATTTGCCGGGTGGCGCAATCAGCATCCGAACAATCTCTCCGTCCGTCCTCCCCAAATCATGTTGGTAACGAACAAACGCCCCGGCCTGTAGCCGGGGGAAGTATGCCGCCCGTTGTACGGTCAATCCCTTTCTGGCTTGTTTTGTGATTTTGCGTTTGGCCGAGTTTTGAAACAACCGTGCACCGACAGGATAGGCACCACACAGATACTCACCCGGATAGATGAGGATATCCGTGGGAATCTCGTAGTCATGCGCACGAAACTCAACCTCGAAGCGAACCCACCGGCTGGCTTTGTCACCCAATTGACGCCCTTTTTCATAAATCCTCGCCAATTTTGCGCCATAGCGGGAGCCGATATATAAGGTTTTCCCGCTACCGTCTTCGTTCTCCCATGCCGTTCCCCGTTTCTCACATTTCGGCTGTTTGCCGTTACGGTACAGCAAACAGCGGTAATCTGCATAAGCCTGCTCCGGCGTATATTGTCCGCCAAAGAAGTCGTGAGCCACATCACAGCGGGTGATTTTGACCTGATCCAAAAAGGATGGAATAGGTCTATTCAAGGATGTGCTCGAGGTATTTGTATAGGAAGGGATTATCCTTATATTAAATAATCCAAATGGAATAGGATCTACAGAAATTGGTATAGGTACCCAAGGCCTTACAGAAAGCAAAGGTCTCAGGTCATACTTTTGATCCATACAATAATCAGTTAAAGATTGATCGGGATAAATCTAGGTAGAGTTATTCATATGAGTTCAATAAAAATGAAATTTGATATTATCCTTATCGTATTTGTAGTGTGTATATCTGCTATTGCAATTTATCTTCAGATTCCAAGCAGTGAAGAGGATATATTACAAGAGAGAAATAAAGCAATTGCGATTGAGGAGGTTTATAAGATTGCAGATGAAATAAATGGAAAAGTGGCTAGAATTGGATATAAAGAATCAGAAGGATATTCGATACATTACTCTGCCGTCTATGATCTGAATGGTTGTATTACTTATTCAGAATGGAGGAGTTTTGTTAAACGGTTAGGTTATTCTGTTTCCACAGTTGTTATGGAAAATACAGAGTTTAATAAAAAAGGGTTGTATGGAAGAGTATATGGAGGGTATAAGGAAAAATATTGTGATGAATTAATATATTAAATTTCTAGTTAATTACTATTAGCTATATGGCATTCTAGATGGTGCCCGTTCTGCTTTCGCCTTGCCGACCAGCAGCAGACAAAGCCCGCCCGGCTCCGTCAGCCCGGATGCCGTTCAAGCCGATTACTCCTACCATCCCGCTTCAGGTAGCCATATCGGTCCGCAAGGGGGAATTAGCCCAAACACTGTCGGCACAAGCAGACGATGAACGCCGAAAAGCAGCCAACTGGCAGCGAAGCGGCGTATTGCTCGATATGATCAGCGCAGGATTGAGTGCGCCGACACAAAGCACGGCAGGCATAGCGGTAGCCACTGCCTCACCGATGATTTCATATGAAATAGGGCAATAATTTAAAGGAAAAAACGCAGAAGGCACGAGCGCGCACATCCTCGCCCACGCCGTATTGGGTGCAGCGGTAGCATCTGCCGGGGATAATAATGCCCTGGCAGGAGCAATCAGCGCAGGAGGAGCGGAAGCGGCTGCGCCGATTATCAGCCACTATCTTTACAATGAGCAAGACGGCAGCAAACTCACCGCAGAACAGAAAGAAACCGTAACCGCAATTACCGGCTTACTGGGGACGGCAATAGGTGCGGCTGTGGGCAATACAACTGCCGATGCAGTTTCAGGTAGCCTGATTGCACAGAATGCGGTGGGAAATAATGAACTGGCATTTAATGTAAATAGTCAAGAAAATGCAGTTCTACGTTTTAATCAAAAAATAAGGAGAGAATTAGGAAATAAATTTGAATTGCGAAATATAGGTAGAAAAAATGAACAAGATTATGAAATTGTTGAGTTGGTAGCACTACAAAGCCCAGATGGTAAAAATAGTTATACAGTTTCAGATTTGGATGCCGATGAGTGAAATTCTATAATATGTTGAATGCTGTCATTAAAGATAAGTCTGGTTCTGCCAATATCACATTAGGTTTTAACGATGAGAAGACAGCAGGAGGTAATTGGATTACAGGTAATTTTGATGTAGGAGACATGGAAAAATTAGATAGAAATTCAATTGTCTTATCGGGAAATGTTTTAATAGCTCATGAATTTAACGAACAATTGCATAAAGCAAAACTGGGGCTGAATCCCAATCAAGGCAGTAATGATATAGATTATCAAAGTTCGCATGCCAAGGCGGTATTGCAACATGAGCCACAAGTATTACCTGCACATATTAATTTTGTTGAAGAAGATGGTATAGTTAATGGAATTAGGTATAATAAATTATATTATGATAACCATCTGAACCGATTGATTGGCATTAATCTTGGTCAATTAAAACCTGACGGCAATGGCAATATGATTCATGTGTTTCAGCCAAAACAAACAATTATAAGTCCAAATAATAATGGGAGATATATTATTAGAAATCCTAGCAATTCAAACCAATTTTATATATATCCACCGTCTCCATAAATTAAGGAGTATTAAATATGTTTAAATATTACTTACCATGTAGCTGTTTATTATTGATTGGATGTCAATCTAATAAATATCATACAATAGACTATAATTCTAGTGATTATAGTCGACTGTTGATGGAGTTTTTTATAGGGGCTGAAGTAGA
>NZ_JH164926.1:269926-296608 GCF_000226875.1 Neisseria shayeganii 871
CCCCTTCCCAAAAAAACAGAGCCACCCCCAAAGAAACGGGGGTGGTTCTTTATTGTGTCGGCCCGTGGCAATTTGCCATGTTCGTGGCGTTCTGCCATGCCGCCCATCAAAAAACCGCCCGAAGGCGGTTTGGATCAGGCCAGAGCCACGCTCAGCGGCACCACAAAATCATGCGGGCGTTGTTCGGCTTGCCACAAATCGTAATCATTTTGCATACCCAGCCACAAGGTGCTAGACGTGCCAAGCAAAATAGCCAAGCGTACAGCCATTTCCGCAGTGATGGATGCCTTACCGTTCAAAATACGGGACAAAGCGGCGCGGGTAACGCCCAAACGCTTTGCGGCTTCGGTAACGCTGGTTTCGCCCAAATATTCATACAAAACCAAACCCGGATGTGGGGGATTGTGCATATTCATAACCAATCTCCTTTTAATGATAATCCTGATAATCCACGACTTCGGCATGGCCGTCTTCAAAGCGAAAAGTCATTCGCCAATTACCGTTTACCTTGATGCTCCAATACCCGGCTAAATCACCGGTCAGCGGGTGCAAATTCCAGCCGGGGGCGTTCATA
The DNA here is from genome assembly GCF_000226875.1 of Neisseria shayeganii 871. Classification (GTDB taxonomy): domain Bacteria; phylum Pseudomonadota; class Gammaproteobacteria; order Burkholderiales; family Neisseriaceae; genus Eikenella; species Eikenella shayeganii. The sequence goes on from NZ_JH164926.1 coordinate 270,501, forward strand.
TCTTCGGGGCCTACGGAACGGTTCAATGCCATCAATTGCAGGCGCAGCTTATTGGCGTGGGCGGCCTGAATGCCTGCTTTGCTGCCGGTTTCAAAGAATTTTTGCAAGCCCTTGTGCTTGAAACTCTTAATCATACAAATCGCCTTATGTGTAGTGAAACTATACAGTTACCAATGTATAGCGTCAATATACGGATGGGTAAAATACCGAAGCAGGTAAGGGAGGCCCCAAACTGAGGCACCCTTTACTTTTTGGTACGGAACGGCGTCAAGCTCCTCTATGGTGGAAATCACCATGCAGGCCAAGGGTAGCCCCAAACTGACACCCCCTTGCCTTGGGGCTTCAGGCAGCCACGACGCTGAATAAATAATCGGCCCATGCCTGCATCATCTGGCGGCGTTTTTCCACCAAATACCGATGGCGGTACAGATGTTTATCAAACGTACGCGGCGCTTGCGGTTCTTTCATGGCAGAATTTGCACCTGCATGCTCTGATGCTGCGCCTGCCGGACAATCACATCACTGTCGTAGCCTTTGTCGGCAAATCACGCCAACGACAGAAGCGGGGATGAACATTCTTCCAGTCGCTGCAGTCTGGAGACAGGTCGAGACCTTTGCAAAACCCCCATCTGCGGCGCATTTCTGCGTTGTGCGCTGCTCGCTCACTTGCCTATCTATATGATATGTCTGCGTTCGCTGCGCTGCTACGCCTTGAGCTGCATCCACATCTGAGGGTTTTGCAAAGGTCTCAGGTCGCGCCAAGGCGTACCGGTTCTAAGAATCCACAAGACGGCATTGATAAAGTGGCGGTTGTCTTTGGCGATGCCGTCCCATTGCCCACGCTGACCCGGCAAATGTCTCTTGAACCCTTATTTAAGGCTCTCATAAACAGCTCTTTATCGGGCTGTAAAGAAGGTGTAAAAGCGTTTCCGCCCCGTCAAACAGCTTTGCTAGAATACGCCACCGTTTTTACCCGATTTCCTGTCTTATGCAAAAAAACCACGGCAAAGGCCTGACTGGCTTTATTTTCGGGCTGTTGTTGGCCACGCTGATCATCGGCGCGGTTTTGTTTTTCCTGAACCATACCCCTTCAGGTTTCCGCCAGCCCGATCCGCCGCCGGAGGTGGTGTCTCAGCCGGAAGAGTTGACACCGAGAGGCTCAAGAGTGCGTCCCCAAGCGCCTGTGTCGGCACCGAAAGACGGCGGCTTGGCCGACCCTTGGGGTGAGGTTGCCGAACATGATGCTTCCGAAGCGGCTACCCCGCCGGCCGTGCCGTCGCAAGCGGAAGACGAGCCCAAGCCCGAAGCACAGCCGGTGCCGGCGCCTAAGCCCGACCATCGCGGCACGGCCGAATCGAAGCCGCGCCAGCCTGCAGAACCCAAGCCGCCAGCCCGTGAGCCGCGGCCGGATCCCAAGCCCACTCCGGAGCAGATTCTCAACAGCGGCAGCGTGGAAAAAGCACGCGAACAGGTGCGCCGCGAGCAGCAGGGCAGCCGTGCCGCAAACCGTCCTGCCGAAGCGGCACCTGGCGGCCGGGTGGTGGTGCAGATGGGTTCCTTCAACAATGCCGAAGCGGCCGATGCACAACGCGCCAAACTGGCCATGCTCGGTGTGAATGCCCGCCTCAGCCGTGCCACAGGCAAAGATGGTCAAACCGTTTACCGCATCCAAAGCGGCCGCCTCAGCAGAGAAGAAGCGCAACGGCTGACCGAGAAACTGCGCCAAAACAATATCGACAGCCTGACCCGCAGCGCCGAATAAACCTTGCCGCCGCAAGGTCCGCTATAATGTGGCGGTTTTCAGGTAGCTTGAAGCCAGGCTGAGACCTTTGCAAACCCCCCAGATGTGGATGCAGTTCAAGGCGTAGCAGCGCAGCGAGTGCAGACATATCACACGATAGGCAAGCGAGTGAGCAGCACACAACGCAGAAATGCGCCGCAGATGGGGGTTTTGCAAAGGTCTCAGGCTACCTGAAACATTGTCCGGCTTACCCTGCCCACTTTCCCATATTTTTCAAACCCCCAGTCTTCTAGAGAACCATCATGAAAAAACTGAAAACCGTTTTGTTTGCCGTCTGCACGGCCTTAAGCGCTGCCGTGGTGCAGGCCGAAGCCGTGGAAGGCAAAGACTATATTGTGCGCAGCAATGTGATTGAAGCCGTACAGCCCGATAAAATCGAAGTGGTGGAGTTTTTCGGTTATTTCTGTCCGCACTGCCAGCGTTTGGACCCCATTATCCTGCGGCATGTCCGCACCTTGCCTGCAGACACGGTATACCGCACCGAACATGTGGTGTGGCAGCCCCAGCACCTGCCGTTCGCCCGTCTGCTGGCGGCGGTGAACCAAGCCGGCGTGAAGCGTCAGGCGAATCCGGCCATTTTCCAAGCGGTAATCAATGAAGGCAAAAATCTGGGCGACGAGGCCACTTTCCGCGCTTGGGCGCAGCAGCAGGCATTCGGCAGCAAACTGTTGGCCGCTTATGACGACCCGAAATCGTCTGCCGCCGCACACAATATGCAGCAGCTGACCGAACGCTATCAAATCCAAAGCACTCCGCAAGTGATTGTGGGTGGCAAATACGAGCTGACTTTTGCCAACGGTTTTGAAGCGGGAATGAAAACCTTGGACGAACTGGTGGCGAAAGTGCGCACCGAGCGCGGTATGCCGGCTGCCGCGCCCAAAGCCGTTTTGCCAAGCCGCGGCGGCTCCTTTGCCCGTCAGGCCAACCAATAATTGTTTTTCTTTTTCAGGTAGCCTTGGTGCAAATCAAGGCTACCTGAAAACGTTTGAAAGCCCGTTTTATGGATGTGATGCTTGCTTTGAAAGCCCTGTTGCTTGGTATTTTGGAAGGGCTGACCGAGTTTCTGCCGATTTCCAGTACCGGCCATTTGATTGTGGCCGGCAATCTGATCGGTTTCGACAGCGAATACACCGCCTTTAAAATCGCCATTCAGTTGGGCGCGGTGTTGGCCGTGGTATTCGAATACCGCCGCCGCTTTGCCCATGTGCTCACCCACATCGGCAAAGACCGTCAGGTCAACCGTTTTGTGGGCAATCTGATGATTGCCTTCGTGCCTGCTGCGGTGGTGGGCCTGCTGTTTGACGATTTTATCGAACAGGTTTTGTTCAACCCCATCAGTGTGGCCGCGGCTTTGGTGGTTGGCGGTTTTCTGATTTTGTGGATTGAGAAACGCCAGCAAAACCGGGCGCCCAAAGTGGCGACGGTGGACGACATGCGGCCGCGCGATGCGCTGGTGGTCGGGCTGGCGCAGATTCTGGCGCTGATTCCCGGCACTTCCCGCTCCGGCAGCACCATCATGGGCGGCATGATGTGGGGTTTGGAGCGCAAGGCGGCCACCGAATTTTCCTTTTTCTTGGCCGTGCCGGTGATGATTGCAGCCACCGGCTACAGCATGGTGAAAAACCTGCACGTTTTTACCTGGCAGGACATCGGCCTGATCGCCATCGGCTTTGTGGCGGCTTTTGCGGCGGGTTTGCTCGCGGTAAAAGCGCTGCTGCGTTTCGTGTCGAGCAAAAACTATGTGCCCTTCGCCTATTACCGCATTATCTTCGGCGGCATTATCTTGCTGACTTGGCAGCTGGGTTGGGTGGACTGGACGGTGAAATAAGCCGCGGTGCCGGTTTGGCCGCCGTGTCTGCCTTTGCCGAATGCGGCGTTTTATGGGAAAATCGCTGCCATTTTTATATTTCCGGGCGAAAGAATCATGCTGGACAGAGAAGGTTATCGCCCCAATGTCGGTATCATCATTACCAACCACCGCAACGAGGTGTTTTGGGGTAAGCGTGTGCGCGAGCATTCGTGGCAGTTTCCGCAGGGCGGTATCAAGCCCGGCGAAAGCCCCGAGGCCGCCATGTACCGCGAACTGCTGGAAGAAGTCGGCCTGTTGCCGCATCATGTGAAAATCCTCGGCCGCACCCGCGACTGGCTGCGCTACGATGTGCCGAGCAACTGGATCCGCCGCCAATGGCGCGGTTCTTACCGCGGCCAAAAACAGATTTGGTATCTGCTGCGCCTCACCGGCCGCGAAAGCGACGTGCATCTGCGTGCCAGCAGCCAGCCCGAGTTCGATGCCTGGCGCTGGCATGAGTATTGGGCGCCGATAGATGAAGTGATCGACTTCAAAAAAGACGTGTACCAAGGCGCTTTGCTCGAACTGTCGCGCTTCTTGCACGGTTTGGAAAGCTTGGAACATTTCCATGTCCGCCAACAGCGGCAGATCAGCCTGCCCGATTTGTGAGTGCCCATGAGCGATATTCTGAACCGGATTCTGAACACCAAACATCAGGAAGTGGCTGCCGCCCGTACGGCGCAGCCTTTGGCCCAAATGCGCGCCCAGGCGGCCGATATGCCGCCGGCGCGCGATTTTGTAGGCGCCATGCGCGCCAAACATGCCGCGGGCGAGGCGGCTTTGATTGCCGAAATCAAAAAAGCCAGCCCGAGCAAGGGGCTGATTCGTGCCGATTTTCATCCCGAAGCGCTGGCCCGCGTTTATGAGGCGGCAGGCGCGGCCTGTTTGTCGGTGCTGACCGACGAGCAGTATTTCCAAGGCCATGAAGGCTACCTGAAAGCCGCCCGCGCCGCCGTTGCCCTGCCGGTGTTGCGCAAAGACTTTATGGTGGATGAGTACCAAATCTACCAAGCCCGTGCTTGGGGCGCAGACGCGGTGCTGCTGATTGCCGCCGCTTTGAGCGCGGACCAGCTGGAAACCTTCGAGGGCATCGCCCACGAATTGGGCATGGCCGTGCTGTTGGAAGTACACGAAGCGGCAGAGCTCGACAAATGCCGCCGCCTGAGTACGCCGCTGCGCGGGGTGAACAACCGCAATCTGCGCACCTTCGAAGTGAGCCTGCAACACACTTTGGACCTGCTGCCCGAATTGGCCGGGCATATGGTGGTGGCCGAAAGCGGCATCCGCCACCGTGAAGACGTGCAGTATCTGCGCGGGCACGGTGTGCACAGCTTTCTCATCGGCGAAACCTTTATGCGCGCCGATGACGTGGGCGCGGAAGTACGCAAGCTGTTTGCCTGACGGCCCGGATGGCGCTTTTCAGGTAGCCTGCCGAAGCCTTGCTATTGAGGAGATATCCATGCAACACAAACTGTTTTCGTTGCTGCTGCTGCCTTTGGCTGCATTCACCCCAGCCGAAGCCATACCTTGCGGCTCTGCGTCTGCTGATATCGATGCGGCGTTTATCTTTGCGGCTCGGTGTGTGGAAGTCATGAGCCCGGCCGAACGGCAGGAAGTCATGGATGTGATGGAAGCCATTCAGCGGCAAACCGACCGTTGTGTGCGAGATAAGCAGCAGATTAATACCGTGCCTTCGCCTGAGGGCATGAACGAAGCTTTAAAAATGGTGTTGGGCAATCCTGTGCCGCGCCAGCGCGACACGGTGCTTGCCGAATGCCGCCAATCCACCCCGATGCCGGTTTTGCGGCAACGCTACCGCAGCTTGATGCCGACTCCCTAAGTTTTTGCTTGTTTCTTTATTTGATTGATTTCTGATTCTTTTATCATGACCCCAGACAAAATCCTCATTCTCGATTTCGGCTCGCAAGTCACCCAACTCATCGCTCGCCGCGTGCGCGAAGCCCATGTGTATTGCGAACTGCACTCTTACGACATGCCTTTGGAAGACATCAAAGCCTTCAATCCCAAAGGCATTATTCTTTCCGGCGGCCCCAATTCCGTTTACAACTCCGACTATCAGGCCGACACCGGCATCTTCGAGCTGGGCATTCCCGTGCTCGGCATCTGCTACGGCATGCAGTTTATGGCGCACCATCTCGGCGGCGAAGTGTCGCCCGGCGACCAACGCGAATTCGGTTACGCCCAAGTGAAAACCATCGACAGCGAACTGACCCGCGGCCTTGCAGACGGCCAGCCTAACACGCTGGACGTGTGGATGAGCCACGGCGACAAAGTATCCAAGCTGCCCGAAGGCTTCTGCATCATCGGCGACACGCCGAGCTGCCCGGTGGCCATGATGGAGCACGCCGAAAAACAATTCTACGGCATCCAATTCCACCCCGAAGTGACCCACACCAAACAAGGCCGCGCCTTGCTCAACCGCTTCGTGCTCGACATCTGCGGCGCACAACCCAGCTGGACCATGCCCAACTACATCGACGAAGCCGTGGCCAAAATCCGCGAGCAAGTGGGCAGCGACGAAGTGATTCTCGGCTTGTCCGGCGGCGTGGATTCTTCCGTAGCCGCGGCGTTGATCCACCGCGCCATCGGCGACCAACTCACCTGCGTATTCGTTGACCACGGCCTCTTGCGCCTGAACGAAGGCCAAATGGTGATGGACATGTTTGCCCGCAACTTAGGCGTCAACGTGATTCACGTCGATGCCACCGACGACTTCATGGGCAAGCTCGCCGGCGTCACCGACCCCGAGCAAAAACGCAAAATCATCGGCGCCGAATTTGTCGAAGTATTCCAAACCGAAGCCGGCAAACGCCAAAACGCCAAATGGCTGGCGCAAGGCACGATTTATCCCGACGTGATCGAAAGCGCCGGTGCCAAAACCAAAAAAGCCCATGCTATCAAGAGCCACCACAACGTCGGCGGGCTACCTGAAACCCTCAATCTGAAGCTGCTCGAGCCCTTGCGTGACCTGTTTAAAGACGAAGTGCGCGAACTCGGCGTGGCGCTGGGCCTGCCGCGCGAAATGGTATACCGCCACCCCTTCCCCGGCCCCGGCTTGGGCGTGCGCATTCTCGGCGAAGTGAAAAAAGAATACGCCGACCTCCTGCGCCGCGCCGACGATATTTTCATCCAAGAGCTGCGTAACAACTTCGATGAAAACGGCACTTCTTGGTACGACCTCACCAGCCAAGCCTTTGCCGTGTTCCTGCCGGTCAAATCCGTCGGCGTCATGGGCGACGGCCGCACTTACGAATATGTGGTGGCGCTGCGCGCCGTCGTCACCAGCGACTTCATGACCGCCCATTGGGCCGAACTGCCTTATTCGCTGCTGGGTAAAGTGTCCAACCGCATCATCAATGAAGTACGCGGCATCAACCGCGTGGTGTACGACGTCAGCGGCAAACCGCCGGCCACGATTGAGTGGGAATAATGCCGGTTGAGCCGGCTTGTGTCCGGTGTTGAACGGCATCCGTCGGGGCTGATGCGCATCAGCGCCCGACGGATGCTTTTTTATCGGGCTACCTGAAAGCCACCCTAGGAGAATGATATGCCGCTTACCCGTATTCTGCCGCCCGCCCGCTTGCACAGCGTCCGCCAGCGTTTTCCCCGCTTGGTGCGGCCGCGTGCCGCCGACAGCCATAAGGGCAGCTACGGCACGGTGGCGGTAATCGGCGGCAGCGAGGGCATGAGCGGAGCCGGGGTATTGGCGGCGGTGGCGGCTTTGAAGGGCGGGGCGGGCAAGGTGTGGCTGGGGTTTGCCCAGGAGCAGCTGCCAATGCCTTATCTGCCTGCCCATCCCGAAATCATGCTGGCGACGGCGGCGGCTTTGTTGCAGCGGCAGGATGCGAGCGTGTACACGGTCGGTTGCGGTTTGGGCCAGAACGAAGCCAGGCAAAGCCTGTTGCGTGCCGCTGTGGCCAAAGTGGCAGAGAGCAGTGCCCCTTTGCTATTGGATGCGGATGCTTTGAATCTGCTGGCCGTTACGCCGCAAACCTTGCCGGCGAATACGATTTTGACGCCGCATCCTTTGGAAGCGGCCCGTTTATTGGGCTGCGGCACTGCCGAGGTGCAGCACAACCGCCGCCGTGCGGCGCTGGCCTTGGCCGAACGTTACGGCTGCCATATCGTGCTGAAGGGGCATGCCAGTTTGGTGGCCAATCCTCAGGGGCGGATTGAGGAGAACGACAGCGGCAATCCGGGTTTGGCCACGGCCGGCAGCGGCGATGTGTTGAGCGGTTTGATTGCGGCGCTGCTGGCACAGGGTTTGCCGCCCTATGAGGCGGCGGCGGCCGGTGTGTGGCTGCACGGCGCGGCGGCCGAGTTGTTGGCGGCACAGGGCTGCGGTCCCATCGGTCTGACCGCGGGTGAGCTGCCCGATGCGGTGCGTGCGGTGCGCAATTTTGTGGTGGCGGGGTAATCGCGGTTTCGCCGGCGGCCAGATGGTTGACTGCATGGCAGGATGGCAAGGTATGCGCTGGCGTTGGCAAAACAGCCGAAACTTGAGCAAGGGTTTCGGCTGTTTCATTGGCTTAAGCAGTCAGGCGGCAGCGGAGCAGGTGTATTGCTGCCGTCTGTTGTCGCTTGGGAAAGGGTGTTGCCGATGATATGGGGCAAACAGCATTTCAGGTAGCCTGCTCTGCTGAACAGGCTACCTGAAAGCGTTTCAACAACCGGCTTATTCGTTGGTGTCTGCCGCAGGAGCGGCGGTTTCGGCCGGCGCAGTCGGCTCGGCTGCGGCCTCGGCGTTTTGTTCGGCCTGTTTGGCGGCCTGCTTTTCCAGCATTTCTTTCACTGCCGGATGCTGTTGGGCAATGGTTTGCTCTTCGGGGCTGACTTCGCCTTTGAAGCGGTTGTTCAGGTCGAAGCGTTTGCCGCCGCGGGCGAGGGATTTGAGATAGCGCGGGCGGCGGCAATGGTTGGCCAGCACGCGGGCAATCAGGGCGGGATCGTATTGGGGCAGGGCGGCCACCAAATCTTGGTCGATGCCCAATGCCAGCGGTTTGAAGCGTTTGAAGACATCGTATTTGCCGTAAATATGGTCGGCAATCATGTCGGTTTGTTTCTTTTTGCTCATGGTTTGCACGGCTGATTTCAGCGCGGCGCCCAAAGCGGTTTCCTGCGTCATTCGGAACGGTCCTTGTGTGGGTTGCGGTTATAACGGGGCGGATTTTCGCACAGCGGCATCGCTTTGGCGAACAAATCGACGCTGCAGCGGGCGGTTTGTTGGCAGGATGGCACGCCCGGCGGCGAAGATGGGACCTGTGGGGAGTTATGCCTGCGGCGGCAGGCTCATGCCCAATACGGTTTGCTTTTGCTGTTCGCGGAATTCGGCCAACTGGCGGGCCAGTTTGGGCGATTGGTTGGCCAGCAGGGAGACGGCAAACAGGGCGGCGTTGGCGGCGCCGGCTTCGCCGATGGCAAAGGTGGCCACCGGCACGCCTTTGGGCATTTGAACGATGGAGAGCAGGGAGTCTTCGCCGCGCAGATATTTGCTGGGCACGGGCACGCCGAGTACGGGGACGGTGGTTTTGGCCGCCACCATGCCGGGTAGGTGGGCGGCGCCGCCGGCACCGGCGATGATGGCTTGCAGGCCGCGTTCGCGAGCGGTTTCGGCGTATTCGAACATCAAATCGGGGGTGCGGTGGGCGGAAACGACGAGGGCTTCGTAGGCGATGCCGAAGCGGTCGAGGAATTCGGCGGCGTGCTGCATCACCGGCCAGTCGCTGTTGCTGCCCATGATAATGCCGATTTGGGTCATGGCGGGGTCCTTTGTGAAACGTTGGGAAGTGAAGAGGCTACCTGAAAACACGGCCCAAGCCGGTTTCAGGTAGCCTCGGTGTTTAGCGGTTGTTTTGGATGCGTTGGTGGGCGCGGCGGGCGGCCGGGCTGTTGGGATAAGTCTGCATCAGTTTGCGCCAGGTGTCGCGTGCGATGTCGCGCTGTTGCATATTCCATTGGCAGCTGCCCACGCTGTACAGGGCTTCGGCCGCTTTCGGATTGGCGGCGAAGCGGGTGGCGAAGCGCTGGCCGCTGATGATGACGGATTCGCAATTGCGCAGTTTTTCGTGGCTTTGCATCATCAGGAAGAGGGCGTTTTGCTCGGTTTGGCTGCCGCTGCCGTTGCGCTCGGCAAAGCTGAGGTGGTGCAGGGCTTGGCGGTAGAGGCCGTTTTGGTAAAGGCTGCGTGCCTGGCGGTAGGCTTGGTCGTGGCTGTTTTGTGCCGCAGCGGCCGGGACGGGGGCAGCCGGCGTGGCGGTGCTGCCTCGGGCGGGGCGGCTGTCGGCGGCGGGCGCTGCTTGCTGTTTGTTTTGCAGTTCGGCGATTTGTTGGCGCAATTCGCTGATTTGCTGCTGAAGTTGGCCGATTTGCTCAGTGTGGGCGTTGAGTTGGATATCGATGCGCTGGTCGGCCGGGGCGTGTTCCGTTGCTGGCGGATGGGGCACGGGGGTGAGGCTGCCGCAGGCGCTGAGGCCCAGTAAGGCGGCGAAAACGGCGGTCAGGCGCATGGGGTTTCCTCCGAATGGCGTTTGCGTAGCAGGGTGAGGCCGTCGCCCAAGGGCAGGGTGAGGGCGTCGATGCGCGCATCGTTTTGCAGTGCGCGGTTAAAGCGGCGAACGGCTTCGAGTGAGGGCGGCTCGGCGGGGGCGGGATCGTGGCAGACGCGGCCGCCCAGCAGCAGGTTGTCGATGGCGATGAGGCCGCCGGGGCGAACCAGTTGCAGACAGCGTTCGTAATAGTGGGTGGTCGGCGGTTTGTCGGCGTCGATGAAGGCGAAGTCGTAGCTGCCGGCTTCGCCGTTGGCGATCAGCTGGTCGAGGGTGATCAGGGCCGGCTGCAGATGGAGGGTGATTTTGTGGGCCACGCCGGCCTGTTGCCAGCAGCGGCGGGCGATGTCGGTGAAGGTAACATTGATGTCGCAGGCGGTGAGGCGGCCGTCTTCGGGCAGCGCCAGCGCCAGCGCGGTGCTGCTGTAGCCGGTGAACACGCCGACTTCTAGGCAGCGTTTGGCGCCGGTGAGTTTGACCAGAAACGCCAGCAGCTGCGCCTGCTCGGGGGCGATGTGCATCTTGCCCAGACGGTGCTCGGCGGTGGTGCGCCGCAAATTGGCCAATACATCGGCTTCGGCGGGGTTGATGCGCTTCAAGTAGCCGGCCAGATCGGCAGGCAGGTGGCGGGTGGCGGCGGTCATGGCGCGACGGGACGGGTGTTTCAGTCGGGCTGGTAGGCGTAGGGTTTTTTCGGCAGCTTGGCGGCTTCGAAATCGGCCTGCTCTTCGGGGTTGAGTTCGACATCCCACAGCAGGGCGCGGTTTTTCAGACGACGGGCGGCTTCTTCGGGATGCTCTTCCAGATATTGGTTGAGAAATTGGGTGGCTTCGGATTGATAGTGGTACATGCTGTGCTCCGGATAGGGCGGCGCGGCTGCGCCTTTTATTCAATATGATGTGGCGGCGCGATTATAACGGAACGCGGCGCGGAAAGGCTACCTGAAAGCGGGGTAGGGCGGGGCAAGGATGAGGATTTCGCCGCAGGCTTTACGGCCACAGCCAGGCCCAGATGCGGCGGCCTTCGCTTTGCAGCAGCATATGGGTGCGGCAGGCCGCTTCGGTGCTCATGCACTCCACGCCTACGCCGACCGCGGCGGCGCGGGCGGTGAGGCGGGGGTGGATAAATTGCTGTTTCGGTCCGGTGCCGATGAGGATGATTTCGGGTTTGGCAGCAAGGGCGGCATCGAAATGTTCGGCCTGCAGATCGGCCGGGGCGGCGAGGCCGGCAGGGCGCAGGGTGTGGCCGGTGTCGATGAGGACGGCTTCGCTGAGGGTGTGACCGTTGACCGTCAGTTGGCCGGGGCGGTAGGCCTCGATCTGCAGGGTGCCGTCGGCCTGGTGTTCTTGTATCAGCATATGGGGCTTTCTGTGGCGGTTGGATTGGGCTACCTGAAGGGCGAAAACCGCTGCGGCAGGCTGCCGGGCGCAAGCGGCTTGGGCAGATACAGCGAGCTTGATATTGGTGATGACGGATCGCGATCGCCGTTTTGCTGCGTTGCCGCATTTTCAGGTTCTACAAACCGTTTTTTTCGGCTAAGATAGCAGCCTTTTGTTATTCGGAATCGGCGGGCAGGCGCCCGAGCGCAGCATCATACACAAGGAGCAATCATGCAGCCAGTGAGAATCGGCATTTTGGGAATGGGTACCGTCGGCGGCGGTACGGTGAAACTGTTGGCGGCCAATACTGCCGAAATCGCCCGCCGCTTGGGCCGGGAAGTGGTGGTCACCGCCGCTGCCAGCCGCAATGCCGAGCGCGCCGAGCGTTTGTGTCCGCCCGGCACCGCCGTGGGCACCGATGTGTTTCAGGTAGCCGCCCATCCGGAAGTGGACATTGTGGTGGAATTGATCGGCGGCACCGATGTGGCCCGAGAAGCGGTGATCTGCGCCATTGAAAACGGCAAACATGTGGTGACCGCCAACAAAAAACTGCTGGCCGAGCACGGCAACGAAATTTTCGCCCTGGCTGATAAGCACAATGTGATGGTGATGTTCGAAGCGGCAGTGGCCGGCGGCATCCCCATCATCAAGGCGTTGCGCGAGGGCTTGGCGGCCAACCAGATCCAATCGGTGGCCGGCATCATCAACGGTACCAGCAATTTCATTCTCAGCGAAATGCGCGATCACGGCAGCGCGTTTTCCGATGTGCTGAAAGAGGCGCAGCAGCTCGGTTATGCCGAGGCCGATCCGACCTTCGACATCGAAGGCCACGATGCCGCGCACAAATTGAGCATCATGTCGGCGCTGGCCTTCGGCACCCCCATCCATTTTGACGCCTGCTATCTGGAAGGCATCAGCAAGCTGGAAAGCCAAGACATCCGCTACGCCGAAGAGCTGGGCTACCGCATCAAGCTCTTGGGCATCACCCGCAAAACCGAGCAGGGCATCGAGTTGCGCGTACACCCGACCTTGATTCCCGAATGCCGCCTGCTGGCGAAAGTGGAAGGCGTGATGAATGCGGTATTGGTGCAGTCGAATATGGTGGGCGAAACCTTGTATTACGGCGCCGGCGCCGGCGCGTCGCCCACCGCCAGCGCGGTGGTGGCCGACATCATCGACATCGCCCGCCTGCTGAATGCTGACAGTGCCCACCGCGTGCCACCGTTGGCCTTCCGTCAAAGCGGCGAAACCCTGCGCGTGCTGCCCATCGAAGAAATCATCAGCAGCTATTATCTGCGCGTGTCCGCCGAAGACGAGCCGGGCGTGTTGTCCGACATTGCCGGTATTCTGGCGGCGCAAGGCGTATCGATTGAAGCGCTGATCCAAAAAGGCGTGATCAACCACCAAACCGCGGAAATCGTGATTCTTACCCACCGCGCACAGGAAAAACGCATCCAATCCGCCATCGCGCAAATCGAAGCGCTGCCGCGCGTGGCCGCGCCGGTTACCATGATCCGCATGGAGAGCCTGCATGGCTGAGGAAAAATCCCCGCTCACGCCCGAACAGCAGGCAGAATATCAGCGCTCGCGCAAAAAAATCCGCACCATCCGCATTTGGCTGTGGGTGATTGCGCTGCTGTTTCTCGGCTTCGGCCTGCTGTCGCGCTGCGCGCTGACCCAGTCTCAGGCCACCGCCCACATTGTGGAATCGTGCGTGAAAAACATGCCGTTCTCGCCGCAATGGGAAAACGATTTGGCCAAGCACGGCCTGCAGGGGCAAACCGAGCGCGTGATTGAGCCGTTCTGCCGCTGCGTGTGGGAAGAGCCTTTGGCTAAGCTGAGTGATGCGGATTTGCGCAACTTTTCTAAGCTCGACACCGAAGCCCAGCTGGGCAAGCTCGGCGGGGCGCAGGCATTCCTGCAACGTCAGGAACAGTGTTTGGCGGCGCAAAAGCCATAAGTTTTCGGCTTTCAGGTAGCCTGAAAATTGTGGCGGGCAGTTCCGGCCAGTCAGTGTTTGATACCGGTTTCCGGCTTGCTTCGGCGGCCGGTTTTTGTTTCTTGCCGTTGCCGCGCAGACCGTGCCCAAAGTAAGCGGGCAATCGGGTACAATGCGGCTTTCCCGTTTGCCGGTACCGCCGCCATGAATACTCTTTCCCCCATCGCCATCGGCCTGATTGCCACCAGCGACCGCGCCAGCAGCGGCGTGTATGCCGACGAAGGCATTCCCGCGCTTAAAAATTGGCTGGATCGGGCTGTGCGCAACCCCGTCCGTTATGTGGAAGCCCTGATTCCCGACGACCAAGATGAAATCGAAAGCATGCTCATCCACATGGCCGACCAAGAGCATTGCGATGTGATTTTCACCACCGGCGGCACCGGCCCCGCGCCGCGCGACGTCACGCCGGAAGCCACCTTGGCGGTATTGGACAAAGAGCTGCCCGGCTTCGGCGAGCAGATGCGCCGCATCAGCCTGCACTATGTGCCCACCGCCATTTTGTCCCGCCAAACCGCCGGCATCCGCGGCAGCAGCTTAATCGTGAATCTGCCCGGCTGGCCGAGGGCCATCGCCGAAACTTTGGGCGGCGTATGCGCAGAAGACGGCAGCGTGGTGGTGCCGGGTCTGTTCGGCGCCATTCCCTACTGCGTGGATTTGATCGGCGGCGGCTTTATCGAAACCGATGCCGCCGTTTGCCCTGCTTTCCGCCCCAAGCAAAAATAAACCCCTCGCCGTTTTCAGGCTGAGACCTTTGCAAAACCCCAGATGTGGATGCAGTTCAAGGCGTAGCAGCGCAGTGAGTGCAGACATATCATATAGATAGGCAAGCGAACGAGCAGCGCACAACGCAGAAATGCGCCGCAGATGGGGTTTTGCAAGGGTCTCAGGCTACCTGAAAGCCGTTTCCGCTTCCCCACCGTTGCCACAGAAGCCATGCAGCCGACCTACCGAATTTTTTATTCTTTCTACGAAGACGACGCCCACATCGACAGCGAATCTCCGCTGCCCGTGGCCGCCGCCGAGTTGCCCGCCTATTTGGCCCGGTTGCGGCTGCACGGCGATTTTCTCGGCCTGGTGGACGAAGACGAGCAGACTTTCCAAATCATGTACGAGGAATTCAGCGGCTATTATTGGGGCGAGGTTCCCGACGGTGCGCGCGAAGGTTCGCACGGCTGTTTTTATACCGAGGAGGAGCTGGAAACCCTGCTGGCCGACTTGCCCGACCGCTTTTGCCCTAAACATTTCGACGGCTTGGCTTTCGAGCGTTGGTATGACGACTTCCGCCACAGCCCTTACGGCATTGAAGCCGAAACCCTTTACCAGCAAAGCAACGAAGGCGGAGAATTGGTGCGCATTGCCGAGGATTTGTGCGAATCTTGCCAGCTCGGCGAGTGGGACGGTTTGTGCGACGAAGGTTTGGCCCGTCTGCAGCGCGAGCTGCCGGCCGTGCCGGCGGCGTACACACCCGTCAATTTGCAACGCCTGGTTCGTGCCCTTAATTGGTTGGACGACTTGGTGGAAAACAACGATTTGTTCGACGAAAACTGTTTGGACGACTGGTGCAATATGGTGTTGGCCCGCATCGTCGATTACCACAACCACCGCCAACCCCGCCATTGAAAGGCTGAGACCTTTGCAAAACCCTCAGATGTGGATGCAGTTCAAGGCGTAGCAGCGCAGCGAACGTGAACGCCAGGAATCCCTGTGGGACAGACATATCATCTAGATAGGCAAGTGAGCGAGCAGCGCACAACGCAGAAATGCGCCGCAGATGGGGTTTTGCAAAGGTCTCAGGCTACCTGAAAGCCCCGCCCGATGACCCCCCTCGCCGCCGAACTTGCCCGCCGCAAGGCCGACATCATTGCCGACTACCGCCGCCACCGCAATCCGCAGGTTTTTTTCCGCGAATACGGGGCGGCGTTGGCACAACTGCTGGCCGGTTTATGGCAAGCCCTGCCAGATACCGAGGGCTTGTGTCTGTTGGCCACCGGCGGGTTTGGGCGCGGCGAAATTTATCCTTTCTCCGATATCGACCTGGCCTTGGCCGCCGATGCGGCCCTGACGCCGGCCCAACAGTCGGCGGCGGAAATGCTGGTGCAGCAGTTATGGGATTGCGGTTTGGCGCCGGCCTTGAAAAGCGGCAGCATTGCCGAATTGTGTGCCAGCGCGGCGGAGGACCTCACCGGCGACACCGCTTTGCTGGAGTCGCGCCTTTTGTGCGGAGATGCGGGGGTGGCGCAGCGTTTGGCGCGTGCCTTAGACTTGCAACGCGATGTGGTGGGCTTTATCGAAGGCAAACTGTTGGAGATGCAGCAGCGCCATGCCAAGGCGCAGGCTGGCAGTTTGCTGGAGCCGAATGTCAAAACCTGCCCCGGCGGCCTGCGCGACATCCATACCATGTTGTGGCTGGCCCAAGTACAGGGCATGGCGCCGCAAAGCGGCAGCTTGGTGCAGCGGCGCATTCTCAGCCGCACCGAATGGGGGGTGTTGATGAACAGTCACCGCCGCCTGGCCCGCATCCGCATCGAGCTGCATTTGGCCGCCGGGCGGGCGGAAGAGCGGCTGATTTTCGATTTGCAGCTTCAGGTAGCCGCTGCGCTGGGCCATCACGACGCGGAGGC
The DNA here is from genome assembly GCF_000226875.1 of Neisseria shayeganii 871. Lineage (GTDB taxonomy): Bacteria > Pseudomonadota > Gammaproteobacteria > Burkholderiales > Neisseriaceae > Eikenella > Eikenella shayeganii. The sequence goes on from NZ_JH164926.1 coordinate 286,716, forward strand.
CCACCGCCGCAGCGAACAGCTGATGCGTACGCTTTACCGTGCTACCAAGGCGGTCAAACAGCTCAACGGGATTTTGCTGCCCATGCTGCGCGGCCGAGTATATTCGGTGTTGCCGCGGGTGGTGCGCGACATCGACGCCGATTATTACCAGGTGGGTAATCTGTTGGCGGTAAAAGACAAAACCATTTTCCGCCGCCAGCCCAGCCATATTTTCAAAATCTTATCCCTTTGGCAGCAGCACAGCGATGTGTCCGGCCTCGCGCCGCAAACCTTGCGTGCTTGGTGGCAGGCGGCGCAAAAGCAGGTCAATGCCGCTTTTTACGCCAATCCGGTCAACCGGGGCCGCTTTGTCGGCTTTTTCCGTCACGGCGGCGGCCTCACCCATCTGCTGCGCTTTCTCAATCTCTACGGCGTGCTCGGCCGCTATCTGCCCGAATGGGCGCGAATCGTCGGCCTGCTGCAGCATGATTTGTTTCACGTTTATCCGGTGGACGACCACATTCTGATGGTGGTGCGCAATATGCGCCGTTTGGCGCTGGATGCCCACAGCCACGAGCTGCCGTTTGCTTCCGGTTTGATGGCAGCGTTTGGGCAGCCGCACATTCTTTATTTGGCCGCCTTGTTTCACGATATTGCCAAAGGCCGCGGCGGCGACCATGCGCAGTTGGGCATAGCCGATGCCCGCCGTTTTGCCGCCGACCATTTTTTGTCGGCGGAGGAGAGCGATTTGTTGGCTTGGTTGGTGGAAGACCATTTGCTGATGTCGCTGGTGGCGCAGAAGGAGGATATTCACAACCCGGAGGTGGTGGCGCGTTTCTGCCGCCGCGTCGGCAGCCAGGAGCGGCTGAGTGCCTTGTATTTGCTGACGGTGGCCGATATCCGCGGCACCAATCCGAAAATCTGGAATTCTTGGAAGGCCGGCCTGTTGGAGAGCCTTTACCGTTTGGCCTTGGCGCATTTTCAGGGCAAAGCCGCCGACAGCAGGCTGGCGGTGAGCCGCCGGCAGGAGTCGGCAAGGGCGCAGCTTGAAGCGTCAGGCTTGGACGAGGCCGGCTGCCGCCGCTTGTGGCAGTTGCTCGGTCCGGCTTATTTTGTCCGCCATGACGAAGCCGTGATCAATTGGCATATGTCGCTGATTGCCGGCAGTCCGGAGCAGCCGCAGGCCCATATGCGTTTCTTGCCGGATACCGGCGGTTTGCAGGTGTTGGTGCTGATGCCCAATCGAGAGCGGCTGTTCGCCGGCTTGTGCCGCCTGTTCGGCCACCACAACCTGAGCATTTTGTCCGCCCAGGCTTATGTGACGGATCACAATCACATTCTCGACACGTTTGTATTGCAGCTGCCGCCGGGCTGCGATGCTGCCGACCAAACCCGCATCCGCCGCCGTTTGCAGCAGGCACTCAACGGTTTCGTGTTGCTGAAGCCGCAGCCGCAGCGGGACGTTTCCCAAGCGGCCAGCCGCCGTCTGCGCCACCTGCCGATTGCGCCGCGCATTCTGCTGAGCGCGGAGGAGGCGCCAGGCGAATATGTGTTGGAAATCATTGCCGCCAACCGACGTTTTTTGCTGGCCGACATCGCCGATGTTTTGTCCGAGCTCAACATCAGTCTGCGGCACGCCAAAATCGCCACGCTGGACGAGCGGGTGGAGGACAGCTTTCTGATCCGTCATCCGCAATTGGATCAAACCGCTTTCCAATTGTTGCTGAAACAAAAGTTGCTGGAAAAAATCGGCACGTAAACAGCAGCAAAGCGGGCACAGGCTACCTGAAAACGACTGCGCAGGCTTTTCTGTCCTTAACCGATTGCTTGCCAACGGTTTCAGGTAGCCTGTTAATGAAATTTACCAAATGGTCATTTATTTTTCTGATTCTTTCGGTAGTGTGTATCTAAATTATTTGCCATTTGGTAAATCCGATTTTAGAATCGCGTCAGTTGATTTTTTTGACATGCCATGAGCCCCACCGAATTGCGCCGCCACAATCTGCGCTGCTGGATCAACCGCTTGTACGGCGGCCGGCAGTCTGCTTTTGCCGATGCCGCCCGCATCAACCCGGGCGAGCTGTCGGGTTTGCTGAAAAGCAAATCCTTCGGCGAAAAGAAAGCCCGCAAAATCGAGCGGGATGCCGGCATGCCCGCCATGTGGCTGGACGCCGACCACGGCGACGGCCCGCCCTTTTTCCCTACCGCACACGAAACGAAACCCACCATGAGCCACATCTCCTCCATCCCCGAAATTCTGGCCGACATCAAAGCCGGCAAAATGGTCATCATCACCGATGCCGAAGACCGCGAAAACGAAGGCGATATCTTGATGGCCGCCCAATTTGTGACCCCAGAAGCCATTAATTTTATGATCAAACACGCCCGCGGCCTGGTGTGTCTGCCGATGGACGAAAATATGGTGGAAAATCTCGGTCTGCCGATGATGACGCAGAAAAACGGTGCTCAGTACGGCACCAATTTCACCGTGTCGATTGAGGCGGCCAACGGCATTTCCACCGGCATTTCCGCCGCCGACCGCGCGCTCACCATCCAAACCGCGGTATCGCCCCAGGCGCGGCCCGAAGACATTGTGCAGCCCGGCCATATTTTTCCGCTGCGGGCGCAGAAAGGCGGTGTGTTGGTGCGGGCAGGCCACACCGAAGCCGGTGTCGATCTGGCACAGATGTGCGGCCTGATTCCGGCTGCCGTGATTTGCGAAATCATCAATGACGACGGCACCATGGCGCGCATGCCCGAGTTGATTGAATTTGCCAGGCAGCATCAGCTAAAAATCGGCACCATCGCCGATCTGATCGAGTACCGCAGCCGCACCGAGAGCCTGCTCGAAGAAATGGGCGATACGCCGGTGCAGACCCCGTGGGGCGATTTCCAGCAGCATGTGTATGTGGACAAACTCTCCGGCGAAACTCATCTGGCCCTGGTGAAAGGCAAGCCGGAGGCGTGCAAAGAAACCCTGGTGCGCGTGCACGAGCCGTTTAGCGTGATGGATTTCCTCCAGGCCAATCCGCGCCATTCTTGGCCTTTGCCTGAAGCCTTGGCGCGCATCCAGCAGGCCGAGAGTGGCGTGATTATTCTGATGCACCGCACCGAAACCGGCGCCACCCTGCTCGACCGCACCTTGCCCAAAGGCATGAATCAAGCGCGGCATTGGGACAGCAAAACCTACGGCATCGGCGCCCAAATTCTGGCCAATCTGAACGTGAAGAAAATGCGGGTGATGGGCAAGCCATCTTCCTTTACCGGCCTCACCGGATTCGGCTTGGAAGTGGTGGGCTTCGAAGAGGCGCCGAGCCATTCGGGCTGACCGCCGCAGCGCCCGCCGAATCAAGTTGGCGCGCTTGCCAGCCGCCTTCGGATATCGGTATAATGCCCGCTTTTCGCAGGCACGTAGCTCAGTTGGTTAGAGCACCACCTTGACATGGTGGGGGTCGTTGGTTCGAATCCGATCGTGCCTACCAGTTTCCCAAACAACAAAAGCCGCTCCGTGCGCTTTTGTTGTTTGTCTATTTACCGCCGCCCGCAGCATGCTTTCAGGTAGCCTGCCGTTTGGGTTTTGGAGCACCGGATGATCAATATTACCCTGCCAGACGGCTCCGTCCGTCAGTTTCAAGCCCCCGTTACCGTCGCCGAAGTCGCCGCCTCCATCGGCGCCGGCCTGGCCAAAGCAACGGTGGCCGGCAAGGTGGACGGCGTTTTGGTGGACGCCTGCGATGTGATCAGTCGCGATGCCGCGCTGCAAATCATCACGCCGAAAGACCCGGAAGGCGTGGACATCATCCGCCACTCCTGCGCCCACCTGGTCGGCCATGCGGTCAAACAGCTGTATCCCGAAGCCAAAATGGTCATCGGCCCGGTGATCGAAGACGGCTTTTATTACGACATTGCTACCGACAAACCGTTTACCCCCGAAGACGTGGCTGCGATTGAAGCGCGTATGAAGGAGTTGATTGCCCAGGATTACGATGTCATCAAGGTGATGACTCCGCGCGCGCAAACCATCCAAACCTTCGCCGAGCGCGCCGAAGACTACAAATTGCGCCTGATCGAAGACATGCCCGAGGTGGAAGCCATGGGCTTGTACCACCATCAGGAATATGTGGACATGTGCCGCGGCCCGCATGTGCCCAATACCCGTTTCCTCAAGCATTTCAAGCTCACCAAGCTGGCCGGGGCTTATTGGCGCGGCGACAGCAACAATGAAATGTTGCAACGCATTTACGGCACCGCTTGGGCCAGCAAAGAAGATCTGAAAGCCTACATCACGCGCATGGAAGAAGCGGAAAAACGCGACCACCGCCGCCTGGGCAAACAGCTTGACCTCTTCCATCTACAAGACGAAGCGCCCGGCATGGTGTTTTGGCATCCGCGCGGCTGGACGCTGTGGCAAACCATTGAACAGCACATGCGCCGCGAGCTGGACGCTGCCGGCTATCGCGAAGTCAAAACCCCGCAGATTCTGGATAAAACCTTCTGGGAGCAGTCCGGCCACTGGGAAAACTATAAAGACAATATGTTCACCACCCAGTCGGAAAAGCGCGAATACGCGGTTAAACCGATGAACTGTCCCGGCCACGTACAGATTTTCAACCACGGCCTGCGCTCTTACCGCGATCTGCCCATGCGTTTGGCCGAGTTCGGCTCCTGCCACCGCAACGAGCCCTCCGGCGCCTTGCACGGCCTGATGCGGGTAAGGGGTTTCGTGCAAGATGATGCCCATATCTTCTGTACCGAAGAACAGATTACCGCCGAGGCCAAAGCGTTCAACGAATTGGTGATGAAAGTGTACCGCCAGTTCGGTTTCGAGCAGGTGGCCGTGAAGCTGTCGCTGCGCCCGGAAAAACGCGCCGGTTCCGACGAAACCTGGAACAAGGCCGAGCAGGGCTTGCGCGATGCGCTCACCGCCTGCGGCATCGCTTGGGAAGAATTGCCCGGCGAGGGCGCGTTTTACGGCCCGAAAGTGGAATACCACATTAAAGACGCCATCGGCCGCTCATGGCAGTGCGGCACCATCCAGCTGGATTTCGTATTGCCCGAACGCCTCGGCGCCGAATACGTTACCGAAGACAACGGCCGCGCCCGCCCCGTGATGCTGCACCGCGCCATCTTAGGCTCGATGGAACGCTTTATCGGCATCCTCATCGAAAACCACGCCGGCTCCTTCCCCCTGTGGCTTGCCCCCGTGCAGATGGTGGTGATGAACATCACCGAAAAACAGGCCGACTACTGCCGCGAAGTGGTCGAAAAACTCAAAGCCGCTGGTTTCCGTGCCGAGCTTGATCTGCGCAACGAAAAAATCAGCTACAAAATCCGCGACAACAGCCAATACCGCTACCCCTACCAAATCGTAGTGGGCGAAAACGAAAAAGAAAACGGCCAAGTGGCCGTGCGCCGCAAAGCCGAAGACTTGGGCAGCATGAAAGTGGAAGACTTCATTGCACAATTGCAGCAGGAGCTGTCCGCCAACTTTGCTGAATAAATTCAGCAGCATACTTTGACGCAAAAAGTAGGGCGGGCATCCCTGCCCGCCGCAAACCGCAAAGGCCGAAAGCCGCTCCCGCAGAAGGGACGAAACCATCTGCGGACAAACCAAACGGTGAACAGGCATGCCCGCCCTGCATCTACGCAGTTCGTGGTTTGGGTGATTCACATGGTGGGCTGGCAAACCCACCCTGCACACTGCCGTGGATAACCAAAACGCAGGTCGGGCCTTCACGCCCGACATTGTTTTGTTGACTTCATTCCGTCGGGCTTAAAACGGCAAGGCTGCCTGAACAGCAGGCAAGGCGGGTGTAAACCCGCCGCAGCAAACGGTGTAAACCATCCAATCGCCCGAAACGCAGGCCAAGCATCCGCTTCCGCTTCCGGCACATTCCCTTTTCCGCAGTCTTGCGATTTTCAGGTAGCCTATCAGGCATGTGCCTTGCCGTCGGTATCGTCATGCCGCCATATGCGGACGGCAGCACAGGCATATGGCGTATTGCATACGTCCCATGTCCCACGCCCTTTCAACACGCCCGACAAAAACCGCACGCAGCGGCACAACCCTTATTCCCCGTCCAGCAGGGATTTCACCGCCGCCAGCTCCTCCCGTTCAAACCGCTGCCATTCACTGGCCGACAAATAACTGCTGATGCGCTGCACAGGAGTGTAGCGGTCGCTTTTGCGGGCGAGGTGGGCGCTGTGTTTGCCGAAAGCATCGGTTTCATACAGCAGTTCGGCTTCGTCAAAGTGCAGTAGTTTCTTTTTGCCCAGCGGGCCTACCCGGTAAATGGTGCGGCTTTCCAGATCAAATACGATGCGCAGGTGTCGGGCAAGCAACAGGTGGTAGGCGGCAAAACCCGCGCCGCAAACGGCCAAACCCCATGCAATGCCTTTGTAATCGGGCTGCTCCAAAAACCAACCGGCCATGCCGCCGACGACCAGCAGCGGCAGGGAAATGACCATGTCTTTGCGGAAATCACCGGCAAACGGAGCCAGTGTCAGCGTGTGCGCGCTTTGCTCCTTCATGACTCAATCCTTGTATTGATGAATCAGCGCTTCGGTTTCGTCAATCAATGCCTGCGCCCAGGCGCTGGAATGGGTCAGTCCCTTGGATTTGAGCAGAAAGCGTTTTTCCCTGCCGCCGTCCAGAAAAAACGCGTGTACGTCCACGCCCAGGGGAAAGCGCATGTATTCCGCCTTATGCACCTCAAAGCGCAGGAAAGCGTGCAGCGGCAGCGCCTGCATCCCCAGGCCCACGGCCGAACTGGGATACAGAAAGGTTTTGGCGGCACTATCGATGGCAATCCGCTGCCCCTTGCGCGCAAACGCGGCAATCACGCACAGCGTGCCGAGCACCAACGGTCCCCAAAACGCCGCGTTGTGCCAAGCCAGCACCTTGGCCGCCACGGCCAAACCGATACACAGCACGCCCAACGCAAGGCGCAGCCCCGTCATTTTGGATTGTGCAGACAATACGTATTCGTGCCCGTTCTGTTTCCAGTATTTCATGATTGTTTCCCTTTTGCGTAAGATAGAAAGTGTGTGAAAATCGGAGAGTGGCCGCAAGCGCCAAACGCCGCTGCGCCATCTCTTTGTTATTGTAAAAAAAAAACGATTATCAAGCAAGACAAATTTAATCGGAGAAAGCAAAGCCATGCGCCGCCCGCCCGAATACGCCCCGAATACAGCCGCGCCGAACGCCTGCACCGCGTCCTGCGCTTCGGCCTGCCCGCCTTGGCCTTTATGGCCTTTTTGCAGTTTGGATTTTTTCCGTGGCTCAAAACCTTTGCCGAAGATGCCCCCTGCCGCAGCCTGCTCGGCATCCCCGGCACCACGGTGGTGATATACGGCGTGTTCGCGCTCATCCCGCTGCTGCTTTGCATCTTCATGACCGCGCGGATGCTGCCTTTGATACTGCGCACGTTCAAAAGCGGGCAATACCCGCCGCCCGGCCAAAAAACCTTCCACCCTACCCGCATCCTCACCGGCCTGCCCGCCAAACTGATCGGCTGGGCGGGCATCGTCTGTTTAAGCGTCCTGTTTGTATTTGCGGCATACAGCGGTTTGCATGCGCAGACCATGCTGGAAAACCATCAGCAGAAAATGCAACAGCAATACCCAAACGGCTTCCCCTGCCACAACGGCAAGGCTGCCTTTTCAGGTAGCCTGCTCTTCACAAACCCCGCGTAAAACGTTTAAAATAGCGCGATTTTTCAGCAGGCGGCGCTTTAAACAGACACAGCGGCCTGAAACAAGCCAACCAACACAGGAGAATTCATCATCGCACAAGAACGCGAAGCACGGATTAACGGCGAAATCACCGCCAAAGAAGTGCGTTTAATCAGTGGCACCGGCGAGCAGCTCGGCGTCGTCAGCATCAAAGAAGCCATGGCCATGGCCGAAGAGCAGGATGTGGATTTGGTGGAGATTTCCCCCACCGCCAAACCGCCGGTCTGCAAGCTGATGGATTACGGCAAGTACAAATACGAGCAGTCCAAAAAGCGCGACGAAGCCAAGAAAAAGCAAAAAATGGTGCAAATCAAGGAAATCAAATTCCGCCCGGGCACCGATGAAGGCGATTACCAGATCAAAATGCGCAACATCAACCGCTTTCTTGCCGACGGCGACAAAGTGAAAGTGACCCTGCGCTTCCGCGGCCGCGAAATGGCCCACCAGGAATTCGGCGCCCAATTGCTCGAACGCGTGAAAAACGACCTGGCCGAAGTGGCCACTGTGGAGCAGTTCCCGAAAATGGAAGGCCGTCAGATGGTGATGATGATTGCACCTAAGAAGAAATAAACGTATAATTTCGCGTTTTTCAAGCCCGCCGCCGCTTGGAAAAAACGGCCTTTCGGCCAAACCTGAGGCGGCCAAAAACCGTGGTGTTTGGGTTCAAGCATTGCCATGCAATCCCCTGATGCCTTATCCGATAAATGAATGGAGTTTTCCCATGCCAAAAATGAAAACCAAGTCGAGCGCCAAAAAACGCTTCAAAGTACTGGGTAACGGCGGTGTGAAGCGCGCCCATGCGTTCAAGCGTCACATCCTGACCAAAAAAACCACCAAAAACAAACGCCAACTGCGCGGCACCTCTATGGTGAACGAGCGCGATTTGGCTGCCGTTGCTAAAATGTTGCCCTACGCTTAAGGAGTTTGAACCATGCCACGCGTAAAACGCGGTGTAACCGCTCGTGCCCGTCATAAAAAAGTATTAGCGTTAGCCAAAGGCTACCGCGGCCGTCGTAAAAACGTCTATCGCGTTGCCAAACAGGCGGTGATGAAAGCAGGCCAATACGCCTACCGCGACCGTCGTCAGCGCAAACGCCAATTCCGCCAGTTGTGGATTACCCGTATCAATGCCGGTGCCCGCCAACACGGTTTGTCTTACAGCAAATTCATGAACGGCCTGAAAAAAGCCGCTATTGAGCTGGACCGCAAAGTATTGGCCGATTTGGCCGTATTCGACAAAGCGGCTTTTGCCCAATTGGTTGAAAAAGCCAAAGCCGCTCTGGCTTAACTTAAATTGCAAATTTTGAAAAAGGAAGCTTCGGCTTCCTTTTTTCTGCTTATGTGCCATTGGGTGCGGCAATGGAGCGGCCTAGTCGGTTTGCGGCGGCGCTGGACCAAGAAACTCTGGGTTTATTTATATCTTTGTATCGGTTTGGTTTGGACGGTATTGGAGGCTAACTGAACATGGGCAGCTTAATCGGCGAAGAATAGGCCGAGACCTTTGCAAAACCCCCAGATGTGGATGCAGTTCAAGGCGTAGCAGCGCAGCGAGGCGAACGAAGGAGTCCCTGTGGGACAGACATATCACACGATAGGCAAGCGAACAAGCAGTACCCATAGAGCATAAACGCACAACACAGAAATGCGCCGCAGATGGGGGGTTTGCAAAGGTCTCAGGCCATCAATAGAAAGATCTAAAAGTTGCAGTCAATTAGTTGGGAAAGGAAGAGATGGACAAATCCGTTGCATGCGGCCCAGAAACCGCTGCAGGGAGCCGGATGGCCGAAGCGGCCAATCAGTGGTGCGTGTACCTGATCCGCTGTGCCGACGACACTTTCTATTGCGGCATCAGTAACCGGCCGGCCTTACGTTGGGCGGCGCATTGTGCCGGCCAAGCGGCCCGCTATACCCGTTCGCGCGGGGTGAAGGAAATGCGTTTGCTGAGCGTGGGTTTGAGCCGTTCGGCAGCAGGCAGGGAAGAGTGGCGCATCAAGCAGCTGAATCGGCAGCAAAAGCAGTTATTGTGGGCGGCGGTGGTGGAGACGGACAGAATCTGGCGCCAAGAGGCATAAGGGGCAGCAGATGGTTTTGCCCGGTTTCAGGTAGCCTGAATGCGGGCAAACCCCTAAACACTGTTGGCAGGCAAAACTGATTGTCGGGTTTGTTTGGCGCGATAAAAA
>NZ_JH164926.1:297207-298644 GCF_000226875.1 Neisseria shayeganii 871
TTTCTACAATTTAACGGTGTGCCGAAACATACGTTTTACCTGCATTTAAAAGAAACCGAGTTCCGCTTCAATCACAGGCATGATGATTTGTACAAAGTGCTGCTGGGAATGTTACGGAAAGATCCTTTAAAATGAATTTTGCTTCCTAAGCCCCTTTAAAAATTAATCTTAAAAATGGAAACTTCCAAAGTTTCATGAATTATGGCTATAGATAGCCCAATAGAAATAAAAATAATTAAAGAATTTCCAAGTAAAAAAAATAAAAATTATTAAGAAAATTGTCAATAATACAAGAATTGAAATAGCTAATGATATATAAACGAGCGAGATAGGAAAGTTGAATATTATAAAATGATAGGATAATGATAAAATATAAGTAATAAATTCATTTTAACTTATCTTTAATTATAGAGTAGATACCAATATAAGTGATAAAAGAGGTAATAATTTTTTTAATTTCTATAATCGAGAAATTTTGGGTTTTAAACAAAAAATAAATCCAACGTTTTGCTAAATATTCTTTTATAAACTTGTTTTCAGATTGATTAATTATTTTATTATATATTTTTAATATGCAATTAAGTAATATGGTTTCATCAATCCAATTTTTGCTCATGGTTTTTGTATATAGGTAAATTTCATCTTTGTTTAAACTTATATTATTGTTATGGAAAATAATTTCATATATTTTTGAATGGCTTTCAATTCGTTCGGCCAGATTTTTTTCTCCCAGTCGAGTTTCACTATTTATTGAGAAACGGTAATCTAATAAAACATCTGGCAGGTTGGCAAATTTGACTTTTTCAGTACTTAACTTAACCCATAGGTGATAATCTTCTACTCTAAAAAAAATTTTTAATCATATTTAAATATACCATTATCTACTAATTCTTTTCTTATCATAATTGTTGGATGGAAAAGAGGGGATGCAACAAACATTTTTGCAATAATTCTTTCATGTTTAGTTGGATTAAGTAGTTCTTTTCTTTTATGCCCTCTCCAAAAATTTGCATCGCACTACCTAAAATAGCAATATCAGGATTTTTCTCTAAAAATTCTACTTGTTTTTGAATTCTATCTATTCTTGATACATCATCTGCATCCATACGAGCAATGTATTTTCCATTACATAATAATAATCCTTTATTTAAAGTATCAACTAATTTTATATTTTTCTCATTTTCTATATAAATAATACGGCTATCCTCAGATGCTAATTTTTTTAAAATTTTGCCAGTATTGTCAGTAGATTGATCATTTAAAACAATAATTTCCATATTGGAATAACTTTGTTCCATAATTGATCGTATAGCTAGCTCAACAAAATCTTCAGCATTAAAGCACGGAATGATAATAGATACTAAAGGATTTAATAGATAATTATTCATATAAAATTAGTACTTAAAATTTTGGGGCTGAAGTGGACTGCCGTATAGT
>NZ_JH164926.1:299782-301092 GCF_000226875.1 Neisseria shayeganii 871
AGCAGCGCAGTTTCTGCGTAATCTGATCAATGCCGTGCCCTACCACATCCATACTGTGCTGACCGACAACGGCATCCAGTTCACCAACCGCCGTCGTGACCGGTATGGCCCGGCGCACATCTTCACCCGGGTGTGCCAGGAGCATGGCATTGAGCACCGTCTGACTCAGGTCAAGCATCCTTGGACGAATGGACAGGTCGAACGCATGAACCGGACCATCAAGGAAGCCACAGTCAAGCGTTTCCACTACGACGACCACGCGCAGCTGCAACAGCACTTGGCCAGCTTCATGAACGCCTACAACTTCGCACGTAGGCTCAAGACTTTGAAGGGGCTCACGCCCTACGAATTCATCTGCAAACAGTGGCATGACCAGCCTGAACGCTTTAGAATAAATCCATGCCAGCTAATGGTGGGACTAAACATCTAGGCAAACCCCCATAATTGGTAGTTTGTCGGCAAACTACTGCATGGCGGCCACCGAAATACCGGCTTCCTTGGGCGAACAGGGCCCGGGGGCGATGACCAAATATTGGGGATGGAGTGCTTCGATTTCCGATACAGAAATATCGTCGTTACGCCGCACCAATACTTCTTGACCCAGTTCGCCCAGTTCGGCGAAGTATTGCACGATGTTGTAAGTGAAGCTGTCGTAGCTGTCAATGAAGAGGAGCATATTTTAAGTCAAATATAAGAATTATTTCTGATGATCAAAGTGTTGCAGTGTTAATTTTTCGAATAATTTAATCCATTGCGGGATTATATTGTCAATTAAAAGATATTTAACTGAGAGTTGTACTTTTTCTGAAATAGGAAAATCATTTATTCTTTTTAAAACTTCAATAAATTGATCTGTATTATTTTGCTCAATTAAATACCCATTTATATTATTCTTAATTTGGTTTCTAGGCCCATAAGGGCAGTCATATGAAAAGCATGGAATACCAAATGAAAAAGCTTCTAAGATGTTTAAACTAAATCCTTCAACTTTAGAAGTTACCACTACACATCTTGCATTTTGAAACATTACTTGTACATTGTTTTCATTTTCGATAATAGTAACAAAATTTGATAAATTATTCTCTTCAATATATTCTAATAAATAGTTTTTTAGATCTCCACTTCCATACATCTTGAAGTGGAATTTTTTTCCCATAATCGGCTTTGATTAAATATTCTTAAAGCTTCTAATGGTTGTTTTTCTTTTGAGAATCGACCAATATACAGAATATTATTACTAAATTTATTACTAAATTTAGGTATAGGATAAAAATTTTCAATAGGGTTAGGAATAATACAATATTTAATAT
>NZ_JH164926.1:302525-304064 GCF_000226875.1 Neisseria shayeganii 871
TACCTGAAAAGCCCGGCTCAGGCTGTGCCGATGAACAGGTTCTAAAGCGGGACTGCTGCGGTTTGGACGGGCTATTCAACGTGGCATTTAACCGAAGGCTTCCCAAACCGGACGGCAGTTGGCGGGCAGGGGCGGGCAGGCGCCGAGTATGCCGCTGCCGTAATCGCCGGTACGGTGGAAGTCGCTGCCGCAGGAGGCCAGCAGGCCGTAGCGTTCGGCCAGCAGGGCGTAGTTTAGGCGGTCGTTCAGGTTGCAGGCGCCGCTGTGTACTTCCATGGCGCGCCCGCCGCAGGCGGCGAAGGCTTCAATCAGGTGGCGTTTGGCGGTGGCGGAGAGCGGGTAGCGCATGGGGTGGGCGATCACGGCCATGCCGCCGGCTTGGGTGATGGCGCCGACGGCGGACTCGAGGCTGGCCCATTCGTGACGCATGGCGGCGCTTTTGCCGTCGCCCAGATATTTGGTGAAAGCCTGCTGTTTGTTGCGTACATGGCCTTGCGCCACCAGCCATTGCGCCAAATGGGTGCGGCTGGCCATTTCGGGATTGGCGGCCAGCGCCAAAGCACCTTCGTAGGCGCCGGTTATGCCTTTGGCGGCCAGCTTGTCGGCAATGCGGGCGAAGCGCTCGAGGCGGCCTTGGCGCAGTTGGGCGAGCAGGTTTTGCAGGCCGGGATCACGCTCGTCGAAATTGAGGCCGACAATGTGGATGGTGCGGCCGCGCCAGCTGACGGAAATTTCCACGCCGTTGATCAGCCGTAAGCCCAAACGGTCGGCTTCCTGCCGCGCTTCGGCCAAACCGCCGGTGTGGTCGTGATCGGTGAGGGCCAGCAGGGTGCAGCCGTTGGCGTGGGCGAGGCGCACCACTTCGCGCGGCGGCAGGGCGCCGTCGGAAACATGAGAATGGCAGTGCAGATCAATCATGGTGGATGATGGCAAAGGCTGAGACCTTTGCAAAAGCCCCATCTGCGGCGCATTTCTGCGTTGTGCGCTGCTCGCTAGAGCTGTTTCGATTTAATTAATTACATACCCAGCTGATCTGAAGTAATTGGCACACTCTTGAGCCGAGAACAGATCAACCAGCTGCCCCATGCGCCGCCACAGCGCACCCACCGTGCGCTCGCCCGCCCTGCGCAGCAGCGCCTTGAACTTGGCAAAAAGCTTCTCAATGGGGTTCAGATCCGGCGAGTACGGTGGCAGATAGCGAATGCCGGCGCCAACGCCTTCGATGGCTTCTCGCACGCCCGCCACTTTGTGGCTGGAGAGGTTGTCGGCAATGACGATGTCGCCAGGGCGAAGTGTCGGGCACAGAAAGGTTTTGACCCACGCCAGAAACACGGCGCCATTGATGGGGCCATCGGTCACCATGGGGGCTGTCAGCGCATCACAGCGCAAGGCGGCAATGAAGGTGCTGGTCTTCCAGTGCCCATGCGGAGCACTGGCTACGCAACGCTGCCCGCGTGGGGCCCGCCCGCGTAGCGGCGTCATGCAGGTGCTGCTCCAGGTCTCGTCCAGAAACACCAGGCGCCTGGCATCGAGCTGGTG
>NZ_JH164926.1:305280-363644 GCF_000226875.1 Neisseria shayeganii 871
CTAGCTTGCCTATCTATCTGATATGTCTGCACTCGCTGCGCTGCTACGCCTTGAACTGCATCCACATCTGGGGCTTTTGCAAAGGTCTCAGGCTACCTGAAAGGCGTGCCGGCATGGAGCAGCTGTTTTCAGGTAGCCTTTTGTGCGTTGGCGGTTTAGGGCACCAGTTTTTCGGCGCCGCCCAGATAGGGGCGCAGGGCGGGCGGAATGGCGATGCTGCCGTCTGCCTGTTGGTGGTTTTCCAGCACCGCCACCAAGGCGCGGCCGACGGCGAGGCCGGAGCCGTTGAGGGTGTGCAGCAGGCGGTTTTTGCCGTTTTCGTCTTTGAAGCGGGCTTTCATGCGGCGGGCTTGGAAGTCTTCACAATTGGAGCAGCTGGAGATTTCGCGGTAGGTGTTTTGCGCGGGCACCCACACTTCGAGATCGTAGGTTTTGCTGGCGCCGAAGCCCATGTCGCCGGTGCACAACACGATCACGCGGTAGGGCAGTTCGAGCAGTTGCAGGATTTTTTCGGCGTGGCCCACCATTTCTTCCAAGGTAGCGTAAGACGTGTCGGGGTGGACGATTTGCACCATTTCCACTTTGTCGAACTGGTGCTGGCGGATCAGGCCGCGGGTGTCTTTGCCGTGCGAGCCGGCTTCGCTGCGGAAGCAGGGCGAGTGGGCGGTGAGTTTAATCGGCAGCGCCTCTTGCGGCACGATGCGCTCGCGCACGGTGTTGGTGAGGGTGACTTCGGCGGTGGGAATCAGGTATTGGCCGAGTTTGCTTTCGTCGCCGCCGCGGGTAACGTGAAAGAGGTCTTCGCCGAATTTCGGCAGCTGGCCGGTGCCCAAGAGGGTGCTGTCGCTGACGATGTAGGGCGTGTAGCACTCGGTGTAGCCGTGCTGCTGGGTATGGGTGTCGAGCATGAATTGCGCCAGGGCGCGGTGCAGGCGTGCGATGGGGCCTTTCATCAGGCTGAAGCGGGCGCCGGAGAGGGCGGCAGCGGTCTCGAAGTCCAACCCCAGTTTTTCGCCCAAGTCAACGTGGTCTTTGACTTCGAAATCGAATTGGCGCGGGCTGCCGACGCGGCGCACTTCCACATTGTCGTTTTCATCGCGGCCGGCGGGCACGCTGTCGTGGGGCAGGTTGGGGATGACCAGCAGCCAGTCGTCCAGCTGTTTCTGCACGTCTTGGTAGGCGGCATCGGTTTGTTCCAATTCGCTTTTGATGGCGGCCACTTCGGCCATGGCCGCTTCGGCTTCCGCGTGTTTGCCTTGGCCTTTGAGGGCGCCGATCTGTTTGGACACGCTGTTGCGGCGCGCCTGCAATTCTTCGGTTTTCACTTGCAGGGCTTTGCGGCGGCTTTCCAGTTCTTCAAAGGCGGCGGTGTCAAGAGCGAAGCCGCGGGCGGCCAGCTTGGCGGCGACGGCGGCAGAATCGTTGCGGAGGCGTTGGATGTCTAACATGATGGGCGCGAATAAACGGAAAAAATAAAGCGCGTATTGTAAACGCGCCGCAGCATAAAGGCTACCTGAAAGGCTTTCAGGCAGCCTGTTTTCAGGTAGCCTCTGCCGGTGCGGGGGAGCGGCCGGAGGCGGCCATCAGTTCGGCGACGGACTTGCCCTGCAGTTCGGCCAGTTTGGTGGCCACTTGGGCTTCGGCTTCGGCACAAATCTGCTGGCGGGTTTTGCCGGCCACGGCAATCGGCTCGAGAAAATACAGCGCCACTTCGCTTTGCTTTTGCGGCAGGATGCGGCAGAACGACTGCCACATGCTGAGGTCGCCGAAGTAGGCCATATCGGTGTTCGGGCTGCCGTCTGCTTTCGGGTAATAAAGGGCAATCGGCCACACGTCCTGCCCGCTTTGCACGGCGGCTTCAAACAGATTGCTGCGGAAGGGTTTGAGCTCGGTGCCGTCGGTGCTGGTGCCTTCGGGAAAGACCACGGTGTAGTCGCTTTCGGCCAAAATCTGCAACAGGATGTCGCGCACCTGTTGCGAGGAGCGGCGGTTGTTGCGTTGGATGAACACGGTTTCCGCCCGTGCCGCCAGCCAGCCGACGGCGGGCCAGCTGCGCACTTCCTCTTTGGCCACAAAGCGCACCGCATGTACGGAATTGACGGCGAAAATATCCAGCCAGGAAACGTGGTTGCCCACCATAAACAGGCCGCCGGAAGCAAAAAAACGCTCGGCGCCGTAAACGCTGAGTTTCACGCCGCACACGCGCATGCACTGGCGCGACCACTCGCGCACGCGCCGCTGGCGGCCCGGACGGCCTTCGCGTTTGAAAAACAGGGCTACCTGAATGCAGCCCCAAGCAATCACGCCGCCGATGCCGATCAGGCGCAGCCACAAACGAAGGGTGCTCATGCGGCTGCCTCAACGGACAAAATGTTTGGCATAGCGCGGATGGATGCGCCACATCGGCATCATCACCAGCATATCGGCTGTTTTGAAATCCTGATCCCAGTGCGGTTCGCCGCAAATCCATACGCCGGCACGCAGATAGCCTTTTAAGAGCGGCGGGGGAGCCACCGGGAGGTCTTGCCGCAACTCGTCCAGCGGCAGGGGATGCTTGGGGAAAACGCGGTATTCTTCCGGCGCGTAGTGGTGCTGTTCGATGTAGCGGAACAGGCTGGCGGCTTCATGCCCGCCGTCGGCCATGGCCACGCTGCCGCAGCCGATCATGTAGTCCAGATGGTTCAGCTTCATAAACTGGGTGAGCCCCATCCAAAGAAGGGAGATGGTGCTGCCGGAGCGGTAATCGGCGTGCACGCAGGCGCGGCCGAGCTCGACCGCTTTGGGCAGAATATTCTCGATGCGGCTCAAATCGAATTCGGAAGCGGAATACCAGCCGCCGTTGGCTTCGGCGGCTGCTTGGGTGGTGAGGCGGTAAGTGCCCACAATTTCGCCGCTGTGTTTGTCGCGTACCACCAAATGGCGGCAGAAGGCATCGTAGCGGTCGATGTCGCGGCCGTCATGGCCGGCAATATTGGCGCCCATTTCGTGGGCGAAAATGTCGTAACGCAACCGTTGGGCCGCTTCGACAGTGGCTTCGTCTTGGGCAAGCAAGACCTCCAGCCGGCTGCTTTCGATGGCGGGCCAGGATTCGGTTTTCGTTCGCTGCATAAAAGACTCCCGAAGGTGTACTGTGGCGAAGGCCGAACTGTAAAGCCCAACGCGGGCAAAGGCAAGCGGATTATCGGGAAAATCAGCACAAACCCGGCCGTCGGGTAAGCCGGGCTGAGACCTTTGCAAACCCTCCAGATGTGGATGCAGTTCAAGGCGTAGCAGCGCAGCGAGTGCAGACATATCACACGATAGGCAAGCGAGCGAGCAGCGCACAACGCAGAAATGCGCCGCAGATGGGGGGTTGCAAAGGTCTCGGGCTGATGTTTTTCCCCGCCCGCCGTTTTATAATCACGGCCTGTTTGTAAAGGAATGGTTTGGTGAAGATGTTTGAGGAACAGCCGCAGAGCCCGCAACGCCGGCATTGGCTGCTGTCTGCCGCGGCCTGCTCGGCCGTCTGCCTGCTGCCGGCCGTGGCGAGAGCCGGCGCCCAGCGTGAGGAAACCCTGTCTGACGACGTGGCTTCGGTGATGCGCCATTCGGTCAACAATGTCAACCCGCCGCGGCTCGTGTTTGCCGATCCTTATGATGCGCCGCGTTGGCTGAACGATATGTCGCTGCGTTTGGCGCGCTATGTGCCCGATGTGCTGGCGCGGCGGCGTTTGTTGATCAACATCCAATACGAGTCGGTGCGGGCGGGCTTGGACACGCAGATGGTGCTGGGTTTGATTCAGGTGGAGAGCGCGTTCCGCCAATACGCCATCAGCGGCGTAGGCGCGCGCGGCCTGATGCAGGTGATGCCGTTTTGGAAAAACTACATCGGTAAGCCGGAACACAATCTTTTCGACATCCGCACCAATTTGCGTTACGGCTGCACCATTCTGCGCCACTACCGCAATGTGGAAAACGGCAATCTGCAGCGGGCATTGGCGCGCTACAACGGCAGCTTGGGCAGCAGCCGTTATCCCGATGCGGTTATCGGTGCGTGGAAAAACCGTTGGGATTGGGCTTAGGGGCGGCGTTTGTGAGACGCCGCCCCCAAAAACGGAACGAGTCGGGCCCTTACCAGCGATAGCGCAGACCGGCGCGCAGAGCGGCGCCTTCTTCTCCTGCGTTGCTATGACGCCACACTCGGTTGCCCTTACCCAAAGAACGAACATAGCGCACGTCGCCGTAAACACTCAAACCTTTGGCGGCTTGAATCTGACCGCCCAAGCCCAACTCGGTTTTCCAACGCGTATCGTCCGAAACCAGCACATCATTGCCCAGGCGCACGTCTGTGCGTCCGAAGGGACGGATCAGATTGGCAATCAAATACACGTCATTGTTCCCGTCACGCCACATTAGGCGGCTGCCCACGCGCGCAGTCAAACGATGATCTGCACCGTCCGCTATCTCACGCACGCCGTCGTGTTTGCCGTTCAAATATTGGTATTGGTATACCAGCTGGGCCTGCGGTTCTACATACCAATTACCGCCCAGCAGGAAAGGCTTGCCTACTTCCGCAGAAGCCGCTACCGCATAACCTTGCTGAGAAGCCAGGCGATGTCGGTTTTTCAGCCAGGAAATCTGACCCACCAAATCCAAATAGCCGCCGCTAGCTGCGTAACGGGTGTGGTACACACCGGCCGAAACAATATCGGTTTTGGCGCTGCCGATGTATTTGTCGTCGCTTACCAAACCATTGGTTGCACGGTATTTATCGTACAGGTTGTGATCGGCATGGCTATATGCCAGCATCAAGCCGGTGCGTCGGCTGCCTTGTTCTGCGTGGGAGCGGTGGATGTCGGCGCCGATTTGCAAGGTATTGGTACGGCTGCGTGCGCCGAAGCGGTCTTTATCCTGAATGCGTTTATCCGCATTGATTGTGCGCACCCATACATCCGGTCCCTCACCTTGTTGTGCGTCATTTTGGTAACGGCTGCCTACCCGCTGGTGCAGCATGCCGATATGTTCCAAGCCTAGGTTTAAAGCCAAGCCGCGGGTTTGCACATAATGGGCCGCTTCAGGCGCAATGATTTCCCTTCCCCCAGCTTTTAACGTCCAGCGGTAATTATTGTCGTTGCGCACCAGCTGTACCTGTTGCGCTCCATCGGTTTGAGCCGTGCCGAAAAAGGCATGGCCGTCCGGGGTCTGCGCTTCATGCTTCCCATTTACCACAATCACATCCTCAGAGAAGATATCGGTATTTTTCGGCGTAATATTGCCGATGGTGCGGCTGTGGAGCTTCACTTGTGTGGCTGCATTAACCTTAAGATCGGTAATGATCAGCCGATTGCTTTGGGTAGTGCCGTTCGGGTCGGCAGCATCATCATCCCAAGTGGTATTCATCACAATGGTGCCGCCCTTCGCCTCGTATCGATCGGCGTATATCGAATCGGTACCGTTGATGGCAAATTCGATTTTGCCATCCGTCAGGCTTAAGCTCGTGAGAAACGAATCCAATTTGTCAGTGGTGCGCCATATGCTGTCTGAGCCATACTGAGTCAAATTCAATTCACCATCACCCTTATGCAGGCTGCCCTGTAGCAAGCCATTTGCATCGGGTTTGCCGTTGGATTCGTTCTTGATATCAACCACGCCAGCGGCCTCATTGCGGACAGCATAAACTTGTCCTGTTGATTTCAAACTGCCTGTATTGCTGATTGCAAACTTACCGTCGCCGTGGTGACGCGCGATACCGCCTTGTCGCTCAATACTACCGGTGTTTTTAAACTCAGCCGCAGTGTTGGCAGCAGCAGTAGCATGCACCGCAATATCTTCTTTTTCTGTTACTGCTAACTTTCCATCGTTTTGCAGCACCCCGCCGCCCTTCAGCTCAATGGCGCGGGCATGCGGTGTCTTGATGGTGGCGTCACCCTTAAAGTGCAGGGTATTTTTGCCGTCGGGCGAATCCGGGGTGGGGGGCGAACCCACATCGATGGCCAAGCCGACGGCGGGCTCCTCGATGGTTAAGCTTAGCTCATTGAATTCGAGCCGATTGCCTTGGTTTTGAACCATGTCTATAAAAGTATCGCCCACTTCGGCCACGGTCTTTGCACCGAAAATTAATTCGGCCTCCGCTCCTCCAACACGGATGCGGCCGCCTTGATTGTGTCCCACTCCCTTTCGGCCTTGGATATCGGCGCCGCCGTTCAAGCGATAGGTGCCGTAACCCAAGCGGATCAAATCGGAGCCTGCCGTATTCGCCGTCAGCTTGCCCTCCAGCGTCATAGAGGTATCTTGGCGTCCTTTCTTAGTAAGTAAACGGATACTATTCCAACCGTAGCCTAAATCCAATATCGACCCCGTATAGTCACCATGGGTCACCGACAAATCGCCTCGAATGTGCAAATCGCCTCCACCGCCCACCACAATATCGCGGGTATTGCGCACGTTCGCCTGCTCTACCACCACATCACCTTCGAAAACCGCACGGTTTCGGACGTCACCTGACTCATCGCGTAAATAAATAGCCGAATAATCTTGCGGCTTATTGCCTGCTCCCGGCCCCGACTTATGCAACTGTACGCGGTTTGCGCTAAACGTGGCGGACCCGCCACCCCGCACATCAATAACGGCAGATGTTCTGCCGGCAGCGCTGAATGTGTCTTCAGCATAACTGCATGTCTCTCCGGATATGGCCAAAGCCTGAGTGGCGCTGTAGGTGGGGCAGGCCGCTTGGCTTAATGCCGGCAGCGCAGCCAAAACGGCGGCCAAAACGGTGAGTTGCGGTTTGTGCAGTGTGCTTTTGGCCGCAGAGAAGCCGTGTCGGGCAATATTGGAGGATAGGATATTTAAATTCATAAGTATGACTCCCGTACTTTAAATAAATGTTATTGATGAATTTATCGACCGAATGATTGGAAGAAGGCTCGGTAAGCCAGGCAATGGCGAGAGAAAAAGTGTTGCCAGCAACACACTTGCCGGATGCCCACCCGGCAAGTGTGTTGGTGGATCTGCCCTAAGCCGACTGGATAAGCTGTTTTAACGCAGCTTGCCAATCTGAAGGCAAATAGCCCACTTGGCGGATTTTATCACAGTTTAACACACTATAGGGAGGACGCGGCGTGTGCTCATCGCTTTGCTGAGAGAATGCTTCTTGCACCGTGGCGTTGACCGGGCAGATTTTTTCCAAAGTGTGCAGAATGATTTGGGCGAATTCATATCGAGTTACCGGAACATCGCCACAGAAATGATAAATCCCAGGTGTGATCCTGGACTCTTGGGCGAATTGAATCATTAATTTGGCCAAATCGCCGGCATAAGTGGGACAACCGACTTTGTCCGTGACGACGGAAATCATTTCTTGATCGGCTTGGCTAAGGATGTCTTTGACAAAATTGCTACCGTATTCGGAAAAGACCCAGGAGCTGCGGATAATGATACTGTCAGGATTGGCCGCCAAAGCCAGCAGTTCTCCGGCTAATTTGGATTTGGCATAGGTGCTCAGCGGGTTGGGGTAGTCTAATTCGGTATAGGGCTCGTGTTTTTGGCCGTCAAAAACATAATCGCTGGAGATATGGATGAATCGGACATTGTGCTTGGCTGCGGCTGCGGCCAAGTTACGTACGCCTTCTGCGTTGACGGCAAAAACCTTGTCTTTATTGTGTTCGGCTGCTTCCAAGTCGGTATAGCCTGCGGCGTTGATGATGACGTCAGGCTCGAAATTTTGCACCATATTATCGACGGCTTGTGCTTGGGTAATGTCTAGGGTGGCAGAGTCGGCTGCGATCATTTCCCAGTGTTCGGGTTTTTGTTGTTTCAGACTTTGGCCGACTTGGCCTTTGGCTCCGGTCAATAATATTCTCATGTAATGTATCTTTCAGTTACTTTAAAAAATAATTAACTCAATTATATCAATATATTATTTTAATATAAATTTGAAAACAGGTCTCAATTATAGCAGCTTATCTCAAGGTCTGTTGGCATTGGTATTGCAGTGGTATTTTAGCTTCCAAGCCTGTTTTGCTATCCGGTTAAAATCTATGTCTGATGTGTTGGTAAGGTGAGCAAGTTTGGGCATATTTCTGTCTGGTATGTGTTGTATCTAGTTGTTGTCAAGCTAACTGCCTCAGTAATCCAGACCGATACTTGGCGTATTTGGATATGATCTGTTATAATAAAAACCAGATAAATTACAACAAGCCGCCGTTTGCGCGGCTTGCCTTTTTTATGGAAAATCGGTTCGGGCGGCATTAGGAAATGCTGCCCGAATCGTACTTTATTTGGAGAATGCGTAATGCAGAAAATCCCTTTAACCGTACGCGGTGCCGAACTTCTCAAACAGGAATTACAACAACTGAAAAGCATTGCCCGCCCCGCCATTATTGAAGCCATTGCCGAGGCACGCTCCCACGGTGATTTATCTGAAAATGCGGAATATGAAGCAGCTAAGGAAAAGCAGGGCTTTATCGAAGGTCGTATTGCCGAAATAGAGAATAAGCTGTCACTTGCACATATCATTGATCCAACTGAGATTCATGCTGAAGGCAAAATTGTTTTTGGCAGTACCGTGGTATTGGAGGATTTGGAAAATGAAACTCAAGTCCGCTATCAGATTGTTGGTGACGATGAGGCAGATATTAAAGAAAATAAAATTTCCGTCAGCTCTCCGATTGCTCGCGCCCTTATCGGCAAAGAAGAAGGAGATGTGGCTGAAGTCCAGGCTCCGGGTGGTTTGCGAGAATACGAAGTGGTGGAGGTATTGTATATCTGACATATTATTATAGAGCCAAGCTCTTGTTCCATTTTGCCTGGTGATGAGCCAAAGAAGAGGCACCTTAACCCTAGGGCATAAACGCATAACGCAACAATGCGCCGCAGATGGGGTTTTACAAAGGTTTCAGGCTACCTGAAAATTTCAGGTAGCCTGTTTTATCTTTTATCGGAGCGGAAAACGGTTTATTTCACCAGATTCACTTTCACGTAGCTGCCGGGCGCGGCGGCCAGTGGCGGGAAGTTTTCGTTGCCGATGCTGCGGGCAGGGATTTTGTCGCCGGCGTAGGCCTGCACCCATCGTTGCCAGTATGTCCACCATGAGCCTTCGTGATGCGCGGCGCCGGCCAGCCAATCGCTGCCGTTTTCAAAGGCGGCGGTGTTGGTGAAGTAGCCGTATTTGTTTTTGGCCGGCGGGTTGACGATGCCGGCCACGTGGCCAGATTCGCCCAACACCAAGGTGCTCTCACCGCCCAGATGTTTGGAACCTTTAAAAGTTTCCTCCCATAACGCGATGTGGTCTTCTTTGGTGGAAATGAAGAAATTGGGTGTTTTGACGCGCGACAGGTTGATGCCGACGCCGCCCAGTTTTACTTTGCCCGGCTCGGCCAGGCTGTTGTTGAGGTAGAGATCGCGCAGCAGGAAGCTGTGGACTTTTGGGGTGACATTGGTGCCGTCGCTGTTCCAGTAGAGGATGTCGAATTCGGCAGGTTCTTTGCCTTTCAGGTAGTTTTCGATGTAGTAGTTCCAATAGAGCGAGTTTTCGCGCAGCAGGCTGAAGGTAACGGCCAGTTGGCGGCCGTCGAAATAGCCCAGCTGTTTGTCCATGCTTTCGATGGCACTGATGACGGGATCATTGATGAATACGCCCAACTCGCCGGGGTTTTCGAAGTCTAGGATGGTGGTCATGTAGGTGGCGGACTTGATGCGGTTTTTCAGCCGTTTGCCCACATAGTAAGCTTGGGTGGCGGCCAACAGTGTGCCGCCCATGCAGTAGCCGAGGGCGTTGACTTCTTTTTCGCCGGTGATGTCTTCAATGACGCGTACGGCTTCGCAGATGCCGGATACGGCCAAGTCTTCAAAGCCGATGTGTTGTTGGGATTTGTCGGGATTGGCCCAAGACATCAGGAACACGGTATGGCCTTGGCTGCGCAGCCAGTGTACGAAAGAGTTTTGCTCGCGCAGGTCGAGAATATAGTATTTGTTGATGAAAGGCGGCACCACCAGCAGCGGTGTTTTGTAAACTTCTTTGGTAACGGCTTCGTATTGCAGCAGCTGGAAAATTTCGTTTTCGAAAACCACGCTGCCGGAGGTGACGGCCAAATCGGTGCCCACCTCGAAGGCATGATCTTTCATCATGCGGATTTTCAGGTAGCGGGCGCTGTTCATCAGGTCTTCGTGAAACAGTTTCATGCCGCGCAACAGGTTTTCGCCGTTTTCTTCAACGGTGAGCTTGAGGATTTCGGGGTTGGTCCAGATGAAATTGCCGGGGGAGAGCGCGTTGATGGTTTGGCGCATGAAAAAGTGCAGGCGGTTGCGTACCTGCTCGCTCAGGCCGTCAACGGAATCAATCATGCTTTCGCAGGTGGTGGAGAAATGCAGGTAAGATTGGCGGAGCAGGTCGAATTGGGGCTGGGTTTTCCACAATTCGTTTTTGAAGCGGCGGTCGCCGGGCAGGTCGTCGATAAAGGGGGTTACGCTGTTGTCGGAAGCGCGCAGCATCACGTTGCGGTAGATTTCCATTTGCCCTTGCCACCATTTCATCTGCATTTCCATCAGGCGGGCCGGATTTTTGGCGACGGCTTCGTAGAATTTGCCCAAATCTTCAGTATTGATTTTGGTGAGCGCTTCGCTCAGCGGGCTTTCGCCATAATAGAATTCTTGGATTTTCTGCCAGATGTTTTCGTTGAAATTGAAAAACTGCTGTAGGGTTTCGTTTGGCTTGAAGGCGTCCTGCATCATGTTTGCTCCCGAAGCGAGTGTGCGGTTAGGTAAACAAAAAAGGAAAGGCGGCCGCCGTTGCCGGCGCCGCTTGCGGGCTGCAGCCTTTCAGGTAGCCTGAATCGGCTCAGGGCGGTTTGACGGGCGGCAGCCCCGAAGGTGTGGAGATTTATTTCTTTTTCTCTACGGATTCGGCAACCAATTTGTCCAGCTCGGTTTTGAATTCGTTGGCCAAAGCAGACAGTTTTTTGCCGTCTTCAATCATTTGCTGGCTGATGCGGGTCATGGTTTCCATTTGTTTGGTGCCACTGCTGATCAGGCTTTGCACGTCTTTGATCTGGCTGTTCATGTGGATTTGGGCCAGGCCGATGTCGGCGTATTGGCGGGCAGAGTCCAGTTGCAGATTGGTCAGTGCGGAAAAGTTTTTGGCGACCAATTGGTTGAACTTCAATACCGGCTCGAAAGTGTTTTGGGATTGGTCGCTCAAGGTTTTGAAGAGATCGGTGTACATAAAATCTAACTCCTAAATAATTAAGGTTGGTTTCGTTTGTTTACGGTTTAAAGGATGCCGGATTTCCGGCGGAACGGGCCGCTAAGGTTTAACGGCAAATCAATGCATATACAGCCCGCCGTTGATCGACAGGGTTTCGCCTGTGATGTAGGCGGCGCCGTCGGAAGCCAGGTAAGCGACGGCGGCAGCAATCTCGTCGGGTTCGGCCAAGCGCTGCATGGGAATTTGGGCCTTGATGCTGTCCACCACGTCATCCCGCATGGCGGTTACCATCGGGGTGGCGGTATAGCCGGGGGCGATGGCGTTCACACATACGCCGGCACGGGCGCCTTCGGCGGCCAAGGCCTTGGTAAAGCCGATCATGCCGGCTTTGGCGGCAGAGTAGTTGGCTTGGCCGAATTGTCCTTTCAGTCCGTTAACCGAAGTAATGTTGACGATGCGGCCGGATTTTTGCTCGAGCATACGCTGGAATACCGGTTGGGTAATGGTAAACAGGGATTTCAAATTGGTGTCCAAGACGGCACACCATTGCTCGAAGCTCATTTTTTTAAACTGGGCATCACGGGTGATGCCGGCGTTGTTAACCAGTAAATCGATGCGGCCTTCCGCGTCTAAGGCTTTGTTGATGGCTTCGGTGGCGGCTTCGTGGCTGTTGACGTCGGTCACCACAAAACGGATGGACGACGCATCGAAGCCTTCCTGCTGCAGCCATTGCCGTTCGCGCTCGCCGTTGCCGGAAGACAGCAGGGCGATGATGCGGTAGTTTTCCGCCAGCAGTGTGCGGCAGATGGCCGAACCGATGCCCCCTAGCGCACCGGTTACCAAGGCAACTTTAGGGGTGGGGTTGTGTGCAGACATGGTACAGACTCCTTTGCAGTCGTTGTGATGATGCCGGTTGCAGACAACCGGCGCTTGATTATTTTATTTTTTATTATTGCTTGGTTTCAGGTAGCCTTTGGCTGCTGAAAACTGTGTTTGCACGATGTGCGGATTTATACCATAAATCGGCCGCGGATAAATGGATTTATGTCAAAAAGAAATAAAATTCTAATTTATGTAAACGTGTTTTGTTTGTTTGGCTCTGATGCAAGCCGTTTTTTCAATTGAAGCGTTTACTCGGATATTAGCATAAGATTGTGACGGTTTAAGTACATTCTGCCTTTGACAGAGCGGGGGAGCTGATATTTCAGCGGCAGAAGAGAAGGGTGCCGGCCAGTTCGTTATCAGTGTAATGAATGCATGGCTTTCTGTATCCGATTGGGAAGCTTGTTTATTTTTCTCTTAAAAAACGGATATATTTCAATTGGCTAATCCTTTTGGCTAGGCTTTGCGGCCTTCTTTCGGTAGAATGACGCGTTTAAAGCAGAGGCGCAGGCCGCCTGTTTGCAAAAATTTTTTAAAAAACGTGAACAACGCAGATGCAGGCCGTCCGCAAAGTAGGGGATGGCGGAGTTTTTCATAATGATTGAAACAATTAGTCCGATTTTGCCGCCGGCGATGTTGGGTATTTTGGGTGGCGGTCAACTGGGTCGGATGTTTACCGTGGCCGCTAAGCAGATGGGGTATCGGGTCACCGTGCTGGATCCTGATCCGCAAGCGCCGGCAGCCGAGTTTGCCGACCGCCATATTTGCGCGGCCTACGACGATTTGCAGGCTTTGGCCGATATGGCGGCCTGCGCGGCGGTGACCACCGAATTTGAAAACGTCAACGCCCAAGCCATGCGTGCTTTGGCTTTGGAGACGGTGGTATCGCCCTCGGGCGACTGCGTGGAAATTGCGCAAAACCGCATCCGCGAAAAAATGTGGATACGCAAAGCAGGCTTGCAGACCGCGCCGTATCAGGTGGTGGAAAAGCTTGAAGACATTACCGAGGCCGAAACCGCCGCCTTGCTGCCGGGTATTTTGAAGACTGCGGCGCTGGGTTACGACGGCAAAGGCCAGGTGCGCGTGGCCACGGTGGAAGAGGTGCGGGCCGCGTTTCAAACCCTAAAAAGTGTGCCCTGCGTGCTGGAAAAAATGTTGGACCTGCATGCGGAAATTTCTGTTTTGGTGTGCCGTTTGAACGACCGCCAAATCAAATGTTTTCCGCCTGCCGAAAACCGCCATGAAGACGGTATTCTGGCGTATTCCATCGTGCCGGCCCGTCTGCCCGACAGCGTGCAGAGGCGGGCTCAGGAATTGGCGGCGCGTTTGGCCAATACCTTGGATTATGTGGGTGTGCTGGCGGTGGAAATGTTTGTGATCGGCACACAGCAGGAATTGATTGTGAACGAAATTGCGCCGCGCCCGCACAATTCCGGCCACTATACCTTGGATGCCTGTGTCAGCGACCAATTCGAGCAACAGGTCCGCCTGATGTGCGGGCTGCCGCCTGCCGACACCCGTCTGCTCACGCCTTGCTGCATGGCCAATTTGTTGGGCGATATTTGGCCGGCCGACGGCGAAGTCAATTGGGCGCCCGTGTTGCAGCGGCCGGATGCGGCTCTGCATTTGTACGGCAAAAAAGAAGCGCGGCCGGGGCGCAAAATGGGACATTTTACCGTGATGTCCAATCAGTCTTCCGACATTGCCTTCATGTTGGCCTATAAGCTGCATTGCCAACTCAGTCGGGCTGCAGATTGCGGCCAACCGGCCTGAGCCATTGTTTTCAGGTAGCCCGAACCATTTTTGGGCAGGTTTTGAAAACAGCGTGACGACTTGACTATATTGAAAAACAACCATGATGAACAAAGAACAATTTGCCGATAACCATTTCATCCGCAACATCATCGACGAAGACCTGAAAAGCGGCAAACATACTGCGGTCCAAACCCGCTTTCCGCCCGAGCCCAACGGCTATCTGCACATCGGGCACGCCAAATCCATCTGCCTGAACTTCGGTTTGGCTTATATCTACGATGGCTTGTGCAATCTGCGCTTCGATGACACCAACCCTGAAAAAGAAAATCAGGAATACGTGGATTCGATTAAAGAAGACGTAGAGTGGTTGGGCTTCAAATGGGCGGGCGAGCCGCGTTATGCGTCCGATTATTTCGATCAGCTTTTCGATTACGCCGTCGGCCTGATTCAAGACGGCAAAGCCTATGTGGACGACTTAAGCGCCGAAGAAATGCGCGAATACCGCGGCACGCTCACCGAACCGGGCAAAAACAGCCCTTACCGCGAGCGCAGCGTCGAAGAAAACCTCGATTTGTTCATGCGCATGAAAAACGGAGAGTTCCCCGACGGCAGCAAAACCCTGCGCCTGAAAATCGACATGGCTTCCGGCAACGTGAACCTGCGCGATCCGGTGATTTACCGCATCCGCCGCGCGCATCACCACAACACCGGCGACAAGTGGTGCATCTACCCCATGTATGACTATACCCATGCCATTTCCGATGCCATCGAAAAAATCACCCATTCGCTGTGTACGCTCGAATTTGAAGCCCACCGCCCGCTGTATGACTGGGTGCTCGACAATATCCCGATCGACAACCACCCGCGCCAATACGAGTTTTCCCGCTTGGAACTGCTGTACTCCATTACTTCCAAACGCAAACTGAACCAGTTGGTTAGCGAAAGTCATGTGAACGGTTGGGACGACCCGCGTATGCCCACCATCTCCGGCATGCGCCGCCGCGGCTACACGCCTGAAGGCTTGCGTCTGTTTGCCAAGCGCGTCGGCATTTCCAAGTCGGAGAACGTGGTGGACATGAGCGTGCTCGAAGGCGCGATTCGCGAAGAACTGGAAAACTCCGCCCCGCGCATGATGGCCGTGTTAAACCCGATTAAGGTCACGCTCACCAATTTCGAAGCCGGCAAAACCCAAAGCCGCAGCGCGCCTTACCATCCGCACCACGAAGAAATGGGCGAACGCGAAGTGCCCATCAGCCCAACCCTGTATATTGAAGCCGACGATTTCAGCGAAAACCCGCCAAAAGGTTGGCAGCGCCTCACGCCGGGCGGCGAAGTGCGCCTGCGTTACAGCTATGTGATTAAGTGCGACGAAGTGGTGAAAGACGAAAACGGCAATGTGGTCGAACTCAAATGCAGCATCGACCACGACACCTTAGGTAAAAAGCCTGAAGGTCGTAAAGTGAAAGGGGTCATCCACTGGCTGTCTGCCGAACACGCCGTGCCCGCCACTGTGCGCCTGTACGACCGCCTGTTTACCGAACCGCGACCCGATGCCATTCGCGGGGAAGACGGCGAATACCGCCCGTTCACCGATTTCCTCAACCCGGACTCCATGAGGGAAATCACCGCTTATGTAGAGCCGGTGGCGAACACTTTGGCACCGGAAAGCCGTTGGCAGTTTGAGCGCTTGGGCTATTTTGTGACCGACCGCTACGACCACAGCAAAGAAAAACCGGTGTTCAACCGCACCGTCGCCCTAAAAGACACCTGGCAGGCCAAAGAAGCCTGAGCGGCTACCTGAAAGCCGATTGGCGACATATCGTTAAGTAAGGATGTCTGTGATGATGCAGGCATCCTTTTGTTTTCAGGTAGCCTGAGGCCTTTGCCGCAGACCCAGCGGCATGGTGCTATAATCCGCCCTTTTCCATTTTCCCGAATCTGCAAGGAACGGTATGAGCTTAAAATGCGGCATCGTCGGCCTGCCCAATGTCGGCAAATCTACTTTATTCAACGCCTTAACCCAATCGGGCATTGAGGCGGCCAACTATCCTTTCTGTACCATCGAGCCCAATGTGGGCATTGTGGAAGTGCCCGATCCGCGCATGGCCGAGTTGGCGAAAATCGTGAACCCGCAGAAAATGCAGCCGGCCATTGTGGAGTTCGTCGATATCGCCGGCTTGGTGGCCGGCGCCAGCAAAGGTGAAGGTTTGGGTAACCAGTTTCTGGCCAACATCCGCGAAACCGACGCCATCGTGAACGTGGTGCGCTGCTTCGACGATGACAACATTGTGCACGTTTCCGGCAAGGTGGATCCGATTGCCGACATCGAAACCATCGGCAC
Source organism: Neisseria shayeganii 871 (assembly GCF_000226875.1). Classification (GTDB taxonomy): domain Bacteria; phylum Pseudomonadota; class Gammaproteobacteria; order Burkholderiales; family Neisseriaceae; genus Eikenella; species Eikenella shayeganii. The sequence goes on from NZ_JH164926.1 coordinate 321,438, forward strand.
CGAGCTGGCTTTGGCCGACTTGGCCAGCGTGGAAAAAGCGATTGTGCGCGAAGGCAAACGCGCCAAAGCGGGCGACAAAGACGCGCAAAAACTGGTGGCCTTGTGCGAAAAACTGCTGCCGCACCTCAACGAAGGCAAACCCGTGCGTTCATTCGGCTTGGATGCCGAAGAACTGGCTCTGCTCAAGCCGCTGTTCCTGCTCACGGCGAAACCCGCCATGTATGTGGGCAATGTGGCGGAAGACGGTTTTGAAAACAACCCGCACTTGGCGCGCCTGAAAGAATTGGCCGCCAAAGAAAACGCCCCCGTTGTGGCCGTGTGTGCCGCTTTGGAAAGCGAAATCGCCGAGCTCGAAGACGAAGAAAAAACCGAGTTCCTCGCCGAAATGGGCCTAGAAGAACCCGGCCTTAACCGCCTGATCCGCGCCGGCTATGATTTGCTGGGTTTGCAAACTTATTTCACCGCCGGCGTGAAAGAAGTGCGCGCCTGGACCATCCACAAAGGCGATACCGCGCCGCAAGCCGCCGGCGTGATCCACACCGATTTCGAGCGCGGCTTCATCCGTGCCCAAGTGATTGCTTATGACGATTACATCGCCTTGGGCGGTGAAGCCAAAGCCAAAGAAGCCGGCAAAATGCGGGCCGAGGGCAAGGAGTATGTGGTGCAGGACGGCGATGTGATCCATTTCCTGTTTAATGTGTAAACCCGCCATTCAGGCTGAGACCTTTGCAAAACCCCCAGATGTGGATGCAGTTCAAGGCGTAGCAGCGCAGCGAGTGCAGACATATCATGAAGATAGGCAAGCGAGCGAGCAGCGCACAACGCAGAAATGCGCCGCAGATGGGGGTTTTGCAAAGGTCTCAGGCTACCTGAAAGCTTTTCAGGTAGCCCGATGCACGACATCCCCGATATTTGGTGTTATCCTTGCGGCTTGACCGCTTATTGAATTTGGTTGTTGCATGAAAAAGTCATTATGGGCCGCTTCCGGCGTGGCCGTTACCGCCGCCGTTTTGTTCGGCGCCGCCCCGTATTATCTGGGCATTAAGGCCGAGCAGAGCTTGAGCCGCCAGCACGAAATGCTGGCGCAAACCTCGTTTCTGCAAGTGGAATCGCGCGAGTATGCGCGCGGCTGGTTTTCGTCCACCGAAACCACGGTGCTGCGTTTCAAGCCCACCTTTTTGGCGCAGATTCAAGACAAGCTGCCTGATAACCTGAAAACCTTGCTCAAGCAGCCGATTACGGTCAACAACCACATCCGCCACCATCTGTTTGCCAACGGCGTGGTGCCGGTGCGTGCGGTGGTGGACAGCGAGTTTGTCTTCCAAGCCGAATCGCAACAAATTCTGCAGCGCTTTTTCGGCAACCAACAGCCGGTCAGCCTGAGCAACGTTATCCGTTTGGACGGCAGCGGCAAGCTCGAATGGCAGATTCCGTCATTCCAATACGAAGAGCTGTCGGGCATTGCGATCCAATGGCAGGGCTTGCAGGGCGAAACCGAATATGCGCGCCATTTTTCGTCTTACCAAACCGATATCCGCAACCCCGGCGTTACCATGACGTTGGCCGACAAAGGCAGTGCGGCCTACAGCGGCTTGCACATCCGCACCCACACTGAAGAAGGCCGCCACGGCTTGTCTTTAGGCAGCAGCGAATTCAAGCTCGATTCACTCACTTTGGAGTGGAAAGACAGCATCGAATACGACATCAAGCTCAACGAGCTGATCAATATGGTGTCCGGCCTGCAAATCGGCAGCTTTCTCAACCCCTACGGCCAAGTGGCGCCGTCTAAAGTGAAGCTGGAAAACCTGTATATGAACACCGCCATGTCGGAAGACGGGCAATGGATCAATACCGAAGGCCGTTTCGGCTTTGCCAAACTGGTTTACGGCGAAGAGCAATACGGCCCGTTGGCGATTGAGGCCGCTGCCGAGCATTTGGACGCCGCCAGCCTGCTGGCCCTGAAGCAGCGCCGCGACGAGTTGATTTCGCGTCAGTTGGATGAAAATGAAATGCGCGAAGCGCTGTTGGCCAGCATTCGCAATGAAGCGGCCGGCCTGTTTACCAACGATCCCCTCATCACCCTGCGCCGTTTCGAGTTTGCCATGCCGCAAGGGGCCATCCGTAGCGAAGGGGCGTTGAAATTCAGCGGCCTGACCGCCCCGGATTTGAACGATTTCAATGCGATGATGCGCAAAACCGATGCCGATTTCCAAATCAGCCTGCCGCAAAAATTAGTCGAGCAGCTGGCGGTGGCGCAAGCGAAAAACTACATCAGCGTTGATCCAGAAGCGGGCGATGCCGATGCCGAAATCAGCGAGGCAGTGCGCCTGTGGCTAGACAGCATGCTGACGGCCATGGCCGATCAAGGCTACCTGAAACTCGATCAGGGCATCATCAGCACCCAGATCGTGGTGCGCGACAATACCTTGAGCATGAACGGCAAGAAAGTGGATGTGCAGCCCGATGCCGACCTGCTGCCCGACAGCGCTTTGGAAGAAGGGGCGGCAGAAACGGCGGCAGAGGCAGATGCGGCTTCTGCGCCGGCTTCATCGTCTTAATCCTCCCCCATAAAATCGGGGCTGAAGCGGTAATCGCTTCAGCCCCGATTTTATTTTTCCAAACCGAAATGCAGATAACTGCGCTCGGTGGCCACGCGCCCGCGCGGAGTGCGCTGCAGAAAACCCTGTTGGATCAGATACGGTTCGATCACGTCTTCAATGGTATCCGTGCTCTCGCCGATGGCGGCGGCTATATTGTCCAGCCCCACCGGGCCGCCGCCGAATTTTTGCAGCACGGCTTCCAGAAATTTTCTGTCCATCACGTCCAAGCCTTCTCCATCCACATCCAGCATCTGCAAAGCCGCATCGGCGGTGGCGGCATCTACGCGGCCGCTGCTTTTCACTTCGGCATAGTCGCGCACACGGCGTAGCAGGCGGTTGGCGATGCGCGGGGTGCCGCGGCTGCGTTTGGCAATTTCAAATGCGCCGTCTTCTTCAATCGTCATCTGCAGCAAAGCCGCCGAACGCGACACGATGGTGGCCAAATCGCTGCTTTCGTAAAACTCCAGGCGGGAAACGATGCCGAAACGGTCGCGCAGCGGATTGGTGAGCATACCGGCGCGGGTGGTGGCGCCGACCAAGGTAAACGGCGGTAGGTCGATTTTTACCGAACGGGCGGCCGGCCCTTCGCCGATCATGATGTCGAGCTGGTAGTCTTCCAAAGCGGGATAGAGGATTTCCTCCACCACCGGGCTGAGGCGGTGGATTTCGTCGATAAACAGCACATCATGTGGCTCCAGATTGGTGAGCAGGGCGGCCAGATCACCGGCCCGCTCCAGTACGGGGCCGCTGGTTTGGCGCAGATTGACGCCCAATTCGCGTGCAATGATGTGGGCAAGCGTGGTTTTGCCCAAGCCGGGCGGGCCGAACAGCAGAGTGTGGTCCAAAGCCTCGCCGCGCTGTTTGGCGGCGGCAATAAAAATGCCCAGCTGCTCTTTGGCTTTGGCCTGGCCGATGTAGTCGGACAGGGTTTTCGGCCGCAAAGCGCGTTCCAGCAGCTCTTCTTGGGCAGACATCTTTTTGGTGGTAATCAGCCGTTCTGGAGCGGTGGCGGTGAGGGAGTCGGTGTGCAGCATGGCGGAGACAGAATGGGCGGAAGAGGGCGTTATGATAACCGAACGGGGGGAATTTTTCAGGCAGACGGGGTTGTGTGGGTTTTCAGGTAGCCCGAACGGCATTCAGGCCCCGCCGCAGCGGAGCCTGAATGGGCAGACAGCGTTTGATTTAGCGCACACGCTGCCAGGTTTGGGTACGGCCCAAGGCGGATACGCCCATATAACCTCGCACTTTCAGCGCATTGCCACCGTCGGCCAGTTCGGCTTTGGCGCGGTAGGTATTGCCGCTTTTCGGATCAAAAATGCGGCCGCCCACGTATTTGCCGTCTTCTTCTTTCAGGCCGGTGAGCACGGTCATGCCGACCAGCGGGGCATTGGCTTTGTCGCCGCTGCAGCCGGGGCAGCGGTTTTCGACGCCGGGCATCAGTTGTACGATGGTGCCGTTGTAAACACCGTTGTTTTCGCTGATGCGGATCACGGCTTTGGGTTTGCCGGTTTCATCGTCCACGGTACGCCATTGGCCGACAATGCCTTCTGCACCGGCAACGGCGGTGAGGCAGGTGAGGGCGGCGGCAAGCAGCCATTGTTTGGGATTTCTCATAGCGGTACTCCTGTGTAGTGTTTGGTATTCATGAGGAAGGCGGTCTGCCGGAGAGGGATGCTGTCCGCCGTGTGCGGAGCAGGCTGGGGCAGTGGCTGGCACTATAGGGATAATCAGCGGCGGATACAAGCATTTGGGGCTGAAATCGAGCAACAAAAATCGAATAAATATTACTAAATTTTGCTCTAAATCGAATTTAAGATTCTATTAAATATATATTTTTTAACTGTTCGGATTCAAACGGAATCAGGAGCGTCCGGCAGCAGGGCCGACAGTTCTGGAATGCGGCAAACGTAACCGCCAGCTACGGCCGCTTCGGGGGAAACGGCCAGTTGGGCCACGGCCAGGCAGCGGTTTTTGTCATCCGACCACACCGGCCACAGCGGACGCAGAAAAGGCGGTACGCGGCGCTCCTGCAGCAGACGGCGCACACTTTTGTGGCCGCCGCCGCGCAAAGGCAGGCGGTCTTGCGCCGATACCGGCCGCCAGTGCCCGTGGCGGATGATTGCTTCGGGCAGGCCGTATGCTGCGGTTTGCCACTCAGGCGTGAGGCTACCTGAAAGCAGCTGCCGGATGGTTTGGACGGCAGCCTCGGCCGAATAGAGGCAGTCGCCGTAATACACCGCACGGCCTTGCGGCAGCGGCCATTCGGCTTGTTGCGTGGCGGGGGCAGCCAAAGTGGCGGCGAAGTCGGCCACGGAAGCGGCGGTGGGCGTACCGAGTTGGAGCTTACGGGCAAAGGCGTACAGCTGCTGCTTGCGGCGCAAGGGGCTGAGGGCGCGCCATCGGGAAACATGGAAGCGGCCTGCGGCATCATGAACGGCGGCCCAATCGGCAGCGGCATATTCTTCCAGCAAAGCCAAATCGCGCTGAAGCTGGGCGACTGAGGCGGCCAGTTGTCGGGCGAAATGGGGCACGCGCTGGCGCCAAGGCGGCAGGCCTTCCAAACGCAGCCAGTTGCGCAACAGGGCGGTGTCTTGGTTGCTGTCGTCTTCGATCCAGCTCAAGCCGTGTTCGCGGGCATAAGCTTCCAGCTCTTGGCGGGAAAAAGCCAGTAGGGGACGCCATAAGCGGATCTCGCTGCTCAAATCCCTTTGCGCGGGCATGGCGGATAAAGCGCGCAGCCCGCCGCCGCGCAGGGCGGCCAGCATAAAGGTTTCGATTTGATCGTCGGCGTGATGGCCCAGGGCAATGATGCGGGCCGAACTGGCAGAAAAACAGCGGTAGCGTTCGGCACGGGCGGCGGCTTCCCAGCCTAAGCCGGCAGAGGCTACCTGAACGTATTCCACGCGCAGCGGAATCTGCCATCGGGCGCACAACTGCCGGCAAAATGCCACCCAATCGTCGGCTAAGGCGCTCAGGCCATGGTGGACGTGAACCGCGCTCAGCTCCAGCGGCAGGGTGCTGCGCAGGCTGTGCAGGATGTGCAGCAAAACCACCGAATCGAGGCCGCCGCTGAGCGCCGCTTCCACGGAAAAACGGCCGGCTGCGGCAGCCGGCCATTGTTGTGCCACGGAGGCAGCCAGTTTATTTTTCGCTGAATTGGCCATAAGCCATGATGCGGTCGAAACGTTTGGCCAATAGGGCGTCTGTGCTTTGGGCGGCACATTCGGCCAGCTGCTCGCTGATGACGCGGCGCACGTTTTCCATTACCGCTGCGTGGTCGCGGTGGGCGCCGCCCAAAGGTTCGTCGATGATGCGGTCGATTAGGCCCAAATCCAGCAGGCGTTTGGCAGTGATGCCCAGGGCTTGGGCGGCTTCGGAGGCTTTTTCGGCGGTTTTCCACAAAATGGAGGCGCAGCCTTCTGGGGAAATCACGGAGTAAGTGGCGTATTGCAGCATATTCACCGCATCGCCCACCGCAATCGCCAGTGCACCGCCGCTGCCGCCTTCGCCGATGACGGTGCAGATCACCGGCACGCGAAGGCGGGTCAGCTCGTAGAGGTTGCGGCCGATGGCTTCGGATTGGCCCCGTTCTTCGGCACCGATGCCAGGGTAAGCGCCTGGGGTGTCGATAAAGGTTAAAACGGGCAGGCCGAATTTTTCTGCGGTTTTCATCAGACGCAAAGCTTTGCGGTAGCCTTCGGGGCGCGGCATGCCGAAATTGCGGCGGATTTTTTCTTTGGTGTCGCGGCCTTTCTGATGGCCGATGACCACCACGCTTTGTCCTTCAAATTTGGCCAAACCGCCCACGATGGCATGGTCGTCGGCGTAATGGCGGTCGCCGTAGAGCTCTTCGAAGTCTGTGCACAGCGCATCGATGTAGTCTAGGGTGTAGGGGCGTTGGGGGTGGCGGGAGATCTGCATCACCTGAACAGGGGTGAGCTTGGCGAAGATGTTTTTGGTGAGTTCGTTGCTCTTTTTCTGCAAGCGGGCGATTTCTTCGGAAATATCCAGCACGGAGTCGTTTTGCACAAAGCGCAATTCGTCGATTTTCTGTACCAGCTCGGCAATCGGCTGTTCGAAATCCAAGAAAATCTGCTTCATCGGTTGGCTTCTTTCTGGGTAAAAACTCCCGCTATGATACGCCAATACGGGCACAGTTGCAGCTTTTCGGCGGCTTATTCGGAGCAAGTGCGGAGGGGTTTGGGAGTAAGCATTTGTTTTGCCGAAAAGATAAAGAAAAAATTTTTGTTAAGACGGACTAACTGAAAACGGATGGTCGGTTATTTATTGCTTAATATCTTGAGTACAATACGGAAAGAATGAAGATACTTTATTCAAAATCAACATCATTCCATATTTTCAGCTAGCCCTTGGTGGTTGTTTGGGTTGTAGGTGTGGAAACTAAGCCATTCAACGGTAAATCGGGGCAGTTTGAGTAACAGCTGGCACAGCAAAACGCTGCGTTACATCAATGCGCAGGCCGGTGTTTTCCGTTAGAATTTGTCGTCTGTTCAGCCGATTTCTATGTGAAGGAGTATTCCTGATGAAGCCGCATTACCTGCATCCTTTGTTTGCGCCGTCGCATGTGGCGGTGGTGGGCGCCAGCGATACCTCGGGCAGCGCGGGCCAGATTCTGCTCGGCAATCTGTTGGCCGGCGGCTTCAAAGGCAAAATCACGCCGGTCAATATCCGCCATGGCATGGTGGGCGGTTTGAAGGCTTATGCGCACCTGAGCGAGATTCCCGACCCGGTGGACGTGGCGATTGTATTGACGCGGATTTCTTCGCTGGAAGCCATTTTCAAAGATTGTGCAAAAAGCAAAATCAAATTCGCCGTGTTGTTGAAAACCCATAACCAAACCACGGCCAAAGACCGCAAGCTGCTGGAAAAAGCGGTGAAAACGGCAAAGAAATTGGGCGTGCGCGTACTGGGGCCGAGCTTTTTGGGCATGATGCGGCCGGCCGTCGGCTTGAATGCGGGCATCCACAACGGCACGGTGAAGGCGGGCAATCTGGCCCTGGTCAGCCAGTCCAGCGCTTTGTGCAGCGCCATGTTGGATTGGGCGGAGAGCCGCGACATCGGCTTCTCTACCGTGCTCTCTCTGGGCGAATACACTTGGGACGTGGATTTCGGCGAGATTCTCGATTATTTGGTCAACGACCGCAGCACGCAGGCGATTTTGCTGCATATCCACCATGCCGGCAACGGCCGCCACTTCATGAGCGCTTTGCGCTCTGCCGCCCGTTCCAAGCCGGTGGTGGTGATCAAATCGGGCAATGCCAACGGTCATTTGGCCGGCTACACCCTGGCCAGCCGCCGTTTGAGCGCCGGTCATGTATTCGACAGCGCTTTGGCGCGGGCGGGCGTGCTGCAGGTAAGGACCATGTCGGAAATGTTTACCGCGGTGCGCGTATTGGCGGCCAATTACCGCAGCAGCGGCGACCGTCTGGCGGTGGTGTGCAACGGCGTCGGCTTGGGCCTGCTCGCCGCAGATACGGCAGCCGATGCCGGTGTGCCCTTGGCGCAATTGGGCGAGCGTACCTTGGCTGCCCTGGCGGCCGGGCTACCTGAAAACTGGCCGCAGACCAATCCGGTGGATATTTTGGGCGATGCCGGCCCGATGCGTTTTCGCACGGCGGTGAAGCTGTGCTTGGAAGACGAAAACACCGATGCCGTGCTGGTGTTGTTCTCGCCGCAAAACGGTACCGACCACCTGACCACCGCCAAGATGATGATTCAGCTGCAAAGCGAAACGCAGAAGCCGATTTTGCTGTCTTGGCTGGGCGGCACCAAGGTGCAGAGCAGCCGGGATTTGTTTGTCCAGTCCAAACGGGTGCATTTCAGCAGCCCCGAGCAGGCCATGGCGGTGTTCCGCAAACTGGCCGACTACAACCACAACCAGCGTCTGTTGCTGCAAACCCCGCCGCCTTTGAACGACACGCATTTGCGGCCCGATCTCCCCGCCGCACACCGTTTGCTCGACTGGGTAGCCAAGAGCGGCCAACACATCGCGCCCGAACACATTTCCAAGCAGCTGCTCGGTTTATTCGGCATCCACACCAATCCGACACGCTTGGCGCTCAATGAAGAAATGGCCTGCGAAATTGCGGAGGAGATGGGTTATCCGGTGGTGCTGAAAATCGATTCGCCCGATTTGTTTTACAAATCCGATATCGACGGCGTGCGTCTGAATCTCGCCAACCGCGAAGAACTGGTGGCGGCTTACCGCCAAGTCTTGGCCAATGCCGAGGCGGTGGAGCCGAAAATCCGCATCAACGGCCTCACCGTGCAGCCGATGTATGCCGCCAAACACGGGCGCGAGGTATCGGTGAGCGTGGCCAACGATGCGGTATTCGGCCCGATTCTGACCTTGGGCGCAGGCGGAGACAGCGCCGACATACAAGGCAAGCTGGCAGTATCGCTGCCGCCGCTGAACGACACCCTGATCAGTGATATGTTTGCCCGTGCCGAAGTGGGCAAAACCTTCGGCAGCTACCGCAATATGCCGCCGATCGACGATTTGGCGCTGCGGCACCTCCTACTGCGTGTGTCGGAAATCGTGTGCGAGCTGCCGGAAATTGCCGAAATCGAAATTGATCCGATTATTGTGGGGCCGGAAGGCATCATGGTGCTGGATGCGCGGATGGTGTTGCGCCAGCAGGAAGCCCCCGTCGCCCGCTACGGCCACATGGCCATCATGCCGTACCCGCATTTCTTGGAAACCGAGACCACATTGAAAGACGGTACCGCCGTGTTCGTGCGGCCGCTGCGGCCGGAAGATGCCGATATGGTGCAGGCCTTTGTGCGCGGATTGTCGGACGAAAGCCGCTACAACCGCTTTATGTCCAGCATCAAGCAGTTGTCGCAAAACGTTTTGGTGCGTTTTACCCAACTCGATTACGACCGCGAAATGGCTTTGGTCATGCTCAAGCGGCACCCGGACGGTCATGAGGAAATTTTGTCGATTGCCCGCTATATTACCGACCCGGATATGACCACTTGCGAATTCGGCATTTCGGTTTCCGACCAGTGGCAGGGCCACGGCATCGGCGTGATCATGATGAATTTGCTGTTTGATGCGGCCCGCCATCAAGGCCTGAAAACCATGCGCGGCGAAATCCTGACCGCCAACACCGGTATGCAGAAGCTTACCCGCAAGCTGGGCTTCAATATTAAGAAAGATCCGGACGACACCAGCATTTGCCTGGTGGAGCGGCCCTTGGTGGAAAAAACGGAGCAGGCTGGTAAGGCTTAAGAATCGATAAGCCATGCCATATTGTTGCCCACCAGCTACCTAAGCCCTTTTACTTAACATATGCAAGATTCTCGTGCGGCACATTTCTGCGTTGTGCGTTTATGCCCTATGGGTACTGCTCGCTCGCTTGCCTATCTAGATGATATGTCTGTCCCGCAGGGACTCCTTCGTTCGCCTCGCTGCGCTGCTACGCCTTGTACTGCATCCACATCTGGGGGTTTTGCAAAGGTCTCAGGCTACCTGAAAACCGCTTCAGGTAGCCTGAACGTTAAAATGCGCAGACCGGCCGCGGATGTTTCTTTCTGCAGGGGTGTTCACACGACACGTTTCGGTAAGGGCCAAATCACGGCTACCGTCATGGCGGCCACAATCAGTAAACCGCCGAGCCAGACATGGCTACCGATGTGTTCGTTCAGCAGCCACCAGGCAAACAGGGCGGAAAAGAGCGGTTCCAGATTGAAAATCAGTGCCGCCCGCTGCGGTGTGGTTTGGTTTTGAAAACGCATCTGCACCCAGAAGGCAAAGGCGGTGGCAAAACCCGCCGTCAGCAGCAGGGCGCGCCACAGGCTGAAATCCCAGTTTTGCGGCCACAGCGGCTGCCCGCTCGGCAGGCAGAGTGCGGCAAACAGCAGGGCGGCGGCGGCCAGTTGGATCACCGTCAGCCATTCGGCGTTGTGGCGCAGGGTGAGCCTATCGGCGGCGATGATCTGCAGGGCGCTGAATACGGCGCCCACCAACACCAACATATCACCGAGTGCCACGCCCTCGAAGCTGAGTTGGGAAAGCACGGCCAAACCGGCCAGGCCGAGCAGTACCGACCATTTCACGCCGGCCGACATCGGTTTGCGCCACACCATGCGTTCCAACACAGGCACAAACAGCATGGTCAGCCCGGCCACGAAGCCGGTGTTGGCGGCGCTGGTGTATTGCAGGCCGCCGATGAGAAAGGCGAAGGTGAGAAACAGCAAAGCGCCCAACACGCTGCCGGTAAACAGGGTGCCGCCTGTCAGCTCGCGCGGCCGGCGCAGGGCAAACGGCAAGACCAGCAGGGCGGCCAAGGTAAAACGCAGCCACAACAGCGTCCACATGCCGTGCTGGGCCATGGCGTCTTTCATCAAGGGAAAGCCCAAGCCCCAGGCAATGGCGATGTTGAGCAGCATCACTTCGGCCAGCAGGGTGCGGCGGTTCAGCAGGGTAGTCATTAGGAACGTATAGAGAAAGGGTAGGGGAGTGAGAGAAGGCTACCTGAAAACGGTTTCAGGTAGCCTTCGGCGATGCGGCGGATTACACACCCTGTTTCAGGCTGGCTTCGATGAAGCCGTCCAAATCGCCGTCGAGCACGGCCTTGGTGTTGCCCATTTCGTAACCGGTGCGCAAGTCTTTGATGCGCGAGGAATCGAGCACATAGGAGCGGATTTGGTGGCCCCAGCCCACTTCGGATTTGCCGTCTTCCAGCGCCTGTTTTTCTTCGTTGCGCTTGCGCATTTCCAATTCGAACAGTTTGGATTTCAGCATGTCCATGGCCGCGGCTTTGTTGGCGTGCTGGGAGCGGTCGTTTTGGCACTGCACCACAATGCCGGTGGGCTCGTGGGTGATGCGCACGGCGGAATCGGTTTTGTTGATGTGCTGGCCGCCGGCGCCGGAAGCGCGGTAGGTATCGATGCGCAAATCGGCGGGGTTGATCTCGATTTCGATGCTGTCGTCCACTTCGGGGTAAACAAACACCGAGGCAAACGAGGTGTGGCGTTTGTTGTTGGAATCAAACGGCGAATAGCGCACCAGGCGGTGGATGCCGGTTTCGGTGCGCAACAGGCCGTAGGCGTATTCGCCGTCGAGCTTGATGGTGGCGCGGTTGATGCCGGCAATCTCGCCCTCGTCTTCCTCCAGCACCTCCACTTTGAAACCTTTGCGCTCGCCGTAGCGGGTGTACATGCGCAACAGCATGCCGGCCCAGTCTTCCGCTTCGGTGCCGCCGGCACCGGCGGTAATGTCGATGAAGCAGTTGTTGACGTCGGCGGGCTGGTTGAACATACGCTTGAATTCCAACTCAGCCATTTGGGCCTCCAAGCCGGCCACATCGGCTTCCAAAGCGGCAAAGCCGTCGGCATCGCCTTCTTCCACCGTCATTTCGATCAGCAGGCGGTTGTCTTCGATGCCGCCGGCAATGGTGTCGAGCGTGAGCACGATGCCTTCCAGCACTTTGCGCTCTTTGCCGATTTCCTGGGCTTTTTTCGGGTCGTTCCACAACTCCGGGTCTTCAGACAAGCCGATCACTTCTTCCAAGCGGTCTTTCTTGCCGTCGTAATCCAAGTAAACGCGGATTTCTCCGCTGCGCTTTTCGAGGTCGTCGAGGGTGTTGTTGAGTTGGTTGATGCGTTCGGCTTCCATGAGTTTCTTTATTAAGAGCTGAATTTTTTAAGGCGCGTATTGTAGCAGAGTTTGCCCTCGGCCGAGAGGGCGGAAAACCGCCCGCAACGGCGGGCTTCCGGCTTTCAGGTAGCCTGATGGCGGCCGTTATTTTGTTGATTCGCTGCCCCCGCCCGTCATCTGCTGCATGGTCTCAAAAAAGGCTTTTTGCTGGTTCAGCAGGGCTTTTTGGCTTTGTACCGCCTGTAATTGGAACTGCAGCCAGGTTTCGATGTAATCCAGCTCGGCGATTTTGCGGGCGGCCTCTTCCGCCGAAACCGGCGGCATAAAGGGCAGGGCGGTGGCGCTGCTGTTTTGCCAGAGTTGCTGCCAGGCGGCGAAAGGGTTGTCTGCGGACATGGTTTTCTCCTCGATGGTGTGGTGGTCTTGTGTTTATTGTCTGGATTGGCCTCAGGCTACCTGAAAAGCGTTTAGCGGCAAACGGTAACGGGTTCGTCTTCGCCGTTTTCTTCATGGCAGGCTGCGGGAGCGGGCACGGGAATGGCCGGTCCCACTGCGGGCTTGGCCGACAGGGCTTCGAGCAGTCTGGCGTATTCGGGCGACTGCTGCAACAGCACGCCGGCGGCGGTTTTCAGGTTGTTGACGTCTTGATTCGGCAGCTGGAAGCTGGTGGAAATATTGAGCACGGCGTGGCGCAGCGGCGTATCGGGCAGGTCGCGCAGATTGAGGCTGACAAAATGCATGCCGATTTTGCGGCCGGCCGGCGTGCGGATGTCGCTCTCGTTCCATTGGTCGGCCACGGCGCGGAAGCGGCGCAGCGATTCTTGGGAATATTGGTCGATCGGCACGTTGATCACGGCATTCAATACGTCCACAAAGCCCGGAACGGCAGCCGATTGGTCGATGTTGCTGCTGAGCTGGTTTTGCGCATTCACATTGATGATGGCGATGGTGTGCACCTTGCCGTTGGCAAACTGGCGGCGCAGCATGTTTTCGGGATAGATTTCGGAGGCATCCAGCAGGCTGCGCAGGCCGAGGTTGTCGGTAAGGCCGCCGTCGATCAGGTGGATGTACGGGCGTTTGCGGCTGTCGCCGTATTGGTTCAGGTGTTGGACGGTAAACTCGCGGCGGGTTTGGCTTTGCAGCCGTTCTTCGTCGCTGTCGGCCAAGGCTTGGCGCATATTCGGCGGCAGAGTATAGCCGCAGTTGCCGCCGTGGTTGTTGAGCGTGAGCGGGCTGAACACCAAGGGCACGGCGCTGGACGCGGCCACGGCGCGCGCCACCGGCAGCTTGGATAAATTCAGGCACATCACGTCGAAATATTCTTGGGTGAAGTCGAAACGGTGTCCGAGCGACATATCGGTGGCGGAAATCACCGCAAACGGCCCTTTGCGGCGGGCGGCCAAATCGCCGAAAGTGGTGTGGCCGAACAGGGTGTTTTCAAACTGCTCCTGCAGCAGATCGCCGCGGCCGAATTCCGGCGACGTCAGGCGGGGCAGATTGGCCAACGAAAATACTTGGCTGACCACCTGCTTCTGAAAGTTCTGCTTCAGAAAATTCTGCTCGAAAGCCGGAATGGTGTCTTTGCCGTGCATGGCGTAATAGGCGGCCAATACCGAGCCGCCGGAGACGCCGTATACCAAATCCACGCTGTCCATCAGCGTGGTTTCGCGTCCGTTCACATACACTTTCTGGCGGCTCAATTCTTCCAAAACGCCGTAGCCCAAAGCGGCCGCCCGCGAACCGCCGCCGGAAAACATCAAAATCACAAACACGTCATCATCGTGTTTCTGCAGGTTGTGGCTCAAACGGTAGCCCTGCTGGCGGTCGATGCGGCTGATGGTTTCCACCGGCTGATATTGCACCAGGGCACAAGCGGAAAACATCAAGGCCACCGCCGCCAGCCATAAGCAGCGGCCAAGCAGGGAGAGCAGACGGAGCGCTTGCATGGTGTTCGACCCGAATGGAATAGAAGAGAAAAAGAATGCAAAACTGCCGTGCGGCAGTATAACCGAAAGCCAGCGGCAGCGGATATGGCGGACCATAGAAAACAGGCTACCTGAAAGCGTTTCAGGTAGCCTGCTCGGCATCAGTCTGGCATCAGGCACCGTAAACCGGATTTTTGTCGCACAAGGCTTTGGCCGCGGCGGCCACACGCTCCAGCGTGGCTTGGTCTTCTGGGTTCTCCAGCACGTCGGCAACCAAATTGGCCAACTCGCGGGCATCGGCTTCGCTGAAACCGCGGGTGGTAATCGCTGCGGTGCCGACACGGATGCCGGAAGTGACAAACGGTTTTTCGGGGTCGTTCGGAATGGCGTTTTTATTGATGGTGATGTGCGCTTTGCCCAAGGCTTCTTCGGCGGCTTTGCCGGTAATGTTTTTGGAGCGCAAATCCACCAAGAAAACGTGGCTTTCGGTGCGACCCGAAATAATGCGCAAACCGCGTTTCACCAACTCTTCCGCCATGGCTGCGGCATTGATTTTCACTTGTTTGGCGTATGCTTTGAATTCCGGCTCCAATGCTTCTTTGAAAGCCACGGCTTTAGCGGCAATCACATGCATCAGCGGGCCGCCTTGCAGGCTCGGGAAAATGGCGGAATTGAGGGCTTTTTCGTGCGTGTTGTCGCGGCACAGAATCACGCCGCCGCGCGGGCCGCGCAAGGTTTTGTGAGTGGTGGTGGTGACGAAGTCGGCATAAGGCACGGGATTGGGATATTCGCCCCCGGCCACCAAGCCTGCGTAGTGCGCCATGTCCACAAACAAGTAGGCGCCCACTTTGTCGGCGATTTCGCGGAACTTGGCCCAGTCGATTTGCAGGGCGTAGGCGGAAGCACCGGCCACAATCATTTTCGGTTTGTGTTCCAAAGCCAAGCGTTCCACTTCGGCGTAATCCAGCACTTCGTTTTCATCCAAACCGTAAGTGATGGCGTGATAGAGTTTGCCGGAAATGTTGACCGATGCGCCGTGAGTTAAGTGGCCGCCGTGTGCCAAGCTCATGCCGAGAATGGTGTCGCCGGGTTTCAGCACCGAAGCGTATACGGCTTGGTTGGCTTGCGAGCCGGAGTGCGGCTGTACGTTGGCGTATTCGGCGCCGAAGAGTTTTTTCACGCGGTCGATGGCCAGTTGCTCGGCGATGTCTACATATTCGCAGCCGCCGTAATAGCGTTTGGCGGGGTAGCCTTCGGCGTATTTATTGGTCAGCTGGCTGCCTTGCGCTTCCATCACGGCGCAGCTGACGTAGTTTTCGGAAGCAATCAGCTCGACATGGTCTTGCTGGCGTTGCACTTCTTTGGCGATTGCGGCCGCCAGTTCGGGATCGTATTGCTCAATCGTCACGCTCTTGGAGAACATGTTTTTTCCTTTTGCGGGGTAGGGGGTGAAAACGGGCCTTATTGTAACCGAGTTTGCTGCGGTGGTTGGCGGATTTTCAGGTAGCCTTTCGGGCTACCTGAAAGCCGGAACCGTCATCTGGCGAACAGGTTTTATTCGGCCAATAAGGCCGGCACAAAACGCAGCAAGGTATCGCGCAGGGGAATCAGTTTGCCGTGGAAAAAATGGGAAGCCTGCGGCAGCACGGTAAGCGGCAGATTCTGCGGCGCGCTCCAATCCAAGGCATTCTGCAGCGGCACCACATCATCGGTTTCGCCGTGTACCAACAGGGTTTTGGCCACATCCGGCACGGCAGGCGCCGCTACGGGATAAATGCCCACCGCCGGCCCCAGCAGCACCAAAGCATCCGGCTCGCGCTGTTGGGCGGCAAATGTGGCCACATAGCCGCCAAAGGAGAAACCGGACAACAATAATTTGGCGGCTTCGGGGTGCTGCGCACGGGCAAAATCTATCACCGCCACACAGTCGTCGGTTTCGCCGCGGCCGTAATCATGGGTGCCGTCGCTTTCGCCCACGCCGCGCAAATTCGGCAGATAACAATGAAAACCGAGCTTGGCATAGGCTTTGGCCGCGGTTTGGATGACCTTGTTGGTAAACGTGCCGCCGTGCAGCGGATTGGGATGGTTGACCACCGCCACGCCGCGCACTTCGCCTTCGGCCGGCAGATAAATGGTTTGCAGTTTGCCGGCCGGGCCGTCAATCCACAGCAGGTTTTGCGGAGTGAGCATACAGCGATTTCCGTTCGATTGAATCAAATACTTCCCATAACTGTAATTATGGGAAGTATTATTTGGGTTGGAATAGGGCGTTTTGAGGCAATTTATTCACGGCTGTTTTCATACAGGAACCGCCCTGGTTGTTACTTGGGCGGCTCCCTCTGAACTTTCAGGTAGCCTGCATCAGCCTTTGTGGCTCAACGCCGCTTTGATGAAGGCGGTAAACAAAGGATGGCCTTTGCGCGGCGTGGAGGTAAACTCGGGATGGAACTGGCTGGCAAAGAACCACGGGTGCTGTTCTGCCGGCAATTCGATGGTTTCCACCAAGCGTTCGCGACCGCACGATAATCCGCCCACCACCAAACCGGCGGCTTCCAACTGCGGCACATAATGATTGTTCACTTCGTAACGGTGGCGGTGGCGCTCCTTGATGCGGGTGCTGCCGTACACTTGAGCCGCCAGGCTGTCGGCTTTCAGTTCTACTTCCTGCGCGCCCAAACGCATGGTGCCGCCCAAATTGGCGTGTTCGTCGCGTTTTTCCACGCTGCCGTCGGCGGTTTGCCATTCGTCAATCAAAGCCACTACCGGATGCTCGGCTTTCAGGTCAAACTCGGTGGAATTGGCACCGGCCAAACCGGCCACATGGCGGGCAAATTCGATCAACGCAATCTGCATGCCCAGGCAAATGCCCAAATACGGCACGTTGTGTTCGCGGGCATAGCGGGCGGCGGCGATTTTTCCTTCCACACCGCGAGCGCCGAAGCCGCCGGGCACCAAAATCGCATCCATGCCTTTCAGGCAGCCGGGACCGTCGGTTTCGATGGCTTCGCTGTCTACATAGGTAATCTGCACATCGGTTTCGGTGTGGATGCCGGCGTGTTTCAGCGCTTCGGTGAGCGATTTATAAGATTCGGTGAGATCCACGTATTTGCCCACCATGGCAATGCGCACGGTGTGCTTGGGGTGTTCGATGGCGTGGACGATTTTTTTCCAAGGGGTCAAATCGGCCTGCTGCACATTGAGCTGCAACTGCTCGCAAATGGTGTTGTCAATGCCTTGATTGTGCAGCATTTCGGGGATTTTATAGATACTGTCGGCATCGTAGCAGCCGATAACGGCGCGCTCTTCCACATTGCAGAATAAGGCGATTTTGCGTTTTTCTTCTTCCGGCAGAATGCGGTCCATGCGGCAGATCAGCACGTCGGGCTGGATGCCGATTTCGCGCAACTCTTTGACCGAATGCTGGGTGGGCTTGGTTTTGATTTCGCCGGCCGCGGCGATATAAGGCACATAGGAGAGATGCACAAACAGGGTGTTGTTGCGGCCCAGCTGGCTGCGCATCTGGCGGATGGATTCCAAAAACGGCAGCGATTCGATGTCGCCCACGGTGCCGCCGATTTCAACAATAGCCACATCATAACCGGCTGCACCTTCATGCACTTTGCGCTTGATTTCGTCGGTGATGTGCGGAATCACCTGCACGGTGCCGCCCAAGTAGTCGCCGCGACGCTCTTTGGCGATCACGGTTTCGTACACCTGGCCGCTGGTGAAGTTGTTGCGCTTGTACATGGTGGCGTTGATGAAACGCTCGTAGTGGCCCAAGTCCAAGTCGGTTTCAGCGCCGTCTTCGGTCACGAACACTTCGCCGTGCTGGAAGGGGCTCATGGTGCCGGGATCGACGTTGATATAGGGATCAAGCTTGAGCATGGTCACGCTCAGGCCGCGCGATTCGAGGATGGCGGCAATGGAAGCGGCGGCGATACCTTTACCCAAAGAAGATACAACGCCGCCGGTTACAAAAATAAACTTGGTCATGATGTGCTGCCTGTTTCGGAAAGCGCGATTTTACCTTGTTTCGGCAAAAAGCAAAAGCGCCCCGCTTTCGATTTGAGGCTACCTGAAATAGCCGCATTCTATGGCTTGCATAACTTTCAAAGCCTTTGCCGCTATGCGATAATACGGCTTTCCCATACGGCTGCAACCGCATCATGCTTGGCAATATTTTCATCATCTCCGCCGCATCGGGCACCGGCAAAACCACGCTGGTTTCCCGCTTACTGCAAAAACATCCCGACATCCGCGCCTCCGTGTCGCACACCACCCGCCTGCCTCGGGAAGGCGAGGAAAACGGCCGCCACTATCATTTTGTCAGCATCCCCGAGTTTGAGGCCATGATTGGCGATGCCGGTTTCTTGGAGTATGCCCGCGTGTACGACAATTATTACGGCACCAGTATGCGCCAGCTGGAAGAGCTGACCCGACAAGGGGTGGACGTGATTCTAGAGATTGATGTTCAAGGCGCCGCACAAGTGCGCCAAGCCTTGCCGCAGGCAGCCAGCATTTTCATTGCCCCGCCCTCTTTTGCCGTACTGGAATCCCGCTTGCGCGGCCGCGGCACCGATGCGCCGGAAGTGATTGCCAAGCGCTTGGTCGAGGCCCGCAACGAAATCGAGCAGGCGCCGCTGTTCGATTATTTGGTGGTGAACGATGATTTGGACAACGCCGAAGCCGCCCTGCTCAACATCATCCGCGCCAAGCGTTTCCTCAGCTCGGCACAGGAAAAAACCTTACACAGTCTCTTGGCAGAAACCCGATAAGCCTTACAATAGGCCGCTGACTGCAGGCTACCTGAAACCTCCATCCGCTTTTCAGGTAGCCTGCCCCCTCGTCCCCAATCGTTTTAACAAAAGGAAACCCACATGGCCCGCATTACCGTAGAAGACTGCATCACCCGCATCCCCAACCATTTCAACCTGACGCTGGCCGCCGCTTACCGCGCCCGCCAGCTGGCCAACGGCACCGCGCCGCTGGTGGACGACATCCGCAACAACAAACCCACCGTGACCGCCCTGCGCGAAATCGCCGCCGGCCAAATCGGCGAAGAAATCCTCTCGCGCAACAAATAAAAAATTGCACCTGCCCGCGCCATGATTGCCCCGACTGCCGATTACGATACCGCCACCCTGAGCCTGCGCACAGGGTTGTTCGCCCGCGTCCAATACCTGAAAAAAGAAGAGCGCTGGGCCATGCTCGAGGCCGCCTGTGCCTACGTTTTCGAAACGGCAGCCAAGTCGGGCCAAACCGAGCAGTTGTCGCGCGCGTTTGCCTTGTGCACCGCTTTGGCCAAGGAAGAGCAGCGGGTGCACGCTCTGTGTGCGGTACTGATCCAAACCGCCATGGAAGACCTCGGCACCCAAGCCGAGTTAGACAAACTGCAGCCGCTGTTCGGCGATGTCTGTACCGAAATCATCGCCCACCTCAACACCCGCAGCGGCACCACGGCGGAAGAGCAACTCGCCCTCTGCCGTCGTCAAATCAACGAGGTGTACAGCCTCATTATTGAGCGGGAGCGCGCGCGGCTGTTACAGGCCGCAGGCTACCTGAACGAAGAAGAACGCGCCCTGCTCAACCGCGCTTGCGACTTCGGCATCCAGGCACACGAAGGCCAGTTCCGCAACAGCGGCGTGCCTTATATTACACATCCGATGACCGTAGCCGCCCAGCTCGCCGGCTGGCAGATCGACATCCAAGGCTTGTGCGCCGGCGTGCTGCACGATGTGCTGGAAGACACCGGCACCAGCAAAATGCAGTTGGCCGCCGAATTCGGCGACGCCATTGCCGATATGGTGGACGGTCTCTCCAAATTGGAAAAGCTGGAGTACAACGACCAAGCCCAGCATCAGGCGGAAAGTTTCCGCAAGCTCATCATGGCGATGGTGAAAGACATCCGCGTCATCATCGTCAAGCTTTCCGACCGCCTGCACAATATGCGCACGCTGGATGCGAAAAAGCCCGAAAGCCGCCGCCGCATTGCGCAGGAAACCATGGAAATCTATGCCCAGCTGGCCAACCGCATCGGCCTCAACCATGCTTACCGCGAGCTGCAGGATTTGTCTTTCATGCACCTCTACCCCAACCGCTATTCCGTGTTGGAAAAAGCCCGCAAGGCCAGCCGCCGCAACCGCCGCGACGTAGTGGGCAAGGTGTTGAGCGCGTTTAATGTGCGCCTGTATGAAGCCGGCATCGAGGCGCAAATCAAAGGCCGCGAAAAAAACCTCTACAGCATCTATAAAAAAATGCAGGACAAACAGCTGCATTTTGCCGAGGTGATGGACATTTACGGCTTCCGGGTGATCGTGAACAGCATTCCCGACTGCTATGCCGCCCTCGGCGCCCTGCACAGCCTTTACAAACCCAAGCCCGGCAAGCTCAAAGACTACATAGCCATTCCCAAAGCCAACGGCTACCAAAGCCTGCACACCACACTGGTCGGCCCTTTCGGCCTGCCCATCGAAGTGCAGATCCGCACCCGCGAAATGGACAAAGTGGCCGAAGAAGGCGTGGCCAGCCATTGGCTCTACAAAACCCCCGGCGGCGCCGACAATGCCGCCACGCTGCGTACCCACCAATGGCTGCAGAACATTCTCGATTTCCAAGCCCAGGGCGACAATGCCATCGAATTTCTCGAGCATGTCAAAGTGGATTTATTCCCCAACGAAGTCTATGTGTTCACGCCCAAAGGCCGCATCCTCGTGCTGCCTGAAGGCGCCACCCCCATCGACTTCGCCTACGCCGTGCACACCGACATCGGCCACCGCTGCGTCGGCGCCAAGGTGAATCACAATATGGTGCCGCTGCGCACCCGATTGCGCACCGGAGACAGCGTGGAAATCATCACTTCCGACAAACCCCGCCCCAATCCGGCGTGGCTCAACTTCGTCGTTTCCGGCCGCGCGCGCAGCGCCATCCGCAACCAACTCAAACACACCGACCGCCGAGATGCCGTGGCTTTGGGCGAAAACCTGCTGCAAAAGGCCCTCTCCGGCCTGCTGCCCAAAGACGTCCTGTTGTCGGAAGAACTCAAAGACCAATACCTGGCCGACCTGAGCAGCCGCAACACCAGTTTCGAAGACATCCTCTACGAAGTGGGCATGGGCCGCCTGCTGCCCGTTTCCGTGGCCATGCACATTGCCGCCCTGGCCGGCGAACATGGTGGCAGTGAAGTCAAAATCGCCCCCATCAGCGTGAGCGGCAGCGAAAGCGGCCGGGTGCGTTTCGCCCAGTGCTGCCACCCGATTCCCGGCGACAGCATCAAAGCCCTGTTGATCAAAGACCAAGGTCTGATCATCCACCGCGACCACTGCCCCAATGTTTTGAAAACCGACCCCGAGCAGCAGCTGGATGCCAATTGGGACAAACTGGAAAAACGGCAATACCGCGCCGGCATCCGCGTGGCTTCCATCGACACCCACGGCCTGCTGGCTTCCTTGGCGCAAACCATTTCCGCCAACGGCGCCGACATCGAATCGGTCGATACCCTGTCGCGCAAACAAGACGGCACCGAAGGATTCATCGAATTCCGTTTCTCCCTGCAGGTGCAAAACTGCGAGCAACTGCAAAAAATCAGCCACGCCCTACAATCGATACCGCAGGTACGGCAAGTGGAACGCGTCTAGCGCCGAACACCCTTTCCACACTGCTGTCCTTCATCGGGCTGCCGCTTTCAGGTAGCCCGATGCCGATAAACAAAACACCCGCCGCGCTTATTGCCTTCAGGCTACCTGAACACCCGCCACATCATGAAACCTTCTTTACTCGACAAACTGCACGCCCTCTCCGAGCGGCTGGAAGAAGTGACCGCCCTCTTGGGCTCGCCCGAAGCCACCGCCGACATCGACCACTACCGCCGCCTCAACCAGGAACACGCCGAACTCACCCCGGTGGTGGACACCTACCGCCAATACCGGCAGGCGCAAAGCGACTTGGCCGCCGCCGAAGAGCTGTTGGCCGACCCGGAAATGAAAGACTTTGCCGCCGAAGAAATCGACGATGCCAAAGCAAAAATCGACACACTCGACACCGAGCTGCAAAAACTGCTGCTGCCCAAGGATGCCGACGACGACAAAAACATCTTCATCGAAATCCGCGCCGGCACCGGCGGCGACGAAGCGGCCCTGTTTGCCGGCGACCTGTTGCGCATGTACACCCGCTTTGCCGAGCGCCAGCGCTGGCAGGTGGAAATCGTGTCGGCCAATGAGAGCGATTTGGGCGGCTATAAAGAAGTGATCGCCCGCATCGTCGGCCACGGCGCCTACAGCCAGCTCAAATTCGAAAGCGGCGGCCACCGCGTGCAGCGCGTGCCCGCCACCGAAAGCCAGGGCCGCATCCATACCTCGGCCTGCACCGTGGCGGTAATGCCAGAAGCCGACGAATTGGAAACCATCGAGCTCAATCCCGCCGATTTGCGCATCGACACCTTCCGCGCCTCCGGCGCCGGCGGCCAGCACATCAACAAAACCGATTCCGCCGTGCGCATCACCCACCTGCCCAGCGGCCTGGTGGTGGAGTGCCAGGACGGCCGCAGCCAGCACGCCAACAAAGCCCAGGCCATGAAAGTGCTGGCCGCCCGCCTCAACGACATCCAAAAACGCGAAGCGCAGGCCAAAGAAGCGGCCGAGCGCAAATCGCTGATCGGCAGCGGCGACCGCAGCGAGCGCATCCGCACCTACAACTACCCGCAAGGCCGCGTGACCGACCACCGCATCAACCTCACCCTGCACAAGCTCGATTTTGTGATGGACGGCGACATGGGCGAAATCACCGCCGCCCTGATTGCCGAACATCAGGCCGAGCAATTGGCGGCGATGGGCGAATAAAGCCGCATTCAAGCAAACAGGCTACCTGAAAACTTCGGCTGGGCATTCATCTGCTTGGCCTGTTTTCAGGTAGCCTGTTTGTATTGGCTATGTGCTCTACGGTACGGCTTCGTCTTGCAAATACTCCGCCCAACTGTAACGGCATGGCTCACCGCGTTGGTTTTGCCAAGATACGCTCAAGGTCTGTGCGTCATACACAAAATGCCGCCGCAGCCACAACCACATCGACACCCCATAGCAGGCACGGCCGAGCAACCAAACCAGCCAACCCGGCCAGCCCCAAAACCAGTCAAACCAAGCCAGGCCGGCAATCCACAGTATCAAGGCTAGCCAACTGAGCCCATCCGACACATTGAGCAACACATAGCCTGCCGGGCTGCAACGCCGCCAGCCCAATCTTTCGATCTCATGCTGCCACATCGGGCTGAACAGAATCATGCCGCCCCTTTCTGCTTTATCGGCACATCACAAGGGCTTTAAGACGCCTCGTCCTCCGCCTCAAACCAAGTCCTTTCCAAGCGTAGCGCCTTCCCTTCGCAAGACAAACTCTGCCCCGCAGCGGCAAATTTGATGACCGAAAGTTGGATAAAACCGTTTTCATCGGCGGCATTGTTGATGACAATGCCCGCCTCTTCTCCGGCCACCTCGATTTTGTTGCCCGGTGCCACAGCCGATTCGCTGCGGGTTTGCGCCAAGCCGCGCTTCACTTGGCCACGATATTGCGCCCGGGCAATGATTTCCTGCCCCGGGTAGCAGCCTTTTTTGAAATGCACGCCGCCCAAACGGTGTTGGTTCAGCATTTGCGCCACCGCCGCCTCGCTGGTGGCGGCCGATATCCAAGGCCGGCCGGCGCGGATTTCCCCGGCAAACCAAGCCGATTCGGCCGCCGCCGTGTCGGCCGCCGGCAGGCTTTCCCGACTCAACAGCAAGCCGTTGCCGCCGGCCAACACACCGCTCAGCACGCCTTCTGCCTCAGCAAACGGCAGTTTCAAAGTATCGGCCGCCGGCTGCGGCCCGCTCATGCCGCTCTGGCCGTACACCTGCCAGCCGGCAGCTTCATCGAACACCACTTTGCTGCGCAAGACAAACATACGCAGGCGCTTAACCACCGCCGCCGCCAAATCCGCCGCCATCAGCAGCAAAAAGCGGTTTTCCAGCCGCCACACCAACATATTGGCCAACACCCGCGCTTTGGGTGTGTTGTAGGTAGCGAAACAGGCTTCGCCCACGGCCAAATCGGTGATGTGGTTGGAAAGCTGGCCGTGCAGAAACTCGGCGGCATCGTCGCCTTCCACGGCAATGACTTGGAAAAAGGGCAAACGGCATAAAGCAGGCATCGGCTTCTCCTATTTGGTCAGCGTTGTTCGCCGAAAAAGGCGTGGACGGCATCGTGAAACACATCGGTCATCGGGCTGTCTTCGTATTCCAAGCGCGCCAATTCGTCATCAAAGCCCAAGCGCACCGATTCGGCCACTTCCTGCACCATATCGGCTGGCAGGGCGCGCACCAAGCTGCGCAAGGCAGTGGCCAATACCAGGTTTTGCGTGCGCAGGATGTCGATTGACTCTTCCAAATAGCTGATTCTTTGATGCAAATCTTCCATCGTATGCCTTAAAAAACGGTAAGGGTAAAGGGCGGCCATTATAAACCCGCCGCCGCTGGTTTGACAAAAAGACCGCCTGCGCCCGATTCGGCTATAATACCGACGGTTCCGATCCCCTATCCACACTCCCTGCCATGAATCAAGACCATCCGCAAAACCCGCTGGTATTTACTCTCAACGACGACGGCCCCGCTACCTCTTCCACCGCAGACACCGCCGATATGGAAGATTGGGAAAAAGGCCTGCAACGCCTACAACAGAAAAGACGCTACCTGAACAGCCCGGACAGCGCGCCCGGCGCCGAACCTTCCCGTCAGATGTTTACGCTGGAAGAACCCGTTCCGCCCCCGCCGCCCAAGCCTGCCCCTTCCGCTGCCAAAACCCATATCGCCGAAGCCGGCCGCCGGCGCAAACTGAGTTTGGACGAACAAAAACAGACCTATCAGGCTTACTTGGCACATTGGCAGCAACAGCACAACAGCCGCCAGCCGGAAGGCGATTTGGACGACCCGCAGATTCTGTTTCAGGAAGACTGGCTGAACGCGCAAAACTCCTTGTATGTGGGCCGCCATGATGAGGCCGCCGCCCAAGCCACCGTTTGGCTGAACAACCGCCGCCCGTCGAGGGTAAGCGAAGGCCAAACCATTTTGGACAAACTGCAAGCCTTGGAAGCGGCTGCCCAGCCCCAGGCTGAAGGTCAAAGCGGGGCCGCAGCGGCGACGCTTCAGGCCGACCTGCCTGCCCAGCCGGAAAACGGCGACGCCACCGCTGCTTTGGCCGCCGCCGCCGAAAAAATCGTACTGCTCAACATTTATGCCCCGCCCGAAGCGGCCGGCCGCAAAATGCTGTGCTTGAGCGAGCAAGTGTTGCTGGAGCGCTTGGCGGAAAAACTGCGCCCCCATCTGGCCGACGCCGTGGCCGGCATGGTGAAAACCGCCGTGCAAAAGCAAACCGCCGTCATGCTGCAGCAGATGCAGCAGTCGTTTTTAGACGAAGTGCCGCAGCTGGTGGACGATATCCTGCGCCACAACCTTGGCCGGGCTTTGAATGCGGTCAAGCGCGAACAGCTCTGATTGATCCGCACCACAACAAACAGGCTACCTGAAAACAAGCGCCGCCAGTTTCTGCGAAGCTAAAGCGTTTCAGGTAGCCTGTTTGGGCTAGAAGCAAATGGTTAACCGGGCGTATGCCTTATTTGGCCACCACCACCAGTTTCTGGTTCACAAACTCTTTGATGCCCAAGTCGCCCAGTTCGCGGCCGAAACCCGAGCGTTTCACGCCGCCGAAAGGCAGCTCGGCCACCGAATCGCCGCCTTGGTTGATGAACACCATGCCGGTTTCGATGCGCGAGGCCAAGCGTTTGGCGCGCTCCACATCGCCCGAGAAAATGGTGCCGCCCAGGCCGTAGTGCGAATCGTTGGCCAGAGCCACCACTTCGTCATCGTTTTCCACCACATACAGCTGCGCCACCGGGCCGAAAAATTCTTCGAAATAAGCCGGGTTGTCGCGGCTGATGTCGGTGAGCACCGCCGGCGCGAAAAACTGACCCTGCGCCGGCACCGGCGCATTGCCGCACAACAGTTTGGCGCCGTTGGCCACCGCACGATCGAGCTGCTGCTGCAAATCTTCTTTGGCCCGTTTGGACGACATCGGCGCCAAGGTGCTGGCTTCGTCCAAGGGGTCGCCCATCACCACCGACTGGAAAGCCTCCAACACGATGCGGGTAAATTCTTCGGCCGCGCCGGCCTGCACGATATAGCGCTTGGCAGCGGTACATACCTGGCCGGCGTTATACAGGCGCGCGCCGACGGCGGTTTTGGCGGCGCGGGCCACATCGGCGTCGTCCAACACCACAAACACATCGTTACCGCCCAATTCCATGGTGGCTTTTTTCAGTTTGGCACCGGCTTGGCCGGCCACAATGCTGCCGGCGTATTCCGAGCCGGTGAGCGCCACGCCCTGCACGCGGTCGTCGGCAATGATGGCCGCCACTTGATCGGGGCTGATAAACAGATTGGTGTAAGCGCCTTCAGGTGCGCCGGCTTCACGAATCACGTCTTCCATGGCCTGTGCGCACTGCGGCACGTTGCTGGCGTGTTTCACCACTACCGGATTGCCGGCGGCTATGGCGGGGGCGGCCACGCGGATCAGCTGGTAAAACGGGAAATTCCAAGGCTCCACCGCCAAAATGATGCCGATGGGGTGGTGTTCCACCCAAGCTTCGCCCAAGACATCGGGATACGGTACCGGCGCCAGCAGGCGCGCGCCGTTATCGGCGTAATAGCGGGCGATGTCGATACACGACTGCACTTCGCCGCGGCTCTGGCCGATCAGCTTGCCCATGTCGATACTGATGTAGCGGGCCAGCTCTTCTTTGCGCTCGGTCATCACATCGGCCAAACGGCGCAGGGTATCCAAGCGTGCCGCCATATTGGCGGGCGCGGCCCAGTCTGATTTATACAGCGCGTGGCCGGCGGCCAAGGCAGCCTCTACCTCGGCATCGGTGTGCGGAGTAAAGGTTTTCACCACTTCGTCGGTATAGGGATTGCGGGTTTGATAAGCCATCTTGATATGCTCCTTGATGCAGACTCCGGTGCCGGAAAGCGGCACCGCTTATAAAAATTCAGGGCGGATTGTAGAGGCTGGCATCGGTTTTGGCTACTGCGGCAAACGCAAACGGCCTTTCAGGTAGCCTCTCCGGCATGCTTGCGCGAAAACGAACATTTTGGCACAATCGTTTTCACTTTCTTACTTCTTCAGAACACAAACCGACATGCCGCACCGCATCCCCCGCCATCAGAAAATCATCCAACTCGTGCGCGAAAACGGCTTCATGCCCATCGACGAACTGGCCCGCGACTTGGATGTGACCCCGCAAACCATCCGCCGCGACATCAACACCTTGTGCGAACAAAACATTCTGCGCCGCTATCACGGCGGCGCCGCTTTGGGCAGCAGCGTGGAGAACGAAGACTATTTCTCGCGCAAAAACAAGCTGCAAAGCGAAAAAGCCCACATTGCCGATTTGATCGCCGAGCACATTCCCGACAATGCCTCTTTGTTTATGAGCATCGGCACCACCATCGAAGCGGTGGCGCTGGCGCTGATCAAAAACCACAAAAACCTCTGCATCATCACCAACAATATCCACGTGGCCTCTATTGTTTCCAGCCGCCAAGACTACACCGTGATGATCACCTCCGGCGTGGTGCGGCCGGTGGACGGCGGCATCACCGGCGTGGCCACCATCGATTTTATCAACCAGTTTAAAGTGGATTATGCCGTGCTCGGCGCTTCCAGCATCGAGCCGGACGGTTCCTTGTTGGATTTCGACTATAAAGAAGTCAGCGTGATGCAGGCAATGATGGCCAACGCTCGCCACCGCTATTTGGCCGTGGACCACAGCAAATTCGGCCGCAACGCTTTGGTGCGCATGGGCGACATCACCGAATTCCACGCCCTGTTTACCGACGAACAACCCGGTGACGGCATCTGCAAAAAACTGGATGACGCCGGCGTGCGCTGGTATTTGGCCGACAAAGAAGACGAGTAGGTCTGCTTGGCGGACTGCCGGCACGGTCTTTATGAAGCGAATCCCAGCTCTAAAACAAATGCCGTCCGGTCCGCAATCCGACCGCCCCAAGCCGCCGAATGCTGTTATCATCACACCGCCCCAGGCTACCTGAAAACCCCAAAAAATAACCACCAGAGGAACCGAATTATGTCTGTTTTAAAGCGCCCGGAAGAAGTGATCATGGCCGTTATCTGCGCCTTATGGGTGGTGCTCACCTACTTCTGCGCCCGTTATTTCGGCGCGCCTTGGGAACGGGTTTTGCTGATCAGCGCCCTCACCCTGATTGTTTTGGTGCCGGCCTTTCTACTGTGGCAGCGCAACCGCATCACTTGGCTGTGGCCGCTGTTTCTCGGCCTGTTGGTGGCCTGCTGGTGGCCGTTTCTTGATTGGTTGGCGATTAAAGACATCCCCCTCTCCAGCCTGCATGGCGACACCATCATCCTGCAGCGTCCGTGGTACGCCTCTTGGCCGTTTAAAGCGGCGCTGGCCCTGCTGCCGGTGATCGGCGGTTACGCTTGGATTTGGCAAGGCCGCCGCAAAGCCTTGCCCCCGGTGTGATGTCCGATTTACCAAACTTCTGGCGCCTACCTTAGGCAGACCGCATTGCCATGCCCGACCAGCTTATGCAACTTAAAAGTCGGGCTGTTTTGTGTTGATGGGCATAAGGGCTGCCCAAACAACCTCGCTTTCAGGTAGCCTGAGACCTTTGCAAAACCTCCGGATGTGGATGCCGTTCAAGGCGTAGCAGCGAACGTGAATGCCGGAAATCCCTGTGGGAAGACATATCATCTACAAGGCTAAGCAGGCAGGCAGTACCCATAGGGCATCAACGCACAACGCAGAAATACGCCGCAGATGGGGGCAAAGGTCTCAACCTGCAACGTTTGTCGCGTTGCGGCACCAACCGTTGGCGCACCTGTTTCGGCACCGCCTGCCGCCCCTGCGACTCCGGTATTACCTGACAGCCAAGCGCCTAC
This sequence comes from Neisseria shayeganii 871, assembly GCF_000226875.1. Taxonomy (GTDB): domain Bacteria; phylum Pseudomonadota; class Gammaproteobacteria; order Burkholderiales; family Neisseriaceae; genus Eikenella; species Eikenella shayeganii. The sequence goes on from NZ_JH164926.1 coordinate 350,576, forward strand.
CGCTCCCCCTGCGCCGCCCGCCGCTGCAGCTCCCGCCGCACCTGTACCGCTGGCACCTGTACCCGTGTCTACGGCCATCCCTGCGGCTCCGGTTATGGCGCCCGCCGCATCTACCGCACCTAGCGGTGTTGCCGCAGCGGCGGCTGTGCTGGCTGGCGGAGGTGTCGCCACATCTGAGCAGGTAAACGCTTTGTATAGTCAGCTTGGCTTGATTTCCTAATCTCATAACCGACAACCCCGCTTCGGCGGGGCATGGAGACAATTATGCAACAAATCGACGACCCGCGTATTCCGTTGCGTTTCACGCAGACCGAGGCCAAGACCGATGCGGCTTTACGCAATGGAGACTTGCCGCAGTGGCATCGGAACTTCCTCAACATGATGTGGTATGCGAGAATCCCGGCCTCAGTCTGGAATGACATTTACCTGCGTACTTCCAAATACACCAGCTTGAAGCTGATGAATGGCGAACCTGTCGAGCTGGATTCCGGACAAATCGCTGTCATCGAACATTTGACCAACATCGCCAGCTCGCTATATACCGCCGGCGCGTTACCCTGTAAGGACACCAAGGCTATTGCCGGTGTCTTCAAGTTGGGTATGGATAACGCTAACTATCCGCCACAACTGGAGCGGCTAACCGCCCGCGTCAAAGAGCTGGAGGCACAGCTCCCTCGTGAGGTCCCCGCCGCTACGACCACACCGAATATGCCGCCGCCCCCGCCGGTTGCTCCTGTAACGCCTACTTCGCCTGTTACGGCTCCTGCGATGCCCGCATCGACTCCTGTGGTACCCCCGCTGGTACCCTCGCCCCCCCGAAGATTGAGGTAGCCCCCCGCTCCTACCGCGCCGGCGGCTACAATTGCGCCGCCGGTACCTCCTACTCCGGCCGATGATGTAACGCCTACTGCATCCATCCCGGCACCCGTAGCTCCGCCACCTGCCGCTAAAGATGCGGTAGCCAACCGCCTTGCATATCTTTGCTTCCTGTTGATTCTTTTACTTTCCAGCGCTTGTTTCCCCTCTTATGCCCCGCATTCTGTCCGCCGCCGAAGCCCGCCGCCTGCGCAGCCACCTCAAGCGCGGCGGGCTGGTGGCTTATCCGACCGAATCCAGTTACGGTTTGGGCTGCCTGCCCCAACACCCGCACGCGCTACGGTGCCTGATTCGCCTGAAAAAACGGCCCCAACACAAAGGACTGATTGTTATCGGCAGCAGCCTCTCCGATTTGCAGCCTTTGCTCGGCAGGCTACCTGAAACGCAGCGGCAATTGGCCGCACAAACATGGCCGGCGCCCGTTACCCTGCTTCTCCCCGCCCACCCTGCCCTGCCTGCCGCCCTGCGCGGCCGCCGCCGGCACAAACTGGCCGTGCGCGTCCCTGCCCATGCGGCGGCCAGAGAACTGTGCCGCTTGCTCGGCACGCCTTTGGTGTCCACCTCGTGCAACTTTGCCGGCCGGCGGCCCTGCCGCAGCGAACGCGAAGTGCGCCGCCAATTCGGCCGCCAAGTCGCTGTAATCCGCGGGCGCTGCGGCGGCGCCAAAACGCCCAGCCGCATCATCGACGCCGAAAGCGGCCGCCGCCTGCGCTAAACCGCTCTTTCCGCATACTTTGCTCTGAATCAAGGCAAAGTATGCGATACAATCCCTCCCGTTTTCTTTCAGGTAGCCCCACTATGCCGCACTCCGTCTGGCAGGCCGGACGTTTCCGCCTCACGCTCGACGCCCCCAAAATCATGGGCATCGTCAACCTTACCCCCGATTCCTTTTCCGATGGCGGCACGTATTCCGCCAACACACGCTCCGCCTTGGCGCACGCCGAACGCCTGCTGGCCGAAGGCGCCGATATACTCGACATCGGCGGCGAATCCACCCGGCCGGGCGCACCCTATGTTTCGCCCGAAACCGAATGGGCCCGCGTGGCACCGATTTTGGCTGAATTGGCCGCCTGGCAGGTGCCTATCAGCTTGGACAGCCGCCGCACGGCCGTGATGCGCCAAGCTTTGGCACACGGCTGGGCCGACATCATCAACGATGTTCAAGCCTTAGAAGACGAAGGCGCGGTGGCGCTGTTGGCCGAATATGCCGACACCGGCATTTGCCTGATGCACATGCAGGGGCTGCCGGAAACCATGCAGCAGAATCCGCAATACGGCGATGTGGCTGCCGAAGTGGCAGGCTACCTGAAAACACGGGTGGCGCAATGCGAGGCCGCAGGCATAAGCCGAGCACGCCTGATGCTTGACCCCGGCTTCGGTTTCGGCAAAACCCTGGCCCACAATATCGAGCTGATGCAGCGCCTGCCCGAACTGGCGGCCGACACCGGCCTGCCGCTGCTGGTGGGCGTGTCGCGCAAGCGCATGATCGGCGAGCTGACCGGCGAAACCGATGCCGCCGCCCGCATACATGGCAGCGTGGCGGCCGCCTTGGCCGCCGCGGCGCGCGGTGCTGCGGTGTTGCGCGTGCACGATATCAAAGCCACCGCCGATGCCCTGAAAGTATGGCAGGCCGTGGGGATCAGCGCCGCCGGCTGAAACGGACACAATCGAAATAGGCAAAGTGCCGAAGAACGCCCCCTGCCGCCAGCCCGAGGCCTGATTTTCCCGATTTAACGGCACAGAAACTGGCACAAGCCCGGCCGCTGCTTTACAATTCGCCACTGCTCGGCCCAGCCGCATTTCCCGGACATTTGGACAATTAAGGACCCCGTATATGGCAAAAAAATATTTCGGTACCGACGGCGTACGCGGTGAAGTAGGCAAATTTCCAATCACGCCCGATTTCGTACTGAAATTGGCCTATGCGGCCGGACAAGTGCTGGTCAAACACGACGGCGAACACAAGCCTACCGTGCTCATCGGCAAAGATACCCGTATTTCCGGTTATATGCTGGAAACCGCTTTGGTGGCCGGCTTCACCGCCGCCGGCGTCAACGTCATTCAAACCGGCCCGCTGCCTACGCCGGGCGTGGCTTATCTCACCCGCGCCCTGCGCCTGTCGGCCGGGGTGATGATCTCCGCTTCCCATAACCATTACGCCGACAACGGCATCAAGTTTTTTGCCGAAGGCGGCGTGAAACTTTCCGACGAGCTGGAACAGGAAATCGAAGCGCAAATCGACCAGCCGATGCAGACCGTGCCTTCCGACCGTTTGGGCCGCGCCCGCCGCGTCAGCGGTGCCGACGACCGCTACATCGAATTCTGCAAATCCACCTTCCCCGCCAATATGAACCTGCGCGGCTTGAAGCTGGTGGTGGACACCGCCAACGGTGCCGGCTACCACGTGGCGCCCAAAGTGTTTCACGAACTGGGTGCGGATGTGGTGGAAATCGGCAACCAGCCCAACGGTTTCAACATCAACAATAAATGCGGCGCCACCCACCCGAAAGCCCTGCAAGCCGCGGTATTGCAGCATGAAGCCGATTACGGCATCGCTTTAGACGGCGACGGCGACCGCCTGATTATGGTTGACCGCCACGGCAAGGTGTATGACGGCGACAGCCTGATCTATGTGATTGCCAAAGCCCGTGCCAAAAGCGGCGTCGACATCGGCGGCGTGGTCGGCACCGTGATGACCAATATGGCGATGGAGCTGGCTTTGCAGGAGCAAGGCGTGGCCTTCTGCCGCGCCAAAGTGGGCGACCGTTATGTGTTGGAGCAGCTGCATCAGCGCGGTTGGCTGATCGGCGGTGAGGCCAGCGGCCATATTCTGTGCATGGACAAACACAATACCGGCGACGGCACCATTTCTGCCCTGCAGGTATTGGCCGCCCTGCTAACCCTGGACGAAGACTTGGTCAGCGCCGTGGATTGGCAGCCTTTCCCGCAAACCATGATCAATGTGCGCATCGAAAAAGACAGCGATTGGGAAAAGGCTTCGGCCCAAGCCTTGGTTGAGGCGGAAGCCGAGTTGGCCGGACAGGGCCGCATCGTGTTGCGCGCATCGGGCACCGAGCCGGTGGTGCGCGTGATGGTGGAAGCGCAAAACGCCCGCCTGGCCCAACAGTGCGCCGAGCGCATTGCCCAAGCCATCCGCCCATCCTGACCGACGGAGACAGACAAATAAGATGCTGGATATTTTAGAAGCCTTTTTTTCCGAATACGGCTACGCCGCCGTCTTCTTGGTGCTGGTGGCCTGCGGTTTCGGCGTGCCGATTCCCGAAGACATTACCCTGATTGCCGGCGGCGTGATTTCCGGCCTCGGCCACACCAATGTACATGTGATGAACCTTGTCGGCCTGTTGGGCGTATTGGTGGGCGACGGCATGATGTTCCTGCTCGGCCGCCGATTCGGCCCGAATATTTTGAAAGTGCGCTTCGTCTCCAAGGTGATGACGCCCTACCGCTATGCACAAGTGCAGGAAAAATTTGCCAAATACGGCAACTGGGTATTGTTTGTGGCCCGTTTTTTGCCCGGCCTGCGTACCCCCATTTTCATCAGTGCCGGCATGAGCGGCAAAATATCGTTTTGGCGCTGGCTGGCGATGGACGGCTTCGCCGCCCTGATTTCTGTGCCTTTGTGGGTGTATTTGGGCTATTTCGGCGCCGCCAACAAAGACTGGCTGCTGGAAAAAGCCCATCAATTTCAATACGGCCTTTTTACCCTCATCGGCATCGGTGCCGCCGTATTGTTTTATTTTTGGTGGCGCAAACGCCAACGCCGCCGTTTCTTCTACGCCAAACGCGAAGAATTGCGCCGCAAACGCCAACGCTAAACCGCTTTCAGCAGCTTTCAGGTAGCCTTTAAGGCTACCTGAAAACCCATTCCCACCCCTACCGCAAGCAATAACATAGAGGAACACATCATGAGCCAAAACAAAATCTACGGCGACGGCGCCTTCCGCCGCGACGGCGTCATGGGCAGCATTGTCGAAAACACCTATGCCGGTGCATTATCGTTTATGCGCCGAACCTACACCCGCAATCTGGAAGGCGTGGACGTGGTGGTGTCCGGCGTGCCGCTGGATTTGGCCACCACCTTCCGCTCCGGCGCCCGCCTCGGCCCCGCCGCCATCCGCGCCGCCAGCGTACAATTGGCGGAATTGAATCTGTTTCCCTGGGGATTCGACCCCTTCGACGATCTGGCTGTCATCGATTACGGCGACTGCTGGTTTGACGCCCACAATCCGTGGACCATCCGCGAAACCATCAAACAGCACGCGCTGGACATCATCCAAAACAGCAACGCCAAAATGCTCACCTTCGGCGGCGACCACTACATCACCTATCCGCTCCTGCAGGCACATGCCGAAAAATACGGTAAACCCCTGAGCCTGCTGCATTTCGACGCTCATTGCGACACTTGGCCCGATGATGAGGAAGAATCGCTCAACCACGGCACCATGTTCTACAAAGCGGTGAAAAACGGCCTCATCGACCCGAAAACCTCGGCCCAAGTCGGCATCCGCACCTGGAACAGCGACTTTATGGGCATGAACATGCTGTTTGCACCGTGGATTAACGAAAACGGCGTCGAGGCCACCATCAAGCGCATTTACGAAGTGGTGGGCGACAACCCGGTTTATCTCACCTTCGACATCGACTGCCTCGACCCCGCCTTCGCCCCCGGCACCGGCACCCCCGTGCCCGGCGGCCTTAATTCGCACACCGCCTTGTCCATCATCCGCGGCCTAGGCGATTTGAACATCGTCGGCATGGACGTGGTGGAAGTGGCCCCGGCTTACGACAACGCCGAAATCACCGCCATCGCCGCCGCCCACGTGGCCGCCGATATGCTGTGTCTGATGCGCAATAAAAAAGTGAACGGTCAGTGGTAGGCTGAAGACGCTTTTCTCGCGCACCGATACGCTTTCAGGTAGCCTGTTCCCCCGCCGTGACGGCAGGAAACAGGCTACCTGAAATCTTTTGGGCGGCCGCGCCGCCGGTGTTGGGGCGCGGGCGGTGAGGGAAAATCAGTATTTCATCAATGTTTCGTAAGCCCTGCGGTGCTGCGCTTCGCAAAATCTGAGCATGGCCTGCGGATCGCGCTGGAGGCGGCGCACTTCTTCGGCCACCGGCAACACATAAGCCTGCAGTTCCCGCTCAATGCGTTGGGCATTTGCGGCGTATTTGCCGGCCAGCAAATCTTCGCAACGCTGTGTCTGGCGCAAATGGTTTTCCAGCTTTTCCTCCGCCAGGGGCTGCGCGGGCGGTACGCCTGTGCAGCGCATGGGGAACACGACGATGTTCATATTGTCGCGGAAGATTTGGCTGCATTGCGCCAGTTCGTCGTCTTTGCCTTGCGCCCAAACGGCGGCCGGAAACAGCATCAAGGCGCATAACATTCTTTTCATTTGTGTGTCTTTTGAGTGAGGGAAATCGGTGTGATGTGCATCAAAAATCGCACTCCCTGTGCTTGGTGAATGTAAGTTGGTGCCGCAAGCCGTATTAAACCGGGTAATGGCTCGGCCATCACGGAAAACCGCAGCTGTTTTGGCCGCCGTGAATCCGAAAAACCGCTTTCAGGTAGCCTGCTGATAACACCCGCCCATCTTGCAAACGTCAAACACGGCTAGCGGTTGGAGCCGCTCACCATCTCCAGCAAAAACAGGCGGCAGTCGAGATTGCCGTTGTAGAGCGGAATTTTGCGTTTGGGCGACAGGCGCATCAGTTTGGGCATGTTGCGGTCGGCGGTGAACATGCCGGCCAGCCAGCCGGCGTAATGCTGCTTCAGCCAGCTGCCCAATTGCGGATACAGCGCGTGCAGCGCCTGCACCTCGGCCAAACGCACGCCGTAAGGCGGATTGGACAGCAAAATGCCGTGTTCGCCGTTGGGACGGGTGTCACACACGTCCAGGCAGTCGAAAACCACCGCCGCTTCCACCTCTGCCGCACGGGCATTGGCTTGGGCGATGCGGATTAGAGCCGCGTCGTTGTCGCTGCCGGCAAGCGGCATCGGTGCCGTTGGCAGAATGTCGGCCTCGGCGGCTTGGCGCAAACGCTGCCAGAGGGCGGCATCGAAATTGTTCAGCCTTTCGAAGCCGAACCGGCGCTGCAGGCCGGGCGGACGACGGGTGGCGATGAGGGCGGCTTCGATCACCAGCGTGCCGCTGCCGCAAAACGGGTCTTGGAAGGGTTGGCTGCCGTCGTAGCCGGCCAACAGCAGCAGGCCGGCGGCGAGGTTTTCGCGCAAGGGCGCGCTGCCGGTGTCTTGGCGATAGCCGCGTTTGAACAGGGCTTCGCCGCTGCTGTCGATAAACAGGCGGGCGTCCTGCTCATCGAAAAAGGCGTGGATGCGCACATCGGGCGCGGCTTTGTCCACGCTGGGGCGGGCTTGGCAATACTCGCGGAAAGCATCGCACAGGCCGTCTTTCACTTTCAAGGCGGCAAAATCCAAACTTTTCAGCCGCGCGCGGCGGCCTTCGGCTTTGATTTTGAAGGTTTGCGCCACATCAAACCATTTCGCCCAAGCGATGCTGCGCGCCAAAGTGTAGATGTCCTGCTCGTTGCGGTAGCGGCTTTTGCCCAGCTGGATGAGCACACGGCCGGCGGTGCGGGCGTGCAGATTGAGGCGGTAAACGGTTTCCAATGTGCCGCGGCAGTAGGCACCGCCGTCAGCAGGCCGAACATCGCTGCCGCCGCAAGCGGCCAGCTCGGCGGATAAGACGCTTTCCAAACCGCGCGGGCAGGTGGTGAACAGGGTATAAGTGGTCATGGGATATTGGGAGAATGTGGTTTCAGGTAGCCTGAGGCGGCTCCTTGGTAAGCGCTGCGGCGGTATTGGGGCGCCCAATCGGCCTCGGCGGGCTTATCCCGCACGCACAAAGAAAATGTGCGCAAGCGGCCAATCTGGTTGTCCGCCACGGCCGTGGCGTGGAAACGGGAAGAGAACGGCTATCGGCAGGCGGCCGGCTGTATTGAGCCGAATATGCCGGTCAGGAATCCGGCGCGGGGGCTCTGCCTACCCTACTCTTTCAGTGATCGGCTTCAGGCCGGCTGCTGCGGTAGTATTCCCATTCGTCAACGGTTCGGCCGTCGGGCAGATGGCAGACGCCGTATTCGTTGCCGTATTCGTCTTGCCGGATTTCGGTTTGCCCGCCCTGCTTGGCACAGTGGGCGCTGGCGGGATTGACGGCCTCTAGCGGCAGAGCCGGCTGTTGGGCGGCGCAGGCGGCTAAGGCAAAGGCGGCTAATGAGGCATGCAGCTTGTTCATGGCGGATTCCCGGCGGAAAAAGGTTTTTCAGGTAGCCTGAGGCAATGTGCAGGCTACCTGAAACAAGGGTTATTGCTCTACGAAGGCGCGTTCGATCAAATAGTCGCCACGCTGGCCCATTTTCGGCGACACGGTGAGACCGAAGCTGTTGAGTACGGCGGCGGTGTCGCGGTTCATGGAGGGACTACCGCAAATCATGGCGCGGTCATCTTGCGGGTTCATCGGCGGCAGGCCGATGTCGGCGAACAGCTGGCCGCTTTTCATCAGGTCGGTGAGGCGGCCTTGGTGTTCGAAAGGCTCGCGCGACACCACGGGGTAGTAGATGAGTTTGTCGCGCACCAAATCGCCGAGGTATTCGTGTTCGAACAGCTCTTTGGTGAAGCGGTCGTAATAGGCGAGGTCTTTTTTCAGGCGCACGCCGTGCACCAGAATCACTTTTTCAAACTGCTCATATACATCGGGGTCTTTGGTGATGCTGAGGAAGGGAGCGATGCCGGTGCCGGTGGAAAGCAGATACAGGTGTTTGCCGGGGTTGAGGTCGCCGAGGATCAGGGTGCCGGTGGGCTTTTTGCTGATCAGGATGTCGTCGCCCACTTTCAAATGCTGCAGGCGGCTGGTGAGCGGGCCGTCGGGCACTTTGATGCTGAAAAATTCGAGATGCTCTTCCCAGTTGGCGGAGGCCACGCTGTAAGCGCGCATCAGGGGTTTGCCATCCACCATCAAACCCACCATGACGAATTGGCCGTTGTCGAAACGCAGGGCGTCGTCACGGGTGCAGGTGAAGGTGAAGTAGTCTTCGGTCCAGTGGTGGACGCTCAATACTTTCTGAACATTGAATGCTGCCATATTGTCTTTCCGAAATCATACGAAGTTGCAAAATAAGGAGGGATGCGCCAAAACCGTAAAGCGCACCGGCAAAATATCGGGCTACCTGAAAGGCAGAAAAAAGCCGTTTTCAGGTAGCCTTTGTGTGGTTTGGTTGGGCTTCCTGCTGCTCGTGAAACTGCATGCGGTGCAGATCGGCATAGCGCCCGCTGCGCGCCAACAGCTCGGCGTGTTTGCCCTGCTCCACAATCCGCCCCTCGTGCATCACCACGATATTGTCGGCCTGCTCGATGGTGGAGAGGCGGTGGGCGATGACGATGGTGGTGCGGTTTTCCATCAGCTTTTCCAAAGCGGCCTGCACCAAGCGCTCGGATTCGGTGTCCAGCGCGCTGGTGGCTTCGTCCAAAATCAGAATCGGCGCGTTTTTCAGCAGGGCGCGGGCGATGGCTAAGCGTTGGCGTTGGCCGCCGGAGAGTTTGAAGCCGTTCTCGCCGATTTCGGTGTCCAAGCCCTGCGGCATGGCCTCGATAAACGACCAGGCATTGGCGGCGCGGGCGGCGGCTTCGATTTCGCTGCGCTCGGTATCCGGCCGGCCGTAGGCAATGTTTTCGGCCACCGTGCCGTTGAACAGCACCACGTCTTGGCTGACCAGGGCCATTTGTTCGCGCAAGGAAACCAAGCTGTATTCGCGGATGTCGCGGCCGCCGATGTGCACGGCACCGTCGGTGGGGTTGAAAAAGCGCGGAATCAGGTTGGCCAGCGTGGTTTTGCCGCAACCGGATGCGCCCACCAAAGCGACCACGCTGCCCTGTGCAATGGTGAGGCTGATGCCGTTGAGGCTGTTGCGGGCGGCGCCGTCGTAGCGGTATGCCACGGCTTGCAGTTCGATGTCGCCGGTTTGCGCAGGCAAAACAGCCTGTCCTCGGTCTTCTTCGGCCGGCTCGTCGAGAAAAGTAAACACGCTCTCCGCCGCCGCCAGGCCGCGCTGCAGGGAGGACATGATGCCGGTCATCCGCTTGATGGGGTCGAACATCATCAGCATGGCGGAAAGGAAAGACATGAAATCGCCGGCGCTGAAGGCGTCTTCGGCGGCGCGGCTGGCCGCCAGATAGAGAATGGCCGCCAAGGCAGAAGCAATCATCAACTGGGTGATGGCGGTATTCATGGAATTGGCCGCGGTCTGTTTGACACCGTTGCGGCGCACGCTGACGGCGGCTTGGTCGAAACGGCGGCTTTCGTGCGCTTGCCCGCCGTACACCTTGATGACCCGCGCCCCGTCTATGCTCTCGTTGAGCACCTGTGTCATCAGCCCCATGTGCTGCTGGTTTTCGCGCGACAAGGTACGCAATCGCTTGCTCACCTGACGCACGCACCAGGCCACAATCGGCAGCACGGCAAACGTGATCAGGGTCAGCTGCCAATCCAAATACAGCAGCAAACACAGCAAACCGATCACCGTCACGCCGTCCTTGGCGGTGACCGTGATCACGTTGAAACCCGCTTCGGTGATTTGGCTGGCATCGTTGAGGATGCGCGACATCACGCGGCCGCTGGAATGGTTGCTGAAATAAGCGGAAGGTAGCGCCAACATTTTGGCGAACATCTGGCGGCGGATTTGCTGCACCAAATGGCCAGACAGATAGCTGGTGCTGTATTCGTTGATGAAATTGGCCACCCCGCGCAGGATAAACAGGCCGATGATCGCCGCCGGCACCCAACGCATGGCTTCAATATTCTTCGCCACAAAGCCTTCATCAATCAACGGTTTGAGCAACCAGGCAAACAAAGGGCCCGTGCCCGCCACCACAATCATGGCCGCCACCGCCACCGTAAAAATGCGCCAATATCCCTTCAGATAGGGAAACAGGCGTCGGTAAAGGACAAAGCCGTTGTGTTCGGGTTGGGACATAGAAAAAGAGAGGGAAGGCCGGCAAAGGCGCGATTGTAAGCCAAAAGCGGCAGGGCAACAATGTATCGCGGCGCCGGTAAGATAAAAACTCTAAAGCCTGTTGACGTTTGGCCGGTGCAGCGGTTTTGTGGGGAAAGAGTTGATGCCTAGGAGGCTCTCACTCGAAGAGGGCTGGTTTGACACGCTGCGCTAATCAAACCAGCCAACGCAGCAAGATCGGACATCTTGCGCGCATTTCTGCCGAAGTCAGCGGAGTTTTTTACCCAAATAGCGCCGTGAGGCGGATGCTCAACCGGCCTTAACGCAGCAAAACCTTCAGCAGCAGGCGGAACACCCGGCCGTAAGGCGGCGCCAGCAGGCCCATGCTGTTGAAGCGGGCTTGGTAAAACACCGGTTTCAAATGCGAAAACGTATCGAAGCCCGCTTGACCATGGTAGGCACCCATGCCGGAAGGCCCGACGCCGCCGAAGGGCAGATTGTCCTGGGCTATGTGCAAAAGCGTATCGTTTACCGTGACTCCGCCTGCCACACTCTGCCGCAACACCCGCTCAATCTCCTTCGGATTGCGGCCGAAAACATACAGTGCCAAGGGGCGCGGACGGGCGCGGATGTAGGCCAGCGCATCGTCCAAGCTTTGATACCCCACCAGCGGCAGCAAGGGACCGAAAATCTCCTCCTGCATCAAACGGCAATCCTCCGGTGCGTCCCACACCAGATAAGGCGGCAGCAAGGTCGTGCCGTTTTCGCCTTCGGCAGATGCGCCGAGCGCCATCACTTGCGCCCCGCCCTGCTGCGCCTGTTTCAGGTAGCCTGTGAGGCGTTGGTGCTGATCGGGATTAATGATGCGGCTGTAATCGGGATTGTCCGCCAACTGAGGGTAATGCGCCGCCACCCATTGCTTGGCGGCGGCCGTAAACTCGGCTTTGGCTGCTTCGGGCAGCAGCACATAATCGGGGGCGATACAGGTTTGGCCGGCATTCACCAGTTTGCCGCTCATCACTCTGGCCGCCGCGGCGCGGATATCCGCGTCTTCCAACAACAAAGTGGGCGATTTGCCGCCCAATTCCAAGGTCAGCGGCGTCAAATGCTCGGCGGCGGCACGCATCACTTTTTTGCCGATTTCGGTAGAGCCGGTAAACAGCAAATGGTCAAACGGCAAGGCCGTGAATGCGGCGGCGGTATCGGCACCGCCGCACACCACCGCCAATTCGTCTTCCGCAAAATAACGGGGGGCGGCATCGGCCAGCCAGCGGGCGAACGCCGGCGTGAATTCCGATACTTTCACCATGGCGCGGTTGCCGGCGGCAAACGCACCGGTCAGCGGCCCGGCCACCAAATACAAGGGATAATTCCACGGCGAGACGATGCCCACCAGCCCCAAAGGCTGCGGCAGGATGCGGCTTTTACCCGGCCAAAAATACCACTCGGTCGCCACTTTGCGCGGCCGCATCCATTTCTTGCCGTGTTTGAGGGCATGGCGGATGCCGGCTAGGGACGGAAACAGTTCCAGCAAATCGGTTTCGTGGCGGCTGCGGCCGGAAAAGTCGGCATCAATCGCCTCGGCGATGGCCAAGCGCTGTTCGCGCAGCATTTTGGCCAGACGCTGCAAACGGTCTTGCCGCAGCGGCCAAGGCACTTCGGTTTGCGCATCAGCCGCCCGGCGCAGGCGGTCAAACAGGGCGGATAGGTTTTCAGGCGGCATCGGCGGCTCCTGCCGGGTATTTTGGCGGCATCCGGCCAACCGCCGCTTCGGCCATTGCGGCAATGGTCAGGCTGGGATTGACGCCGAGGTTGGTGGAAATATTCGATCCGTCGATGATGTACAGGTTTTGGTAGCCGAACACACGATGGTCGCGGTCGCATACGCCCTGCGTGGGCGAGTCGGCCAAAGCGGCACCGCCCATGCAGTGCGCGGTGGCCGGAATATTCAAAAAGACATCCGACAAACAGGCAAACGCCTCGCCGCCGTGTTGTTGCGCGGCGCGGAAGGTAAAGTCGCTGGCGGCGGGAATCGAAGCAGGAATCGGCGCGCCTTCGGTGGCCAGCGTACGGGAAAACGGCCACCAGCGGCGCCGCTTCCACACCATGCGCAAAGGCTGCGGCGCCGTCTGCATGCACAAAAACACCACCGACTCGCGCGCCATGTTTTTTGGCCGCAATGCCCGCCACATCCGCTGCGGGCGCG
>NZ_JH164926.1:363694-391865 GCF_000226875.1 Neisseria shayeganii 871
GCCAAGCCCAGACAAAGGCCGCCAGCCAGCGGCGGAAACTCAACCGGCCGGCCAGGCTGTGGTTCATCAACGTCCCCAACAGGCTGACGATGTTGGAGCCGTCGGGGAAACGGGTGGCCTCGATGTGGGTGCCGTCGGGCAGATGGATGCCCGAGCCGATGGCGATGCCGCGCGAAAAGTCTTCGCTGCAGCCGGGGAAACGGATGCCGATCAGCGATTCGGCATTGGTGAACACATGGCGGCCGAGGGCATCGGAGAGCTTGGGCAGGCAGCCCTGTTCTTTCATGGCAAACAGCAGCTGTTGGGTGCCCAAGCTGCCGGCCGACACAATCACCTGTGCGGCGGTGTAGTGCCGTTCAGGTAGCCTGTTCGGCTTGACGGTGATGCGGTAGCCGGCGCTGCCGTCCGCCGCCGCGCCCAAAGGCTCGATGCGCAGCACGCGGGTTTGCGGCAACACGCGCACGCCGAGCCGTTCGGCCAAATACAGATAATTGTAGTCCAGCGAATTTTTCGCCCGATGGCGGCAGCCCACCATGCAGCCGCCGCAAGCGCAACACGGTTGCCGTGCCGGCCCATTGCCGCCGAAATAGGGGTCGCCGTCCACCATCTGCTGAGCGTGTTCGTCTTGCCCGCCGAAGTACACCGCCACGCGGGTGCGGTAAAAACTGCCGCCGATGCCGTTTTCATCCGCCAAACGCTGTAAGAGGCGGTCGGCATCGGCCAAAAGCGGATTGTCGGTTACGCCCAACATCTGCTGGGCGGTGCGGTAGTGTGCGGGCATTTCCGCCGTCCAATCGCGCAAACCCGCCCAAGTGCCTTGCCGCCAGACTTCCTGCGGCGGCACCAGCAGCGTGTTGGCATAGGTAATCGAACCGCCGCCCACCGCATTGCCGTGCAGTACCAGCATATGCTTGAACAAGCGCAAAGAAAAAAAGCCGCGGCAGGCCAAGGCCGGCAGCCACAGGAAGCGGCGCCAGTCGCCCGTGCTTTCAGGCATGTTTTCCGGCGTGATGCGCCGCCCCTGTTCGGCCAGCAGCACGCGGTAGCCCTTTTCGGCCAGTCTTAATGCGGAAACACTGCCGCCGAAGCCGGAGCCGACAATAAAACAATCGGTATCGAAACCGTTTTCCGTCATGCCATTGACCCTCTGCTTTCAGGTAGCCTGATGCCTTTGTGAAATCCTTTTCTTTCTGCGCTGTATTGCCGTCTGCCGTCGCGGTGGGAATGCAAACGCCGTGAATGCTTGCGCACAACCCGGCAGACGATCGGGTGCCAATCGGGGCATCAACACGCCGTACAGAACGGTGCCGCCCTGACCGTCCGGACACAACCGCATCCGGTATGGGCAGATTACCGGTTACACCCGGCATCCGGAGTGCCGCAAAAGCATCAGGCTACCTGAAACGGTTGCCGATGAGTCCCTTTGAACGCCTATTCGGCGGCCAAACTCGCCAGCGCCTGCTGCAAATCGGCGATCAAATCGTCGGCATATTCCAAGCCCACCGCCAAACGCAGCAGGCCGTCGCGGATGCCGGCGGCTTCCTTGGCTTCCGGCGTCATTTTGCCGTGGGTGGTGGTCCAAGGGTGGGTGATGGTGGAGCGCACGTCGCCCAGATTGGCGGTTTTGGAGAAAATTTCCACGCGGTCGATTACCTGCCACGCCGCCTGCTGCCCGCCGCGCACTTCAAACGCCACCACAATGCCGCCGGCCTGCTGCTGTTTGGCGGCCAAAGCCGCCTGCGGGTGATCGGGCAAACCGCTGTAATACACCGCCTTTACCTGCGGCTGCGCCCGCAGCCATTCGGCCAGCCGCTGCGCGTTTTGGCATTGGCGCTCCAAGCGCAGCAGCAGGGTTTCGCTGCCGCCGAGCAGAACCCAGGCATTGAAGGGCGAAAGCGCCAAACCGGCGGCGTTCACATACATCGCCATCTGTTTTACCAAATCGGCGCGGCCGCACACAATGCCGCCCAACACGCGACCCTGGCCGTCCACCGCCTTGGTGGCCGATTGAATCGCCAGATCGACACCGAAGGCGAGCGGCTGCTGTAAAGCGGAGGAGCAGAAACTGTTGTCCACCGCCAGCAGGGCACCGCAAGCGTGCGCCATTTCGGCCAACGCCGCCAAATCGGCCACTTCGTTGAGCGGGTTGGACGGGGTTTCCAAAAAGAACATTTTGGTATTCGGGCGGACGGCGGCCTGCCATTCGGCCAAATCGGTTTGCGACACCAGCGTGATTTCGATGCCGAAACGGCTGACATGGCCGGTGAGAAAACCCATGGTAGTGCCAAACAAGCTGCGGCTGGCGATCAAATGGTCGCCGGCGCTAAGAAAGGTGAGGATGGCGGCCTGCACCGCGGCCATGCCGGTGGCGGTGGCGATGCCTGCCTCGGCGCCGTCCAATACCGCCATGCGTTTTTGAAAAGCGGCCACGGTGGGGTTGGCGGTGCGCGAATAGGTAAAGCCTTCTTTCTGTTGGGCAAACAGAGCGGCACCGTCGGCAGCGCTGTCAAACATAAAACTGCTGCTCAAAAACAGCGCCTGATGGTGTTCGTTATAAGCGGTTTGCTCTTTGCCGGCGCGCACGGCCAGGGTTTGCGGATGGAGTTTGCGGGTCATGTTCGAATCTTTGGTGGTTCAGATGGTGTAGGGCTTTTCAGGTAGCCTGATGTTGCCGATGAGGCTACCTGAAAAGCCCGAAGCATACCTTTTTTGTACGTCGCGGGAAACCGTTGACGCAGCGGCGGGCAAACAAAACGGCCGCCGCAAGCGGCAGCCGTGGTCTGTTACGGGAAACAGGCAGCTTAAGCGCGTTCTACGGCCAGGGCCACGCCCATGCCGCCGCCGATACACAAGGTGGCCAAACCTTTTTTCGCGTCACGGCGCTGCATTTCGTGCAGCAGGGTCACCAACACGCGGCAGCCGGAAGCGCCGATCGGATGGCCCAGCGCAATCGCGCCGCCGTTGACGTTGACTTTGTCCAAATCGAAGCCCAGCTCTTTGGCCACGCCTAAGGCTTGGGCGGCAAAGGCTTCGTTGGCTTCGATCAGGTCCACTTCGTCCAGGCTCCAGCCGGCTTTGGCCAAGGTTTTCTTCACCGCACCCACCGGGCCCATGCCCATGATTTCGGGCGCGCAGCCGTCCATGGCGTAGGCTTTGATTTTGGCCAGCGGTTTCAGACCCAGCTCGGCGGCTTTCTCGGCAGACATCATCAGCACGGCAGCGGCGCCGTCGTTGATGCCGGAAGCGTTGGCGGCGGTAACGGTGCCGTCTTTCTTAAAGGCCGGACGCGGTTTGGAGATGGTTTCGATGGTGGCGCCTTTTTTGATGAATTCGTCGCTGTCGAACACAATCGGATCGCCTTTGCGCTGCGGAATGCTCACCGGGGTGATTTCGTCTTTAAACTTGCCGGCGGCTTGGGCGGCTTCGGCGCGGTTTTGCGAAGTCAGCGCCAGCTGGTCTTGCTCTTCGCGGCTGATGCCGTATTTTTCCACGATGTTTTCGGCGGTGATGCCCATGTGGTATTGGTTGTAAACATCGGTCAGACCGTCGTACACCATGCTGTCCACCACTTTGCCGTCGCCCATGCGTTGGCCGTTGCGCATGCCGGGCAGCAAATAGGGCGCCTGGCTCATGTTTTCCTGACCGCCGGCGATCACGATGTCGGCATCGCCCAAGGCAATCGCTTGCGCCGCCAAGTGGGTGGAACGCAGGCCGGAACCGCACACCACGTTGAGCGTAGAACAGGGCACGGTATTGGGCAGGCCGGCTTTCAAAGCCGCCTGACGGGCGGGGTTTTGGCCCACGCCGGCGGTCAGCACCTGGCCGAGGATAACTTCGTCCACCGCTTCGGGCTTCACGCCGGTTTCGGCCAGCAGCGCCTTAATTACGGTCGCACCCAACTCGGGGGCGCCGACGCCGGCCAGGCTGCCGGAAAAATTGCCGATGGCCGTGCGTTTGGCGGCCACAATCACCACTTCTTTCATCTTTCAATCTCCTTTAATTCGGGGTTCAGTCGGGCGGGCTGAGCCGCCCCCGGCAAGATCGGCATGCCGAAAGCCGCGCTGATTTTAGCGTATAAATTCGACTGCGTGTAAACCTTTCTTAACCGATTCGCCATGCGAATCCGACACTTCCGTCCGGCCGCCCCAACACCTCTGCGGGCGCATGTTATGATGCGCACTTTCAGATGGGAGAAACCGCCGCCATGCCGGGAGAATTCGACTTTATCCGCCGCCACCTGCAGGCCGTGCGGCAGCAGGATGCCGACGTGCTGCTCGGCATCGGCGACGACGCCGCCATTGTGCGCCCACGTGCCGGTTTCGACCTTTGCTACAGCAGCGACATGCTGCTGGCCGGACGGCATTTTTTCGCCGACGTCGCCCCCGAAGACCTGGCCCATAAAATGCTGGCGGTGAATATTTCCGACATGGCCGCCATGGGCGCCGTGCCGCGTTGGGTGTTGCTCAGCGCCGCCCTGCCCCACCTGGAAGAAAACTGGCTGCAACGCTTTTCAGGTAGCCTGTTTGGCATGCTGAAACAATACGGCATCAGCCTAATTGGCGGCGACACCACCCGCGGCGACTGGGTATTCAACGTCACCATCATCGGCGAAGTGCCGCAGGGCCAAGGCTTACGCCGCAGCGGCGCACAAGTGGACGACGATATTTGGGTATCCGGCCGTGTCGGCCTGGCCGCTGCCGCCCTCAACCACATCTGGCAGCGCGTGAGGCTACCTGAAAACCTGCTGGCCGACTGCGAAGCCGCCCGTCTGCGCCCGCAACCGCGCGTGGCACTCGGCCAAGCCCTGCTGCCGCTGGCACACGCCGCGCAAGACATTTCCGACGGCTTGGCGCAAGACTTGGGCCACATTCTCGCCGCCTCGAAAGTCGGCGCCCTGCTGGAGGCCGACCGTATTCCCACCCTGCCCGGCCTGCGCGACTGCCTGCCCGAAGCGCTGTATGACGACTTTATCCTGGCCGGCGGCGACGACTACGAACTGCTCTTTACCGCCGCGCCCGAACGGCGTCCCCATATTCTCGCCGCCGCCGAACACAGCCGCACCCCGGTGGCCCGCATCGGCCGCATCACCGATACAGGCTACCTGAAAACCGTGCGTGCCGACGGCAGCGAACTCAAACTGGCCAAACAAGGATACGACCACTTTGCCTAAAACCGCTCCCGCCTTCCGCCCCACCTTCCGCTGGCTGCTGCGCCGGCCCGTCTGCCTGCTCGGTTTCGGCTTCGGCAGCGGCCTCGCCCCCGTGGCGCCCGGCACCTTCGGCACCCTGCCCGCCCTGCCCATGGCCGCCGGACTGATGGCGCTGGGCATCCACGGCTGGGCGCTGGCCGCCGTTGCCCTGCTGCTGTTCGCCGCCGGCATCCCCATCTGCAACCGCACCGAAGCCGCGCTGGGCGTACACGACTACGGCGGCATCGTATGGGACGAAATCGCCGCCATGCTGCTGGTCTTGGCCTTTACTCCGCCGCATTGGGCGTGGTGGCTGGCTGCTTTCGGCGTGTTCCGCCTGTTCGACGCCGTCAAACCGCCGCCCGTTCGCTGGTTCGACCAACGGGTCAACGGCGGCTTGGGCGTGATGCTCGACGACCTCATCGCCGCCCTGCTCTCGCTGGCCGTCTTGCAGGGCGCGGCTTATTTGTTACAATGATTGCCGTTTCTATTGGCCAGACACCCAGATGATCATCGAAATCGGCATTCAGGTAGCCTCCGAGTACCGCCCCGACCTCAGCGACGTGATGCGCGACCGCTATGCTTTCGCCTACCACATCACCATCCAAAACCGCAGCCCGGAAACCGTTACCCTGCGCCGCCGCCATTGGGACATCACCGACGCCCACGGCAAACGGCAAACCGTAGAAGGCGCCGGCGTGGTGGGCGAACAGCCGCGCCTGCTGCCCGGCCAGATATTCGAATACAGCAGCTCGGTCATCCTCGACGCCCCGTGGGGCGAAATGAGCGGCCGCTATCTATTTGAAATTGCCGACGGCAGCCAAGCCTGGGCACCCATCGAGCCCTTCTCGCTCAAAGCCGAATTCACTCTACAATAAACCCACAAAGGAGCCCTCATGAACGATCTGACCCAACAACTCCTGCTCACCGGCATCGGCGGCTTTCTGATCGGCACCGGCTTCACGTGGCTGCTCACCCGCGGTAAAAAACAAGACAAAACCGAATTGGATGCCGCCCGTCAGGAATTGCAAACCTACCGTCAGGAAGTGGAGCGCCACTTCATCGACACCGCCGATGCGGTGGACGAACTCACGCGCAGCTACCAAAAAGTCTTCACCCACCTGAGCCGCGGCGCCGAAACCCTGATGAGCCAGGAAAGCTACCGCAGCCAACTGGAAAAACGCAGCGGACAGGCCGTTACCCTCGCCTACCTCAGCCAGCAAACCACCGATACCGCCGCCGAGCAGGCCAACCCCGACACCACCACCCCGGCCGACCCGCTGCCCGCCGACGTGCCCGAACTGCCGCAAAACCGTTTGGACGACATCAATGCCGCCAGCAACGCTGCTCCGGTATTCGACACCCGCCCGGCTGAAGCGCACGATATACCGCCCAACAGCTTGGACGGCATCAACGCCGCCAGCAACGCAGCACCCGTTTTCGATGTACCGCCAGCCCAAGCCGAAACGGCAGCCGACAGCAAAAAAGTCTGATTCCCGCCAAAATACAGCCGGTACGGCAACAGCCGATACCGGCTCTTGTTGTACCCGCCGCTTTCCCCTTTTACACTGCACGCCTCCAACCGCTCTGGAAAAAAACCGCAGCCGCCCATATAGTATTGGACGCCGTCTTTTCAGGTAACCAGAGGCCTTTGCAAACCCCCCATCTGCGGCGCATTTCTGCGTTGCGCGTTTATGCCCTATGGGCACTGCTCGCTCGCTTGCCTATCTATGTGATATGTCTGTCCCACGGGGATTCCTGGCGTTCACGTTCGCTGCGCTGCTACGTCTTGAACCGCATCCACATCTGAGGGTTTTCAAAGGTCTCAGCCTCTTTACCCTTCTTCCTGCCGATTTCCATGCCCGCCCCCGTTACCGTCACCACTTACAACATCCACAAAGGCATGTCGCCGCTCAACCGCAAACTGCTGCTGCCGCAAATGGCCGACGCCCTGCAAAGCATTGCGCCCGACGTGTTGTTTTTGCAGGAAGTACAGGGCGAACACCGCAAACGCCTGCTCACCGTGCCTGATTTTCCCGCCGAGCCGCACGACGAACTGCTCGGCCGCCTGCTTTCCTACCACCGCAGCTACGGACGCAACGCCGTCTTCAAAGACCGCCACCACGGCAACGCCATCCTCAGCCGCCTGCCGCTCACCACCAAACACAACCTCAACGTATCGGTTAACCGTCTGGAGCAGCGCGGTATTCTGCATTGCGAAATCCAACCGCCCGGTTGGCGTTATCCCTTGGTTTGTCTGTGCGCCCACCTCAACCTGCGCGAGCCCGACCGCCGCAAACAATACCGCGCCCTCTACGATTACATCCACCGCCACATTCCGCACCACATCCCCTTGGTGCTGGCCGGCGACTTCAACGACTGGCGCCACCAATCCTGCCGCAATCTCGGCCAAGTGCTCGGTCTGGACGAAGCCTTTCTGCGCTTCAGCGGCAGCCGCCCCAAAACCTTCCCCGCCCGCCTGCCCGTGCTCAGCCTCGACCGCATCTACACCCGCCACCTCACCGTGCTCGACGCCGTCACCTACCAAGGCAAACCCTGGCAGCTCTTGTCCGACCACCTGCCCCTTTCCGCCACCGTGGTGCCGAAATAAAACCCTCCCCTAACAAAAGGCTACCTGAAACCATACTTTCAGGTAGCCTTTTGCTAAAAAAACTAGATTTTTAAAACATATACTTAGCTCGGAAACCAGCCGAAAAACGCCAACACCTTATCCAAATAATAAAAACTCGCCACCGCCGCCAAAGCCAGCACAATGCCGACTTGGTTGGCGGTGGCAATCTTTTCCTTAAACACCGCCGCCCCCACCAGCGTGCCCAACACAATCACGCCCAAATTCATGCCGGCAAACACCAGCGTCGGATCATTTTGATACGCCTGATGCGCTTTCAGATAGAACAAGATGTTGCCGAAATTCAAAGCCCCCAGCAGCAGACCGCCCACCACATCCGCAGCTTTCAGCGCCTTGCCGCGCCACCACACATAACCCCACATCAGCACACAGGCCAGCGCAAACGCCACAAACAGATTCAGCGACACCGCCTGCCCGGTTTTCGACAACTGCTTGAACAAAATATCGATCACGCCGAAGCCCAGCCACACCCCGCCCAGCCAAAACAGGCCGCCGCTGCCTTTTTTGCCGCCCTCCGGCTTATACAGCAGGCCGGCCAGCGCGGTGAACGCCAACACAATACCGGCCGTTTTATTGAGCGTCAGTACCTCGCCGAACCACAAAAATGCCACCGCCACCGGCAAAGCCAGCGACAAACGCTGAGCCGCATCGGTACGCACAATACCCGCCTGCTCCACCGCCCGCGCCAGCACCACAAAAATAGTAGGCAGCAGCACGCCCAGCAGCAAAAACGGCCACAGCGCGCGCCAGTCGGCCTGTGCCAAAGAATGCAGCGGGGGTTTGAGCAGAAACCAGCAACACGCCCCGGCCACAATATAGTTCACCGCAATCGCGTGCTCGATCTGAATGCCGCGCCGGCGCGCCACTTTGAGCAACACTGACACCGCCACGCTGCAAGCCACCGCCGCCAATAAAAATTCCATCGCCTCAAGCCTTGTCACTTCCGTTCAAAACGGCGCCGCATTATATAGAAGCGGCCCGCCTCGGGCTACTTAAGCCCTGTGCGCTCTCTCCGTGGCAGCCCGAGACCTTTGCAACACCCCCATCTGCGGCGCATTTCTGCGTTGTGCGCTGCTCGCTCACTTGCCTATCTAGATGATATGTCTGTCCCACAGGGATTCCTGGCGTTCACGCTCGCTGCGCTGCTACGCCTTGAACTGCATCCACATCTGGGTATTTTGCAAAGATCTCAGCCCGTATTGCCGGCCGAAACCGCGTACCGGAAAATGGTGCGCAAAGGCTACCTGAAACCCGCTTCGCCGCCGCATTTTCATCATGACAGCCCCCGCCCGACAAGGTAAGATACGCGCTTTATTCCACTGCCGCCCCTTCAATGATTCCAGACAATATGCTCGCCACGGTGGACTTGGGTTCCAACAGCTTCCGCCTGCAAATCTGCCAAAACCACAACGGCCAGCTGCAAATCATCGACTCCATCAAAGAAATGGTGCGCTTTGCCGCCGGTCTCGACCAGCGCAAAATGCTCGACGAGGCCTCGCAGGAGCGCGCCTTGGCCTGTTTGGCCAAATTCGGCGAGCGGCTGCGCGGTTTTCCGCCCGAACAGGTGCGCACCGTGGCCACCAACACCTTCCGCGTGGCCAAAAACATCGACCAATTCATCCCCAAAGCCGAAGCCGCGCTGGGCTTTCCGATCGAAGTGATTGCCGGCCGCGAAGAAGCCCGCCTGATCTACACCGGCGTGGTGCACACCCTGCCGCCCAACGGCGACAAAATGCTGGTGGTGGACATCGGCGGCGGTTCCACCGAATTCGTGATCGGCTCCGACCTCCAGCCCACGGTAACCGAAAGCCTGAATCTGGGCTGCGTAACCTACAGCATGCGCTTTTTTCCGAAAAGCAAAGTCAGTGCGGAGAGCTTCCGCACCGCCGTCACCGCTGCCCGCAGCGAAATCCAGCGCATCGGCAAAATCCTCAAACTCAACGGCTGGGATTTCGCCGTCGGCACTTCCGGCTCCGCCCGCGCCATCCGCGACGTTACCGCCGCCCTCTTTCCCGAACAGGACGGCATCACCCTTGAAGCCATGCAGCACATCGCCCGCCGCTTGATCGGGGCCGGCAGCACCAAAAAAGCCCGTTTGGAAGGCTTAAAAGCCGACCGCATCGAAGTGTTCGCCGGCGGCTTGGCCGTGATGACCGCCGTATTTGAAGAGCTGGGCATCCGCAGCATGACGGTAACCGACGCCGCCCTGCGCGACGGAGTGTTCTACGACCTCATCGGCCGCCAGCTCAACGAAGACATGCGCGACCAAACCATCGCCCGCTTCCAGCAGCGCTACCACGTCGGCCCCAACCAAGCCGAACGCGTGGCCGCCTTGGCCGAACAGTTTTTCGCCATGCTCTCGGCCAAGGAAGAGCCGAAAACCCGCAGCCACTGGCAGCAATATCTGCGTTGGGCCGCTTTGGTGCACGAAATCGGCATCGACATCGCCCACACCGCCTACCACAAACACTCGGCCTACATCCTCGAGCAAGCCGATATGCCCGGCTTCTCGCGCAAAGAACAGCGTATTCTGTCCCTCCTGGTGCTCGGCCACCGCGGCGACGTACGCAAACTGGCCGAGCTGCTTAACGGCAACCGCATGCTTTGGTTCGCCACCCTTTCCCTGCGCCTGGCCGCCCTGTTCTGCCGCGGCCGCCTGCCGCTCGCCCTGCCCGACGGCACCACGCTGGATTACAAACAGCGCCGCTACACCCTCAGCATCAACCGCCGCTGGCTGGACGACAACCCGCTCACCGCCGGCGCTCTGGCCGACGATGCCGCCCAATGGCAGAAAATCGGCCTGAATTTCGAAATCGTCGCCAAATAAAAACACGCCGCCTTTCAGGTAGCCCGAACCCGAACACACCATGCATACCGAAACATACACCCCCAACGCCGCCCCAACGCCCCAGCACGAACTGCAGATGACCGTTTTGATGACGCCCGACATGGCCAACTTCAGCGGCAATGTGCACGGCGGTGACCTGCTCAAGCTGCTCGACCAAGTGGCCTATGCCTGCGCCAGCCGTTACAGCGGGCATTACTGCGTGACTCTGTCGGTGGACAAAGTCACCTTCAAAGAGCCGATACACGTGGGCGAATTGGTAACTTTCCTCGCCAGCGTCAACCACGTCGGCCGCACCTCCATGGAAATCGGCATCCGCGTCGAAGCGGAAGACATCCGCCGCCGCAGCGTACGCCACACCAACAGCTGCTATTTCACCATGGTGGCCATGCACGAAGGCAAGCCCGCGCCCGTGCCGCCTTTGGCCTTAAGCACCGACTTGCAGCGCTGCCGTTTTACTGCCGCCGAGCAGCGCAAAAAACTGCGGCTCGACAGCAGCCGCACCATTCCCTCTTGCGACATTTGCACCTGAAAACCGTTGCCCGAACACCGGCCCCGCCACCACAACGCCGCGCCTCAGCTTTCAGGTAGCCCCTTGCCCAATCCGACCCTCAGGAGAAAACATCATGAAACGTCTGCTGCTGTGCACCCTACTCAGCGCCGCCTGCCTCAGCGCCTGCGGCGAAAAAGACGCCCCATCCGCCCTGAGCTGCAGCGCCCCCGAAGTCGTGGAGGCGCTCAAGCAGCAAATCCGCCAGGAATCGGCGGTCCAAGCCGCCCTCGGCAACCATGCAGACCAACTGCCCAGCGTGTCCGACGCTGCCGCCGTGAACAGCGGCCTGGAGGCTTTGGGCTTGGCGATCGACGACATCCGCACCGTCCAGCCCGCCGGCAAAGACAACGCGGCTTTGGCCTGCGAAGCCTCTCTCCGGCTCACGCCCACGGCCGATGCGGCGCTGAAACTGCAGGAAAGCTTCACCCGCTATATGAGCGTGCACGAAACCGACGGCATAGACATGGAAAGCGTGATGAGCAACGGACTGAGGGCCGACGGCAAACAGGGCTACTTCCGCTCCCTTTCCTACACCGTACAAGCCACCGACGACGGCGCCAAAACCGTAGTAGAACTGGACAGCAAAGCCGCTGCTGCCGCGCTTTCCCTGCCACTGCGCTTCTATCTCGCCCACGCCCAACTGAAACACGATGCGCAAGTGCTGGAGCAGGCGGCTTCGGCCGAGGCCGCCCGCCAGCAGGAACTCGACGCCCTCAACCAAGCCCAACTGCAAGCCCGGCTCGAAGCGGCGAAAAGCGAAAACCAAGGCTGGCACCGCCAGCTCAACCAACAGTGGCAAAGCCTGCCGCCCGCCGCCCGCGCCGCCCTGAAAACCGATCAAGAGCAATGGAACCGCCTGCGCGAAAGCGAATGCGCCTACTTCGGCAAATCGGAATCGAGCGAGCCGCTGGAGCAGGAAGTGCTGCGTTTGGAATGCGACTCCCAACGCATAGAGCAGCGGCTGCCTGAATTAGCGCAAAATGCCGAAACCCACCTCTTGGCCGCCGTCAACGAAGCCCGCCGCCAGAATCAGCAGGCCGATCAGGAAATCCGCCGCCTGTGGCAGAGCATTCCTGACGACGTAAAAACCATCATCGGTCAAGACTACCAAAACTGGAACAGCGCCACCTCCGCCAAATGTGCCGCCGCCGCCCAACAGGCCGGCAGCAACCATGCCGCCCAGCTGGCGCGCCTGCAATGCGAAACCGAAGAAACCCGCAGCAAAATTAACGAACTGCGCGGCTACGTGGTGCAATAAACCCGCCGACGGCTTTCAGGTAGCCCGAGCACCCATACCGCAGGCTACCTGAAAACTCCGCCGCCTCTCCCGCTGCCTGGAAAACCCATGGATTTAACCGAAACCCAAATTGCCTCCGAGCCGATTTTCAACGGCAAATTCGTCACCATCGCCCGCGACACCGTACGCCTGCCCAACGGCAACGAAAGCTACCGCGTCGTCATCCGCCATCCCGGCGCCGCCTGCGTGCTGGCGGTCACCGAACAAGACGAAGTGGTGTTGGTGCGCCAATGGCGTTACGCCACCGCCCAAGCCCTGCTCGAACTGCCGGCCGGCAAGCTCGACCACGGCGAAGACCCCGCTCTGTGTGCCGCCCGCGAGCTGGAAGAAGAAACGCCCTACCGCGCCGAGCGCGTGCGCCTGTTGCACACTTTTTACACCGCCCCCGGCTTTTGCGACGAAAAAATGTATCTCTATCTGGCCGAAGGCGTCAGCGCCACCAGCACCCGCACGCCGGATGAGGACGAATTTGTCGAAACCGTGTTGCTGTCGCGCCAGGCGGTTAAAGCGGCGATGCAGAACAACGAAATCCAAGACGCCAAAACCGTGGTCGGCCTGCAGTATTGGCTGCTCAACAGCTAAACGGCGCCGGCTAGGGCCGCTCTGCTGAAACACCGCCACAGGCACACAGCCGGCTGTTTCAGGTAGCCGCTCAGCACCGCCGGCGGTGAATCGCCACCTTAATCCGAGGCTACCTGAAACATGCAGCAATTCACCCTCAACACGCCCGAAGGCATCCATCTGGGCTTCATCGTTTTCCTGCCGGATGACGAATACGAAGAGCCGCCGCAAAGCGGCGTCTGTATGTTGCGCCTGCAGGCGGCGGATGCTTCTTCAGCGGAGCTACCGGCCGACAACCCGCTACAAGCATGGGCCGAACAGACCCTGCTTTGGCGTGTTGAAGGCGATACTCTCACCATTCACGATTCAACCGGCCACCCCGTCGCCGACCTGCGCCAGCAATACCTGCGCTTGGCAGGCAGGCTGTTTGTGTTGTCGGACTTAAACGGAAACCTCTAAACCATGGGCAGCGTATTTATCTTGATCCCCATCAGCATCGTGTTGGCGTTTGTGATCGGCTATTTCTTTTGGTGGTCGGGCAAACACGGCCAATTTGACGATTTGGAAGGCCCCGCCCACCGCATTCTGATGGATGACGATTCGGTACACGAAGAGGAACACGGCCACAGAAAGGACCAACCATGAGCAACGGATTTGCCTTTGCCAAAAGCCGGCGCTTCGCGCCCCTGTTCGGCACCCAATTTCTCGGCGCCCTGAACGACAATCTGTTTAAAACCGCCCTTTTCGTGATGATCAGCTACCACGGCTTGGGGCAGAGCAGCTGGCTGCCGGCGGAGCAGATGCTCAATTTGGGCGCCTTATTGTTTATCTTGCCGTTTTTTCTGTTTTCCGCCTTATCCGGCCAGCTGTGCAATAAGTTCGACCGCGGCCGCATGGCGGCGGTGATCAAGCTGATGGAAGTGGCGGTGATGATGCTGGCCACCGTCGGTTTTTTGGCGCAATCGGTTTGGCTGCTGATGGGCTGCCTGTTCCTGATGGGCCTGCAATCCACTTTGTTCGGTCCGCTCAAATACGCCGTGCTGCCGGATTATCTCAACGAAAAAGAACTGCTTTCAGGCAACAGCCTGATTGAGAGCGGCACCTTTTTGGCCATTTTGTTCGGCCAGATCATCGGCACCCTGCTGGCCGGCACCGGCGGCACAGTGGTGTCCACCGTGGTGTTGGTGATTGCGGCTTTGGGCTTGTGCACCAGCCTGTTTATGCCGCGCGTGGCGGCCAAGGCGCCGCAAACCGCCGTCAGCCTGCACGTGGTGCGCGATTCAAAAGACATTCTGCGCCAAGCCTTCGCCGACCGTGCGCTTTACGCGGCCATCATCGGCATTTCTTGGTTTTGGTTTATCGGCGCGGTTTACACCACCCAACTGCCCACCTTCACCCGCCTGCATTTGGGCGGTAACGAAGCGGTATTCAATCTGATGTTAGCGCTGTTTTCCATCGGCATCGGCAGCGGATCGGTATTGTGCGCCAAATTAAGCCATAACCGCCTGAATTTGGGCTGGGTGGCCTTGGGTACCGTCGGCATGGGTATGTTCGGCCTGCTGCTGGTTTCCTTAACCCACGGACAACACCACCGTGAATTGGTCGGCATCACTGCTTTCTTGGCCCGCAGCCATGCTTATCCGGTGATGTTGTGCATCGGCATGCTCGGCTTTTTCGGCGGTTTTTTCTCAGTACCGCTTTACACCTGGCTGCAAACCGCCAGCAGCGAAACCTTCCGCGCCCACGCAGTGGCCGCCAACAACATTGTCAACGGCTTATTTATGGTGGCCGCCGCCTTGCTGAGCGCTTTATTGCTGTGGCTGTTTGACAGCATCACCCTGCTCTACCTGGTGGTGGCGGTGGGCAATGTGCTGATGCTAGGCTATCTGTTGTGGATTGCCCCCGAGATTCGGGAAGGCATCAAGCGCTGGATTGCTTAGCCTGCTTGAGATTGCTATACTTGCGCCGCCTTACTGAGGGTCGGCCGATTTGTCGGACCGGCCCTCAAAACTTAAAATGCTTTCTTTTACGGAACATATATATAGCAATTAATTTGCTAGCAATACACACATGAAGGCAAGCAGCAATAGGCTAAAAAAGTAGCTGGAATGGACTCTGCCAAAACCACACAGCCTTTTTTGCCTCCTCTCTAAAAGGAATCAAGCATGGGAATCCTAGACTCCGTTCTCAACAGCGCCCTCTCTTCCATCGCCGGCGGCAACGGTAACGGCCAAAGCCAAGCGCTGCAACTGATTGCGCAGCTGATCGAGCAAAACGGCGGTGTCGGCAACCTACTGCAACAGCTGCAACAAGGCGGCCTGGGCGATATTTTACAAAGCTGGATCGGACAAGGCGGCAACCAGTCGGTGAGCGCCGATCAGCTCGAGTCCGCACTGGGCGGCGGTTTGCAGCAAGCCGCCCAACAAGTGGGCTTAGACGGCCACCAGGCCGGCGACTTGTTGTCGCAATACCTGCCCCAAATCATCGACAGCCTCACGCCAAACGGCACCGCCGCCGATGCCGATGGTTTCGGCTTAGACGATGTCGCCCGTATCTTACTGCAAAATTTCATGAAATAACCCGCTTATCCGAACCAAGCGGCAACACGCCTCGGGCTACCTGAAAAATGTTGTGCCGCAACCTTTTCAGGTAGCCTTGACCACATCCTTTTTCTATCATCTCCCAGATCATGACCACCGCCTCCGCACCCATTTCGCCCAGCCTCAAAGCCACCGTTCTTTCCGAAGCCCTGCCTTATATCCGCCGCTTTGCCGGCGCCACCGTCGTCATCAAATACGGCGGCAACGCCATGACCGAACCGCATTTGAAAGACGGTTTCGCCAAGGACGTGATTTTGCTCAAATTGGTGGGCATCAATCCGGTGGTGGTACACGGCGGCGGCCCGCAAATCAACGAAATGCTGCAGAAAGTCGGCAAAGAAGGCGTTTTCGTACAGGGCATGCGCGTCACCGACAGCGAAACCATGGATATTGTCGAAATGGTGCTCGGCGGCCATGTCAACAAAGAAATCGTCTCCCTGCTCAACCAAAACGGCGGCAAAGCCGTCGGCATCAGCGGCCGCGACAGCCACTGCATCCGCGCCAAAAAGCTGTTCATCAACACCCCTGAACGCAACGGCGTCGATATCGGCCAGGTCGGCGTGGTCGAAAGCATTGATGTGTCTCTGATCCGCGGCCTGATCGAGCATGACTACATCCCCGTTATCGCGCCCATCGGCGTCGGCCGCCACGGCGAAGCCTTCAACATCAATGCCGACTTGGTGGCCGGCAAGCTGGCCGAAGAGTTGAGAGCGGAAAAACTGGTGATGATGACCAATATCAGCGGCGTGCTGGACAAGGCTGGCAATCTGCTGACCAATCTGACGCCCGAGCGCATCGACGAATTGGTGGCTGACGGCACCCTTTACGGCGGTATGCTACCGAAAATCAGTTCCGCCATCGAAGCCGCCACCCACGGCGTCAATGCCGTCCACATCATCGACGGCCGCGTATTGAACGCCCTGCTGCTGGAAATTTTCACCGATCAAGGCATCGGCTCCATGATTCTCGGCAAACAGCAGGTATCAAACTAAGGCCCCCTACACAACGGCTGAAAAACAGGGGCGCCGAATCGGCACGACTTTACCGATTCGGCGCCCCTGTTTAGGCATCCAGACAAACAACACTCATTCTTCTGCTTGTTCTTCCCCAAACAAGTCTCGCTCAAACAAATCCGGCTCGCGTTGCCGAACGGCACAATCTAATTCAATGTCTTCTTTGACCACACAGCAGCACGGCAAAATCTCGCCGGGTGCCAAAAAAGCGAGCGGCAGCTCACGGTATCTCACGCTGCCGGACAACAACCTGAGTCGGCAGGAACCGCAATAACCGCTGCGGCACTGGTATTCGACTTCGTGGCCGGTGCGCTCCAAAGCCTCCAGCAAGGTTTCTCCTTCCTGCAGGTAAAAAGCACTATTGCGGGTGGTGATCAAAGGCATAACAAACACACGGTAGAAAGACAAAAAGCGCAGCAAACGCAGCGGCTTCAGCCATTTATTGATACAGCGCCCAAACAAACAGGCTACCTGAACACGCGCTTGCCTTTCAGGTAGCCTGTTTCGCCGTTTCATGGTTTACAGTTCAAAATCGCCCAAATCCTCGGCATTAACTTCGGCATCGATCTGGCCAATCAGATAAGAGCTGATTTCCACTTCCTGCGGGGCCACCTGAACATTATCGGACGAGAGCCAGGCATTGATCCACGGAATCGGATTTTGGTTGGCCCCCTCAAAAGCGGGTTTCAGCCCCACCGCCTGCATACGCAAATTGGTGATGTATTCCACATATTGGCTGAGGATTTCTTTATTCAGGCCGATCATGGAGCCGTCTTTAAACAGATACTCGGCCCACTCTTTCTCTTGGGCAGCAGCTTTTTTGAACAGTTCAAAGCATTCGCCTTCCAGCTCCGCGGCGATCTCCGCCATTTCCGCGTCGTCCGCGCCGCTCTTCATCAGATTCAGCATATGCTGGGTGCCGGTGAGATGCAGCGCCTCGTCGCGGGCAATCAGCTTGATGATTTTGGCATTGCCTTCCATCAGTTCGCGTTCGGCAAAGGCAAACGAACAGGCAAACGACACATAAAAACGGATCGCCTCCAGCACGTTCACGCACATCAGGCACAGATACAGCTTTTTCTTCAGCTCGCGTTTGCTGACGGTGACGGCTTTGTCGCCCACCTGGTGCCGCCCTTCGCCCAACAGATTGTAATACTGGCTGTATTCGATCAGATCATCGTAATAACAGGCAATGTCTTCGGCGCGGGCGATGATGTATTGGTTTTGTACAATATCGTCGAACACCACCGAAGGATCGTTGACGATATTGCGGATAATGTGGGTGTAACTGCGCGAATGGATGGTTTCGCTAAAACTCCAGGTTTCAATCCAGGTTTCCAACTCGGGTATCGACACCAAGGGCAGCAGCGCCACATTCGGGCTGCGCCCCTGAATCGAATCCAACAGCGTTTGATATTTCAGATTGCTGATGAAAATATGCTTTTCGTGCTCGGGCAAGTTTTGATAGTCGATGCGGTCGCGCGAAACGTCGATTTCTTCCGGCCGCCAGAAAAACGAGAGTTGTTTTTCGATCAGCTTTTCAAAAATTTCGTATTTTTGTTGATCGTAACGCGCCACGTTCACCGGCTGACCGAGAAACATCGGCTCCAGCAAAGCATTGTTTTGTGCTTTGCTAAAGGTGCTGTATTGCATGACCAAATGTTCGCAGGACATGACATGTTTCCAATATTGAGAATTAAAAGAAGATATGCTGTTTTTCAGGCAGCTTAAGCGCTGTTATCAGGATGTGGCGAATTCGGTTCGCTGATGTGCCATACAATAAAGGCCGCCATTGAATTGATCAGCATGGTTTTTACAGTACCGTATTACTGCCGGACTGAGGATCTTGCCACAATCGGGATGCTGGCAATATATTGGGCGGCTCGTTTGTCTGTTTGCCGTACCAATGACAGGCGCCATTCCTGAAGCAAAGTTTTTTTGATGTTGG
Organism: Neisseria shayeganii 871; assembly: GCF_000226875.1. Taxonomy (GTDB): domain Bacteria; phylum Pseudomonadota; class Gammaproteobacteria; order Burkholderiales; family Neisseriaceae; genus Eikenella; species Eikenella shayeganii. The sequence goes on from NZ_JH164926.1 coordinate 382,350, forward strand.
CGGCAATATAAGCCGCCGCCGAAACGGGCGCTATGGCGTTGACAATAGCCGACAATATCGTTACTCAGTACCAATCCACAACCGGGAAAGTCGCAATATTGAATTTGTTTGCCGTTAAGCACATTCGCAGAGGATGCTGCTTTGTCTGGGTTTGCTGCCTGCCTAGACAAGGCCATCTGCTGATGCGTACGGCAATAAATCTGATGACCAAATCGGCTGGCATACAGAGTACACAAACGATATTCGGCCACGCTGACTGCTTGGCCGCAATCCGCGCAAAATGGTTGTTTCAAGTTTAAAAAGGCAGGTAGGCTCAACGAATCAGATGCCGGTACATGGCAGGGCAGTAAACGTTTGGCTATTTCCCGGGTATGCTGTTGCATGGCTTTATCACTGACACCGCCGAACGATGAGGGGTTAAACAACATATTGGCAATCACTTCCCCGGCCAAGGCCACTACTTTACCCACGCTGGCTTCCCGATTGATAAAGTCTTGAGACCATCGTTCAATGGCATCCACTTTGATCACATTGCGGGTATCAAACTTATCTACTGCCGGGCGGTGGATAATGGATTGCGGAGAGAGTAAAACCACATGGCGTATCCGCAGTGGTCTGCCCGTAATCGACTTGATATCCAAGCGTTCAAACAGTTTTCCCAAAACCCTGGCATGTCGCTGGCTTTGATCCAAGGGAGAAGGTATTCCTTTTTTTTTACCGCCCGGATACTGGACTGAAAATTCGCCATGCTCATTAATGGAAACATTGCCATTGAAGTTTTTGGTTTCAAATAAAATGGCGAATAAATGATTGACCACCAAGTGATCGATTTGGGCAACTTCTCCGTCTACTTCGATACGGAAATCATGAAACAGTGCAGAAAACTGATTGTCTCGGTAGCGGGCATTCAGATGAAACGCTGCATCTTTTTCGCCCTGTCTGCCGGTTTTGAGCATCTTTAATTGTTTTTCGAGCCAAGTTTTTTGCTGTCGATCCAAAGGCTGACTCAGCAAGTACTCCAAAAGTTGCAAACGTTGACTTTGATTGTCGGCAGATTTAATCAGCATAATGGGTTATCAATTCAGACATTGTTTGTGTCGCTATGCTACACAGGCAGTAGAAAAGCAAACTGAAACTTGTGCAATTCTATGTTTGCTCGTCTGGCGTCAGGGGAGTAAGTCTTTCCTCATTCATCAAATGCTGAATGCCCTTTAATGTAATGTAAACAGATATTTCATGTGGCGTCCAGGCTACCTGAAATATCTGTTACCAAGCATCTCAAATCTTGCATGCTCCGCCCACGCAGCCATCGTCCTGCAAATCGACCTGCGTATCGTCGGCGCCGTCGCGGGTGTTGTGGTAATAGAGGGTTTTGAGGCCGAATTTGTAGGCGGTGAGCAGGTCTTTGAGCATCTGCTTCATCGGCACTTTATGGCCTTCGAATTTGGCCGGGTCGTAAGAGGTATTGGCCGAGATCGCCTGGTCGACAAACTTCTGCATAATGCCCACCAGTTTCAGGTAGCCTTCATTATTCGGCATTTGCCACAGGGTTTCGTACTGGTCTTTCAAGCGTTCAAACTCGGGCACCACCTGTTTCAAAATGCCGTCTTTGGAGGCTTTGACCGACACCAGACCGCGCGGCGGCTCGATGCCGTTGGTGGCGTTGGCGATTTGCGAGCTGGTTTCGCTGGGCATCAGCGCGGTGAGGGTGGAGTTGCGCAGGCCGTGTTGCAGGATATCGGCGCGCAGGCCTTCCCAATCTAAGTGCAAAGGCTCGCTGCAAATGCCGTCGAGGTCTTTTTTGTAGGTGTCGATGGGCAGTTCGCCTTGGGCATAGGTGGTTTCGTGAAACAGCGGACAGGGGCCGAATTCTTTGGCCAGATTCACCGAGGCCTTGAGCAGATAGTATTGAATTGCCTCAAAGGTGCGGTGGGTCAGGCCCAGGGCGGCCGGGTCGCTGTAACGGGTGCCGTTTTTGGCCAGATAATAGGCAAAGTTGATCACGCCCACGCCCAAGGTGCGGCGATTCATGGTGGCTATTTGCGCCGCCTTGATCGGGTAGTCTTGGTAATCGAGCAAGGCGTCCAGCGCGCGCACGGCCAAATCGGCCAGGCCTTCCAATTCGTCCAGGTTTTCTAGGGTGCCCAGATTAAAGGCGGACAAGGTGCAGAGGGCGATTTCGCCGTTTTCGTCGTTGATGTCGTTCAAAGGCTTGGTGGGCAGCGCGATTTCCAGGCACAGATTGGACTGGCGCACCGGTGCCACGGCGGGATCAAACGGGCTGTGGGTGTTGCAGTGATCGACGTTTTGAATATAGATGCGGCCGGTGCCGGCGCGCTCCTGCATCAATAGGGAGAACAAATCGGTGGCCGGCAACACGCGTTTGCGGATGGTCGGGTCTTGCTCGTATTGGGTATAGAGACGCTCGAATTCGTCCTGATCGGCAAAAAAGGCATCGTAGAGGCCGGGCACTTCATGTGGCGAAAACAGGGCGATGTCGCCGCCTTTGATCAAACGGGTGTAGAGCAGGCGGTTGATTTGCACGCCGTAGTCGAGATGGCGCACGCGGTTGTCTTCCACACCGCGGTTGTTTTTCAGCACCAACAGGCTTTCCACCTCAATGTGCCAAAGCGGGTAAAACAGGGTGGCCGCGCCGCCGCGCACTCCACCTTGCGAACAAGACTTGACCGCAGCTTGGAACATTTTGAAAAACGGAATACAACCGGTGTGTTGCGCTTCTCCGCCGCGGATTTCGCTGCCCAAGCCACGGATGCGGCCGGCATTGATGCCGATGCCGGCGCGTTGGGAAACGTATTTCACAATCGCGCTGGTGGTGGCGTTAATGGAATCGAGGCTGTCGTCGCACTCAATCAGCACGCAGCTGGAAAACTGGCGCGTCGGCGTGCGCACGCCGGACATAATCGGCGTGGGCAGGGAAATTTTAAAGGTGGAAACAGCATCGTAAAAGCGTTTCACATAATCCAGACGGGTGGCTTGCGGATATTTGGCAAACAAACACATGGCCACCAAAATATACAGAAACTGCGGCGTTTCGTAGATTTGGCGGGTCACCCGGTTTTGCACCAAATATTTACCTTCGAGCTGCTTGACCGCGCCGTAAGAGAAGGTCATGTCGCGTTCGTGGTCGATATAGCCGTTGATTTCCTCAAACTCTTCGCGGCTGTAATCGGCCAAAATATGGCGGTCGTATTTGCCGGCTTCGGTCAGCTTGAGCACATGGTCGTACAGATGCGGCGGATCGAACTCCCCGTAGGCGATTTTTCGCAGGTGGAATACGGCCAAGCGGGCGGCCAGATATTGGTAATCCGGGGTTTCCGGAGAAATCAAATCGGCGGCCGCCTTAATGATGGTTTCGTGGATGTCTTCCGTGCGGATGCCGTTGTAAAACTGGATATGGGATTTCATCTCCACTTGCGATACCGACACAAGATTCAATCCTTTGGCGGCCCAAGTAATGACACGATGGATTTTATCTAAATTAATGTCTTCCAAACGGCCGTCACGCTTGGTTACTTTCATATTGGCGGTATCGTTCATGGCACGGCTTCCCTGTGAATTTTTGCAAAGAAGCACACTGGTCAAAGTGTGCTGGTAAGTTAAGTAGACGGGCGCAATAGTACGAAAATTTGCCGGCCGGCGAAAGACTTGTCAAAGCCGATATTTTCATAACCAAATGTTTATCTTAAAGATAAACTTTCCCTGCCAAATGACAGGGAAAGTTTGAGGCTACCTGAACTCTTTCATCGCCATTTTCAGATAGTAAAACATCGACCACAGCGTTAAGACGGCGGCAATCAACATCAAGGCATTGCCCAACCAAATAAAGTTCCAGCCCCGTGCCGGCCAGCTTTCCAGCAGCAGCAGCGTAATGGCCGCCATTTGGGCGGCGGTTTTGAATTTGCCGATGGTGGCCACAGCTACGCTGCTGCGTTTACCCAACTGCGCCATCCATTCGCGCAAGGCGGAAATGGTGATTTCGCGGCCGATGATGATCATGGCGTAGATGGCCCAAGTACGCTCCAGCTTCACCAGCAAAATCAGCGCCACCGCCACCATCAGCTTGTCCGCCACCGGATCGAGAAACGCACCGAAATCGGAAGTCTGTTGCCAACGGCGCGCCAAAAAGCCGTCAAACCAGTCGGTGACGGCAGCCAGCACGAAGATAAAGGCCGCACTCCAATTGACGAACTGCATATCGCCGCGCCAGGCAGCAGGCAGATAAAACAGCGCCGTAAACAGCGGGATCATCAAAATCCGCGACCAGGTAAGCAGAATGGGAATATTCCAAGACATAATGTTTTCCGATGGCGCAAGCCGAACGCCTGTCTGCCACAATACTCAAAATCAATCTTTTGCCGAACGCGGCCAAACCGCCGCCCAAACCGTTTTCAGGTAGCCTTTAGTCGTGCAAGGCCGCATAAATTTTTTCAGCCAAAGCCCTGCTGATGCCCTCGGTTTGCGCCAAGTCGTCCACACTCGCGGCCTGGATGCCGCGCAAACCGCCGAAGCGAGTGAGCAGGCTGCGGCGGCGCTTGGGGCCGATGCCGGGAATCTCTGCCAGCGTTGATGTGGTGCGCGCTTTGCCGCGTTTGCGGCGGTGGCCGCTGACGGCAAAACGGTGTGACTCGTCGCGCACGGTTTGCAATAGATGCAAGGCCGGATGATGCGGCGGCAGCTGCATCACGGCATCCAGATGCGGAATGATCAGCTCTTCCAAGCCGGCTTTGCGCTCCGGCCCTTTGGCAATGCCCACAATCGGCAGGGCAATGCCCAATTCGCGCCACACCTGCTGCGCCATCGCCACCTGCCCTTTGCCGCCGTCGATGAGCACCAAATCGGGCCAGCGGCCGTCTTCTTCGTTGCCGGCGGCCAGCTTGCCGTAACGGCGGGTCAGCACCTCGCGCATGGCGGCATAATCGTCACCCGCTTTGGCGGTGGCGATATTGTAGCGGCGGTATTGGTCGGGGCGCATGTCCTGCCGTTCATACACCACGCAGGAAGCCACCGTGGCTTCGCCTTGGGTGTGGCTGATGTCGAAACATTCGATGCGGTTCAAATCCTCTGCCGCCATACCCAACAGTTCGGCCAGCGCGGCCACGCGTTGCGCCTGGTTTTGGTTTTGCTGCACATGCTGGCGGATGGCAAGCAAAGCATTTTGTTCGGCCATTTTCAGCCAGACTTTGCGCTCGCCCACGGTTTTCGACACAAACTGAATCTGCCGCCCCTGCTCTTCGTTTAAAGCAGCCTGCAGGCTTTCAGGTAGCCTGAAGTTGCTGATTATCACATCGGGTTTGTCTTTGCCCAAATAATGTTGCGCGGCAAAGGCTTCGCCGTAGGAGGTCGGGTCTTCTGCAATGTGGTGGCGCGTATCGGGAAAAAAACTTTTGTCGCCCACCCGCCGGCCGCCGCGGATGCTGACCCAATGAATGCACACGCTGCCCTGCTCCGCCGCCAAAGCCAAGATGTCGATGTTGTGCGGATTATGCGGATTTTTGCTGTCGATAAACTGCTGGCTCTGCACCGTGCCCAAGGCTTGGATTTGGTCGCGGTAACGGGCGGCCTGTTCGAAATCGAGCGCCGCAGCGGCCTGCTGCATTTTTGCCGTGAATGTCTGCAACAATTGGTCGGTGCGGCCATTGAGAAAAGTGACTGCCTCGGCCACGCTTTCCCGGTAGGCCTCGCGCGAAATGTGGCCCACACAGGGGCCGGAGCAGCGTTTGATTTGGTACAGTAGGCAGGCCCGGTCGCGGTGCTCAAACACGCTGTCTTCACAGGTACGCAGCAGAAACACTTTCTGCAAAATCTGTATGCTGTCGCGCACCGCATAGCCGTTGGGATACGGGCCGAAATACTGGTTGGGCTTTTTCAGGCTGCCGCGGTAATACGCCATTTGCGGAAACTCATGCCCGCTGAGCATCAAGTATGGATAACTTTTGTCGTCACGAAACAGGATATTGTATTTGGGCGACAAGGCCTTGATGAAGTTGTTTTCGAGAATCAGCGCTTCGGTTTCCGAGCGGGTGGCGCTCACCTCGATTGAAGCCACTTGGCGCACCATCAGGGCGATGCGCGGCGAGAGATCGTTTTTCTGGAAGTAGCTGCCCACGCGCCGCTTCAGATTCACCGCTTTGCCAACATACAAAACCTGCCCGTCTTTATCGAGAAAACGATAAACGCCGGGCAGGTTGGGTAGGTTTTTCAGGTAGCCGGCCACATCGAAAGCCGGCTGCTCCTCACGCGTGCTTTGTGCCGTATCCAAGCCGCAACCGATCACTTGCAGTAAGCGTTGACATTGTTTTGATACTGCTGAACCAATTGGTCGCGGTTTTCCACGCGGGCGGTTTGGGCGTATTGCAGATTAAGTTTCGCCACATTGCAGTTACTGGCTTGGGTGGCTTCGTTCTGCTCGCGCACTTTGCGGTTTTCCTCTTCCAGCTTTCTGGCTTCTTCTTCGGCCACGCGGTTGGCCGCCGCGCGCAAATCGGCCGCGGAGATTTCACCCTGACCGCCCTGGATCTGCGGCAGCTGGTTTTGCTGCTGGCTGGGGGGCGCGGCAGCGGGGCGGCTGGTCTGCGTGCGGACATTCACGATGTTGCTGCTTTGCGGACGCAGATTGCGCGGCACATCGGAATAAGTATTGACGCCGCGTTCGCTGCGCCAGTTATACACATCTTCCGCCATCAGATGGCCGGAGCCGAACAGCAAGGCCGCACACAACACCGAAAGCGATATTTTTTTATTCATATTCTTCATGTCTGTTTTCCCACTGGATCCGGTTGATAAACGGTTGCCATTCTACTGCAATTGCCGCTGCCCTGTCATGCCTGCGCAGGGTTTATCCGCTTCGGCGTTTACTCGAAGCAGACAATTTTGCTACAATGCCGCCGCATCATTGACCCCCTGCAAGAAGGTTTAATTATGCGCATCGTCGAAAAAGCTTATACCTTTGATGACGTATTGCTGGTTCCGGCACACTCACAAGTTCTCCCCAAAGACGTTAGTCTCAAAACCCCGCTTACCCGCGGCATCTCCCTCAATCTCCCCTTGGTGTCCGCCGCCATGGACACTGTTACCGAAGCCCGCTTGGCCATTTCCATGGCGCAGGAAGGCGGCATCGGCATCATCCACAAAAACATGAGCATCGAACGCCAGGCGCTGGCCGTGTCCAAAGTCAAACGCCACGAAAGCGGCGTGGTGAAAGACCCGGTAACCATTGCCCCCGATATGCGGATCGGCGACCTGCTGCATATGCGTGCACAACGCAAACGCAAAATGTCCGGCCTGCCGGTGGTGGAAAACGGCAAAGTGGTCGGCTTGGTCACCAACCGCGACCTGCGTTTCGAAACCCGCTTGGATTTGCCGGTTTCCGCCATCATGACCCCGCGTGCCGATTTGGTCACCGTTTGCGAAGGCACCAGCATTGAAGACGCCCGTGAGCTGATGCACCGCCACAAAGTCGAGCGCGTTTTGGTGTTGAACGCCCAAGACGAACTCAAAGGCCTGATCACAGTAAAAGACATTGTCAAAACCACCGAATTCCCCAATGCCAACAAAGACAGCGACGGCCGTTTGCGCGTCGGCGCCGCAGTGGGCGTGGGTAAAGAAACCGACGAGCGCGTCGCCGCCTTGGTGGCCGCCGGAGTGGACGTGATTGTGGTGGACACCGCCCACGGCCACAGCCAAGGCGTGCTGGACCGCGTGCGCTGGGTGAAGCAGCATTTCCCGCAGGTACAGGTCATCGGCGGCAACATCGCCACCGCGCAAGCCGCCCGCGATCTGGTGGCTGCCGGTGCCGACGCCGTTAAAGTGGGCATCGGCCCGGGCTCCATCTGCACCACCCGCATCGTAGCCGGCGTGGGCGTGCCCCAGCTGACCGCCATCCACAATGTTGCCGCAGCCTTGGAAGGCACCGGCGTGCCGCTGATTGCCGACGGCGGCATCCGTTTTTCCGGCGACGTGGCCAAGGCCCTAGCGGCCGGCGCCTCCACCGTGATGCTCGGCGGTATGTTTGCCGGCACCGACGAAGCGCCCGGCGAAATCGAACTCTACCAAGGCCGCTCCTACAAATCCTACCGTGGTATGGGTTCACTCGGCGCCATGAGCCAAGGCTCGAGCGACCGCTACTTCCAAGACAAGCAGGACAGCGCCGACAAATATGTGCCCGAAGGTATTGAAGGCCGCGTGCCCTACAAAGGCCCGATTGTGCAGATTATCCACCAGCTGGTGGGCGGCCTGCGCTCCAGCATGGGCTATCTCGGCTGCGCCAGCATTGCCGATATGCACGCCAAAGCCGAATTTGTGGAAATCACCTCCGCCGGCATGAGCGAATCCCACGTTCACGACGTGCAAATCACCAAAGAAGCGCCGAATTACCACCGCTGATTCATCACACTCTGCCAAACGCATGAAGAAGGCTACCTGAAAGAGACTTGCTTTCAGGTAGCCTGCTGCGAACAGTAGGCTGCTATACCATACAAACCCACTGTATCATCTACCCGGTTTCAGTATGCTGCCCATAGCCGCCGCACGTTCGCGCCATATCGGCAACCATTCTGCCGCTCGTTGCCGGTAAGGTTCAAAAATAGGACGATCTGTCGGGAAATCTCCCTTAATAAACCGTTCCACATAATTGAAGTTTAATAATACCGCCTGCGCCAGGCAGTTGCCCAAACCTCCGTATCCCGCATCGCTACGCGGATTCGGAAACTCGCCTTCAATCGGATAACTGCTTAAAAAGGTTTTTTCGTCTTCGCTGTAAAAATAACGGTTGACCAAATCCAGACCGAGCTCAAAAAAGTCGCGGATATAGGCTTCGGCATCCGGCAAGGTGTGTACCAGCTTTTGATAAATCATCACATTATTATGCGCTTGCGGGCTGAGTATCAGCATGCGTGCCGTTCATTTCCCCCGGGTATATCTTTAAAAGCTTCTTGACGGATTTTTGTGACAGAGTGATTAAAAACTTGGGGCTGTCCTAGAAAACTATGCCAAATTCTCTTTTACTAATTGTTTCAAAATACGAATTTGAACTTCTATGTCACTGTTGTTGAAACGCCATTCGCACTCCTTCAAATACAGTTCAAAATGCGCTTTGGGAATCCCGTTGAACTTGCATAAATGGCGTTTCGCCTGGTTCCAAAAATTCTCAATCCCGTTAATGTGGTTTTGCTTCTCGGCAAAATGCGTGCTGTGATTGATGCGAAAATGCGCAAACTCGCTCACGTCCAAAACGTCATAACTGCGGTAACAATCCATATAAACAATACTGTCAGGCTCCACTTGTTCTCGGATGATCGGCATTAGAGCTGTTTCGATTTAATTAAGGGGCTGAAGTAGATTAGCAGTCATGCTAGGCTACTAAAATGAAGATAACCCACTGTAAATTAGAAAAGACGACACAAAGAAAGCTGCTCGAATATTTTGTGCTGGAAGTAACCGCCCGTTCTGCTGCCGATATCTTGGGTATCCAACCCAACACCGCCATACTGTTTTATC
>NZ_JH164926.1:393576-396234 GCF_000226875.1 Neisseria shayeganii 871
CCCCCTGCAATCTAATCTTCCAAGACGATCTTTATCTTGATTTCCTAATCGTAACGGACTACTGATGCCTCAGCACTACCACTCCAATACCACTGATTGTTATCATCTCCACTAAATAGGTGCATCTACCCATTTTTTTAAAATTTAATAATCGGATCAGTTGAACTCAAAACTTCTACAATATGTTCGAAAAAAATAAAGCGGTAGTGGATAGCCTCATTTTCATAAATACCAAAACTCTCATCTTTAAACCACTCAAGAAAACCAGAATTATGCGATTTAAACATGAAAAAATTTCCATCTGGATTATGATTTTGAATAGTTCTTAATACATATGATTCTTGAGAAAACTTAAATAAAAAATAATTATTAAATATTATCTCTCCTTTAGGATTTTCCAATCTAATAGTTAATATATCATTACTGCTATTTAAGGAATCAACAGACGGAACTGTTGGCATAATAAATTCTTTTTCCCATATTTTTCCATATCAATATACCTTTTACAAATTTAAGGATTGTATCTTATTTCAATTTTTCTTGGAGATGATTGAATCTCTAATGTAGGGCGACCATCAGAACTAACCGATCTCACGACAACTCTAGTTCCATCTTGCATCTCCCCAACCCTTCCGACAGATAAGACTTTTACATTATTTAGATTTAATGAGTCAAACTCTGTATTCACCTGCTCAAACCCTCCTGAGCACTCATATTGGTCGTTCTACTTTATTCACCTGATCCATCCGGATAGTTTATAAAAATTCTCGCACTTTCTAAAGACATTCTAGTCCCATTTATGATTTCTAGTTTTCCATCGCTAATAATCATGGGATAGAATTCTATCAAGCCACCTTTACCAAATATAGCTTCATGCATTATCTCCCTGCCAAACTCATACATAGCTAATCGTGAAGAGAAATCAAAACTTGCATACCTATTCATCTCATTAACTGAAACATATAATTGATGCTTATTCTCTTTGATAAAAGTTTCTGAAGGCATATCTTCTCCTTCTTCTGTTAAAAGAACATTTCTATTAAGCTCGCATCTCATTTTCTAATTACTCCATCTTTTCCCCACCAAGTAAATCCACCTGATGAGTTAGGCACAATATGTAAATTTTCGATCACTCTTACACCTCCATTAGCTTTCGGGATTTGCACTTCGATATTGTAGTGATTAATATTTCCCTTTCCTTGAAAAATATTTCCAATAGGATGTGCTTGATTACCGAAGTCCTTTCTAAAGATTACTCTAGTTCCATCATCAAGTACATACATTAGTTGGTTTGGATGTCCTCCAGTAGGTGTTGCTTTATCTAAAGCTTGTTTAAGTACTTGAGTATTTATGTTTGAAGGCAGTGAAACTGGGATATTATTTCCAACTATTCCTTTAGTTGTAAGAACAGGAGGTCTGTGATTACCCGTTATCTCTCCATCCATCGGCGAAGGCGTTGTTCTGCCGCTCCCCCCGCCCGCGCCGGCCAATAAGGGATCGGCTGCTCCGCCCCTCAGCTTGGTGGCATCCTGAGAAAAGCTTCTTATCCATTCACGGACGCTGATGCCACCCGCAGGAGTACGTATCAGCGAGGTGGCCGTATCCACCAAGTTCAAAGCCAGGGCTTCGTTTGCTTCCGCCTGTTGCCGGATATCGGCATTGCTGCGCCCGGCGTGGCTGCGGCTTAGGCGGTCTCGGTGGGCAGGGGTGGTGTGCCCGGCAAAACGACCGGGGTTGTTGAATGCTTCGGGATTGTGTTTGTCGTATTGACGGTAATCCCAGCTGTATTCGAATCCGTTGCTTTTGAAGCGACCGCTCATCGGTAAGACCGACATGGCTACCTGATCGGTATAGCCGTCTTGGGATGATTTGTCCACCCAGCGCAGGATTTGTTTTTGCAGGCGGATAATGGCTTCTTGATCGGAAATGTCTTGGCCTTCCACTCTGCGCACTTGGGCTTTCATGGCCTCGACAAATTCCCGGGAGGTGGTCAGTTTGATTTCATCGGGGTGCAGTTGCCGGTTGTGCCAATCGGCATTGCTGCCGGTTACGGCGCCACCCGTGCCGCCTGCCATCCAACCGATGGCGGCAGCCCCCAAGGTATCTACCACGGCTTTGCCTGTGCCGCCCAAACGGTTGCCCAGTGCTTCCAAGTGAGGCGCGCTTAAGGCGGCTGCTCCTGCCCCCAATGCGCCGTCTGCGCTGCCGGTGAGTACTCCGCCGGCACCGGCGTGCAGGATGGCGCGTCCAATACCGCCTTCTTTCCACAATTCATAAGCAGCTTGGTTGTCGGCCAGGTATTGGTTGATGCGGTTTAAATCTGCCCTCAGTTCGGCTTTTTCTGCTTCGCTGTGGTTTTGCCGGAGTTCGGCTTCCAACAGGTTTTTCAGCATTTGGGCATGCTGGTAGTTTTGGGTGCTGCCTAAGTAGTCGGAAGCGACGGCAACGCCTTGTGCGGCGATGGGGGCGAAGTCTTGGCTGACGGCTCTTTGCAGGTCGATTTCGTTTTGCACCTTCTCGGCGTCGAAACGGTTGTTCAGGTAGCCTGCTTGGGCGTCGGCGGTGTCGCTGCGCCGGTCGGTGTAAATGGCGGCGGCGGCCTGTTCGGGGCTTTGGCCGGTATGGGCCTGTTGGGCAGCGGCGTCGGTGAGGCGGATG
>NZ_JH164926.1:398214-402275 GCF_000226875.1 Neisseria shayeganii 871
TTCTCGGCGTCGAAGCGCTTGTTCAGGTAGCCTGCTTAGAAGGTCAGAAACGGGTAATAGGTTGCTTAATTATTTTGCTTTGGATAACCATCTTTCAGCCATTGATCCAGTTGTATCATGATATTTTTATAATATTCCAAAGGTATCACTTTTTCCCTGTATAGCTCATCGTCTTGCTTATAAAAAATTCTCAAACTATCTCCAACAATTTCACACATTAAGCTCAATCCGTTATCCCAAAAACCCTCCGTAGCCCAATAAAAAAGATCTTGATCATTTACCTTTTTTTCGAATATTTCATATGCATCAAAATTTAATTTATCCAATGGAATATTGCTTCCTTTAAACGGATGATTAAGAATCTCTTCGAAAAAAATTTCTACTAAATTATAGACATTAACAGTTAATGTAACCGTAGGATCTTTTCCTGGATAAGCTCTCCCATCAATCCATATATTAAGTGGGCCCAATGGATATGGATTGTTATTGAAAAGTACATCAAATTGAATAAAAAAATCCACATCATCGCCAAAAATCATCTTAATTCCTTTCCTCTCCAGCCCAGCCTTCTAAGACTGGCTTTGTCTTGATTATCTAGTTGTAACGGACTGCTTATATCTCCGGTGCTACCGCTCCAATGCCACTGGTCATTGTTATCCTTGCTAAAACGATGGATATGTCCATATTCATCTCTAGCAAAACGAAACTTACTGTCGGAAACTGGAATAGATTCTTTAAATAAATCTAACGAGTTTTGTGGCTCTCTACCTGCCCGTCTATTCCAACCCCGCATACCCGCCGTGTGTTTTTCATTAGATTGGTAAACAAGCTGGGTTTCCCGATTATCTAATCCTTTGACATTGACTGAAGTTGGTTTTGGAACAGGAGAACTTTTTCCTCCCGAAGAGCGACTTCCCGTCGAAGCCATCACCTGATCCGGTACAGGCCGGGGCGTTTGTTCGTTACCAACATGATTTGGGGCGGACGGACGGAGAGATTGTTCGGATGCTGATTGCGCCACCCGGCAAATATCCCAAGGGGCTGCACCCGCTTGATAACGACTGTTCAGCACATCCGATCCTATCGCCTTCTGCGTAAGGTATGCCGGAGACAGGATGCAGATCGGAACCGCTGTCGGTTAGCTTATGGGCAGCAGTGCCGTATTTGAAGTACCCGATTGGCTCTCTGCATAGTCTGTGCTGGTAAAGCCAACAGTCAGCGGGCAAGTGGGACACCGACGGGGGAGGTGAGAGGGGAGTGTTTGGCATTAGGTACCCAATTAGGTACCAAAACCAGAGCGGATAAAAATAATACCCTGATAAATCAGGGTATTATTTAATTTACTTGGCGGAGGCGGTGAGATTCGAACTCACGGAGGGCTATCAACCCTCGACGGTTTTCAAGACCGTTGCATTAAACCGCTCTGCCACACCTCCGGCTAACGGAAGCGCGCATTATACCGCTTTTTTACATATTGGCAAGCAATTTTTAAGAAGAAGTACGAGGCGTCGGAAACGAGGCACGCTGCTGCAAGCTCGTTTTCCAAGCATTCTTAAAATTTATTGCGGGCGTAGCGGCGTGGTTGCTGAAACGGTTTTAGCATTAAAAACCGCCTATATACCAAGCGCAATACGCGCAAGCTTGGGACACCTGGTAAACGCTTCCAACACAGCAGACGCGGCTGTTTAAACGGTCAGCCACACGGACTGGCCAAGCCAACATAATGCCGTAATACCACGCCTCTGTGCCGCCAACGGCCTCTAAGGTGCGACCATCTGAATGGACGGGAGCAAAGCAAAAGCGCCTGCTCTTTTGCCCGATTTCTCCTGCGGCATGATTGCTGTTACAATCCGCGGCCTATAGCGAAGAGACACCGATTATGAGTATCGCCAACAATAAAAAAGCATTCCACGACTACTTCATCGAAGACCAAATCGAAGCCGGCTTGGTGCTGGACGGCTGGGAGGTCAAAGCTATACGTGCCGGACGGGTGCAGTTAAAGGAGAGCTATATTCATTGGAAAAAAGGGGCGTTTTATCTGGTGGGCTGCCACATCACGGCGCTGCCGACCGCTTCTACCCACGTCAAGCCTGATCCGGTTCGCCAGCGCAAACTGCTGCTCAAGCAAGCCGAAACCAACAAGCTGATCGGCAAAACCGAGCGGGCCGGCTACACCATCGTGCCGCTCAATCTGCATTATCGGCGCGGCTACATCAAAATGGATATAGGCTTGGCCAAAGGCAAGAAACAGCACGACAAGCGCCAAAGCATGAAAGATGCCGACTGGCAACGTGAAAAACAGCGCCTGATGAAGCACGCGCGCTAAACACCATCACGGCAAAGGCTACCTGAAAGCCTGGCGACATTTGGAAACAGAAAGAAAGAGAAAACCATGCGGCAAAGCTCTTTATTGATTCCCTTGGTGCTGATCATCGTCGGCGCCATTTGGTTTTTAAAAAGCACCCATATCCTACCGCCTACGGCCACTTTGCTGGCGATCGGCTTGGCTGTGGGCGGCGCGGCAGTGCTGGTGATGGACGGCATCAACAAGCAAAGCATTGTTTCCGGCCCGCTGCTCATCTACATCGGCGCCGCAGTCTATTTGAAAAGCCAGTATATTTTCGACCAAGGGCCGCTGATTGCTTTGGGGCTGATGGTAACCGGCTGCCTGATGCTGTTGGCGCGCAGCAGCCTGATCCCGCCCAAATACAGCGCCCACGGCCTGCGCTACCGCCGAAAAGACGGCGGCGAATAAACAGCACCCTCCCCGCTTATCCCACGCCTCAAATCTGATCCGGCTTCGGGCCGCTCAGATTTGATGTGTGATTCATCCATGGAATAGATATGCCCGTTATCATCAAAACCCCTGAAGAAATCGAAAAAATGCGCGAACTCGGCCGTTTGGCCGCACAAGCGCTCGACTACATCGGCGACTTCGTCAAGCCCGGGGTCACCACCAATGAAATCAACCAACTGATTCACGATTACCACATCAATGTGCAGGGCGGCTATCCCGCGCCCCTGCATTACGGCAACCCGCCCTTCCCCAAATCCTGCTGCACCTCGGTCAACCACGTGATCTGCCACGGCATCCCCGACGACAAGCCGCTGAAAAACGGCGACATCGTCAATATCGACGTCACCATCAAAAAAGACGGCTTCCACGGCGACTCCAGCCGCATGTTTGCCGTCGGCCAAATCAGCCCGCAGGCCAAACGGCTGATCGACGTAACCCACGCCAGCATGATGGCCGGCATCGAGGCAGTAAAGCCCGGCGCCACCTTGGGCGACATCGGCCATGCCTGCCAACAGGTGGCGGAAAACGCCGGTTATTCGGTGGTACAGGAATTCTGCGGCCACGGCATCGGCCGCAGCTTCCACGAAGAACCGCAGGTACTGCATTACGGCCGCAAAGGACAAGGCCTGCGCTTGGAGCCGGGCATGATTTTTACCGTCGAACCGATGATCAACCAAGGCAAGCGCCATCTGCGGATTCTGGCCGACGGCTGGACGGTGGTGACCAAAGACCGCTCACTGTCCGCACAATGGGAGCATGAAGTGCTGGTGACCGAAAGCGGCTATGAAATTCTGACCGTCAGCCCGAAAACCGGTCTGCCTTAGGATATGTCGTCACAAAGCCTTGCGACGTTATTTTTGTTCCAAACCTGCATCTGCAGCGTTATCCCCCAAGGGGAGGCAGAAAATGCTCGCAAGCTGAGACCTTTGCAAAACCCCCATCTGCGGCGCATTTCTGCGTTGTGTGCTGCTCGCTCGCTTGCCTATCTATGTGATATGTCTTCGCCCGCTGCGCTGCTACGCCTTGAACTGCATCCACATCTGGAGGTTTTGCAAAGGTCTCAAGCTGTCCAATCTGGCTGTGCTGGCTGGTTTGACTGACGCAGCGTGTCAAACCGCCCTCTTCAAGTGAGTTTGGCAGCGGCAAGTTTTGCCTCGGCAGCACAGCAGATTTGCGAAGCTAAAAAACCGCTTCGCAAGCATGATGACCACACGCCCTAGGTCGAATCGACATTCAACCCACCCACAAGGTAATTGATGCGAGA
>NZ_JH164926.1:403026-445021 GCF_000226875.1 Neisseria shayeganii 871
AGATAATACGATCAATCTAGCGGATATCCTCATCTCCTCAATACCCCTAAATTTCATTCAATTATTTAGGGAGCTCCTCACAAATACCTTCACAAGAATACAATTGATTGCAGGCTGAGACCTTTGCAAAACTCCCATCTACGGCTCATTTCTGCGTTGTGTGCTGGTCGCTTGCCTATCTATATGATATGTCTGCCCACAAGGATTTCTGGCGTTCACGCTCGCTGCGCTGCTACGCCTTGAACTGTATCCACATCTGGGGGTTGCAAAGGCATCAGACTATACTTTTGGGCCTTATAACAATCAGTCTGTTTCTGATCGTTTTGAGAGGGGAGGTAAGTAATGTTTAAGTTGAATGAGAAGTTTACTATTGTTTTTTCAATAATCAGTGCTATTGCGGTTATTATTGGTGTTTATTTTGATATGCCGGACTCGGAGGAAAAAGTATTTCAAGATAGAAATAAAGCATTGGCGATAGAAGAAATTCATCGGCTAGCAGAAAATATGGGGGCAGAAGTACTGAAACAGGATACAAGCCATTAGGAGCAACTACAGTTGCCTATACTGCCGATTACCGATTACCTGAGTGTATCTCGTCTGAGAAATGGAAGGCCGTACTCACTCAGTCAGGCTATGAGTTTTCAAAAGTTGTTCCTGAAAATAGAGGTTTTTGGAAAAGAGGAATTATCGGCAGTGCCCCTCTGGGAAAGGATCAATATTGCAATGAAGAATTATGGATTAACTTGCAAGTTTCATATTATAGAAACAGCCAGAATAATCTTTTTTAAAAAAATCAGATATTTACAATACAAATTAGATACTTTATTATTTTATCTTAGAATAATTTATGATCATAGGTATAGAAGTGAAAAGATTAAATCAATTTAAGCCGTTCATTAACCTTTTGGGCAGGATATGTCTATTTTTTATCAGCGCCTATGTTTTATTTAACATTATTGACCCTCAAGGTTTTCTTTTTAAGAATAAATTGGATGGTTTTGAAAACGACAGATTGAGGGTAGTTAATGAAGTAACTGCATTATTATCTGATGATTATCACGTTACTTATACGGGAAAGGGGTTCCGAGCAAATATTGCTTATGTCTATCTTGAAGTAAAAAGTAAAAAGAAAAATGGAGTGGATGATTTAGATGTTATAAATTTGATTAGAACTTTGGGATTTGATGAAAGGCTTTGTCGAAATTTAGAAGCAATTTCCGTTTCTGGTGATGATAAAATTCAACCAGACAGAACTTATCAAACCGTTTATATAAAATGGAAATATCCTGATTATTCCTGCCAGAAGACAGCATCAGAATAAGAATTAAGCATTACTGTCCGTCCGGCCCGCCGTACCGGCAGCGCCAAGAAAGCCTGCTGTCCTTTTCCCTCATGACAGAGGCCGGGAATAAGTGAAGATAATCGGTAGTGTCAGAAAACCCGTATGCTTATCGTCCAAGCAGCAACTCCGCTCAAATAGGGGTTTTTGCCCGCTTTTACCCGACCGCCGGCCACGGCGCGGGGTGTTTTCCGTATAATCGCCGCCGTTTGCTTTTAACGGCCGTTTCGTTTTCAGGTAGCCTGATGTTCACCAAAATCTTCAAACCGTTTCTGTTCCTGCTTTGCCTCTGTTCGGCCTTTCACACCGCCCACGCGGTGGATGCCTCCGAGCTGCTGCCTGCCGATCAGGCCTTCCGCCCCACGGTGTTTGCCAATGCCGACCATTTGGAGCTGAATTTCCAAATTGCCGAAGGTTATTATTTGTATCAGGCCAAAATCGAGGCCGAAACCGAGCCGGCCGGCTTGTTGTCCGCCCCGCGTTTTGAGGGCGGTCAGGAAAAAGAAGACGAGTTTTTCGGCAAGCAGACGGTGTTCTACCGCCAAGCGCAAGGCCGGGTGGATTACACGGGCACGCCGCCCGCCGCCTACCGCCTCACTCTGCACTATCAGGGTTGCGCCGATGTGGGCGTCTGCTATCCGCCGGTGAGCAAAACTTTTGATATCCAAGGCGAAGGCGTGTACGGCGACACCGCAGCACCCGCCGGCGGCAGCCAACGCTTCGCCCCCGACAGCCGCCCTGCCCTGACGCCGGCGCCTTCCGCCGTGCCTGCGGAGAAAAGCCCGTTTTCCCTTTCGCGAGACACGCTCGGCGCCAATTTATTGGCGTTTTTTGTTTTCGGCATCGGCTTGAGCTTTACCGCCTGTATGTATCCGCTACTGCCCATCGTATCGGGCATCATCGTCGGCGACCGCAGCGCTTCCAAAGGACGCGGCTTCCTGCTGTCGTTTATTTATGTACAGGGTTTGGCCCTCACTTATACCTTGGTCGGCGTGGCGGCCGGTCTCACCGGCGCCCTGCTCACCGTGTGGCTGCAACAGCCGTGGGTGGTGCTGTCGGCAGCGGCTTTGATGGTGGTGCTGGCCTTGGGCATGTTTGACGTCTTCACCATTCAACTGCCCAGCCGTCTGCAAAGCTATTTCCAAAACCAGAGCAATAAATTATCGGGCGGCAAAGCAGCGTCGGTGTTTGTTATGGGCATGCTGTCGGCGCTGATTGTCGGCCCCTGCGTGGCGCCGCCGCTGGCGGTGGCCTTGGGCTATATAGGCCAAACCGGCGACGCCGCACTCGGCGGGCTGGCTTTGTACAGCCTGGCTTTGGGCACCGGTGTGCCGCTGATGCTGGTGGGCACCTTCGGCGGCCACATTCTGCCGCGTGCGGGCGACTGGATGAACGGCATCAAATATGCCTTCGGCGTGATTTTGCTGGCCGTTGCCGTTTATCTGGCGACACCGTTTTTGCCTTATCCGCTGGTGGCGGTGCTCTATTCGCTGCTGTTGGTGATTCCCGGCGGCCTGCTGCTGGCCCGCTGGCGCCGGCAAGCGCCGGCCGTGAAACCGGTGGCGCTCGGCTTGGGCGTGGCCCTGCTGACCTTGGGCGTGTTTTTTGCGGTGCAAAGCGGCCGCATGCAGCCCACTTTCCTCCATCACGCCTTAACCCTGTTTCCGCCCACAACCGCTGCCGAAGGCGCGACACACCACCGCTTTAGCGAGCCGGATAAATTGTCCGCCGCCATGCGCGCGGCTTTGGCCGAAGGCCGGCCGGTGCTGCTGGATTTTTATGCCGATTGGTGTGTAAGCTGCAAGGAAATGGAAGCCAAAACCTTTAACCAGCCCGAAGTGCAGGCCGCCGTACCTTTGGACCGTCTGTTCCAAATCGACCTCACCGCCAATACGCCCGAGCATCAGGCGCTGCTGAAAGAATACGGTCTGGTGGGCCCGCCCGGCCTGCTGGTGCTGTATCCGGACGGACGGCGCAGCGATCCCCTGATTGGCTTTGCGGCACCCGAAGAATTCATCCGCTGGTACCGGGCACGGCAGCACTAAGCCTGCGCTTACCCTACCCCTCTAAAACTGCTGACGGCACAAGGGAAAACCTTGTGCCGTTTTTTTGCGCTTAAAGATGCCCGCCTGTCCGAAAACATCTTGAAATTTTGCTTTCGCGCAAACAAGCGGCAGATTTTTCTGTATCCGGCCCGTCGGCAAATTGCCTATCGGGCGGGAAACCATTATCATATTCACGAATAAATAAGAACCACTATAATTCTCTTTGTTGCCCGTTTCCCCGGGTGATGCCGTGCTCGCCGCGTTCCTTCCCGGTTTTCAGGTAGCCTGAAGCCTTTGTCCGGCAACGTTTCTTCTTTTCTATCCCACTCTTGTGAGGTCATCCTTATGTCTGTTTTGCCCCTCTCCCGTGTGCCCAAAGGCGCACAGGTGCGGATTGAATCCATTGCGCCCAATCCCGCTTTCGGCGAATTGGATGCCGTGGTCAGCCGCCGTTTGGCCGATTTGGGTTTTTCCAACGGCATGCCGCTCACCCTGATTGCCGTCGGCCTGCTCGGCAAAGGACCTTATGCGGTGCGGCTGGGCAACCAATCCCAGTTTTCCCTGCGCCAGGCCGAAGCGCAGAAGATACTGTGCTGCACCGGCGATAGCTGAGCCGGCCGTAAGTATTCATCAAAACGTTTTTTCCGGCAGCCTGTCTTTCAGGTAGCCTGCCGCCCTGCTGAGGAACACAAAATGGATTTCAGTTATTACGTCTTGGTCGGTGCGCCCAACTGCGGCAAAACCGTGCTGTTCAACGGCCTCACTGGCTCGAATGCCAAAGTGGCCAACTACCCCGGCGTGACGGTGGACAAACGCGAAGGCGTCTTTATCGACGACAGCAACATCCACATCATCGACCTACCCGGCACCTACAGCCTGCGCACCACCAGCCCGGATGAAAACGTGACCCGCGATATGGTGCTGGGCAAATACGGCCAAGTGCCCGACGCCATCATCGCGGTGGCCGACGCCACCAATCTGCGCATGACGCTGCGCATGATTTTGGAGCTGAAAACGCTGGGCATACCGATGGCGGTTTCCTTAAACATGAGCGACGTCGCCCGCGCCCGCGGTCTGGAAATTGATGCGGCCAAACTGAGCGGGCTGCTCGGCATACCGGTATTGGAAACCGCCGCTGTGCGCCGCGAAAGTATTCAGACCGTACGCGAGGCGGTGGCCAAATTGCCGCGCAAACACACGCAAACATTCGACCCCGCCGCAGCGGCGCGCGATTTGGAAGCGCTGGACAGTGCTGCGCTGTACGCCGAAGTGGAAAGCATTTTGGCGCAAGTGGTACGCAGCGAAATGAAGCTGCCTGCTTGGCACCGCCGCTTGGACAGCATCGTGCTGCATCCGTTTTGGGGCATGCTGATTCTGATGGCCGTGCTGCTGTTGGTGTTTCAGGCCGTGTATTCGTGGTCGGAACCGCTGATGGGCTGGATTGAAGAGGGCTTCGGCGCCTTGGGCGAATGGGTGGCGGCCACCCTGCCGCCGGGCATTTTGCAGGATTTGCTGGTCAACGGCGTGATCGCCGGCATCGGCAGCGTGTTGGTGTTTCTGCCGCAAATCACCATTCTGTTCGCCTTCATCCTGCTGTTGGAAGATTCGGGCTACCTGCCGCGTGCGGCCTTTCTACTCGACAATCTGCTCGCCCAAAGCGGGCTGTCAGGCCGCTCTTTCATCCCGCTGTTATCGAGTTTTGCCTGCGCGGTGCCGGCGGTGATGTCGGCGCGCACCATTCATGATCCGCGCGAACGGCTGGTAACCATCGCCATCGCACCCATGCTCACCTGCTCGGCCCGCCTGCCGGTGTATGCGCTGATTATTGCGGCCGTGATTCCGCAGCAAACCGTGTGGGGAGTCTTCAATCTGCAGGGGCTGACGCTGTTCGGCCTGTATGCGGTGGCGATTCTGTCAGCCGGCTTGGTGGCCTATGTGATGAAGCTGCTGGCCACCCGCCGCGGCAAAGTGCAGCAGTTTCCGCTGCTGATGGAGCTGCCTACCTTCCGTATGCCCAATTTCAAACACATTGTGACCAGCTTGTGGGAGCGCGTTTCTGCCTTCCTGAAACGCGCCGGTACGGTGATTTTCGCCATCAGCGTGGTGTTGTGGGTGTTGGTGAGTTTCCCCGCCCCGCCGGAGGGGGCAACAGGTGCCGCCATCGACCACAGCTTTGCCGGCCAACTCGGCCATTTGATCCAACCCTTGTTCGCGCCCTTGGGCTTTACTTGGGAAATGTGCATTGCCATGATTCCCGGCCTGGCGGCTCGTGAAGTGGTGGTGGCGGCGCTGGGCACCGTGTACGCGGTGGGAGCCGATTCGGAAGAAGCGGTGCAGAACGCCCTGATTCCGGTGGTATCCGGCGGCTGGGGCCTGCCCACGGCCTTTGCTTTCCTGGCTTGGTATGTGTATGCCCCGATGTGCATGGCCACGCTGGCAGTGATCAAGCGGGAAACCAAATCGGCCAAGCATACCTTGCTGATTACCGCTTATCTGTTTGCACTGGCTTATGCCGCGGCTTTTGTGGTGTATCAAATAACTTCGAGGTTAGTCTGATGGAACAAATGATTATTGTCGGCATCATCGTGCTGCTGAGCGCGGGCTACCTGCTCCGCAAGTTTGTTTTCAAACCGAAATCGGGCGGCAATTCGGCTTGCGGCGGCTGCGACCGCTGCGGCGGCCGCAAAGGCGGCTGTCATTAGAGAATAGATGGATTTCTGTTTTCAGGTAGCCTGAGACGCCTATAAAAACAACCCCGATGCCTTTTGGCAGCAGGGCTGTTCTATTGGTGTCAAACCTTATTGGCCGGCGGCCTGACGGTTGATTTCCTGCAACACCGCCAGCGGATCGGCGGCGCGGGTGATCGGGCGGCCCATCACCAAATAGCTGGAGCCGGCGGCCAGCGCCTGTTGCGGGGTCATGATGCGGCGCTGGTCGTCTTGCTTGGCCGCGGTGTCCAAACGGATACCGGGCGTCACCAACACGAAATCGCCGCCCAAGCTTTGGCGCAAGGCAGCCGCTTCGTGGGCGGAGCAGACCACGCCGTCCAAACCCGATTGCTGCGCCAAGCCGGCCCACCGCAGCACGCACTCCTCAACCGGCAGCGGCCAGCCCAGCTCGGCCAAATCGGCCGCTTCCATGCTGGTGAGTACAGTGACGCCGATCAAGAGCGGTTTGTTTGCATAATTGGCCACTGCTTCGGCGGCAGCCTCCATCATGCGGCGGCCGCCCGAAGCGTGCATGTCCACCATCCACACGCCCATTTCCGCCGCCACCTTGCAGGCCTGCGCCACGGTGTTGGGGATGTCGTGGTATTTCAGATCGAGAAACAGTTTGAAGCCCTGCTGAATCAGCTGTTCGGCCAGGCGGCGGCCGGTGGCGGTAAACAGCTCCTTGCCGATTTTCAGCTGGCACAGATCGGGGCTGAGACGGCGCACAAAGGCCAGCGTATCGGCCTCGTTGGCGAAATCCAACGCCACAATCACCGGCGTGCGAGCAGAGGAAAGCGGATAGTCGGTAAGCAGGGGGTTCATCTTCGGTTCTCCTAATCTATGGAAGCGGAATGAATAAGGTATTCAATAAAAGGCCGTTTGCTTTCAGGTAGCCTGAGACCTTAGCAAAACCCCCAGATGTGGATGCAGTTCAAGGCGTAGCAGCGCAGCGAGTGCAGACATATCATATAGATAGGCAAGCGAGCGAGCAGCACACAACGCGGAAATGCGCCGCAGATGAGGGTGTTGCTAAGGTCTCAGTGAGCGCAAACGGCTTTGCTCTGTTTGGGGCCCGGGCAACCATTCATACAGCCACGCCGGCCAGTTTGCCGACCATGGCACTCAGCGCCAAAGCCGCCACGCCCCATCCCGTGATGCGCCGCACCGCCGGCCACGCAGGCGCGCCGCCCAATCTGGCCGACACCGCGCCCAATATACCCAAACCGAGCAAGGTGGCCGCTGCCAGCGCAGGCAGACGCCCACTTTCCGGCATGCCCGCCACGACCAGCAGCGGCGGCAAGGCGCCGGCGGAAAAAGCCAGCGCCGAAGTCCAAGCCGCCTGCAGCGGTTTGGCCTGCGCCGCATCGCTGAGGCCGATTTCATCGCGGGCGTGGGCGTCCAAAGCATTGTGTTTGGTGAGTGCTTGGGCTACCTGAAAGGCCAGTTTTTCATCCAGGCCGCGGCTGCGGTAGATGGCGGCCAATTCGGCCAGTTCGGCTTGCGGATTTTGCGCCAGTTCGCGGGCTTCCTGTTGCAGGTCGGCCCGTTCGGTATCGGCCTGGCTGGACACGGAAACATATTCTCCGGCCGACATCGACACCGCGCCGCCCACCCAGGCGGCAATGCCCGACAAGAGCAGAAAGCGGCTGTCGGGCGCGGCGGCGGCCACGCCCATGAGCAGGCTGGCGGTGGAAATCAAACCGTCGTTGGCGCCCAGCACCACCGCGCGCAGCCAGCTGTTGCGGCTGCTGTAATGCGGTTCGGCATGGTGGCTGCGGCTCACGACGCTCCCCTTTCGGTTTTCAGGTAGCCTGTTTGGCGGCGGCGCTTTCGGCCAGCAAAGCGGGGAAATCTTGCGGATGGGCGCGCACATAGGCGCTCACCAGGGGAAAATCGTCTTCGCAGATTTCGTAATACTCGGCATCCAGCTCTTCAAAATCGTTGAAGCGGCGGCGCAGGCTGTCCAGGTCTTCGCCCGCTTCGGCCAAGCGCTCGATTTCCGCACCGTGCTTTTGATACAGCGTCCGCGCTTTATCCAAAATTTTGGGCGTGGTTTTGATGCCCCAGCGGCGCAGGCTGTCGGCCAGCGGGTTGTCCAACACATAGCCGCCGTTACCGGCCGCAATCAGGTAAACCAAACCGCCGGCTTCCATGTGCTGGTCCATAAACAGATAGGCCAATAAAGTGTTTTCGGCATCGTTGTAGGCGGCTGCGGTCTGCTCGTCGAGTTCGGCCAGACGCAGCAGAGAATAATCGAGCAGATGGTAGAGTTGTTTGGAGTTCAGGGGTGTGTTCATAAGGGGGCCAAATCGGTTCAGGTAGCCTGAGACCTTTGCAAAACCCCCATCTGCGGCGCATTTCCGCGTTGTGCGCTGCTCGCTCGCTTGCCTATCTAGATGATATGTCTGCACTCGCTGCGCTGCTACGCCTTGAACTGCATCCACATCTGAGGGTTTTGCAAAGGTCTCAGCCTGGGGGGCGGTCAGACTTCGATTTTATTGGGGGTAAAGGTTTCCCATTTGTTGCAGGCGGGGCAGTGCCAGAAAAACACCTGCGATTTGAAATGGCAGTGGCGGCAACGGTACATCACGGCTTTTTGCAGCTGGCGGCCAACCACGCCGCGCATCATGTCGGCATCCGCCCGCCAGCTGGGGGTGAGACCGGAGAGGGTGAGGCCGAGCAGACGGTAAACGCCGCCCAAATCGGGCTTCTGGCGCACCAGTTCCACCGCCAGCGCGGCGGCTTGGTCTTCGCCGTGCAGCAGCAGGGCTTTTTCGTACACCACATTGATCAAATCGAGTTGGGGGAAGGTTTTCAGGTAGCCCGTGAGCACCGCCAGCCCTTCCTCGGCCTTGCCCTGCGCTTCGTAGGCGTCATACAGACGCTCGCCCACCATGCTCAGATAAGCGTGGTTTTGTTTTTCGATGGCGCTGTAAGCGGCCACGGCGGCGGCGTAGTTGCCCTGTTTCTGCTCGATGTCGCCCAAAATCATATTGGCGCGGGTACATTTCTTATTGGCATTCAGGGCATTGGCCACATGGCCGCGCGCCTCTTCGAAATCGGATTTGAACAGCGCCGCTTGCGCCAACTCGCAGTAAAACTGCGCGATTTCAAACTGATAGGTCTGCTCGTCGTGGCTGAGCAGCTGGGCGGTACGGATGGCTTCTTCCCAGTCGCGGTCCTGCTGGTAAATATTGAGCAATACCTGATGCGCCTGCTTGGCCATATTGCCTTCCCGCAGGCCGATGAAAATCTGCTCGGCGCGGTCCACCAAGCCGGCGCTTTGGTAGTTTTGGCCGAGTTCGAACAAGACCTGCTCGCGCTTTTCGCCCACGGTGTCGGGCATATCGAGCAAAGACTGGTGCAGCTGGATGGCTTTGTCGTTTTCGCCGCGCTGGCGGTAGAGCTTGCCCAAAGTCAGACTCATTTCGTAAGAATCCGCCCCCGGCCTCGCCTCGATGGCCTCGGCCAGATTGCGGGCGGCCTTGCCGGTATTGCGGTCCACCAAGGCATCCAAGCCGGCGTAAAAGCCGGCCGGCACCGATTTGGCCTGCTTCAACACCGCTTTCATGTCCACCCGCGCCGCAAACCAGCCCATGGCGAAGAAAACGGGCAGCAGGATAATCGGCGTCAGCCACCACCAGATATTGCCGTCCATGGGCGCTTATTCCTTCACCACCGGGTGCGCGCTTGCCGCCGGCACCGCAGGCGGTGTGATTTCTTCGCGGGCCACGCGGGCGTTTTTCTTCACCTCCGCGCGCAGGCGGTTGTTTTCATTTCGCAAGGTCAGCAGACGGCCGAACATGGCCAACACGCCAAACAGAGCGCCGATGACGAAAAACGCCAGCAACAGCACAATCAGCGGCAGCGTAATTTGGCTGCCCGGCAGCCAGCTGAACGGCACGCTGTGGGTGTTGAATACGGCCAATACAATGAAAAACAGCAGAATCAGTATCTTAACAAGCAAGGCAATCAGTTTCATGAGTCCGTCCCTTCCCGTGCGGATAAAGCTAGTCTGGAAAACGCCGAAGTGTAAACGATTTGGCGGTTTTCAGGTAGCCCGCCTCCGCCTGCCTAGGTGAGCCGAAAGACTACCCGCCGCCCATAGCAGGCGGTATAATCCGCCGCTTATTTTCAGCCTGTGCCAAACCACACCCTGACATAAGGACACGCCATGAATCCGCAAAGCGAACCCGTCATCCTCACCCCGCACGATCTGCCCCTGCATTGCAGCGGCCCCACCGGCCAACCCTGGAACGGCCACCCACGCGTATTCCTGCCGATCGAATCCAACAGCAGCATCGAATGTCCCTACTGCGGCACGGTCTATCAATTGGACGGCGAAATCAAAGGCCACCATTAAGCTGCCTTTCGCCGATCTCAAGCCAACCCACAAAGGAGTTTGCCCATGACCCGACACATCGCCATTTTGCCCGGCGACGGCATCGGCCCCGAAATCATCGCCCAAGCCGTGCGCGTGCTCGACAAACTGATTGCCGACGGCCTGGACGCCCGTTACGACTACGCCCCCTTGGGCGGCGCTGCCTACGACGAATACGGCCACCCCTACCCCGAATTCACCCAAAAGCTGTGCCGTGCCGCCGATGCTGTGCTGCTCGGCGCCGTGGGCGGCCCGCAATACGATAGTCTGGACCGCCCGCTGCGCCCCGAGCGCGGCCTGTTGGCCATCCGCAAAGATTTGAACCTGTTTGCCAACCTGCGCCCCGCCGTGCTCTACAAAGAGCTGGCCAACGCCTCCACCCTCAAGCCCGAAGTGGTAGCGGGCTTGGATATCCTGATCGTGCGCGAACTGACCGGCGACATCTACTTCGGCGAACCGCGCGGCATCCGCACGCTGGAAAACGGCGAGCGCGAAGGCTTCAACACCATGCGCTACAGCGAAGCCGAAATCCGCCGCATCGCCAAAGTTTCTTTTGAAGCGGCGCAAAAACGCAACAAAAAACTGTGTTCGGTGGACAAAGCCAATGTGTTGGAAACCACCGAGCTGTGGAAAGAGATTTTCACCGAGGTGGGCCGAGACTACCCGGACGTTACCCTCTCCCATATGTATGTGGACAACGCCGCCATGCAGCTGGTGCGTGCGCCCAAGCAGTTTGACGTGATCGCCACCGGCAATATTTTCGGAGACATCCTCAGCGACCAAGCCTCCATGCTCACCGGCTCCATCGGCATGCTGCCCTCGGCCTCGCTCAACGAAACCGGCAAAGGCCTTTACGAGCCTTCGCACGGCTCCGCGCCCGACATCGCCGGCCAAAACAAAGCCAACCCACTGGCCACCGTTCTTTCCCTGGCCATGCTGCTGCGTTATAGCTTGAACGACGAAGCGCGCGCCGCCCAAGTGGAGCAGGCGGTACGGAAAGTGCTGGAGCAGGGCTACCGCACCGGCGACATCTTCGAAGAAGGCTGCCGCCTGGTGTCCTGCTCGGAAATGGGCGACGCCGTTTTGGCCGCACTGTAAACAAACGCCCTTGAATTTTGCGGAGCCGCCCTTAATTAGGCTGCTCCGCACATTCATTTAAGAAAAGGAAAAGCTTATGGGCATTATTTGGTCGATCATCATCGGCTTCCTGATCGGCGTGTTGGCCAAGTTTCTGCATCCGGGCAAAGAAAACTTCGGTTTTATCGCCACCACGGTTTTGGGCATTCTCGGCTCGGTAGGCGCGGCCTTTGTCGGCCAGCAGCTGGGCTGGTACGCGCCCGACGAAAGCGCCGGCTTCTTCGCTTCCGTCATCATGGCCGTGGTGTTGCTGTTTGCCTATACCAAAATCAAAAGCAAGTAAACGCGCCTAAACCGTCAGGCTACCTGAAACCCTTTCAGGTAGCCTGACGCCTTTGCCTCCTCTGTTTACCGGCCGCCATGTCCCGCCATATCCTCATCATCACCCCCTCTTGGATCGGCGACTGCGTGATGACGCAGCCGCTCTACCGCCGCCTGCACCAACTCCATCCCGGCTGCACCATCGATGTACTGGCGCCCAAATGGTCGATGGCCGTTTTCGAACGCATGCCGGAAATCCGCCGCGTGCAGGAAAACCCCTTCGGCCACGGCGCCTTGCGCCTGCGCGAGCGTTGGCGTTTGGGCAAAACCTTGGGCCGGCAGGGTTACGACCAAGTGATTGTGTTGCCCGGTTCCTTCAAATCCGCCCTGATTGCCCGCGCCAGCGGCATTCCCCTGCGCACGGGTTATGTGGGCGAGAGCCGCTATCCCCTGCTCAACGACATCCGCAAACTCGACAAAGCCGCCCTGCCCCTGATGGTAGACCGCTACACCGCCCTCGCCCACCCCTGCCAAGCCGATTTCAACGGCCATTCCGACACCCCGCAGCTCAACATCACGCCCGCCGGCCGACAAGCCGCCCTACAGGCGCACGGGCTGAACACCGCCCACCCGATTGCCGCTTTCTGCCCCGGCGCCGAATACGGCCCGGCCAAACGCTGGCCGGCGGCGCATTTTGCCGAATTGGCCCGCCGTTATGCGGCGGAAGGTTATCAAATCTGGCTGTTCGGCTCGGCCAAAGACCAGGCCGTTGCCGACGAAATCAACCGCCTTTCAGGTAGCCTGTGCACCAATTTGTGCGGCCGCACCAGCCTGGCCGAAGCCATCGACCTGCTCTCCTTGGCCGATCTGGTGGTGTGCAACGACAGCGGCCTCATGCATTTGGCCGCCGCGCTCGGCCGGCCGCTGGCCGCAGTATACGGCTCCTCCAGCCCCGAACACACCCCGCCCCTCAGCCCCCGCGCCGCCGTGGTGAGCCTAAACTTAGACTGCAGCCCCTGCTTCAAGCGCGAATGCCCGCTCGGCCACACCCACTGCCTCCAACAATTGGATCCACAGCGGGTGTATGAGGCCGCCGAAAACGTGCGCCGGCCGGTTTAAAATCAGCGGCCATGCAGACCACAGGCTACCTGAAACGTTTTCAGGTAGCCTGTGGCTTTCCAAGCATGCCGATACACCTCCAGCAGCCGGCAAGGCCGCGATTCACACTTCTTTTTCCTGCGATTCCCGCGGCCGCCCCCAACGCGCCCACACCCGCAAGCGGCGCCAGCTGTCGGCATCGGTCATGTCCGGCAATACCGCCATATCGATGCGCCGGCCGTCGCACCGCCATTGCAGCAGCACCAGCCACGGCGTCACCCAGCCTTCGTGCAGCTGCGCTTCGGCCCACAATCCTTGCGGCTGCAGATACAGCGCCGCCCGCCCCTGCCGGTCCACAGCCACCCCTTCCACCCGCCGGCGCGGCGCACGCAAAGCGTAGCCGGCCAAAACAGCCGCAGCGGCCATGCCGCCCCACCGCCAAGCACCGGAGAAATAGACGGCAGACAAAGCCAGCAGCCACAAAAACGCCGCCGCCTTCAGCCAAAACAGGCGGCGCGAGGGGCGCAAGGCTAGCTGAAACGCTTGCATGCCGCGCTCACATCATGGTGTCCACCAGAGGGCTGACCAGCAATTCCTCCTCATCGGTATCCATCACCATATCGTGAAACTCCAAATCGAAGAAGCGGGCAAAGTTCTCCGGCGACAACGTCGGCCATTCGGCTTGCGGCACTTCCCAAGACGCCAACTCGCCGCTGAAGATTTCTTTCCAGCGCTCGCCGAAATAACCGGCACTCTCTTCCGGCGTCTCGGCCTGCGGCACCAAATACACGCTGCAATTGCTGCGCAGCTGCGAAAGCGTCAAATCGGGCAATTCGTCGGAGGTGCTTTTGAGCCAGTTTAAAAAAGCCTCGGTCGGCTTCACCACCACCGCGCTGCGGTCAACAAAATACATATTGTTTTTCCTTATTCAAACAAAATCGGGCTGAGACCTTTGAAAAACCTTCAGATGTGCATGCAGTTCAAGGCGTAGCAGCACAGTGAGCGTGAACGCATCTCGTGGGACAGGCATATCATGAAGATAGGCAAGTGAGCGAACAGCACACAACGCAGAAATGCGCCGCAGATGGGGGTTTTGCAAAGGTGTCAGGTTGTAAAAGAAACGGATTATAGCCTGAGGCTACCTGAAAACAAAAAACGGCTGCCCCACATGGGAGCAGCCGTTGGCGGGCATCGGCCCCGATAGCTTAGAAGCGTGCGCCCACGCCCAGTTGGACGGAGGTGCCGCCGCCGTCGCGGCCGAAATCACGCCCCAATTGGCCGAAAGCGCGCCATGGGGAGTTTTGCGGCTGCCATTGCACGCCCAAGCGGGTACTGAGCCAGCTGCGGTCGGCCTGCGGGGCGGCCAGGCTGAAACGGCTGCCGTTCATGCCGGCTTCTATGGGATCCTGATGGTTTTTCCAATCCCGCACCCAGCGCAGATTGGCATAAGGCTGCCAATCGCCCATGCGGTGGGCCGCTTGCCCGCCCAAACCGCTGCGCACCGAGGTATAGCTTTGCTTGCCGAACTGCATTTGGGTGGCGCCGCCGTCACGCTCCCCGAAGCCTTTGACTTTGCCGCTGAGCAGCATCAAATCGCCCAAGGCCGCCACTTTGGTCTGGCCCCATTGCCATTCGTAACCGCCGAATACGCCGGCGCCGAAGCTGGTGCCGCCGGTTTCACCGGTTTGCGTGAGATCGGCCTGCCCCAAACGGATGCTGCGGCGGGTTTGGTAATCGCTGTCGTTGAGCTGCACCATACCGCCCAACCACCATTGCGGGGCATCGTAACGCAGGGTGGAGGTGAGGCTGTTGGTTTTGGCATTGATGCGGGTGTGGCCGAATTGACGGTCTTGCTCTTGCCGGCTGAAGACCACGCCCAGCTGCCAATTCGGATTCAGACGGGCTTTGCCGCCGGCATACACGGTATGGCCGCCCGCGTCGTTGCTGCTGTGCTGGTAGGCAGCCACGGCATCCAGCGTCCGTCCGGTCTGCACGCCGCGCAGGCGGTTGCTGTCTTCGCGCACGAAATCCCAAGCCGCTTCGCCGTTTTGGCGGGCGGTCTCGCTCAAGCCGCCCATGTCCACCGGCGCACGCAAGGTGCTGAGCAGGTAGTCGGCCATGATGCGGTGGGCTTTGGGGCCGGGGTGGAAGCTGTCGGCAAACAGCAGGTTGTCGGGATTGGCATTGGCAGCCTGTGTATTGGCGCTGCTCAAGCCTTCGCCGCACAATACCGAAGCCGTGGCTTGGTTGCAGGCGCGGCCCAAGGTGTTGCTGAAACCGTATTTGGCCGGGTCGCTCAACATATCGGTAAACAGCTGGTTCACCGCCAAACGCACCACATTGCCGCCTTGCTGGTTGAGGGCTTGGGTGGTTTGCGCGTTGAGTAAGTCTGTGGCTTGGGTGGCGGCCGCGCCAAATTCGACATATTTTCCGGTTAGCTGGTCTTTAAAGCTTTCGGGAGTGTAGCCTTGGGCTGCCAGCATTTCGCCGTAAGTGCCATACGAGGCATATACGGGATACACGGATTCCGCCGCCCAAAAATCGTCCGCTACCTGCTCCAATATTGCCAAGCGGGCTTGCTTGAAATCCTCTAGGTTGTTTTGCCCACTGAGATTAGCCTCTTTGAGCCGTTTGTTATAAGCAGCGGAAATTTTCGATTCTATGTCGCGTTTTACCCGAGGTGCGCCCCATGCCGTCCAAATGCTGGAGGCCAAGGTATCGTACACCTGCTGACTCAGCGTGGTTTTGAATGCGGCCGTGTATTGATCTTGTATTTCCGGAGTGTAGAGCACATTCGGCACATCCGGCGCCACTACCAAATCGACGCCGGCCGCACGCAATCGCTGCCATTGGGCGCCGGAAGTGGCGGCGGCTTCGGCGGTGCGTTGTAGCACCAAGGCCTGGGCTTCAGCCGGATTGGCGAGCTTGTCGGCCGCATCGGTCAAAATGGCGGCCATGTCGTTGCCGCCACCCCAGAGGATGTGCAGATTATTGGCGTTCACTTTGCCGGAGGCGAGGTAGGCATCGATCTGGGTGTCGATGGCAACGCGCTGATTGGAATCTGGCAGATTGCTGCCCGATGCATTGGTACCCACCACCACGCCGCCGCTGTGGGCGTAGTTGGTGCCGGGCGCGGCAGCCGCATCCAGCGGGAAGGCCGCTTTCGGATTGCCGCCCAAGGCTTGCGCCACATGCTCGCCGTAGAGCAGGTTTTCGCTGCCGTCGGCTTTCAGGTAGCTGGCTTTTAAGTGGAGGTTGGTGGGATGGTCGGCCCAGCCTTTTTGGCCGACATCGCTTAAGCTGTCGCCGAAAATCACCACCTCCTGCGCCAGGGCCAAGGGGGTGTAGGCGGCCAACATCAGGGCCATCCATTTCATTTTCATGATTTCTCCTGTTGATGAGTGGGTTGCGTTGGGGGCGGTTAAGGCAGGCAGAATCCGGCGCCCCTTCCGGCTCCTGCTTGTGCTTTTCAGGCTGGCTATTTTCAGCCTATGCAGCAATTCGAT
Source organism: Neisseria shayeganii 871 (assembly GCF_000226875.1). Taxonomy (GTDB): domain Bacteria; phylum Pseudomonadota; class Gammaproteobacteria; order Burkholderiales; family Neisseriaceae; genus Eikenella; species Eikenella shayeganii. Next base: position 419,505 of record NZ_JH164926.1, read on the forward strand.
GTTTAAGAAAGGCTACCTGAAAAGGCTTTCGCTTGGCAGAAACCTGCCCGCCCGTTTTCAGATAGCCCGATTCACCGCTTAATCGGCTTATTGATCAGATTTTTCTTCTTTTTTTCCGGCTTTTTCTTCTTTGGCCAGTTTCTTGTCCATCATTTGCTCAAACTCGCGCATGCACTGTTCGGCAACGGCCAGCATTTTGTCGATTTCTTTTTTGGTCATCACCAAGGGGGGCGCGGCCACCATATGGTCGCCGCAGGCGCGCATGATGAGGTTGTTTTTGAAGAAAATGTCGCGGCACATCAGGCCGGTTTCACCGGTATTGGGGAACAGCTCGCGCCTAGCTTTGTCTTTCACCAAAGTGAAGCCGCAAATCAAACCTTCGCTACGGATGTCATCCACGTATTTGAATTGGCTGAAGGTTTCTTCCCAGCGTTTTTTCATGTACGGGCCGGTTTCGTTTTTCACCTGATCGACAATGCCTTCGTCTTGCAGGATTTCCAGGTTTTTCTTGGCCACGGCGGCCGCCACGGGGTGGCCGGAGTAGGTAAAGCCGTGGTTGAACTCGCCGCCGGCTTTCAGGCCTTCGGCCACTTTGTCGTTCACCAGCACCGCGCCGATGGGCAGGTAGCCGGAAGACAGACCTTTGGCAGTGGTGAAGATATCCGGTTTGAAGCCCATGGTTTCATGGCCGAACCAGTTGCCTGTGCGGCCGAAACCGCAGATCACTTCGTCGGCCACCAAAAGAATGTCGTGTTTGCGGCAGATTTCTTCAATGCGCGGCCAGTAGGTTTTCGGCGGGATGATTACGCCGCCGGCACCCTGAATCGGCTCGCCGACGAAGGCGGCAATCTTGTCGGCGCCGATTTCTTCGATTTTCTCTTCCAGCCAATTGGCGGCGCGCAGGCCGAACTCTTCCGGGCTTTCGCCGTCTTTGGCCAAGCCGTAGTACCAAGGCTGCTCAATATGCACCACGTTCGGAATCGGCAAATCGCCTTGGCTGTGCATGCCTTTCATGCCGCCTAGGCTGGCGCCGCCGATGGTGGAGCCGTGGTAGCCGTTCCAACGGCCGATGATCACTTTTTTCTGCGGCTTGCCCACCGACGCCCAGTAGTGGCGCACCATGCGCATCATGGTGTCCACCGATTCGGAGCCGGAACCGGTGTAGAACACGTGGTTGAAGCCGGACGGCGCGATGTCGGTGATGGTGGCAGACAACTCCACTACTGCGGGGTGGGTGGTTTTGAAGAAGGTGTTGTAGAACGGCAGCTCCTTCATCTGTTTTTTGGCCACTTTGGCCAGCTCTTTGCGGCCGTAGCCGATGTTCACGCACCACAGGCCGGCCATGCCGTCGAGGATTTCGTTGCCCTCGTCGTCATACACATAAATGCCTTTGGCCTTCACCATCACGCGCACGCCTTCGCGTGCCAGAGCGGCGTTGTCGGAGAAGGGGTGGAGGTGGTGTTTGCCGTCTTGGCGGCTGTAGTCTTGTTTACTCATGCTTTACTCCTTTGAAAAATAAAGGTTATCAACAAAATAATCGGGATCATATTGCCCGAATGGAAATATTATAGCCAATGGCTGTCCGGTTCGGAAAAGGCGGCTCGAAAACCGGTTTACGATTTCCTTTAAATCATGACGATGGGGTTCGGGCCGACATCCGCCACCGTCAACCGGGAGGCTTCACTCAATACTGCGGCGCAGCAGCCACACCGAACCGACCACCAACAACATGCCGCCAACGGTCAAGATGCCGATGGGTGTGCCGAACACCCAATAATCCAGCAGCAAGGTACACACCGGCACCAAATACAACACGGCATTCACCCGGCTCACCGCGCCCTGCGACAGCATATAGAAAAACAGCAGCAGCGCCCCCACCGACACCAAGCCGCCCATCCAAGCCAAAGCGCCGACAAAAGGCCAGCTCCATTGCACTTGCCAGCCTTGATGCCATACTGCCAGCAAGTACACCGGCAAGGCAAGGGCGTATTGCAAAGCGGTCAGCGGCAGCAGGTGGCCGTCGAGCCGTTTCTGCACCATCGAACCGAGGCTGAACGAGAGCATGGCCGCCACCGCAAACAGCAGCCCCAAGCCGTTGACGCTGCCCAAATCCTTGGCGCCGTACACGGCCAGCACCACGCCGGCGAAGCCGGCAACCAAGCAGAGCATACCGGTTAAACTGCGGACATCGCGCAGCAAAAGCGCGGTGGCCAGCGGCTGCAAAGCCAATACTATCGTCACCAAGCCCGGCGAAAGATGATGGCGGATGCTCAGAAAATAGCAGCTGATGTACATCACTTGGATCAAAAACCCGCACAGCAAGAGCCACGGCCATTGGCCGGCTGCCACTTTCAGCGGCGGGCGCAGCCAGGCGATGGCCAAACCGAGCAAGGCCAGCGCCACGGCCATCCGCAACAGCAAGAACGACCAGACATCGGCATATTGCAGACCGACCTTGGTGGCGATGGCGCCAATGCTCCAGAAAGCCAGAAACAGCAAAGGGGCGTAGGTTTTCAACTGCATCACAAAACTTTCCGTTCGGTTTGCGCCTGCCGTTTCAGGTAGCCTGAAAGGCTACCTGAAAGCCGTTTATTTTGACACTTAAACGTGCAGCAGCAGGTATTTGCGCTCCCACGGGCTGATGACGCGGAAGTATTCGGCCACTTCTTTCTCTTTCAAGCCGATGTACATTTCCACAAAACGTTTGCCCAATACCTCGTGAATCGGCTCGCAAGTGCGCAGGCGCTCGATGGATTCTTCCACCGTGGTGGGGAATTGGTAAGGCAGCTCGTAGGCGTTGGAGAAATTCGGCGCGCTGGGCTGCAGTTTTTCCTTGATGCCCAAATAGCCGCAGGCCAGCGAACAGGCCACCGCCAGATAGGGATTAACGTCCACGCCGGGCAGGCGGTTTTCCACGCGGCGGCCTTGCGGCGAGGAGCGCGGCACGCGCAAACCTACGGTGCGGTTGTCGTAGCCCCACTCCACATTGGTGGGAGCGGCGGTGTAGCGGGTGAGGCGGCGGAAAGAGTTCACATACGGCGCAAAAATCGGCATGGTTTCGGGCAGGTATTTTTGCAGGCCGCCGATGAAGTGGAAAAACAGCTCGGACGGCGAACCGTCTTCCGGGTTGCTGAAGGCGTTTTTGCCGCTTTCGATGTGGGTCAGGCTTTGGTGCACGTGCATGGCGCTGCCCGGCTCGCCTTCCAAGGGTTTGGCCATGAAGGTGGCGTACATATTGTGGTGGAAGGCCGCCTCGCGCACGGTGCGCTTGAAGAGAAATACTTGGTCGCACAAATCCATGGCGTTGCCGTGCAGGAAATTGATTTCCATCTGCGCCGGGCCCAGCTCGTGAATCAGGGTGTCCACTTCCAAATTCTGCTTGTCGCAGTAATCGTAGATTTCTTCAAACAGGGGATCGAATTCGTTGACCGCGTCAATGGCGTAGGAGCGGCGGCCGAACTCTTTGCGGCCGGTGCGGCCGATGGGCGGCACCAGGGGAATGTCGGGGTCGGGGTTTTGCGCCACCAGATAAAACTCCATTTCCGGCGCAATCACCGGCGCCAGGCCGATGTTTTCATACAGCTTGAGCACGCGGCGCAGCACATTGCGCGGCGAAGTTTCCACCGGCAGGCCTTCGGGGGTGAAACAGTCGAAAATCAGGCTGGCGGTGGGGTCTTGCGCCCAGGGCACGTGACGGATGGTGCTGGGGTCGGGGCGCAGTTCCATATCGGGGTCGGTCAGATCCAGCATGTCGTCGCTGGGGAAATCGCCGGTAACGGTTTGGATCAGCACCACTTCGGGCAGGCGCATTTCCGGCTCCGACAAGAATTTGTCTTTGGGAATAATCTTGCCGCGGGCCACGCCGGTGATGTCGGGCAGAATACATTCCACTTCGGTGATGTGATTGTCTTTCAGCCACTGTTCGATATCTGGGTTTAGCATAATGGGGTCATCCTCGTTTCTGGTGGTTTCGTTTGTCGTTGGAATGGGTGCAGCTAAAGGCTGCATTAACAGGCTACCTGAAGGAGAAACCGGCTTTCAGGCAGCCTGAATCGGGTGTTTGCGGGCAGGTTTAACGGATGGTTTCCGCAGCCGGCTCATGATAGGCAGTAAGCCGCTTAGCCGGGGGCGGCCACGCAGATGCTGCCCCGGCCGCCCTGTTCGATTTCAATCAAATAGCGTCCGCGGTCATTCTTTCGCGCACCGTGCAGTTCCAAAAACAGACTGGCTTGGCCGGTATCGCCGTCCAAACGCGACTCCATACGTTGGGTGATGTCGTCATTGCCTTTGTAGAGCCGCACACGGATGTCGCCTTGGATCATCACGGCCCACATGCCATCTTGCGCATCAACACTGAACGGGAAGCGCTCGTCTTTTTGTATCTGCCTCGGTTGGCATTCGTAAGGATCGCTCTGCCCGTCGGCGGCGGCGATGGCAGGGGCGGACAAGGCCAGGCTGGCGCTCAGTAAAACCATGGATTTGAGGTAAGACATCGTATTCTCCTTCAAATGGTACCGAAAACAGCTGCCGAACGGATGTCGGCAAAGACTTCACACACGCTGTTGCAAATCAGGCTACCTGAAACCGTGTTGCCGATGGTTTTCAGGTAGCCTGTGTTCAGGATTTGCCTGCCCGGTAGGCTTCGCAGGCTTCTTTGAAAGCCTTGAAGAGGGCAACGGAGGCCGGTTTTTCGTTGAACAACCATTCGGGGTGCCATTGCACGGCATAGCCGAAATGGCGGGCGGCATCGATGCGGAAGGCTTCCACGATGCCGTCGGGTGCCAGCGCTTCTACGGTGAGGCCGCGGCCCAAATCTTTGATGCCCTGTTGGTGCAGGGAATTGATGGTGATGGTGTCGGCGCCGCTCAGCCATTGCTTGAGCAGGCTGTCGGCCTGCAAATGGGCCTCGTGGGCGTCGGCATAGAGGGTGGGGATGTCGCCTTCGGGCGGCTCGCGGTGGTCCATCTTGCCCGGCAGTTCCTGAATATGCTGGTGCAGGGTGCCGCCGAAGGCGACGTTGATTTCCTGAAAACCGCGGCACACGCCGAACAAGGGCATGCCCATGTCGATCACGGTTTGAATCAGCGGCAGCGTGGTGGCATCGCGGGCGGGGTCGTGCAGGGTACCTTCCCGGGCGGGCGGCTCGCCGTAGTGGTGCGGCTCGACGTTGGACAGCGAACCGGTAAGAAACAGGCCGTCCAGCAGCGGCAGGAAACGGGCCAATACGCTTTGGTCGCCCAAGGCGGGCAGAATCATCACGTCGCCCACCGCGGTTTGCACGGCGTGCACATATTTGTCGCCGACCGAATGGAACGGCCATTGCCCCTGGTATTTGATGTCGGCCGGAATGCCGATAACGGGACGGGTCATGAAACAGGCTCCTTTGTCGATTTTGGCATGGTTTTTATCAGGCGGGCGCTACTATCCCATGCGGCAGAAAAATTGGCAAGTGCCCGTATATCGGGGCATACGGGCTACCTGAAAGATTTTTGAGCCGCTTTCTGAGCATTTATTTGCTTAAGGGCTTGAGGCGAAAGACTTGGTGCTCTGCAGCAACGGTTTGCAGAAAATCTACGTTCGGATGCTTGCCCGGATGGGCCTGTGCATCAGCGGTGTGCTCGGCAAACCAGAGCAGGCCCTGCGCGGCGGCTTCGGCATCCAAGCGGCCGTTGAAACGCTGGCAGAGGGCGTAATACAGTTTGAGCGAACCGAGTTTGCCTTCCACGGCGGGGATATGGTGCACGGTATGGCCGGCGGCGTCTTCGATGTCCAAGCCGGCTAGGTGGACGATGTCGGGAAAAGTGGCGAGGTGGTCTTGAAAATTCATGGCAGGTCTTTCGGAAAGGGCGGCAGTCAAACGGGCGGGATGCCGACGCTGCTGCGCAAGGGGGAAAAGCAAGGCAGCCAAGCACCATAGCAAAGCCGCCGCCATTACCCAGCAGCGGAAACCGTTACAGCGTGCAGGAATATGGCGGCAGGCTACCTGAAAAGGCTGGCCGAGAGGCGGTTAGACTTCTTCTTCATCACCGTAGTATTTCACGCCGATTTTAATCGGCGCCCTGCCCTGTGATTTGCGGTGGTGGTTGGTATCGCGCAGAGAATAGGCGCAGCCGCAGTATTCCTGCTGGTAGAAATGCTCGCGTTTGCTGATTTCGATCATGCGCGCGCTGCCGCCGCCTTTGCGCCAGTTGTATTCCCAATAGGTGAGGCCGGGGTATTTTTCGGCCGCACGCACGCCGCATTCGTTGATTTGGTTCATGTTTTTCCAGCGCGAAATGCCCAGCGAACTGGTGATTACCGGAAAGCCGTGCTCATGGGCATACAGCGCGGTGCGTTCGAAGCGCATGTCGAAACACATGGTGCAGCGGCGGCCGCGTTCGGGGTCCATCTCCATGCCGCGTGCCCGCTCGAACCAGTTGTCCACATCGTAATCGGCGTCGATAAAGGGAATGCCGTGCTTTTCGGCAAAGGCGATGTTTTCGTTTTTGCGGATTTCGTATTCTTTTTTGGGGTGGATATTGGGGTTGTAAAAGTAGATGGTGAAATCGATGCCCGAAGCGAGCATGGCTTCCATCACTTCCCCGCTGCAGGGGGCACAACAGGAATGCAGCAGCACTTTCTTTTCGCCGCCGGGCGGGGTGAGCACCGGGCGCTCGATGGGGGTGGTGTTCGGTTTGTCTTGGCTCATGATGTGTGTAAAGAAGTATAGAGTGGACAACAGGCTACCTGAAAACGGGAAAACTATTCTTTCCTTTCGGAGTGAATGGCGGGTTCGCCCATCACGAATCCTGAATCTGGTGGCAGTGCGGCTTCGCGGCGAGTTGGTTCCGATAGCATCGGTCGGGCTTCTGCCGCAATACTTTTCGGATCAACCGGCCTGCTGTTTACATCCCAAGCTTCTGCTGTTTGTCCGAAATTTGTGGGATGCAGGCTGCAAGCGTCAGAATCAGGATACTCAAACCAAACCTCGGTTCATGTTTTTTCCTCGGTGATTATTTTCGGTTCGACCGCCGATTTTTGTTTTCTTGAAAAACGAATTGGCTTTAATCGGGATTCAAGATTATGTACAGCAGCCATTTTAAAGGAAAATCCCGTGCTTTGCACCGCTGGGTTGCGGTTTGGACAAACCATATGTGGTGGTGAAACTCTTATTTTTATTCCGTTCAAAACATCGGAAGCGGCATGTTGAATAAGAGAAGCATCCGCTGAAGCAAGAGAAAAGCTGCCGGATCATGAATACGGCAGCTTTCGAAAACCCCAATAGTTAACCATTTTTAGGTTGGGTTGTTTTAGGTTGGGTTGGTATCTGGGCTGCATTCAAAGCCACCGGTAGTTCCGGTGCTTTGCCGCACAAGCTGACCGCCACTACCGCCAATGTTGCGGCAGTAAAGCCGGGAACCACTTCGAATACTTCGAAAATTCCGCCCGTCTGCTGCTTCCAAGCGACCACTACGACGGCACCAGTAACCATACCGGCAATGGCAGCGGTGCCGGTCATGCGCTTCCAGAACAGGCTCAATAGAATTACCGGGCCGAAAGCGGCTCCAAAGCCACCCCAAGCATAAGCCACCATGCTTAACAGCGTACTGTCCTTTTGGCTGTATGCCATATAGATTCCCATACAGGCAAGAACCAGTACGGCAATGCGGGATACGTTCAGAATTTCGCGGTCGGAAGCATTTTTACGAAAATAGGTACGGTAAATGTCCTCCGAAAATGTTGTGGAACAAACCAAGAGTTGGGAGTCGATGGTACTCATGATGGCGGCTAGGATCCCCGCTATCACCAAGCCGGCAACAAACGGATGAAAAAGTGCCTGGGAGAGGGCAATCAACACAGTCTCGCTGTTAGGCAGCGGCGCTTCTTTGAAATAAGCTGCCCCCAAAAAACCGACAGCCAATGCCGACAGCATGGTTACGGTACTCCAAATCATGGCGATACGGCGGGAAACCTTGATGTCTTCGACACGGCGTACGCTCATGAAGCGTACCAATACATGGGGTTGTCCCAAATAGCCGATACACCAGCCGCTTAGGGAAATCAGTCCTAACAGCCAACCCATTTGTGGCTTCAAGTTATCGAGGGTTATCCGGTGCAGTTCCGCAGCTTGGTACGTCCCGGAAACACCGCCAAACAGGAAAAACAGCATCAGGGCAACCACCAGCATCGAAGCAGCCATCATCAGACCCTGGAAAAAATCCGTCCAAGACACAGCCAGATAACCGCCCAAAAAGGTGTAGGAAATAATTGCAACGCTGCCGACCAATAAAGCAGTATCATAATCGATACCGAATGTTTTTTCGAATACCACGGCACCGCCGCTGAGACCAGCTACCACATAAAGGGTAAAGAAAAACAGGGTAACTGCGGCAGAAACGGTTTTCAGCAGGATATTATTACCAAAGCGGTTCGACAGATATTCCGGGATGGTTTTTGCATCGTTCAAAGCTTCGGTCAGGAGACGCAAGCGTGGGGCAATCAGCTTCCAATTCAGATAAACGCCTGCCAAAGTAAAGAAAATAATCCAAATATTGCCGAAACCGCCGGCATAAATCGCGCCGGGCAGCCCCATCAGTGCCCAACCGCTCAAGTCCGAAGCGCCCGCACTTAAAGCAGCCACAGAAGGGGGCAGATTGCGCGAACCGAGGATATAGTCGGAAGCGTTTTTGGTTTTCAGATAAAAATAGATACCTACGGCCAGCATACCCAGAAAATACAGGCCGAAAGAAAAATAAAGGTTATTCATAATTTGGCTTTCAGGCTACCTGGAAAAGGTGTGTTCCATGATGAAAAGTCGACAGAGCCATGCTACTTGGATGACTGCTGCGGCATGGCCTGCCGCAATCAGTAGGCGGAGGATTCGCTGCCGTCCAGTTTGTGTCGCTCGTTGCCTTTAAGCGGCGGATTGAAGACGCTGACCAAGATCAGATCCACGTCGGCGTCGGCACGCAGATAATGCTTGTCGTGTTTGTCCAGAACATAAATTACACCGGGAACAATACGGTAACGTTTACCGTCCATATCTTCCACCTCACCACGACCCGCGATGCAGTAGCAGGCTTCCAAGTGGTTTTTGTACTCCAGCAGAGATTCGCTGCCTTTGGTAACGACGGTGTGGCAGACGGTAAAGCCCATGCCGTCGGTTTGGGTCAGCAGGCGGTGGCTGGTACCGTTGCCCCAATCGACAAAGTTTTCGGTTGTTGCAACTTCTTCCAAACTGCGGATAAACATATTTATTTTCCTTTCTCAAAAAACGAAAAAACGGCAGAAATAAGCTGCCCGCAGCGCTTATGGCGCTTCCGATAGCCTGAAGTGTCTGCTTATGAGGAAGGATAAAGTTGCGTAAAGATCTATACAAATCATTATTTCTTGCGTATTTTGTCAGGAAATCTGACAGCAGACGAAACCTGTCCTTTACGATGAATCTCCCCTTGAAAGCCATCCAGTATTTCGATGCCACTGCCCGTTTCGGAAGTTATAGCCAGGCGGCAAAGTTTTTGTGCGTCAGCCACGGCGCGGTCTTGGCACAGGTGCAGAAGTTGGAAGCCTATCTTGGGGTTAAGCTTTTTGTCCGCCATAAAGGACGTATCGTATTAAGTGAGGCGGGCTTGCATTTATCCCGTGCGACTGCCCCTGCTTTTCAGATGATAGGTGCGGCGGTTCAGGAATTGAAGGCTGTGAAACGGCAAACTCTGGTGCTCAGTACCATTCCTTCTCTGGCCGCTCATTTCTTATTACCGAATATTCACGAGTTCCATGCGGTCTGTCCGGAAGTCGATTTGGAACTGCATTACTGTATCAACGGCCAATATCATCCCGGCAGCCATTTCGTTTTGGATTACCATGACAAAGGGCTACCTGAAAGCCCAGATACGTATTTGCTGTTTTCCGGCGCCAGCGTTCCGGTTTGCGGCAACGGTCTGAAACAGGCGCGGGAACGTGGAGATTGGGTATTTGAAGACGGTATGCTGCTACATGATTCGGATAAAAATTATTGGCAGCAGTGGTTTACACATAACCGTCCCCATCAGGCGGTAGACTGCGGTAAAGGCGCGGTATACAGTGATTTTAATTTGCTGCATACGGCTGTATTGTGTAACAACGGTATTGCCTTGTGTCCTTATGTGTTGCTTTATGAGGATTTGAATCAGGGGCGGCTGCACCTGCTTTCTGTGGAAAAAGGAAATACCGAACGCTGTTACCGGTTAACGGTGGGTGAGAAAAGCGGCGGAGAGGCGCAAGATCAAATGAAAGAATGGCTGTTGAATTTGGCGGCTGCCAGGCGCAATGCTGCCGAGGATTATCTGGACAGTTTCCGGTCTTCGATGTGTGTATGATGTCAATGGGTGTAACACGGTTAATAGTTAAACGAAAATAAGGGGATAGTCAGCCATTGCTGATATCCCCTTGTTCTTGCGAATGGTTTTCCGGATTAGAGTAAACCTTTTTTGGCAAGATAGCTTTCGTAATCGCCCAGATAATGTTCGTAGCCGCCGTTGCCGTCCAACTCAATCACTTGGGTGGCGAGGGAAGATACAAACTGGCGGTCGTGCGAAACGAAAATCAGCGTGCCTTTGTATTTTTCCAAAGCCATATTCAGCGACTCGATGCTTTCCATGTCCATATGGTTGGTCGGTTCGTCCATGATCAGCACATTGGGCTTGAGCAGCAGCAGTTTGCCGTACAGCATGCGCCCTTTTTCGCCGCCGGAGAGCACTTTCACCTGCTTCACCACATCGTTGCCGCCGAACAGCAGGCGGCCGAGCGTGCCGCGGATCACTTGTTCGTCGTCGCCTTCCTGGCCCCATTGGCGCATCCATTCGGTGAGGTCCATCGCCACGTCGAAATCGTTTTCGTGGTCTTGCGGATAGTAGCCGACGCTGGCTTTTTCCGCCCATTTGATGCTGCCGGCATCGGGGGTGATGCCTTCGGCGTATTCGGCTTTATAGGCGCCGGCCAACAGCTTCAAGAGCGTGGATTTGCCCGCGCCGTTGGGGCCGATGATGGCCAAGCGCTCGCCGGCTTCCAAAATAAAGCTGAGTTTTTCAAACAGTTTTTTGTCGAAGGATTTGGCCAAACCTTCCACTTCCACCGCCTGACGGTGCAGCTTGGATTTTTCGTCCATTTCAAAACGGATATAGGGGTTTTGGCGGGTGGAGGGCTTCACTTCCACCATCTCGGCTTTGATCTTGTCGGCCTGTTTCAGGCGGCTGGTGGCCTGGCGGGCCTTGGATTTGTTGGCCGAGAAGCGGGCCACGAATTCCTGCAGCTCCTGCAGTTTTTCTTTGACTTTGGCGTTGTCTTTCATGGTGCGTTCGCGCGCCTGGGCCGAGGCCAGCATGTAGTCGTCGTAATTGCCGGGGTAGAGGGTGATGGTGTTGTAGTCCAAATCCGCCATGTGGGTGCACACTTCATTGAGGAAGTGGCGGTCGTGCGAGATGATGATCATGGTGGAGTCGTATTGGTTGAGCACGCCTTCCAGCCAGCGGATGGTGTTGATGTCCAAGTTGTTGGTGGGCTCGTCCAACAGCAGCACGTCGGGCTTGGAAAACAGCGCCTGCGCCAGCAGCACGCGCAGTTTGAAGCCGGGCGCGACTTCGCTCATGGTGGCGTTGTGCAACGATTCGTCGATGCCCACTCCGCTTAAGAGCTCGGCGGCGCGCGCTTCGGCGGTGTAGCCGTCGTATTCAGCAAATTTGGCTTCCAATTCGGCCGCCTGCATATAGTCGTCTTCGGTGGCCTCGGGGTTGGCGTAGATGGCGTCGCGTTCGGTCATCGCCGCCCACATTTCGGTGTGCCCCATCATCACCACGTCGAGCACGCGCATGTCTTCGTAGGCAAACTGGTCTTGGCGCAGCTTGCCCAAACGCACGCCGTGTTCGATGGCCACTTCGCCGCCGGTTTGCTCCAAATCGCCGCCGAGGATTTTCATAAACGTCGATTTGCCCGAGCCGTTGGCGCCGATCAGGCCGTAGCGGTTGCCTTCGCCGAACTTCACGGACACGTTTTCAAACAGCGGCTTGGCGCCGAACTGCATGGTAATGTTGTTGGTGCTGATCACAATATTTCTTTCAAAACAAACTGGTAAACAAAGCGGCGGATTTTATCACAAGCGCAGGAAAACAACACGGATATCGGCTATAATGCGCCGCTTTCCATTTTGTCGAACCCGTTGAAGAATATGTCTTTACCCAAACTGAGCACCAAAGAAATCGCCGGGCTGAAACAGCGCGCCCACCATTTGCACGCCGTGGTGATGGTGGGCCAAAACGGCCTCACCGATGCCGTGGTCCGCGAAACCGATGCCAATCTCACCGCCCACGAGCTGATTAAGGTTCAGGTAGCCGGCGACGACCGCCAAGAGCGCATTGCCGTGGCCGAAGCCCTGTGCGAAGCCGTCGGCGCCCTGCTGGTGCAGCACATCGGCAAACAGCTGGTGTTGTGGCGTCCGAAACCGGAAGAGGCGTAAAACCCGAGACCTTTGCAAAACCCCCATCTGCGGCGCATTTCTGCGTTGTGCGTTTATGCCCTATGGGTACTGCTCGTTCGCTTGCCTATCTGTATGATATGTCTGTCCCACGGGGATTCCTGCGTTCACGTTCGCTGCGCTGCTACGCCCTGAACTGCATCCACATCTGGGAGTTTTGCAAAGGTCTCAGACAAGCTATAACCTTCTCAAAACCGGTTCCTCAGCCTAGCCAATCGGCAAACCTTGTTACTGGGTTACTGGGTTCTAACTTGTCTCAGTAACTTGCGCACCTCTTCCAAAGCGTACCAACCTTCATCATCCTCTCCAGCTTCATGAACGCCTACAACTTCGCACATAGGCTCAAGACTTTGAAGGGGCTGATGCCCTACTAATTTATCCGCAAGCAGTGGGATGACCAGCCTGAACGCTTTAGAATAAATCCATGCCAGCTAATGGCGGGACTAAACACCTAGAGCATCTCGTCTTTTGTATATGAAATTTTGGGATGAATTCGAAGATATGATTGTAAACTGGCGGATGTCCGGCTTTGTCAGCATCGGTTAAAGCCGTTACAATGCCGCCTTTCCGTATCAACCTTTTCTTTCAATCTACCCATCATGTTTGAAATCGTCGAAAAAAACCGCACTGCCGCCCAAATTTTACTCGGCTTAATCGCCGTTACTTTCGTGGGCTTCGGTGTGGGCACTTTGGCTGCGCCTGGCAGCGACTACATTGCCAAAGTAGGCGATGTCAAAATCGATACTTTTCAAGTCAACGAGCTGGCTCGTGCCGCCCGCAGCAGCGGTACGCCGCTTGACGAGCAGGCTGTTTACCAAACCTTGGTTCAGCAGGCGTATTTGGAGGCCGGCGCCCGAGCAGCCAATGTGGGCGAGCCTTCTTTGGAACATATTCAGCAGGAATTGGTGAAAGACCCGCAGTTTCAGATAGACGGCCAATTCAGTAAAGCCGCTTTCGAAAACTATCTACGTCAGCGTGGATTGAACGAAGACCAGTTCATTGAAGAAATGCGCAATCAATACCGCCGCCAAACCATGTTCAGCCTGCTGGCCGGCGGCAATATCGTGAGCGATATTCAAGCCAAAAGGCTGCTTGCCGTCATGGACGGTGAACGCAGCCTGCGCAGCGTGGCGTTCGAGGCCAAGTCATTTGCCGGCCAAGTGCCGGTGAGCGATGATCTGCTACAAAAATATTTCGATGCCCACAAAGCAGACTATGCTTTGCCTTTAGCGGTAAAACTGGAATATGTCGAACTGAGCGTGGAAGAGTTGGCCAAACAACAAAGTGTCACGGCAGAAGAACTGCAACAGGCTTATCAGAATATGGCTGTGCCGAGCGGACAGGAAAAGCCGGACTTTGCAGCCGCCAAAGCAGGTTTGGAAACCGAATTGCGCAACCGGAAAGCTTCGCAAAGCCTGATTACCGAGCGCGAAAAATTGTCGCAATTGGCATTCGAGCATCCCGACAGCCTGCAAAAAGTGGCTGAACAAATGAAGCTGCCGCTGCAAAAACACGAAACTTGGCTCAGCCGTTCAGAAGCGGAAGCCAGCCAACTGCCGGCACCGGTATTGGAGGCGATGTTTGGTGACGACGTGGTGGTGCGCCGCCATAATTCCGACGTTTTGGACATGGGCAACGGCGTGTTGCGCGTATTGCGGGCCAGCGATGTGAGCCAAGCGCGCGAACAAACCTTTGAAGAAGCCAAAGCCGCAGTGCGCCAAGACTATATCGCCGTCGAGAGCGCCAAACTTGCCCAGGCCGCCGCTGCGGCAGCTTTGGAAAAAGCCAACAGCGGCAACCATGCCGGCTTGTCTTGGTCTGGTGTGGAGAAGATTGGTTCGCCGCAGCTGCAGCAAAACTTAGGCATGGACAACTTCTCGGCCATTCTGAAAGCCCGTCCGCAAAACGGCAAGCCGGCCTACACCGTGATCAAGCTACCGCAAGCCTCCTTACTGGTTGAGGTACAGGCAGTCGAACTGCCTGCCGACAGCGACGCCAAACTGGCGCAGATGCGTGAGTTGGCCGGTCAACGCACCGCCGAATCGTTCTATGCGCTCTATATGCAGTATTTGGAAAAGCGTTTTCCCTTGCAAAGCGGCGCACAAAAATTAAACAGCGAAGCAGCCAATTAAAAGAAACATACCGCAACAGGCTACCTGAAACCGATTCAGGTAGCCTGTTTTTCTTGTGAAGCGGTAGTGCAATCCATAAACATCATAAGACTTTTTCCTCATCTGCAGCGTATGTCCGCATTGAGACCTTTGCAAAACCGCCAGATGTGGATGCAGTTCAAGGCGTAGCAGCGCAACAAGCGTGAACGCTAGGCTTTAAACGCATGCACATCTGTTTTTTTACAAAGGTCTCTTTATCTGAAGAAACAGCAGACCAATGGCAACTTTTGGTTCCTATCTTCCGGGTCTTGGATTTAGCCGGCGCGGCTCACAGCCTTGTCCGGCGGATACCCTCAGCCATGAAGGGGGATAACGGTTAGCGTTCGGTCACCGATTTCACCACCAAACGCACCTTTTCACCTTCCATTCGTTGCGACAACCAAGCCGATAAGCGTTGGGCCTCCTTTTCCGACAAAGGCTCCGGCAGCAACATCCAAACAAAAACGGCCTGCTCCGCCTCTTGAACCTCCGGCGCACTGGCTGCTACGGCATCAGAAGCGGCAGTTGTCTGCTCGGCCTCCTCCCACATCACGCCGCGGCCGACCGCCAATTGTCTGACTTCCGGATATTGCGCCCGGATCTCTTTTAAAACGGCGGCTTCATTCTGGCTCTGCTCGTTCAAACTGGTTTGCAGGGTATGGATGTAGTCGGCCTGTTGTTTGAGCTGGTCTTGCAGACGCAGCGAATCGTTCTGGCTGGCTTCGATTTCCTTACGCACCGCATCCAGATTGCCCGAATCGCCGCCCGCATACACCACCTGCACTTGCGGTTCGCGAATACCCGCCGCTTCCAGCTTTTGGTGCAGGCGTTGGCTGATTTGCTCGGCATTGCCCACACCGTTGATGATGAGGCGCACCAGTTTTTGGCGGTCGTCGGTGTGGCTGCGCAGCACAAAAAAGCCTTCCTCCTGCTGGGCCGCTTTCACCACCGAGGCCACATTGGTATTAAAAATTTCTTTTTGCACCAAACGCATGGCCAGATAGCTGCTGGGCAGCATCACCGCCACCACCACCAGCAAAATCACCGCCCGGTGCACCCGGCGGGTGGACTCGGTAACCAAGCCGCGGCGCGGTAATTTCAGCAGGCGAGAAAAAATCAAGGTGGCAAAGGCGATGAACACACAGTTGATCGCGAACAGATAAAAAGCGCCGAAAAAATACCCCCAATTGCCGTGCGCCAAGCCGAAACCGGCGGTACACAAGGGCGGCATCAGCGCGGTGGCGATGGCCACTCCGGGAATCACGTTACCGCCATCCTTGCGCGTGATGGCCACGATGCCGGCACTGCCGCCGAAAAACGCAATCAGCACGTCCCACAGAGTTGGCTGAGTGCGGGCCAGCAACTCACTTTGCGCCTGTTCCAGTGGCGTAATCAAAAAATACAGCGTGGCCGTCAGCAGGCTGATGAGGATAAACACCATCATATTGCGCGCCGCCAAACGGATCAGACGGACATCGCCTACCGCCGCGCCATAGCCCATGCCCACAATCGGGCCCATCAAGGGCGAAATCAACATGGCGCCGATGATGACGGCGGTGCTGTTCACATTCAGGCCGATGCTGGCAATCGCAATTGCAAACATCAATACCCACAAATTGGTGCCGGAAACGCGCACATTATTGCGGATGGCCGCATCCACCTTATCGGCATGGGCTTGGTCGTGATGCAGGCTGAACAGCTCATGCAGGGGGGAAGGCGGAGCAACTTCTTTTTCTTTTTCAGATGTGGTGTTCATGGTTTATGCTCTTTGTGATGGTGAAGTATTTGGGTCAGCCGGCGGTTTCAGGTAGCCTGCGGCCGCTGGTATCATGCGGCCTGATCGGCCCGGGCGACAGGCTACCTGAAACGCACACCAAACCACCCGGATTGGCCGGCGGAAAAAGCGCGACATTATGCCCGTTTTCCGGCGGAATAAAAGCCCTCTGCCCCGACCATTTTTCAATTCCTTACCGAGTGATGACCCGCCATGACACAGCCCCCTCCTCCCTGCCCATTGTGCCACCCCGCCAAGGAAACCCTGCTTTGGCAAACCCCGAAACTGCGCGTGATCGCAGTAAACGACGAGCCCGGCGTGCCCGCCTTCTGCCGCGTGATCTGGCAGGAGCACATTGCCGAAATGACCGACCTGCTCCCGGCCGAACGCCAGGAGCTGATGGAAGCCGTATTCAAAGTGGAAGCCGGGATGCGCCATATTCTGCGCCCCAGCAAAATCAATCTGGCCAGCCTGGGCAATATGGTGCCGCACCTGCATTGGCACATCATCGCCCGCTTTGAAGACGACGCCCACTTTCCCGCGCCGATTTGGGCCGCCCCCAAACATACGCACACACACCCGCTGCCCGACGGCTGGCAGCAAAAACTGGCCGCCTATCTGCGCGGACAGATGCCGAACGGTTAAATTGTTTCAATCGCCTTAGCAAAACAGGCAGAAAACTGGTATGGTTGGCTGCCGGCTTTCGCCTGCACCGCAAGCCGAGACCTTTGCCCCCCGATCTGAATGCCCTTCAAGGCGCAGTAACACAATAAGCCTGTACGCCGGGAATCCCTGCGGAAAAGACAGATCACATACCCGGCCAGACAAGCCAACAACACCCATACCCATGCAAACAGGCGCCGCACATAAAGTTTTTGCAAAAGTCTCAGGCCATCTGAAACCCCAGCTTTACCGAGAACCCCATTCATGCAGACACACAACCCTTCCCGCCGCCACTTTCTGCAAACCTCCGCCGCGGTGGCCAGCGCCGGTATCCTACAGGCTTGCGGCACCAGCGCCGCCCCTTCCTCCTCCGGCAACACCGTCCGCCCTGTGCTGCCGGCCGGCCGACCCGCTGCCGGCCGCGGCAGCGGAGAAGACAACACCTTGCGCGTGGTGGCCACGTCGGGTTTTGCCCCCCGACCCGATCAAGCCGAACGCGGCTTGCGCCGCCTGTATGATGCCGGTTTCGTCATCACCAACCAACACGCCGTATCGCGCCGTTACCAGCGCTTTGCCGGCAGCGACGCCGAAAGGATTGCCGACTTCCAAGAAGTGGCCACCGGCCGCGTGGCCACCCCGAAAGTATTGATGGGCCTGCGCGGCGGCTACGGCGCCGTGCGCCTGCTGCCGCATATCGATTGGGCTTCCTTGGGCAGCCGCATGCGCGAACACGGCACCCTGTTTTTCGGCTTCAGCGACGTTTGCGCCGCCCAACTGGCACTACTCGCCCGCGGCAACTGCCCCAGCTTTGCCGGCCCCATGCTGTATAGCGAATTCGGCAAAATCCAACCAACGGCCTACACCATGCAGTCGTTTATCGACGGCAGCACGCGAAGCCAGCATACCATTGACGTCTATGCGGTACAGGCGCAGGACTTCCGCCCGCTGCAAGGCACTTTATGGGGCGGCAATCTCAGCGTGATCGCTTCTTTGGTCGGCACCCCTTATCTGCCCGATATCGCAGGCGGCATTCTGTTTTTGGAAGACGTGAGCGAACAGCCCTACCGCATCGAACGTATGCTGCAAACCCTGCATCTGGCCGGCATTCTGAAAAAACAGCAGGCCGTGGTGTTGGGCGACTTCCGCATGGGCAATATCCGCGACGTTTACGACAGCAGCTACGATTTTTCTTCCGTCATCCACACCATGCGCCGCGTCACCGGCATCCCGATTCTCACCGGTTTCCCTTTCGGGCACGTGGCCAACAAAGCCACTTTCCCGCTCGGCGCCCACACTGAAATCCGCCCCAACGGCAGCGGCGGCTACCGGGCGGTGTTCAGTGCCTATCCCACCCTGAATCCGGCCGCTTTAAATCTGAGCAGTCTGATTACCCCGATCACCGCCGCGCCCGTGGTCGGCGATGACGGCGGCGGCGAATCCGAATAAACCGATAAACCCGCCCTGCCCGCACCGGCGCAACAGGCTACCTGAAAAGCCGAAATGCAGACTGAGATCAGCCCTCAGCCGCCGGACAAACGGTTTTGCCATTTTTTACCACCCGATACTTGATTGCTGTTGCGCCTTTGTCTTAAAGTGCGCTGCCGCAGCCGGCCGTTTCGGGCCGCACGCACCCCATTCCGCCTACATCCGTTATTTGGAAAACAAACAAGATGTCCCAACAAACCTTCAAAAAAATCGCCCTCTACACCTTGGGCACCTTCACCGGCATCGCCGTGAGCCTGAGCGTACAAAGCTTTGCCGAAAGCCGCGGCAGCAAACAGGCCCTGCCGGTGGACTCGCTGCGCACCATGGCCGAAGTGTACGGCCAGATCAAAGCGAACTATTACGAAAACAAAAACGACGACGAAATTCTCGAAGGCGCCCTCAAAGGCATGGTGTCGAATCTCGACCCGCATTCCGAATACATGACGGTGAAAGACTATGCCGACCTGCAGGAATCCACCAAAGGCGAATTCGGCGGTCTGGGCATGGAAATCGGCTCCGAAGACGGCTTCATCAAAGTGGTGTCGCCGATTGAAGACACCCCGGCCGAGCGGGCCGGCATCCGCAGCGGCGACTACATCATCAAAATCGACGAAGACTCCACCCGCGGCATGAGCGTTACCGACGCCGTCAAGCGCATGCGCGGCGAGCCGGGCACCAAAATCACCCTCACGCTGACCCGCAAAGACGAAGCCAAACCCATCGTGGTGCACCTTACCCGCGCCATCATCAAAGTGCGCAGCGTGCGCCACCACCTGATCGAGCCGGGCTATGGCTATGTGCGCATCAGCCAGTTCCAAGAGCGCACCGTGCCGGCGCTGGCCGATGCGGTAAAAGCCCTGCGCCGCCAAAACGACGCCCCCCTCAAAGGCGTGATTCTGGATTTGCGTGACGATCCGGGCGGCCTGTTGAACGGCGCGGTGGGCGTATCCGCCGTCTTTCTGCAGCCCGGCCAGCCGGTGGTGAGCACCAAAGGCCGCGACGGCCGTGCCAGCATGAGCCTGAAGGCCCAACCGCAAGACTACCGCGTGGGCGCCGGCAACGACCCGCTGGCCGACCTGCCGCCCGAGCTGAAAAACATCCCGCTTACCGTGCTGATCAACTCCGGCTCCGCTTCGGCTTCCGAAATCGTGGCCGGCGCCCTGCAAGACCACAAACGCGCGGTGATTGTCGGCACCCAAAGTTTCGGCAAAGGCTCGGTGCAAACCGTGATGCCGCTGTCCAACGGCGGCGCCATCAAGCTGACCACCCAGCTCTACTACACGCCGAACGACCGCTCCATCCAAGCGCAAGGCATCGTGCCCGATGTGGAAGTGGCCGATAAAAACCGCCGCTACGAAAGCCGTGAAGCCGACCTTTCCGGCCACATCGGCAACCCCAAAGGCGGCAACGAAGTGAAAGGCCGCGCCCTGCAGCATCAGGCAGACCCGGCCGAAGCGGCGGAAAGCAAAGCCGCTTCCGAAGCCGAAAGCGGCAAAAACGAAGAAGAAGCGCTGTCTTCCCGCCACATTCCGAATCCGGAAAAAGACGACCAGCTGCGCCGTGCGCTGGAACTGGTGAAATCGCCCCAGCAATGGCAGGCCTCACTCGGCCAGGCCGCCCGCCAGCCGGCCAAAGCCGAAAGCGGCAAATAAGCGTTTTGATGCACCGTAGAAAGCACAACAGGCTACCTGAAACCTTCAGGTAGCCTGTTTTTATGCCCCAACGACTCAGCTGCAAATTTCCGTCAGCGGCCAACGCGGGCGCACACTGAATGCCGCCGCCGTTTCGGCGTCCCGCACCCGCATGGCGCCGGCAAAAGCAATCATGGCGCCGTTGTCGGTGCACAAAGACAGCGGCGGAAAATACGTTTGCACCGCCTCGGCAGGCGCTTTGGGCGCAGGGCGGACGCTCAATTGCGACAATGCCTGGCGCAACTGCCAATTGGCGCCCACTCCGCCGGCCACCACCAAACGGCGGAAACCGGTTTGCAGCAAAGCCGCTTTCGCTTTGGCAGTCAGCACCTCAACCACCGCCTCCTGAAAGGCACGGCAAATGCTGTTGCGCACGTCTTCAGGTAGCCTGTCGCCGTATTCGGCACGGGCTTTTTCCACTGCAGTCAGCACCGAGGTCTTCAGGCCGGAAAAGCTCATTTGCAGGTCGCCCGAATGCAGCATCGGCCGCGGAAATTCGAACCGTCCGGCTTCGCCGGCCTTGGCCAACTCCGACAGCTTGGCCCCGCCCGGATACGGCAAGCCGAGCAGCTTGGCGGTTTTATCGAAGGCTTCGCCGGCCGCATCGTCCACGCTCTCGCCCAATAAGGTGTAGTCGCCGATGCCGCGCACGGCCATAAACTGGGTGTGGCCGCCGGAAACCAAAAGGGCGACAAAGGGAAACGCCGGCTGGTCTTCCGCCAGCAGAGGCGACAGCAAATGGCCTTCGAGATGATGCACCGGCACCACCGGTTTGCCCAAAGCAAACGCCAAGGCATTGGCGTAAGCCGTACCCGCCAACAAAGCCCCGCCCAAGCCCGGGCCTTGGGTGTAGGCCACGGCGTCGATGTCGGCATAGTTTTTGCCCGCTTCGGCCAGGCAGGCTTGGGTGAGCGGCACCAGGCGGCGGATGTGGTCGCGGCTGGCCAGCTCGGGCACCACGCCGCCGTATTCGGCGTGCATCGCCATTTGGGTGTGCAACTGGTTGCCCACCAGACCGCGTTCGGTGTCGTACAGCGCGACGCCGGTTTCATCGCAAGAGGATTCAATACCGAGAACAAGCATAATCGGGGGTTGGCCCATCAAAAAAGAGGACGATTATAGCAGATGCGCCCTTGGCCGCCGTGGGTGTTTTGGGCTCAGGCTACCTGAAACCGGCTCAACCGGTTTTCAGGTAGCCTGAGACCTTTGCACCCCCCCCAGATGTAAATGCAGTTCAAGGCGTAGCAGCACAGCAAGCGAAGACATATCACACGATAGGCAAGCGAGCGAGCAGTACCCCGAGGGCATAAACGCACAAGGCAGAAATGCGCCGCAGATGGGGGCTTTGCAAAGGTCTCAGCCCGTAGATCGCAGCCACACAGACGCAAAAAAACCGGAGCAGGGACGCTGCTCCGGCGATGAGGGAAAACCTGTTCGAGGTTTATTTGTAACCGGCCTGCTGCATCAGCATCACGGCTTTACGTTGGTTGCGGCCGGCAACAGATACGTTGATCACGTCTTGCTTGAAGCGGCCCCAACGCGCCACTTTCGGATCGGGATTCACGCGCGGGTTGGCGGGATATTCGTGGTTGAGGTCGGCAAACAGGTTTTGCGCTTCGCTGCCGGAGAGCCATTCGATGAACTTCTGCGCTTCGGCAGGCTGACGGCTATGCTTGGCCACGCCGGCACCGGATACGTTCACATGGGTGCCGCGGCCTTGTTGGTCGGCAAAAAAGATGCCGATGGGCAGGTTGGGCTGTTTCTCCATCAGGCGGCCGTAGTAGTAGGTGTTGGCGATGCCGACATCACAACGGCCGGCGCCGATGGCCTCCAGCATGGCGGTGTCGTTGGCAAACGGTTCGGCAGCCAAATTGGCTACCCAACCCTGTACGATTTGTTTGGTGCGGGCATCACCGACGTTGGCAATCATGGTGCCCACCAGCGACTGGTTATACACATTGTTGGAAGTGCGCAGGCAGAGGCGGCCGCGCCATTTGGGATCGGCCAAGTCGGCATAGGTGGAGAGCTGGTTGGGGCGCACTTTGTTGGTGTTGTAGAAAATGGTACGGGCGCGTACGGAGAGGCCGAACCATTTGTTGCCCGGGTCGCGCAGGTGGGCGGGGATGTTGGTGCGCAGGGTGTTGGAGTTGACGGTGCGCAGCAAGTCCATTTGGGTGGCCTGCCACAAATTGCCGCCATCTACCGTAATCAAAACGTCGGCCGGGCTGTTGGCGCCTTCTGCACGCATACGCTCCATCAGGGGGCCGGCTTTGTCATTGACCAGTTTGACGGTGATGCCGGTTTTCTGTTGGTAGGCTTGCGCAATCGGTCTGAGCAGATTGTCCGCACGGGAAGAATACACCACCAGCTCTTGGGCGAAAGAAGGTGCGGTCGCACCGATGGCGGTCAAAGCTAAAAACAGACTTTTTTTCAACATCAGATTTTCTCCTGTTTCAGGGTAGATAGGCCGGAATGCCTCGGTTAAAGTCAGGCCGCATCTTAGCATTGAAACTTGTCTGCAAACAATATCGAATATCATTTATTTTCTTAGCCAGCTTGCATCCGTATCCCGACTCTAAGATAATCGCCAACTTTATCCAAACAGGCTAACTGAAAACTTATGGCCTCCTTTTCCGCTTCCCGCCTGCTGCCGCGTTTTTGGCTGCTGTTGTGCCTGGCCGCCTTGCTGTTGCCGCTGTCGGTCATTGTGGCGGCGCTGGGCGATTTCGATGCCGAATTGTGGGCATTTTTGCTGGAATACCAATTGCCGGTGCTGATCAAAAACACCGCCTATTTGGTATTGGGCGTCGGCTTCGGCGTGGCGCTGCTCGGCACGTCCGCTGCCTGGCTGACTGCTATGTACGACTTTCCGCTGCGAGGTTTCTTCTTCTGGGCCATGATGCTGCCCTTGGCGGTACCGGCCTATGTATTGGCTTTTACCCAACTCGGCCTGTTCGACTACACCGGCCCCATCAGCACCTGGCTGCGCGAAAGCCAAGGTTGGGAACAGGGCCTGCCCGATGTGCGCAACGGCTTCGGCCTGGCGGCGGTGATGAGCCTCACGTTTTACCCTTATGTGTATCTGTTGGCGCGCAACGCCTTTTGCAGCATGGGCCAACGCGCCTTGGAGGCCGGCGCTTCTCTGGGGTTGTCGCCGTGGCAGTCTTTCCGCCGCATCGCTTTGCCCATGGCACGGCCGTGGATTGCCGGCGGCACCATTTTGGCGCTGATGGAAACCTTGGCCGATTTCGGCACCGTGTCGGTATTCAGCTACGACACCTTTACCACCGCCATCTATCAGGCTTGGTTTGATTTCTACTCGCTGGAAACCGCCAAACAGCTGGCTGCACTGCTGATTTTCGGCGTGTTCGTGTTATTGGTGCTGGAGCAGCTCTCGCGCGGCAACCGCCGCTTCAACCCTTCCGGCAAAGCCGCCAAGCAACGCCGCACCCCGCTTTCAGGTAGCCTCAAATGGTTGGCTTTTGCTTATTGCGCCCTGATTCTGCTGGCCGCCTTTATCGTGCCTGTGATCCAGCTCATCATCTGGGCCTACGAAACCTTCCACGACCGCTTCAATACTTCTTTATGGGAACAGGCTTGGCATTCTTTGGCCGGCTCGCTCGCCGCCGCTTTGCTCACCGCCGCCGTTGCCCTGCTGCTCGCCTTGGCCAAACGGGCCGACCGCAGCCGCTTTGCCGCCGTCGCCGCCCGCACCGCCACATTGGGTTACGCCGTTCCCGGCACCGTATTGGCGGTAGGCATTTTCGTGCCGGTGGCTTGGTTGGACAATCAACTGATCGCCCACCTCGGGCTACCTGAAGGCACCACCGCCATCTTCAAAGGCACTTTGGCCGTGATGCTGGCGGCTTTCGCCCTGCGTTTTCTGGCCGTGGCCTTCGCCGCCGTCGAAGCGGGTTTGGAGCGCATCAGCCCGTCGCAAGCCGAAGCCGCCCGCTCCTTGGGCTGCAACGGCATGGGCGTGCTGCGCCGCATCTACCTGCCGCTGCTCAAAGGCTCGGTGGGCACCGCCATGCTGATGGTGTTTGTGGACGTGATGAAAGAAATGCCGATCACCCTGATGACCCGCCCCTACGATTGGGACACCCTCTCGGTGCGCGTTTACGCCTTCACCATCGAAGGCCAATATGCCCAAGCCGCCCTGCCCGCCCTGCTGATTGTGGCCACCGGCCTCTTGCCCGTTATCCTGTTTTCCCGCACCGAGTCCCAACCATGACCCTGCACGTTCAAGACCTCAGCGTAGCCTTCGGCGACAAAACCGTTCTGCACCATTTCGGTTTTACCTTAGAGCAAGGCGAAACCGCCTGCCTGCTCGGCCATTCCGGCTGCGGCAAAACCACCGCTCTGCGCGCCATCGCCGGTTTCGAAACCCCCACTACCGGCAGCATTTCCCTGCACGGCCGCTTGCTCAACGACGTACCCGCGCACCAGCGCCAAATCGGCATGGTGTTTCAAGACTACGCCCTGTTTCCCCACTTGAATGTGGCCGACAACATCGCCTTCGGCCTGCACCGCCGCCCACGCAGCGAACGCCAACAGCGGGTGGCGGAGCTGCTCGCCCTCACCGGTCTTGAGACGCAGGCCAAACAATATCCGCACCAACTCTCCGGCGGCCAACAACAACGGGTGGCACTGGCGCGCGCGCTGGCGCCGAAACCCGATCTGATTCTGTTGGACGAGCCGTTTTCCAATCTGGATGCCGATCTGCGTACCCGCCTCTCCAAAGAAGTGCGCCAACTGCTGAAACAGCAAAACACCGCCGCCATCATGGTCACCCACGACCAGCAAGAAGCCTTTGTGATGGCCGATAAAATCGGCGTAATCAAACAAGGGCGGCTAGTGCAATGGAGCGACCCCTACACCCTCTACCGCCAGCCGGCCGATGCCGAAACCGCCTGCTTTATCGGCAGCGGCGCCCTGATTAGCGGCCAGGTGGCAGACCAGGGCGTTCAAACCGGTCTTGGCCTACTGCCCGCAGCTGACACCACCGCCTTGACTCCCGGTCAAGCCGTGCGCGTGCTGATCCGGCCGGACGACATTGTTTTCGACCCCTCTGCCGCCGAACAGGCCGAAGTCATGGAACAAGATTTCAAAGGCGGTCACTTCCTCTATACCCTGCGCCTGGCCGACGGCAGCCTGTTTCCCGCCCACTCCGCCGAACACCTCACTATCGGCCAGCGCTTGGGCGTCCGCTACCGGGGCGCTGCCGCAGTAGCTTTTCCGCTCTAGAGCTGTTTCGATTTAATTAA
>NZ_JH164926.1:445149-471067 GCF_000226875.1 Neisseria shayeganii 871
CTCTAATCTAAATTACTCAATCCAGATCGCTAAGCAACAACCATCAGCCCCTTCAACAAACATGAAAAAGGCTACCTGAACCTTTTTACTGTGCAGGAACTGCGGAGCTAATAAGGTTTCAGGTAGCCTTTTCATGATCAGGAAAAAGCCCTTAGGGTTCGCGTTTGTCCTGTTCGGTGTTGTGCGGCTTTCCGGCTACGGGGGTTTCTGCAGCGGGCGCCGCTTCAACCGGCTGGGCAGCGTTTTCCTGTTCTTGTGTGGGCACGGCGGGCGTTTCGGCAGATTTGCCGGTTTCGCTGTCTTCTTTGCGGATGTTGTGGCTGTAGTCTTTCGGCGGGCTGGGCTGTTTGCCGGCCATGATTTCCAGCACTTGGTCGCGGTCTATGGTTTCCCACTCCATCAATGCCCGGCACATGGTTTCCATCTTGTCGCGGTTTTCGTCCAAGATTTTGTAGGCCACCGCATATTGCTCATCGAGAATGCGGCGTACTTCGGCATCCACTTCCTGCTGGGTTTTTTCCGAAATATGCTGCGAGCGGGTAATGCTGCGGCCGAGGAACACTTCGCCCTCGTTTTCGGCATACACCATGGCACCCATTTTGTCACTCATGCCGTAGCGGGTGACCATTTCGCGGGCGATTTGGGTGGCGCGCTCGAAATCGTTGGAAGCGCCGGTGGAAATGCGGCCGACATAAATGTCTTCGGCAATCCGGCCGCCGTACAGAATCGAAATCTGGTTCAGCATCTGGTCTTTATACATGCTGATGCGGTCACGCTCCGGCAGCTGCCAGGTCAGGCCCAAGGCTCGGCCGCGCGGCATGATGGTGACTTTGTGCACCGGATCGGTGCCTTCCAGGCTTTCCGCCACGATGGCGTGGCCGGATTCGTGGTAGGCGGTGGCGCGTTTTTCGTCTTCATGCATCACCATGCTGCGGCGCTCGGGGCCCATATAGATTTTGTCTTTGGCGTCTTCAAAGTCGCTCTGATCGACTTTGGTTTTGTTGCGGCGGCCGGCAAACAGCGCTGCTTCGTTGACCAAGTTGGCCAAATCGGCACCGGAGAAACCGGGCGTGCCGCGCGCCAAAGACACCAAATCCACGGAAGCATCCAGCGGTACTTTTTTGGCGTGCACCTTCAAAATCTGTTCGCGACCACGGATATCAGGCAGCGGCACCACCACCTGGCGGTCGAAACGGCCGGGGCGCTGCAAAGCGGGATCGAGCACATCGGGGCGGTTGGTGGCGGCAATCACAATCACGGTTTGGTTGCTTTCAAAGCCGTCCATTTCCACCAACAGCTGGTTGAGGGTTTGTTCGCGTTCGTCGTTGCCGCCGCCCAAGCCGGCGCCGCGCTGGCGGCCGACAGCGTCGATTTCGTCGATGAAGATGATGCAGGGGGCGTTTTTCTTGGCTTGCTCAAACATATCGCGCACGCGGGAAGCGCCCACGCCGACAAACATTTCCACGAAGTCGGAACCGGAGATGCTGAAGAAGGGCACGCCTGCTTCGCCGGCAATCGCTTTGGCGAGCAGGGTTTTGCCGGTACCGGGGCTGCCGGCCAGCAAAATGCCGCGCGGCACACGTCCGCCCAGGCTTTGGTAGCGGTTGGGCGCTTTCAGGTAATCCACGATTTCCTGCACTTCTTCTTTGGCTTCGTCGCAGCCGGCCACATCGGAAAACGTGACTTTATTGGCATCTTTGTCCAACAGCTTGGCGCGGCTTTTGCCGAAGGAGAAGGCACCGCCTTTACCGCCGCCGCCAGCCTGCATGCGCATGAAATAAAACCAGGCGGCAATCAGCAGCAGCACGGGCAAGAGGCTGAAAAAGAGGCTGCCCAGCATACTGGGTTTCTCTTCGGGGATTACCTTTACGTCCACGTTTTTGCCCAACAGGGTTTCGATCAGCTTGTCGTCCAGCGGGGCGTTGGTGAAGAACTGGGTTTTGTCGGTGCGCTCGCCTTTGATCACATAGCCGGTCACCACCGAACCTTCGATGTGCACGCTGCTGATTTCGCCTTTGTTTACCTGCTGGATAAACTGCGAGTAGTTGATTTGCTGTTTGTTTTCCTTCTCGCCCAACAAGGCTTGGGCCGAGGCGAAAATAACCCCGGCCAAAACCAGCCAGACCAAAAGCGTTCTTACGGTGTTACGCACGGTAACAAGCTCCTATTGATGTAAAGTGGAACAGAATAAATACAGGGTGGGGTTAAGTTTGGGCTACCTGAAAACCCGCATGGCTTGTTTTCAGGTAGCCTGGATTATTCCCCGAGTTTGTTGCGCCCCAACAAATAGGTTTCGCTGGAGCGATCGCGCGAGGCCTTGGGCTTGCGCACCTGCACTTGGGCGAATACTTCGCGCATGGCCTGCACATATTCCTGATAACCCGCGCCCTGAAACACCTTCACCAGCAGATGGCCGCCGGGCTTCAGATGGTTGGCGGCAAAGTCCAAGGCCAACTCGCACAAGTGATAGCTGCGCGCCTGATCGCTGACTGCGTGGCCCGACATATTGGGTGCCATATCGCAAATTACAAGATCCAAACTGCGCCCGTCCAACAAGGCTTCCAATTCGGCCAACACCGCATCTTCACGGAAGTCGCCCTGAATAAACGATACGCCCTCCACCGGCTCCATCGGCAGAATGTCCAAAGCGAACACGCGCCCTTTTTTGCCGGCCAGCTTGGCCGCCACCTGCGACCAGCTGCCCGGGGCGCTGCCCAAGTCGGCCACCACCGTGCCCGGCTTGATTAATTTGTCTTTTTCATTGATTTCCAATAGCTTGTATGCAGCACGTGCACGGTAGCCGTCTTTCTGCGCCTGATGCACATAAGGATCGTTCACGTGCTCGTGCAGCCACGCTTTGGAAGATTTGGAACGCACCGCCATCACTGCCTGCATTGTCGCGGATTCAAAACAGGCGGCATTGTAGCCTATAAATGGCGCAGGCGGGCACGGGCATTTTCAAATTCAAAGGCGCCCATAGCAACGCTTTACCGCGGCAGGGCTTTCAGGTAGCCTTGGCGCCTTTTTGTGACGACACGCCCTGTTTGAATCGCTGATGCCATGAACGCTTATTCCACCCGCCCCGCCGCATTCGGCCTGATTGCCGGCTGCATTATTTTCGGCCTCGGCAGCCTGATTGTGGCCGCCGTGCCGGTGGGGGCATATGCCATCGCCTTTTGGCGGCTGGCGGTGGCCGCGGTGGTGTTTTATCTACTGCTGCGGCTGCAAGGGCGTCGGCTGCCGGCCAACCGCCGCGCCCGCGTGTTTGCTCTGTTGTCGGGCACGTTTTTGGGCGTGGATTTGGCTTTGTGGCACGAAAGCATTTATGCGGTGGGCCCCGGCATCGCCACCCTGCTCAACAGCCTGCAGATTTTCTTTTTGGCCGCCATCGGCTTTGTGTGGTTCGGCGAGCGGCAAAGCCGGCTGCAACTGTTCAGCCTGCTGCTGGCCGTGGCGGGCGTGGCCCTGATTGCCAGCCCCGAATTCGGGCGCAACCAACACGCGGCTTGGGGCCTGATCAGCGGCATTGTTTCCGGCAGCATGCTGGCCGCTTCGATGACGTTTGTACGCAAAACCCATGAAGCCGAACCCACGCCCCTGCTGCCGCTAATGCTGCTGGTGAGCCTCGGCGGCATGGCGGCCATGCTGCTGCCGGCCTGGTGGTTCGACCAAGGCCGGCTTTATCCCTCTCAGGCGCGCGACATCGGCCTGGTTCTGATTTACGGCGCAGTGATGCAATGCCTGGCTTGGGGCTTGATTGCCCATGCGATTCCGAAACTCTCGCTGGCGCTCACCGGCCTGCTGCTGCTGTCCGAACCGGTGGCCGCCCTGCTGATTGACGCCTGGGTGCTCGGCAAAGCGATTGATGGCTGGCAATGGGCCGGCGCGGCCTTAACCTTGGCCGCCATTTATTTGGGCTCCGCTTTCGGCAAACAGGCTACCTGAAAGCCTGAGACCTTTGCAAAACCCCCATCTGCAGCCAACGCTGCCGGCTACTTGCCCTGCCCCTTCACCGCACCGCGCAGCAAGCGGTCGAGCACGGCGGTGGGCAAAATCCGTTTCAGATACCAAAACAACACCGTCGGCACCGTCACCAAATAACGGCGGCGCGGCTTCGGCGCCGTCAGCGCGGTCACGCACACCGCGGCACAGGCGGCGGAAGACACGGTAAACGGCGCCGCATCGCCTTCCTGCTGCAAACGGTTGAGCTGGGCCTGATAAGCCTCGCGGTGTACGCTGCCTTCCATATCGATGTATTGGCGGAATTTCGCCAAAGCATTGGGACGGAAACGGGTGGCCACCGGCCCGGGCTCCACCAGCACCACCTCAATGCCGCTGCCGGCCGTTTCGTGGCGCAGCGTGTCGCACATACCTTCCAAAGCAAACTTGGTGCTGTTATACGCCCCGCGCCAAGGCATGGCGGCAAAACCCAGAATGCTGCTGTTCACCACAATCCGCCCGTGCCCCTGCCGGCGGAACAGCTTCATCGCCTCGGCAATGCACTCCCAAGTGCCGAACACATTGGTCTCAAACTGGGCGCGCAAGGCTTGGCGCGGCACATCTTCCACCGCGCCCGTCTGGCCGTAGCCGGCATTGCAGAACAAGGCATCCAAAGTGCCGCCGGTCTGCTCGGTCACGGCGGCAAACGCAGCGGCAATCTGCGCGCTGTCGTCCACATCCAGCAGCAGAGTTTCCAAGCCCTGCGCCTGCAAACGGCGCACATCCGCCTCCTGACGGCAGGAAGCGAACACCCGCCAACCCCGCGCCTTCATCTGCAGGGCGGTATCCAAACCGATGCCGCTGGAGCAGCCGGTGATCAATACGGATTTCATGATGCGTCCTTATCTTTCAGAAGCCGCGTATTATAATGCCGCGCGTATGCCGCTGCCATCACGCCCCAATCTACCCGCTGCCTTCTGTTTTCAGGTAGCCTGAGACCTTTGCAAAACCCCCATCTGCGTCGCATTTCTGCGTTGTGCGCTGCTCGCTCGCTTGCCTATCTAGATGATATGTCTGTCCCACGGGGATTCCTGGCGTTCACGTTCGCTGCGCTGCTACGCCTTGAACTGCATCCACATCTGGGGGTTTTGCAAAGGTCTCAGCCTGCCGTTGAACATTGCCCTTTATATGGATACCTTCTGGCTGCTTACCGGCTTGGCCTTCTCCGCCTTGACTTCTGCCACCCTGTTGCCCGGCACGTCCGAAGCCGCCTTGCTGGCGGTGGTGCACGGCCGGGCCGATCTTGCCCTCGCCGCTTGGGGTGTAGCCACCGCAGCCAATACCGCCGGCAGCCTGGTGTCGTACGCCCTCGGCCGTCTGCTGCCGCCCAAGCAGCACCCCGGCTATGCGGCAGGCTACCTGAAACGCTACGGCAGCGTCTGCCTGCTGCTGGCCTGGGTGCCTTTTATCGGCGATGCCCTGCCGGTGGCGGCGGGCTGGTTGAGAATGAACGCCTGGCTGTGCGCCCTGATGCTGCTGATCGGCAAAGGCTTGCGCTATGCTTTCCTGATCGGCGGCTGGCAGCTGTTTTCCTGACGCAAGCGGGCTTCACAGCATCGGTGAATCTGTTACAATCCGCCGCATTTGAGTCGGCCTCCCGTCATTCTGCTACACATGAAAGAACACAAAGCCCGCAAACGCTTCGGGCAGAATTTTCTGCAAGACACCCGCATCATCCGCGACATCGTGGAAGCCGTGCGGCCGCAGCCGGACGACACCGTCATCGAAATCGGCCCCGGCTTGGCGGCCATTACCGAGCCTCTGGCCGCGAGGCTGAACACCCTGCATGTGTGCGAGATCGACCGCGACATCATCGCCCGCCTGAAAACCCTGCCTTTTGCCGGCAAATTGGTGATTCACGAAGGCGACGTGCTGCAATTCGATTTCCAAAGCGTGCCCGGCCGCAAAAAAATCGTCGGCAACCTGCCCTACAATATTTCCACCCCGCTGCTGTTCCGCTTGAGCGAAGTGGCGGAAGAAGTGCAAGACATGCACTTTATGCTGCAGAAAGAAGTGGTGGAGCGCATGGTGGCCGGGCCCGGCAGCAACGACTACGGCCGCCTCAGCGTGATGCTGCAGTATTTCTTCGACATGGAAATGCTGTTTGAAGTGCCGCCCGAGGCGTTTGTGCCGGCGCCGAAAGTGGATTCCGCCGTGGTGCGCATGATTCCGCTGCGCCACCGCCTCGGCGAAGCGCAAGATTTCGCCCATTTCGCGCAGCTGGTTAAGCAGGCGTTCCACCAGCGCCGCAAAACCATACGCAATAATCTGAAAGACTTGGCCGGCGAAGCCGATTTCGCCGCCGTCGGCATCGATCCGCAGCAGCGGGCCGAGCACATCCCTCCCCGGCAGTATGTGGCCCTCAGCAACCACCTCTGCCAAAACATAAAGCCAAAACCAATCACAGAGGAGCAAACAGATGATTAAATTCAAAAACGTACACAAATGGTTTAAAGACCTGCACGTCATCAACGGCGTGAATCTCGAAATCAACAAAGGCGAAGTGGTGGTGGTCTGCGGCCCGTCGGGCAGCGGCAAATCCACCCTTATCCGCACCGTCAACCAGCTCGAGCGCATTCAGGAAGGCGAAATCTGGGTGGACGGCATCAATGTGGCCGACCCCAAAACCGATCTGAACAAGGTGCGCGCCGAAGTGGGCTTTGTGTTCCAACACTTCAACCTCTATCCCCACCTGAGCGTGCTGGAAAACATCATGCTCTCCCCGATCAAAGTGAAAAAACAATCGCGCGAACAGGCCGAGAAAAAAGCCCTGGAACTGCTGGAACGCGTGGGCTTGGCACACAAAAAAGACGCCATGCCCGGCCAGCTTTCCGGCGGCCAGCAGCAGCGCGTGGCCATTGCCCGCGGCTTGGCAATGGAGCCAAATGTGATGCTGTTTGACGAACCCACCTCCGCGCTCGACCCCGAGATGGTGGGCGAAGTGTTGAAAGTAATGAAAGACTTGGCCATGAGCGGCATGACCATGATGTGCGTCACCCACGAAATGGGCTTCGCCCGCGAAGTAGCCGACCGCGTGATTTTCGTGGATCACGGCCAGATTGTGGAAATGGCCGACCCCGACACCTTCTTTACCAATCCGCAAAGCGAGCGCGCCCGCCAATTCCTCAATCAGGTGATGACGCACTAAAACAGCTGAACGCTTCCCCTGAAATGAACACAGGCTACCTGAAAACGGCCAAGCAATCTTTTGCGAAACCGGCTGTTTTCAGGTAGCCTGTTTCCCATTCCGACTGCTTCCGCCCAAGGAGAACCTTATGAAGAAAACCGCCATCCTACTCCTCCTCTCCGCCGTTCTCAGCCTGCCCGCCGCAGCCGAACCGCTTCACTACCAAATCTTACGCTTCAGCGAAACCGTCAGCCGCGACGTGCCCAACGACTGGATGACCTTACGCCTGCGGGTGCAAACCCGTCATGCCGATGCCGCCCAAGCCGCGGCCGGCACCACCCGCAAACTGAATATCCTGCAAAGCCGCCTGCGCACACTCAGCGGCATCGAAAGCCAACTCCAATACCGCTCCGCCTATCCCGGCAGCGAAAGCGGGCAAAACGGCCGCAATCAGCGCATCTGGCAGGACGAAGCCGTACTGAGCGTGTCCGGTGCCGACTTCCAAGCCTTAGGCAAGCTGCTGGCGCAAAGCAGCGGCGAAGCGGTGGTGGATAATGTTAGCTTTTCACTCAAACCGGCTACCCGCCAACGGATTGTCGAAACCCTGAGCACCGAAGCCCTGCGCCGCTTTCAAGAGCGGGCACAAGCCCTCAGCCAAACCATGGGCGGCAGCGGCTACAAAGTGGTGGAGGTGGACTTGGTGCAAACCATGCAGGCCGGCAGCCGAGCCTACCGTGCGCAAGACATGGCTTATGCCGCCGCCACGCCTCCCGCTCCCGAGCAGGCTTTCGATACCCCGGGGCTGACCACCGTCAGCCAAACCGCCAGCGGCCGGGTGCAGTATCAATAGGCTGAGACCTTTGCAAAACCTCCATCTGCGGCGCATTTCTGCGTTGTGCGCTGCTCGCTCGCTTGCCTATCTATGTGATATGTCTTCGCTCGCTGCGCTGCTACGCCTTGAACTGCATCCACATCTGGGGGTTTTGCAAAGGCCTCAGGCTGACCGCCGTTCTCCAAACCGAAAACCCCGCTTTCAGGTAGCCTGACAGCGGGGTTTGATGCTCAATGCAAGGAATGTTTATCGGGCGGCGGCCAAAGCCTGTTCCAAATCGGCCAGCAAGTCGTCGATGTGCTCAATGCCGATAGACAGGCGCACCATGTCTTCGCTGACGCCGGCGGCTTTCAGCTCTTCGGCGTTCAGCTGGCGGTGGGTGGTGCTGGCCGGGTGGGTGGCCAGCGATTTGGCGTCGCCGATGTTGACCAGGCGGGTAAACAGTTGCAGCGCGTCGATAAACTTGCCGCCGGCTTCGATGCCGCCTTTGATGCCGAAGCTGAGCAGGCCGGAGGCTTTGCCGGCAAAGTCGCGCTCAATCAGGGCCTTATAGGGGCTACCTGAAAGGCCGGGATAATTTACCCAAGCCACTTGCGGATGGTTTTGCAGGAACTCGGCCACTTTCAGCGCGTTGTCGCTGTGGCGTTCCATGCGCAGCGCCAGGGTTTCGAGGCCTTGCAGGATTAAGAAGACGTTCATCGGGCTGATGGCGGCGCCGGTGTTGCGCAGCGGCACCACACGGGCGCGGGCGATGTAGGCAGCGGAGCCGAAGTGTTCGCTGTAATTCACGCCGTGGTAAGACACATCGGGCGTAGTCAGCACTTTGAAGCGCTCGCCTTGAGTCCAGTCGAATTTACCGCCGTCGATAATCGCGCCGCCGATGCTGGTGCCGTGGCCGCCGATGTATTTGGTCAGCGACTCCACCACGATGTCGGCACCCAGCTCAATCGGGCGGCACAAGGCGGGCGAGGCGACGGTGTTGTCCACCACCAAAGGCAGGCCTTGCGCGTGGGCGGCTTCGGCAAAGGCGCGGATGTCCACCACGTTGATGGCGGGGTTGCCGATGCTTTCGCAGTAAACCAGCTTGGTGCGCGCGTCGGTGTGGGCGGCGATGTCTTCGGGCTTGGCGGGGTCGATAAAGCGCACTTCGATGCCTTGTTTGGGCAGGGTGTGGGCAAACAGGTTGAAGGTGCCGCCGTAAAGGGTTTTGGTGGCGATGATGTTGTCGCCCGCTTCGGCGATGGTTTGGATGGCATAAGTAATCGCCGCCATGCCGCTGGCCACACACAAGGCGGCGATGCCGCCTTCCAAGGCCGCCAACCGCGCTTCCAAAACGGCGGTGGTGGGGTTCATGATGCGGGTGTAGATGTTGCCGGCCACGTTGAGGTTAAACAAATCGGCGCCGTGTTGGGTGTTGTCGAAGGCGTAGCTGGTGGTTTGGTAAATCGGCACCGCAGCGGCTTTGGTGGTGGGATCGGGCTGATAGCCGGCGTGAATGGCTTGGGTTTCGAGTTTCACGAATAATGTCTCCATAACATGAAAATAAATAGGACTATTCAGTCTTATCATTATATCCGGCTCTTGTATTCAATCCCACAGAAAAACCGATTCACCTGCACTCTATCGGCAAAATAAGAGCTGGAACCGCTTGATGTGGATACAGATCATGATATAGCAGCGCAGTAAGTGTAAACGCCAGCCCCGTGCGACAAGCAGATCGCATCCAAGGCTAAACGAAAATATTGCCAAGGTCTCAGCCTGCAGGCCTTGCTGATTATCTCTGCGAGAACGGCTTGGTATCCAAATAAGCCGCTAAAGGCTTCGGCAAGCCGAAGCCGTTTTTTTGCGCCCAGATACCAGGCTGACCGCCTCCCGTCAGGCAACCTGTCTCCGCCCGCAGCGGGGTAATCAGCAGCAGGCGGTGGGTTAAACGGTGGGTAAGCGGGGCATCTTCCTCGACGGCTTCGGCTGCCACGCCGAAAGCGGCGGCGTAGGCATACAGATCCGCCAAGCGCTCGAAACAGGGCACGCAATGCAAGCCGCCCCAAATACCACCGGCCGGGCGTTTTTCCAACCAGATTTCACCGGCTTTGTTCCGCAGCACCAGCCAATACACAGCCACGCTTTTAACGGTGGCGGCCGTTTTTTTGCGCGGCAGTTCGCCGATCCGGTCCTGCGCTTTGGCCAGACAATGTTGCGCCATCGGGCATGGCCCGCATAGCGGTTTGCTGCGTTTGCACACGGTGGCGCCCAAATCCATCAGCCCCTGAATGTAGGCCGGCATATCCTCCGCGGCCTGCGGCAACAGGTTCTCAGCCAAATCCCACAGCTGCCGCTCGAACCGCTTGTCGGCAGGATTGCCGTCGAGAGCGAATACGCGGCACAACACCCGTTTCACATTGCCGTCGAGTATGGTTTCGCGCCGGCCGAAAGCAAAAGCCGCAATCGCCGCCGCCGTACTGCGGCCCACCCCTTTTAAGCTTTCCAAATCCTCGCGGGTATCGGGAAACACGCCGCCGAACTGCGCCACCACCTGCTTGGCCGCCGCATGCAGATTGCGCGCACGGCTGTAATAGCCCAAGCCCGCCCACAGGGCCAGCACCGCATCTTCTTCCGCCGCCGCCAAGTCCTGCACCGTCGGGAAAGCGGCCAAAAAACGGGGGTAGTAATCCCGCACCGTGGCCACTTGGGTTTGTTGCAGCATAATCTCCGACAGCCACACCGCATAAGGATCGCGTACCTGCCAGGGCAGATCGTGGCGGCCATGCTGCCGCTGCCAGGCAATCAGGCGTTCAGCAAAATCTTGCGGGGAAAAAGCATCAGGCATCATATCGGACAAATCATTGGCAACAAAAACTTTCAGGTAGCCTTTAGGCTACCTGAAAACGCTTGCTGTCTTAAGAGCAAGTGCGGGCTTATTTCAACAAGCGCAGGGTAAACGGATAGCGATAGGCTTCGCCTTTTTTGGCCGCCAGTGCGGCAACAATGCACAGCACAAAATTGGCCACCACCACCAAGAAAATCACCAAAAAGCCGATCAGCACCGCCGACAAAATCGAGCCGGCCACATAGCCGATGATCACGGTAATCTGAAAATTCAGCGCTTCTTTGGCTTGGTCATTCACAAACGCCTTGTCGGCTTTGTCTTTGTTCATCAGCCAAATAATCAAGCTGGGCAGAAAGCCGAGCACAATGCCCAGCAAATGGGACAACATGGCCAAATTCAAATCATCGTCCGACACTGCCGGCGCCGGCGGCTCGACTGGCTGTACCGCCGCTGGCACATGGTTTTCGACTTGGGAATTTTGTTCGTATTCAGACATTTTCAGCTCCTTAATCAATCATCTTTATCAAACCATCATACTGGCCTTCTGCTGCACAGGCGAGGCTGTTTATATCACAATTGCTGCATCGCAGCGACAGAGCAGCGGTTTTTTCCGAATATTGATTCCATAGCGTGCCATCGTAAAACAGATGGCTGAATCTGCATGATTTATCGGCTGCCCATGCGGCATTACAGGCTACCTGAAAGCCCTTAGGGGTTCATAATCCGCGCAATCAAGGCCTTGTCTTTGCCCTGCATATTCGGAATCTTCACCTGGATGCCGTTGCCCGGCGCGGCCTCCACCGCCTCGCCTTTGCGGGTCATCGCCGCCAACACCAGCGTTTGGTTGCCTTGCGGGTGGATGATTTCCAGCGTATCGCCCACGGCAAAGCGGTTTTTCACTTCCACCGTGGCCCAGCCGTCGGCATCGATGCCGGTAATCTGGCCGACAAACTGGCTTTGTTTGGCCAGCGAGTGGCCGGCCAGATAGTTTTGGTATTCCTGGGTTTGATGGCGCTCCAAAAAGCCCGAGGTGTAGCCGCGGTTGGCCAAGCCCTCGAGTTCGGCCAGCAAGCTGTAGTCAAACGGTTTGCCGGCCACCGCGTCGTCAATCGCTTTGCGGTAGGCCTGCGCTACGCGGGCAACGTAATACACCGACTTGGTGCGGCCTTCCACCTTGAGGCTGTCCACGCCGATTTCGGCCAGTTTGGCCACCTGCTCGATGGCGCGCAGGTCTTTGGAATTCATGATGTAGGTGCCGTGCTCGTCTTCCATAATCGGCATCAGCTCGCCCGGGCGGTTGGCTTCTTCGATCAGGAATACTTTATTGGCTTCGGGGTGGCGCACCTGACCGTTGATGCCTTCAAACGCGGCATTGGCTTCTTCTTGCGCTTGGTTGAAATTAAAGCCTTGCAACAAACGGGCATCGCCCATTTCGTCGGCTTCGGCGTCGTGCACTTTATAATCCCAGCGGCAGGCGTTGGTGCAGGTGCCTTGGTTGGGGTCGCGGTGGTTGAAGTAACCGGAAAGCAGGCAGCGGCCGGAATAGGCGATGCACAAAGCGCCGTGTACAAACACTTCCAATTCGATGTCCGGGCATTGTTGGCGGATTTCGGCGATTTCTTCCATGCTCAATTCGCGCGAGAGGATAATCCGCTCCACGCCGATTTTCTGCCAAAACTGCACGCCCCAATAGTTGGTGGTGTTGGCCTGCACGGAAAGGTGAATCGGCATGTCCGGCCAACGTTCACGCACCTGCATGATCAGGCCGGGATCGGCCATAATCAGCGCGTCGGGCTGCATGGCGACCAGCGGCTCCATATCGGCCATAAAGGTTTTCAGCTTGCTGTTGTGTGGCAGCGTATTGACGGTAAGGAAGAATTTTTTACCGCGCGCATGCGCTTCGGCAATGCCCTGCTCCAGCACCGGCAGTTTGGCAAATTCGTTGTTGCGGGCGCGCAGGGAATAGCGCGGGCTGCCGGCATACACGGCATCGGCGCCGTAATCGAAGGCGGCGCGCATGCGCTCGAGGCCGCCGGCGGGGAGAAGGAGTTCGGGTGATTTCATGGTGTGGGTGCTTCGGTGTGAATCATTATGGGGACGGTCTGAAAACAGCAGGCCGGCATCAGACGTGTTATAGCAGAAAAACGGGCACAACTGCTAGAAGTGAAAAGGCTTTCAGGTAGCCTGCCGCTTGGCGCGGGCTACCTGAAAGCTGGGTAACGGTGGGGAAACAGGGTTTAACCCAGTGCTTCGCGAATCAGCTGTTTGACCGCTTCCGCATCGTTGGGCAGCACGGTCACGCGCTGAGGCAGGTCTTCCAAGCCGGCCAAGGCGGCCGGCCGCGGCACTTCCACGGCTTCGCCGGCAGCCTCGGCAATGGTGTCGGCAAACTTGGCGGCCAAAGCGGTTTCCAAGCACACCACGGTTTCGCCCGCTTCGCGCACTTCGTGCGCCACTTTTACCGCATCGGCGGTGTGCGGGTCGATCCACTCGCCGTCTTCGGCAAACACGCGGCGGATGGTGTTCAGGCGGTCGGCATGGCTGCTTTTGCCGGATACGAAACCGAAGCCTTCGTGGATGCGCGGCAGCTCGCCGGCCAAATCGAAGCCTTGTCCGCCCTCTACCTGCGCCCACAGCGCCTGCACTTTGCCGCCGTCGCGCTGCATCAGGTCGAATACAAAACGCTCGAAGTTGGAGGCTTTGGAAATGTCCATCGATGGGCTGGAGGTCACGAAGGTATCCGCTGCGCTGCGCGGGCGGTAGCGGCCGGTTTTGAAAAACTCGTCCAGCACGTCGTTTTCATTGGTGGCCACGATCAGGCGGTGGATGGGCAGGCCCATCATGCGGGCGATGTGGCCGGCACAGACGTTGCCGAAATTGCCGCTGGGCACGCAGAAGCTCACCTTTTGCTCATTGGTGGCGGTGGCGCGGAAATAGCCGGCGAAGTAATACACCACCTGCGCCACGATGCGGCCCCAGTTGATGCTGTTCACCGTGCCGATGTGGTATTGCGCTTTGAAGGCGGCATCGTTTTGCAGCGCTTTCACGATGTCTTGGCAGTCGTCAAACATGCCTTCGACTGCGATATTGTGGATGTTTTCGTCTTGCAGGCTGTACATCTGCGCGCGTTGGAAGGGGCTCATTTTGCCTTCGGGCGACAGCATGAACACATGGATGCCGCGCTTGCCGCGCAGGGCGTATTCGGCGGCCGAGCCGGTGTCGCCGCTGGTGGCGCCGACAATATTCAACTCGCGGTTTTCGCGCTTGAGCACATATTCGAAAGCGTTGCCCAAAAACTGCATCGCCATGTCTTTGAAAGCCAGCGTGGGGCCGTTGGAGAGGGCTTGGATTTTGATGCCGTCGCCCAAGGTGCGCACCGGCGTGATGTCGGCGCTGCCGAATGTCTCTGCGGTGTAGGTGCGGCGGATGATGTCTTTCAAATCGTCGGCGGGGATATCGTCGATAAACCGGCTCATGATTTCAAAAGCCAAATCGGGATAGCTCAGGCTGCGCCAGCGGTGCAGGGTAACCTCGTCGATTTGCGGATAGCTTTCCGGCAACATCAGACCGCCGTCCGGAGCCAGGCCCATCAACAACACTTCGCTAAACGGTTTGGCGGCGGTTTGGCCGCGGGTACTGATGTATTTCATGTCGCGCTTTCGGATTGATTTCAATTAAGAGACAAACACAGGCTTTCAGGTAGCCTTCAGCCGCTGAAACCGTAGGCCCGGCCGTTGGGCAGACGGCAACCCATATGGTAAATGCCGCTTTCCACCCGCGATTCCAGCCAGTCGATTTGGCCGCCCCGGCTTTCGCAGCGAGCGCGGAAAGACTGCTGCTGATCGGGCGTCATGCGGGTGGGCGGCGTCGGAGCAGCAGCAGACGGAGCCGCTGCGGGCGCGGCCGCCGGCGTATTGACACACCCGCCCAAACACACAGCCAACACCGCCGCCAAGTAAACCGACTTCATCATCGCACTCCTGCAAAAAATATAGAACACTCAGAGCCGGAAGGCCGCTTGGGCAAGCGCCGCCGTCCGCTCAAACAAAAGGCGGCATTATCCTTGAGAAACAGGACGGCAGACAAGCAGAAAATGGCTTGCAGGCTACCTGAAACCAGTATAATCGCCCTTCCCTTTCACCCCACAGCCTCAGTCATGCAAGACCTGTTTACCCGCCAACCCGACGCCCCGCTGGCCGAGCGCCTGCGTCCGCAAAGCCTGGATGATGTCATCGGCCAGCAACACCTCATCGGCGAAGGCAAACCGCTGCACACCGCCGTGCAAAGCGGCAAGCCGCACTCCATGCTGCTGTGGGGGCCGCCGGGCGTGGGCAAAACCACGTTGGCGCGGATTATGGCGCAAAGCTTCAACGCCCAGTTTCTGCCCGTGTCCGCCGTATTTTCCGGCGTCAAAGACATCCGCGAGGCGGTAAACAAAGCCGAAATCGCCCTGCAACAGGGCCGCAGCACCATTTTGTTTGTTGATGAAGTGCACCGCTTCAACAAATCGCAGCAAGACGCCTTTCTGCCTTATGTGGAAAGCGGCCTGTTCACCTTTATCGGCGCCACCACCGAAAACCCGTCTTTTGAAGTCAACCCCGCCCTGCTCAGCCGCGCCCAGGTATATACCCTGACCGCGCTGGATGAACACGACTTGCGCCGCCTGTGCGCCAAAGTATTCGCCCTGCCCGAGTATGCCGGCGTGGCGCTGTCGCCCGCAGCCGAAACACTGCTGGTGCAAACCGCCGATGGCGACGCCCGCCGCCTGCTCAACCTGCTCGAGCAGCTGATCCGCGCCGCCCAAACCCGGCACACCGCCCTGATCGACGAAGCCTTTCTCGCCGACAGCCTCGGCAGCCAGATCCGCCGTTTCGACAAAGGCGGCGACAGCTTTTACAACCAGATTTCCGCCCTACACAAATCGGTGCGCGGCTCCCACCCCAACGCCGCCCTGTATTGGTTTTGCCGCATGCTCGACGGCGGCGCCGACCCGCGCTATCTGGCGCGCCGCCTGATTCAAATGGCTTGGGAAGACATCGGCCTGGCCGACCCGCGCGCCTTTCAGGTAGCCACCGATGCCGCCGCCACCTACGAACGCCTGGGCAGCCCCGAAGGCGAACTGGCCTTGGCGCAAACCGTGCTCTATCTGGCCTCGGCCGCCAAATCCAACGCCGGCTACCTCGCCTTCAAACAAATGCGCCGCTTCGTGCAGGAAAACGGCAGCGCCGAAGTGCCGGTGCACCTGCGCAACGCCCCCACCGAACTGATGAAAAACCTCGGCTACGGGCGCGAGTACCGCTACGCCCACGACGAGCCGCATGCCTATGCCGCCGGCGAAAGCTATATGCCCGAGGGCATGGCCGAACCCGATTTCTACCAACCGGTGCCGCGCGGCCTCGAAATCAAAATCGCCGAAAAACTGGCCTGGCTGAAAACGCTGGACGAAGCGGCAGTAGAAACCGACCTCGCCGCGCCCAAACAGGCTACCTGAAAACCCAAACCGAGACCTTTGCAAACCCCCCATCTGCGGCGCATTTCTGCGTTGTGCGTTTATGCCCTATGGGTGCTGCTCGCTCGCTTGCCTATCTACGCTCGCTTGCCTATCTATATGATATGTCTGTCCTACGGGGATTCCTGGCGTTCACACTCGCTGCGCTGCTACGCCTTGAACTGCATCTACATCTCGAGGTTTTGCAAAGATCTCAAACCGCTTTTCAGGTAGCCCTTGAGCGGCCTGCTCCTGCGCCACCATTTACCTTATCTGCCAAACGGGCTGCCGACAAAGCAAACCAGCTTCCCTTACCGCCCGCCCACACTGCGAGGCCACCTGAAAGCCGCCTTGCCCGCCCCGGCCATTTCCCCTACCATAAACCGCCCCATGCCACAGGAAACCGCCATGTCCCACCCCCTGCCCGACCGCCTCACCGAACTGTTCCGCCAAGCCCGTGTACTGGTGGCTGGCGACGTCATGCTCGACCGTTATTGGTTCGGCGACGTTTCCCGTATTTCCCCCGAAGCACCGGTGCCGGTGGCCAAAATCGGCCGCATCGACCAACGCGCCGGCGGCGCGGCCAACGTGGCGCGCAACATCGCCGCCTTGGGCGGGCAAGCCGCCTTGGTGTCGATTACCGGCGATGACGAAGCCGCCGACCAACTGGCGAAACTGATGCAGGCCGACGGCGTGGATTGCCATCTGCAGCGCGACGCCGGCATCGCCACCACCGTCAAGCTGCGCGTCATGGCGCGCAACCAGCAATTGATCCGCCTCGATTTTGAAGAAATCCCTGCCTGCAGCACGGTGGACAATGTGCGCGACCGTTTCCGCAGCCTGCTGCCCGACTACGATGCGGTTATCCTCTCCGATTACGGCAAAGGCAGCCTGAACCGGGTGGCGGATATGATCGACTGCGCCCGCCGCGCCGGCAAACCGGTGCTGATCGACCCCAAGGGCGACGACTACGAAAAATACGCCGGCGCCACCCTGCTCACGCCCAACCGCAGCGAATTGCGTGAAGTCGCCGGCAGCTGGCGCAGCGAAGAAGAGTTGTCCGACAAAGCGCAGACCCTGCGCCGCCACCTGCAATTGCAGGCCCTGCTGCTCACCCGCAGCGAAGAAGGCATGAGCCTGTTTGAAGCCGGCCACATCAGCCACCAGGCCACCCGCGCCCAGGAGGTGTACGACGTTTCCGGCGCCGGCGACACCGTCATCGCCACCATGGGCTTGGGGCTGGCCGCCGGCTTGGATTTGCAGCAGGCCATGCACCTGGCCAATGCCGCCGCCGGCGTGGTGGTGGCCAAGCTCGGCACCGCCGTCTGCCAGCACAACGAGCTGCTGCAGGCTTTGGCCCGGGAGGAAAACGGCTGACTCAGGCGGCTTTTGAGCCGCTTTTTATTCGCCGGCGCGGCCTTGAAATGCTGCACTGCGTCCCCAAATGGCGCACATCCTGAGTTAGACCGAATGTAAGAATCGAGACCATCATGGCTGACACCCACACAAACCGTGATTTTTTCCACCTGCCCATGCTGCCCCTGCGCGATGTGGTGGTGTACCCGCATATGGTGCTGCCGCTGTTTGTCGGTCGCGCCAAATCGATTGCGGCTTTGGACGCCGCTATGGAAAAAGACGAGCCGGTTTTCCTGCTGGCGCAGAAAAACCCCAATAACGAAGACCCCAGCGCCGACGATTTGTACCGCATCGGCACGCTGGCCAATGTGCTGCAGGTGCTGAAACTGCCCGACGGCACCGTGAAAGTGCTGGTAGAAGGCACCCAGCGCGCCGAAGTGGT
This sequence comes from Neisseria shayeganii 871, assembly GCF_000226875.1. Taxonomy (GTDB): domain Bacteria; phylum Pseudomonadota; class Gammaproteobacteria; order Burkholderiales; family Neisseriaceae; genus Eikenella; species Eikenella shayeganii. The sequence goes on from NZ_JH164926.1 coordinate 463,221, forward strand.
GGACATCCAAGCAGACGGCGACTATTTTCAGGTAGCCGTCAAAGCGCTGGCAGACGAAGACGGCAGCGGCAGCGATTACGAAGCATTGCGCCGCACCCTGCTGGCCCAGTTCGACCAGTTCAGCAAACTGAACAAAAAAATCCCCGCCGAAATGGTGGGCACCATTCACGGCATTGCCGACAACAGCCGCCTGGTGGACACCATCGCCGCCCATCTGCAGCTGAAGCTGGAGCAGCGTCAGGAAATTCTGGAAATCGTCGGCGTGGCCGAGCGCATGGAACACCTGTTGGGCCAGCTGGAAGCCGAGCTGGACATCCTGCAGGTGGAAAAACGCATCCGCGGCCGCGTGAAACGCCAAATGGAAAAATCGCAGCGCGATTACTATCTCAACGAGCAGGTCAAAGCCATTCAAAAAGAATTGGGCGAAGGCGACGAGCGCGAAGAGCTGGAAAAGCTGGAACGGCAAATCCGCGAAGCCGGCATGAGCAAAGAGGCCGAAGAGAAAGCACTGGCCGAATACAAAAAGCTCGGCATGATGCCGCCGATGTCGGCCGAATCCACCGTGGTGCGCAACTACATCGACACCCTGATCGAGCTGCCGTGGCGCAAGAAAAGCAAGGTCAGCAAAGACATTGCCAAGGCCGATTTGGTGCTGAACGCCGACCACTACGGCCTGGAAAAAGTGAAAGAGCGGATTTTGGAATACTTGGCCGTGCAAAAACGCATGAACAAGCTCAAAGGCCCGATTCTCTGCCTGGTCGGCCCGCCCGGTGTCGGCAAAACCTCGCTCGGTCAGTCGATTGCCAAAGCCACCGGCCGCAAATATGTGCGCATGGCTTTGGGCGGCGTACACGACGAGAGCGAAATCCGCGGCCACCGCCGCACCTATATCGGCTCGATGCCGGGCAAAATCATGCAGAACATGATCAAAGTGGGTGTAAAAAACCCGCTGTTCCTACTCGATGAAATCGACAAGCTCGGCCGCGATTTCCGCGGCGACCCGGCCGCCGCCCTGCTCGAAGTGCTGGACCCCGAGCAAAACCATTCTTTCGCCGACCACTACATCGAAGTCGATTTCGACCTCAGCGACGTGATGTTCATCGCCACCTCCAACAGCATGGATATTCCGCCCGCCCTGCTCGACCGCATGGAAATCATCCGCCTGTCAGGCTACACCGAAGACGAAAAAGTCAACATCGCCATGCAGTATCTGGTGCCCAAGCAGATCGAGCGCAACGGCGTGAAAACCGGCGAAATCGACATTCGGGAAAGCGCGGTGCGCGACATCATCCGCTACTACACCCGTGAAGCCGGCGTGCGCTCGCTCGACCGCGAAATCGCCAAAATCTGCCGCAAAGTGGTGATGAAGCAAGTGTTGGCGGAAAACAAAAAAGCCGCCGGCGCCAAACGCAGCGCCAAAACCCAAACCGTGGTGGTGGATGCGAGCAACTTAAACGACTACCTGGGCGTGCGCCGTTTCGACTACGGCGTGGCCGAAAACGAAAACCGCATCGGCCAAGTGACCGGCCTGGCCTGGACCGAGGTGGGCGGCGAACTGCTGACCATCGAAGCGGCGGCACTGAAAGGCAAAGGCAATATCGTGCGCACCGGCAAACTCGGCGACGTGATGCAGGAGTCGATTTCCGCTGCTTGGAGTGTGGTACGCTCGCGCGCCGAAGTGCTGGGCATCGCACCGGATTTCTACGAAAAACACGACATCCACGTGCACGTGCCGGAAGGCGCCACGCCGAAAGACGGCCCCAGCGCGGGCATCGCTATGACCTTGGCCATGGTTTCCGCCCTCACCGGCATTCCGGTGCGCGCCGATGTGGCGATGACCGGCGAAATCACGCTGCGTGGCGAAGTGCTGCCCATCGGCGGCCTGAAAGAAAAACTGCTGGCGGCCCTGCGCGGCGGCATCAAACATGTGCTGATTCCGAAAGACAATGTCAAAGATTTGGAAGAAATCCCCGACAACGTCAAAGAAGGGCTGGCCATCCATCCCGTGCGCTGGATAGACGAGGTGCTGTCGTTCAGCCTGGAATACCAACCCGAGCCTTGGCAGGCTCCCACAGAACCGGTCGAACCTGAAACCGGCAAAGGCGGCAGCCGTGCCACCAAGCATTGAGGCTACCTGAAAACCTCCGCCGCTTTGGCGGAGGTTTTTTGTTGCGGGAAGGGCAAAGCACGGCGCCAATTGCGGTAAAACGCCCGCCGGCCCTATATATTCGCTTGACACGGCGATTTTGAGCTTGATATAAAGCGCCTACCGTTAAAGGGTGCAATACACCGGCTGCTTTGAAGTCGGCATATTGTTGATTATTCCTCCAACAGAAAGGGACTTATTGTGAACAAGTCTGAATTGATTGAAGCAATTGCCAAAGAGGCCGACATTTCCAAAGCCGCTGCCGGTAAAGCGCTGGACGGTATGACCAATGCCATCACTGCCGCCCTGAAACAAGGCGACACCGTTACCTTGGTGGGCTTCGGTACTTTCTACGTCGGCGAACGCGCCGAACGCAAAGGCCGCAACCCGAAAACCGGCGCCGAGTTGACCATTCCGGCCGCCAAATCGCCGAAATTCCGTGCCGGCAAAGCATTGAAAGATGCCCTGTAAACCATTCGGTACACACATACGCCGCATTATCTGAAAAGACAGGCCTACCGCCTGTCTTTTTGCTTGCCGCTTTCAGGTAGCCTGAGACCTTTGCAAAACCCCCAGATGTGGATGCAGTTCAAGGCGTAGCAGCGCAGCGAGTGTGAACGCCAGGAATCCCCGTGGGAAAGACGTATCACCTACAAGGCTAAGCGAGCGAGCAGTACCCATAGGGCATAAACGCACAACGCAGAAATGCGCCGCCGCAGATGGGGGCTTTGCAAAGGTCTCAGGCTACCTGAAAAGGCTTCCCGCCTCCCCACACAAGCAATTGCCCGGCCTCGCGCCCAACCCTGCCGTTTTTCGCCCCGCCGCCTTGTGATATAGTGCGTCTTCCTTCTGCCCAGCGAGAATGCCATGAGTCTGCCGCCTACAGAACCACGCCCTACCCGCCGCGACACCCTGCGCAACAACAGCATTTATCTGCTGCCCAATTCTTTCACGCTGGCGGCCTTGTTTTGTGCCTTCTTCGCCATCACCCAGTCCATGCACGGCCAATACCAAACCGCCGCCATCGCCGTTTTCATCGCCATGCTGCTCGACGGCATGGACGGCCGCGTGGCCCGCTGGACCAACAGCCAAAGCGCGTTCGGCGAACAGCTCGACAGCCTGGCCGATATGGTGAGTTTCGGCGTGGCCCCCGCCCTGATCGCCTACAACTGGCAACTGAACGAATTCGGCCGCATCGGCTATTCGGTGGCTTTCGTCTATTGCGCCTGTGCCGCGCTGCGCCTGGCCCTGTTCAACACCCTCATCGGCAAAGTGGACAAAAAATGGTTTATCGGCATCCCCAGCCCGACCGCCGCGGCTTTGGTGATCGGCCTGGTGTGGGTGGACCACAGCTTCGGCCGCCTGCCCGCCGTGCAATGGCTGTGCCTGCTGGTGACCCTGTTTGCCGGTTTGTCGATGGTGGTGCAGATCAAGTTTTGGAGTTTCAAAGAAATCAATGTCCGCCGCAAAGTGCCGTTTTTTGTGATGATTCTGGCCGTGGCGGCGCTTTTGGTGGTGGCTTTGGAGCCTTCACTGGTGTTGTTCCTGCTGTTCTTGGCCTACAGCCTGTCAGGCTATGTGATGTGGCTGCTGGAATGGCGGGCCAAACGGCGGGCTACCTGAAACCCGCACCCTCCCCAGCACAAAGCGGCAGCGGCCGCTTTGTTTATGGCCGCGCAATTGCCGGCCCGAGATGAGCGAGATTGAGGATAAAACACAATGTGGAGCATGGAAGTATTGCTGCCGCTGATGGCGGTGGGGGCTTTGGCCGGCTTTCTGGCCGGCCTTTTGGGCATCGGCGGCGGCATGGTGGTGGTGCCGATTGTGCTGTGGCTGCTGGATCAGCAGCAGATCGGCGGCGCCCACGCCCAGCATCTGGCCTTGGGCACATCTTTTGCCGTGATGGTGTTCACCACGTTTTCGGGCGCGCTGGCGCAGCACCGTAAAAGCGCGGTGCGCTGGGACGTGGTCAAACGCATGGCGCCGGCCATGGTGGCCGGCGGCCTGATCGGTTCGGCGGTATCGTCCTACCTGCCCACCCGCGGCCTGCAGATTTTCTTCATTGTGTTTGCCTATGCGGTGGCGGTACAAACCCTGCTGCGCTTCAAGCCCAAGCCGTCGCGCCAACTGCCCGGCACAGGCGGCCTGGCCGCCACCGGCGGGCTGTTCGGTTTATTGTCGAGCTGGGTGGGCATCGGCGGCGGCTCGCTGTCGGTGCCGTTTATGCTTTATTGCAATGTGCCGCCGCATCAGGCCGTCGGCACGTCTAGCGGTTTGGCTTGGCCGATGGCGGTTTCCGGCGCGGTCGGCTATTGGGTATCGGGCTGGTCGGTGGCCGGTCTGCCGGAAGGCGCATTCGGCTTCTGGTATCTGCCTGCGGTGGCGGTATTGGCCGCCTGCACGGTGTTATTTGCCCCACTGGGCGTGAAAACCGCCCACAGGCTGCCGCCCGATGCGCTGAAAACCGCCTTCGGCATTTTGCTTTTGCTGATTGCTTCGCAAATGTTGTGGAAATGGTGGACGGCATAAAGCACCGGGATCATACTCATAACGGGATCATACTCATAAATTGCCTAACTGTTTAGTCCCTTCATTAGCTGGTTTAGATTAATTTGGAGCTGAAGTAGATTAGCAGTCATGCTAGACTACTAAAATAAAAATAACCCACTTTAAGGAGCTATCCTAGATAACTAGGATAGTCCTAAAATCTATTTGACAACAGCCGAAAGGTATATTGGTGAGAATATTGACCGGTGCCAAAGGCCAAGTCGGCCAGAGCCTAAAACAGCAAAAGCCCGAACACTGGGAAATAATCGCTGCCGACTCCACCACCTTAGACATCGCCCATGCCCAAGCTGTGGATAATATGTTGCAGAATTTCGAGCCTGACGTCATCATCAATGCTGCAGGCTATACCGACCTTGAAGCAGCCGAAGACAATAAAGACAAAGTCTTCGCCGTCAATGCAGAGGGCATGCGTAATTTGGCCGCAGCAGCAGCCAGACATAACGTCCGCTTTATCCACATCTCCCGCGACTATGTGTTTGACGGCAAAAAACAGCTCCTATGCCAAATCTAAATTAGCTAGTGAATTACTGGCCCTAGCCGCCCATCCGGACAGCATCATCATCCGCAGTTCGTGGGTGTTTTCCGAATACGGCAGTAATTTTGTGAAAGACATCATCGCTCAGTCCGATCAAGAAACAATCTCCGTAGTGACCGAAAAAATCGCTTGCTCCACCTACGCCGGCGACCTAGCCAAGCTAATGATTCAATTCGCCAAAGAGCCACAAATTACACCCAGGATCTATCATTTTTGTGGCTACGAATTTGCCCAAATTATTCTATATGCTTTCTAGTGTATTGAGTTGCGAGAAAATTCGCCAACTTGGTTATCTGCCTTCAGATTGGCAGCTTGCTTTAAAACATCTGAATTTATTCGATATGAACATACTGAAAAACCAATAATCTTATACCCTAAAATTTGAAAATCATGACACGTAATACAACCCCCTGCTCTGCTATGCAAGAATTAAAACAAAAATTAAATTTTATCGCAGATTTGATTATAGATAAAAACGATGTTGTTTATCTAGATTATCCATTCCATTTAAATGTTGGTGACTTATTAATTTATCATGGCACCGAAGAGTTTTTTAAGCAGCATAATATTCAGGTAAAGTTTAGGCGCCCTTGGACTTCATTTAATATTAAAGAACTAAGATATATTATCACTCCCAATACTACGATTTTATGCCACGGAGGAGGAAATTTTGGTGACTTATACTCTGTTACCCAGCGACTTCGTGAAGCAGTCATCCAAACTTATCCCTCTAATCGTATTATTGTTTTTCCTCAAACTGCATTTTTCAAAAATAAACAAACCGAAAAGTCTTCAGCTGAGATCTTTAGGCAGCATAATGACTGCCACCTATTTGCAAGAGATGAGCCTACTTTTTACTTAATGGAAAAATTTTCAGAGAATGTTTATCTTTCACCAGATATGGCGCACCAGTTATATGGAAAACTGAAAAAAAGTCATCACATCAAGAACGAAACATTATTCTTTTTAAGAAAAGATATCGAAAAAACAAATACAGAAGCTGTACTAACTCAAGTAGCAAAAAGAGCACAATCTACTATTCTTGACTGGCCAGATACTATTAGCATTTCTGATAAAGCAATTTGGAACATTCAATTCAAATTTCTCTTAGCAATACGGCATCTTAAAATGAGTAATATCAAAAACTGTATGAATTCATATTGGCACAATAAAAGCTTACAGCTAATGCATAATAGCTCCTTATTATTTTCAGAGTATCAAGAAGTTGTTACCACTCGCCTACATGGGCATATTTTATCTTGTTTATTAGACATCCCTAACACAGTATACGATAACTCATATGGAAAAAATAAAGGTTATTTTGACTTATGGACAAACAAAGTGAGATTTAGCCAATTTAAAAGAATATGAACTTATTAAGTTATCTTAAAAAATACAAGAATGCATATGGCTTATTTTTGGCAACAATAGCAAGCTCAGCTCTATCAATATTGCTATCTATTACCCTAGCTAGGGTATTAACTGTTGAAGATAGGGGCGCATTACAATTCATCCTCACTAACATTATTGTCATTTCAACAATCTCAGTCGGAGGAGTGGGTTATGCTTTAGGTATAGGTATAAAAAATAACGAATATAAAGGATGGGCTAAATTTATTTTAGGGTACATAGCCATTACCTTCCCAATTACCTTTATCTTTCATTTATTTATAACCAGCATTAGTCAGTACTCGAATACATTAATGTTTTGCGTCGCTCTATATTCACTTACATTAATTACAATTGAAAAGTCTAATATTGATCAGCAATTAACAGCTTATAAATTCTTAACTATACTCCAACCTTGTATCAATCTGATGCTATTTAGTTTTGGACATTTAACACTGGGAACAGTCCATCTAAAAACAGGACTAACATATTTAAATTTATCTTATGTAATTTTATCAATATTTAGTCTATTATTTTTAATAAATTTAGGAAAAAATATAAAGCCATTAAAAACAAAATTCAGCTCTCATCTTTCTATAAAATTTGGATAAAGCAATACCTATTCCAATGTTTTGGGGTATTAACCATAAATTTGGATAAATACTTAATCACTTTTTTCTTAGGCGACTATATTTTAGGAATTTACTCTGTTTATTTAGCTTTAGATGGACTTATTGGTAAGTTTTTTCAATCAGCCGCCAATTATCATTACTCAAATATTTGGAATAAATTAGACAAAACAAAACCCTTGTTAACTAATCTAATTATTATTTGCCTTATCATTTTAATATCCATTCAATTATTTGGCAGCCACGCAGTTAATTTTCTATTTGGCCCAAAATATAGTGAAATAAATGATGTCTTAATTTTTCTGGCTATCTCTTCTATGATCTCAGGATTTTCATGGATTTTATCACAAAATATGATAATTATAGGCAAGCAAATCCCATTAATAATTAGACAATTATCCTCGATTATTATTTTCTCAATTTCAATTTATATATTTAAAGAATACAACTTATTTGGTATTGCCATCAGCTTGATGATTGCCAGCACCACCAGACTTTTTTTCTCAGTATATTATTTATATCGGTATCCAATAAAACTAGGGGCTGACGGAGATTAGAGCAATTTCGATTTAATTAATTA
>NZ_JH164926.1:473155-489448 GCF_000226875.1 Neisseria shayeganii 871
GGCCGCAGCAAAAAGCGCCGGGTGGCGCTTTTTGCGTATTCTGCTTGATCAGCCCGCTTGGTTTTGATCCAAACCAAAGGCTTTATGCAACACACGGGTGGCCAGCTCCATGTATTTCTCGTCGATCAGCACCGATACTTTGATTTCAGAAGTAGAAATCATTTGGATATTGATGCCCTCTTCCGCCAGGGTGCGGAACATGGTGGAAGCCACGCCCACATGCGAGCGCATGCCCAAGCCCACGATGGATACTTTACACACGGTGTCGTCGCCGTCGATGGCGGCGGCGCCCAGGCTGCTTTGGCTGTTGTGCAGCAGCTCCAAGGTCGCTTTGTAGTCGCTGCGCGGCACTGTGAAGGAAAAATCGGTGGTGCCCTGCTCGCCCACGTTTTGAATGATCATGTCCACTTCGATATTGGCGTCGGCCACGGCGCCCAAAATCTGATAGGCAATGCCGGGCTTGTCGGGCACGCCGCGCACATTGATGCGGGCCTGGTTTTTATCGAATGCGATGCCGGATACGATGGCTCTTTCCATGTTTTCGTCTTCCTCAAAAGTGATTAATGTGCCTTCGCCGCCCTCGATTAGGCTGCTCAATACGCGCAGGCGGACTTTGTATTTGCCGGCAAACTCCACCGAACGGATTTGCAAAACTTTCGAGCCCAGGCTTGCCAGCTCGAGCATTTCGTCAAAGGTGACGGTGTCCATGCGGCGGGCTTCGGGCACCACGCGCGGGTCGGTGGTGTACACCCCGTCCACATCGGTATAAATCTGGCACTCGTCCGCTTTCAAGGCGGCAGCCAATGCCACGGCCGAGGTATCGGAGCCGCCGCGGCCCAAAGTGCTGATGTCGCCGTCGGCCGTGATGCCTTGGAAACCAGCCACAATCACCACCCTGCCGGCCTCAAGATCGGCCCGCATTTTGCCGTCGTCGATTTCCTCAATGCGGGCTTTGGTGTGCGCCCGGTCGGTGCGCACCGCCACCTGCCAACCGGTGTAGCTTTTGGCATCTACGCCGATGTCTTTTAACGCCATGGCCAGCAGGCCGATGGTCACCTGCTCGCCGGTGGCCAACACCACGTCCATCTCGCGCGGATCGGGGAACTCCTGCATTTCGTGCGCCAATGCCACCAAGCGGTTGGTTTCGCCGCTCATGGCCGACACCACCACCACCACATCGTGGCCTTGGGCGCGGGTGGCCGCCACCCGGCGGGCCACATTTTTGATGCGTTCGGCGGAGCCGACCGAGGTGCCGCCGTATTTCTGTACGATTAAAGCCATGGATTTCTATGCTTTCTTGATAAGCTGGGAAAGGTTGAAAAGGTTTCAGGTAGCCTTTTCCAACCGGCACGGGTACCGGCGGAAAAAGGCGGTATTATTCCTATTTTGCACAGCAAAAACAAGCAGTGCGGCGGCTTTTTCCGTCGGCCGGCTGTGCTACACTGCCGGCCTTCCGATTTTCTTCCCCTCTACGCCATGGCAAAAGCACCGAAAACCGTTTACCAATGTAGCGAGTGCGGCGGCACCACGCACAAATGGCAGGGCAAATGTCCGCATTGCGGCGAATGGAACACCCTGCAGGAAAGCCTTGCTGCGCCCGAGCCGAAAAATGTGCGCTTCCAATCGTGGGCGGCCGACACGGCACAGGTGCAGGAGCTTTCCCAAGTGACCGCCACCGAAGTACCGCGCGAACCCACCGGCATGGGCGAACTCGACCGCGTATTGGGCGGCGGCTTGGTAAACGGCGCGGTGATTCTGCTCGGCGGCGACCCCGGCATCGGCAAATCGACGCTGCTCTTGCAAACCGTGGCCATGATGGCGAAAAGCCGCAAAGTGCTGTATGTGTCCGGCGAGGAATCCGCCCAACAAGTCGCCTTGCGCGCACAACGCTTGGGCTTACACAGCGAAGGCGTCAACCTGCTGGCGGAAATCCGCATGGAGGCGATTCAGGTAGCCTTGAAACAGCACGAACCGGCCGTGGTGGTGATCGACTCCATCCAAACCATGTATTCCGACCAAATCACTTCCGCGCCCGGCTCGGTATCGCAAGTGCGCGAGTGTGCCGCCCAGCTCACCCGCATGGCCAAACAAATGGGCATGGCCATGATTTTGGTCGGCCACGTCACCAAAGACGGCGCCATCGCCGGCCCGCGCGTACTCGAGCACATGGTCGATACCGTGCTCTATTTCGAGGGCGACCAGCACTCCAACTACCGCATGATCCGCGCCATCAAAAACCGCTTCGGCGCAGCCAACGAGCTGGGCGTGTTCGCCATGACCGAACACGGCTTGAAAGGCGTGTCCAACCCTTCGGCGATTTTCCTTGCCAGCTACCGCGACGACGTGCCCGGCTCGTGCGTGTTGGTGACACAAGAAGGCAGCCGCCCGCTATTGGTGGAAATTCAAGCTTTGGTGGACGACGCGCACGGCTTTACGCCCAAACGCCTCACCGTCGGCCTCGAACAAAACCGCCTCGCCATGCTGCTGGCCGTATTAAACCGTCATGCCGGTATCGCCTGCTTCGACCAAGACGTATTCCTCAACGCGGTCGGCGGCGTGAAAATCAACGAACCGGCCGCCGACCTCGCCATCATCCTCGCCATGTTCTCCAGCTTCCGCAACCGCCCGCTGCCTGAAAAAATGGTGGCTTTCGGCGAAATCGGCTTGAGCGGCGAAGTCCGCCCCGTGGCCCGCGGGCAGGAACGCTTGAAAGAAGCGGAAAAACTCGGCTTCAAACGCGCCATCGTGCCGCAGGCCAATCTGCCGCGCCAGCCGAAAGACTTTCCCGGCCTGCAGATTCACGGCGTGAGCAGTTTGCAGGAGGCGGTAGAGGTGTGCCGCCACGCGGCGGATTGAGGCAGCAAGCGCCGCTTGGCTTGACACGCAGCGCCAACCCGACACAGCCAAGCCGAACCACTATTGCATGATGGCCGGGTTACGGCTTAGGCCTAAGCCAAGCGACGCATCTTAGCGCTGATCGCAACAGGCTACCTGAAATGCTTTCAGGTAGCCTTACCGCTTGCCCATTCAACTCACAAGCCAAACCACGCCGGCCAAGCATGTCGCCCACAGCAGAATCCAGCGGCCGAAACCCGCAAGCAGACGGTGGAAAACCGGACGTTCGCCTTGCCGCGCCGCCCGCCGCAGCGCCAGCCATGCGCCGGCCGACACCGGCCACAACAGCGCCGTTGCCATGAGCGCTGCCGCAAACGGCAGGCTGTGGAACAGCCACGCCGTCCAGCACACCGCCGCCGCACCCAGCAAAACCGCATGGTAAGCCACCGCCCGCTGCCTTCCCAAACGCACGGCCACGGTGTATTTGCCGGCTGCACGGTCGCTGTCCAAGTCGCGCAGATTATTGATGTTCAACACCGCCGCGCACCACAGCCCCTGTGCATTGGCCGCCGCCCACAACGGCCAAGACAAGGGGCAGCCGTAAAGCAAAGCGCCGCCGCACACCGCCAACAAACCGAAAAACAGCCACACCGCCGCTTCGCCCCCACCGCGGTAGCCGTAAGGGCGGCTGCCTGCAGTGTAGTGCCAGGCCGCCGCCAGCGACAGCGCACCAGCCAACCACCAAGGCCAGCCCGCCTGCCACCCGGCGAGGCCCGACACAAACAGCAATATCGCCCCGCTTGCCACACACAAGGCGCCGCAGCACAGCAAAGCGCGCCGCATGGCCGGCCGGCCCAACCGTCCGCTGCCGCACAAACGGTCGCTGCGGGCATGGTCGGCGCCGTGGCGGGCATCGCCGTAATCGTTGGCCAAATTGGCAAAAATCTGCAACAGCAAAGCGGTGCTCAACATAGCGGCGAACAGCGGCCACTGAAAACGCTGTTGCTGCCAGGCCGGCAAAGCGGCCAACAAAACCGATGCCGCCGCCAAAGGCAAAGTATGCGGCCGCGCCGCCTGCCACCACAGCCGCCAAGAAAGGGAAAACACGATACCGCCCCAACCGAAACCCAAAGCGGCACAGGCTACCTGAAAGCCCTACGGCAAAGCAAGCGGCAGCCGAACCACACCACTTTTCACAATCTTTCAGGTAGCCCTAATCTCTTCAAAACGCCACACCATTCCTTCAGCCGGCCTCAACGGTTGCGCTCCTCTACCGACATTCAGCAGCAGACCGCATTTTTCGGTACAATCGCGCCCGCACGCCGCCGGCGTTCCCCCCCGAATATCCGTCCACCCCTTCCGCCGTACGCGCCCCACCATGTACAAACTCGCGCCCATTGTTCATGCCCTCTCCAAGCTCGGCTTGGTATTCTCCCTGCTGCTGTTGGCGCCGGCCGGTGTGTCTTGGTTTTACGACGACGGTGTGTTTTGGGTGTTCGCCGACACCGCGCTGGTTACCCTGTTCGGCTCGCTGGCCGCTTGGCTGCTGACCCGCCGCCACCAACGCGAACTGCGCACCCGCGACGGCTTCACCCTGGTGTTTTTGTTTTGGCTCGGCTTTGCCGCCGTGGCGTCCCTGCCCTTCTTCTGGCATCTGCCTGAGATGAGCTACACCGACGCCTTTTTCGAAGCCATCTCCGGCCTCACCACCACCGGCGCCACGGTGATGAACAATCTCGATTCACTGCCCGCCTCGCTGAATTTCTGGCGCCATATGCTCAATTGGCTGGGCGGCATGGGCATCATCGTGCTGGCGGTGGCGATTCTGCCCATGCTCGGCGTGGGCGGCACCCAGCTCTTCAAAGCAGAAATCCCGGGGATCAATAAAGACAGCAAAATGGCGCCGCGCATCTCGCAAACCGCCAAAACGCTGTGGGCGATTTACGTGTTTTTCACCGTACTCACCTGCCTGGCGCTGCGGCTGGCCGGCATGAGCTGGTTCGACGCCGTCTGCCACGCCATGTCGTGCTTCTCTTTGGGCGGCTTCTCCACCCACGACGCCAGCATCGCCTATTTCGATTCGGTGGCGGTGGAAGCCGTGCTGTCGGTTTCCAGCATCATCGCCGCCGTCAATTTCACCAACCATTTCTACGCCCTGCGCCAACGCTCGATGGCGGTTTACCTGAAAGACACCGAAGTGCGCGTGATGGCGTTTACCCTCTTGGGCAGCATCGCCGTATTTACCTTATACCTGTGGTACAAAGAGTTTTATGCCGGCCTTGGCGAATCGCTGCGCTTCGTCAGCTTCAACTTCATCTCCATCGGCCTGGCCAACGGCTATGCCAACGCCAACTTCGCCGCCTGGCCGCTGCTGCCGGCGCTGTGGATGTATTTCCTCGCCAACGTGTTGGCCAACGCCGGCAGCGCGGGCGGCGGCATCAAAACCATCCGCGCCGTGGTGCTGTTTAAATTCAGCCTGCGCGAAATGCTGCTGCTGCTGCACCCCAAAGCCGTGCACACCGTGAAAATCAACGGCCGACAGATTCCCGAACGCATGGCGCTCACCGTGCTGGCCTTCATCTTCGTCTATTTCATGACTGTGGTATTATTCACCTTCGCCCTGATGGCCTCCGGCCTCGATTTCGTGACCGCCCTCTCCGGCACCATCGCCTGCATCACCAATGCCGGCCCCGCCTTGGGCAGTCTCGGCCCCGCCTCCAACTACGCCGCCCTCAGCGACGTGCAGAAATGGTTGTGCACCGTAGTGATGCTGCTGGGGCGCTTGGAAATTTTTACCGTCCTGATTCTGTTTACCCCCGCCTATTGGCGCAAATAAACCCTTATTCCTGTTTTTCAGGTAGCCTGATCCGGCCGCACGGCCTTCCCGCTTCCCGATTGACTCCGGCTACCTGAAACCGCTCTCCCCCGCGCCGCATACCGGCCGCCCAAAGGAAGGATTCCCCATGCACATCCCCCACCGCCTCCGCCTGCTTGCCCTCGCCGCCGCTCTCGCCGCCTGCTCCAGCCAAGTGGAAACCCCAGTCGAGCCGGTTAAATCGGGCAGCAGCGGACACGTGCAGCTGCCCGGCAGCCGCAGCGCCGAAGCCGACGCCAAAGTGCTGGCCGACTACCAAGCCTTCCTCGCCGCCCAAGAAGCCCTCAAACAAAACGACGACGCCCCCGCCGCCCGCTTTCTCGCCCACGCTCCCGCCAGCGCCATGGCCGACACCCTGCGCAACCAATGGCTGAAAAGCCTGGGCCGTCGCGGCGAATGGCCCTTATTCGCCGAGCAATACGACCTCTTGAAAGCCGATGCGCGTGACCAAGAAACCCGCTGCTATGCCACCATGGCCGGTTTGGAAGCCCCGGGCGAATGGGTCGGCGGCCTGCTGAACGAGCTGGGCCGGCTGCCCGAAGGCTGCAACCGTTTGCTGAACCATTTGGCCCCGGGCTTGGACCGTGCCGCCGCTTGGCGCCGCGTGCGCGGCCTCTTGGCCGCCAACCAGATTACCGACGCGCGCAACCTCGCCGCCGCCCTCGGCTCGCCCCTGCCAAACCCACTCACCAGCGGCAACAGCAGCAGCCAAGGCGGTCAGGAAGCCCTGTTGCACAGCGTCATCGGCCAAAACGCCCGCCGCGAAGCCGGCGCTGCCGGCCGCTTGCGCAGCCTCTCCGCCAGCCTGCGCCCCGAACAAATCGGCTTTGCCTGGGCGGTGCTCGGCCACCAGCAGGCGCTCAACCAAAACTTCGCCCAAGCCCTGCAGTTCTTCCAACAGGCCGACAGCAGCCAATTCAGCCGCGAACATTGGGAATGGTACGCCCGCAGCGCCTTGCGCCTGGGCCGCTGGGGCGAATTGAAAAACATCATCCAAGCCATGCCGGCCAAACTGCAGGCCGACCCCGCCTGGCAATACTGGCTGGGCCGCAGCTTGGCCGCCGAAGGCCAGCAGGCCGCCGCGCAAAACTTCTACCGCCAAGCCGCCGCATCCGGCCGCAACTTCTACGCCCTGCTCGCCACTGAAGCCTTGGGCGGCCAAGTGGATGCCCGCAACAACACCGGCCAAGCCTCTAGCGCCGAAGTAAACCGCGTGGCAGCCGACGGCGCCATCTCCCGCGCCCTGAGTCTGTTCCGCGCCTCACAAAGCAGCGGCGACTGGACCATGCGCCGCCAAGCACAGGCCGAATGGCGCTATGCCATCGCCGGCTTCAACGAGCCCACCCTGCTCGCCGCTTCCAAACTGGCGCACGATCAGGGTTTCTATGAAATGGGCATTCTGTCTGCCGACAAAACCGATCGCCTGCTCGACTACGGCCTGCGCTACATCGCGCCCTTCCGCGACATCACCACCCGCTACGCCGCCCAAGCCAATGTGGACCCGGCCTGGGTGTACGGCCTGATCCGTCAGGAAAGCCGCTTCATGATCGGCGTGCGCTCCCGCGTCGGCGCCACCGGCCTGATGCAGGTGATGCCGGCCACCGCGCGCGAAATCGCCAATAAAATCGGCATGAACCCCGCCGACTTGCACAACATCGAAGGCAATATCCGCATGGGCACCTGGTATTTGGGCGACGCCCGCAACCGCCTCGGCCACGAAGTGCTGGCCACCGCCGGCTACAACGCCGGCCCCGGCCGGGCCCGCCGCTGGCAGGCATCCGTGCCGCTGGAAGGCACCGTGTATGCAGAAACCATCCCCTTCGACGAAACGCGCGATTACGTCAAGCGTGTGATGGCCAACGCCACCTACTACGCCGCCCTCTTTAACGAGCCGCAAACCTCGCTCACCCGCCGCATGGGCACCATCCCCGCCCGTTAGCAAACGGCTTGCCCACACAGCCGCAGGCTACCTGAAAGCTGTATTTGGCAGTCTTTCAGGTAGCCTGTTTTATTGCCGCACACCTGTACCCTTGCAGTAAGACGACTGGCGGCATAGAATCCCCTTATATTTTGCGCCGCAACATTCTAATCCCCAGCTTCAGCCAGAAAGCCGCCCATGAACACGCCCATCTACAACTTCTCCGCCGGCCCCGCCGTGCTGCCCGAATCCGTGCTGCGCACCGCGCAAAGCGAAATGTTCGACTACAACGGCACCGGTTTTTCCGTGATGACCATGAGCCACCGCTCCGACGTGTTCATGAGCATTCTCTATCACGCCGAACAAGACCTGCGCCAGCTGCTCGACATCCCCGACAACTACAAAGTGTTGTTTCTGCAAGGCGGCGCCAGCGCGCAATTCAATATGGTGGTGATGAACTTCGCCAACGGCTTCAAACGCGTGGATTCCGTGGTCACCGGCAACTGGTCGGCCATCGCCCACAAGCAAATGGGCAAACTGTCCGACGCCGCCATCCACTTGGCTGCCGACGGCA
Organism: Neisseria shayeganii 871; assembly: GCF_000226875.1. GTDB lineage: Bacteria > Pseudomonadota > Gammaproteobacteria > Burkholderiales > Neisseriaceae > Eikenella > Eikenella shayeganii. Next base: position 481,358 of record NZ_JH164926.1, read on the forward strand.
AAGCCAATGGTTACACCGACCTGCCGCCGGTGGCAAGCTGGGACATCAGCCCCGATTCGGCTTTCGTCCATTTCGTGATCAACGAAACCGTGCACGGCCTGCAATACCGCGAGGTGCCCAAATTGGCCGACGGCATGCCGCCCCTGGTGTGCGATATGTCGAGCGAAATCCTGTCGCGCCGCATCAATGTGCGCGATTTCGGCGTGATTTACGCCGGCGCGCAAAAAAACATCGGCCCGTCCGGCGCCACCATCGTCATTATCCGCGAAGACCTGCTGGACCGCTGTTCCGACCGCATTCCCGACGTGTGGAATTACCGTTCGCACGTCAACAAACAGGGCATGTACAACACCCCGGCCACCTATCCGATTTACATCGCCGGCTTGGTGTTCCGCTGGCTGCAGTCGCAAGGCGGCGTGGCGCAGATGGAAACCATCAACACCTTAAAAGCCAAAACTCTTTATGATGCCATCGACGGCAGCGGCGGTTTCTACCGCAACCCCGTCCAAGCCGACGCCCGCTCCAAAATGAATGTGATCTTCAGCACCGGCAATGCCGAGCTGGACGAACGGTTCGCCCAAGAATCCACTACCCGCGGCCTACAGCTCCTGCGCGGCTACAAAAGCATGGGCGGTATGCGTGCCAGCATCTACAATGCCATGCCGCTGCAAGGCGTGGAGGCGCTGACCGAATTCATGCGCGAATTCCAAAACCGCTACGGCTGACAGCGGGCAAAACCATCAACCGCACTTTCCGTGCGGTTTGCGCATTTCAGGTAGCCCAAGTGCCGCCCAACCACTCCGTACAGGCCGATACTTTCTTTCTCCAACTTTATTCACCTTAACCTTTCCTTCATCGCCATGCGCCCGACCGCCCTGTTTACCCTGCTTACTTTAGCCGGCTGGTGTGTTCCCGCCGCCGCCGACACCCAGCAAGCCGTCCTGGCCTGCACCCAAATCGGCGACCCTGCCGCCCGCCTGGCTTGTTACGACCGCGCCACCGGCAGCGAAACCCCGCCAGCCGAAAAAGCCGCCATCGACTTGAGCGAAAGCGCCCGCGCCAGCTTCGAGCACGGCAAAGCCGAGCTGGTATTCACGTCCACCAGCCAAACTACTGCCGGCGACACCGCAACAGACGCCACCGCCTACACCCCGCTGAGCCTGGCCTTTGATCTAGACCGCAACCACGACTCCGGCATCCTCAGCGCCCGGCCGCACCGCCCCATCTATCTGCTCCCCGGCTGGTTCAACAGCTCGCCCAACCGCTACCCTTCCTCGCCGGAACACCGGGCCGACCAAAGCGACCAAAACCACGCCGAAACCAAAATGCAGATTTCCTTCAAAACCAAACTGATGGAAGACGTATTCGGCACCCATGCCGATTTGTGGTTCGGCTACACCCAAATTTCGCATTGGCAGGTGTACAACGGCTCCATGTCCTCCCCCTTCCGCAACACCGATTACGAGCCCGAATTCATCCTCACCCAACCGGTGAAAGCCGACCTGCCCTTCGGCGGCCGCCTGCGCATGCTCGGCGTGGGCGCGGTGCATCAATCCAACGGCCAAAGCGACCCCCTCTCCCGTTCGTGGAACCGCCTCTACCTGATGGGGGGTATGGAATGGGGCAAACTCACCGTATTGCCCCGCTTGTGGTGGCGCATTCCCGAAAGCCGCCGCGAAGACGACAACAGTAACATCAACCGCTATATGGGCTACGGCGATTTGCGCCTGCACTACCGCTTCGACGACCGCCAAACCCTCGGCGCCCTGATGCGCTACAACCCCGCCAGCGGCAAAGGCGGCGTTCAGCTCGACTACACCTTCCCATTAGCCGGCCGCCTCAAAGGCTACCTGCAAGGCTTCCACGGCTACGGCGAAAGCCTGCTCGACTACAACCACAAACACAACAGCATCGGCATCGGCGTGATGTTGAACGACTGGGACGGCTTATAAACCCCCGCCGCCTGCTGTTTCAGGTAGCCTGAGACCTTTGCAAAACCCCCATCTGCGGCGCATTTCTGCATTGTGCGTTTATGCCCTATGGGTACTGCTCGCTCGCTTGCCTATCGTGTGATATGTCTGTCCCACGGGGATTCCTAGCGTTCACGTTCGCTGCGCTGTTACACCTTGAACCGCATTCACATCTGGAGGTTTTGCAAAGGTCTCAGCCGGCAAACAACAGGCTACCTGAAAATCCCAGCCGCCCTTCCGCCGCCAAAGGGTAAAAAACGCTCGTTTCCTCCCCTTCAAGCGCGTATAATGCGCGCCTTTATTTCCGTCTTTTTCGCGCACCCCATGGACCACAAACCGTCAGAAAGCGGCGGCATCGGCAAAGCCATCAAAAAATACCTGATCACCGGCATTCTGGTCTGGCTGCCCGTGGCCGTGACCATCTGGGTGGTCACCTACATCATTTCCGCCACCGACCAACTGGTCAACCTGCTGCCCGCGCGCTGGCAACCCGAACAATACATCGGTTTCAAGCTGCCCGGCCTCGGCTTTGTCGTGGCCGTATTGGTGCTGTTTTTCACCGGCATTTTCGCCGCCAACGTACTCGGCCGCAAAATCATCCAAGCCTGGGACAATCTGCTCGGCCGCATTCCGGTGGTGAAATCCATTTACTCCAGCGTGAAAAAAGTGTCCGAGTCGCTGTTGTCCGACAACAGCCGCTCCTTCAAAACCCCCGTGCTGGTGCCCTTCCCCCAAGCCGACATCTGGACCATCGCCTTCGTGTCCGGCTCCGTCGCCCCCGCCCTGCAAACCGCCTTAGGCCGGGAAGAATACGTCTCTGTGTACGTGCCCACCACGCCCAACCCCACCGGCGGCTACTACATCATGGTCAAACAAAGCGACATCCGCCCGCTCGACATGAGCGTGGACGAAGCCCTGAAATACGTGATTTCGCTGGGCATGGTCTTGCCCGACGACAACCCGCCCAAACCCGCACCGCCGGCAGAAGGGCTGCCGCCGGAACCCCCTCAGGCTACCTGAAACGCCGCATCGTGGAAAAACCGCCATGAATCCGCCGCCCAAAGTTGCCCGCCCCATCTACCGCAGCCCGCTGAGGCAATGGCTGGGCCGTGAATACTTCATCTTCAAGCGGCGTTGCCAATGGTGGTTCGGCGGCCGACACTGGGCCAAACCGCGCAGCACGCCGGAAACCCCTGTTGCGGTATTCCGCCACCATTCGCCCATTCTGCGGCCGCTGCAGGGCGTAGATATGCAGCTGCAGGAAAACAAACGCACCAATCTGGCGCTGGCGGTGGCCCGCCTCAACAACACGGTCATCGCCCCGCAAGAAACCTTTTCCGTGTGGAAACTGGTCGGCCGCCCCACCCGCCGCAAAGGCTACCTGAACGGCCTGGTGCTGGTAAACGGACAAATCGGCAGCGGCACCGGCGGCGGCCTCTGCCAATTGGGCAACCTGCTGTTTTGGCTGTTCGCCCACAGCCCGCTGGAGATTACCGAACGCTACCGCCACAGCTTCGACGTTTTCCCCGGCGTCGCCCGCACCGTGCCTTTCGGCGCCGGCGCCACCCTGGCCTACAACTACATCGACCTGCAGGTTGGCAACCCCACGCCGCACCACTTCCGCATCCGCCTGTGGCTGGACGACACCGATTTGCACGGCGAGTTGTGCTGCAGCAGCGAATTGGCGGAAAGCTACCGCGTTGAAGAACGCGACCACCGCATCGTGCAGCAAAGCTGGGGCGGCTACACCCGCCACAACCGCATCATCCGCGTAACCGCCCGCGCCAACGGCAGCGAAGAGGAAACCATTCTTGCCGTCAACCACGCGGTCATGATGTACGCCCCTTTACTGCCGCAAGACGGCAGCAACGATACCTCGGCGGTCTGAAACGGCCGTCTTATTTGATTGATTTTGCTTTATCCATACCCTTATTATCAGGAAACACCGATTATGCGCACCAACTACTGCGGCTTGATTAACGAACAGTATTTAGACCAAACCGTCACCGTCAAAGGCTGGGTTCACCGCCGCCGCGACCACGGCGGGGTCATTTTCATCGACCTGCGCGACCGCGAAGGCATCGTACAGGTAGTAATCGATCCCGATACCCCCGAAGCCTTTGCCAAAGCCGATGCTTCCCGCAACGAATACGTGCTCAGCATCACCGGCCGCGTGCGCAACCGCCCTGAAGGCACCACCAACGACAAAATGGTGTCGGGCAAAATCGAAATCCTGGCCAAGGAAATTGAGGTGCTCAATGCCGCCGCCACGCCGCCGTTTATGATTGACGAGGACAACCTCAGCGAAAACGTGCGCCTCACCCACCGCGTGATCGACCTGCGCCGCCCGCAAATGCAGCGCAACCTGCGCCTGCGTTATCAGGTCGCCATGGGCGTGCGCCGTTATCTCGACGCCCAAGGCTTTATCGACATCGAAACGCCGATGCTCACCCGCTCCACTCCCGAAGGCGCACGCGATTATCTGGTGCCCAGCCGCGTGCATCCGGGCGAATTTTTCGCCCTGCCGCAATCGCCGCAGCTGTTCAAACAGCTGCTGATGGTGGCCGGCTTCGACCGCTATTACCAAATCACCAAATGCTTCCGCGATGAAGATTTGCGCGCCGACCGCCAGCCCGAATTCACCCAGATCGACTTGGAAACCTCGTTCCTAAGCGAGAATGAAATCATGGACATCACCGAAGGCATGGCCAAACAGGTGTTCAAAGACGCGCTGGGCGTGGACTTGGGCGATTTCCCACGCATGCCCTATTCCGAAGCCATGTTCTACTACGGCTCCGACAAGCCCGATATGCGCGTGGCGCTCAAATTCACCGAGCTGACCGACTTAATGAAAAACGAAGAATTCAAAGTCTTCCGCGCCGCTGCCGACATGAAAGGCGGCCGCGTGGTGGCCTTGCGCGTGCCGAACGGTGCGAAACTGAGCCGCAAAGATATTGATGAATACACCAAATTTGTCGGCATCTACGGCGCCAAAGGCTTGGCTTACATTAAAGTCAACGACGTCAGCAACATCAGCAACGGCGAAGACAGCGGCCTGCAATCGCCCATCGTCAAATTCCTGTCTGAAAACTGCTTGAAAGAAATCATTGCCCAAACCGAAGCGCAAAATGGCGACATCATTTTCTTTGGCGCCGACAAAGCCAAGATTGTGAATGAAGCCATCGGCGCCCTGCGCATCAAAATCGGCCACGAACACGGCGCGGAAAACGGCTATTTTGTTGATGAATGGCGACCCTTATGGGTGGTGGATTTCCCCATGTTTGAATACGATGAGGAAAACGACCGCTACGCTGCCATGCACCATCCGTTTACCTCGCCCAAACCCGGCCATGAAGACCTGATGACCAGCGACCCGGAAAACTGCCTCGCCCGCGCCTACGACATGGTGCTCAACGGCTGGGAAATCGGCGGCGGCTCCATCCGTATCCACCGCGCCGACATTCAGGAAAAAGTGTTTGCCGCCCTGAAAATCAGCCCCGAAGAGCAACAGGAAAAATTCGGCTTCCTGCTCGACAACCTCAAATTCGGCGCCCCCCCGCACGGCGGCTTGGCATTCGGCCTCGACCGCTTGGTCACGCTGATGGCCGGCGCCGAATCCATCCGCGACGTGATCGCCTTCCCCAAAACCCAGCGCGCCCAATGTTTGCTCACCAACGCCCCCAACGCGGTGGACGACAAACAATTGCGCGAACTCAACCTGCGCCTGCGCGCCAAAGCTGCGGAAAACAAAGAGGCTTAATTATCTGCCCAACATGATGTGTGCAAGAATCCAGGCTACCTGAAATCGGTTTTCAGGTAGCCTGGATTCTTGCACACGCGTCCAGAACACATTTAGATGCAGTTCAAGACGTAGGACTCAGCGAGCAAGGACACTACAACACAGCAGTGAAGCAGTCATATCAAAACCTTTGCAACATTCTCGATCATCTCTGAAAACTCGATTGAGAGAGCAATTTAGACTATCGTGGGGAAATTTTGCCAAGGTCTCAGCCTATTCGTTATGCTGTTCTGGCCGGCCGTTTTATTCGGCGGCGGTTTCTTCTGCTGCCGGTGTCGGCTGATCGGCTTGGGCGGCGGCTTCCAGTTGGGCGATGCGTGCTTCCAAGGCCATCAGTTTTTCACGGGTTTTGATCAGAATCTGCTGTTGGATGTCGAATTCTTCGCGGGTTACCAAATCCATTTTGTTGAACGCGCTGCCGAGCATGGCCTTCACGTTTTTCTCCACGTCTTTTACCGGGCTGGATTCGATGGTGTCGCCTAATTTGGCGGAGATCTCTTCAAAAATTCTTTTGGCAATCACGATTATTCCTTTTTGAGGTTGCGGGGCAATGACGGCATTGTAGCGGTGGCGGCGGAGGCGGGCAAACGGAATCTGCCGCCGGCTTGGAATGCGGCGGTGCGGCAGCATACCTGCTTGCACGGTGCCGCCTGTGTGTGGGGAAGGGAGGTGGCCACAAGGGAAGCAGGTGTCGGCGGCAGGCGGCTTTTTCATTCAGCGCATCAAATCCTTATTCTGTTGTTTGGCGGCCGCTTGGAAAATTTTGCGGTGCAGCATTCAGTTTCCACGGCATCTGTGGCAAAATCAGCCCCGTTTTCCGTCTCAAAGCCGACGCAGGCCGGCGTTTTTTCCGATCCAGGAGCACCACATGTCCATTTCCGAAGTTATCCGCTTGATTGAAGAGCACGAAGTCCGCTTCGTGGATTTGCGTTTTACCGATACCAAAGGCAAGCAGCACCATCTCACCGTGCCCGCCCGTGTGGTGTTAGACGACCCCGAAGAATGGTTTGAAAACGGCCAGGCTTTCGACGGTTCGTCTATCGGCGGTTGGAAGGGCATTCAGGCTTCCGATATGCAGCTGCGCCCCGATCCGGCCACGGCCTATATCGACCCTTTTTACGATGACCCCACCGTGGTGCTCACCTGCGATGTGATCGACCCGGCCCACGGCCAGGGCTACGACCGCGACCCGCGCTCCATCGCCCGCCGCGCCGAAGCCTACCTGAAATCCTCCGGCATCGGCGACACCGCATTTTTCGGCCCCGAGCCGGAATTTTTCGTGTTCGACGGCATCGAATTCGAAACCCAGATGCACCAAGCGCGCTTCGCCATCACTTCCGAAAGCGCGGCCTGGAGCAGCGGCAAACACCTCGACGGCCAAAACACCGGCCACCGCCCGATGGTGAAAGGCGGCTATGCCCCCGTTGCGCCCGTGGATGCCGGCCAAGATTTGCGTTCGGCCATGGTGAACGTGCTGGAAGAAGTGGGCATTCCGGTGGAAGTGCACCACGGCGAAGTGGGCACCGGCAGCCAGATGGAAATCGGCACCAAATTCAGCACCCTGCTCAAACGCGCCGACTGGACGCAGGACATGAAATACGTGATTTGGAACGTGGCGCACAACTTCGGCAAAACCGCCACCTTCATGCCCAAACCGCTGATGGGCGACAACGGCAGCGGCATGCACGTGCACCAGTCGATCTGGAAAGACGGCCAAAACCTGTTTGCCGGCGACGGCTATGCCGGTTTGAGCGAGATGGCGCTGTACTACATCGGCGGCATCATCAAACACGCCAAGGCGCTGAACGCCATCACCAACCCCACCACCAACTCCTACAAACGCCTGGTGCCGCATTTCGAGGCCCCCACCAAGCTGGCTTATTCCGCCAAAAACCGCTCGGCTTCCATCCGCATTCCGTCGGTGAACAGCAGCAAAGCCCGCCGCATCGAAGCACGCTTCCCCGACCCGATGGCCAACCCCTATCTGTGTTTCGCCGCCCTGCTGATGGCGGGTTTGGACGGCATTCAAAACAAAATCCACCCCGGCGATCCGGCCGACAAAAACCTCTACGATCTGCCGCCGGAGGAAGACGCGCTGGTGCCCACCGTGTGCGCCTCTTTGGAAGAAGCTTTGGCCGCGCTGAAAGCCGACCACGAGTTTCTGCTACGCGGCGGCGTGTTCAGCAAAGACTGGATCGACAGCTACATCGCCTTGCAGTCGGAAGACGTGAAACGCCTGCGCATGGCGCCCCATCCTTTGGAATTTGAGCTGTATTACTCGCTGTAAAGCCACGATGGTTTGGCAACAGGCTACCTGAAAGG
>NZ_JH164926.1:490023-542959 GCF_000226875.1 Neisseria shayeganii 871
GCAAAGGTCTCAGCCTGTTTGCGTTTCGGACATCAGCCGGCTCAAGCCTTGCGGGCAGCCCTGACGGATGTTTCGGCGTCAAAGTAGTCATCCGACATCGGTGCCGCCGCAGTTTTCGGGTACAATGCGCCCCTGTTTGCAATCGGGCGGCGAAACCGCCCATAGGAAAGGCTACCTGAAATCAGATGATGGCTTCTTTGGAAACTTGGATCGGCCTGCGTTATCTGCGGGCCAAAAAACGCAGCGGTTTTGTGTCGCTGATCAGCATTATTTCGATACTCGGCATCGCCGTGGGCGTGATGGCGCTGATTGTGGTGCTGTCGGTGATGAACGGCTTTCAGAAAGAAGTACGCGGCCAATTGCTGCAAGTGACGCCGCATATGCAGATGATGTATCTGCTGCCGGAGGAAAGCGACAACTGGCACGGCCTGGCCGAAGTGGCGCAGCAAAGCCGCCATGTGGCCGGCGTGGCGCCTTATGTGAGCGGGCAGGCACTGTTGGCCAATGCCGGCGAAGTGCAGGGTGTGCAGGTGAAGGGCATCGACCCGGCCGAAGAAAACAAGGTGTCGGAATACGGCAGCAAATTTCCCAGCGAATACTACGCACGCCTGCGTGCGGGCGAGTTTGACATGATTCTGGGCCGCGGCCTGGCCGAGCATTTGGGCGTGAACGAAGGCGAGAAAGTCACCCTGATTTCGCCCGACGGCAATGTGACGCCGGTGGGCATGGTGCCGCGCATGAAGCAGTTTACCGTGGTGGCGGTGGTGGACACCGGCATTTTCGCGGTGGACAACAGCCTGTCGGTGATCCACATCGACGACGCCAAAGTGCTCTACCGCGCGGGCGACGCCGATGTCGGCCTGCAGGTGCGGCTGAAACAGCCGGAAAACGCGCCCGAAATCAGCGGCACCGTGGTGCCGGCGGCGCAGCAGGACAAAATCATGGTGCGCGACTGGACTTTCCAAAACCGCGATTATTTCCAGGCGGTGGCGGTGGAGAAACGCATGATGTTCATCATTATGTTTTTCATCAGCTTGGTGGCTTCCATCAACCTGATTTCTACCCTCATCATGACGGTAACCGAAAAGCAGTCGGCCATCGCCATTTTGCGCACCCTGGGCGTGCCGCCGCGCGGCATCATGAAAATCTTTTTCGTGCAGGGCTCGCTGCTGGGCGTAATCGGCACGTTCTGGGGCGTGGTGTTCGGCCTTTTGATTGCCTTCAATGTGAGCCACATCGTGGCCGGCATCGAAACCCTGGCCGGCCGCAAGCTGGTGACTTCCGCCATTTACTTTATCGACTACATGCCCTCGCAGGTGAAATGGTCGGATGTGGCCGTGATTGTGGCCATCTCGCTCGGCCTGTCTTTCCTGGTGACGCTCTATCCAAGCTGGCGTGCGTCGAAAACCCAACCTGCCGAGGCTTTGCGTTATGAATAAAGAAACCGTGATCGAATGCCGCGGCGTGAGCAAAACCTATGCCGACGGTTTGTTGAAGGTGGACGTGCTCTCGTCGGTGGATTTTCAGGTAGCCGCAGGCGAAGGCGTGGGCATTATCGGCGCGTCCGGCAGCGGCAAATCCACGCTGCTGCATATTTTGGGCGGGCTGGACACACCCAGCGGCGGCGAGGTGCTGATCCGCGGCCAACAGCTCAGCCGCCTCAATCAGGCCGAACTCGGCGCGCTGCGCAACCGCCATTTGGGTTTTGTTTATCAGTTCCACCACCTGCTGCCCGAGTTTTCCGCTTTGGAAAACGTGATGATGCCGCTGCTGGTGGCCCGCCGCCCCAAAGCCGAAGCGGAGGCGCAGGCAGCCGAGATGCTGGAAAAAGTCGGCCTCAAAGCGCGCATGCTGCACCGGCCGGGCGAGCTTTCCGGCGGCGAACGCCAACGCGCCGCCATCGCCCGTGCCTTGGTTACGCGCCCGGCCTGCCTGTTGGCCGACGAGCCCACCGGAAACCTCGACCGCCACAATGCGGCGCATGTGTTCGAGCTGATGTTGGAACTCAAGCGCGAACTGGGCACCGCCCTGATTGTGGTGACCCACGACGACACCTTGGCCCGCCGCTTCGACCGGGTGTTGATCATGCGCGACGGCAGGCTGGAAGCCTAGCCGGCAGAACAACGTCACACGCTTCCTGACAGCATTGCTTAATGCGCAAGCCAATTAAAACCGCACTTCATGCCGGATGAAGTGCGGTTTTTTATGGTTGATTCGGCTTTCAGGTAGCCTGAAAGGCCGAGATGCAACAATCAATAGAGCGCCTGAGGCGGCACGGCGCGCCATTCGCCCAAAGGCAGGGCCAAATCGAACAGGTTCAGGCGGCCGACGGCCACGCGCACCAAGCGCAGGCAGGGGTAGCCCGCTTTGGCGGTCATGCGGCGGACTTGGCGGTTTTTGCCTTCGCTGATGCGGATTTCCAGCCAGAAATCGGGCACGGTTTTGCGCTCGCGCACCGGCGGCTGGCGCGGCCACAAACGGGCGCTTTCCGCTGCCGCCAATACGCGCACTTGGGCGGGGCGGGTAACGAAATCGCCTAAATCCACGCCTTGGCGCAGCAGATTGAGGCGGGCTTGGTCGGGGCTGCCTTCCACTTGTGCCCAATAGGTTTTGACGGTTTTGTGTTTGGGATCGGCAATCTTGGCCTGCAGGCGGCCGTCGGCGGTGAGCAGGAGCAGCCCTTCGCTGTCGGTGTCGAGCCGGCCGGCGGGATAAACGCCGGGCAGGGGGATGAAGGATTTCAGCGTGCGGTGCTTTTCGTGCGGGCTGAATTGGCAGATGACGCCGTAGGGTTTGTTGAAAACAATCAGATCGGACATGGCGGAAAGAAGGGAGGCGGATCAGGCTACCTGAAAGCGGAAAATCGGTGTTCGTTCAGGTAGCCTGTGGCGGTGTCAGCTCAGCAACAGGGCATCGTCGCTGACTTTTTCGCCGCGGGTTTTTTCGAACATATCCAGAAGGTCGCGCACGGTCATGCCTTTGCGCTCTTCGCCGGAAACGTCGAGCACCACTTGGCCTTGGTGCAACATCACGGTGCGGTGGCCGTGGTCGAGGGCCTGCTGCATGGAGTGGGTCACCATCATGGCGGTGAGTTTGTTTTCGCGGATGATTTGGTCGGTCAGCTCCAGCACGAAGGCGGCGGTTTTGGGGTCGAGAGCGGCGGTGTGCTCGTCGAGCAGCAGGATTTTGCTCGGCCGCAGGCTGGCCATCAGCAGGCTGACGGCTTGGCGCTGGCCGCCGGAAAGCAGGCCCATGCGGTCGGTGAGGCGGTTTTCCAGCCCCAGTTTGAGGATGCTGAGTTTTTCGCGGAACAGCTCGCGGTTGTGTTTGTTTAAGGCCAGCCCCAGGCGGCGCGGCTGGCCGCGTTTGTAGGCCAATGCGAGGTTTTCTTCGATGCTCAAGCCTTCACAGGTGCCGGCCATCGGGTCTTGAAACACGCGGGCCACCAAGCCGGCGCGCTCGTGGGCGCTGAGGCGGGTCACGTCGCGGCCGTCGATCTGGATGCTGCCGGAATCAATGCCGATGTCGCCGCTGATGGCGTTGAGGAAAGTGGATTTGCCGGCGCCGTTGCTGCCGATGACGGTCACGAATTCGCCGTCGCGTATGTGCAGGCTCATGCCGCGCAGGGCGGGGTTTTCGATGGCGGTGCCGGGATTGAAGGTAAGACGGAGATTGTCGGCGCGCATCATGATGCCAGTTTCCTTTGTTGTTTCATTTTCGCTTTGGCTTTCGGCACCAACAGCACCAGCACCAGCATGACGGAGGTGATGAGATTGAGGTCTTGCGTTTTCAGGCCGAGCTGGATCAGGGTTTCGCTGCCCATGGCCACCATCACAAACAGGCGGTAGATCACGGAGCCGATGATGGCGGAGAGGGTGATCAGCAGAATGTTTTTGCTCGGCAGCAGGGCTTCGCCGAGAATCACGGCGGCCAAGCCGAAGACGATGGTGCCGAGGCCGGCGGCCACGTCGGCACCGCCGGCCAGTTGGGCAAACAGGGCGCCGGCCAGGGCGATCAGGCCGTTGGACAGCGCCATGCCGGCCAAGACCATGCGGCCGGTGGCGATGCCTTGGGCGCGGGCCATGCGGGGGTTGGCGCCGGTGGCGCGCATGGCCAGCCCGGTTTCGGTGGCGAAAAACCAGTCTAAAACCAGTTTGATGGCGATGACGGCGGCCAAGAGCACGGCGGTGTTCTGCCACACGCCGCGGCCGAGCAGCGGGGTGAAGATGTCGAACACGGTGTCGGTGCCCAATAAGGGCACATTGGGCGCGCCGCCGATGCGCAGATTGATGGAATACAGCGCGGTCATCACGATGATGCCGGCCAGCAGGTGGAGGATGCCGAGTTTGATGTTGAGCCAGGCGGTGAGGATGCCGGCGAGACAGCCGGCGGCAAAACCGACGGCAACGGCGATAAAGGGATGGATGCCGGCCACCATGCAGACGGCGCAGGCAAAGGCGCCTAAGGGGAAACTGCCGTCGGCGGTGAGGTCGGGGAAATCGAGGATGCGGAAGGAAATCAGCACACCTAAAGCCACCAGGGCATAAACGAGGCCGGTTTCAAAGGCGCCGAAGAGGGCAATCAAAGACATGAAGGTTCTCTGTGATTGGTGGTACGGACACGGTGGGTAACCGTGCGCTTGGGGTGCGGGGCAGTCTGTGCGGTGGCTCGGACGGCCCGAAGCGGAAAGGGGGGTATCCGGCGGCTTTCGCCGGAGGATAATTTTCAGGTAGCCTGAATCAGGCTACCTGAAAGGGTGCGGCATAAACCGGCCGGCTTATTCTACGATTTTGGTGGCCTGCTGTTTCAGCTCTTCAGACAGGGTAATGCCTTGTTCGGCGGCGTGTTTGGGGCTGAGGTAGAGGTCGAACTGCTCCATGCGTTGCGAGGGGATGTCGCCGGCTTTTTCGCCGCGCAGAATGCGGGCGGTCACTTTGCCGGTTTCCAAGCCGATGTTGTGGTAGTTCACACCCAAAGCGGCCACGGCACCGCGGGAAACGGAGTCGGTATCGGAAGCCAAGAGCGGCACTTTGATTTCGTTGGCGGCTTTGTACATGGCTTCGTAGGAAGACACCACGTTGTTATCCAGTGAGGTGTAGATCAGATCGGCTTTGCCCTGCAGGCTGCGGGCGGCGGTCAGCACGTCGGTGGTGCGCTGGGCCGGCGCTTCGGCCAGGGTGATGCCGGTTTTGCCCAACTCTTCTTTCAGCTGGTCGCGCACCACGGTGGAGTTCACTTCGCCGGGGCTGTAAACATAGCCGACGGATTTCAGGCTGGGCACCAATTGGTGCATCAGCTTGATTTGCGGCTCCAAAGGCAGCTGGTCGGATACGCCGGTGACATTGGTTTTGGAGGCCTCCCAAGAAGGCACCAGTTTGGCGGCTACGGGGTCGGTTACCGCAGAATAAACGAGGGGGATGTCTTGGGTGGCGGAGGCCACGGCTTGGGCGCTGGGGGTGGCGATGGCCACGATCACATCAGGCTTGTCGCCGGCAAATTTCTTGGCGATTTGGGCGGCGGTGGCCGGGTTGCCTTGTGCGCTTTGGAAGTCGATCACCAGGTTTTTGCCTTCTTCAAAGCCTTCGGCTTTCAGCTGCTCGATCAGGCCTTGGCGCACGGCGTCCAGCGCAGGGTGTTCGACGATGGAAGTGATGGCCACGCGCTTGGTTTCGCTGGCGGCAGCGGGCGCGGAGGCATCGGAAGCGCTGCCGGCGGGATCCGGGGCTTGTTTCTCTGCCGGGGAACAGGCGGCCAGGAAGGCGGCAGCCAGCAGGCTGAGGGGAAGATTGCGGCGCAAATTCAGGTTCATGGGGTCGTCCTTTGTAGCGTTTTAAGGAAAGGCCGCATCATAAATTTTTTTGACTGAAAAAGCATCTGTTTCGCAGCGTGAATATTGAGGTTTCTTTGCAATATTATTTCATTGAATCTATTTTCAAAAGAATTAAGTGGTTTTAAATATGAATAATCAGCAAAAAACTGCTTAAAAATTTACTTAGCGGCAATTTTTACTTAATTTTAACTTCGCCGGTGGGATATTTGGCCGGATACGCTTGTTTGGCCATCCAGATAAAAAAGTAGAGGCCGATCCGCCGGAACGGGCCGGCCTCTTGCCTTTCAGGTAGCCTGAACGGGCTTATTCCGCTTCGGCCACTTCAAAACTGTGGCTGATGTTGGCCGATTTGCCCAGCATAATCGAGGCCGAACAGTATTTTTCGGCGGAGAGCTGCACGGCTTTGCCGATGGCCTCGGGGTTCAGGCCGCGGCCGACAACCTTGAAATGGATGTGGATGTCGGTAAACACTTTGGGCACGCTGTCGGCCCGTTTGCCTTCCACGGTGGCAATGCAGTCGAGCACGTCTTGGCGCTGTTTTTTGGCGATGTCCACCACGTCGATGCTGGAACAGCCGGCGATGCCCATCAGCAGCATTTCCATCGGGCTGACGCCGCGTTTGTTGCCTTCGGCGGCCGGGGCGCCGTCCATGATCACGCTTTGGCCGGAAGCATTGGTGGCGACGAAGCAGCGTCCGTCTACCCATTGGCTGGTAATTTTCATCGGATGTCTCCTGAGGTAAAAAGTGAATCAAACAGAATCAGGCGGCCTCAATCGGCTCGGGCGACACCAAAATGCCGTCTTCGTCGCTGTAAAGATAGTGGCCGGGGGTGAAAGTGAGGTTGCCGAAGGAAACGGACACATCGCTTTCGCCCACGCCGCTTTTGCCGCTTTTTTTCGGGTTGGTGCCCAAGGCTTTGATGCCGAAGTCCATTTGGTCGATGGCCACGCTGTCGCGGATGACGCCGAAAATCACGGCGCCGGCCCAGCCGTTTTGGCGGGCGGCGTCGGCAATCATGTCGCCCATCAGCGCGCTGTAACGGGAACCGCCGCCGTCCACCACCAACACCTGCCCGTTGCCGGGGGTGTTCATCAGGGCTTTGATCAGGCCGTTGTCTTGATGGCAGCGGATGGTGCGGATGCGGCCGCAAAAGCGGCGACGACGGCCGTAGCTTTTGAAGTCGGTTTCGCAGGAAGGGGTGTCCGGTGCCAGATCGATGAGGTCGGCGGTGGCGAAGTCTGCGGTCATATCGAATCCTTTCAGGTAGCCTTTAAGAGGGTGGGGCCGGCGGCTTTGCTCGGGTAGCCAGGGTTTACTGCGGCAAAGACCAGAATTGTCACGGCGGGGGGTAGTTTTTGCGGTTTAGGGTGCGAAGAGCGGTTTTGTCTGGCGCTTGAAGCAGGGTGCGGCTGCCGTCTTCTTTACTAAACCTGATCATCAACGGCAGGTCTTTCAGCTAGCCTGAGGCTACCTGAAAACAGGCATCAGAACGCTTCGCCCACTTTTACCCCGCCAACCAAATCTTGCGGTGAAGCCAAAGCAGCAGTGAGCGCTTGGGCGGCTTGGAAGGCGGGATCGTCAAACAGGGCGGCGAAGGCGGCCGGTTCGCCGCTGCCGGCCATATACTGCCAGCGCCCGGCCAGTTGCGGGTTGGCTTCGGCCCAGCCGGCTAGGCCGCTGTCGGGCTGTTTGAAGGCGGCCAAGAGTTCGTCCACCAAATCGGGGCGGTTGCAGACCAACACGATGTCGCAACCGGCGGCAAACGACAGGCGGCTGCGTTCGGCAATGCCGCCGGCACCGCAGGCGCCTTCCATGGTGAGGTCGTCGGAGAAAATCACGCCCTGAAAGCCGATGTCGTGGCGAAGCGCGGTTTGCAGCCAGTAGGGCGAGAAGCCGGCGGGTTGGCTGTCGATCTGCGGATACACTACGTGGGCGGGCATCACGGCGGCCATGCCTTCGGCGGCCAGCGCACGGAAGGGGGCGATGTCGTCGGCTTCCAGCTCGGCCAGGCTGCGCCCGTCTTCGGGCAGCACATAATGGCTGTCGCCGGCAACAAAACCGTGGCCGGGGAAGTGTTTGCCGCAGCTTTTCATGCCGCCGCGGTTGAGGCCGCGCTGCAGGGCGAGCGCGAGGGCGGCAACGATGTCGGCACGGCGGTGGAAGCTGCGGTTGCCGATGACTTCGCATCGGCTCCAATCCAAATCCAGCACCGGCGTGAACGACAAATCCACGCCGCAGGCGCGCAATTCGGCGGCCAGCACCCAGCCGATTTGTTCGGCGGCCTTTTCGGCGGCCGGCTGCCCCTGCCGCTCCCAAATCTCACCCAAAACACGCATGGCGGGCAGGCGGGTGAAGCCGTCGATAAAGCGCTGGACGCGGCCGCCTTCGTGGTCGACGGCGATCACCAGTTCGGGCGTGCGCAGGGCTTTGATTTCGCGGCACAGGGCGGCGAGTTGTTCGCGGTTTTGATAGTTGCGGCGAAACAGGATGACGCCGCCGACGGCGGGGTCGAGCAGGCGCTGTTTTTCTTCGCTGCTGAGGGTGTAGGCGGCCACATCGGCCATCACGGGGCCGCGGGGCAGGGAAAGGGGCGTGTTCATATGATGAAGAAACTTTCTGGGAAACGGGCAAAAGGGGGGTTATCAGGTTTCAGGTAGCCTGGGCGGCAAGGCTCACAGGCTGCGGCGGAAAGCCACGGCGCGTAACACATGGTGCTCGTTTACGGTGTCGTCACCGGCCAAATCGGCCAAGGTGCGTGCCACGCGCAAGATGCGGTGGAAGCTGCGTGCGGAGAGGGAGAGTTTTTCCAGCAGATTGCCCAAGGTGCTTTTGGCTTCGGGGCTGACGGCGGCGATGCCGTCCAAATCGGTGGGCGACAAATGGGCGTTCAGTTTGCCTTGGCGGGCGTATTGTTTCTCACGGGCGAAGATCACACGCTGGCGGACGGTTGCGCTGCTTTCGCCGGCTTCGGCCTGCACCAAATCGGCGGCAGGCAGCGCGGGCACTTCGATGACCAGGTCGATACGGTCGAGCAGCGGGCCGGAAATTTTATTGCGGTAACGCTGAATGCTTTCGGGCGTGCAGCGGCACGGCTTCACCGGATGACCCAAATAGCCGCAAGGACAGGGATTCATGGCGGCCACCAATTGGAACTTCGCCGGAAACACGGCCTGACGGGCGGCGCGGGAGATGTGGATTTCGCCGCTTTCCAAAGGTTCTCTCAATGCTTCCAATACCTTACGGTCGAATTCGGGCATCTCGTCTAAAAACAAAATTCCGGCGTTGGCCAGCGAGATTTCTCCGGGACGAAGGTCATGGTGTCTGTGATATTCAGAATAACCTGACACAAAATCCCGCCAGAACCCTAATCTCTTCGTGAAATATTCAGAATAATGTGACACAAAATTCAGAAATAGATGAACCACGGTCTTGTTATACCAGAAATAAGTAAAACACGGTAAAGCACATCAGAAATAAATGAAACACTCTTATAATCTGATTTCGAGTAGTTAGTTTATAAGGGTGTTTTTGTGTTTCATCCTGTGCGAGAGATCAAGCCTACCCGACGCAGTGTATCCGGGGTGTATCCGTTCCGCAGACAGTATTCGCTTGCTTACGAATCGTCTTTGGAACGGGATTTTATCATATTGCAAGAATTTGACTGTTCTGTTGTTAAGGTCGTTGCCCAGCCCATCAAGATTCCTTTTCTGTTGAAAGGAAGAAATTATCAATATACGCCGGATTTCCTTGTGTTGTTTGAGCAAGGTTGTCCAAAGCAGGGGATGTTGGTCGAAGTCAAACCTGAATCCGAATGGCGCAGTCATTGGCGTTCTTGGTTGCCGAAATGGAAGGCTGCTTACCGTTGGGCTGTTGAGCGGGATTTCTTGTTCCGTATTTATGATGAGTCACGCATAAGGGGACAGCGGTTGGCGAATATTAAAACACTTTCACGTTTTCTCGATAAGCAGCCTGACGACGCACTGACCGGCCTGATTGCTGATTTTGTAGGTGACGGCATGGTTTCGATGGGAAATATTTTGTCGCATTTTTCCACTTTTCCTGCCTGCGGCTCGGAGGTCTATCGAATGCTGGCAAACAGAGGGTTGTTTTGTGACTTAGACGATCCTCTCTCTGCCGATACTTTGATATGGAGAAAGAAATGACTGATTCAGACAAACAAAAAAAGGCAGCTTCCCGAGGCAAATTAAGTCTTTCTGTTAATGAGTATGTGCGTCACATTCCTACCGATCGGCAATACCGGATCAGTAAGCTGATTGACCACACTTATATTTTGGCTGCCGATGAAAACGGCCAAGAAAAAGTATTAAAAATTGAAGAATTGGGGTTGCCGAAAACCAATATTGCTCCTTATGCGGGAGATTTGGATCAACTTGAGGATGAGATTTGGGAAGAAGCAAAATATCGCTATGAGTTGATCCAGCCCTTATTGAAAGATGAAATAACCGGCAGAACAGCCATTGAAGCGTATGCAAAGGAAAAAGGGGTGGGTTATTCCTCTCTTTACCGCTGGCTGCGTGCTTATAAAGCCAACAATAGTATTTCTTCGCTGATTTCCCGGCAACGAGGCTGGTTGGAAGGTGCATCCAGACTGGATAAAGAAACAGAAAAAATCATTCAGGAGGCGATTCAGAAATACTACTTATCAGAACAACGTCTTTCCCCGATCAAAGTCATCCAGCAGATACGGGTTTTATGCCATCAACGCGGAATCAAGCCTCCTGCAGATAATTCGATCAGGAAGCGGATGAATGAACTGTCGGAGAAGGAAGTTTTGCGTAGGCGGGGTTACAAAGAAAAGGCCAAAAACAAATTCCAGCCGAAGCCCGGCCACTTTCCCGATGTATCTTATCCTTTGGATGTGATCCAAATTGACCATACGCCGATGGACATCATCTTGGTGGACGATAAAACCCGCCAAGCTATCGGACGGCCTTGGTTGACGGTTGCGATTGACGTTTACAGCCGCATGATCTGTGGTTATTACCTGTCTTTGGATGCCCCGTCCGAAATTTCGGTTGCTATGTGTATTGCCCATTGTGTACTGCCGAAAGAGGAATGGCTGTCAGCCAAAGGTGTCAATGGAGAGTGGAAGGTTTGGGGTTTGCCGAAAAAAATCCATGTGGACAATGGCATGGATTTCCGTACCGAAACCCTGAAAAGGGCTTGTCTTGAGTATGGTATTACCTTGGAATACCGGCCTGTTAGGGTACCGAATTACGGTGGTCATATTGAACGCCTGATTGGTACTTTGATGCGGGAAAGTCATCAATTGGCCGGCACTACGTTTTCGAATGTAAAAGAAAAAGATAATTATAAATCAGTCGATAAGGCATCGTTCACGTTTGATGAACTGGAAGAATGGCTGTTGAATTTGATTGTGAATGTTTATCACAAACGTATTCACCGTGGTATTGAAATGCGGCCTGAAGATAAATGGGATCTCGGTATTTTCGGTAACGGTCGTGAATACATCGGTTGCGGCTTACCCAATATTCCCGTGGATAAGGAAAGGCTGATGTTGGATTTTATGCCTTTTACTCACCGTACCATTCAGGCTAATGGCGTGACTTGGGACGGAGTGCGTTATTTTGACTTCTGTCTGGCACCGTTCATCGGAAAGAGTGAGAACGGCAAATCGTGTGAATACCTGTTTCGACGGGATCCGCGCAATGTGGCAGTCATTTACTTTTTTAATCCGAATTCAGAAAGCTATGTCGGTATCCCTGCAGCGGATCAAAAGTTTCCTCGAACAAGCGTATGGCAATTGCGGGAAACAAAAAAGCGTTTGCGTGAATTGGGAAGGAAAAATTACAACGAGCATCAACTGATTGAGGCAATACAGCAGATGAGTCGTTTGGAAGAGAGCGCAAAAAAAGAGACATTGAAAGCACGACGCAAAAGACAGCGCAATGTTCTTCACGATAGGCAGATTACCCCTATTCAGCCCGATGTATCTCGAAATCCGCCACCTGTGGCCGAGATTACCGTACCGGATTTGGCCGTACAAGCTGAGATCAAACCGTTTGAGGACATTGAGTGATGGAACGCTATTCACATATCCATCCCAAGTTCCGACACTGTTTGTCATTGTCGGATGAGGAGCGGATCACTTTTATTCGGGAGTCGCGTTGGATTGGGTACAGTCAAGCACGGGAAATTCTGCAGCTGTTGGAAGAAATGCTGAATTATCCGAAGAAACCGCGTATGCCGAATATTTTGTTGATTGGTGAATCAAATAACGGCAAAACAACTTTGATTCATCATTTCTACAAAAAGTATGGTGAGGCATACGAAGACGAAGATTTGAATCTGATCAAGCCGATTCTGATGATCGAGTCCCCTGCTACTGCCAGTGAAAAAGCACTGTATATGGCTATTTTGAACGAGTTGATGGCGGTATATCGGGATACGGCGACAGTCGAGACGTTTTATACGCAAACTTTGCATTTAATGCGTACTTTCGGAGTAAAAATGCTGATCATTGATGAATTTCATTCAATGTTCAGCGGAACGGCCCGCAAACAGCGGGACATGATGAATACTTTAAAAAGGCTGTGTAACGAATTACAGATCCCGATCATCGGCGTAGGTACCGAGAATGCGGTCAATATTCTACATACGGACAAACAATTCGCCAGCCGTTTTGAAGTTTGGGAATTACCGGCATGGGAATTAAACGAGAATTTTCTGCGCTTGATGATGTCTTTTGAATCCGTCTTGCCTTTAAAAGAAGCTTCCAATCTTGCAAGTCCTGATATGGCAAGAGCAATCTTTTACAAAAGCAAAGGCAATTTGGGTAATGTAAGCAGACTTTTGGAACGCTGTGCGGTTGAGGCCATCCGCACGAAAGCGGAGAAAATAGATTTGAAAGCCATTGAGAGGCAGAAGAACTTTATGTCTACTGTAAGGGGGTTGGTATGAAAATGCGTACTCCGCAAATTATTCCGGAAGAATCTTTAAGTTCTTGGATGGTACGTATATCTTTGCTGAACGCTTGCGATATGTGGACCTTATCTTGGAAAGTCTGGGGGCAAGGCCGCCTTCTTACGAGTGACTTTGAGCGAAATCTCCCCGCAGAACGTATCCATCAACTGTCGGAGGCTTCCGGCAGGCCGTATGCCGAGGTTGATGCTCTGCTGTTGATTCACCCTGTACGACAGCACACGGCGGCGTTAAATACCGCCGGTAAGATTTGGCCTTGGATGGTGCCTATCGGTATCCGGCATAGAAGACGGTCGGTCGGACAGCCGTTTTGCCCGCAGTGCTTTCAAGAAGGCATTCCCCATCTTCGCCGTGAATGGCGGATGGCATGGGCAACGGCTTGTAACAAGCATCGTATTCTGTTGCAAGACTGTTGCCCGGAGTGCGGATTTTTGTACTCTCCCACCAAGTTGAGCGGCTTCGAGGGGACGATGGCATTCTGTCATCACTGCGGTCACGATATGCGGAAAAATCCGGTTGAGCTTGCCTTTTCTGCCATACAGCGTGCAGTGGAGGAGAACAAGTTGTGCTGTTTCGGTCAGAAATTCGATATGCCCACATGGCTGCTCACTTTGGATAATGTTGTTTGTTTAACTCGGAGAGCAACTTTGGCGCCTGCCGGGTATGTCAGTGCCATGTTACAAGATTTGGAACTACTCCAACTACCGGAACCTTCTGAAACCGGCGGAACATTCGAGTTGCTGCCGATTCGAGAACGTCATGCTTTATTGGAAGCTGCTGCCTGTGTGATAAAACAACCCATGTCGAATTTGATTCAAGCAGCTCAGAAAAATCGTGTCACAAAAAGCACGTTGCGAAACGTATTGCACAGAGATCGTTCTCCGGTTTTTATCGAATTATATGATCAGCTTCCGGTTAGTGAGCGGTCTTCAATATCAAATATCGAATACAACTCCCCTCGATCGGAAAAAGCCGTGATGAAGAAATGGGCGCGGTTGGAACGTAAAATTCAGAGGGTCATTGCATCATGAAAGACTGTTCCCAATGTGGCAAATCCGTGCGGATATACAGGCGCTTCTTCAACGGAGAGGGATATTGTGATGCTTGCTACTATCGTGAGTTCAAGCACAAACCCTGTGTCAAGTGCGGTCAGATTTACCGCTTACCTTACCGGCAAAAAGATGTGGTTTGTGACAGATGCAAGAAAAACCGCCCGTGTCTGCGTTGCGGGAAAGAACAGTATTCCATCGGAAAACTGACGCAGTACGGTCCGGTGTGCAATGCTTGTTCGGTTTATTTCAGGGAAAAGAAAATCTGTTCTGTTTGCGGAAAAAAAGCTTTCAGAGCCACCCGTTTGGGGAAAAGCGGTACGGGCGCTTGGCTTTGCCCAAGTTGCTATGGCAAGGCGAGAGGCCATGCCAGCTGCCCCCAATGCGGTAGACACCGGATGTTACAGGAAACAGAGCATGGAGCCATGTGCAAAAAAATGTGCTACCGAGGGGTATACAAACTGCACAATCTGCCATGCCCAAATACCCGCAGGGAAAGGAAAAAAATGTGATGATTGCGCTTGGGCGGAAAGATTGACGCATCGAGTGAACTTACTCAAAGTCTCCGTTCGGAAAGGGGCGGTGCGTGACGCATTTCCTGCCTTTGCTCTGTGGTTGGCCCAAGACGTCGGCAATGATAAAGCCGCCATGACCATCGAGCGTTACGCCCCTTTTTTCCGCGTTGCCGCGCAGCAATGGCCGAGTTTGCCGGACTTCCCCACCATCTTGAGCCACTTCAAACCCAAAGGAATGCGCCGCTATCTCAAAGTCAAACAATGGTTAGAACAATTACCCAATCAGAAAACCGACAAGCAGTTGGCCCTAGACTTGGCCGAGCAGGACAGGATTGAAGTTTTACGGGGGAAGTTGGCCGGGAATGCTGTGGCGGAAAGTTTGTTTGAAAGCTATTACGATAAGCTGCTCGCCAAACATCACGCCGGTAAGACATCCGTTCGTTCCGTCCGTTTGGCGGTGCAGCCTGTGGTCGGCTTGATGCAAGGTTTGAGCCGTTTTCCGGTTCAGGCAGACATTGATGCCTATTTGCGAAAGAAAGCCGGTCAGAGGGCGGCGCTGACGGGCTTCATCAGTCATCTCCGCCGTGAGTATGCTTTGGATTTGCAAGTCGGCAAAGCCACGGAAAAAGGCCGGGAACGAATGAAAGTGGCCAAAAGGAATGCTTTGGAGAAAAGGGTGATCGCCTATGTTGTGCGTTGTTACAAACACCCGGATGCTTTCCGGTTGTACGATTGGCTTAGGCTGGCCCTGCCGTATTTCCACTGGCGGGAAATATGCCGGGAATATACTGTTACCGAACGTCCCGACGGCTATATGGTATCTCAAGCAGGAGAGGAGATGTTCGTTCCCGCACTGAAGGGAGAGTTTAGTTTTATGAAAAAAGATTGAAGCCAATGGGATACCATTGGCTTTTTGATTATTCAGGCTTGGCCTGTAAAAGACTCAGTAAATTCTTTTGCGTTTCAATTTGTTCTTCCAGACGGGCGATGATCCTATCCTTCTGATCAAGCAGTTCCGATTTATGCTGCAAGCTCAACTTCAATTTTTCCACTTCAACAATCAAATCTTGCGAACCGCTGTAATAGTTGTGTCCTTGATTGTTGTCTCCTTCCGAAATATGGCAAACCAAGTTGCTTTCGCTAGATCGAAGCAGTTCGAGTAAGCCGATGCCTAAAATATCGGCGATTTTCTCCAACTGCGGCAAGTTCATCTTGGTGCCGCCCCGTTCAATCTTGGCATAGCCGCTGGGCGACATTCCCATTTTTTCAGCCATATCTTCCTGCGTCCAGTTCTGGGCTTCCCGCAGGAGCTTGATTTTCTCGTGTGTTTTCATTGGTTAGCACTTTTTGGGAAGGTGGGCGTACTTTTTGTGACTGGAGCGACAAATCGAATGTCAATAAAGTTGCGTAAATTACAGTACATTTTAAGTTAAGTAGGTATCTCTGTCTATTTCTAGAGATTCTTTTATCACCTATGTCTATAACTATGTTAGGAGAAAATATGAGATTTTTTAAAGTGTTGCTTACTACCGGATGTGCAATTCTGCTGTTGGCAGGTTGCATGGATTTGGAGTCCCGCCGTATGCGTATCGAACGGGGCATTGAGTTTGGCTGGGATGGAAAATCTCGTTTGGAGCGTATGAGGGCAATTGCAGATGAAGGTGATCCGACTGCTCAGTTTCGGGTAGCAGAAGCCTATTTTGACGGTCATTTTTATGGTGAACCGGTTGAAAAAAATTTGAATATGGCAAAAAGGTATTACACCTTGGCGATGAACAATCACCATGAAAGCCGTTGGCAGATGGACGGATACCGAAGTAGAGCCAAAAGCCGGCTGGACGAGATTGCCAAGCTACAAGATCCCGTATACCAGAGAAGGCAGGCACAGAGAGAGTCTCGGCAAGCCGCATACAGAAATCGACAACACGCCGAACAGCAGCGGAGAAATGCTGCCCTTATGAGGGAGGTTGGTACAAAAATTTGCAGCGGCGTCATGAACCACAGTTATTACAGAGTAGGTTATATCGAAGGTTTTGCCGGTCGCAAAATCAAAATCCGTTTGGATGAGGGAAACCAAGTGATTTATGAGCTTCCCGATAAATGGTATGTCTGTGAATAAAGGGTATTCACTTTACCTGCAATCAATCAAGGAGAAAACATGACACTCAGATCGTATCTGTTATTTATCCCGCTGGCACTCGGCCTCTCTGCTCAGGCATGGGCCGATACCAATGCTGAAAAAATCCGCTTTGTGAGAGGGTTGTATACAGAGCAAGCCCGGCATTATGACAGGAATACCGGTCATGAAGTTGGTCAGTACAAAGATGCGGTAGAGAAATACGCAGATACCCAGTTGGCGGCTGCCTATAAACAAGCCCGAGATTATGATCGCCGTTTGGAACGGGTTCAACCCCATTCTTGGGAGATTCATTGTTTAGGTGGTGGATCATATATGTTCGGCGGTGCAGAAGAACCGGAGTTAAATATTAGAAGGGACTACTCCGTAATGACGGATGGCCGGGTCAAAGTTAAATTTAATCTCACCCACTTTCTTGAATCTAAAACTGTTACTGTCTATTACACCTTGCGCCGACATGGCCGAAGTTTTCGGGTAGTTGATATGGAAATCAAATTTCCTACTCAAGATAGAGTGTGGCACACCCCCTCTTACCGCGACGAATTGAACCGATGTGTCAGAAATTTAAGAAGGGAATTCAGACTGGGATAAAACATGAAAGGCAAAGTCAAATGGTTCTCGGCGGACAAAGGCTACGGCTACCTGATCGCCGAAGACGGAACCGAGCATTATTTCAATGTCCGCCATATCCAAGGCAGCGATTTGCCGAGAAACGGCGACGAGGTGGCATTCGAATCGGCACCGGGTAAACGCGGGCCGATTGCCAAGCAGGTTCAAATTACCGGCAGACCGCAGAAAAAGCAGGACTCCAATGATGAACGGGTGGTGTGCAAAGGGTGCGGTAAAAAGATGGTTCCGAGATTTGTTTATCGGAGGGGGAGAGCCAGTTGGACGGCCCACCGTTCCTATATCAGTCGCTCGGTATGCCCTTATTGCGCCACGACCTACCAAGATTTAGATAAAGGCTGCTTTATCGCAACGGCGGTATACGGCGATGCTTATGCCGAAGAGGTGATTGCTCTGCGTCGTTTTCGTGATGAGACACTGCTGCGCCACCGGGCAGGTTCTTGGTTGGTGGCCTTGTACTACCGTCTGTCGCCTCCTCTTGCCGAACGGTTGAAACGGATGCCGGGAACGGCGGCGTGGATCAGGCGGCTGCTGGATCGTTTGGCTGCCCGTTATCAATAAACATATCTGAAGGAGAATAAATGAAAACCAATCGAAAACTACTGTGGGTGGGCGCACTGCTGTTGGCAGTACAAACCGCTTATGCCGATCCCGTCATGCTGCATGACAATACCCGTGCCAGAAAAGCAGGCGTTCGACAGGCTTTGGATGCCTACAAGGAAGTCGGGATACAGGGGTTGGCGAAAAGGGTAGCCGACTGTTATCGCCGAATACCGAATCGGGAATTGTTGAAGTGCGTTTATTTGGATATGACCGGAACCATCTTAGACCTTCAAGTTGCAAGCTTGATGGCCTCACAGATGAACCAGAATGAAGAAGATCTGCAAAATGAATACTTTCGTCTTGCAGGATACCGAATTGAATCGGCATTCAAAGATTTGGGTTATCGCAACAATTCACAAATCCGGCAGAAATCTGCTCAAATGATACGAGATATATCCAATGATATGAATGAGTATATCAAGTGAGCATTATCGGCTCTATTCGACCAACGGTAATGGAAAAATTAGGAAGAAGATAATCATGAATTTACTGAAAATAATGATCGGATTTTGGTTGGCGATTTTCCTATCGGCTTGCGGTAGCAAGCACGATAAATATGTCGGTTATTGGCAGGATAGTAGTAGCGAAAAAGCCGTTTTTGTCATCAACAAACTGGATGCCAATACCTACACCATTGCTCACTTACTGGGAGAAGATCAGGTATTAACCAAGTTAAATGAAGGAGAATTTGAAGTACCGTCAAACTCGGTCAGGCTGGTGCTTTCCGAAGACGGCAGCACTATCCGGGCCGGAACTCAGGTGCTGAAGAAGATCACACAAGAGCAAGCGGATGAAATCAAAAAAATCTTAGAAGTAGAAGCTGAACAAGCCAGAAAAGTAAGGCAAAACAGAGCAGCTTGCGAACAATTACAACAGGAGTTGGATCGAAAGGTGAGAGAACGGACGGCTCATTTGAATCACTTTGATCCGGAGAAAAATAAAATAAAAGACGCTCTGCTTCAGCAATATCAGCAACAAGCTGCCAATATTCCTTCTTGTAAGCTCAGTCGCCCCATATTTTAAATTTACATTTCAATTGTTTAGACAAAGGAAAACATGATGAGACATCTCGCCATCCGTATGACAGCCATTATTTTGAGTGTCGGCCTAAGTGCAGCAGCACAAGCCGATCTTACACTGCACCAAAAAGTACAAAGTGGTCTTGCCTATCGGCAAGGTGGCTTTACTGAATTATTCCGAATAATGCTTCCTTTGGCCGAACAGGGGGATCGTGAAGCGCAAAGTAATATCGGCGCCATGTATGCACAAGGAATGGGGGTGGCGCAAGATTCTCAACAAGCCCTTTACTGGCTCCACAAGGCTGCAGAACAAGGTGAGGCTTCGGCACAATATCATCTTGGAGGTATGTATTTAGTAGGGAAAGGTGGTATACCGCAAGATCTTCGTCTGGGTGCTACATGGATTCGTAAATCGGCACAACAAGGTTTATCTGATGCACAATATAATCTTGGTAGGATGTATCGACAGGGAGTCGGTGTAAACCGTGATCTTCGTCAAGCAGAAATATGGTTGCGTAAAGCAGCAGAACAAGGGCACAAAGATGCTACCCAAGCTTTACAGGAGTTGCAGTAATAAGTCCCTGACCATTGATTTCATATAAAGAAAAGCCGCTTTCCAGAAGCGGCTTTTTGATGCTTTACTCTTTTTCCAGCGACATCGGGGCTTGTTGCAGTTGCCGGGAAACCGTATCCAATGCGGTGAGAATATCCGCATAATACACACTGATGAACTCTTTTACGGCAGAGTTGTCCAACAATCTTTTCAAATAACCGCCGGCCACAATCAGAGACAGATTGGTATCGCTGATTTCTTTCTCCGTTCGGGTATAGTCTTCCTTCAACCTGTCCATTTCTTGTTCCAGCAGTGACAGTTTTTCCAGACTATCCGAATGCTTTTTCTTTTTCTGAGCCTGATCAACCAAGTCTTCCGGGGCAGATGCCACCAAGATCATCTCCGCATAGGATTTGGTGAACTTGTTGGCTGCAATCATCATATCTGCAGCCTCCATTTGTCGGATGGGTTTCATTTTTCGAAGAATCCGAAACGTATCCTGCGCCAGATGCTTGTCTGCGAGTTTTGCGGCCACTTCGGGCGCAATATCATTCAGCAGGTTCAACTTGCTTTCGATTCCGGATAAGTTGATATTCAGAGTTTTGGCAATTTTCTCCCTCGGTATACCTTTGCCGATTGCACGGCTGATCATCCGGTATTCCTGAATCGGACTTAAACGGTTGATTTGTCGATTATAGGTGAATCCTTCATCGTCTGTGGACAACAGGCATACTGCCGTGTCGATTCCCAATTCTTGTAAGGCCAGCAGGCGGAGATGGCCGTCCAGTAAGAGGTATTTACCGTTTTCCTCATAAACGGCCAACGGCTCAATAACACCAATTTCCTCTACTGAGGCCAAAATGCTTTTGAACTTCACGCTTTCCCGTATCCCTTCCGGGAAAGGGTGCATGGTTTGAATATCTTTGAGCGCGATGGTCTTCAGTGATGCTTGGAAAGCATAAGCGATGTGTTTAGGCTGATTCATTGAGATATGTTTTCCTATAATGGTTCAAGCATTTACTGAGGTTTTCAGGCATATCTACGATGTTTTCCGCCCGAAGCAGTGTTTTGAAATGATTATCCTCGAACAAACGATTTAAACCGGAAAGAATAATCAGCAATTGTTGTTGGCAAAATTCCGCCTGTGTCGCCATCAACTGTCTTCGCTTAATTTCATTTTCATACATTTGAAGCAGCTTATCCTTGTTGACAGGCGTGTTGCGCCTCGGAGTGAAGTGGTAAGCTTTGCCGTCACGCTTCCTCTGTTGGATCAGTCTCCTGATTTTGGCAATATCTCCGCGCTTCAGTTTCTGTTGTTGGTAGAGATCGGATAAAGCCGTTTGGACTTCTTTTTCTTTTGCACGGGAAATATCGACGGCAACGTCGATCGGCAGATAGCCCTTTTCTACGCCCGCAATCAGGCGTACCTCACCTTCTCGCAGCAAGTGTAAAATACCCCGTATGTATGCTTGATGAAGGCCGATTTTTCGTGAAATATCTTTTTCGGAATATCCGCGTTCATACAATACCCGAATGGCAGACAGTATTTCCAAATTGGTGTGTTTGCGTCTGGCGATATTCTCAGCCAAACTGATCAAAAAGCCTTCGTCACCACTAACCTCCACAATGTGACACGGGATATACTCTTCACCTAGCTCTTGGCAGGCGGTCAATCTTCCTTCGCCGCATAATAGATCATAGCGTTGTTCTCCATTCACTATTTCCGATTTGGTGACGGTAATCGGACGCTTTAAGCCGACTGCCGCGATGCTGGCGACCAGTTGGTTGAACACTTTGGGGTTCCTACTGCGCGGATTCAGAACCTTGATTCGACTGATCGGCAGTGTTTGAATCACCATCTTCACAAAATTGCCTCCTTAATCAATACCCGTTTACTCATAGCAAAAAAGCGACTTAAGTCTTTATAGCGATAACAATCCCAGTCAATTGGGTTTTGTTCCGTCAATCTCACTTTGGCGCAATGGGTTCTTTCGCAAGGCAGAAGATAGTAATCGACGATTTTCTCCGCTGTTTCGTCCAGACGTACAGCTATGGTCAAATCGGGGGCAAGGCTGCTGTCAAAACGTATAAACCAGCGTTTGGTACCGGCATCGGTTATCCGGCAGCGTGCCAGCACCAGAGAAACAAAAAATTCCTGATTGATATGGAGTAAATCGTTTTTCGGAATACGGGACACCGATCCTCCCAGCCGTTCAATTTCTGCAATCGTCTGCTCCACCAGATCTGCATGAGTCCGTCTCAAGGCACGATTGACTTCCAGATAGTGATAGTCCCGGCTGGGCGTGTAACCCACTTCCTGATAGCTCTTGATCAGACTGCCGAAGCGGCTGCGGAACATACTGCTGGAAGGGCAATCTGCGGCTTCGTCAATGATCAAACCGGACAGCTTGCCGTTAATTTTGAGTAGCTCTTTCAATTTATCCAACATTTCTTCATTGCTCCAATGCCGGCTTCTCTGGCGGATAATGCTTTGAGCGGCATTGAAGAGCGCGGTGGAAACAATGGGT
Source organism: Neisseria shayeganii 871 (assembly GCF_000226875.1). Classification (GTDB taxonomy): domain Bacteria; phylum Pseudomonadota; class Gammaproteobacteria; order Burkholderiales; family Neisseriaceae; genus Eikenella; species Eikenella shayeganii. The sequence goes on from NZ_JH164926.1 coordinate 511,849, forward strand.
TGAAAGACTGAATCGGCCCGTACCCATTGTTCGGAGGCATTCCTGCCTTTATGCGACTTGAAGGGCGAGCAGCTGCTTTTGTTCCAAACATTATTACCGATATATTTCTCGTTAATGAGGATTTGATGTACGACTCCGCGAGTCCAAGAGGTGCCTCGGTCGGTCAAGATATGCTGACTGTTTAAATCGTCGGCTATCGCCTGTTCACTCATTTTTCGGTAAATGAAGTCCTCGTAAATTTTCCGGACAACGGCCTGCTCGTGTTCGGGGCCGGGAACCAGAATTACCCTGTCGGTTTGGATGCTCTTATGCTCCCCCGCCTTAAGCTCAAATTTTGGCTGCCTGTTCTCGTCTACCAACAAGCGGCGCAATCCGTACCCCGCAGAACCGCCTTGTCGGAAACCAAGCCGGATCAAGTTTTCCTGCCCGAGAAAAACCTTCTTTGACAGCCCTTTGCTAAAGAGGCCGGCAGAAGTTTGCTGGAACACATCTATGATGCCTGTGACTACCGGATCCAACTCTTCTGTTGCCACGGGAATCGGTTCCGCACATTTGTGCAGCGTGATGTTTTGTTGCTGACAGAGATATTGGTAGTAACTGGATTCTTGCGGGTCGATAAAACGTCCCCAGCGGCTCGCGTCATAAACCAAAATATGACCGAAATCGGCTTTGCCGCTGATGACCAAATCAATCAAGTTCAAGAACTGATGACGTTTTTGCGTCACGACTCCGCTGATGCCTTCGTCAATAAATTCACCAACGACGGCCAGCCCATTCTTATTGGCATATTCCAGCAAAAAAGCCTTCTGATTATCCGGCGAATATTTCTGATGATCCGTAGACATACGGATATACAGAACCGCTTTTTGCTGTTTTGATAACTGTTCCCGTAAATCCATAACAAATGGTAGGTAATTTGTTGATTAACAAAATATAAAGGAGCAGTGAGGAAAAATGTTGCACCCAAATGGAAAAAAACTTCCCTTGAAGAATATCAATGAAGATATGTGGAAAGAGTTGCTCTCAAGCGCTTTATACAAAGAACTTCAGAAAAACCATGTCAATGTCAAAAACCTTGCACATTGGACAGGCGTATCAGAAAGGACAGTCAAAAACTGGTTGGAGAAAAGATTTATGCCGGACAGCTTGGCTATGATCAGACTGATGCAGCATTCAAGCTTTGTCCGTCAAATCGTACTCACGCAAATCTGTTTAAGCGAAAATTTGAAGGCTGCCATGTTCGTATGTGAGTTCAAAAAGTTTCTTGCTTCCTCAGAAACATACCTGCAAGATTGATACCAGAAAAACAGGCATACCCTGAAGGATATGCCTGTTTTGCTTCACTTGATGAAGATCACTCAGAGAGATCCAGTGTAGTGAAATTCATCTCCGGGAACTTTTCTCGTGCAAGCCGGCGTAGATTGGCTTGATGCTCGGCACCGAATACGACGACACGGATTCCGCGTTCCTGCATCATTTCAAGCAGCTTGTTCTCTCTCCGGGTATAAATTTCGTCCAGAACATCTTTGATTTCCGCTTCAAGTTCAGGATTCGGATGGTCTTTGAAAAATTCAGATACAAAGCGCTGTTTTGCTTCGGTATCCGAAGATTCAAAGATAATGCCTCGCAGCCTGTCCAAAGTAACCTGCTCTTTCGGGCTGGTGCTAGGAAAACTGTGCTGGATAAAATCGTCGATTTTCCCCTGCAAATTCATAGATCGGGATAAAATCCCGCTACGCTTGGTGTCTACACCGACAAAGCGAACGGCACCCTCGTTGGCCAACTTCCCCGATGCACCGATCAACCACATGACTTCTTCCTTATTGGTGAAGCGGTTGAGAAAGTAGCTGAAGACTACAATCTCATCCCAACGAGGATGATTTTTATCGTACACTTTGCCGTCAAGTTCGATACTGTGGATGCCGGATAGAAAAATGGTTTGCAGATTTTGAACGTCTTGGGGATTGGGAATGTCAATATTGTTTTGCTTATCAAAGGCTATCTTCCCTTGATCGGCTAAAAAATTGGCAATTTTGTCCAGACAGTAATTTTCATGGGCATCCGAGCCGCCTTCGAATCCCTCAAGACCGACAAGCCCGCCATGATGGAAATACTTCAGATAAACATAAATCGTCTTCTGTGAACGGATAATTTGCTGCCAATTATCAGAGTCTGCATAAGGCGAATAATGCGCCTGCCCGATGAAGATCATGCCATCGGTAGTAGGCTTTTGAGCAAGTAACTTGCTGAAAATATCTGTGAATTCTTTTTCTTCGGTCAGCCGAGCATGAATTTGCTGTCTTTCCGAAGAGGAAAGATGGGGCTTTTCTCTGTCAAATGCTTGGATGACTTTATTCAGCTGCTGTTCGTAGTCTGAAAACCGACTTTTGTCTGTTATCAGATTGTTTTTTCGACACTCTAAAGATTGAAGTTGGCTGTTTAGATTGTGCTGGCTATTTTGATCGCAAACAGAAGGTTGAAATGAAGAAAGATTCTGAGAAAAAGCAAATGAACTGAATATAGAAATAATACTAGAAATAAGTAATAAATTTTTCATTTTGATTGGGTATAAGTAAAATAACTGATTTTATAAAGCTGGATCAATATTCCTTTTTTAGAGAAAGTTTTAGAAGAAAAGGAAGTTTAGAATAACAATAAGGAGCTTAGAAAGAAAAATTACCAAATATAGTGAGCTTCTATTTTGTTGACACCTAAAAAAAGAAACTGAGTTCCAATTCAATCACTAGCATGATGATTTCTACAAAGTGCTGTTGGGAATGTTGCAGAAAGATCCTTTAAAAGGAATTTTGCTTCTTAAACCCCAAGTTTTTTATTTATTACATTTGAAATATGATAAAACAGTTAGGACAACTTCTATATAGGTATTTCTATCGTATTTCTATCAGATAAGAGTTATTCATCAATTGGAGATTTGAACTCTCCATATATGTACTAATTCGGCACCCTTAGATCTACTTGTTTTTTTCTTTACGAAATCATACATTAATAGTATTCTTGGATGATTTATCGCAAACAAAGCAAAAGCTATTGTTGAAGGCTTAGTTCCCAGAGGAACTAAGCATAAATTCCTTCTCTCATATTCAGCAGAGCTATATATTGATTCTATTAAATCATATAGTTTGATAGGGTCATTTGCTCCCGAATAATAAAATGTAATCCTTTCTTTTATTTTTGATAATTGTGCATAGTTTGTTGATATAACTTCATTTTCCCAGCCAAATTTAAATGCAGGAATACCCATAAAACAGTAAAATTTGCTTTCTTCATCTATTTGAAATACATCTGAGTTTATTAGAGATCCTATTCTGTGACCTTCAAAACCTAAATTTACCAATATATAAGCATTTGAAATAGGGCCTACAAAAGGCGGTACTTGCTGCATACCTAATCCATCATCTGATAAGTCATATAATTTATCAATTTTATAACTGGATACTGATTGATCTATTTCTTTATATTCTGAAGGTTGGACATAAATTATGTCAAATTGCTTATTTTTTATTTTACATATTTGAAATAAGTGTATTAACTCTACTAGGGATAAGGATGTTGAATCTATTAAAATTTTTCCACTTGGAATTTCGTATTTACAAAGATCAACGATTTTAAAATTTTCAGAATCGATTTCAATTTGAATATCGTTAGGATTATATTTTACTTCAATTATTTTTTTAGCTATTTTATTAAAGTAAGATCTACTCCAACTATCTCTGTGATCGTAGAGATCTGAGCATATATATACAACATCATAAATATTTTTTGTTAAATGTGAAGAAATATCTTTGGTATGTTGTATATTCCAATCTTCTATCTGAAGCTTCATAATAAAATCTCCTGAATATATTCATCATTATTATCAGTTCTCCATTTTTTCTGGTAGGATTTTTTAATAACTTCAAAGACTTCAGAGGAACTTTCTATAATAGATTTAAATTCCTCAAGTGTAAACGCAATACCCCTTTTTTTTCTGTATGAGATCCCAAATCGAGGAGAGTAAATAGGATTTAATTGATATTCCTTACTAGTAATTTGTAAGTCATTTTTAATTCTTTTTGAATCATCTACAATTATTACTCTCCAACTCATAGCTGAGTGTATAAAATCCTCAAGTTCTATATCAGATCCTGCATAGTCATAAGGAAAAGTAAATATCACTCGTTCTGGTTCTGATTGATAACTAGCTTTCTGTGATATTCTAAATAACTCACCAATTCTATTTACTAGATATGATAACTTTTTGCCATATGGGGGATAGTTTATAACTTCTTTTACTAAATCTGTGCTAGTTGATATAGCTCCGCGATGCATTCCTAATTTAGAAATAGGAGTTATATCTTCAATATATTCATATATTGCATTAGATTCAATATCATCTGAATACTTTAAGGCACTCAAACATAACTCTTTAAAGTGCCTTATATTAGGAGTTGTCATTGTAATAAATCTATCAAATCCTGCATATACAGGCACTTCTAGAGAAGTATTCTGTAAATTTAAAGATAGCAATGTGTTATATGCATATGTATGAATCTTATTACTAATATTTTCATTATTTGTTTTTTTCCAGATTCAATTTTAAGATGATCAAGGTACTTTTTAATTGACTGGATGCAAAAATTTTTTTGCTTATAAGTTCCCATAATCGTAATAGCTAAAGAAGGAGTTTCCAGTATTAAGCTAATTTCTTCTCCTATAAATCCTATTTCTGATAAGATATTTTTAACTTTATTGTCAAGTTTCTTTATGGCCTCAGATGATAATTCTTCAATACTAGGAGTTGGTAATATCCTATTGACATAAGATAAAAGTTGACTCTTATATTCTTTACTTTGACGTTTAATTATATTATTTTTTTCTCCTAAAAAAATTGGACTAAATTCATTTAAGTTGCATTTAAGTCCTGTAGTCTGTAATGTTAATAAAAAAACTTCTGCCGCGAATATTTGATAGTCTTTAGAAAAAAAATCATCTAAGCTTTCCTCTGTAAAGTCATCTGGAGCTTGTAACCATTGATTTGAAGTAGTTTCTTTTGTGGGCTGAGCATTTAGTTTATATGCCACATTCCATATTAAAGATTTATTAGATTCTTTTCTATAATTATTAATTAATTTTTGTTGCTCATTATTTAGTAGTTCGAACTCATCTATGAATATCTTAAATGTTGTATTTGAAAAAAAATCTCCACAGTCTTTTTTTAAAGACTCAATTAAAAAAATAATCATAGATTTTGGTTCTATACTGATTAACCCATCCAGCATTATGGGGTTTAATCTAGTAGAAACATCATATTTTTGAAAGCTTATCCATTCCTCTATCTTATCAAAACAAGATATATCCGTAGATGTTATGCGGGAGAGTGCCCTCCAAAAATTTCCATTTGATTTAAGTAATTTTTGAATTTCTGGGAAGTGATAAATTGCATTTTTTAGAAATTTAATAAGTTCATCAATTAAAGATAATGCTGCATGTATTAAAAAGAATCTTAATGAATTTTCTCCTAACCAGTTAGAATTTAAACCTTGGCAATAAGCTATATCAGGTTTCCAATAAAGTAAAATACAATCAAATTCATCTTGATTGACATTATGTTGATTTTTATCAAACCGAGTGGAGTGTGAAAAATACTGTATATATGTACTTTTTCCTGACCCTCTAGATCCTACTAATGCAATAGAGTGTGATATTTTCCTTAAGTCTAGTTTTTCAATAAAAAAAGGTACTACAAATTTATTTAATACACTACCATCCGTTGCTTGATATTCCATTCGAGCAGCAGATAATTTGCTTATAATGTCATTTAGATGCATTTCAAGCTCTCCTAAAAAATAACTGCTTCCAATTTGAGTGGCTAGGTGAATTCTTCATCCATAGAATATGAGGAGCTTGATTAGGGCAACCCCATTCAAAAACTATTGGCAAACAAGCATTTTCATATCCAAACCAATAATCACTTTTTTCTGAGCCATAATTTTGTTGCATGGATTGAAAGAAATTTTTAGCAACTTGAAGAGTATTGATTTGATCATTTCTAAATTTGGCCTGAGGATCTCCAAAAAATAAATTACTTTTCTCTGAAACTATTTCAATAGGTAAAATATGTAAATTTGGATATTGCTTATTTACAGCTTCAATACCTTTACTATATGCAACAATAGGAGAATAAATAACTAATTTATCATTTAACTTTTCTTTTAAGAAGAAATTTGGGGCAAACTCATTTAAAAATTGTTTCCCACTTCCTAGAATATCATCTATAAGTATAATTATCTCAACATCTTCATTCTTTAAAGAATATTCGTTAGTAGCAATAATTGGTGATAAAGAACGATATACTGTTGAACCGGATTCACCTTGTGAATTATTTGTAGTGATAGGGGAAAAGCGAAGTATACTGTTAAATCCACCATTTTTGAGTTGGTATTTCCATTCACTCAGTGAACTATTCTTTTGAAAAATTCTTTTTCCACTCATTTCAGATAAAATTAAGCTTCTTATCTGCCCATGTAAAAGTTTAGAATACCCAGCTAATGCCATATCTTTTGATCTAAAGATCAAACTATCAAGTATCTGTAATGCCATGTACTCCGACTTTTCGTCTTCTTTGAAGTTACTGAGCCATGCGCTAAATATTTCATACCGTGTAGGCCAAATATTCGTAAAACAACAGAATTCAATTTTATTTAAAACATTTTTTTAAATAAAACCCAGTTATTAGGTAGTTCCATTTTATTTAAATTTTAGGTAGTTAAAAAGTTAAATAATGATTGATGTGTAATATATTTCGCACCTACACCTAAACATGCATTTTTAAAAAATTCCTCCCCTTCTTTGGAAAGAAATTTTGACCAAATAAAATTTCGAATACTATCTGTTTTAGTTCTCACTACTATTATACAATCGCTCACAGGGACTGAGCCACTTTCAACTAGAGCAAATTTTCCAATACAGCGACTGCCAACTCGTGCTAACAGAATATCTCCAGATTGAGCATTATTTAGAAAGGCACAACTATCAAACTTTAAATTAAGCTTCTTTTTTTATTATTAAAATGGGTAGTATGAAAATAATTTATTTTATTTTTTTTAAGGTAATTATGACTCACATTTCCCCTAAATATAAGAAAATCATCGGGATTTATTGTAATATATTTCTGAGAAGATATATTTCTTTTATATTGATGAAACTGGTAATCAGCTCTTTCAACTGCCTCATTAATATTAAGGTCTATACTTTTATTTGTAAGAATATCTGATACCCTAATTTTGTTGTTATTTTTACCAACAGAAGCACATTTTGAAAGGATGACTATAAATGTTTGAGCATCTGTCTTTTTGAAACTTTTTGCAGGTAATTGGATAATATTTTTAATAGAATATTCTTGAAAAATATGTCTTCTAAAATCCTTCCATTTTTCCCCTGTTATTAATCCTGATGGTAAGATTATGCCCATTTCACTATTATTATTTAATAATCTTAGATTTTGAGCAAAAAAAATTAATTCGGCAGGAATTTTTCTCCTGTGTTTAGAAAGACATTTTAATAATCCAGCTTCTTTTAAAATATTTTTGTTTTCTTCAGTCAAGTCTGTTTGAAAGTAAGGGGGATTTGAAATAAGCAGATCAATTTCTTCATATTTTTCTTTTAATAGGCCAAATAAATTAAAAGAGAAGCCATCGAAATGAATTGCTTCAATGACTTTCTCTTTATTTGCCTTGTCAATATTTTCTTTATCAATATCTATGCCAATTAGGCGAGCTTTAGGCCACTTTTCTCTTGCTGCATATAATAGGCTGCCATGACCAAACCCTAAATCTAAGATGGTTTTTGGAGAGAAAGAGTCTAAGCTATTAATTAGACTTTGGCTAAATAACGCTTCTGTATAAAATTGATTTAAACTCATTTAATTAAATAATTTTATGTTGGTTGAGTAATAATTATTTTTTAGGTTGGAGATATGCTCAAACAAAAATTTAATTTTAAATATTATATGATAACTCTTTTAATAAAAATAGTCATCTTTCATGATTTTTTACTTTCAATACAACCCTCTCCACCGTATTACGCCCTTCCTCTCCATGCTTGTATACCTTGTAATTGGTATACAAGCTTTTCTTTATGAACTTATTGAACACTCCTGCGTGTTTGACTGCCTCCCGCAGTATCCAATTGATCCAGCGGTGTAAGGTGCTGGCTGATTCATCCACTTCGGCCATTAAGCCGGTAAAGTCCTCTTTGCCATTTCGCCCTATGAGTTCAACACAAACCAGTTGCTTACCATCCGGTAAGGTCAGGCGCATCACAAAAGCGCCCACTACGGGCGGTGTGCTTCCTTTGTTTCCGGAAATCTTGATAATACCGATGTTTGGCTTGGTTTCAAATACCTTGTCATTCAGCCATTCCACTTGTGTGATCTTGCCTTGCCGCTTCAATTCTTGGGCTTCCAGCCACATCTGCTCATATCGCGGCGGCTTGCTTTCCACTACCTGACCGACTATACCACCTACGCCGGTGCCGGTTCCTTTCGCCGGTAAGGTGGAGCCGGATCCGGGTGTATTGCCTACGGGAACAATCTTTCTGCCGCCGGCATTCTGATCTTCCGCCGTCATGATGTTACGCTTGTCTCCGATCAACTGATTATGTAGAGGCAGGGCAAGATCGGCAGCGTCCCAACTTGCTGTAAACGTGGTGCTAACAGGCACTTCAGGCAGATTAACCGTCCTACGGATAATGGCCGGCACGCTGCCTGAGCCGCTTCCAGAAGCCATACTTTTTTTCCACCACATGATGTCCGGGCCGGGCGGATCCGAAATGCCGAGAATGTTCAGCCCGAGGAAACTTCGGTCATCGAACGGAATACCACGCACCCGAATAGTCACATCAGGGTGGGCGTGCCACGGCTCAGGAGTTAGGAAAGCAAATGGAATAGAATTTTCTTTGCTTTGATTGAAAAAAGATTTGAAGCAATTATTTGCAAATTTATGAACCACTTGCTGCGTGTACGCATCTCGCTTCAAGTGAGCCAAAAATACCGCATCTTGTTTCACAAGCTTGTGGGAAGACTGCAGAATGTCTACATTTCCTGAAGGCGTTAGATGCGAAGGAAAGGTCGGCAACAACAGACTCAGAACACTGTCTCCGTTACCCGGAGATTTGATTTGATAAGGGTAACTTGTCAAAATGCGCTTAAGTTCGGGTGAGTGGCCGTAAGCCGCCCGGAAGAAGTCCATACCGTTCAATACCAGCTTGCCGCCATTATCCAAATCGAATTCAAGCAACTGGCTGAAATCATTTACCCCATACAATAAAGGGTAAAGATCAAGAGGAAAAGGATCGTCTTGCTTATCCAGCCTAGACTGGGCATTGAAGGTTTTATAACGCCAGCATCCCGCTGCAAACGATACCTTAAATTCAACGACAGGATAATTAACTTCCTCAACAGACTTCCCATTTACCCAGACAGAGCCGATACGGTACTGTCCTAAAAGCGGGAGCGGGAGAAGTTCCTTTTCAGCTTTACCCAATTCCAAGCCGGCATCAGTCCGACTCAAAATTTCCCTAAAAAGCACTTGCAGATTCTGTTGCCCCGGTTCCGAGCCTTTCACTAAAGCAGCGTACCACCAAAGCAGATAAGGCCGGTTCGGCAAAAGTCTTGCCGGCGAGAAGGTATATGTGACGGGATTTTTGATTGTATTGGGATAGGTGAGCATCATTTTGTGTCACCTATTTCTGATTTGTGTCAGATTATTCTGAATATCACAGTGTCCTCCGCCGATCAGCGCCACAGAACTGGCAGAGTGGTGCGGAGCCCTAAACGGGCGGTGACTGCTTAAGTTGTTCATATATTGGGGTAATAATGAGCGCAATGCCCACACTTCCATACGCTCTTCGTCGGTGAGCGGCGGCAGAATCGAGGGCAGGCGCTGGGCGAGCATGGATTTGCCGGTGCCGGGCGGGCCCATCATCAGCAGGCTGTGTCCGCCAGCGGCGGCCAGTTCCAGCACCAGGCGGGCGGTGTGCTGCCCTTTCACGTCTTTCAAATCCGGCAAAGCGGCGTCTGCGTGTTCCGTCTTGTCCGCAGTCTGATGCGGGGTGCGCGGCAGGGCGGTGACGCCGTTTAAGTGGGCGGCCACGGCACCGAGGCTGTCGGCGCCGTACACTTCGGCCTCCGCGATGGCGGCGGCTTGGGTGGCATTGGCCGTAGGGAGAATAAAGCCGCGTTGCGCGCGGCCGGCCTGCCAAGCCATGGCAAGCGCGCCGCGTATCGGGCGCAGCAGGCCGGACAGCGCCAGTTCGCCGGCAAATTCGTAATCGGTCAGTTTGGCGGCATCCACTTGGCCGGAGGCGGCCAAAATGCCGAGGGCGATGGGCAGGTCGAAACGGCCCGACTCTTTGGGCAGGTCGGCCGGGGCGAGGTTGACTGTGATTTTCTTAGCGGGAAAGTCGAAACCGCTCTGCACGATGGCGGCGCGCACGCGGTCGCGGCTTTCTTTCACTTCGGTATCGGGCAGGCCGACGATGTTGAACGCAGGCAGGCCGTTGGCCAAGTGGGTTTCCACTTCGACCGGGGGCGCGTCCATGCCGGATAAGGCGCGGCTGTGTACCAGAGAGAACGTCATGCAAACCGCCTGCTGCAATCACTGTGGGGGAGACGGAAGGATTCTAACCGCGTTTGCGGCGGCTGCAAAGATAAGGGGCGGGGCTTTCAGGTAGCCTGAACGGGGAGCTTAACGCTTTTTCTGTTTACCTGCGGCCAAGCGGCTTTCCAGCCAGGCCAAGGCTTGGGCGGCGCAGTCTTGCTCGGCGGCGCGGCGGCTGTGGGCTTGGGCATAGGTGATGTGGCCCAGTTCGCCCAAATCGCAGGAAACGTCGAAACGGGCGTCGCTGCCTTCGCCGGTTTGCTTGTCGATGCGGTATTTGGGCAGCGGGAAGCGCTGTGCCTGCAAGGCTTCCTGCAAGCGGGTTTTCGGATCTTTGGCCTGATTGTTCAGGCTGGCGCCCTGTACGCGCTCGGCAAACAGGCGGCGCACCACGGCCTCGGCGGTGTTGAAACCGGCATCGAAGCTGATGGCGGCAAACATGGCCTCCATGGCGTCGGCCAAAATGGAAGGGCGGTCGAAGCCGCCGCTTTTCAGTTCGCCCGGCCCCAGAAACAAGGCGTCGCCCACGGCCAGACGGCGGGCGATGTCGGCCAACACGTCTTGGTTGACCAAGTTGGCGCGCAGGCGGGAAAGCTCGCCTTCGCTGCATTTGGGAAAGGCGTCGAACAGCATGCGCGCGACGGTGTAATTGAGGATGCCGTCGCCGACAAACTCGAAACGCTCGTTGTTGCGGGCGGCATAGCTGCGGTGGGTGAGTGCCTGTTTGAGCAGCTCGGGCCGGGCGAAAGTGTGGCCGAGACCGGCTTGAAGGTGTTCAAGGGCGCGTTGGCGGCGGGGGTCTGTCATGATGGGTTGCGGTGCGGGAAATCTGGCTGGGGCGCGATTATAGCGGAAAGCGGGCGGATGCAGGATAATGCCGGCTGCAAGCGGTGTAACGGCCCTGAGGCTACCTGAAAAGCTGGGGCGGCAAACCGTATGGATAAAACGGAGTGATGATGCAGATTTATTTGGTGGGCGGCGCGGTGCGCGATGCCCTGCTCGGGCGGGAAGTGAAAGACCGCGACTGGGTGGTGGTGGGGGCGGATGCCGATGAGATGGTGGCGGCCGGCTATCTGCCGGTGGGCAAGGATTTTCCGGTGTTTCTCCATCCGCAAAGCCACGAGGAATACGCGCTGGCGCGCACCGAGCGCAAAACCGCCAAAGGTTACACCGGCTTTGTCTGCCATGCCGCACGCGAGGTGACGCTGGAGCAGGATTTGCTGCGGCGCGACCTCACCATCAACGCCATGGCGCGCGATGCCGACGGCGTGCTGATCGACCCCTACGGCGGGCGGCAGGATTTGGCCGACGGCATTTTGCGCCATGTCAGCCCGGCTTTTGCCGAAGACCCGGTACGCATTTTGCGCACCGCCCGTTTTGCCGCCCGCTACGGCTTTCAGGTGGCCCCGGCAACCATGGCGCTGATGCGGCAGATGGTGGCGGCGGGCGAGGCGGATGCCTTGGTGGCCGAGCGGGTGTGGCAGGAGTTTGCCAAGGGTTTGATGGAGCCGCGGCCGGTGCGGATGCTGGAAGTGTTGCGCGAGTGCGGCGCGCTGGCGGTGTTGCTGCCCGAAGTGGCGGCCTTGTTCGGCGTGCCGCAGCGGGCGGAATACCACCCTGAAATCGACAGCGGCGTACACACCCTGATGGTGCTGCAGCGCGCCGCCGATTTGGGCTTGGGGCTGCCCGAACGCTACGCCGCGCTGCTGCACGATTTGGGCAAGGCGCTCACGCCGAAAAACAAGCTGCCGCGCCATCACGGCCACGACGCCGCCGGCGTGCCTGCGGTGCAGGCGGTCAACCGCCGTTGGCGGGTACCGAAAGCCTGCGCCGAGCTGGCGGAATTGGTGTGCCGCTGGCACATTGTGCTGCACAGCGTGGCCGAGTTGCGCCCCGTCACCGTGCTCGACACCCTGCGCCAAACCGACGCTCTGCGCCGGCCCGAACGTTTCCGTGCCGCGCTGGATGTGTGCCAGGCAGACGTGCAGGGGCGGCTGGGTTTGGAACACACGCCTTATCCGCAGCGGGCGCATTGGCTGGCCTTGTTGGACGCCGCCCGCGGCAGCGACACCGCGGCAATTGCCGCCGAATACGCCGACCGGCCGCAACAGATTGCCGAAGCCGTGGCCAAAGACCGCCTGCGGCGTTTACGTCCGCTTCAGGAAGCCTACCGTGCGGCGGCCAAGGCTACCTGAAAACCGTTTAGCAGGCTTTCAGGTAGCCTGAAGCCCGACTCCTGCTCTTTGAAACACATCCGTGCCGATTCAAGCCCGGCCGCCCAACCCCCGTCTTTCCGCTATAATCGCGCCCCATGAGCTCAGCCAACCGCATCGACCACCAACCCGCTTTTCTGCTGTCCGCTACGCCGTGGCGGGAAACCAGCCTGTTGGTGGAGCTGTTCAGCCGCGATTACGGGCGGGTGGCATTGGTGGCGCGCAGCGCACGCAAACGGCAGAGCGAATTGCGCGGGGTGTTGGTGCCGTTTGTGCCGGTTTGCGTGTCGTGGTACGGCAAGGAAGAATTGAAAACCCTGCACCGTGCCGAATGGCTGGGCGGTTGGCCGCAACCGCAAAACCGCGCCCTGTTCAGCGGCCTGTATGCCAACGAATTGGTGGCCAAGCTGACCGCCCGCGAAGACCCGCATCCGGCCATTTATGCCGAACTGGCCGAAGTGATGCGCCGCATCGCCACCGAAGACAACCATGCCGCGGCTTTGCGGCATTTCGAGTGGGCGCTCTTGCAGCACAACGGCTTGGCGCCCGATTTGCAGCAGGACGGCCACGGCCGTCCGTTTGTGGCGGAGCAGCGCTATTATGTACAGCCCGAACACCCCGTGTGGCCGCAGCAGACGGACGGGATGGAAGGCATGGCGGTCAGCGGTGCCGCTTTGCAGGCTTTGGCCGAGCGCCGTTTAAGCGATCCCGCGCATTTGCAGGAAATCCTGCGCCTCAACCGCCTGCTGCTCGATTTCCGCCTGCCGGAAGGCATCAAAAGCCGGCAAGTGTTGCAACAGTTGCAGCAGTTCAGGTAGCCCGGTTCCGCCGCACACCCCATAGAAAGGAAGCCCATGTTACTCGGTGTCAACATCGACCACGTCGCCACTTTGCGCAATGCGCGCGGCACGGTGTACCCCAGCCCGCTGGAAGCCGCCCTGTTGGCGGAAACCCACGGTGCGGACCTGATTACCCTGCATCTGCGCGAAGACCGCCGCCACATCAAAGACGCCGATGTGGCCGCCATTAAAAATGCTTTGCGTACGCGCATGAATCTGGAAATGGCCCTGACGCCCGAAATGCTCGAACATGCGCTGGCCGTGCAGCCGCACGATGTCTGCCTGGTGCCGGAGCGGCGCGAAGAAGTGACTACTGAAGGCGGCTTGGACGTGCTCGGCCAGCAGCAGAAAGTGGCCGACTACACCGCGCGCCTGCAGGCGGCCGGCATCCGCGTTTCCCTGTTTATCGATGCCGACGAAGCGCAGATTCAGGCCGCCCGCGATGTCGGCGCGCCGGTCATCGAGCTGCACACCGGCGCCTATGCCGATGCGGCCGGCCACAGCGCCCAATTGAACGAATGCCGCCGTTTGGAAGACGCTGCTTATTTCGCTTCCGAGCTGGGCTTGGTGGTGAACGCGGGCCACGGCCTGAACATCCACAATGTGGCTCCGATTGCACGCATCCTGCCGATCCGCGAACTCAACATCGGCCATGCCCTGATTGCACAGGCGGTGTTTCTCGGCCTGCCCGAAGCCATCCGCCAAATGAAAGAAGCGATGTACCGCGCCCGCAGCCAGCCGGATTAACCCGGCGCTGTCTTTATCCGGAATCAGGCTACCTGAAAGCAAAGTTTCGGCTTTCAGGTAGCCTAAAAGCTTTTGATATCCCCTAATTGACACAGACTGAGGCCTTTGCAAACCTCCCTGCGCAGCAACACAGCGAACGTGAATGCCAGAGATTCAGGTGGAATGGATCGATCAGAAAGATAAGCAAACGAGCGAGTAGCCCCCTAAGGCATCCATGCACCGCGCAGAAATGCAATACAGATAGGAGTGTTGCAAGGTCTCAGACTGGTAATTCGGCTTTTGGGAGTTTGGCTTGGGCAGCAAATATACCTGCTGCAAATATAAAGAGCGCGGCAAAATTCGACACCTTACGAACATTTATCAGGCAAAAATAAGAATTTATTCTTGATCTGCAGATACTGCCTCCTGCTTGCTAACGACGCCCCCGAATTCAACTCGTTCTTTTGCCGCTCTAATTCTAATCTTTCCACTCAGAGCGATGCTTCTGGTCACCTTTATGGCTTTGCAGGGACATGGAATAGCGACTTGCAGTAAGCAACCATCTAATATCCAAGCAAAAATATCAATAGAGAGTAGATGTAGAAACAGCCGAAAGCCCTAAGCGCGGACTTCGGCTGGTGGCTGAAATAGGCTGAGACCTTTACAAAACCCCCAGATGTGGATGCAGTTCAAGGCGTAGCAGCGCAGCGAGCGTGAACGCCAGGAATCCCCGTGGGACAGACATATCAGATAGATAGGCAAGCGAGCGAGCAGTACCCATAGGGCATAAACGCACAACGCAGAAATGCGCCACAGATGGAGGTTTTGCAAAGGTCTCAGGCTTTTTGACAAAACTTTAACCGTGTTTCATCACAATAAGGAAGGCACCTCTCTGTTTGATTTACAGCAGCTCTGTCGGCACGGCCAGCAGGGCTTCGCCGCCGCTGGCGATTTGGGAGGCGTAGGTGTGGATCTGCGGCAGCACATAGGCGAAGTAGGCCTGCGCAGTGTGGCGGCGGGCATCGGCAAAGGCTTCGCCGAAGCCGCTGTCGCCGGCGGCCAGGTATTCTTTGGCCAAGGCGGCGGCGCCGAGGGTGCAGCCCATTTGGTGCAGATAGGCGTGGGCGTTGGCGGCGGCCAGCTCGGGGTTGGCGGTGTATTGGGCGAGGATGGTGCTCACGCTGCTGCGGGCGGCGGCGAGGGCTTGGCGCAGGGTGTCGGCCAGGCCGGCGTCGGCAGCGGCCAGCCGCTCGGCCGTGCCTTGGGCTTCGTCCAGCAGGGCGTAGGCGGTGCGGCCTTGGTCGGCGGCGGTTTTGCGGCCCATCAGGTCAAGCGCCTGGATGCCGTTGGTGCCTTCGTAGATGGCGGTGATGCGTACGTCGCGCACCAGCTGGGCAGCGCCGGTTTCTTCGATGTAGCCCATGCCGCCGAATACCTGCATGGCCTGATTGGTGAGCGTGGTGCCGTTGTCGGTGCTCCAGGCTTTGACGATGGGAATCAGGTAGCCTAAACGCGCTTGGGCGGCTTGGCGGGCGGTTTCATCGGGGTGGTGGTGGGCGAAGTCAATGGCGGCGGCGGCCTGCAGATAGAGGGCGCGTTGGGCGGCAAGGGTGGCTTTCTGCACCAGCAGCATACGGCGTACGTCGGGGTGGTGGATGATGGTCACCGCGCCGCTGCCGCCGGCGATGCTGCGGCTTTGCACGCGCTCTTTGGCGTAGGCCAGGGCATGCTGATAGGCGCGTTCGGCCACGGCGTGGCCTTCGATGCCCACGCCAAGGCGGGCGTGGTTCATCATGGTGAACATATAGGCCAAGCCTTGGCCGGCTTCGCCCACGAGGTAGCCTTCGGCGTCTTCAAACTGCATCACGCAGGTGGGGCTGGCGTGGATGCCGAGTTTGTGTTCGAGCATCACGGCGTGGGCGTTGTTGCGCGCGCCGAGGCTGCCGTCTCCGTTCACCAAATATTTGGGCACGATAAAGAGGGAAATGCCTTTCACGCCGGCGGGGGCGTCGGGCAGGCGGGCGAGCACCAGATGGACGATGTTTTCAGTCAGCTCGTGGTCGCCCCAGGTGATGAAGATTTTTTGGCCGCTGATGCGGTAGGCACCGTTGCCGTTGGGCACGGCTTTGGCGGCCACTTGGGCCAGATCGGTGCCGGCTTGGGGCTCGGTCAGATTCATGGTGCCGCTCCAGCGGCACTCGCACATCGGCGGCAGGAAGCGCTGTTTTTGCTCTTCGGAGGCGTGGGTGGCGATGGCTTCGACTGCGCCTAAGGTGAGCATGGGCAGCAGGGAGAAGGCCAGATTGGCCGAACACCACATTTCTTCGCAGGCGGCGGCCACGGCGGCGGGCAGTCCTTGTCCGCCGTATTCGGCCGGGGCGCGCACGCCGGCCCAACCGGCTTCGCGGTAGGCTTGGAAGGCGGCGGCCAGATCGGGATGCACGGTTACTTGGCCGTCTTTCAAAACAGCGCCGTTCAAATCGCCGGTGCGGTTGGTGGGCGCCAGCACCTCTTCGGCAAATTTGGCGGCTTCTTCCAGCACGGCGGCGGCGGTGTCTTCATCGAGGCCGCTGTTGCCATGGGTCAGCACATCGACCAGCTGGCCGTGGGTGCGCAGGGCAAACAGCAGCTCGTTAACGGGGGCGCGGTAGTTCATGCTTTCTCCTTTGCGGTGTGTGATTGTTTGTGGGTTTGAGACTGGGCAGCATAGCAAAGGGCGCGGTGCTTGCAAAGGCAAAAAGCCGATGATCTACTCCAGTTTCCCGGTGCGACAAGGCTACCTGAAACTACGGTTTGCGGGGGCGGCGGCAAAGTGGGAATCGGCTTATAATCCGCCCTTTGTTTTTGCGTGTGGAATGATATGGACGACCGCCAGCTGCTGCGTTACAGCCGCCACATTTTGTTGGACCCAATCGGCATTGAAGGCCAGCAGAAACTTTTGGACGCCACGGTGCTGGTGCTCGGTTGCGGCGGCTTGGGTGCGGCCGCGCTGCCGTATTTGGCCGCCGCCGGCGTGGGCCGTCTGCTGATTGCTGACCACGATACGGTGGACGACACCAATCTGCAGCGCCAGATTACCTACACCGAAGCCGACATCGGCCAAGCCAAAGCCGCCACCATGGCAGGCTACCTGAAACGGCTGAATGCCGACTGCCGGGTGGAAGCCTACGGCCGCCTGGACGAAGACGGCCTGCGCCGTCTGCTGCCGCAATGCGATGTGGCCTTGGACTGCAGCGACAATTTCGCCGCCCGCCACGCCTTGAATGCCGCCGCTTGGGCCACCCGCACGCCGCTGGTGTCCGGCGCGGCGGTGCGTTTTGAAGGGCAGGTGGCGGTGTATCGGCCCGACCGGGACGGCCAGCCCTGCTATGCCTGCCTGTTTGACGGCGAGCAGGCGGACGACGGCGCCTGCGCTACCTTCGGCGTGTTCTCGCCCTTGGTCGGCATTATCGGCACCACGCAGGCGGCAGAAGCCTTAAAAATACTGATGGGCCTGCCGGTCGAAAGCGGCGTGCTGCGTTGCTACCAAGCTTTGAGCGGAGCATGGCAGCATTTCCGCTTGCAGCAAAATCCCGAGTGCCGGGTGTGCGGCGGGCGGTGAAAGCAATGCAAACAGACTGAGACCTTTGCAAAACCCCCAGATGTGGATGCAGTTCAAGGCGTAGCAGCGCAGTAAGTGCAAACATATCATCTAGATGGGCGTGCACAACTCAGAAATGCGCCGCAGATGGGGGGTTGCAAAGCTCTCAGGCTAAAAACTGTCCAAAAGCATCAGGCTACCTGAAACTTTTTCAGGTAGCCTGATGCTTATTCAGCCGCTCCATCACACAATCCAATGGTTGTAAGCCGAGACGATTTGCCCTGCTCCGGGGTTCCGTTTACATCCCGCCTTGCTGCAAACGGGCAATCCGATCATCCAGCGAAGGATGGGTGCTGAGCAGCGATTTGAATTTGTCGCCGGCGATGCCCATCGCGGTCATCTCTTGCGGCAAACGGCTTTCGCTGCCTTTCAGGCGTTGCAGCGCGGCAATCATTTTCGGCGCGCCCACCAGCTTGGCGGCGCCCGCATCGGCACGGTATTCGCGCTGACGGCTGAACCACATCACAATCAGGCTGGCCAGAAAACCGAACACCAATTGCAACACCGAATTCACCAAAATATAAACGCCATAATTGCCCTGCTGGTGCCCGCGTCCATCCCGAGTGCGGCCGGCAGCCACCACATTGGCAACCAAGCGGGACAGGAAAATCACAAAAGTATTCACCACGCCTTGAATCAGGGTGAGCGTGACCATGTCGCCGTTGCCGACGTGCGCCATTTCATGCGCCAACACGGCTTCCACTTCGTCGCGGCTCATGCGCTCCAGCAGGCCGGTGCTCACCGCCACCAAAGATTTGTTGCGGCTGGCGCCGGTGGCAAAGGCGTTCGGCTCGGGCGAAGCATACACGGCCACTTCGGGCATTTGCAGATTCCATTGTTTGGCCTGCGCCTCCACCACCGCCAGCAGCCAAGTCTCGGTTTCGCTGCGCGGCTGGGTAATCACATAAGCGCCTACCGCACGCTTGGCACTGCTTTTTGAGGTAAACAGGGAAATCAGCGAACCGGAAAAACCGATCACGGCCGACATCAACAGCATGCCGTACATTTCTTGCGGATTAATGCCCAATAAGCCCAAGATCAGGCTGAGAACGAACAGAACGGCCAGATTGGTGGCCATAAAAAGAAAAATGCGTTTCACGGTATCGACTTCGGTAGTGGCCGGTGAACTTGGCGCGGATGGCTTGTTGCGGCCGGGTTGTGTGTGGTCGGTGTTTCCTTCGGGCTACCTGAAACGGTTTCAGGTAGCCCGACGGACATGTTGTTGTCACATCTATAGTTGGGCGGCGTCACCGCTTGCCCAACCAGGTCTCAATCCACTTGGGCGATGGTCTGCCCGACATGGCGCAGCGGCGACAAAGTGGCTTCCAAATGCGCCTGGGTTTGGCGGAATTTGGCCAGCTCTTGCGCATTCAGCTTTTTCGCCGGCAAGGCAACCGCCACCGGGTTCACCGGCTGGCCGTTGAGGCGCACCTCGTAATGCAGGTGCGGACCGGTGGAACGGCCGGTACTGCCCACGTAGCCGATGATTTCTCCCGCCGCTACGCGCATTCCCGGCGCAGCAGTGGTGGAAAACGCGCTCATGTGGGCATACAGGGTTTCCATGCTGCTGTTGTGGCGCAAAACCACGGTGTTGCCGTAACCGCCTTTCCACCCGCGGAACTCCACCACGCCTGCGGAAGGCGCACGAATCGGCGTACCGGTGGGGGCGGCATAGTCGATACCGGTGTGCATACGCAAGCCACCCAAAACGGGATGGATGCGCAAGCCGTAAGGCGAACTGATGCGGCTGCCCGCCACCGGCTGGGTTTCAAAACCTTTTTTCAAAGGCTGGCCCTTGGCATCGTAATACTGGCCGCCACCGTCTTCACCGAAATAATAGGCGCGGTACAACTCGCCTTTATGGGTGATTTCCGCGCTCAAAATATCGCCGGTGGCCAGCTCCTGGCCGCGGAAATACATGCTGTCATACAGCACGCGCACGGTATCGCCGCGCTCCAATTTGCTCAGATCCAAACTGTCGCTGAAAATCTCTTTCAGCGATTCACGCACTTCCACCGGAATGCCGGCCTGCGCCAACGAGCCGGTGAGCGAAGATTTGATGACCACCGCTTTCAGGCTGGGCATGGTTTCGGTTTGCACCTCGCCCACTTGGGCGCGCCAATGGCCGTCGGCCAGCTCCAGCGCAATCAAATTGCGCTCGCCGTTGTCGTCATCATTAAAAAACTGAACGTGGGTGGGATTGCCGCGCGTGTCAATCTGCATGCTGATCACCTGATCGGGGCGCAACTGCAGCAGTTTGGTGTCGATGGGGCTCTCGCGCAGAATGTTTTGGATATGGCGCTCGTCAATGCCGAAGCGGCCCAATACCAGGCTGAGGTTGTCGCCCGCTTGCACCACCTCGTCGCGCCAGTAGCTGGCGGCGGGCGGGGTGCCGCGGACATAAACGGAAGGCAGGGTTTCCAATACCCGCTTGCTTTCATGAGCCGGTACCGCAGCGGGCGGTTCGGTGAGGGCATAAGCGGCAACGATGCCGCTAAAAGGCAGAACGGCTGCCAACAGAGCCAAACGGACTCTACGGCGGCGCCAGATAGATGGTGAATCGGTCATGCGTATTCCTGTGGCCGGGACTCGTCCCGCTCAAACATCATCAAAACGGACGGGCAAACTGCTGGCCGGACCTATCTTGTTGTTGCTTACAGCGGGAATCCGGCACCAGTAGCAATAATGGTGCCATTTTAAGCCAAAAACCAGAGCCAACCTTGCTGATTTTGCGGCATTTTACGTATCAAACAGGCAGGTAAATGCGCATGAAATTCGTGTTAACAAAGACTTCAGGTAGCCTGCACCGCGGAACCAGGCTACCTGAAAAAATATGTAAATGCGAAACAAGCGGCTTATTTTTTGTCGCCTTCGGCCACAAAAACAGGCAGGTCAACATCGGGAGCTGACTCTGCGCGGCAGATAAATTCCGCCAGCGTCATGTCGGTGGCGGCCAAGGCCGGCTCCATCACCTGCTGCACGGCGCGGCCGACATCGTCCTTTTCGTTGTCGCTGCTGCGGTAAACAAACAGGCTGAACAATTCGCCCACGCGGATGTGCTCCGGCGCGGTTTTCAAGAGCCAGTTGCCGTGCCGGCTTTGGGTGATATAGCCTTTGAGCGCCAGTTTTTCCAACAAATCGCCTAATTCGTCGTAACCCATATTGATGTGGCTGCGGAACTCCTGGATTTTGATGCTCTGGCCTTTGTCTTGCGCCTGACTGAGCAGCAGCAATACTTTCAACACATCGTCGAAACGGCCGCCGTTGCCGAACTCGCGGCGGAAGGCATCGCCTTCCCAATAAGACAACGAAGCCGTCAACACCGCACCGGTGAGGATCACCATCCACATCAGGTTCAACCACAGCAGGAAAATCGGAATCGCGGCGAAGGTGCCGTACACCAGCTGGTAGCTGTTGAAGTTGCCCACATAAAAGGCGAAACCGCTGCGCAGCAATTCCAAACCCACGGCTGCGAATACGGCGCCGATCAGGGCATGGCGGGCGGGAACAAAACGCGCCGGCACCAGTTTATACAGCAGCCACAAAGCGGCGGCCGAACCCACCAGCGACACCAGCAACTGCACGGTATTGGCCAACAGCGGATAATTGAGATAAAAGCTGGTACGCGCCCACACCACGCCCCAGGCCGACATGCCGATGCCCAACACCAAGGGGCCGAGACTGAGCAAAGCCCAATACACCAAAAAACGGGTGAGCACATTGCGCGTGCTGTTGACCCGCCAAATCTGATTGAAGGTGCGTTCGATGGTTTGGATCAGCATCAGCGAGGTCACCATCATCATGATGATACCGATGGCGGTCAGCTTGCTGGCTTGGTCGCGGAACTGAAACAGGTATTCGCTTACCGCATCGGCTCCGGCCGGCATCAGCGTTTGCGTGATCAGCTGGTTAAACTGCGCGGAAACGTCGGCAAACATGGGAAACGCCGACACCACCACCAGCATCACCGTAATCAGCGGCACCAAGGCCAGCAAGGTGGTAAAGGTGAGGCTGGAGGACACCTGCGGTACATTGACTTCGTTGAAGCGGTCGTAAAGAAAACGGGCAAAAGCCCAAGAACGGCTGCGGCCGAAGCGCTGAAACGATTTTTTCAATGGCATGCGGTCTTTCTGTGTTGTGTGCGGATAAAAATAATAGGACAGCCCCAATGCTTGCCCATTATGGAGATCAAGCCCGTAAAATCAGGCTACCTGAAGGTTTTTCAAGCAGCCTGAACAAGTTTGGCCGTCGCTTGCCGCCTACGGCCTTGATGGTTGCGCCCCACAGGCTGCCTGAAAGGCTTTCGGGCAGCCTGTGCAAACACCCGCCTAAACCAGCGGAGCCAACAGCCGTTCGAAAGCGGCCGCAAACTGTTGCAGGCCGTCGTCCTGCAAACGGGCGGCCAACACTTCCACGTCCACCCCCAAAGCGGCCACTTCGGCCAACACCGCCTCGGCCTCGGCCACAGACTGCACCAAACCCGCCTCTGCCCGTCCGTGCGCCAAGAAAGCCTTGAGGGTGGCCTCCGGCACGGTATTTACTGTCTGCATGCCGATTAAGCTGTCTACATACAGCGTGTCCGGATAAGCCGGATTTTTCACGCCGGTACTGGCCCACAGCAGGCGGGGCACCTGAGCGCCCTGCTGCTGCAGAGCCAACCAGTCGGGTGCGGAAAAAACCTGCTGCCAGTCGCGGTAGGCCGCTTTGGCCAGCGCAATCGCGGTTTTCCCCTGCAAATGTGCCGGCAGGGTGGCATCCAGCGCCGCATCGATGCGCGAAATAAAGAAACTGGCCACCACCTGAATCCCGGCCAAGCTGCCGCCCGCACGCAGCCGCGCCTGCAAACCCTCCGCATAAGCCGCGTAGGCCGCACGCACCCGGCGGCGCGAAAACAGCAGGGTCAGGTTCACATTGATGCCTTCGGCCACCAAAAAGGTTAAGGCGGTCAGGCCGGCATCGGTGGCCGGCACCTTGATCATGGCATTCGGGCGCTTGATCCAAGCCCACAGCCTTTTCGCCTCCGCCACCGTACCTCCCGCATCGTGGGCCAGCTCCGGCGCCACCTCCAAGCTGACCAAGCCGCCGCTGCCGCCGGAAGCCTCGTATTCGGCCAGACACACATCGCAGGCGGCCTGCACGTCGGCCACAGCCAGCGTTTCGTAACGCGCTTTCGGGCTCAAGTCGCGCTGTTTGAGCTGCGCCACCGCTTCCGCATAGCAGGCATCAGAGGCAAACGCTTTCTCGAAAATAGCCGGATTGGAGGTCACGCCGCCCACACCTTGGCGCAGCAAATCGGCCAAGCCGCCGCTGCGGATCAGCGAACGCGAAAGATTGTCCAACCAGATTTGTTGGCCGTGTTGTTTGACTTCCTGCAAAATGCCCATAAAATCCCGACCTCCGTAAAGCGTTTTCAAAGCGCAAAGAACTTACCCGATTCCGGCTGCCGCCGCAAGCCGGATGCCGAAAGCCCGTCATGACCACCGATCCGCAATCTTTTCTCGCCTGGGCGCGCGAAGTGCTCGCCATTGAAGCCGACGCCCTCCGCGCCCTTGCCGATGACCTCGACCACAACTTTCCCCTCGCCTGCCGCGCCATTTTAGACTGCCCCGGGCGCGTGGTGGTGAGCGGCATGGGCAAAAGCGGCCACATCGGCCGCAAAATCGCCGCCACCCTGGCTTCCACCGGCACACCCGCCTTTTTCGTCCACCCGGCTGAAGCCGCGCACGGCGACTTGGGCATGATTGTGGACGGCGACGTGGTGCTGGCGATTTCCAACTCCGGCGAAAGCGACGAACTGCTCGCCATCATGCCGGCGTTGAAACGCAAAAACGCCACCCTGATTGCCCTTACCGCCCGCCCAGAGTCCACGCTGGCGCGGCATGCCGACATCCACTTAACCGTGGCCGTGCCGCAGGAAGCCTGCCCGCACGGCCTCGCCCCCACCAGCAGCACCACTGCGGTGCTCGCTTTGGGCGATGCGCTGGCGGTGGCTCTGCTGCGCGCCCGCGCCTTCACCCCCGACGACTTCGCCCTCAGCCACCCCGCCGGCAGCTTGGGCAAACGCCTGCTGCTGCATGTGTCGGACGTGATGCACCGCGGCGAAGAACTGCCCGTGGTGCAGCCCGATACCCCGTTTGCCGACCTCATCGTGCGCATGAGCGAAAAAGGCTTGGGCATGGTGGCGGTGGCCGACCAAGCAGGCTACCTGAAAGGCATTTTCACCGACGGCGACCTGCGCCGCCAATTCCAACTCGGCCGCGAACTGCACGGCCTGAGCGCGGCCGATGTGATGGGCACCCGTCCCAAAACCATCACCGCCGACAAGCTGGCCACCGAAGCGGTGAAAACCATGCAGCAAAACCGCGTCAACGGGCTGCTGGTGACCGATGCCGAAGGCAAACTCATCGGCGCGCTGAATATGCACGACCTGCTGAAGGCGCGCATCGTGTAAACCTTTGCCCACTGTTTCCGGCCAAAGAAAAAGGCGGGTGCCGTTGCCCGCCTTTTGCCTGTCCGTTAGTTTGACGACAAAAAATCCAAACCGATGTCCAACGCCCGGCTGCTGTGGGTCAGGTAGCCCAGCGCGATAAAATCCACGCCGGCAGCCGCCACTTCGCGCAGGCGGTTGAAGGTGATGCCGCCCGAGGCTTCGCAGCGGGCTTGGCCGCGGCACATGGCCACGGCCTGTTTCAGCGTTTCCGTGTCCATATTGTCCAGCAACACCAAATCGGCTCCGCCCGCCAAGGCCTGCTCCAGCTGCGCCAGCGTATCCACTTCCACCTCGACGGGAATCAGATGGCCGGCCAGGTTTTTGGCTCGCCGCACCGTTTCCTGCAGGCTACCTGAATACACCAAATGGTTGTCTTTAATCAGCATCGCATCGTCCAAACCCAAGCGGTGGTTGCAGCCGCCGCCGGCACGCACGGCGTATTTCTGCAAAGTGCGCAAGCCGGGAACGGTTTTACGGCTGCAGGTGATGCGGGTCGGATAATCTTGGATTTTGGCCACCGCGGCGGCCGTCATGCTGGCGATGCCGCTCAGATGGGTCAGATAATTGAGCGCGGTGCGCTCTGCCGTCAGCAAGGCGTGCGCCGAACCGCCCACTTTCGCTAACACCTGCCCTGCCCGCACCGGCGTACCGTCCGCCGCCAGCGCCTCAAATTTTATTGAAGCATCGGTTTGCGCAAACGCCAAGCGGGCCAAATCCATGCCCGCCAACACGCCGTTTTCCCGGCTCACCACCGCCAATTCGGCCTGCGTGCTGGCAGGAATCACCGCCGCCGAAGTGATGTCGCCGCGGCGCCCCAAATCCTCCAGCAAAGCCTGCTGCACAAACGGCTTCAACACCACATCGGGCAAGGGAAACAGCAAAGGCGGTGTGGTAAAAGAAGGCATAGGGCTCTCCATAAAGTTCGGTTATTTGCGCAAAGGCAGTTTGATGTCGGAAATCAGGCTTTCCAGCAACACATTGTCTTTAAACTGATAAAGCTGAGCCGGGCGGCCGATGCCGCCGGCCGTATTGCCGGGCAGCGGCTCGAGCAAATCCTGATGCTTGATTTGGCGGCGGAAATTCTGCTTGTGCAGCTGCCGCCCGATGAGGGCTTCAATGCTTTGCTGCAGCTGCAGCAGGGTAAATTGCGGCGGCAGCAGCTCGTAAATAATCGGACGGTATTTGATTTTGGCCCGCAAGCGCGATATGGCGGTCGCCAACACGCGCCGGTGGTCGTGCGCCATCGGCCGCCCGGTGAGGGCCGGATCAAACCCCGCCGCCGGCTCGGGCGATTCGCGAATCAGGCCGGCTTCATAGAGCAGTTCGTAACGCAGCAGCACATATTCTTCCGACCAGCCGTAAGGCACCAGCCCCCAGCACAAATGCGTGCGGTTCAGGCGCTCGCGCCGTCTGGCCTCGGTGTCGGCCGTGTTGGCCCAGCGGCGCAGGTGCTGCACGATATGCGCCACGGTTTGCCCGTGATTCGGATGGCAGGTGTTTTCCCACGGGAAATAGCCGTACCAGTCGCACCACTTGGCGGCATCGTTGAGAATGTTTTCGTCCGCCTCGCGCACCAGCCCCAAATAGCTCACATAAAGCACCGGCAGGCCCTGCCCGTTTTTGCGGCCGGCGTCGATAAAGGTGTAGAGCTGCTCCACATAGCCCATCGGCTGGCCGGTTTTCTTCGCCACCCACACCCGCACCCCGGCCTGCAGCGAACGGTGTACCGGCAGCAGCGGGCCGTTGAGCAGCAGGCTGCCCTGCTCCACCGTCAGCACGCGCGGGCGGCCGTCGGTAACGGCTACCAACACCGCCACCAGCTCAACCAAGCCTTCGGCGCTGCCGCTCTCATCGGGGAAAGGATCCATCTTCTCTGTATCCGTTTATCGGCTGAAAAACGTATTCTAGCGCACCTGGCTGCATAAACGGCTGCGGCCTGAGGCTACCTGAAAGCCTTTCAGGTAGCCTAACCTAAAGAGCCGCTTCGGCGGCGGTGCAGTCGGTGTTGAAATGGGCGCCGACATTACGGTTTCGTGATACGGCGGCATCGGCCGCGGCTTTGGCGCACAGCAGCAGATTGCGGTCTTCGTATTCCCATGCGGTTTGCGGTTCGGGTAAGGTGTTCAGCCAAGCGTTTAAGACGGCCTGTGCTTCAGCCAAGCCGTTATGATTGCGCAAAATGCCCAAGCAGGATGCAGTCAGGCGGTGCAAATTTTCGCGGTTGAACACGGGCAGGTTTGAGGGCGGATTCGCCGGTGTATGAACGCTTGGCTCGGTGCGTTTCAACAAAATCTGTTTCCCCCCCTTCTCTATCCGTTCCGCCGCCTTACGCGCCATGACTACGCATTCCAGCAGCGAATTGCTGGCCAAGCGGTTGGCTCCGTGCAGGCCGGTGCAGGCGGCTTCGCCCAAGCAGAACAGGTTGGCGATTTGGGTTCTGCCGCAAGTGTCGGTGGTCACGCCGCCGCAGGTGTAATGTTGCACGGGGCAAACGGGCATGGCTTCGCGGGTGATGTCGATGCCGTTGGCCAAGCAGTGGGCGTAAATGCTGGGGAAATGGCTGCGGACAAATTCTGCTGGGCGGTGGCTGATGTCGAGCCGCACAAACGGTTCGTTTTGCTTGGCGATTTCTCGGGCAATGGCGCGGGCGACGATGTCGCGCGGTGCCAGTTCTGCCAAAGGATGTTGACCCAGCATAAAACGTTCGCCTTGTTGGTTGCGCAACACGCCGCCTTCGCCGCGGACGGCTTCGGAAATCAGAAAAGTCCGCCCGTCTGTTTTATGCGGTAAGGCCAAGCCGGTGGGGTGGAATTGGATAAACTCGGCGTTTTCGATGGTGCAGCCCGCCCGCAAAGCCATCGCGATGCTGTCGCCCGTGCATTCCGGCGGGGTGGTGGTGTGCGGATAAATCTGCCCCAAGCCGCCGCCGGCCAGCACGGTATAGCGCGCATGCCATTCGGCTGTATGGCCGTTTTCTTGAGATAACACGCGCAAGCCGCAAGCCGAGCCTTCGGGATTTTTCAACACCTCCAGCGCCATATGGCGTTCAAACACATGGATATTGGCTCGGTTGCGCAAGGCGTGATGCAGGTTTTCCATCACCGCTTTGCCGGTGTGGTCGGCAATATGGGCGATGCGGCGCATGCTGTGGCCGCCTTCGCGGGTTAAATGCAGCAGGCCGTCTGAATTTCGGTCGAACGGCACGCCAAATTGCAGCAGCCATTCAATCGCTTGCCCGCCTTGCGCCAAAATGTCGCGCACCGCCGTTTCATCGCACAATCCCGCTCCGGCGGTTAAGGTGTCGGCCACATGCTTTTCCAGCGTGTCAGGATCATACAAAACCGCGGCAATACCGCCCTGTGCATGGCTGCTGGCGCTGTGTTGCAGGCGGTTTTTGCACAAAACGGCGATGCGATAGCTTTCAGGTAGCGAGAGTGCCAGCGTTAAGGCGGCCAAGCCGTTGCCGGCGATGATAAGATCCCATTCGGTGTTCATTATGCCGGCCCGATTCCGTTGAAAGCGTCTTGTTTGGGTTGTTTTAAGGCGGCGGCAAAGTTCAGCATGCGGTCGAGCGGCAGTTTGGCGGCTTTGCCTAGCTGCTCGTCCAGCAGGATTTCGCCTGTTTTGTTTTTCAGCGCGTTGCGGATACCTTGCAGCGAGTTCATCGCCATCCACGGGCAAAACGCGCAGCTTTTACAGGTGGCGCTGTTGCCTGCGGTGGGCGCGGCGATAAAGGTTTTGTGCGGTGCATGCTTGCGCATTTCGTGCAGAATGCCCAAATCGGTGGCCACGATAAAGGTGTGTTCCGGCCGCTCGATGGCCGCTTTCAACAGCTTGCTGGTCGAACCGACCACATCGCCCAATTCGGTTACGCCCGCCGGAGATTCGGGGTGCACCAACACCACGGCTTCGGGATGCTTGGCTTTGAGGACGGCCAGTTCGGATGCTTTAAATTCGTTGTGCACAATGCACGAACCTTGCCACAGCAGCATGTCCGCGCCGGTTTCTTTGCGGATGTATTCGCCCAAATGGCGGTCGGGGCCCCAAATCAGCTTTTTGCCTTGCTGATGCAGATGCGTGGCGATTTCCAAGGCAATCGAAGAAGTAACCACCCAATCGGCGCGTGCTTTAACGGCGGCGGAAGTATTGGCATACACCACCACCGTGCGGTCGGGATGCTGATCGCAAAATGCGGCAAATTCATCGGCCGGGCAGCCCAAATCCAAAGAACATTCCGCTTCCAAATCCGGCATCAACACAGTTTTTTCGGGGCTGAGGATTTTGGCGCTCTCGCCCATAAAGCGTACGCCGGCCACCACCAGCGTTTGCGCGGGATATTCCGCACCGAAACGCGCCATTTCCAACGAATCGCCCACGCAGCCGCCTGTTTCCAAAGCCAAATCCTGAATCAGCGGATCGACATAATAATGCGCCACCAACACGGCATTGTGCCGTTCCAATAAATCGCGGATTTCGTCTTTCAGACGGCCTGTGGCTTCATGGGACAAAGGCTCGGGCACACGCGCCCATGCCTGGCGGATTTGGCAGGCGGAAGTGGGCTGGTTCGACAACGGCGCATCATAGTCGAAAGCGCGGTATTGGGTGGTTTGCATCAAACATTCCTCGTCGGATTGGGCTTTGCGCAATTATGCTCATCTTGAGTATAATAAGCAAGCGCCAACCCCAATCGGGTCGAAACAGTTGCGTTCCCCCTATTGCACGCCACAAAAAACATATCAGGCTGAGACCTTTGCAAAACCCCCATCTGCGGCGCATTTCTGCGTTGTGCGTTTATGCCCTATGGGTACTGCTCGCTCGCTTGCCTATCTCCATGATATGTCTGCACTCACTGCGCTGCTACGCCTTGAACTGCATCCACATCTGGGGGTTTTGCAAAGGTCTCAGGCTACCTGAAAAGCTGTTCAGGTAGCCTCAACTGCTTCCCCACATCCATCTGGGTGCAGCATTCAATCCCGTATCATTAGGTTGATTGTTCTATTATAATCCGCCATCATTCGCCCCTTTTTTCGCAAGCGAGGTCTCCAATGAATGATTCCGTGCCCGACTCCGGCGTCCGCCGCCAACTGAAGACCCGCCATCTGTCGATGATTGCCATCGGCGGCAGCATCGGCACCGGCCTGTTTATGGCCAGCGGCAGCGCCATTCACGAAGCCGGCCCCGGCGGCGCGCTGCTGGCCTACGCCGCCATCGGCCTGATGGTGTATTTCCTGATGACTTCATTGGGCGAAATGGCCACCTATCTGCCCACCTCCGGCTCGTTTGCCACCTATGCCGCCCGCTTTGTCGATCCCTCACTCGGCTTTGCTTTGGGCTGGAATTACTGGTTCAACTGGGTAATCACGGTGGCGGCCGATATTTCGATTGCCGCGCTGGTGATCACCTATTGGGAACCGATGCGCTTTCTGCCGCCCTGGGGCTGGAGCCTGCTGTTTTTCGGTCTGATTTTCCTGCTCAACACCCTATCTGTAAAAGCTTACGGCGAATCCGAATACTGGTTTGCCTTAATCAAAGTGATCACCGTGGTGGTGTTTCTGGCCGTGGGCGTGCTCACCATTCTCGGCATTTTGGGCGGCCAATATGTGGGCCTGAGCAACTTTACCGCCGGCGATGCGCCGTTTTTGGGCGAGGGTTTTTCCGGCGGCTTCTTTACCGCACTGGGCGTGTTTCTGATTGCCGGCTTCTCCTTCCAAGGCACCGAGCTGATCGGCATCACCGCCGGCGAATCGGAAAACCCGCAGCACAGCATTCCCAAAGCCGTCAAACAGGTTTTCTGGCGCATCCTGATTTTCTATGTACTGGCCATTTTGGTGATCGGCCTGCTGATTCCCTATACCAGCCCCGATCTTTTGGGCGCCGATGTGGACGAAATCGCCAAATCGCCCTTCACCTTGGTTTTCGAACGGGCCGGCCTGGCTTTTGCCGCCGCGGTGATGAATGCGGTAATTTTGTCGTCGATTTTATCGGCCGGCAATTCGGGCATGTACGCCTCCACCCGCATGCTGTATGCCATGGGCAACAGTGGCATGGCCTATTCCGCCTTCGGCCGGGTCAACGGATACGGCGTACCGATGAGCGCCCTATTCGCCACCGGCGCCGTGGCCCTGCTGATTTTTCTGGTGCAGATGGTCAGCGATGGCGCTTACGAATACATTGTGGCCGCCTCCGGCCTCACCGGCTTTATCGCCTGGCTGGGCATTGCCCTCAGCCACTACCGCTTCCGTCGCGCCTATTTGGCCCAAGGCGGCAAACTGGAAGAGTTGGCATACCGCGCCAAATGGTTTCCCTTCGGCCCGCTGCTGGCCTTGGCACTGTGCGTGCTGGTCATCCTCGGCCAAGACACCCAATGGCTGCTGCGCGGCGAATTCGATGCCGGCCGCCTGCTGATCACCTATATGGGCCTGCCCGTATTCTTCGGCTTCTATCTCTACCACAAGCTGCGTTACCGCACCCGCAAAGTGCCTTTAAACGAAGTCAACTTAAGCCGCCATGCCGATTAGGCAAAAGCTTCAGGCTGAGACCTTTGC
>NZ_JH164926.1:543425-559410 GCF_000226875.1 Neisseria shayeganii 871
GCATTTTCCATACAAGCCGTTCAGCATACCGAAACAAAACAAAAGGCTACCTGAAAACAAGCTGCGCCGGTTTCTGCACAGCCCGTTTTCAGGTAGCCTTCATTCAGTTTAATGCCGCGATTACAGCAAATCTTTCACGCCGTCGCGCTCTTCTTCCAGCTCTTTCAGCGTCAGATTGATGCGCTCTTGGCTGAAGCCGTCGATGTCCAAACCTTGAACGATTTGGTATTCGCCGTTTTCGCAAGTAACCGGAAAACCGAACATCACGCCTTCGGGAATGCCGTAAGAGCCGTCGGAGGGCACGCCCATGGTCACCCATTTACCGTTACTGCCCAACCACCAGTCGCGGATGTGGTCGATGGCGGCGTTGGCGGCAGAAGCGGCGGAAGACAGGCCGCGCGCTTCAATAATGGCGGCGCCGCGTTTGCCCACGGTGGGCAGGAACACATTGGCGTTCCATTCTTGGTCGTTAATCATGTCTTTCACGCTCTCGCCCTGGATGGTGGCGAAGCGGTAGTCGGCATACATGGTGGGCGAGTGGTTGCCCCACACGCACAGTTTTTCAATGTCGCCCACGGCTTTGCCGGTTTTCTCGGCAATCTGGCTGGCGGCACGGTTGTGGTCGAGACGCAGCATGGCGGTGAAGTTTTTCGCCGGCAGATCGGGCGCAGACTTCATGGCGATGTAGGCATTGGTATTGGCCGGATTGCCCACCACCAATACTTTCACATTGCGGTCGGCCACTTTGTTCAGGGCAGCACCTTGTACGGTAAAGATTTGCGCATTGGCCTGCAGCAAATCGGCACGCTCCATGCCCGGTCCGCGCGGACGGGCACCCACCAAAATCGCCACTTGCGCATCTTTGAAAGCCACTTCGGGATCATCGGTGGCCACCATGCCGGCCAACAACGGGAAGGCGCAGTCCTGCAATTCCATCATCACGCCTTTTACCGCGTTTTGCGCTTGCGGCAAGTCGAGCAGTTGCAAAATCACCGGCTGGTCTTTGCCCAGCATTTCGCCGCTGGCGATACGGAACAACAGGGCATAGCCGATTTGGCCGGCCGCGCCGGTAACGGCTACGCGAACAGGTGCTTTCATGTTTTTCTCCTGAAGAAAATAAATAGAGTGAGCGCCGCCCGAAAACGGGAACACGGCCGGCCGACATACAGCTTGCCGCATCCGGCTGCCGGGCAGAGAACTGTCGGGCATCAGAACAATGCCGAGGACGGGGCATCATACCAAATATTGCCCCATATTGCCCCGGAAACCGTGATTTTTGTGCAAACTGCCGCAGAACCTTTCCTACAAAGTAATCCGAACAGATTGATAAGTATCAAAAAATTAAAAACCATATTTTTCCGCCAGTCTTATATAAGACTGGGTTTTACTTTACAAACGAAGCTTGTACAATGCCGCGCATGCCGAAATCCCCAGCAGACACCTTGCCGCTTTACAAACAGGCGGAGCTTTACATCAGCGGACACATCCGCTCGGGCCGCTGGGAAACCGGCACCACCCTCCCCAGCGAGTGGGATTTGGCCGCAGAAATCGGCGTCAGCCAAGGCACGGTGCGCAAAGCCCTATCCAATATGACTGCACGCGGCGAATTGCAACGCCAACAGGGCGTGGGCACTTTTGTGACCGGCCTCAACCCCGAATGGGGCGCCTTCCCGCTGCACGACGAGCATACCCGCCGCCGCAATCTGTGGCCGAAACAGGAAATCCTCAGCATTGCCGCGGCCAATACGCCGCCTGCCGTCCGCCACAATCTGCAGCTGGGCGCGGGCGAACGCATTTGGTATGTGCAGTCGCTGTGGCGCAACGGCCACCAAACCGTTGCTTACGACGAAGCTTGGCTGCCGCTGCCGCTTTTGCCCGACCTCAACCGCTTGCAGTTGGAAAGCCGGATGGGCATTTACCAATTATTGGCGGCCGAATACGGTTTTATGCTGGATCCCGCCCCCACCCTGCTCTTTTCAGGTAGCCTGGATGCGGAAACCGCCGCCAAATTGAAAAGTGCGCCCTATACGCCTGCCATCCGCTGCGAACGCATCAGCCACAGCGGCAAACGTATTTTGGAATGGCGCCGCCGTTTTATGCTGTTGGAACATACGGCACTGATTTTGCCTGCTTCCACCTAGTTGTTATCGGCCTGCAAGGCAGCAGGCTACCTGAAAGCACAGACGGATAACCTCTTTTATCCTCTATCGCTTAACATTTAAAAAATAAATCTTATCGTTTGTTTGCGCGATCGATAAAAACTGTTCAATGCCGTATAAAACAGTTAAAGTACGGCCTTGGATGATGTCCGGCCTGCGGGCCGCCTATTTTGGTTTTGGGTGCCGGTTTTGCCGGTTTTTTTCGATGTTTTAAAGGATTATGTTGTCATGCAGACAAACAGACCTGTGTTCTTGGATCTGCCCAGTATCCGCCTGCCGATACCCGGGATAGTGTCTATTTTGCACCGCATCAGCGGCGTGCTGCTTTTTGTCAGCCTGCCGCTATTATTGTGGCTATTCGCCGGCACGTTGGGCAATGCCGAAGCTTATGAAACCTACCGTGCCTTCGTCGGCCACCCGCTGGTGAAACTCGGCCTGATCGTTTTGCTGTGGGCCTATCTGCACCACGCCTTGGCCGGCATCCGCTTCCTGCTGCTGGACGCCCATAAAGGTTTGGCGCTGCAAACCGCCCGCCTGACCGCCAAACTGGTGTTTGTCACCGCCTTGGTATTGACTGTGATTTTGGGGGTGGTGTTATGGTAAACCGTAAACTGGCCGGCGCCCATTACGGCCTGCGCGACTGGGCCATGCAGCGCATTACCGCTGTGCTCATGCTGATTTATACCGTTGCCTTCGTGGTGTTCCTGCTTTGCCTGCCCAAAGGGGAAAGCGGCCATCTCGCCTGGCAGGCGTTCTTTGCCCAAACTTGGGTGAAAATTTTCACCCAAACCACGCTGATTGCCTTGCTCCTGCATGCCTGGGTGGGCATCCGCGATTTGTGGATGGACTACATCAAACCGTTCGGTCTGCGTCTGTTTCTTCATGTGGCCACCATCGTGTGGCTGGTTGTGGCCTTGATTTATTCTGTTAAAGTGATTTGGGGGTTGGTATGAGTTTTCCTGTTCGCAAGTTTGACGCCGTAATCGTAGGCGGCGGCGGGGCAGGTCTGCGTGCCGCCCTGCAGGCCTCTAAAGCTGGTTTGAATACCGCCGTTTTGTCTAAAGTATTTCCCACCCGCTCGCACACCGTTGCGGCCCAAGGCGGCATCTCCGCCTCTTTGGGCAATGTGCAGGAAGACCGTTGGGACTGGCACATGTACGACACCGTCAAAGGCTCCGATTGGCTGGGCGACCAAGACGCCATCGAATTCATGTGCCGCCGCGCACCGGAAGCCGTGATTGAACTGGAGCACATGGGCATGCCTTTCGACCGCGTAGAAAGCGGCAAAATCTACCAACGTCCGTTCGGCGGCCACACCGCCGAACACGGCAAACGCGCGGTGGAACGCGCTTGCGCGGTGGCCGACCGTACCGGCCACGCCATGCTGCATACGCTCTATCAACAAAACGTGCGCGCCAACACCCAATTCTTTGTGGAGTGGACCGCACTCGACCTGATCCGTGACGAGCAAGGCGACGTCGTCGGCGTTACCGCCATGGAAATGGAAACCGGCGATGTTTACATCTTCCACGCCAAAGCCGTTTTATTCGCCACCGGTGGTGCCGGCCGTATTTATGCATCCTCTACCAATGCTTTCATGAACACCGGTGACGGTTTGGGCATTTGCGCCCGGGCCGGCATTCCCTTGGAAGACATGGAATTTTGGCAATTCCATCCCACCGGCGTGGCCGGCGCCGGCGTCTTGATTACCGAAGGCGTGCGCGGCGAAGGCGGCATTCTGCTCAACGCCAACGGCGAGCGCTTTATGGAGCGTTACGCCCCGACAGTAAAAGACTTGGCCTCGCGCGACGTGGTGTCGCGCGCCATGGCGATGGAAATTTACGAAGGCCGCGGCTGTGGTCCGAAAAAAGACCACGTTCTGCTGAAAATCGACCACATCGGCGCCGAGAAAATCATGGAAAAACTGCCGGGCATCCGCGAGATTTCCATCCAGTTTGCCGGCATCGATCCGATTAAAGACCCGATTCCGGTGGTGCCCACCACCCACTACATGATGGGCGGCATTCCCACCAACTACTTAGGCGAAGTGGTAGTGCCCCAAGGCGACAACCCCGAAGTGGTGGTAAATGGCCTGTACGCCGCCGGCGAATGCGCCTGCGCCTCCGTACACGGCGCCAACCGCTTGGGCACCAACTCTTTGCTCGACTTGGTCGTATTCGGCAAATCGGCCGGCGACAGCATGGTGGCATACGTTCGCAGCCAAGAAAACTGGAAAGACCTGCCCGCCAACGCAGGCGAACTGACCCGTCAACGCCTGGATCGCCTGAACAACCAAAGCGGCGGCGAGAACGTCGATGCCCTGCGCAATGAGTTGCAGCGCACCGTACAGCTGCATGCCGGCGTATTCCGTACCGATGCCATCTTGAAAGAGGGCGTAGAAAAAGTGTTGGCTTTGGCCGAGCGTGCCAAGCGCACCGAAATTCAAGACAAGAGCCAAGTTTGGAACACCGCCCGCATCGAAGCGCTGGAGCTGGACAACCTGATGGAAGTGGCCAAAGCCACCCTGATTTCCGCCGAAGCCCGCAAAGAATCGCGCGGCGCCCATGCTTCCGACGACCATCCCGAACGCGACGACGACAACTGGATGAAACACACCCTGTTCCATCCCGAAAACAACAGCCTATCCTATAAACCGGTTCACACCAAACCGCTCACCGTAGAGTACATCGAGCCGGCCAAACGGGTTTATTAAGGCGCAAAGGAACACAACACCATGGAAAAAGTACGTTTCAAAGTGTACCGCTACAATCCCGATGTGGATGCCAAGCCGTACATGAAAGACTATGAACTGGAAATCGAGCCTACCGACGTCAAACTGTTGGACGCCATCGTCAAACTCAAAGCGCAAGACGACAGTTTGTCGTTCCGCCGCTCCTGCCGCGAAGGCATCTGCGGCTCCGACGGCATGAACATCAACGGTAAAAACGGCTTGGCCTGCCTGACCGACATCCGCAGCCTCAAGCAGCCCATCGTGCTGCGCCCCCTGCCCGGCCTGCCGGTCATCCGCGACCTGATCGTGGACATGACCCAGTTCTTCAAACAATACCACTCCATCAAACCGTATGTGGTGAACGACACCCCCGCACCCGAGCGCGAACGCCTGCAAACCCAGGAAGAGCGCAAAGAGCTGGACGGTTTGTACGAGTGTATTTTGTGCGCCTGCTGCTCGACGGCCTGCCCCTCATTCTGGTGGAACCCCGATAAATTCGTCGGTCCCTCCGGCCTGTTGAACGCTTACCGCTTCATTGCCGACAGCCGCGACACCATCACCAACGAGCGTTTGGACAACTTGAACGACCCCTACCGTCTGTTCCGCTGCCACACCATCATGAACTGCGTGGACGTGTGCCCCAAACACCTCAACCCCACCCGCGCAATTGGCAAGATCAAAGAAATCATGCTAAAACGTGCCGTATGAGTGCTTTTGACGACACCGCCAAACGCCGTATCCGTTTTCTGACCCGCCGCGGGCTGCTGGAGCTGGATATTGTGCTCGGGCGGTTCATGGCCACAGAATTTGCACACTTGAGCGACGCGGAGCTGGCCGTTTTTGTCGATATTTTAGATCTGCCCGACCAAGTGTTTCTCGCCTTGGTCAACGGCAAAGAGCAGCCCGACAACCCGGCTTTTCTGCCGCTGCTGGAAAAAATCCGCCAAGCCTAAAGCCGAAGCGGCTGAGCCTGTCAACAGGCTTCCACGGCTCCCGTTTCCACGCTGCCTTTCAGGTAGCCCAAAACCAACCCATCAAGCATAAATAAGGAGTAACCAGAGATGTCGAATCACATTACCTTGCAAGCCGAGGGCAAAGAAACACTGGAACTGCCCGTACTGGAAGGTACGCTGGGACCCGACGTCGTAGACATCCGCACCTTTACCAAAGGCACCGGCATGTTTACCTTCGACCCCGGCTTCGTGTCCACCGCCAGCTGCGAATCGAAAATTACCTTTATTGATGGTGACAAAGGCCAGCTTTACTACCGCGGCTACCCCATCGAACAGCTGGCCGAACACAGCGACTATCTGGAAACCTGCTATCTGCTGCTCAACGGCGAACTGCCCAACGCCCAGCAAAAAGCCGAATTCGAACACACCGTTTCCAAACACACCATGGTTCACGAACAGCTGACCTGGTTCTTCCGCGGCTTCCGCCGCGACGCCCACCCGATGGCCATGATGGTCGGCGTGGTGGGCGCGCTGGCCGCGTTCTACCAAGACAGCCTGGACATCAACGATCCCAACCACCGCCGCATCGCCGAATACCGTCTGATCTCCAAGATTCCGACCATCGCGGCCATGTGCTACCGTTACTCCAACGGCCTGCCCTTCAACTTCCCGCGCAACGATCTTTCCTACACCGCCAACTTCATGCACATGATGTTCGCCACCCCGTGCGAAGATTACGAGCCGAACCCGGTGCTGGTACGCGCCTTGGACCGCATCTTCATCCTGCACGC
The DNA here is from genome assembly GCF_000226875.1 of Neisseria shayeganii 871. Taxonomy (GTDB): domain Bacteria; phylum Pseudomonadota; class Gammaproteobacteria; order Burkholderiales; family Neisseriaceae; genus Eikenella; species Eikenella shayeganii. Next base: position 550,060 of record NZ_JH164926.1, read on the forward strand.
CGACCACGAACAAAACGCCTCCACCTCCACCGTGCGTCTGGCCGGCTCTTCCGGCGCCAACCCCTTCGCCTGTATCGCCGCCGGCATCGCCTGCCTGTGGGGCCCGGCCCACGGCGGCGCCAATGAAGCCGTACTGAAAATGCTCGACGAAATCGGCGACGTTTCCCGCGTAGCCGAATTCATGGAAGGCGTGAAAGAACGCAAATACCGCCTGATGGGCTTCGGCCACCGCGTGTACAAAAACATGGACCCGCGCGCCGCCATCATGAAACAAACCTGCGACGAAGTGCTGGGCGAACTCGGCCTGCAAGACAGCCCGAAATTTAAACTGGCCATGGAGCTGGAAAAAATCGCCCTCAATGACCCCTATTTCGTAGAGCGCAAGCTGTACCCCAATGTAGATTTCTACTCCGGCATCGTCCTCTCCGCCTTGGGCATTCCGGTCTCCATGTTTACCGTTATCTTCGCCTTGGCGCGCACCGTGGGCTGGATCTCCCACTGGCACGAAATGATTGCCGACCCGAACCAAAAAATCGGCCGTCCGCGTCAACTCTACACCGGCGCCACCCGCCGCGATTACGTTCCGGTAGACAAACGTTAAACACGCCGTCAGGCGTTTCAGGTAGCCTCCCCATCCGCCGGAGGCTACCTGAAAGAACAATAAAGCATCACAGAGAGAGGGTTATGTTTGCAGGCAGTCAGAATTCCGACACCACGCAGCGCATCGCCCTTTTTTGCTAACCACCATAAAGGTTTATCAGCCATGATGAAAGACAAAGCTGACCTGTCGTATTTATTCGGCTCCAACGCCTCATACATCGAAGAATTGTATGAAGCCTACCTGAATGCGCCCGATTCGATAGACAGCCACTGGAAAACATACTTCGACCAACTGGCCGCCCAAGCAGGCCACACCGCCAAAGACATCGCCCACCGCCCGATTCAGGAATCGTTCGCCAACCTGAGCAAACAAAAACAAAGCGTGGCAGCCAAAGGCGGCGTGGATTTCAACCTGATGCAGAAACAGGTGTCCGTATTGCGTCTGATGTCTGCCTACCGCGTGCTCGGCTCACGCGCCGCCAAGCTCGACCCCCTGCAGCGCAAAGGCCGCGAATACCTGCCCGAGCTCGATCCCAAAACACACGGCCTGAACGATGCCGACATGGCAGTCCAATTCAGCGTGGGCAGCAACTTCTCCGCCAGTGAAAAACTGCCTTTGTCCGAAATCATCAGCAAACTGCAGCAAACCTACTGCGGCACCGTGGCCGTAGAATACATGCACATCACCCGTTCGGAAGAGAAACACTGGGTGCAGGACCGCATCGAGCGCGACCTCTCCACCCCCCGTTTCAATGCCGACACCAAACGCCGCATCCTCAAGCAGATTACCGCCGCCGAAACCTTAGAGCGCTATCTGCACACCAAATACGTCGGCCAAAAACGCTTCTCGCTGGAAGGCGGCGAAAGCACCATTGCCGCCCTCAATCACCTGATCCACTCTTCTACCGCCCAAGGCGTAGAAGAAATCGTGATCGGCATGGCCCACCGCGGCCGCCTCAACGTGTTGGTAAACACTTTGGGCAAAGAGCCGCGCGTGCTGTTCAGCGAATTCGAAGGCAAAATCGCCACCCAGCTGGCCAGCGGCGACGTGAAATACCACATGGGCTTCAGCTCCGACATTCCCACCGACAACGGCCCGGTGCACATTTCCCTGGCCTTCAACCCCTCCCACCTCGAAATCGTCAACCCGGTAGTGGAAGGTTCCGTGCGCGCGCGCCAACGCCGCCGCGGCTCCGAAGGCCGCCGCCAAGTGATGCCCGTGCTGATCCACGGCGACTCCGCCTTCATCGGCCTGGGCGTAAACCAAGCCACCTTCAACCTGTCGCAAACCCGCGGTTACTCCACCGGCGGCACCGTCCACATCGTCATCAACAACCAAATCGGCTTCACCACGTCCGACACCCGCGATACCCGCTCCACCCTGTATTGCACCGACATCGCCAAAATGATCGACGCGCCGATTTTCCACGTTAACGGCGACGACCCCGAAGCCGTCTGCTATGTGGTTCAGGTAGCCTTAGACTACCGCATGAAGTTCGGCAAAGACGTGGTGATCGACTTGGTGTGCTACCGCAAACTGGGCCACAACGAAGGCGACGATCCCTTCCTGACCCAGCCCATGATGTACAAACAAATCGCCAAGCATCCCGGCGCCCGCGCCCTGTATGCCGATCGCCTGATCCAAGAAGGCGTCATCACCGCCGCTAATGCCGAAGGCTACATCGCCGACTACCGCGCCGCCTTGGACAAAGGCGAACACGTCGAGCAAACCCTGCTCACCGACTACAAACGCAAACACGCGGTAGACTGGACCCAATACCAAGGCTCCCATTGGAACCAACCGGTGGACACCGCCCTGCCCGCCGCCGACATCAAACGCCTCACCACCACCTTCACCGCCCTGCCCGAAGGCTTCACCGCCCACAACACGGTGAAAAAACTGCTGGAGGCGCGCCGCGCCATGGCCGCCGGCGAACAGCCTGCCGACTGGGGTATGGCCGAAACCTTGGCCTACGCCAGCTTGGTCACCAACGGCCACGGCGTACGCATTTCCGGCGAAGACTCCGGCCGCGGCACCTTCTCACACCGCCATGCCGTGCTGCACGACCAAAACCGCGAGAAAAGCGACGACGGCGCCTATGTGCCGCTGCGCAATATGAGCGACCACCAAGCGTCCTTTATGGTGATCGACTCCATTCTGAATGAAGAAGCGGTGCTGGCTTACGAATACGGTTTTGCCTGCTCGGCCCCCGACCAGTTGGTGATCTGGGAGGCCCAGTTCGGCGACTTCGCCAACGGCGCACAAGTGGCGATCGACCAATTCATCGCTTCCGGCGAAACCAAATGGGGCAGGCTGTGCGGCTTGACCGTCATTCTGCCGCACGGCTACGACGGCCAAGGCCCAGAACACTCCTCCGCCCGCCTCGAACGCTGGCTGCAACTGTGCTCCGAGCACAATATGCAGATCGTGATGATGTCCGAAGCCTCGCAAATGTTCCACGTGCTGCGCCGTCAGGTTTTGCGCCCCTACCGCAAACCGCTGGTGATTTTCCTCTCCAAACGCCTGCTGCGCTTCAAAGACGCCATGAGCCCCTTGAGCGACTTCACCGAAGGCAGCTTCCGTCCAGTCATCGGCGACACCGTCAGCGGCCGCGACGAACAAGTCAAACGCGTGATTCTGTGCGCCGGCCAAGTGTATTACGACCTGAAAAAAGGCCGTGAGGAGCGCGGTTTGGAGCAAGACATCGCCATCGTGCGCGTGGAACAGCTCTATCCCTTCCCCTATGAAGAAGTGGCTGCCGAATTGAGCCGTTATCCGAACGCCACCGAAATCATGTGGGCACAGGAAGAGCCGAAAAACCAAGGTGCGTGGTACCAAATCCGCCACCGCATCGAAAGCCTGAGCACCGACAAACAGCGCGTTACCTTCGCCGGCCGTCCGGCCAGCGCTTCGCCCGCCGTCGGCTACATGAGCAAACATATTGCCCAGCTGCAGGCCTTGGTAGAAGATGCCATGAAGCTGTCTTAAAGCCACGGGGCTACCTGAACAGGTTCTCAGGTAGCCTCCCGAACACCCCGCCACATTCATAACACCAAGGAAACATCATGATTATCGAAGTAACCGTTCCCATGCTGCCCGAAAGCGTGACCGAAGCCACCCTGATGACCTGGCACAAAAAAGTCGGTGATTTCGTCGAGCGCGACGAAAACCTGATCGACTTGGAAACCGACAAAGTCGTGTTGGAGCTGCCCGCCCAACAAGCCGGCGTCATCGTAGAAATCATCGAGCAAGACGGCGCCGTGGTGACCGCCAACCAGCTGATCGCCAAAATCGACACCGCCGCCACCAAGAGCGAAGCCGCTCCGGCTGCCGCTGCCGCTCCGGCCCAAGCAAGTGCCGCCGCCCCGACCGCGGCCGGCAACGCCCAAGCCGGCGTGGCCATGCCCGCCGCCGCCAAACTGGCCGCCGAAAAAGGCGTGGACATCAGCAACGTGGCCGGTTCCGGTCGTGATGGCCGCGTGCTGAAAGAAGACGTACAAAACGCTGCCGCCGCACCCAAAGCCGCCGCACCGGCCGCCGCTGCCGTACCCGCCGGCGAGCGCATCGAACAGCGCGTGCCGATGAGCCGCCTGCGCGCCCGCGTGGCCGAGCGCCTGCTGCAATCGCAAGCCGAAAACGCCATCCTCACCACTTTCAACGAAGTCAATATGAAACCGGTGATGGATTTGCGCAACAAATACAAAGAGAAGTTTGAAAAAGAACACGGCGTAAAACTGGGCTTCATGTCCTTCTTCGTCAAAGCCGCCGTGGCCGCACTGAAAAAATTCCCGGTGGTCAACGCCTCCGTGGACGGCAACGACATCGTTTACCACGGCTACTTCGACATCGGCATCGCCGTCGGCAGCCCGCGCGGCTTGGTGGTGCCCATCTTGCGCGATGCCGACCAAATGAGCATTGCCGAGATTGAAAAAACCATCGCCGACTTCGCCGTCAAAGCCAAAGACGGCAAACTGGCGCTGGAAGACCTCACCGGCGGCACCTTCAGCATCACCAACGGCGGCACCTTCGGCTCCATGATGTCCACCCCCATCATCAACCCGCCGCAATCCGCCATCCTCGGCATGCACGCCACCAAAGAGCGCGCCGTGGTGGAAAACGGCGAAATCGTGGTGCGCCCGATGATGTATCTGGCCCTCTCTTACGACCACCGCATCATCGACGGCCGCGAAGCCGTGCTCACCCTGGTTACCATCAAAGAGGCCTTGGAAGACCCGGCCCGCCTGATTTTGGATATCTAATCCCATCCAATAAGGCTACCTGTCCAATAAGGCTACCTGAAAACCGCCAAGGGCTTTCAGGTAGCCTTTTCGCTTCTATCCGATTTCAAACAGACCGACACCGATGAACGACACCACCACCGTCCACCTCTTTACCGACGGCGCCTGCAAAGGCAACCCCGGCCCTGGCGGCTGGGGCGTGCTGATGCGCTACGGCCGGCACGAAAAAGAGCTTTACGGCGGCGAAGCCCACACCACCAACAACCGCATGGAGCTCACCGCCGTCATCCGCGGCCTCGCCGCCCTCACCCGCCCCTGCCGCGTAACCATTTATACCGACTCGCAATACGTGAAAAACGGCATGGAAAGCTGGATACACGGCTGGAAAAAAAACGGCTGGAAAACCGCCGCCAAACAGGCCGTCAAAAACGCCGAGCTGTGGCAGCAGCTCGACGAACTGGTGGCCCGCCACCAAGTCAGCTGGACTTGGGTGAAAGGCCATGCCGGCCATCCCGAAAACGAACGTGCCGACCAACTGGCCAACCTCGGCGTGCACGAGGCTGGCTGAACAGCTGAACACCGGCCGCCGAAACCGTCTGCAAAATGCGCCGCCACCCGTCTCCGGCTAACGCGGCAGCCCGCGGCTGAGCGCGTGATGGGCGCGCTTCACCGCCAGCTGCTCCTTCCACGTCATATAACGCTGGTGGAAACGCGCCTTCATCCAATTGTCAAACTGGCGCTGCACGGTCAGATTCCACAGACTGTGCGCCTTCACCGCCCAACTTTCGTCCCAAGCGCGTAAGGAAATCGAAAAAGAGCCGTCTAAATATTTCATCCAGTGCCACCAACCGGTCGGCATAAACAAAGTATCGCCGTATTCCAAAAAGCACTCGATGCCCTCCACCCCTTCCAAGGCGGGAAAGCGCTGCGTATCCGGATGCTCCACGCTGTAATCTTCCAGCGCGTAAGTGGCATACGGCATGCGGTAGAGGCGCTCTTTCCATTTGTAGTCGAACAGAATCACATGTTTGCGGCCGAAATGGGTGTGGAAAATATGCGCCATATCGATATCGTAATGCAGAAAGGTTTCCGAACCCGCTCCGCCGAAAAACAGCGTGGGGTATTTATCGAGAAAACCGCCCATCAGCGCTTTGGGAAACGCATAATCGGCCAACAGCGCCGGCGCGTGTTTGATGGGGTCGAACAGAAAAATCCGCAAATCGGTGGGCTCGCGCTGAATCAGATCAATATAGTCGCCAAACTTCATCTCGGTGCTGGCGGCATTGATCGGCGCGGCCGGGTCGGCCTTGCTGCTGTCGTACAGCGGCACGGTGATGTCGCCCACCACTTCCTTCATATAGTCGAGCGACCATTTGCCGTAGCCCGGCCAGCCGTGGCTGAGGTTTTTGATCACCAGCGGACGGCGCGGCAACAGATACAAGCGGTGGAAATCTTCGCGGCTGATGTGCTCCACCACATCAATCGGCGTCAGTTTGAAACCCATATAACCACTAAATAAAGGATACAGATAAAAACAAAGCAGTTTAATCGCACGGACGGGAAAGATAAAGCCGCCGGCTACAAACAGACGCGCCGTGTTTGATTTGAATCAATCCCCCCCTTCCCCTTTCAGGTAGCCCGTTGCCGATCGGCCGCCCCGCCTTTTCCCCGGCTGCGGCAACAGGTACAATGTCCACCGTTTTGATGAGGAGTTTTCCCATGTCTGCCAAACACAGCAAACTGATTATTCTCGGCTCCGGCCCCGCCGGCTACACCGCCGCCGTTTATGCCGCCCGCGCCAATCTGCAGCCGGTCATCATCACCGGCCTCGCCCAAGGCGGCCAGCTGATGACCACCACCGAAGTGGACAACTGGCCGGCCGACGCCGAAGGCGTACAAGGCCCCGAACTGATGGCCCGCTTCCAAGCTCATGCCGAGCGTTTCGGCACCGAAATGATTTTCGACCAAATCCACACCGTCGATCTGCAAAACCGCCCCTTCACCCTTAAAGGCGACGCCGGCGAATACACCTGCGACGCCCTCATCATCGCCACCGGCGCCTCCGCCAAATACCTCGGCCTGCCCAGCGAAGCAAACTTCTCCGGCCGCGGCGTATCCGCCTGCGCCACCTGCGACGGCTTTTTCTATAAAAACCAAAACGTCGCCGTGGTCGGCGGCGGCAACACCGCGGTAGAAGAGGCCCTGTATCTGGCCAATATCGCCGCCAACGTTACCCTCATCCACCGCCGCGACACTTTCCGCGCCGAAAAAATCATGGTCGATAAACTGATGAAGCGTGTGGAAGAAGGCAAAATCACCCTCAAACTCAACGCCACCCTCGACGAAGTGCTCGGCGACGACAGCGGCGTCACCGGCGCCCGCCTGCGCTACCACGACGGCAGCAGCGAAGACATTGCCGTACAAGGCGTTTTCATTGCCATCGGCCACCAGCCCAACACCGATATTTTCAAAGGCCAGCTCGATATGGACGAAACCGGCTACCTGAAAACCCGCGGCGGCAGCGGCGACAACGTAGGCGCCACCAATATCGAAGGCGTGTGGGCGGCCGGCGACGTCAAAGACCACACCTACCGCCAAGCCATCACCAGCGCCGCCTCCGGCTGCCAAGCCGCCTTGGACGCCGAACGCTGGCTCGACAGCCAAGCATAAACCGCCCCACCGCCATGCAGGCTACCTGAAACCGTTACCACCGGTTTTCAGGTAGCCTGAGACCTTTGCAAAACCTCCAAATGTGGATGCAGTTCAAGGCGTAGCAGCGCAGCGAATGCAGACATATCATATAGATATGCAAGTGGGCGAGTAGCGCACAACGCAGAAATGCGCCGCAGATGGGGGTTTTGCAAAGGTCTCAGCCTGTTTCCACCCTCATACCGCCATGACCGCCGTCACCTTCTACACCCACGTCAGCAACATCGAACACTTCGCCTGCCGCCTGAGCAAACGTGCTCTGGAGGCCGGCAGCCGCGTCCTGCTGTGGTCCGACGACGATCAGCAAATCGAGCGCTTGGATCAGACCCTGTGGACCTTCGAACCGGAGAGTTTCCTGCCCCATCAAATCTGGCCGGCAAGCAGCCCCCTGCCTGCCGACACCCGTCTGCTGCTGGCCGGCGATGCCGAACTCCCCGCCTTGCCTCCCGGCTGGACGGTGTTGAATTTATCGCCCGATTTCTGGAGCCAAGCCCCCGCACCGCCGGCACGCATTCTCGAGATCATCGGCACCCAAGCCCACGAATTGAGCGTCGCCCGTCAACGCTTCGCCCACTACCAACGGCACGGCTTCACCCTCTCGCACCACGATATGCAGGGCAAAGCCTGAATCCGCCGCACCGCCGCCGGCCAAACGCAAAAATATCCCGCCGTTCGGTTTAAAAAACATCCCCATGCCGCTAGAATAGCGCCTTTTCCGGGCACCTGCCTTTCAGGTAGCCCCTAACGCTTCAGGCTACCTGAACACCAAATTCCTCTTCCCGACACCATGCACAACGTAGACCAAATCACCGCCAACGGCATCCAAGCCCTGCAAGCCGCCGCCGACCAACAAGCCCTCGAACTCGTAAAAGCCCAATACCTGGGAAAAAGCGGCGAACTGAACGCCCTTTTAAAACAGCTCGGCAGCATGTCGCCCGAAGAGCGCAAAACCGTCGGCGCCCACATCAACGAATGCAAAAACCGCTTCCAAGAAGCCTACAACGCCAAACGCGACGCATTGGCCGCAGCGAAGCTGGAAGCCCAACTGGCCGCCGAAGCGCTCGACATCACCCTGCCCGGCCGCCACCAATCCGCCGGCGGCCTGCACCCCGTCACCCTCACCCTGCAACGCGTGGTCGAACTCTTCCACGGCATGGGTTTCGAAGTCGCCGACGGCCCGGAAATCGAAGACGATTTCCACAACTTCCAAGCATTGAATATTCCGCAAAACCACCCCGCCCGCGCCATGCAGGACACCTTCTATGTGGAAAACGGCGACGTATTGCGCACCCACACCTCACCGATTCAAATCCGCTACATGCTGGATAAGCAACACCCGCCCATCCGCATCATCGCCCCCGGCCGCGTGTACCGCGTGGACAGCGACGCCACCCACTCGCCCATGTTCCACCAAGCCGAAGGCTTGTGGGTAGAAGAAGGCGTCACCTTCGCCGACCTCAAAGCCGTGTTTACCGACTTCATCCGCCGCTTCTTCGAGCGCGACGATTTGCAGGTACGCTTCCGCCCCTCCTTCTTCCCCTTCACCGAACCCTCCGCCGAAATCGACATCATGGGCGACAACGGCAAATGGCTGGAAGTGGGCGGCTGCGGCATGGTGCACCCCAATGTGCTGAACAACGTCAACATCGACCCCGAAAAATACACCGGCTTCGCCTTCGGCATCGGCCTCGACCGCTTCGCCATGCTGCGCTACGGCGTCAACGACTTGCGCCTGTTTTTCGATAACGATTTGAATGTGTTGAAGCAATTTCGATAAATTCACAAAACATTCCGTGCTTAGAA
>NZ_JH164926.1:559531-639696 GCF_000226875.1 Neisseria shayeganii 871
TAGGGACCACGCATCATGGGATCACTCAACCTTCAGTCTTTAAGCAATGCCATCACGCGCCTAAACGAAGGCTGGCAGCGCTATCAGCAAGACATCAGCGATACGCAAATCCGCGATGGCCTGATTCAGCGTTTTGAGTTTACCTACGAAATCAGCCACAAAACTTTGAAACGTTATCTGGAATACACCTCCGCCAACCCGGCCGCATTCGACCAAATGACGTTTCAAAACCTGATCCGCACGGCCAACGAACAAGGCTTGCTGCTGGGCGACTGGGCCGATTGGAAACAGTATCGCGATATGCGCAGCCGCACCAGCCACACCTACGACGAAGCCACTGCCTTGGCCGTGGTGCAGGGAATCGAAAAATTTTTGGCCGAAGCCGTCTTTCTGCAAAGCACCCTGCAAAGCAAGTTGGCGGAGTGAGCCGATGCATGCAGCCTTAGAAACCTTAACCCTAAGCCCGGAGCAACTGGAGATTATCCGGCAAATCCTGCACCGGCACGTGCCGCAATATGCGGTTTGGGCATTCGGTTCTCGTACCAAAGGCACGGCCAAACCCTATTCCGATTTGGATTTGGCCGTCATCACCACCCGCGAACCGCTTCCGCTGTCTGTGCATGCCGATCTGACCGATGCCTTCTCAGAATCCGACTTGCCTTGGAAAGTGGATTTGGCAGACTGGCAACTGCTGAGCGAAGCTTTCCGCACCGAAATCGCCAAGCATTATGTGGTGCTGCAAAAGGCTGACAAAACAAACAGGCTACCTGAAAACCCCAGGCCGCCAAAACATTAACACTATTGAATTGAATACACTGGAATCTAAACCATGCAATTCCCCTATTCCTGGCTGAAAACCCTGGCCCGCACCGATCTTGCCCCCGACCAACTGGCCCACTTGCTCACCATGGCCGGTTTGGAAGTAGAAGACACCCAACCCGCCGCGCCGCCGTTTCAAGGCGTGGTGGTGGCCGAAGTGAAATCGGTGGAAAAACACCCCGATGCCGACCGTCTGAACGTCACCCAAGTGGATGCCGGCACCGGCGATCTGATCCAAATCGTCTGCGGTGCGCCCAATGTGGCGCCCGGCATCAAAGTGCCTTGCGCCCTGCACGGCGCGGTGCTGCCCGGCGAGTTTCACATCAAGCCCACCAAAATGCGCGGCATGGCTTCCAACGGCATGCTGTGCTCGGCCAAAGAGCTGGGGCTACCTGAAAAAGCAGACGGCTTGCTGATTCTGGCCGATACCGCGCCGGTGGGCGCCGACATCCGCGCCCATCTGAATCTGGACGACACCGTTTTCACCCTCAAAATCACGCCCAACCGCGCCGACTGCCTCAGCCTCAAAGGCTTGGCGCGCGAAGTGGCGGCTTTGAGCGGCTGCGAACTGAACCTGCCCGAGATTCAAACCGTTGCCGCCGAAGCCGCCCGCCGCCAGCCGGTGCGCATCGAGGCGCCGCAAGACTGCGGCCGCTTCCTCAGCCGCGTGATCGAAGGCGTCAACGCCCAGGCCGAATCGCCCGCCTGGCTGACCGACCGCTTGGAGCGCAGCGGCATCCGCAGCATTTCCGCGCTGGTGGACATCGGCAATTATGTGATGCTGGAGCTGGGCCAGCCGATGCACGTTTTCGATGCCGACCGGCTTTCAGGTAGCCTGATTGTGCGCCGCGCCGTTGCAGGCGAAACCCTGGCCTGCCTCAACGAAAAAACCGTTACTTTATCCGACAACACCTTAGTGGTTGCCGACGAGCGGCAAGCCTTGAGCATGGCCGGCCTGATGGGCGGCGAGGGCAGCGCGGTGAGCGGCGACACGCAAAACATCGTGTTGGAATCCGCCTGGTTTGCACCCGACATCATCGCCGGCAAATCGCGCCAATACGGCTTCGGCTCCGATTCTTCCTTCCGCTTCGAACGCGGCGTGGACTTCACTTTGCAGCGCGACGCCATCGAACGCGCCACCGCCTTGGTGCTGGCCGTTTGCGGCGGCCGCGCCGGCAAAGTGGAAGAGGCCGTCGGCGAGTTGCCGGAAAACCGCCAAGTCCTCCTCCGCCCCGAACGCGTGAAGCGCCTGCTCGGCGTGGACATTCCTTTAGAAAGAATCTCCGCCATCTTGCAAGACTTGGGTTTGCAGCCCCAAGCCGTGGCCGAAGGCTTTCAAGTCCAAGTGCCGCCCTTCCGCTTCGACCTCGCCATCGAAGCCGACCTGATTGAAGAAGTCGCCCGCGTGTACGGCTACGAAAACATTCCCGACGACTACACCGGCGGCAAACTGGCCATGCTGAGGCTACCTGAAAACCGCCACCCGCGCTTCGACATCTACAGCAAAATGGCCGAACGCGGCTTTCAGGAAGTGGTCAGCTACGCCTTTGTGGATGAACAATGGGAGCAGGATTTCGCCAGCAACGGCCAGCCCGTGCGCTTGCAAAACCCGCTGGCGGCGCAGTTCTCCGTGATGCGCTCCACCCTAATCGGCAGCTTGGTGGAAATCCTGCAAAACAACCTCAACCGCAAGCAAAGCCGCGTGCGCCTGTTTGAAATCGCCCGCGTCTTTAACCGCAGCACCGACGGCAACTTCCTGCAAAACGAACACATCGGTGCCTTGGTGTACGGCAACGCCCTGCCCGAACAATGGGGCGAGAAAAGCCGCGCGGTGGATTTCTACGACCTCAAAGCCGATGTGGAAAGCCTGCTGGCCGGCAAAAACGCCGTCTTCACTCCCGCCGCCCATCCGGCCCTGCACCCAGGCCGCAGCGCCGTGATCAGCCTGAACGGCGAAGCTGTCGGCTTTATCGGCGAACTGCATCCGAAGTGGCTGCAAAAATACGATCTGCCGCAGGCGCCGCTGCTGTTTGAATTGGACATGGCCGCCGTTTGTGAGCGTGAAAAAGTCCGCTACCGCAGTGTGTCGAAATTCCAGCCCGCCCGCCGCGACTTGGCTTTTGTGCTGCCGGAAAGCGTTTCCTATGCCGAGCTCGAAGCCGCCCTGTGCCAAGTTGACAGCCCGCTGATTCAAGCCATCGAATTGTTCGACCTCTACCGCGGCACCGGTCTGCCCGAAGGCATGAAGAGCATGGCGATTAAAGTCATCCTGCAGGATCAAGACGGCACCCTCACCGACGACAAAATCGATCCGCTAACCGCCCAACTGCTGGAAGCCGCCGCCCGAGTCGGTGCCAAACTGCGCTGAATCACGCTTACGTCCGCTTTTCAGGTAGCGTGTCTGGCCTTAGGCAGGCTACCTGAACACCCTACAGAGAAAACCAACACTATTCACTTGATTTTGAAATAACAATTAGCGATAATCCGCGCCTTAGAAAATACAAGGAATGATCATGACCCTGACCAAAGCAGAATTAGCCGATATTTTGGTGGACAAAGTGGCCAATGTGGGCAAAAACGATGCCAAAGAAATCGTCGAGCTCTTTTTTGAAGAAATCCGCGCCACCTTGGAAAGCGGCGAAGAAATCAAAATTTCCGGCTTCGGCAACTTCCAGCTGCGCGACAAACCGCAACGTCCGGGCCGCAACCCCAAAACCGGCGAAGAAGTGCCGATTACCGCCCGCCGCGTAGTAACCTTCCACGCCAGCCAAAAGCTCAAAGGCATGGTGGAGCACTACTATGACAAACAACGCTAATCTGCCGCCGATCCCTGCGCAACGCTACTTCAGCTTGGACGAATTGTGCCGCCTGGCCGACATCTGCCCCGAGCAGTTCCGCCAATGGCAGCAGGACAACGGCACCGTTTTGGGCTACGGCGGGGAAACCTACACCCGCCGCGACGTCATCAAAGCCCGCCAATTCAGCGGCAGTTTCCCCGCCTACGTGGACCGCTTCAACCTAAACGGCTTGGACCAGCAAGGGCAGCCGGCCGCCGACGCAGAAGAAATACGCTTCGGCCTGCAGGAAGTGTTAAGAAAAATCGAAACAACGCTTGCCAAATAAACTAAGTGCCACTATAATACCCGCTTTCCTTGAGTCGGAGTGTGGCGCAGTCTGGTAGCGCACTTGCATGGGGTGCAAGGGGTCGAAGGTTCGAATCCTTTCACTCCGACCAAAAAAGACCTAAAAATCAGCTATTCACGGTAGCTGATTTTTTTATTGCTTTTTGGTTGGTGCCATACTGGTGTCAAAGGCGGACGCATTTTCCGCATACTGACGCAAATGGTTTGTGTTCAGATGCGCGTATTTCTGCACCATATCCATACTGCTCCAGCTGCCCAATTCCTTCAGCTGATAGATCGGCGTGCCGGATATGACGTGGTTTGTCGCCCAGGTGTGACGGCAGTCGTGGAATCTGAAATCTTCCAGCCCTGCCCTCTTCCGCGCTGCCATCCATGCCCTCTGATTGGCTCGCTTGATTGGCTTGCCACGGAACGTGAACACAAATTCGCGGTGTTTATCAATCTGCGACAGCAAGGCAGACATGGCCTCTTGGTTCAATGGCACGCCAATCGGTTTACCGGATTTGGTGTTGTCTGCATGTATCCATGCTGTTCTTCTGGCTAAATCAATTTGACGCCATTGCAGCTGGGTGACGTTGCTCATCCGCAAGCCTGTTGCCAATGCAAATCGGACAATGGGTATCAAATGGTCCGGCAATTCTTCGAACAGCCTTTCTTTCTCTTCTGCCGTCAGCCAACGCTCACGCCGTTTCGGCTCTTCCAGCATGTTGAATTTCGGCACCTTGTCCAACCAACCCCAATCGCAGGCCGCCCGTAGCACGATGCGGATTTGCTGAAGGTAGGCATTTACGGTGCGCGGCTTCACGCCTTCTGCCATTTTGGCGTCTCGGACATTCCGCAAAACCACGCGGTCGATTTCGGATATATTCAGGCGCCCAAGATGGTTATCCAGCCAGCGCAAAAAAAGCAGCGTGTTGTAGTCCTGCTGCTTTTTCGGGTTTTCTTTCAGCCATTCAACTACGGTTTCGGCCCATGAATATTCCTGGCGGACGCCGAGTCGCTGAATCTCAAACAGCTTGTTGTAATGCTTGGCTGCTAGTTCTTTTGCTTGTTGCTCGTCTTCAGTTTGAGCATACTGGCGTATTCTTTTTCCGTCTGGTGCGGTAAACGAGTAGTACCACCCGCGCCGACCTTCACGCCGGTAAACTCTGATGATTTTTTGACTGGACATGATTGTCTCCTTTCATGTGCAGCCTCTTGCCGGGCTGCATTGTTGCCTGATCTGATGTGTTCGTCCAGTTCGTCTTCAAAAAAGTACCACTGGCCATGTTTTTTGTGGGCTGGAATTTGCCCTGTCCGTGCTTTCAAACGCACGGTTTCTTCATGTAGGGATAGCCACTTTGCTGCCCCTGATACTGTCAGCATTTTCTTCTCCAAAACAAAACCCGCCCTGATTTGGGCGGGTGGTTGAACTTGCTTGCGGTTATTCCGCAGGTTCATAAGTAGCCTCGAAAATATCAGGCTTGCATGGGTAAAACTCACCCTGCACACCACGGATAATCCAATCGCCTTTACTGGCGAGCATATTACCTTCCAGAGTGGGGATAAGCAGGCCGCCACATTCAGCACATTCGGCCATTATTTTTGCGCGGGCGACCCCAAAGATAGACGACAAGTCCACATCATGTATCCACTCATACAAAGCGATGGTATTACGCTCTTCGCCGGTGTATTGTTTGGCCTCAATGGTCACGGGTTTCTTGCGGAATTTCATTTTTCATCTCCGTTAAAAATAGCTTCTTTACGTTCCTTAAAGATAGTTTCTGATTCGATAAATGCTTGAGCCATATCAAAAGCGTCTAAAGCAAGCTCGATTCTCCAATCAGGCGAAACAGTGCCTCCATCCTTGCGGATATAGCCATCCCAATATTCCTGATAAATGATGGGAAGAAGCGTTAAAGCTACTTTGCGTCTTAACTCGTCGTTAGTGTAATTCTCACGCATCATTAAATTCCTTTCGGCAGTGTCGGCAGCGGCTGCCAGTGAGTGACGTCCCATATTTCATATTTGTTTTCATCGAAAAACATTTCGCTGTCTTCGCAGTAGTAGCCAATGGACGGCAATAATTGTCCGCAGTCCCTATACAAAACTATTGCCGCTGAGCCTTCTGCTGGCAGCATGTCTTCCGCGCGTATCCATACGGACTGTTCGGCGCGGGCAAGTCAGCCCTGCTCTGCACTATTGCCTTCGATTTCTTCAATCATCTCTGGATTTTCACGAATGGTCCGCTTGTGCCATTCGTTGAATGCTTGGCGTTCTTTCTCAATTTGTTCCGGTGTCATTTCCGTTTCCTCCGTTGGTGTTTTGGTCGCTGAAACTTCTGCACGGGTTTCAGCTTTACTGGATGCTCTGCCTGTTTTCGGGGCTTTCTTTCCGGTTCGGGCTGCTTTTCTTTCATCAGGCCAAGGCTGATTGCCAAGGCAACAAACACGTTTTTCATTTACTCACCTCATCAAAAACTGTCGAAATCAGTAAGCCAAGTACGATGCCCACTACAACACATACGGCGTTTTCTGGTGCCATTTTTTACTCCAAATAAAAACCGCCCGAAGGCGGGTGGGTTTATGCTGCCGGCGCTTCCATAAAATCGAACAAGGAAGGCATCTGAACTTCTTGCTCGGCAGCTTTGAGATATTGCACGCTGTCCAGAAAGTAGCCGGGGTTCAGTTCGCTGCCCTGGCCTTTGCGACCCATTTTGACGGCGCGGTAAGGGACGGTGCCCAATCCGCAGAATGGGTCGTAAACCAGCTCGCCGGGGTTGCTGTAACGCTCTATCAGGCGGTCTACGATGTCTGTCTGGATCGGACAAAGATGAAGCTGCACATTACGTGCTTTCTGCTGGCCGTTAAGGGTGAGCATTCGGTTGATGTCGTGCCATACCATGCCGTCGCCGCTGCCGGGGGCAAGGCTCATAAAGCTGGAGGGTAGGGCGCCGCGGGTTTCCAGTTCTTCGCCGATTCTGACGTGCGTTTCGTAGTCATAGACGTTTTTCAGCGTCCAGTCGGTAAAGGCGCGGCTGAGTTTGTCCGGCGGCAGGGCGGCCAGTTCCGCCGGGGAAAGTTGGCGGTCGCCGCTGCTGCGCCAGAAAGCGTGCGCATCGATCTGCCAGCGGGCGCGGGTGTACTCGTCTTTGCTGTGCTTGACGGGGATATCGGCATAACCGCGCGTGCGGTCGGTCTGCGGCTTGCGGAACAGAATAATGTACTCCGGAGAGCCAACGCCCATTTTGGTACCGTCTTTGGTCATTTCCGTCCAGCCCAGCCGGTAGGTCTGGTTGTTTTCGCGCACCACATCCGTTACCACGGTAATCATGCCCATGTAATCAAATCCGTGTTTGATGCCGTGCATGATGGCTTCACAGTGGAACGGCGACACGGTGGGCGCTCCGGCCCCGGTGACATTGCCGAACAGGATGCGGTCTTTGACGTGGCAGGCATAAATGCGGCCGGGCTTGAGGATGCGTTTCAGCTCTGGCGTCAGGTAGTCCATCTGCGCCCAAAAGTGATCGTTGTCGTCGGTATGGCCGAAGTCGTTGTAGCTGGGGGTGTACTCGTAGTGGTTTGAAAACGGGATGGAGGTGACAATCAGGTCAACGTGGTTTTCAGGCTGCCTTTGCGCCTCCAATACGCAATCGTTGTTGGCCAGCGTGTAGCGCTCGCCGCTGGCTTCGATGCGCTCAATGCCGATGGTGCGGGTGAGCACGTCGGATAGGCTCAATTGATTCAAGCCGTGTTGTTTGATGATTTCGGTCATGTTGTCCACCATGTGTTTATGATTGGCCCACTTCTCTTCCAACGTGCGCAGGATTTCACGCTCCGCTTCCGAATAGATGATGTGAATTTCCACCTGCTCGGTTTGCAGGAAGCGGTGAATGCGGTGTACGGCCTGAATGAAGTCATTGAAGCTGTAACCGATGCCGGTAAAAATGGCTTTATGGCAGTGGCGCTGGAAGTTGCAGCCGCTGCCCGCAATCGAGGGTTTGGCGGACAGGTATTTGAATTTGCCATCGGAAAAATCAATAATGGCCTGTTCGCGCTTGTCGAGGTCTTGGCTGCCGTAAATGGCCACGCTTTCCGGCACCGCTTTTTGAATGGCGTGGCGCTCGGTCTCCAGGTCGTGCCACAGGATGTAATGGCTGTCCGGGTCGGCGGCCAAAATTTCCTGCATCTTGGCCATACGCGCCGGCAGGCTGTCGCGCTTTTCGGCGGCAGCAGATTGCAGGCCGATGGCGGCATCCTTGAACAACAGGATCTGGCCGAATTTGTCGGCCCCGGCCAGCTCGTGCTGTGTTTTCACTTCGTGGTAAACCAGCTTCATTTCCGGCAGGTCGTAGCCGGTGTCGTCAAAGCCTAAATCGGACGGACGTTGCAGAAATACTGCCCACGAATTGAGCCACAGCCAAAATTCCTGCTCTTTGTGCGGGTATAGGGTGAGGTTGTTGGCCTTGGTGCTGTCGCGCTGGAAAAAACGGGTCAAAGACTGCCCGGTATCCATGATGCCGAGGAAGCCGGCATAGTGGATCAGCTCCTTGTAGCGGTTCGGCGACGGCGTGGCGGTGGCAACAAACTTATGCTTGACGTTGCGGAACAGCGGCAAAAACTCCTGATAGGTTTTGCTGCCGTAGCTGCGCAGCACGCTGGCTTCGTCAAGCGACACCACGGCAAACAGGGACGGATCGAGCTTGCCGTCGCGCACACTTTCGTAGTTGGTCAGATAAAAGTCGCCGCCGTCCATCTCTTCCGGCCGGCGGATAAACTGAAAATCCACGCCCAGCTTTTGGCCGTCGCGCTTAAATTCTTGGCGCACACCCAGCGGGCAAACAATCAGGGCCTTACCGCCCGCCTTGGCCTGCATGATGCGGACAATTTCAATCTGCTGCATGGTCTTGCCCAAACCGAAGGCTTCAAAAATGGCACGGTTCCCACCCTTGACCGCCCACTGCACCACGGCTTTCTGATGTGGTTTCAGCATGGGGTTGATTTCGCTCAGGTCGATGTCGTAGCCGTCAAATTTGGCCAGCGGCATTTTGGCCTGTAAAAATTCTTCGTAGGTCATGGTGGTTTTCCCAATAAAAAACCGCTGCTTTGTATGCAGCGGTTGATTCACAAAATTACTTGTCGCTCAGATTCCGGCTTTTTTGATTGGCAAGCCGTTGCCGGTGGCGGACGACTGCCTGCCAGTTCCAGACGCGGCGGCGGGGGTTATTTATCATGGACTTCTTTCTGCATAGTCTCATCAATTTGGCGGCGGTACTCATCAAGGTCAAACGCCATGCCCATTGCCTCAACGGCGAGGCGGCCAATCTTTTCCAACCGCACGGTGTCCGGGTGGGGGACAAGCTCCAGTTTATAATCGCTGCATAAATGATAGCCGAAATCTTCGTCAAAAATTCGCCACATTTTTGAACCGTCGTCTGCGATAACCGGTTCATCGCTCACAATAATAACTTCCATGTCACCCGTTAAGTGGTAACACTTGTCGCCAAATTTAAATTGCTGTGTCATTTGTTTACTCCAAAAGAAAAGCCCCGCATTGCGGGGCTACCTGAAAAGGGTTGGTTAAATGGTCTGCACGGCGTCGAAACGGCACAGGCTATGCCGGATGTGGTTGCGGTAGTAGCTGTCGGTGATGTTCGGCAGCTCTCGCTCCAATGCTTCGCGGCTCCCTCTGAGGAAGGAGATGCTTTCATCTGCGATTGTCCACATGGTAAGGGCTTTGCCGTAGCCCAAGGCTTTCAGCGGGGCGGATACTTCTTCAAGCAGGCGGCATGCCCAGTTGCAGTAGTAAACCACGGTGGCGAGTCTGGCGACTTCGTGGTCTTCGAAGCGGGCAGCTTGCGGTTGGCGGAAGACTTCGGGGGCGTCTTGGATGCTGTTCAGGTAGCCCAGGGCGCGGTCGAAGTCTGCGGCGGCGATTTCGTGGTAGCTGTTCACTTGGCAGAAGCTGTGCAGCTTGCGGTAGATTTCCTGCCAGTGTTCGCCGGTGCGGTGGTGGCGGGCCATGACGGCCTGTTGGATTTGCTGTTTCTGCGCGGGGGAAAGTTTCAGGCTACCTGAAATGATTTCTTCAATCTTCATGTCGCACCAAACGGCGAAGCGGGCGTCCAGCCAGCTGGCGAAGTGTACCGCCAGTTTTGGGTGTAGCCATGTGCCCCTGCTATTGCCACCGTTTACCACAGTAACCAATTGATTTTCTTCCACTAAGATTTTTGTCTTAGTGCTTAAGAATTCAGCAAGCGCAACGATATATTCTTGAGTTTGCTCGGTTTTAAGATAATCGCGGGGTTGTTTACCGAAATGGGCAGCAATGGCGGTGGCGTTCAGGTAGCCGTCTTCGCGGAAAGAAACGGGAACTTGGCTGTTGAAGATATGGGTTTGCATTTGAATGCTCCTTGTACAAGTTTGAGAAACTTGCCTACACGCCGCCAAGCGTGGGGGGCAAGGTCTGATTTACGGTAGACAACGGCTTGGTATAAGCCAATGCTAGAAAGCCAAATCTTGCAGAAAAAATCCCCTTCGTCAGCGTGGTATTCTTCCCAGCATGGGTCTTCCGGCGTGGTGTGTTTTTCCCATTTAAGCATTTTTCTCTTTCTGTATAGTTGTATCAATTTGACGTCGGTATTCGTCTAAGTCGAACTTCATGCCCATTGATTCAACAGTGAGGCGGCCAATTCTTTCCAACCGCACGGTGTCGGGGTGGGGGATAAGTTCCAGTTCATCTTCGCCGAAGGTGTCGAGATGAGTATCGCCATGTAGTGCCACTACCACGCCGAATTTAAAATCAACTACCGAGCCGATATTGCCGGTTTCTTTATGGCGCACGAGGTCGCCGAATTTAAACTGCTGTGTCATCTGTCTTCTCCAATAAAAAGCCGCCTTCACGCAGCCTGCGCGTGTTTCACGTCAATATCTATCAGCCGCTGGCGGAAGCGCTTAAAGTCAATCAGCGTCAGGCCGGTGTGGTTTTCAAACGGTATCAGCCATTTGCCCACCATTTCCCGAATCATGCCTTGCAGGGTGTCGGGTTGGCCGTATGGCTGCCAGACGGGTTTGCGCAGGTCGGGTATGTTCTCCGGTTCTTCCACGTCCTGAAAGCACTCGGCGATGCGGTACAGGCACCAGGCGGCTTCCAGAATGCCAGTGCGCAGTTCGGGCATTTTGATGCCGTATTTTTTCGCCAAATCACGCAGCGATTCGCCACGGATGACGGCGTTCAGTCCTTCGTAATGCTCGCGCGGACGCTCGAACAGGCCGGTGGTGTAGAGGGCTACCTGAACGCTGGCGCAGTATTTGGCGATGCCGTCCACGGTGCGGGCGGGTATGAATTCGGCGTAGGCGGCAGCGTATTTGATGAGGATGCGCAGCGGGCGCAACAGGATGCGGCGCTGATTGGGGCTTAAATCCTCTTTCTCCCGGCTCTGCTCCAAGCTGTGCTGGGCGGCGTTGGCGGCGGCGCTCAATTCGTAGTCGGCATAGATGCCAGCCACGCAGCGCATGGCGCGGATGAGCTTTTCAAACACGGTAACGGATGGCATGTGGTGGCCGTACACCAGTTCGCCGTAGGCCAGCCAGCTGCGGATTTCGTCGGTTACGGCGCTGTCTTGGCTTTCCGGCGGGCCTTCGCGCATGTCACGGCGGTTTTGATGTTGCTGAAATTCGATGTTGGCACGGCGGTTGCGGTCGCCGGGGATTTTGCCGGTGCCGATTTTCTGTTTGGCTTCGCGGGCGATTTTGGCGGCGGCTTTGGCCTGCTTTTTGGCGGCCATGATTTGGGATGCGGTTTGCATGGGTGGCTCCGTGGTTTCAGGCGGCACGCGGCCGCCCGGGGTTAAACCAATTGGCCTTGCAGCCTGCATTATTTGAGGCGCAGGGATTCCATGCCTTCAAGCAGTTTTGCGCCGGGTATGTCTTGTCCTGCTTTGATGGCTGCTTTGATGGCTGCTTTGTCCGGCTCGGTTTTGACGCGCATCAGTTCGGCGGGGATTTGGCTTTCGTCGAAAATCTCTACCGATGGTGGATTTTTGGCGAATTTGGCGCTGAAGGTGCCATCAACAGCTTTGATTTCTTTGATGCCGATGCGGCGCATATTGTCGGCCAGATAGGTTTTCAGGCGTTCCTTGCGGTTTTTGACGGCTGCAAGTTTTGCCTGCATGGTTTTGATGTGGGAGGCCAACATTTCTTCTTCAGCGCCAAGATTCATGGCGTAGGCCACCACGGATACGGCTTTGGTTTCAAATTGGCCGATGACGGCTTCGATGGTGTCTTGCGCCCATGTCTCGTCGTTGTCGGCCAGTTCGTTCAGGGCGCGCAATACGTCGTCGGCGCATTGGTACAGGGTGATGTTGCTCATTTGGGGTCTCCATTAAAAATGGCAGCCATTCAGGCTGCCTGAAACTCAGAACGGAATATCGTCGTCGATGTCGTCCACCGGTTGCGGCTGGCCTTGCGGTGCGGCTTGGCGTTGCGGAGGGTGCGGGGTTTGCCCGCCATTCTTGCGGCGGTCATTCAGTGGCTTTTCGGCAATGTAGGCCATTACTTTGCCAAGTTGCACCGGCTCGGTGGCTTTGCCTAGGATTTCGCTGGCGGTCATTTCGCTTGCCGGTTCGAAAACGCTGTAAATGGCGGGGCTGGGATTATCCCGTCCGTCTTCATGCACCATTTGCACCACGATGCCCAGGGGTTTGTTGTGCAGTTGGATAAAGCAGCCGCGGGTAACGGTTTCTTCCTGGCGAGTATCGGGGTTGTACTCTTTGACTTGCGTCGGCACGGGGTCGCCGCTTTCGCGCATTCGCAGGCAGGCCAGGATGGCGTGGATCAGTTTGCAGCCGCCTTCATTGACGGTGCCGCCGTGGTAGCTGGTATTGATGTAGAAACGGGCTTTTTGTTTGGTGTCGCTGACGAAGTTGAGGAAGATGCCCTGTGATTGGCCGTTTTGGCCGTTTTTGACGTGCCAAACAGCGCTCTCGATGTGGCCGGAATATTTGCCGGCTTCGTTGATGTAGCCGCCGCGCTGGTCGTAGGCTTTGGCTTGTCCGGCGTCGAGTTTAAACATTTTCTGTTTCCTTTTCGTTTGAAGGTTGGGGTTGCTGGCCGTAGTAGTCGCAAATCACGGCATCTACGGCGGCGAGGTCGTTTTCGATTAAATCCGGCTCGAACATGCCCATGGGGCTTTTGCAGGTATCGTTGCCGTTATTGTGGGTTTGGAACAGGTAGTTGCCGTTGATGGCTTGGGTGCGCAGCACCGTCGTTACCATGCCTTCGAGTGTGATTTTCTCGTCAAGCAGCTTGCCCACGGTTTTGATGCGGGTTTTGCCGCTGTCGTCGGTTTGGGTGTGACCGAGGATGTAAACCCGTTTGTGGTCGGGCAGCTTGGCGGCTTGGTCGAGAATGTCCCAAGCGTGACGGGCGATGCGGTTGAACTTTTGGAAGGCTTCGTTGCCTTTGGCTTCGTCGGTTACGCCGCGCATAAATTCGTTGGCCATCAGGTACTGAAAATCGTCAATCACGATGATGTCGCGGCTGCTGCGCTGCATGGCCTTGATGATGCGGTCGCTGTCGTCGCAGGGGAAAATGTTGCCACCGTCTTTATCCAGCACTTTCCAGCCCGCCGCGCGAAACGGCAGCGGCTTGCTGATGGCCTGAATCAATAGGGTGTTGTCGGGTTTCAAATTGCGGAGGGATGCGCTCTTGCCGGTACCGCTCTCCCCGAGAATCATGGTTACGATTGCCATTGTTTATCTCCTGTTGCTCCAGTTGCGCCATGACTTGCGCGTAAAACATTTGTTGGCCGCACATGGCTCACTCCAAAAATAAAGCCGCTCAGGCGGCGGGGTTATTGTTCCAGTTCGGCGCGGGCGCACCAGACGAACCAGGCGTCTTCGGTTTCGGCGCTTTGGTAGCTGTTGTCGCTGTGTTTCAGCAGGCAGTAGCCTTGCTCCCGCGCCCATTTTTCAAAGTGGCGGCGTTCGCGTACGGTGTCCATTATTCGCCCTCCACGGGGTCGAACACTACGCCGGCCAGTAGCTCTTCGTCGCTCATGCCCTGCCAGGGGCTGGCGAGGACGGCGAGGCGGGCGGCTTTTTGGGCGGCCGGCTTGGTTTGGGCTGCCGATAATGCAGGCCGCGCGGGCTGCGGGGCTTCGGCGCTGCTCATAGCGGCGAGTGCGCCGAGCATAAAAATGGCCGCTGCTGCGGCTGTAATGGCTTGCGCTGTATTGCGTGTCATGTCCATGTCTCCTTGTTGATGGCATAGGGCTGGCGGCTGGTCGCAACCGCCATGCCTATGCCGCGAGAATGCGGGCTTCGCACCCGCTCGGCTGTTTGGACGAGTAAACAGCTAAACCTCTTGGGCATCCCCTGAGGCTGTTTAACGTGTACCGGCGTAGATGCCCCTACTCCGGCTCGACACGGGCAGATACGGCCTCTCTGTTGCTAGAGGCTGACACAGCGGCTGCCATCTCCGTGCGTCTGGGGTTGGCCGTCTCTCCGGCCTGTCCGTGCGTCGCGGTAAATCGGTGTCGCTATCACCGACAGGAGGTCTTACCCACGCACTGCTGCTGTTTTCCCACCTGCAAGCTGGGGTCATGAGCGCCCACTCAAGGCGGTATGGGTAAGGGTAGCACTCGGGGTTTGGGCTGTTGCGTTGGCCGCTAGCTTTCCGAATCGGTAGCATTCACGGTTTCCGCGGTCGCGTTGGCCCTTAGCCTTCCCTTACCGATACCGCCTAGGGCGGCGTTACTGCCGGGCTTGGCGGCGGGCGTAAACGGCTTTGAGCATCTTGTCCACAGCAAGTTGTTCGTCGATGGTGAGGTCGTCGTAAAACTCGCTCAGCGGCTCATCGTGCATGGCGTCGATGGCTTCTTCTTCGCCCCATTCAGCGGCCTGTGCGCGGCTGATTTGGTCGATATGGGCGGCCAGTTGCTTGTCTTGGTAGCGGGCGGTGGCGCGGTTGAAATCGAACATGTCTCTCTCCTGTGTTGAACCTTTAATCAAGCCGCCTCAGTGAAGCGGCTTTGTTAAAAATTCTGCTGATACCTTACGGCCTGCCGAGCCGCTCTCTCTGAACAAACGCGCCGTGATGCTTAAAGATCGATTCAGGGTGGCTTTGTGCGTTTGCAGGTATCTACATTTCGCTATCGGTTTATAGCGGGGCTTTTCGGTCGCCTGTGTTGCTGGCCTACTTCGCCTGATTCCGCTGTTTCCCCGCTGCTGTTTGAAAGACTGATGCGGGGTCGCCGGTGTCTGTGTATTGCTTCGATGGGTGTATATTAGCCATTGCCTAATGTTATGTAAATAGGCAATGGCTAATTATTTAGATTTATTTTGTTATCGTTCTGTTTTTTAAATTAAAATAATTAGGCAATGATTAATTTATTGGTGGTTGTGCGCAAAAAAAACCGCCTTTGGGGCGGTGGCGGTTGAACTGTGGTGATCATCACCATAGTTGGCGGGTGTGAAAAGAAAACCGCCGTGAAGGCGGTTTCTGCGCAGCTAAAACCCACGCGGGGCGGTGTAGTAGGTTTATGCTATGAACGCGTGGGCATGGCGGGCTAATTTATGAATGTCATCTTCTACTTCCATTCTAAAAGTAGCCTTCTCAGCGGTATTTTTTTTAAGCAGCCAATATGTATGGTCAATGGTGTTGTCAATATCCGCCGACGAGCCTTTCGGGCGATATACAAATAAGCCGGCCTCTTTCTCGCCATCCTTATAGTTTACGGCCAGTTCAATATCTTGTTTGGCGTAAAACAGGTGGGCATCTCCGATAAGCGTTTTAATATAATCAGCGGAGACGAAAGAGGCAAAGCGTATTTTGTCGTTTGTGATATCCGGTTCTGACCAAAGCTGCAAATGCTGTAAGCGTATGGATGCCTTACTGGCTGTGCAGGATGGAATAATGATGGGGTTATCTGCGTCATGCCAACTGTTTTCAACGAATTGGGCATTCTCCTTTTTTAACAAGCTATGAACTGTGTGCCGTAGGGTTTCGGTGCTGATATTGCGTTCCTTTGGCGTCTCTTTTTTTTGGCACATCAATTCGAGGGATACCATGCTTGTATACAGGCGGTCTAATATCTCCGGGATGCTGTCGCCTGCCACGAAGTAGGGCTTGCCGAGCGAAACTTGAGGGGAGATATCAACAGACAGGCTTTTTTGTCCGCTTAGGTATTGTCCGATGATGCCGAGCAGGAAGCTGAAGTTCTCTTTGCCAACCCCACCATACAGGGCCTCAAACGGAGCGGCATTCGGAAGGAGTTTGACATGAACTTTTCGGCGGTGCAGCACGCAAACACCAACGTTCAGTATTTCCCCGGTAGCAAGGTTCGGGGAAATACGGATTGGCGCCCATTTTGCTGTGATGGCCGGCTTGGGCATCTGCATGGTCATCGCCGACAAGGCGGAAAAAATATCCGCGTCAGCCGCTAAATCAGCCTGTGAAACCGCTGCCGTAGCAGACATGGCAATCCCTTTGTTCTATCAGTTAAAAACTGCCTGAATGCCGTAGATTCAGGTTCTTTCAGGAGCGCATTTAACCAAAAATGCAGCTCTCCTTCAATGTTTTTCAGCTTTTCCTCGTGCTGTTCGGCGTGAACAATCGCCGTGCTTTGGAGACGCTCGGTGCTGGGGGTGGCGGTGGCTTTCCTATGGGTTATGGCATTGAGCAGCCGGTTGTTGTAGAGCTGGTTGGCGTCCAGCATCTCGCATTCCCAGGTTTCATCTTGGCTGTTAATTAGCCTGCCGTTGTCAATCAGCGCGTACTTGTGCTTGGATAAACGCAACAGGTTATTGAAGTGCCGGTCTGCATGGGCAATGTTTTCATCCAGTGCGATAGCCGAGCTGTATCCGTCCCATTTGGCAATGTCTGTTGCTATCTCCTGCTGGGAGATGAGTTGCTCTATACCCTTTTGCGTAAGCAAGTGGATGGCCGCGCTATGTCCGTCTAAGCGGGAGGTGCAGAAACAAACGACATTATCAGCCGTTTTGTTTTGCATCCAAGCGTTCTGTTTGCGGCGGGCAATGTCGGCAAATTTGGGCAGGCTGGTAGTTGGCAGCGCAACGATAAACGCATGATGCGGCTGGCTAATACCCAAGGCATGAGCCACAAGAAAGCCGACGATTTCGTTGATCAGCCCTTTTTTGGAAGTGTCATACAACTTGCAGAATGCTTCAATTTTTCCTGCTGGATGATTGAACTCTCCAATGAAAACCGGGTTGAGGTGTCCGTCCGCATCGCCGAGCCAGTTGTTAAACCTGATAAAGCTATCCGTACTCAAAACAGGTATCAGTTTATTCATTAAAATTCCTTTTCGGTTCGAAACCCCGTCAATAAAGACATTCAGGAAGTATCACGGGAAGCGAACAATTTTTTCAAAGACAACCCCGCAAATTTGAGCCTCATCTGTCATCGGGATAATCGGATCAGGCCAATCAGGATTTAGGGCTTTTAGATACATCTTCCCTTCTTCAATGATCAGTTTCTTAAAGGTTGCCTTCTTGTCGCCGTTAAGCCGAACAACAACCAGCGATCCGTTGTGGTATGGCTTTTCTGGATCAACCAAGATGATGTCCCCATCATCGAAAGAGTAACGGCTGCCGGGATTTTTCATACTTTCGCCCGAGACCTTGAGCGCGAAAGAAGAACCGCTGTGCTTCGTTGTCGTATTCAGCCATTCATCGGCATCGCCAGGCTGGAAGTTATCAATAATTTCCGCCCAAGTTCCGGCTTGGACGCTTGAGATTAAAGGGATTGCCGGTTGAATATCTGGGGCTTGAGTTACATTAACATCGAAATTGATGCCAAAGTGTTCAGGGCCTACCACATCCGAGAAATAGGTAACTAGTTTATCTAAATGCTCTTTACTGATTCGGCCTGTTTTAATCCATCCGCTCACAGATGGAGCTTTAACTCCAAATTCAGTTGCAACATCTGCTTTCTTAACTTTCTTCAGTTCTATTGCCTTCGCAATAGCATCACCAAGTTCTTTCCCTGTAAGCATTTTTATCCCTCGTTAGGCAGTGCCTAATACTAATTAATCAGCATAGAGTTAGGCAATGGCTTGCTTATTATTAGGCATTGCCTTAGAATTGCACAAAAAAGTGAAGCAGAAAGGATCTGTATGACTAATCACATTGAAGCGGCAATCAACGCAGCAGGCGGCTTGCAGCCTTTGGCAATGGCTGTTGGCGTGACTACCGCAACAGTTATTGGCTGGAAACAAGGCGCTCGCCCCGTACCAATCAAACGTTGCGTAAAAATTGAAGAGGTAACTCATGGAGCAGTTTGTCGCAAAGACTTGCGACCTGATTGGCGTGAGATCTGGCCAGAACTAAGCCATGACTGAATTATCAAGACCTTTGAGAAGGTTTACACCATGAAAACAGCCCATGATTTCCTGCGCCACCCTGAATTTGCTCTGCTGCTTCAGGCAGCCTGCAAAAACGGGCGCGGCGGGATTACGGCGGTAGCTGCGACCATTGGCATGAACGAAAAGCTGCTGGCAAACAAGCTCAATCCGAACTGCCCGACCAACCACCCGACGGCGGACGAGGTTTGCCGCATTGTTGAAGCGACGCAGGACATCAAGCCGGTGCAGCGCTTGGCCGGGTTGGCTGGGTATGTGTGTATGCCGTTGCCGGATTGCGACCGGGCTTACAGCGACCCGCTGGCCGGTTTTGCTGATGTAGCCGAAAAGCACAGCCGGGTGGCAAAAAAGCTTATTGCCGCCCACAAAGAAGAATCGGAATCAGGCCGAGAAATTGGCCCGAACGAGCAGATGCGCATTCGCGCGGCGATATTGGACATGGTGAACGATGCCATGTGCCTGTACGGGAGTATTTAAAGATGAAGAAGACAAGCAAACACTTAAGCAAACGTGAACGCCGCCTGATTAAGGGCGTGGTGTTCGATCAATGGCAGGCAGGCAAAGAGCCGGTGTCCGATATTTTGGATCGTGCCGAAGCGGTGGCGAAGTTCTTTGCCCGCCTGAAGAAACGATAAGCAGATTACATATTTAACGAGGCTTTGGCTGCCGGCGGGGATGGATTTCGGTTTTTATCCTCTTCGAGGATGGCTTCTGCTAAATCGAATAAGTCTTTCGCATCCTCTGAATAGGGAATGTTGTATTCGCGGCGAGTTGCCAAGATTGCGGCCAATTGCAGTGCTTCAAATTTTGTCAATTTGGACATTTTACCCTCCGTGGGGCGGTTGTTTGTGGAAATTCAATCATACCACGGCGTTAGCGGACGTTTTAACCGCCGGGCGGGTGGGATGCCCGCCGAAATACGGCTACCTGAAAGGGAGTATCTGATGAGCCAATCACAGCAAATCCTTGCTTGGATGCAGGCAGGAAACAGCATCACGCCGCTTGAGGCGTTGCAGCGTTTTGGTTGCTTGCGTCTTGGCGCGCGGATTTATGACTTGAGGCAGTCCGGCCATGCCATATCAAAGCAGACAGTGCATGACGAGCGGACGGGTAAAACGTATGCCAGTTATTCGATGGTGAGGGGTTGATATGCGTGAACGATTTTGGACGTGGGCCTTTGCTTGTGCTTTGGCCGTAACCGAGTTTTGCGAGCGCCAGATGTTGGCGGCGGTGGGGGAGCGGGAGTAATGGCAATTATCCGAACGAAACAGGTGCGCAATTTTACGACTCTGGATAACGGAATTTTTGCGACCGGCGGTTTGGCGTGGGATAGCAGAGGTTTGCTTTGTACTTTACTTTCCAAGCCCGATGATTGGCAAGTCATTGTGAAAGCGCTGGAAAAAGAAACTGAAGGGACGCGCAAGCATACCCGTGAGCGCGGTATCTGGGAAATGTTCAAAGAGTTGATTGCGGCAGGATATGTGGTGCGTAAAAAGCGCCAATCCGGAGAGGTGGATTACTACGTCTTTGACACGCCGCAAACTGCTGAAACCGCAGACTGCGGAAATAGCAGCCTGCGAAAACCGCAAACTGCTGAAACCGCAGACTGCGGAAATAGCAGCCTGCGAAAACCGCAAACTGCTGAAACCGCAGACTGCGGAAATGTCGGTGAATTAATAAATACTGACAACTACAACAAAGAACTGAAAAAAGATAACAAAGAACTGAATGGCAACGGGGGTGCTGACGCACCGCCCGCTGCGCCGCCGGCTGTTGTCAATCCGCCTGATGCAAAACCGAAGTCTGCAAAACGGCCGAAGGGGGAACCTGACCCGGACAATGTGCGCACTTGGCAGGCCTATGCCCGTGCCTACCGCGACCGCTACGGGGTGCTGCCTGCAACCAATGCGAAGACGCGGGGGCAGACTGCGCAGTTTGTGGGCTTGGTAGGCCGTGAAGTTGCACCGGAACTAGCCGCCTTTTTCGTTTGGCACAACGAAGGTTGGTTTGTGCGTAGCCGGCATGACTTCGGCTGCCTGCTCAAAGCTTACCAGCAGGTGCTGACGGATATGCAGCGCGGCGAGCAGATGACGGCAACCAAGGCGAGGCAGACGGAGCGGACACAGGCGAATTTTGAGAGCCACAAAGGGGCGTTGGAAATCTTGAAGGCGAAGGGGGTGATTTGATGGAAGACTTTGCGAAAAAGGCGGTGGCGATTGATGAGGCCCTGACAGTTTGCTGCGAGATGACGGCCACTGAGCTGTCTGCGGCTGCCAAGGCGGCGATGATCGAAGATTTGCTGGTTTACGAAACCGCTCAGGTGTTGAAGGCGTTGCACCGCTGCCGCCGTGAATTGACTGGCCGCCTGACTTTGGCTGCGGTGTTGGAGCGCATTGATACCGGCCTGCCATCCGCGGATGAGGCGTTCGGGATGCTGGTGGAAGGTTGGCGCAATGAGGCGCTGACGGTGGTGGTGCCGGTGATTGCGATGAAGGCGTCGGAAAACGGGGCGATGGATTTGTTCTACGCCGGCGACAAGACCGGGGCGCGGATGGCGTTCCGTGCGGCTTATGAGCGGCTGGCGGCGGATGTGCAAACCAACGGCGGCAAGGTGGATTGGTTTGTGAGTAAGGGACATGACCGCGAGCATCAGACCAAGGCCATCATGGAGGCGGTGCAGCTTGGCCGTTTGCCCCAGCAGAAGGCGGCGATGTATCTGCCATCTGAGGCCGGCGAAGAGCGTTATTTGCTGGAAACCGGCCAAGTGCTGACGGAAGAGCAGCGCCGAATCGGTAAGCAGGTAACGGCGAATCTGTTGGCTTTGTTGGACAAGCGGGATATGGCCAATGCCTAACTGCCCCTGCTGCGCTGCCCGCGCCGAATCAGGCAGCCTGATACGCAACTGGCGCTGTATCGAGTGCTGCGCAGATGAGATACGCAGCCACCGGCCAAACAGGAAATTGCAGGAAACGGCGCTCAGGCAGCTTGAGTGTTTGCAGGATGCGCCGGCGAGAGAGGAAATTTTGGAGCGATTGAGAAATGAATTATTGGCTGATTGACATTATCCACGCCTTAAATGGCCTTTGTAATTTTGTGGTGTTCTTTAGTTTTATTGGATATTTTTTATTAAAAATAAAAGGTTATGAAATAATCGTCACAAAAAAAAGACCTAAATTTTTGCTGATTGCGGCTTTTTTGGGTGTTTTGTTTATCCCCTCAAAAGAGACGTTGATTAAATTGCTTGGGTGAGGCTTGGAAATGCGAAAACTGATGGATTGGCTGGCCTGTGAGATCGGGCTGGTGGACGTGACGAAACAGCGTGGCGAGGTGTCGGAATGAAGTACCCGAAAACAGAAACCAAGACCAATAGCGCGGGGTGGATACAAGGTAACAGCCTGAACACCCGCAACAGCTACGGCGAATTTACCTGGAGCATCAAACGGCACAAAGGCCATCCGGTGGCTGTTATCAGCCGCAGGGGCAAGCTGTATTGCCGTTTACGGATGCCGCCGGGCGTTGGTTATCGGGTAATGCAGCAGGACATTGTGGACTGGTTGAACGACCGCTTGTGCTGCGAGGTATCGGAATGAAAAAGACCCTGCTCTTCCGCGTGAACGGCCAGCCACAAGGAAAAGGCCGACCGCGCAGCACCAAAGGCGGCCGCCACTACACGCCGGCAAAAACCCGACAATACGAGGCTGGAATCCGGGCGGCGGCGATGAAGGCGGCCCAGCTGCAAGGTTGGTTGAAATCGGACGAGCCGCTGCGGGTGCATATCGGAGCATGGTTTGCCGTGCCGAAAAGCTGGAGCAAGAAGAAGCGTGCGGCGGCGATGGCGGGCAATCTGTATCCGACCGGAAAGCCGGATGCCGACAACATCGGCAAGGCCGCCTGTGATGCCTTGAATGAAATCGCCTACCACGACGACAGCCAGGTGGTGGAGTGCATTATCCGCAAGCGCTACTGCTTTATGCAGGATGATGTGCCGCACATCACGGTGTTTGTGGAGCGGATGCCGACGATGGACGAAATGAAGGCAGAAGCGTTGGCGCGGGAGGCGGCCTGAAATGGCGATTGAGGCAGCCGTCATCAAAACCCCCGCCGGCACATTGGCCCCGGCCACGGTGGCGGATGCGGAAATCTTGCGCGAACTGAAAATAGGCAAACCCTACCGCGTCAAGGTCACGCAGATGTCCAACCGAAGCTATCAGCACCACAAGCTGTTTTTCGGCGGTCTGCTGCCCTTGGCCTACCAATACTGGCAGCCCACCGGCGGCATGGTAACGGAGGGCGAAAAGAAGCTGGTGGAGCAGTTCGCCCGCCGCCTTGAATCCCTGCACAACAGCGGCGGCCTGTTTCTGGAATTTGCCGAGGCATTTGTTTTGCAAGTAGCAGTCAAGCGCGGCGAGAAAGTAGGTGCGGTGCTGCACGATATGGAAGCCTTCCGCCGCTGGCTGACGATGGAAGCGGGCTATTTTGAGGTGTACGAAACGCCAGCCGGCATCCGCAAAGAGCCGATGAGCATCAGCTTTGCCAGCATGGATCAGGAGACGTTCAACGCCTTTTACCGCAACTGCTTTCAGGTAGCCTGGAACATGATGCTGAGGGGCAAGTTTGAAAACGAAGAAGCCGCCCTGCGCGCGGCGGAAGAAATGATGGAGTTTGGATCGTGAAATTAAGTGAATTGGCTTTTTTGTTGGTATTCGGCATCCCTGCGGTGCTGTTGATGTGGGGCGGCACGCTGGTGCTGCTGCGCCGCTGGTGGAGGGGTTATTGATGAGCAAGATACGGCAAGCGGCACGCGGCCAGCAATGCCAAATCAGGCTGCCCGGCATCTGTAACCGCAACCCCGAAACCGTGGTGCTGGCGCATTACCGCATGGCCGGCACCTGCGGCACCGGGCTGAAACCGCCGGACTGGCAGGCGGCGTTTGCCTGTTCGGCCTGCCATGATGAGGCCGACCGCCGCACGCGGCTTATGGATGCGGAAGAAGCGCGGCTGGCCCACGCAGAAGGCGTGATGCGGACACAGCAGATTTTGGTGGAAATGGGATTGTTGGGAGTGAAGGGATGAACGAACAGGCACTATTTGGCAGCGTGGAAGAAGCGCTGACTTTTGCGTTTCACTATTCGGCCGAGCAGTCGCCGCGCACGCCGATGACGGCCTTGGCGCAAGGTGGTGCAATCGGCAGCGGAAAAGGCTTGCACGGCGTGGACGGAGCGGCACAGGCCGCCATGATATTAAACAAGCTGGATGCCTTGCCCAAAGAGCAGCGCTGGGCGCTGACGGTACGATTTGGAGATGTGGAACGCGAATGCCCGTGCTGCGGCCATCCTGCCAAAAGCAATGAATGGAAAGATGCGGTTGATGGCTTGTCTTGGTGTGTGGAACTTGAGGGTATCCCGAAGCAGATGCGCCATGCGATGATTGCGAAGGTATTGTGCCGGCAGCCCCATAATTTCAGAGCTGATTGTGAGCGATACGGATTGGTATTGCGCACCCTGAATCGGCAGAAAAATTCACTAAAAACCAGATTGAATGCACTTGAGCGAAAAGGGTTAGATGAAATGCGTGATATTTTGTTCGACCTACTCCCTAATGCTGCATAGTTTTATAAAGCGCTTGTATTTGGCACAAATGTGTGCCAAAATCGGTAGTAACTTGATACTGTGTATTCTTTCGCCCGAAAGATTTGTAAGATTCCCAGCCCATGCTTAATCGCGTGGGCTTTTTTGCATCTGGGCAATCTGCCGGCGCAGGGAGATCATCTCTGCCTTTAACTCCAGGTAGGCAACAGCGTATTGAGGTATGCCGTGGGTATTCCACCGGCTGATGTTTCGGGGGGCGATTTTGATGGCTCGTGATAACTCAGCTCGGGTCATGTGGGCATCATGCAAAAGCGAGTTGATTTTGTCGGTGTAGTCTTGCATCATGGATAATATATCTATATAATAGATGATATGATAAATCAGATAGAGGTATTGGACAATGGTTGCGCTATCTGGAGCCGACACCATCCGCGAGGTTGCCAAGCGACAAAAAAAGACCCTACTGGCATTTAGCACCGGCAAAGATGCGGTCGCGGCATATTTGGCCATCAAGGATCATTTTGAGGAGGTTGTCCCCTATT
This sequence comes from Neisseria shayeganii 871, assembly GCF_000226875.1. Classification (GTDB taxonomy): domain Bacteria; phylum Pseudomonadota; class Gammaproteobacteria; order Burkholderiales; family Neisseriaceae; genus Eikenella; species Eikenella shayeganii. The sequence goes on from NZ_JH164926.1 coordinate 583,985, forward strand.
ACCTATATCTCGTCCCCGGCCTTGAGTTTGTGGATGAGCAAATTGCCATGTATGAGCGGCAGTTTGGTTTTAAGGTCACACAGCTGCCCCACCCGTCCGTACATCGCCTGCTTAACCATTTTATCTTCCAGCCGCCCCAAAATTGCGCGGTAATCGAAGATGCGGGTTTGCCGAATTTTGACTACACCGACATTCAGGCGGCCATGTGCCAGATGCACAAGCTGCCCAGGAAAACCCTAGTGGCTGATGGCGTCCGCGCAGCGGATAGCCCAATGCGCCGCATTGCCATCAATACACATGGCAGCATTAGCTACAACCAGCTCAAATACCATCCGATTTGGGACTGGAAAAAGGCAGACTTGATTGAGTGTTTCAAAAAACACAACGTCAAGCTGGGAAGTGATTACAAAATCTTCGGCCGCTCGTTTGATGGGATTGATCTGCGGTTTTTGTTGCCGATCAAAAAGCACCATCCAAAGGATTATCAAAAAATCCTTGAGCTGTATCCGATGGCTGATTTAGAGGTTTTCCGCTGGGAGTGTGCAAATGGCAAATATTGACGTGAAAGCAAAACTGGAAGCTGCGAAGCAAAAGGCCAAGCAGGCCGTAGCCAAGCACAAGCGGTCGAAAGACCCAGCAGTCATCATGCCGGAGCCAACCGGCAACCCGGAAGTAGACAGTAAAGCGGATTTGGATGCGGTACAACAAGGTTTCCGCGATCGCATCAAAAATGAAAGCAACCGCTTTGAACTGGCTACCGATAGCGAATATTGGTTTGCCGCCTGCTTCCAGACGCGGGAGCAAAAAGAAGCCTTTCTGAAGGCGATTGATTTGCTGGCGCATGGCGATAAATACATTGATGGTCGCCTGCTGGCGGAAAAGCTCGGAATCACTCTGCCGGATGCGGATGTGCCGTATCGGACGGAAGGGAAGATTGATAAGGATTATGCCCAGTTTGTCGATTGACATTCTGGTTTTGGGATAGGTCGCTTTGGCGGCCTTTTTTGTTGGAGGTTGATATGCGTGGTTTTATCACACTCGCCAATAATGGCGGCATCATGTACACCAATGGCAATGGACGCAGGGCGAGTAGTAGTGCCAATGCGCGAACAAGTGGAAGCTGAAAGGAGCTTGAGATGCGTGGATTTTTAGGGCGTGTTGCCGATGGCGTGCGTAATTTGGCGCGTCGTGCGGTAAGTGCTGTTCGCGGCCGCACAAGCGGATCGTAAGGCTGCTTGAAACTTTAACCCCATGTAAGAAGGTTTTGTTATGGCAAAGTGTGGGGCGAAAACCCGTTCAGGCGCCCCATGTCAGAACAATGCAATGGCAAACGGCAGGTGCCGACTTCATGGGGGAAAATCAACAGGCGCGCCTAAAGGTGGCAAGAATAACCTTAAGCCTGGTGCGCTTTATTCTGCCTACTATACGGATGAAGAAAAGCAGCTTGCTGATGGTTTGGAACTTGAAAGCATTGATGCGGAATTGAGGCTCTGCAAAATCCGGCTGAATCGAGCCTTGAAGCTGGAGGCGGAACAAGAGGCGGAAGCTCTGGAGCTTGAGCGGCTTGTTGAATCGCCTGCGGTGGTTGGTGGTATTGCGGTAACGGATGATCCGGATATGCCGCCTATCCAGCAGAAAACCTTTGTGCGGAAAGATTACGAGGCCATCATTCAGCGCTTACTTGGGCGTATTGAATCATTGACGGCCACTCGGCAGAGATTGATTGCTGGAATGTTGGATATTGAGCTGAAGCGCAATGAACTGGATGCTGTGAATGGCAGTGAAGCCGAATCGCAGCCGGTTGAAGTGGTGTTTCAAACAGTAGATGCGAGAAAGCCTGATGCCGACGCTTAATGTTCCCCAATCAAAGTTTCTGGCAATGCCGCACAAGTTCCGCGCTTATGTGGCGGGATACGGCAGCGGTAAAACATGGGTTGGTTGCGACAGCTTGATGATCCATTGCCTGCGTTATCCAAAAATCAATGCCGGCTACTTTGCGCCCACCTATCCGCAGATTAGGGATATTTTTTATCCCACGGTGGAAGAAGTGGCGTTTGACTGCGGCCTGTCCGTCAGCATCAACCAATCGAATAAAGAAGTGCACGTTTACAGCGGCAGCCGATACCGCAGTACAGTAATTTGCCGTTCGATGGATAACCCCGCTTCGATTGTGGGCTTCAAAATCGGTCACGCCCTGTGCGACGAAATCGACACCATGAAGCGCGAGAAGGCGCGGGAAGCGTGGCGTAAGATCATTGCGCGGATGCGTTACAAGGTGGACGGGCTGCGCAACGGTATTGATGTGACTACCACGCCGGAGGGCTTCCAGTTCGTTTACGAGCAGTTTGTGAAGGCGGTGCGCGAGAAGCCGGAGCTGGGCAAGCTGTACGGCTTGATTCAGGCCAGCACTTACGACAACGCCGCCAACCTGCCGGATGATTACATTACCTCCCTGAAGGCCAGTTATCCGCCGCAGTTGATTGAAGCCTACCTGAACGGGCAGTTCGTCAACCTGAACAGCGGTACGGTGTATTCAAACTTCGATCGTGAAGAAAACCATACCGATGCCGAGATGGAGCACGGCGAAGCCCTGCATATCGGCATGGACTTCAATGTGCTGAAAATGGCGGCCGTGGTGTATGTGATTCGGGACGGCAACCCGTATGCGGTGGCAGAACTGACCGATGTGCGCGATACACCGACAATGGCCGATTTGCTGAAAGAACGCTATGCCGGCCGCGCCATCACGATTTACCCGGATGCCAGCGGCCAAAACCGCAGCAGCAAGAACTGGTCGCAGTCGGATATTTCCATTTTGAAGCAGGCTGGCTTTGTGATTCGTGTTGACAGCACCAATCCGAGCGTAAAAGACCGGGTGAACAGCACGCAGGCCATGTTGTTGAACGGCAACGGCGAACGCAGGCTGAAAGTGAACACCCGAAACTGCCCGAGGCTGACCGAAGCAATGGAGCAGCAGGTGTACGACAACAACGGCGAGCCGGACAAAACCAGCGGCCATGACCATGTGACCGATGCCGGCACTTATCCGATTGTGAAGCTGTATCCGATCAAGAAGCCGGCTGTCGGCCGGAGTGATTTTCTACTGTAACCGCCTTGATGGCGGTTTTTTTATTGAGCAACCCTATGGACGTATCGAGCAAAACCGGCGCAGTTTCCGCCATGCACGCCAAAAATACGGTGGTGCAGAGCCTGATGGGCGGAACCAGCGCCATGCGGGCGGCCGGCAAAACCTATCTGCCGCAATGGCCGCAGGAAAGCAAAGAGGCCTACGACATCCGCCTCAGCACCTCCACCCTGCTGCCGGTGATGGCCGAGACGCTGGGCCAAATGGTGGGCCGCGTGTTCTTCCGCGACATCGACACCGAACAGGTTTCAGACAGCCTGCTGCCGCTGCTGGATAACATCGACCTGCAAAACAACAATCTGCCGGTGTTCTGTTCGGCATGGTTTAAAGATGCATTGGCTTACGGCGCGTCTTATGTGTTGGTGGACTACCCCAGCGCCGAAGGCAACCGCACGCTGGCCGATGACAAGGCGCTCGGGCTGCGACCGTATGCGGTGGCGGTGCGCAATGCCGATGTGATCGGTTTCCGCAGCGAGGTTCGGGCCGGCGTGCCGGTGTGTACGCAGTTCCGTTACCGGCAGACCATTATCGAGCCGGACGGCGAGTTTGGCGAAAAGACGATTGAGCAAATCAACGTGTTGGAGCCGGGCTTGGTGCGCCGCTACCGCAAAAGCGACAAGGGCAGCTGGTATTTACACGGTGAAAACCTGCTGTCCGCCGGCGGCAATCCGCTGGATTATGTGCCGGTTGTTGAGCTGGTACCTAATCCGACCGGCTTTTTTGTCGGCGAGCCGCCTCTGCTGGAGCTGGCGCACCTGAACATCAAGCACTGGCAAAGCCAAAGCGACCAGGACAACATCACCCACTATGTTCGCGTGCCGCTGCTGTCTTACAGCGGATCGGAAAACCTTGAGTCGGTAGTGGCCGCCGCCGGCAACCTGTTGAGCTTGGGCATAGACGGCCAATTGAGCTACGTTGAGCACTCCGGAGCCGCCATCGCCGCCGGCGCAAGCAGTCTGGAAAAGCTGGAAGCCGATATGCAGGCCGCCGGTGCCAAGCTGTTGATTCGCTCCAAGCTGGCCTTGACAGATTCACAGGCGCGCGAAGAGCAAGGCAAAGAAATCAGCCTGCTGCGCCACTATGCCAATCTGCTTGAGGACGCCATCGGCCGCATGCTGGACATGATGGTGCGCTGGGTGGGTGAGCAAAGCGGCGGCACGGTGGAAATTTCCGGCAATATTGACGCCGACTTCAACCCCGCCGCCAGTCTGGACGTGTTGCTGAAGATGAACGCCGCCGGCTGCTTGTCCGACCAAACCCTGTTTGAAGAGGCCAAGCGGCGCGGTTTGGTGTCGAACATGGCTGAGTGGGAAACGGAAAAAGAACGCTTGGCCGAAGAGGCGGAAACGGCGGCCCCGGCAGGTATGGACTTTGGGCAAGGCGGGCAAGGCGATGACGAAAAATGATGTGCACGTTATCCCGCTAAACGACTACCGCGAACACGATCAGAGCCGCGATTGCTGGTGCTGCCCTACGGTAAACGATGACGGCTTGGTGATTCATCATGCGATGGACGGCCGCGAGCGCTACGAATCAGGCGAGATGCTGCTGCAATGACCCCAAACGAACAAATCATCCACGACCTGCTGACGCGGCAAATCGACCTGATGCGCTACGAGCGCAGCGTTCGGCGCGATGTGCTGCAACAGCTTGAGACCATGCGGCGCGAGGTTGAGGACAAGCTGCGCGGGCAGAATCTGGACGAGATGGGCAGGCGTGAACTGGCAGCCTTGTTGGCCGACATCGACGCCATACTCAGCCGTGATTACGACCTGATTTCAGGTAGCCTGAATACGGCCGAAGTGGTGGAAGACGAAAGCGAATGGCTGTTTGTGTGGCTGGGCGGCATGGCGGCCATGTATGGTCTACCGGAGCCGAAAAGGCTGCCTGAAACCCATAAGCAGGCCCTGCAGAACGGTTTGCTGGTGGGCGGCCTGACGATTGCCGAAGCCTTTACCGGGCAGCGTGATGCTTTGATGCGCCGTATCCGCGCACAGGTGCGTATGGCGGCGGTGGGCGGCAGCGACTGGGAAAGCCTGAAAACCGACCTGCAAGCCGCTTTCAAGCGCGCCATCCAGCACGCCGAAACCACGACCGCCACTTGGATCAGCACCATTGCCAACCAAACGACCTACTGGGCGGGCAAGGCCAATCCATGGGTCAAGGGCTACCGGCATATTTCGGTGCTGGACAGCAAAACCAGCAGCGTATGCACCAACCGCCACGGCAAGCTGTGGGACAAGCAGAAACAGCCGCAGGGGCATGATTTTGAGTTTCGCGTGCCGCCCATGCACCCGAACTGCCGCAGCCGCCTGGTATGGGTGGCCGACTTGGGCGACGATTTCCAAGGTGTGAGCGGCGAAGATTGGGTTAAAGGCCGCACGCTGGCGCAGTTGCAGGAGCAATTCGGCAAGGGTATCGGCCAGATGCTGCATGACGGCACCATCAGCCTGCATGATGCGGTACGGCGGGGCGGGTTGGAGGCAATAACCTTGCGCGGACTGCGGCGCGAACACGCCCTTTCGGTGCTATCCGGCGATTTTGGGCAGCGCTTCGGCCAAGTCCGCCGCATAGTGGCGGAAATGAAGTCCGGCGGCGCTGAATTGTCGGCCGTCCGCCAAGTGGCACAGGATAAGGTTTGGCATGCCGCCGATTTGAGTAAGCGAGCGCAATCTTGGCTTGGTGCCGAAACCGGCAAGGTGTGGTTGTCGGAAGATACGCTGATTAAGCAGTTGTACAACCACCCTGAGCTGCCGCTGGCGACTTATCGACGCATTCCGCAGATTTTGAATCAGGCGGATTTGGTGGTGCAGGTTGATGGTTTGAAAATCGCGTTTGTCCGCAAAGATGAAGAGATTTTGAAGGCGGTCGTCAAGACCACCCAAGACAGAGAGGAGCTTTATTTGGTTTCGCTGTTTTCAGCCAAAGAAAAGGAAATGCTGCGAACTAGAGCAAAAGGTGTGATTTTGTTTGAAAGGGAAACAGGCGGATAGACTGCCATCCTATCACGCGCACTTATTTGTATGGCTACGGCAGGCAGATTCACCGTGTTTCGCCTGCTTCCCTTTGTTAATTATAGATTATTTACAGGCTATCTGAAAGGGTGGCCTTTTTTGTTGCCCGCTGCCGGGAATGGCGCGGGTGTCTGCGGCGGATGCCGCTTTTTTTTGATGGAGTAAACGACGTGAAACTGAAATTGGACGACAACGGCAACGTGGTATTGCAAGACGGCAAACCGGTTTATGTGCATGACGACGGCAAAGAAATCCCGTTTGACGCCCCGGCGGCCATGCAGCGCATTTCGGCCCTGAATGCGGAAGCCAAGGGCCACCGCGAAGCAAAAGAAGCAGCGGAAGCCAAGCTGAAAGCCTTTGACGGTATCGACGACGCCGAGGCGGCCAAGAAGGCGCTAGCGACGGTACAGAACTTGGACGACAAAAAGCTGATTGATGCCGGCGAGGCCGATAAGGTTAAGGCGGAAGTCATCAAGTCGTATGAAGAAAAGCTGGCGGCAGCGGAAGCAGCCACGGCCAAAGTTCAAGCCCAGTTCCACAGCGAGCTGATCGGCGGCAGCTTCGCCCGCAGCAAAGTGATTGCGGACAAGTTGGCGATTCCCGCTGACGTGGCTCAGGCGTTCTTCGGCAAACATTTCGGCATTTCGGATGATGGCCGCATTGTCGCCAAAGACGCCCACGGCAACGAGATTTTCAGCCGCACCAACCCCGGCGAAAAAGCCGGCTTCGACGAGGCGCTGGAAGCCCTGATTGATGCCTACCCAAACAAGGACAGCATCCTCAAGGGCAGCGGCGCTTCCGGGGCCGGTACGACGCCTGGCGGCAGCGGTGGCGGCAAAACCCTCAGCCGTGAGCAATTTGAAGCACTCGACCCAGCAAGCCGTATGCAGGCGTTGCAGGACAAAGTACAAATCATTTAAAGAAAGGAGCCGTAAATGGCAACTCAAAACACCCTGACGGGTTTGATCCCCACCCTTTATGCCGCTTTGGACACAGTGTCCCGCGAAATGGTGGGCCTGATTCCGGCAGTGAACCGAGACAGCTCAGTGGCACGCGCTGCCAAAGGCCAGACCGTGCGCTCTCCGATTGCCAAAGCCGGTGAATTGGAAGATGTGATTCCAGGCGAAAACCCGAAAAACAGCGGGGGCACCACTTTGGAATATGCTGATGTAACCATCGAACACGCCAAGGCCGCCCCGATCCTGTGGAACGGCGAAGAGCAAAAAGCCATTGGCCATACCGGCGAATACAACGCCATCTTGGCAAACCAGTTCGCCGACGGCATGCGCAAGCTGGTCAATTCGATTGAGCAAAGCGTGGCCGAAAAAGCCCTGACCGGCGCATCTTTGGCATACGGCACCAAAGGCACCGTACCTTTCGGTACTGCCAGCGACCTGTCCGACTTTGCGGGTATTGCAAAGCTGTTGGACGACAATGGCGCGCCGGTATCCGACCGCCAATTGGTGCTCAACTCGACTGCAATGGCCAACCTGCGCGGCAAGCAATCCGTACTGTTTAAGGTCAATGAAGCCGGCACACAGGATATGTTGCGCAACGGCATGACTGACCGCGTTCAGAACTTCGCCCTGCGCTATTCCGGCGGCATCAAGGCTCACGCCCAAGGCGCCGGCTCCGGCTACCAGCTCAACGGCCAAAGCGCTGCCGGCCTGAAAAGCCTGGCCCTGAAATCCGGCTCCGGTGTACTGGAAGCCGGCGATATTGTCACCATCGGCGGCGTGAAATACATCGTGGGCAAAAAAGTCTCCAGTGCCTCTGATAAGTTGGAGCTTAACGCCGGCCTGATTGCTCAAGGTAATGCCAGTGACGCCATCACTTCCTTTGGCAACTTCACGCCGAACTTTGCCTTCGACCGCAACGCGATTGTGTTGGCGACCCGCGCGCCGGCCCTTCCGGACGGCGGCGACTCCGCCGACGATGCCATGATGCTGACCGATCCGATTACCGGCCTCAGCTTCGAGGTGCGCGTTTACCGCCAATACCGCCGCGTCAAATACGAGGTGGCGATGGCGTGGGGTAGCGCAGTCATCAAGCCTGAGCATCTGGTGGTTTTGGCCCACTAATCCGATTCAGGCTACCTGAAAAGCGAGCTTCTGCCGGTATCGGCAGCGGCGTTTGAGTGTTTCAGGTAGCCTGAACCCATCCAGAAGAAAGGGAAGGCAATGATTAAAGTACATAAAGACGGCCAATATCTGATTGTGCACGAAAGCACCGAACAAGGCCACGCAAAGCTCGGCTGGAATGTGGTGGAGCGTGATTTGCCTGATGAGGCAGAAGCCATGCCGCTCGATCCGCACAAGCTCGGTACCGCCGCCCTGAAAGCCGAACTGGCCGCGCGCCAAATCGAGGTGCCGGAAGGGGCAAAGAAAGCCGACCTGGTGGCTTTGCTGGAAGCGGCACTGGCGGCAGAAGGCGGCGGCCATGATTAAGGTGCCGCAAGACAGCTATATCAGCGTGGCCGATGCCGACGCCTACCACGCCCTGCGCCAATCCGCCGAAGTGTGGACGGCGATGGATGACACAGCCAAAGAGCGGGCGCTGGTGACGGCGTCCGATTTCTTGGATGTGAACTACCGCCTGAAAGACGGCCTGAACGCCGCCATGCGCGCCGGACGTGCCGAGGTATTACCCGAAGTGCAAAAGGCGGTGTGTGAACTGGCGATGCAGCAGCAATTGACCGCAAACGAGAAGCCGAAGCAGCGCAGCGTGAAGGTGGGGGAAATCGCCGTAACCTACGCGGTGGGCGACGAGGCGAAAGCGGAACGCTTTGCTTATGTGGTCTCTCTGCTGGGCGGTTTACTTGAAAAAAAGCGAGCCGTCGGCATGGTTCCGGTAGTACGGGGGTAGGCCATGTTTGATTATGCAGAGCTGGAAGCGGTGGCCGCCGATGTGTTGGCTGATTTTGGGCGTGATTGCACCGTGACCGTTGAGACTGAGGTGGAATACGATGTAGAAACCGGCACTGTTTCAGGTAGCCTGAAAACCCATGCCGGTAAATGCGTGTTCGGCAGCTTGACTGAAAAGCATATCGGCATTTTCAACAGCATGGGTGCTTCACACGGTTCGGCCAATCTGGTGCAAATGGGCGATGCGTTGGTAACGGCTACGGCATCATGCAGGCTGGCTGTTGGCGCGCTGTTGGAGTGCGGCGATGAACGGTGGCGCATTGTGAATGTGCTGCCAATCAAGCCGGCCGCTGTGGTGGTGGCCTATCAGGCCCACACACGAAAGGAGAGTCTGTGAGAAGCAGGGTTATTGTCAACATGGGAGCTCTTGATCTGGTCAGGAAAAAAGCCGATGTTGTGGTCCAAAATATAGCCGACCGCCTAATGAACGATGTGCGCTCTGCCGCACCTGTGGATAGTGGCGATTTACGTGCCAGTATTACCATGAGCGTGAACACTCTGCCGTCCGTGTTTAATGGCGGTTCTGCGCGAGTAAAGGCTGGGGATGTGGTGTATGTAGCCACAGATAAGGCATATGCGCCTGTAATCGAATACGGACTGTATCCTAACCCGCCGAAAACGCCGACGGGGAAAACAATCAACGGTTATTCGGTACAAGCACCCAAAGGCTTTATGCGCGTCACAGCATTAAACGTCATAATGTGGGCAAGGAGTGCCAAGTGGAATTAAACCGCACTGTGCACCATCCGCTGGAAAAAGCGGTCAAGGATTATGCGCAGAAAAAAAAGATTAAGGTGGTATTCGAGAATGTTAATTCAGGCAGCCTGAAACCGCCTTATCTAGTGACTTCTCTGTTGCCTGCTGATACGTCTGCGGCCACGCTGTGCGGCTCCCGGCAGCAGGGTATCTTCCAGGTGACCGTATATCTAGCGCTGAATTCCGGCGTGGCTGATGCAGACCTTTATGCTGCGGAAATCATGGCCCTGTTTGAACCTAGCACAAAACATGGAGCAGTGTCTTTCGGTTTCCCCAGCCGTTCGCGCGGCCATGTGCTGGAAGGCTGTTATGCCGTGGTGATCAGCATACCTTATTTTTCGATGTAATTTGTTTTCCCGCCATTTGGCGGGTTTTTTATTTGGAGAAAAAAATGTCATCTAAATATATTCTTTCCGCTGGAACGGGCTTAAAAATGTCCAAAGAGGAAGTAAAAGATACCACCGGTAAGCAAAAGGATGGTTTGACGCCAGTTACTTGGGTGGATCTCAGATGCACAACAAAAACGATTGAATATGGCGGCATTAATACCGATGAAATTGAGGTCACTACGCTGTGCTCTGAAGGATTTAAAGAGTTCGCCCTTGGGTTATCCGACCCCGGCACCATGTCTTTTGATGGACATTATGTGCCGGAAGATGAAGGCCAGCAAGAAATCATTAAAGCAGCCGAAGATAAAATGCCACGGCTGTTCAAGGTAACTTTTGCCGACGGCACCACGTTTGAAACAGTGGGTGTGGTGAAAACACGCTCTTGGTCTGTGCCAGAGGCGGGTGGCGTGGTGGCGAGAAAAGTGGAAGTGCGCCTGAGTGGCAAGCCGAAAGAAACTGTAGCCTAATTTTGTTAATCTTAATGGCGGCCAAGCGCCGCCTATTTTTCATAGGAAATGAAAATGAAACTGAACGAATTATCTACTCTCTCTGCTGATAAATTTGAGTTGACCTATACCTTCAACCCGACACATCCCATTACCCGCGCCAAGTTGGATTTCGAAGTTGAAATCCGTTCTACGCAGTCGCACGTGATGCGTGCTTTCCAAGAGTCACTGATTCACCGCTTGCAAAAAGAAAATCAGACCGAAAAGCGTACCGGCAAGTTGAAGCTGTTTAACCGCGCCGAGCTTGAAGCGGACGATGTAGCTGAATGTGTGGCGCTATTGGTGGGAATCCACGGCCTGCTTGATGATGATGATAAGCCTGTGCAGGAAAGCAAATATGAGCAAATCCTGAGTGACTTGCCATGGCTGCGCACGCAAATCAAAGAGGCGGCGGCGGATGATGAACATTTTTTGGCACTGTAACCGCCGATGCACTTCAAACCGCACGGCGGTATTTTGAGATTCATAAACCCAAAGACGATAAGCCATCTTTATGGGACCAGCATTTAGCGATCTATCACGAAACCGGCATCGAAACAGATCTACTGGCTAGCCCCCCAGAAGCTCCGTTTGCAGTTTCGCACGTTTGGGATTGGTTTTGCACCTTGAGTCGTCAGCGGAGCAGTTCTTTCGGCATAGAGCCGCTGAAGTTTTCAGATATGGTGGCTTTTTTTGACTTGATTGGCCGTTTCCCTCAGCCCTGGGAACGCGAATTATTGTTGTCATATGATCATCTATATATGCAAATTATGACGGCCGAAGATGTAGTGGAGATAGGAAGCGATGGCCTGCAACTGCAAGAATGAGCTATCTGTAGTTAAATCTGAACCATATGCACAAAGGCTAGGATTGTGTGCTAATTGTGATGCGCTGAAACGTCTGCACGGCGGCCTGCCCAAAGGCGCGGACGTGGGTTTACTTGACCGCTGCGGCGAATGTGGCTGTTTAGTCAAAGTCAAAGCCGCATTAGGCAGCCAACACTGCCCACGAAATCTATGGTGAAAAGCGAAGTTCAGAGATGATTTTTAGAAGAGTCTTATTCTTTGAGTCATTGATTATCTTTCATGTTTTGTTTCCGCCGTGATGGCGGTTTTTTATGGGGTCTTGATATGGCTGAATCATTGGCAAGTCTCTATATAGAGTTTGACACCCGCCCGTTGCAACAAGCGGACACTATCTTGCAGCGCATGGTGAAAACGCTGGAAGACGCCGGGGCAAAAGTGAAAGGTTATGCAGCCGGGCATATAGCACAAGCGGCGGCGGCATCCAAATCGGCTGCCGCCACACAAAACCTGAACAGAAATTTTACTGATGCAAACGGACGTTTGCGCGATGCTCAGGGGCGTTTTTTAGGTGTAGGCCATGCGGCAAATCAAGCAGCATTAGGTATCAATCAAGCGGCTTTGTCGTCAAACAAGCTCAAAGGTGTTGTGGTTGATGTCAATCCGCTGCTACTGCGTTTGCAAACGATGATGGGCGGCTTAGGCTTGGCGCTTGGTGCGAGAGAGATTCTGGAGACTGCAGACAGTATGCAGTCTCTGAACAATCAGCTTAAGCTGGTAACGGGCAGCGAAAGTGCTGCTTTGTCGGTGCGTAAAGAGTTACTGGAGATTTCCAACCGCACCTACGCCTCGCTGGAAGCCACCGGCAGCCTGTACGTTAAGTCCTCACGGGCGCTGGAAGCCTACGGCTACTCGCAGCAAAAGGTGCTGCAATTTGTAGAGGCCGCTAATAACGCAATGCGTGTTGGCGGCGTGGGTGCGCGAGAGCAGGCTGCAGCTTTATTCCAGCTGTCGCAAGCGCTCGGTTCGGGCCGTTTGCAGGGTGACGAATTTCGCAGCATCTCGGAAGCCGCGCCGATTATGCTGGATATTTTGGCTCGGTATTTAGGCAAAACCCGTGCCGAAATACGCGCATTGGCGTCTGAAGGCAAGCTGACTACTAGGGTAATTGTTGATGCCATGGTTGGAGCTGAAGCCACGCTGTCTAAGCAGACTGAAAATATGTCGCTTACTTTAGGGCAGTCGCTCTCTGTGTTGCGCAATAACTGGGCCGCCTTTGTAGATGATCTGATGAATGGCAGCGGCACTAGTTCTGTGTTAGCTTCGGGCGTAATGCTACTGGCAGAAAACATTGACACATTGGCGACAGTAATTGGCGCATTAATGGGGATGGCTTTTTTAAAGTGGCTGGCGGGTGCTGGGGCTGCTTTATTGGTGTTGGTAGCTAAGGGGGCAATGGCTGTACACGCTTTGCGTGGGATTGGCGTTTCCGCATTATTTGCTGTGGGAGGGTTAGGCAAGATGACAGCGGCGGCCACAGCTTCGGCTGCACAGGTGACGAGCCTTAGCCGGGCTATGATTGTACTGCGCGCGGCCAGTGCAAATATTGGAGCGGGGTTCACGTCTATTGTAAAAAGTGGTTTGGGCGTATTTATGATGCAAGCCGCTTCAACCGTATTGGCCGCCTATTCAGCATTCACGGCGCTGTCATCTGCCTCAGAGTTTTTGCAAGGGCGAGATGCTAGTAATTCCATTTCTGACGGCTTTGATGATTTACTGGATAAATTCGGCCTTATTGACAAAAGGGTTGAAAGCTTCGGTACTAAGCTATATGACATCCTGAATGCCAAGCCGAGCAACGCCATGCAGGAATTTATGCAGTTTTTCGTAAGCCCGGCAAATTATTTCCGCCTAAAAGTAACAGGTGATTACGATGAAACAGCCAGCATGGAGAGGGGTGTATATCGTGGCTCGCTGGCCAATACGGCGGTGCTGGATGCTGATGTTTCGCGCGGCGCTATCGATATAGGCAAAGGACTGGAAGAGCTGCAAAAAGGAATGGATGAAACGGTTCTAAAATACCGTGAACAGGCGGCCACCGTGGGGATGACAAAAGAGCAGATTGCGCTAATGGGTTTGGAAGCGCAACGCGATGCCGCTATGAAGCAGCACATAATCGCAGTTAATGAGGATGTCCGGTTGACGGAAGAGGAAAAGCGCCGTCAGCTTGCCATGACCTTAGATGACTACAACCGGAAAATAGAGTCGACCAAAGCCGCGATGGATAAAATTGCCCGTAGTGCCGAAGCCAGCAAATTGGCCGACAATATCGCCAAAACCGCTGATGAGTACGAAAAGCAAATAGCACGTTTCGGCAAGGCCGGGTTGGAACTGGCGGAAGTTGAATTGGCGGCCAATCGGACCAAGCTGAATCTGTCTGATTTGAGCGAAGCGGCGGCACGGGCGGCTGAAGCCGACTATGCGCGTGCAACATCGGCCATTGAAACCCTGAAGCAGATGGAAAATCAAAAGGCCATAGACGACACCATAAGTAAACTGTACGAACAGGCGTCGGCTTTGGGTAAATCCGAAAGCGAGCTGATGCGTATGCAGCTAGCTGCACGCGGGGCATCTGATGCGGAAATCCGCAAGGCTCAGGCGATTAAAGGCGTGATCGATAGATATCGCGAGCAGGAGCAGGTAATGGCCAGCCTCGCCGACTTAGACAAACAAGTCGCGCAGCTTGGAATGTCAGATATCGAGCGGCAATTAGATGATCTGCGTCGAAGAGGTGCAACCGGGGAGCAGTTGGCCCACGCCAGACGACAACTGCAAGCACTGGAGGATTATAGGCGTGCGGCAGACAGGCAGCGTGATGCTGCTTTGATGCAAAGCCGTGGCGCTACCGACATGATGAGCGCAGCGCAGCTAATGAACGACAGTGCAATCCGTTTTAATAGTGCTTTAGGTGGTTTCGAATTGGGCGACCGGGCAGCGCCTGCCGTGCCGGGTGTTTCCAAAGCTTCACCTAGACGTTCGAAAACAGAACCTGTTTTGCAAGAAACGCAATATATGAGCTATATCGGTCCCAGAGCGCATTCCAAATCTTATAGGCTAGAGCTGGCTGGGCCAAACGGCAGCAAGATGGGTGGCAATTTGGTGACAACTGATAATTTCGAGCGTTTTATGGATATGTGGGCCGTACAAAAAGCACGGGAGGTATCCAATTAATTTTCAGGCAGCCTTCGGGCTGTCTTATTTTTGGGAGCAGATATGTCCATCAGTTTTAAACTCTACGCCGACGAGGCGATGAATACCGAGGCAGGTGGTGCCTATGCGGGCGGTCGCAAGCAAGATGTTGATTTTACCGCACAAGGCCAAACTCGCGATTTTGTGTTTTACTTCGGCAGCAAGACACCGAATCGCAAGCTGCAAACAGCGGCGGGGCCAGGCAGTAACCAAATCACCATCACCCCTATTGATATATTACCCAACCGCGAAGCCAATGCGGTATATGAGCTGGGCTCGCTATTCGAGCCGGGTACGCCTAATGGTTATGTGTACCAAGTCATTACGGCAGGCACTACGGCGGCGGCGGCCCCGTCTTACCCGGTGGCAGTTGGTAGTGAGGTTCTGGACGGAACGGCGAAGCTGCGGAATATCGGCAGTAAGCACAAGCCAGATGCTGTGAAGCTAGCACTATCGTCTGCGGGTTTGGGTAGCGCTGTTGGCGGATCGGCTTTGCCTATTGGGCACACCATCAATAGCGGAGCGGCGATTGCAGTGTATGTACGCCTGAATAATGCGGTAGCGGACATTTACGATGCTACAGGTACGCCGATTTTAGCGCTAAGTTTAAACGAGGTTGTAGAGACGGCGGTGTGATATGGATCTGTTGACATTTGGGTTGCGGCAGCAGTCGGTATTGCTCTCGATGGGCGTTAAAACGCAAATGCGCACGGAATACAGCGGCCCAGTTATCGCGCTAGGCGTGAAAACGCGGGTGCTCAAGAATGGCGGCGGTGCACTGCTGGCCTTAGGCGTGCTGCAAAAATCCATTGTTTCTGGAAGTCTGTTGGCATTGGCCACACGCCAAAGCCGCACGGCATTGCAACGCTGTTTCAAGGGCAGTCAGACGCTGGGTTTGGATGGCCTTGATTACGACATTGAGGTAAGAATAGGCGGTATGGCTGTGCCCATGTGCGAACTAGCGGAAAATATGAGTATTCGTCATGCGGAAAACCAGTCCTATCTGTGTGATTTTGTGTTGCGCAAAGAACGCGGATTAATTGATCCATATCAGTGGCACGGCAAGTCGATTGAGGTGGATGTTGTGACAGACGTACGGCGTGTACGCTTGTACACGGGCATTGTGGATATCGGTCGAATTGAATTTCCGCGTCGCGCGGTGGTGTTGCAATGCTCTGATCGCCGAAAGCTGCTAAACAATGCTATGCCACGCAGCGTGCTTAATAGCATCGGTTATACGTCTTCTTCTGCGCACGGAAATGAATTTAAAGATCAAGACGAAGAGCTGAGAGCAAGGCTGGAAACCATCCCGGCAAGTTATGAGTATGACGCGAGAGGGATCGGCTATCTGACGCCGTGGCAGCCTAAGGCTACGGCCGATTTTGTCATGGGGCCATGCTTTGTCTATGCAAGAGAGCCGTCCGTGACGCTGGCATCGGTTGGCCGGGTGGTTAATCAGGTCAAAATCAAGATTGAAAACCGTTACAGCCGACAGCTGCAGCGCGATTTGCAGTATCAGTTTTTCTCGGACTGCAATGTGTGTAATTACGGCCGTTACGGCTTGCCGCCAAGAACTGAGATGGTGACTTCTGCAGCCAAGGGGGCTGGCTGGGCGATAGGTAATTTGGTGGCGGTTGGATTAGAGAAAGAAGGCTACTATAAATGTAGTGGTTATCGCGAATTTATCTGGAGGCCGGTGGTAACCCGCACTACCTCTATTCGCCCGCGCACGGATGTATCCGGCAACGTGGTACAGGACCAGAACGGCAACGAGGTAATGGATGTTGCTTCGGTGTCGGTGGCGGACTACACAAATATGTATGCTCGCGAAGCAAGTTGGAAAGCGTCTAGGCGATGGGTACAGAACATTACAGAGGTTTTAGAAATCACACTAAGCAATGCAGCGAGCATTGGCCGGTACGATCTACTAGAAGAAAACATGAGCTATGCGGTAGTGCACGAATATCAAGATGAATCATGGGGGAGAGACTACCAATCCCCGTCTGCGCCTGAGGGTTTTGCGCGACTAGAAAACGGCGATTATTACCGCGATATAGACAACACCGCCGCCGGCGAATACGACAAAACCCTTCAGGTAGCCCTGCATACAGCCTATACCAAAATCCTCTCCAGTCATCGCGACAATACGCTGGATTTGCAGGTAAAGATGATGCCGGACATCGATTTGCGCCACACCCACCGCATCGAGCATCCGCATTTCAAAGGGAATGCCAAGGTATATAGCTTTGTACACAGCTTCGACATGGCGGCAGGCATCGGCAAAACCGATGTCACCTATAAGTTTTATCAAAGCGCTGACGGTGGTGCCATTCAGCCATTGAACGTACCTGCGCGTAAACGGTACGCCGGCACGCCATCTGGCAATCGCAGTATCCGCTTAGGCTCTGTACTGCTGCCGGCCGGCACGGTGGACAACGCTGACCAATACCAAGGGCAGATTATGCGCCAGAGAACCGACCGTGTCGGCGATTATCGGGAGACCATCATGTTTAAGGTGATCACCCCGGCGATTGAGGAAGGTAGCACCGACACTGCGCTGGTGATTAATGCGCACGCGCAAAACGTGAGCATCCCTAATGATGATGTGGAGATAAGACTATGAGTGAGACGCGCGTCAATATGCGAAAGATTGTTGGATTGAATGACGATCTATTCAATCTGGCACCGCAGGGCCATCGCCCGCGCATCGGAATGGGATTGGGCGTGGCATACGCCTCAGGCTACCACGCGGGAAATGATGGCGGGTTGGGTAGCTTGGACGGAAAGGGTGAACTGGGCGAACGGGATGCTGATATTGATGGCAAGGATGATGGCCCCAAGCCGCGCGATGGCGGAGAAGACGCTCTGCACAATGCGTCACAAATGCTGCCGCCCACGGGAGAAATACCGGGCCTATCCGATTTATATGACTGCAGCAGCGGGCGATGTGTCAATGTCCGCTTTGACGGCATCATCCCACCGCCGGATGGCTGGCCGAATGCTTGCCGGCCTCAGCGCGACCGGAGTAAATACAACCATGTCGTTCGCATTGCTATGGTTGTCGATGGTTATTTAAGTGGCACTTACGCAACCACTACCGAGATTGATGATATTTATGTCTGGGATAAAGATGACTACCCTGCCGCTCTAGCAGCAATGGATGCCAAAATCAAACGTGCCGCTCAGGCCTGGTATCCAGGCTGGCCTAAAAGGTTTCGATGGAAAGGGACCTCTGATGCTCTAAAAAAAAGAATGCTGGCTTGGTTTTCAAGCCCAGCAAATAATGGGCAAATGTATATCTATTACGACCAAGAAAAAAGTTATGCCGGCAGCGGATATTGGTATAGTGTTGCTACTATTGGCTATACGATTTATGTGCATTCAAAAAATAGCAGTCATTTCAAAAACGCGCCAATTAATATCGATTGGCCATCAACTCGGTGTAGTGAGGTAGCATATGATGTTGAGGGCGGCCAATTTAAGGATGGCACGTGCGGCAACGACCCGCTGCTACCACAGCATCTGAAAGGCCAATACAGCGGATTTGAATTGTGCGACAAAGATGGCAATAAGGTGCGCGTTAAACGTACACTCTACGGCATCGAAGTAGAACAGGAGGCGTATAGCCGAGTGACCACTATAAACCCAGATAATTTTAAAGTTATTTATCAATCAATTAAATAAGCGCCAAATAGGCGCTTATTTGTTTGTAGAGATCAATCAATTGATTTCGGGAAGGGAAGATGATGAAAAAGAAGTTGTGCAAATTATGCGAGCGCATCGGCCGTGCCTGTATCTGGCCGGTGCGGGCGGCAAATTTTGTTGCCGGCCTTTTATTCCTGCCGAAGCCGTGGCGGGTGTGGTTGTTTGGGACAGGTACGCGCGCCTTGAAGGTGCTCAATATCGGCATCCTTCTGGGCTGGGCCGCCATGCTGCTGCACGGCGGCTTCGGCAACCTGCCGACCTATGCGGGCTTTTCGAAAATCCCGATTCCGTGGGCGGTGGCGGTTTTGTGCGCGGTGGCCGGCCTGCTGGCGTGGGCGCTGTATGACAACAGCCTGCGCGGGCGGGTGCTCGGCGGCACGGCGCTGATGTTTGCCGGTTTGGTGTGGCTGGCGGTAAGCATCAGCTTTTGGACGGGCTACCCGCCCTTGCATACGGGCATGGTGGTGTATCCGCTGATGTCGGTGCTGTCGGTGCTGGCCGGCGACCACATGCGGGACGAGGCGCGGGCAAAACTGGCGGAGAAAGCGGGTGTGTAAATGCGTTGGATTGTGGAATTGTGGGACAACGCCGCCGTTTTGGCGGCTGCGGGCGGCCTGATTGCTGCCCTGCGGGTGGCGGCCAACAGCCCGAACAAAACGCTGCGGGAAAAGGTGTGGAACGTGGCGGTGTCGGTGGTGCTGGCCGTGGGTGCGGCGGAATACCTGGTAGGCGGCGAAGTGCCGCGCCTGTCGCTGGTGGTCGGCTTGGTGGCCGGCGGCGTGTGTGATTCGGTGCTCGATGCCATCCGCGCCCTGTCTCCCCGTGCCGCCGGCGGGCTGATGGATGGCTGGTTGGCACGCTTCGGCTACACCAAAAAACCGCAGGAGCCGCCGGACGAGCCGCCGGTGGCGGGGTAGCAGGAAATCTTCAGGCTACCTGAAATCAGTTTGGAAGCGGCAAATGCCGTAGAGGGGTGAATCTCTACGGCGCATGGCAGAACGGTGTTCAGTCCTTCGCCAACAGCGGTAGTTTTGGCGTGATGGGTGAAGCCGGGCCGGAGGCGATTATGCCGCTGACCCGCGCTCCGAACGGCAAGCTGGGCGTGATGGCACATGGCTCCGGTGGCGGTGGTGTTCAAAATAACGTGAACATTACCGTGACGGTCAATCAAGGGCAGTCAGAATCGGATACGCAAGCCGATTCCGAGCAAGGCCGCCAAGTTGCCAAGCTGCTAGACGGCAAAATCGTTGAGGTGCTGGTACGCGAAAGCCGCCCCGGTGGTTTACTGCATCAACGCTAAAAATCCAACTGATCGGCGTGAATGCCTAGGGCTGCGGCGATTTTGGCGCGGGTGCTGGGGCGCAGGCTGCTGCTGTTTTCGTGTTGGGAATAAGCGGCTTGGGAAATGCCCATTTTGGCGGCTACTTCGGTTTGGGTCAGCCCCAAATGTTCGCGCCAGGCATGCAACGCAGACCATTCGTTGTTGAAGGCCAAATCCACCACGGCGGCGGGAACACCGCTTTGGGTGTCAGCCATGCACAGCACCCATATTCAGCTTGGCAATGCTTTTTTGCTGAGGCTGTTGCCGTAGCTGCCATAAGTCGTATTTGGCTTGCAGGTTCAGCCACATTTCGGCGGTGCTGATACCGGCCTGTTCCAGCCGCCAGGCCAGTTGCGGGGTTATGGGGGTTTTGCCGTGCAGGGTGCGGCTGATGGCTTCGCGGGTGTAGCCCAAGTGTTCGGCAAAGGCGGTAACGGTCATACCCAGTTCGGGCAGCACGTCTTCGCGCAGAATATCGCAGGGCGGGGGCGGATTGTGCATCATGGTGCGGCTCCTAGTGGTAGTCTTCGTAATTGACGATGTAAACGTGGCCTTCGTGCAGTTCAAAAGTAATACGCCAATTGCCGGATACGGTCAGCGACCATTGCGGGTAGCGCTCGCCTTTAAGCTGGTGGCAGCGCCACAGGCCGTTGAGTTGTTCGATGGCGGTCAGTTCGTCCAACACTGCCAATATACGGGCCAGCTTGGCGGCATGGGCGGCCTGTATGCCGGATTTGTTGCCGGTGCGGAAGAATTTTTCCAAACCTTTGTGCGCAAAACTTTGAATCATGCTGTGATTCCCTATTCTTTGTGATATTATAAATCACAGATTGTAATTTATCAAGTTACAGATTTGTGTATTTTGCCCCGCTCCGGCGGGGTTTTGTTTTGGAAAATGACTATAAGCGATTGAGCGGCAACAGCGGCGGCAGCGGCGAAACCATCGTCATCAACGCCACCGGCGGCGACTGGATACACAAGCGCGATCTGGTGAAACTGCTGCGCGAAATGAAGCGGGATTTCCGCTTTGCTTGAGTGGGGCGAGTAAACATGAGCAGCCGCGCGGCTGCTCATGTTTACTCGGTATGGAAAAGTTGTACGTTCTTGACTTCAGGCGTACGCGGCAGTATAGTTCTCACATAGCCTGGCCAGCCAAAGAAGGCTATTTATTAAACAAAAGTTTAATAATAGTTATTGACCAAAATTGAAAAGGAGTTTAAAGCAATGGAAAAATATAAATTATCTGAAGGTTGGGGGGCCTGATGCCCTACCGGCATTTAAGAAAAAGAACAGCACCCGGCATTTGGCTGGGTGTTGTTTTTGTTGCGCTGTTTATTCTGTATCTCTTTCTCATATCCATCCGCCTGCACCCCAACCTATCCGATATAAATTGGTTCTGGGTAGTTCGGCCGGCTGGCGTGAAACTGAGTATCTGGCTGGGTGTGATTACCACTGCATTTCTACCTACCATGGGCTGGCTGTGGTCAAGTTTCGTTGCGATTCGCAATCATGTGAAACAGCACAGTATGAACATACTGCTGGAAACCAGAACGTCTGCCGTATATATGGAAAATGCCAAAAAAATTAATGAGGTTCTTCGCTGCCCTGAAAAATCGTTGGCAGATGTACGGGTTGAAATCAGCTACATACTGAATTTTCTGGAGTTTGTAGCAATCGGCATCCGGCAGAACGATATTGACGAGCATATTTTCTATCAGGCATGGCGCGGATTTTTGAATAATGTCATCAAACGATTTCGGCCTGTGATTGATGAAGTGCAAGTCAGCCGCCCCAGTGTTTGGGAGAATCTGTTGTGGTTGAATAATAGGTGGCAGACTTTCGGCAAAGTGCCTATGGATGGCTTTGATCGTTTGGCGCTCATTGTGAAAAGCATCTTGGTTGTAATAGTGCTGATAGCCTTCTCGGCTGCCGCAGTTGCCGCCTTGGCATTGTTTAAAATGTGGCTGTTTTGACAGCATGAAGTGGACTTAAGGCTACCTGAACCCTTCAGGTAGCCTTCTGCTTGGCCGCTCCGGAAACTTTCAGGTAGCCTGCTCTTGCCTTGGGTGTTAAGTTTGGTTATTCTTTGGTTTACGTTTTTTGACAAAGGAGTAATTAATCATGAAGCCATTTTTTACAGCAGCCGCAGCGGCATTGTTGCTTTGCAGTTGTGCCGTTACCGTGCCGCCGCCCAACTGGAGTAATAAACTCCCGCAATATGAGCATGAATATAAAGCCTATATCGGGGAAGGTACCGGCTCTCTGAAAGGGCAGGCGTTCCTTACGCAAGCCGGCGGCGGCGTGGTTAGAGCTGCAGGTGAAACAGTTACCTTAGACCCCGCAACAACAATAGGCACGGAATGGTGGAGAAAGGCGGGTATTTACTATGTCCATAGAAATCAAGTTCCCCCTTCTCCCGGCTTTTCAGAAGCAAGACGTACCACCGTTGCAGATGCTGACGGTAATTTCACATTCGAAAATCTCCCCGCCGGGAAATACTATGTCCGCACCAAAGTAACTTGGGAAATTGGAGGATATTTCCCCACCCAAGGCGGGTTGGTAGGAAAGATGGTAGAGGTTAAAGATAATGAACCAACAAGAGTAATACTCAATGAGATGACCGATTGATTTTTAATAAAAATCACATTAAAAAAATCACATTAAAATGCTAGAAGAGCTGAATAAACAGCAGAAATATGCTGTAACTCTGGAGCATCAGAATATTTTAGTTTTGGCCGGTGCTGGTTGCGGTAAGACAAAAACCATCGTAGCCCGCACCGCGCATTTGATTACTTCAGGGGGGAATCCAAAGAGAATTCATTTGCTTACATTCACGCGAAAAGCGGCAGATGAATTAGTGCGTAGGGTTGAAGAGCAAATCGGCACGGCTTCATCTGGTTTGAGAGCCTCTACTTTCCATTCCTGGTGCATGCTGTTGATTCGGTCTGCCCCACATTTTTTTCAAGAAAGCCAATATACGGTTATTGACCGCGATGACCAGCTGCAAATATTTAAAATGGCTTACGCCAATATCAATCCGCCAATTGAAAAAATTGATGCACCTAAAGCTAAAGCCATTTTGGATTGGTATAGTTACATTCGGAATACACTAAGTGATCCGAATGCTTATATCGGCACTATGCTCCCTCCGGCGCATAAAGATTATGTACTGAAGGCATTTGCATTTTATGAATCGTTCAAGAAAGAAAGAGGATACCTAGATTATGATGATGTCTTATCTGTTGTAGCAGATGGGCTGAATAATCCGAAAGTCTTAAGCTGGATAGCGGGCAGGTACGATCATCTTTTGATTGATGAGATGCAGGACACCAATCCTTTACAGTGGCGGCTGCTTGCTCCGTTATTAGGCAGAGTCAGTCTATTCTGTGTCGGTGATGATGCTCAATCAATTTACGGATTTCGAGGGGCAGATTTCAGAAATATCCACGATTTCCCAAAGCGAGTGCCGGATGCTGAGGTATGTAAACTTTCTTACAACTATCGTTCTTACCAAAGCATATTGGACGTTTCAAACTGGCTGCTCAATCAAAGCTCGATTCCATATGAGAAAAATCTAGTAGCCCATCGGAAAGGGAGTAATAAGCCAATTTTTAGGCAGTTCCTTTCGCCTGATGACGAGGCCGTTTGGGTAGCAAAAGATATACGCAAAAAATTGTCTCAAGGAACGGCAATCAACCGAATGACGGTTTTGGTTCGAACATCAAGAGCGGCAAAGGTAATTGAGCGGGCATTGCTGGAACATCAAATCCCTTATTATTTCATCGGCGGCGAAAAGCTGATGGAAGCAGCACATATTCGAGATGTGCTTTCAGTTTTACGGATTGCGGTCAATATCAAAGATGAAATTGCGTGGATACGCTATTTGACACTGTGGCCGGGTATCGGTTCAGTAACGGCTACGCGCATTATGAAAAAAGCCATTACTCAGGACAACTTGTCAGATTGCCAAACTATTATAAATGCAGAAAGAAGGGTAAAAAATCCAGAAGTAGCAGAATTACTAGTTGAAGTATCAAAGGCAACAACAACCAAGCAGGTATTTGATGTTTCAGTAAAATTCCTTACTCCTATTTTAGCGAATATCTATAAATCAGAAAATTGGGAAGACCGTGTAAAAGATTTTCCATTGATTTCCACGCTAGCGGAAAAAGAGAATGATATTTTGTCCTTCCTTGAGGAGTATGTACTCAACCCAATCTACAGCAAAAAAGAAAGAAGCGATGCCTTAATGCTGATTACTGTTCACTCGGCAAAGGGCATGGAAAACGATATATGTTATGTGACGGGAATTTCACAAGGGGTTTATCCGCATACTCTTTCGACAGGAAATTATGATAAAGAAGAGGAAGATAGAAGGGTGCTATATGTAGCACTTACTCGCGCAAAAAATTCTCTGATCATGACTGGAACTAGGTTTTACTTTGGCTACGCAGATTCTTCTAAAGTAAAACCACATTTTTTGAATCATATCCCCAAAGAGTTAGCTAGAATATGGCGACAAAAACTACCTGGATTAAATATTGTTCTTACTGAACAGAAGCCGACTAGTATAAAAAATATAGAAAAAAATGAAGATAAGCCAGGTATACCTAAAATATCCATATTACATGTAGAAAAGGAAGATAATAAATCATTCCTAGAAAGCCCAAGAGCTAAAGAAGATAAAGCGGGATGTGGCACATTTATACTTATTGTAATTGCAACCCTGTTTATTTTAAAAAGCTGCTTTTGAGCGATAAAAATATATTGCTTGCCAAGCTATCAGTTTGTTTGTATGATGCGAAGCCATGAGGTGTCGTAACCTCTTACAAGCGGTATCACCCCGTCAGCGTGATTTTTTTGCGTCCATAAGATGTGTGTTGCAACATGGCTCTCTCTCCTGCCGTGTGATTCCGATTTATGGCCGAGAGGGCGAGGAATACAATACCCGCAAGGGGAATAACTCCAGCCTGCTTGTAAGGTTTACGAACCTCTTGGCCGCCCATTTGGGCTGAATTTCGTAAATTCATACAAGGAATCCCATCATGAACGCAATCAATATTGACTTCGCTCAATTCGTCCAAATCCACCATTCTGAACCCGTTACCACCAGCGAATTTATCGCCAAAGCCTTCGGCAAGGCACATAAACATGTCTTGGCAAAAATTGATGAGATCATCAGCCAAGTGCCTGATTCTTTCTACAAGCCGAATTTTCGGCCGCTAGAGAGAACTGTAAAAAGTAACCTTGGCAACGGTTCATATCTGACACGCGCCTACGAACTGACCAAAGACGGCTTTATGCTGCTGGTAATGGGTTTTACCGGCAAAGATGCGATGGCCATCAAAATCGCCTACATCGAAGCCTTTAACGCAATGGCAGAGAAACTGAAGGCAATGGAAGCGCCGGCGGTGCAACTGCCGCACACCATCAGCGCGGAAGAAGCGGAGCGCATCAGCGAGAAGGTATTGGAACGCTGCGGCCGCACCGGCGAAACTTTCCAGAAGGTATATCGCGGCCTGCATGAATATTTGGGCGTGGACAGCTACCACCATATTCCGGCCAGCATGTTTGCCACCGCCATGCGCTATCTGGACAGCCTGCCACAAGCGCCGGAGTTGTTCAGGCAGCCTGAAGCGGCGAAAGGCATCGCGATGACGGAAGAGCAGGTGTACCAGCTGTCCACGCTGACCCGCTACGCCCAGCAAATGAGCGATTTATACGACCATCTTTATCCCGCCTTGAACCGCTTGGGCAGCGCCTATGCAGGTAAAGCGGGCAGCTGGGCGGAAGCGCCGCACTACTGGATTTGCAAAATGCAGCAGTTTTTGATGCAGGCTTACAAGCAGATGGAAGACCCGAAACACATCGAAGGCGTGAAAAACAACTTCGCCCGCATGAGCTAAAATCTCTTTTTCAGGTAGCCCCGTGACCCCACGGGGCTTTTTTCTTGCCTGCCGTTTGGCGGGCTTTTTTATTGGAGATCGGAAATGACACAAATCACAGCGCATTTCAGCCTGCGGGAACTGACCCGCAGCGAAACCGGCCGCCGGCTTGGCCTGAAAAACGAGCCGAACGCGCAAGAGCTGGCCAACATCAGAAAGACCGCCGAGCGCTTGGAGAAAATCCGCGCTTGGCTGGGCCAGAAGTACGGGCGGGAAGTAGGCATTTATGTATCGTCCTGCTACCGCAGCGAAGCAGTAAACCGTGCCGTCGGCGGCGCGAAGACTTCGGCGCACCGTTACGGTTCGGCGGCGGATATTGACGCCACCGGCCTGAGCAGCGAACAACTGGCACGCGACATCATCGCCATGCGCGACGCGGGCTTGATTACTTTCGATCAACTCATCTTGGAATTTCCGGAGCGCGGCGACGGCGCATGGGTGCATTTCGGCTGCCGGCATCACTCGGCGGAGCGCAACCAAATCCTGACGGCCACCAAGCGCGGCGGCGGGAAAACACGCTACCTGGTGGGGCTGCATCCATGACGCCGGCGGAATGGTGCCGTGAGCAAATCGCGGAATGGGCAGCCAAGCTCAAAGCCGCATCCGAGGCCGGGGATTATCCCGCTTTTGAAGTGGCGGAAAGGGAATTGGCGAATTACAAGCAAATGTTGGAAAGGTACGAGAAATGATTTTTCCGAAATGGTTTTGGCCGTCAGTAGGGGCGGCCGCTGCCTGTGCCGTGATGGCCGCCGCACTGATACACGGCCAGCGGCAATATCGCTCAGGCTACCTGAAAGCCAAGCAGGAAATGGCCGCAGCATTGGCCGAACAGGCGCAAAAGCAGATTGAAGCGGCCATGCAGGCCAGTAGAAACTATCAGGCTGCCCGCGCGGCGGCGGAACAGAAAGAGAGGGTGCGATATGTGGAAGCGCAGAAGATTGTGGAACGGCCTGTCTATATTGGCGATTGCCTGGACGATGACGGCCTGTCAGTCATCAACGCCGCCATTGCCGACGGCAACGCAGCCGCCCGCTGATTTGGCACGGCCCTGCCCTACCCTACCTGCTTTATCCGGCACTACCGGCAAGGTGGTGCTGCCGTGGGCAGTTAGCGTAGTGCATATATATAATGAGTGCAGCCGTCGGCATAAAGCGCTGGTGGATGCGTGGCCGCAATAGGCTCTCTATCTGTATAATGCCCGCCCATCAATAGCTGATGACTTAAATAGGACTGGTGTCATACTGGTGCCAGTCTATTATTTGACTGCCTTTTAAAGCGTTTTAAATTACTGTATTTGCAAATTCGGCAAGAGGCTAACACGTTAATTTAAAATGATTTATATATGGCGCACTTGCATGGGGTGCAAGGGGTCGAAGGTTCGAATCCTTTCACTCCGACCAAAAAATTTCATAAAGTCAGCTAGTTACTAGCTGACTTTTTTATTGGTCCATGCGGGCCAAATGACGGTCTTACTCCATAGGAGATGCCAGCTCCCGGGGGCGCTGGTGCATTCACATCGCTGTGCTGTGCCACGCCTTGAACCGCATCCCTGTCCGGGGACGGCCAAACATTTCAGGCTTAGACCTTTGCAAAACCATGTTCTCCAAGAGCGTAACCAAGGTCTCAGGCTACCTGAAAACCAATATGCCTGCCGCACACTCTCTTAAACCTTCAGCCGGGGAAACTTATGCGCTACCGTTACCTCATTTTCTTTCTGCTCGCCTTCTTTTGCATCCGCGCCCAAGCGGCCGAACGCTACGGCGTGATGTGCTACCACGACGTGGTAGAAGAAAACCACTTCACCCTACCCGCATCAACCGATATGCAGGGAAAACTGCAACGGCAGTATTTCCCCCAAACCATTACCGTCAGCCGCCTGGTGAGCCATTTCAATTGGCTGCGCGACAATGGTTACACACCGGTCAGCTGGCAGCAGATTGAAGACGCCCGCCGCGGCCGCGGCCGCCTGCCGGCCAAACCGGTACTGCTCACCTTCGACGACGGCTACCTCAGCTTCTACAACCGCGTCTATCCCCTGCTCAAAGCCTACAACTATCCCGCCGTCCTCGCCCTGGTCACTTCGTGGATGGAAACGCCTGCGCACGGCAGCATTGCCTACGGCGAACAACAGCTGCCGCGCAGCGCCTTCGTTACTTGGGAGCAGATACGCGAAATGCAGGCCAGCGGCCTGATCGAAGTGGCCTCCCACACCCACGACCTGCACCGCAGCAACATCGGCAATCCGCTCGGCTCGCTATTTGCCGCCGCCCTGCCCGGCAAATATGCCGGCGGCCGCTACGAAACCCACGCCGAATACGCACAACGCATCCGCCACGACCTGCAACTGTCGTCCGACATCATCGCCCGCCACACCGGCCGGCGCCCGCGCATTTTGGTGTGGCCCTACGGCCAAATGAACGAAGCCGGCATCGAAATCGCCCGCCAAGTCGGCCTGGACAGCGACTTCACCCTGTTCGACCACCAACTGAACGAACCGACCGAACGCCACGTCGGCCGCCTGCTCATCGACCACGAAACCGACTTGCGCGTAATCAATGCCTATCTGAACGAGCGCATGTTCGAGCCGCAGACCCAGCGCGTGGTCCATGTGGACCTCGATTACGTTTACGACCCCAACCCCGTCCAACAAAACCGCAATCTCGACCGCCTGATCGAACGCATTTATTTATTGGGCGTGAGCACCGTTTATCTGCAGGCCTTTGCCGACGACGACGGCAACGGCGTGGCCGAAGCGCTTTACTTCCCCAACCGCCACCTGCGCATGAAGGCCGACCTGTTCAGCCGCGTGGCCTGGCAGCTGGCCACCCGTGCCAATGTGAAGGTTTACGCTTGGATGCCGATGATGGCTTTCGATCTCGGTCCGCAATACGACTACGTCACCGACAGCCGTTCCGGCCGCCCCAACCGCGAACATTATCTGCGCCTGTCGCCTTACAGCGCGCGCAACCGCCAAACCGTGCGCGAGATCTACGAAGACCTCGCCTTCCACAGCCGCTTCAGCGGCATCCTCTTCCACGACGACGGCTTCCTGACCGACTTCGAAGGGCACATCGCCGAAGGTGCGCGCAGCAACGCCCAATACTGGCAGGAAGCCCGGCAAAAAACCGACGACCTGATCCGCTATTCCGAAGAATTGAAACAGGCCGCCCTGCGTTACAGCTTCAAAGCCCGCCACGAGCTGAAAACCGCGCGCAACCTTTATGCCGGCGTGGTCATGCAGCCGGAGGCCCAGCAATGGTTTGCCCAAAGCCTCGCCCAATTTACCCGCTCCTACGATTACACCGCCATCATGGCCATGCCTTATTTGGAACACGAACACGCCATTTCCCACCAACAGGCCGCCGATTGGCTGCAACAATTGGCCGCCCGGGTCAAACAACAGGGTCTGCCGATGAATAAAATCATCTTCGAACTGCAAACCACCGACTGGCGGCGCAAACAGCCGATACCCGACTCGGAATTGACTGCGTGGGTGGGCAAGCTGAAACAAGCCGGCATCCAAAACCTGGCTTACTATCCCGACGATTTCCTCAACAACCAACCGGCGCTGCGCAGCATCAAACCGGTATTTTCCGTACAATAAACCCACAGCCCCACAGGCTACCTGAAAGCATGCAAACGCTTTTCAGGTAGCCTGTTTGCTTGACCCGCTTGCGAAGGTCCCAGATTATTTCCATAGTTCGGCAAAGACCTTGGGTTCACTCCCAACATGAATGTCGCTCAAGGCCCAACAGCATAGCGAATGTGAACGCAAACAATCCCGATAGCAAAGTCATACCATTGCCAAACTCAGCGAGCGCCCACAAGCAGACATGCACCGCAGAGGGCGGTTTTGCAGAGATTTGAGGTTTCCGGCAGCAAATTTCCGAATCACCCATTCGCCGCACCCGACGGTACTGCCTGCCGCCGGACATGCCCACTATCATGACGGGTCTGCGTACCATTGCGCTAATGCCCGCCCGGCAACGATACCCTAACCACAAATTTTCTCTTTCTTTCCATTTTGTTGCTTTCCGCACATTTTAATTCGTCAGGCGTTCTTATTTTTTCAGGTAGCCTGCCGACAAAAAACCGTGCCGTTTCTTTCGTATAAATTTTGCCATGCGGAATCTATTGCCCTTTGGAATATTTACTGATACGATTTCACGAAAATACAGCATGTTGCAATGCAGCAAACCTCCCTTAAATATCATTTCTTGCCGGTTTGCTGCCGCATTTTCTTTTAAGCATTTGCTTTATATCGTTCTTTTTCGTGATTAAAAACGAAAAAATGAAAATAACCCAGTTTGATTTGTGATTAAAGGATTGAGTATGTCCACCGAATACAAAGATATCGACCCGGTTGAAACCCAGGAATGGCTGGATGCGCTGGGCTCTGTGCTGGAAAACGAAGGCTCGGAGCGGGCGCATTTTCTGTTGGAAAACCTGGTGAAATACACCCGCCGCCGCGGCGTGCACCTGCCGTTCGACGCCACCACCGCCTACCTGAACACCATCCCGGTAGGACAAGAACAAAAATCGCCCGGCAATCACGAGCTCGAGCACCGCATCCGCTCCGCCATCCGCTGGAACGCCGCCGCCATGGTACTGCGCGCCGGCAAAAAAGATTTGGAACTCGGCGGCCACATCGCCTCCTTCCAATCTTCCGCCACCCTCTACGACGTGGGCTTCAACCACTTCTGGAAAGCCAAGGGCGAAGGCGAAGAAGGCGATTTGATTTTCATCCAGGGCCACGTGGCGCCTGGGATTTACGCCCGCGCCTATGTGGAAGGCCGCCTCTCCGAAGAGCAGCTGGACAACTTCCGTCAGGAAGTGGACGGCAAAGGCCTGTCTTCCTATCCCCACCCCTATCTGATGCCCGATTTCTGGCAATTCCCCACCGTGTCCATGGGCTTGGGGCCCTTGATGGCGATTTATCAGGCGCGCTTCCTCAAATATCTGGATTCGCGCGGCCTCTCCAAAACCAAAGGCCGCAAAGTATGGTGCTTCTGCGGCGACGGCGAAATGGACGAGCCGGAAAGCCAGGGCGCGATTTCCCTGGCCGCCCGCGAAGGCTTGGACAATCTGGTGTTTGTCATCAACTGTAATCTGCAACGCCTCGACGGCCCGGTGCGCGGCAACGGCAAAATCATTCAAGAACTGGAAGGCAATTTCCGTGGCGCCGGTTGGAACGTGTTGAAAGTGATTTGGGGCAGCCGCTGGGACGCCCTCTTGGCGCGCGACACCAACAACGCCCTCAAGCAACGCATGGAAGAATGTCTGGACGGTGACTACCAAACCTTCAAATCCAAAGACGGCGCCTATGTGCGCGAGCATTTCTTCAACACGCCGGAACTGAAAGCCATGGTGGCCAATCTGTCGGACGAAGAAATCTGGGCGCTCAACCG
Source organism: Neisseria shayeganii 871 (assembly GCF_000226875.1). Lineage (GTDB taxonomy): Bacteria > Pseudomonadota > Gammaproteobacteria > Burkholderiales > Neisseriaceae > Eikenella > Eikenella shayeganii. The sequence goes on from NZ_JH164926.1 coordinate 615,129, forward strand.
TGGCGGCCACGACCCGCACAAAGTCTATGCCGCCTACCACGAAGCGGTGAACAGCGCCGACGGCCGCCCCACCGTGATTCTGGCCAAAACCATCAAAGGCTACGGCATGGGCGAAGCGGGCGAAGGCCAAAACATCGCCCACCAAGCCAAGAAAATGGACGTCAAATCGCTCAAACAGTTCCGTGACCGCTTCGGCATCCAAGTGAGCGACGAGCAAATCGACAGCGGCGACCTGCCCTATTTCCGTTTCCCCGAAGACAGCGAAGAAATGCGCTACCTGCGCGAGCGCCGCAATGCCTTGGGCGGCTATCTGCCGCAGCGCAACCCGAACAACGAAGCCCTGCCGGTGCCCGCGCTCAACGCCTTCGACGCCCAGCTGCAATCCAGTGGCGAGCGCGAGTTCTCCACCACCATGGCCTTTGTGCGCATCCTCTCCACCCTGTTGAAAGACAAACAGATCGGCAAACGCATCGTGCCCATCGTGCCCGACGAAAGCCGCACCTTCGGCATGGAAGGCATGTTCCGCCAATACGGCATCTGGAACCCCAAAGGCCAGCAATACACCCCGCAGGACAAAGACCAACTGATGTTCTATAAAGAATCGGTGGACGGCCAGATTCTGCAGGAAGGCATCAACGAACCGGGCGCCATGGCCGACTGGATTGCCGCCGGCACCAGCTACGCCAACAGCCGCTACGCCATGATTCCGTTCTACATTTACTACTCCATGTTCGGCTTCCAGCGCGTGGGCGATTTGGCTTGGGCCGCCGGCGACATGCGCACCCGCGGCTTCCTCTTGGGCGGCACCGCCGGCCGCACCACGCTTAACGGCGAAGGCCTGCAACACGAAGACGGCCACAGCCAGCTGCAGGCCGACCTCATCCCCAACTGCATCAGCTACGACCCCACCTTCCAATACGAACTGGCGGTCATCATCCACGACGGCTTGCGCCGCATGTATGTGGAGCAACAGGACGTGTACTACTACATCACCCTGATGAACGAAAACTACGTCCATCCCGCCCTACCGCAACGCGAAGGCATTGAAGAACAGATTCTCAAAGGCATGTATTTGTTCCGCGAAGGCAGCGCAGGCGACAAAAAAGTGCAGCTCATGGGCTCCGGCACCATCTTCAACGAAGTGCTGGCCGCCGCCGATCTGCTGAAAGCCGACTTCGGCGTAGAAGCCGACGTGTGGTCCTGCCCCAGCTTCAACCAGCTGCACCGCGACGCCATCGAAGTGGAACGTCACAACCGCCTGCACCCCACCGCCGAGCAAAAAACCGCTTTCGTGGCGCAACAGCTGCAAGGCCACGCCGGCCCCGTGGTGGCCGCCACCGACTACATCCGCAGTTTCGCCGAGCGCATCCGCCATGCCATTCCGGCCGAAAACGGCGGCTATGTGGTGCTCGGTACCGACGGTTTCGGCCGCAGCGACTCCCGTGCCAACCTGCGCGACTTCTTCGAAGTGGACCGCTACCACGTGGCCGTGGCCGCGCTGGGCGCTTTGGCCAAACAAGGCAAAGTGGACGCCGCCACCGTACAGCAAGCCATCGAAAAATACGGCATCCAAACCGACACCACGCCCAGCTGGAAACGTTAATCTGCTGCCGTCCTCAGGCTACCTGAAAGCCTTTCAGGTAGCCTGACACCCCCAAGAGAACCAGAGGAGAAACGCCATGTATGATCGGAAGAAAACCCTGATGCTGCTACTCGGCAGCCTTGTGGCTTGGCCTGCGGCGGCGCAAAATATACCGCCGGCCACTCTCCACAATCTCCATATGTGCGGCCAGGTCAACTGCCCGCTTCCGTCTTCCGGCCCTCCTCCCGGCCCGCCCCCCGGCACCATCTTGGTCGCCCCGCCCACCCGTTGGCACGTCGAGCGCGGCTTCGGCGTGGTGGCCATCGGCCATCAAGCCGACAAAAGCGTCGGCTCGCACAGCCATCTGCACTATGCCAAAGGCAACAGCCTGCAGGAGGCCGAGCAAAACGTGCGCAAAGAATGCGGCAGCCGCCAATGCCACATCATCGCCCGCATCAGCAATGCCTGCGTGGCCGTGTCCGGTGCCGTGTCCGTTGACGGCAACAACCGCCATACCCAACGCTTTTACGTAGCGCCGCTGGATGCCGAAGCCAGCCGCATGCTGGCCGCAGGCTTGGGCGACACCGGGCTCTCCCGGCACAACCGCTTCCGCGACCGTGTCCAAGCCGCCGCCAAAGCCGCCTGCCAAGCCGATTCGACCAGACGCGGCAGCTGCTATGACAGCCCGGAAGTGTTTTGCGCCCGAGACGATATGTCGCCGCGCTGAGGCGCCGCAGAAATATGCCGTGCCAAGCCGACCGACCTGTCTGCTGCTGGGCAAACAGGCCGAAAGCCCTTAACCCGGCATCCGCACCCCAGCCGATGCCGCATTGAAAGGAAACCGGATATGAAACGCCTCGCCCCCCTTGCCCTGGCGCTGGCCGCCCTGCTGCTCAATGCCTGCGGCGCTATCGGCGGATCCGAACTGCCGCCGCGCCCCGAAGCCAACCCTTCCGCCATAGAAGGCGCCGGCAGCGTATGGGAATGCACCCCGCAAGGTTGCCGCAAAATCCGCTGACCGGCGGTTTTCAGGTAGCCCGGCTGAGCAAACACTTCGAGGGAAAATCATGAAACGGATCATCCTCCACCGCCAAGCGCTGGCGCTGGCCGCCTGCCTGGCCGCCCTGCCCGCCGCCGCACAAAACCACAACGACGCCCGCTGCATGCAGGCTTCGGCCGATACTATGGAACTGCTTCTGATGGCCGGGAGTTGCGCGCCCGAGCAAATGGGCGACAAAGACACCCTGCAACCGGGCTTTGCCGAACTGAACCGTCGCATCAATGCCTGCGACAGCGGCCGCGATGCCGAGCGTATGCTGCCCGCGCTCAAGCAGCGCTTCCAAAACCATCCGCTCAACCCTGAACGCCCCGACAACACCCAAGCGCGGCAAGCCTATTGCGCCCGGGCGGCGGAACACGCCGAGCGCATCCTGAAGCCTTATCTGCCTTAAGGCTTGGCACGCAGACTGGATTGCCGCACCGCGCAAGCCCGACCCGAACCCGGGCAAAGGGCTACCTGAAACCGCCCCTGCCAGAACATCAAACAGAAAGGAACCGGAGCACACCTGATCAGACACACCCGACACCCATTCCGGCGGGGTCTGTCCGTCCCACGCCACAGGCTGCCAAAAGCGGCCGATACGACGGCTGAACATCTTTTTGGCATTTGAAAAAGGAGACTCAGCATGATGTCTGTATTGGCCGCCTATGTGGTGACGGTCGCCGTATTTTTAATCATGCCCGGCCCGTTGGATTTGGTGATTATGAACGGTGCCAACCGTTACGGTTTTAAAGGTGCGTTATTGTCGGTGGCGGCCACCAATGCCGCCTCGCTGGTGTGGATTGGCTGCGCCGGACTGATGCTGGCGGGCATCGGCGGTATCAGCGAAACCCTGCTGACGGCGCTGACCGGTGTCGGCGGCCTGTATTTGGCGTATTACGGCATCCGTTTGTGGCAGGATGCGCGGCGGCCGCGGGTGAATGTGCAGCATGCCGCCGAACAGCTGCCGCCGCCGCAAAGCCTCGGCAAAATGGCGCGCTCGGCGTTTTGGGTGGGCTTGGCCAGTCCGAAAGACATTCTGTTTTTCATGACCTTCCTGCCGCCCTTTATCGGCAGGCTGGACATGGGACTGCTGCCCGGCCTGCTGGCGCTGACTGCGGTGTGGTGCCTGCTTGACTACCTGATCCTCACCGCTTACGGCATGGGTTTGGCCAAACTGCTGACGCCGAAACGCGAACGCATCGCCTATGCCTGCAGCGGCCTGTTGTTTGTGGTGCTCGGTTTGTATGCGGCGGCAGCCGGCATCCGGGCGCTGACGGTCTGACCCGTGCTGAGTCGGTTCTTCGGCACAACCGGCGAACAGGGCCGACATTAAGCAGGATTCCGGTATCCCACCGTTTTCAGGTAGCCTGCCCGACCACACAAGAGGAAACTGTATGGACACCGATCTCGACAAAATGAGCCGCGACGAACTGCTGGCAGAAGTCCGCAGACTACGTGCCGGCATCCGCGCCCACCGCGACAGCTCCGGCCACGATTTGTGCTGGTACCATCCCGACTTATGGGCGCTGCTGCCCGAAGAAGCCAGCAAAACGCCGCAAGTGCCCGATTGGCCGCAATTTATGCGCGGCTGCGTGGCCTACCGCGCCTCACTGGACGCACAATGCCCCGAGGCCGTGCGCATCCGGCAGGAATTTGAAGACGGCCAATCCGCATAAACCCGATCAAGCCGCTTTCAGGTAGCCTGTGCCGGCCGATGAATCCAACAAACTTGTACGCCAACCCTTTCTAAGGCAGATAAACGCGATGAAACCCTTTCTGGCCCTATCTGTGTGTGTGCGCTTAACCGCCTGCGCGGCCAACGCCCCCGTGGTGCAAACCGAAACCCGCTACGATCCGGCCACCCAAGCCCGCGTGCGCCTGTACGGCCAAAACCAAAAACCGGCACGCCTGGTCAGCGGCATCGACTGCGAACACAACCGGCGCGGCACCGCCGTCAGCGTGGGCCGCAGCTTGGGCGACGCCTTCAGCTCTTTTGCCGGCACCGCCCAAAGCAGCAGCATCGGCATACCCGAAACCGAAATCAGCCGCCACATCGGCGAACGCAACGGCTTGATGTCGCGTGCCGTATTCCGCGAGTATGTGGTAGCGGCAGGCAAACCGGCCGATGTGCAATCCTCCTACATCGGCCTCACCCACAGCAACAGGCCGGCCAACCCGATGGCAGAAAGCTATTTGGTGATGAAGGAAGGCAGCTGCCACAGTCAGCTGGCTTCCTTTGTGCCGCAAGCCGGGCGCGATTATGAGGTAGTAGGGGCGACGGGCCGTGCTTGCGGCGTGGCCGTATTTGAGGTGGCGGCCGACGGCTCCACCCAAGCGGTGGCTTTGCAGGACGCTTTCCGCTGCCGCAGACGCTGACATCCTTCCCGATTCCGAAGCGCCGCCCGCATCGGCGGCGCCTTATCCGACAACCAGAAAACCGTTTTACCGAAAAGGAAAAACAATGAGCATCGTAGAGATCAAAGTCCCCGACATCGGCGGCCATGAAAACGTGGACGTGATTGCCGTAGAAGTGAAAGCCGGCGACACCGTGGCGGTGGACGACACCCTGATTACCCTGGAAACCGACAAAGCCACCATGGACGTGCCGGCCGATGCCGCCGGCGTGGTCAAAGAAGTACGCGTACAGGTGGGCGACAAAGTTTCCGAAGGCAGCGTGATTGTGGTGGTGGACAGCGGCGCGGCGGCAGAAACCGCTCCCGCTCCCGCTCCCGCCCCCGCCGCCGCACCGGCCGCACCGCAAACCGAAACCGCTCCCGCAGCCAGTGCGCCTGCGGCAACAGCCAGCGTTCAGGTAGCCGTGCCCGACATCGGCGGCCACAGCGATGTGGACGTGATTGCGGTGGAAGTCAAAGCCGGCGACACCGTGGCGGTGGACGATACCCTGATTACCTTGGAAACCGACAAAGCCACCATGGACGTGCCCAGCACCGCCGCCGGCGTAGTCAAAGCCGTCTATGTCAAAGTGGGCGACAAAGTTTCCGAAGGCACGGTCATCATCGACGTCGCCGCCGCCAACGCACCTGCGGCCGCGCCGCAAGCCGTCGCCACACCTGCCCCAGCGTCTCCCGTACCGGCGGCCGGCACCCCGGTTGCAGCCGCGGCACCCGCCGCCGAAGCGGCCAAACCGGTGGCCGCCTTCGGCAATACGCCGGTAAACGAAGCCGGTTTCGCCAAAGCCCATGCCGGCCCATCCGCGCGCAAACTGGCACGCGAATTGGGCGTGGATTTAAGCCTGGTGCGCGGCAGCGGCTTGAAAGGCCGCATTGTGGGCGACGACATCAAAGCCTTTGTCAAAGCCGCCATGCAGGGCGGTGCCGGCAAAGGCGCGCCGGTGGCGGCCACCGCTTCGCTGGGCGGCGGTTTGGACCTCTTGCCGTGGCCGAAAGTGGATTTCGCCAAATTCGGCCCGGTCGAAGTGCAGGAGTTGAGCCGCATCAAGAAAATCTCCGGCCAAAATCTGGCGCGCAACTGGGTGATGATTCCGCATGTGACCCACCACAACGACGCCGACATGACCGATTTGGAAGACTTGCGCAAGCAGCTCAACAAAGAATGGGAGCGCGAAGGGGTGAAAATGTCGCCTTTGGCCTTTATCATCAAGGCGGCGGCCAAAGCTTTGCAGCAATTCCCCGAGTTCAATTCGTCTTTAGACGGCGAAAATCTGGTGTTGAAAAAATATTTCCACATCGGCTTTGCCGCCGACACACCCAACGGCCTGGTGGTGCCGGTGATCCGCGACGTGGATCAAAAAGGCTTGAAACAAATCAGCATCGAATTGGCCGAGTTGAGCAAAAAAGCGCGTGAAGGCAAGCTCAAACCGCAGGAGATGCAGGGCGCCTGCTTCACCATTTCCAGCCTCGGCGGCATAGGCGGCACCGGTTTTACTCCGATTGTGAACGCACCGGAAGTGGCGATTTTGGGCGTGTGCAAATCGCAAATCAAACCGGTGTGGGACGGCAGCCAGTTTGCCCCGCGCCTGATGTGTCCGCTGTCGCTCTCTTTCGACCACCGCGTGATCGACGGCGCCGGCGCCATGCGCTTCCTGGTGTTCCTGTCCGATCTGTTGGCCGATTTCCGCCGCGTGGCGGTATAAAGCAGAGACAGGCTACCTGAAAACTTTTCAGGTAGCCTGTATCGTTCCTGTGATTCAGAACAATATCGGAGGCACATTATGCCGACCTCTCCCTACACGAACAGCACTTTAGCCACCGTCAGCCTGGTTTGCGGCATTTTGGGCTGGACCATTTTGCCGCTGGTCGGCAGCGCCGCCGCCGTCATCACCGGCCACATGGCACGCAAGGAAATCCGCCTCAACCCTGCTTTACAAGGCGACGGCTTGGCCGTGATCGGCTTGGTGCTCGGCTACAGCAATCTGGCCGTCATCATGTTGGCTTTCATCATAATTTTTCTTTTTTTCGGCGGCTTGGCCTTTTTGGGCTAACTTGCCGGCCTCGCTTGGCGTACCCGGATTTCAGCATCCTTGCCAACGGACACAGGCTGAGACCTTTGCAAAACCCTCAGATGTGGATGCAGTTCAAGGCGTAGCAGCGCAGCGAGCGTGAACGTCAGGAATCCCCGTGTGAAAGACATATCATCTAGATAGGCAAGCAAGCGAGCAGTACCCTTAGGGCATAAACGCACAACGCAGAAATGCGCCGCAGATGGGGGTTTTGCAAAGGTCTCAGGCTACCTGAAAACAAGCGCAAGCCCCTGCCCATACCGGTTCAAATTGTGGTAAAACACGCCCCAATGGACCGGCAGATAAGCGCCCGGGCCGATTCGAGTTCTGATTTTTTCATCCACCTTCCGCAATCGCAATAAGGAACACGCCGATGACACCCCAAGTCCAACGCGCCGATGCGCTGCCTGCCGGCAGCCGCCTGCAAAGTTACACCATTCAGAAGGTGATTGGTTCGGGCGCCTTCGGCATCACTTATCTGGCCGAACATGTGCACTTAGGCTCGCTGCATGTGATCAAAGAGTATTTCCCCGACAGCGGCGTACGCCTCGACGGGGTAAACGTGGCGGCCAAAAGCAGCAGCGACCAAGACCTGTTCGACTGGGGCTTGAGCAGTTTTTTCAGCGAGGCCAAACTGCTTTACGGCTTGAGCCACCCCAATATCGTCAAAGTGACCGATCTGTTCGAAGCCAACGGCACCGCCTATTTTGTGATGCCCTATCTGCAGGGCAATACCCTGCACCAATGGTTGAAGGAACACCCGAAACCCGACGAAGCCGCGCTCGGACAGATTTTCATTCCCTTGCTGGAAGGCTTGAAATACATACACGAGCGCCAGCTGCTGCACCGCGACATCAAACCGGAAAACATTCTGATGACGGCCGGAGGCACGCCGGTGCTGATCGATTTCGGCGCCGCCCGCCAGGCCATTGGCCAGAAAAGCCGGCCGCTCACCCAAATCCTCACCCCGCCGTTTGCCCCCATCGAACAATACCAATCGCGCGACGTCTTTTTGCCGGCACTGGACTTATACAGCCTCGCCGCCTGTATCTATCAAGCCGTTACCGGCAAGCTGATTGAAGAGGCTCCCGCGCGTATTGCCGGCGAAGACACCCAGCCCAAATTGGCCGGCAGCGCATACGAACGCCATTACAGCCCCCATTTTCTGGCCGCCGTCGATTACGCCCTCAACGTGCGTGCCGAACACCGCTTCCAAAGCGCCATGGAGATGCAGCAGGCCTTACTCGGTTTGAGTCCTTCGCCCGCCCCCATACAGGCCGCAAACAACGGACAAACCGTAGCCGCCCTCTCGCCCGCCGCCCATGCCGGCAAACGGGCAGCTACGTCAGCCAGACCGGTTTTGGTCAGGAAAAAAACCGCAAAACCGGCAGCAGGCGGCAAGAAAACCGGCTGGTTGGCAGCCGGTGCATTCGTCGTCCTGCTGTGTATTTTGGCATTGGCGTTCAGCCGTTTCCGACAAGAAGCAGCGCCTACCCAAGCGAGCGAAGTCGTTGTGCGCCAAAACGACGGCCAAGCATCTTCTGCCGAGCACACCGACCCGCCTCTGCAACTGCCGGGCAGCACCGGCCAAGGCGAAGTGACAGGCATACAGATTACGGCAGAAGCCGTGGCGGCGATGAACGAAGACCTGCCCAAAATGATTGATTCGCAAGCCATGCTGGAGCGGATTTACTATGCCGAAAACAGCCGCACCCTGGTTTATCAAGTGCGCTTCGTCAATTTCGCCGCCGGCAAGCTCAACCGCAGCGAGCTGGACCGCTTGGGCGAGATGATGCGCGACACCACCTGCCAAGATCCGAATATGCGCAGTTGGATTGTGGAAACAGCCAGCACGGTGCTGTTTGTTTTCAACGATAAAAACGGCAAACACCTGATCGACACCGCGGTATCGCGTCAGGATTGTCTGTAAGCCGGCGGCCTTGTCCGAAAGGAGTCTGATCATGCCCATCAACTTTCACCAAGGCCAGTACATCGGCCGCCGCGACGAACAACAGGATGCGCTGGGCAATCTGGTGCTCAACGCCCACACCAAACTCTATGTGCTGGCCGACGGCATGGGCGGCCATCAGGGCGGCCAAGTCGCCAGCACCACGGTGGTGGACGCTTTTTTGGCTTTTTTTCAAAACCGAAATACCGAAGGCGATTGGGCAAACGCCTTGCGCCAAGCTCTGGACGCAGCGAACTTCGCATTGGCCGAACATTTGCGCACACGGCCGGAGCTGTCCGGCATGGGCACCACCGTCATCGCCGTGGTGGTGGACGAAGCAGCCGGCCGCTACCATTACATCAGTGTCGGCGACAGCCCGCTATATGGTTTTCAAGCAGGCCGTTTGGCGCGGATCAACGCCAACCATGCTTTTGCCGAAGATCTGAAAAAATGGCAGGATGCCGGAGAAATCAGCGCCGAACAGGCCGCTCAACATCCGGCGCGCCACGCGGTAACCAGCGCGGTGATGGGAAAAGACATTCCGCTGACCGATGACGGCAGCGGCGAGCTGGGTGCGGGAGATTGGCTGCTGCTGGCCAGCGATGGCGTGCAGACCCTCAGCGACGCAGCCGGCGGCGAGATTGAAGCCTTACTGGCGGCCGGCGGCACGGCCGAAAAACAGGTAAGCCGTTTATTGGCGGCGGTAAAAAACAAAGCCCTGCCGCAGCAAGACAACACTTCCGTAGTGCTGATCCAGGCAGGCATGGCAGACGGCAAGGCGGATGCGGCCCCTACCCAAGTATTGCCACCGCCTGTCACGGCGGCCAAAACCGAAGAGAACCGCCGGCCTGGGCGATTCTTGGGCGGACTGACTGCGGCCGGCTTGCTCCTTGCCGCCGGGTGGTGGCTGTGGCTGCAGCCGACGCCTTCACCGACCGCACCCGTGGCTACCGAAGCGCCGGCCTCGGCTCCCGCCTTACCGACCTTGCCGGCTTCAGCGGCCTTGCCACCGGCATCAGAAGCCGTCGGCACCACCCCGCAACCCGGTTCCGACACGGCAAGCCAACCCCAAACGGAACACTGACCGGCCTACAGACATAACTTTACCTACACACCTACAAATGGGAGAACGGATATGAAAGCCTCCGCCGATGGTTTCCGCCAACCGCTGGCCGTTGCTTGCCGCAAACTTTGTGCCGCCCTATTCTTGACAGGACTGTTTACAGCACCCGCTGCCGCCGATCATACGCTGCAAAATCCGGTGGTAGAGGCCGGAGAATCGGTTTACCGCCTGTGGGGCGGCATGCCGGTACCGCCGGAGGTGTCGGCACAGATTGTGACGCCGGCCCTATTGAACGAAATCAACGGCAAGGGCTATGTGCGCCTCACCAACCAAGAAGGCAAAATACTGGTGTTGTTCAAGCAGAGCGGCAAACTGTATGTGTTTATCGGCCACGGTTCGGGCTACCTGATTGCCGACGGCGGTTATTTGGTGACCAACGACCATGTGGCCAATATGCAGGAAGGCGCACAAATATTCGTGGTGGAGTCGCTGGCGCCCAAACTCAGTCTGCTGCCCACCCAAACCCTGGCCAGCGACAACAAAAAAGATTTGGCCCTGTTGCAGGCCCCCCGTTTGCAAGGACGCCCGCTGCCCTTGGCAGACAGCCGCTTTGTGCAACCGACCCTGCCGGTGTTTTCGGTGGGTTTTCCGGGCGCGTCCGACGATTTGATGGCCGGCGGCGGCTTTGACGACCCCGCAGGTTACGTGCGCCCCAGCATCGGCGAAGGCACCCTCAAACACACCTACAAAGGCCATGCCGGCCAAGATGTGTGGGAGCACCACGCGCCCATCAGCGGCGGTAACAGCGGCGGCCCCCTGATCAACCGTTGCGGCCAAGTGGTGGGCACCAATGCCGCCGGCCACCGTCAGGTACAAAGCACCTTATTGGCGGTGGCCAATAGCGAGTTGTTGTCTTTGCTGCAAACCCGCCAAATCAGCCCGGTGCAAGCCGAGGGAGAGTGCGTGGATGCTGCGGCGGCGGCCGCCGGCCGGCAGATGCAGCTGCTCTACGGCGTGATGGCGCTGCTGTTGCTGGCCGCTTTGGGCGGGGCGGCGTATCTGTGGCGTCTGCGCGGCTTAGTGCAGGCCGGACGCAATCCGCCCATCAATTCACAGCTGATCCGAAAAATGGTGGGAGCCGAGGCGCAGCGTGTGGCCGCCGCCGCTACTCCGGCTGAGACGGGCAAATCCGCACGCCTGGCCGCTCAGGGCGGCGGAGCGGTCGATATTGCCCTGCCGGTGGGCAAGGCCATCGTGGTCGGCCGCAGCCGGGATGCCGATGTGGTGCTGGCCCTGCCCGAGGTTTCCGCACGCCATGTGCGCTTGCGCTATGACGGCACCGCATTAGCGGTGGAAGATTTGGGCAGCCGCAACGGCAGCTTTGTCAACGGCCGGCGCGTGGACAACGCCCGTTTGCAGGCCGGCGACGTGTTGCGCCTGGGCCCGGACGAACGCAGCCCCACTTTCACACTGCAAGCCGCCGCATCGGCAACCGTAGCGGCCGCACCCGTGCAATTGCAGCCCCTGGTGGCCGGACTGCCCGGTATCCGCCTGCAGCCGGGCCAAAGCGTACGCGTGGGGCGGGCCGCCGACAACGACGTGTGCATCCAACATCCGCAAGTGTCCGGCCACCATTGTTGCTTCAGTCTGGACGCCGAAGGCCGCTTGTGGCTGGAAGACAAACAGTCCACCAACGGCACCTTTGTGGACCACTTCGAGCGCCGCATTGAGCGCGTACAGCTACAGGCCGGCCAAACCGTGTATCTGGCCAGCCAAGAAGTGGCCTACCAAGTGAGCGGTTAAAAAGTTTTCCGATATTGTGAAGGAGCGAAACATGGCCATGACCCTGTGTGCCGCCAGCAAGCATTACTACGATCCCGAAGTGCATGCCGACTGCCCGTATTGCGGTACCGGCCAAACCGCTGCGGTGGGCACGCCCAAAACCCAGGTAGCCCCCGCCGCCCCTGCCGGTGCCGATTGGGCCAAAACCCAGCCGGTAGCGGCCTTGGCCGGCGCCGCAGCCGCCAAAACCGTGGTGATGGGCGCGGATACCGGCGCGGGCGACATCGGCACCTTGCCGGTGGTGGGCTGGCTGGTGGTGGTAGACGGCCCCGGCTTGGGCCGCGACTTCCGCCTGATTCAGGGCGAAAACCGTATCGGCCGCCAAGCCGGTTTGGAAGTGTGTTTGGATTTCGGCGCCCACAGCGATGCCGGCATCAGCCGCGAAGCGCATGCAGTGGTGGTGTTCGACCACCACGCCAAAGAATTCTTCATCGAGCGCGGCAACAGCCGCAACCTGCCCATGCTCAACGGCAGCACCATTCGCGGCGAGCCCACTCTGCAAGCCTTCGACCGCATCCAATTGGCGGCCACCACCCTGCTGTTCGTGCCGCTGTGCCATACCGGCCTGCACTGGGAAGGCGGGCTGTTACAGATGTTGAATCGAACTTGAGCATTTGTTTTCAGGTAGCCCGAGACCTTTGCACACCCTCCAGACCCGGATGCGGTTTAAGGCGTAGTAGCGCAGCGAGCGAAGACATATCATATAGATAGACAAGCGAGCGGGCAGCGCACAACGCAGAAATGCGCCGCAGATGGGGGTTTTGCAAAGGCCTCAGGTTGTAAAGTCCTCAGCCCCTTACCGCCCCAAGTATCCAGCAACCCACCGGATTGAGAACCCGCATCATGCACCCCGTACAATACCAAAGCCATTTGGCAATCGTCAGCCTGATCTGCGGCCTGCTGGGCTGGACCCTGCTGCCGCTCGCGGGCAGCATCGCCGCCGTCATCACCGGCCACATGGCGCGGCGGGACATCCGCCATAATCCCGCGCTAAGCGGCGACGGCTTGGCCCTGGCCGGCCTGATTCTCGGCTACAGCTGCCTGATTTTCAGCCTATTGGCCTTTTTCGCGATTTTCTTGTTTTTCGGCGGTTTGGCATTTTTCGCCTTATTTGCCGGCTGATCATCATCCGGCCCGCCCTGATTTCAGGTAGCCCGCCTTATCCCCGGGCTACCTGAAAACGCGGCCACGGCAGGGCCATCCGCCCATGCCGCGGCAAAACCTTCCACACAATGGAATAGAGAGAGAAAACATGAACCATCCTTTCGAATACACCACCGGCTGCCTGAGCGCCCCGGAAACGGCAGACTTACAACCGTCTTTCCACACCCTCACCCCCAGCGCCTACAAAGACGGCGCCTACCGCTTGCGCCGCTATTCCAAATTCCGCTACCGCCAAAGCGACGGTTGCATCGAACTGCAGGCCAACAGCCAATTCGTACAGGGCGACGAGCTAAACCGCTTCCAAGGCAATGTTGCCCGCACCTACGACGACCTCACCGCCGACACCATCGCCTCCGCCGGTTTCGCCGCCATGTTCCGTCGTTTTGCCGAAACCGCCGGCCTGCCCGAGCCAGCCGAAATCGAAGTGCACCAAATGCGCATCATCGCCAAAAGCGCCGGTCAAGCAGCCGAATCCACGCCCGAAGGCATCCATCAAGACGGCTTTGACCGCATTGGCGTATTTACCGTTGCCCGCCACAATGCCGAGGGAGGTGAACTCTATTTGTGGCGCAACCCAGACGACGCCGCACCGCTGGCCGCCTGCCTGCCGCAAGCCGGCGACTTCTGCGTTTTGAACGACAGCCTGCTCTGGCACAGCGCCTCGCCCGTCAACACCCGCTCCGATGCCGAAGCCGGCTATTGGGATTTATTTGTTTTAACCGCCAACCGATCATGAACTACCCCATCGACACCATCCGCACCCGCTTCCCCGCCCTGCACCAGGCCGACGAACACGGCCAACTGCCTCTCTTGCTCGACGGCCCCGGCGGCAGCCAAGTGCCGCAATGCGTTTTAGACGCACTGCTCGGCTATCTGGGGCGCTACAACAGCAACCTCGGCGGACATGCCGAGGCCGGCCGCCGCACCCAGGCAGTAAACGAACAGGCCCGCTCCGCCGCCGCCGACTGGCTGGGTTGCGCCGCCGACGAAATCGTGTTCGGTCTCAATTCCACCAGCCTGATGTTCAACCTCAGCCGCGCCGTTGCCCAAACTTGGCAGCCGGGCGACAACATTGTGCTCAGCAGCCTCGACCACTATTCCCACGTCTCCTCCTGGCAGCGTGCCGCCGAAGACATGGGCGTGGAGGTGCGCCTATTGCCGCTGAATGCCGAAGGCAGCGATTTGGACTACGCCGCCCTGCCCCGCCTGCTGGATGCGCGCACCCGTCTGCTGGCGTTCACCCTCGCTTCCAATGTGCTCGGCACCTTCAGCCAAGCGTCAAGCTTGGTACAGGCCGCCCGCGCCGTCGGCGCCTGGGTGAGCGTGGATGCCGTGCACGCCGCCGTCCACCGCCTGCCCGACGTCCAAGCGCTGGATTGCGATTTTCTGTTTGCCTCCGCCTACAAACTGGGTGGCCCGCATCTGGGCATGTGCTACGGCAAACGGCAGCATTGGCAAAACCTGCGCCCGTATAAAGTGGAGCCGGCGGCCGAAACCGTGCCCAACCGCTGGGAACAAGGCACCCAATCGTTTGAAGCGCAGGCCGGCTTTATCGCCATGGTGGACTACTGGGCCGGCTTGGGCGGCAGCGAAGGCAGCCGCCGCGAACGCCTGCAGACGGCCTATCGGCAAGTGGCCGCCTACGAGCAAGACCTCAACCGCATCGTGCTGCAAGGCTTTGCCGAGCGCCCCTATGTGCAGCTGTACGGCCTGTCCGCAGCCGAAGGCCGCACCCCCACTTTTGCCTTCAACATCGTGAAAAACGGCAAGGTGCAGCCCGCCGCGCCGGTCAGCCAATGGTTCGGCCGCCGCAACGTGGCCTTGGGCAACGGTAATTTCTACGCACTGGCCGTTTCGCGGCATTTGGGCTTGGGCGACGAGGGCTTTTTGCGCATCGGCTGCCTGCACTACACCAGCCACGCTGAAATCGAACGCTTCTTCAGCCTGCTCGACCAATGCGCGGCTGAATTGGGTTATCGGTAAACACCGGCTTTCAGGTAGCCTGAGACCTTTGCAAAACTCTCAGATGTGGATGCAGTTCAAGGCGTAGCAGCGCAGCGAGTGTGAACGTCAGGAATCCCTGTGGGACAGACATATCATACAGATAGGCAAGTGAGCGAGCAGCGCGCAACGCAGAAATGCGCCGCAGATGGAGGTTTTGCAAAGGTCTCAGCCTGACGGCGGTTCATTCAGGCAGTATGAGCGGCATGAGTCGGTCATGCCCCATGGTTTATATGGCTTTGAATGTGTCCCCCCTTTCCCCTCACTTACTGAAATGGAGACCACACCATGTTGCACCGTTCTGTTTTCCACATCGCTAAAATGGACTGTCCTTCCGAGATACAGCTGATCCGCATGAAACTGGCAGATCAACGCCAGATTGCCGATATGCAGTTTGATATTGCACAACGGGAGCTGACCGTCATTCATCAAGGCGATTGGTTACCCATTTTGACACTGCTGGAAACCCTGAACTTAGACAGCCGACATATGCATAGCAGCCGAGATGGCATAACAGTAATGTCCTCAGCAGCAGACCAAGCCGACCAGCGGCGGATATTGTGGCAAGTACTGCTGATCAACCTGCTGTTTTTCTTGATGGAAGGCATTGCCGGCTGGCTGTCGCACTCCATGGGGCTGCTGGCCGACAGTTTGGATATGCTTGCCGATAGTGCGGTTTATGCCTTGGCACTGATGGCGGTAGGCAATACGTTGTTGCACAAGCGGCGGGTTGCACGCACAGCCGGGCTATTGCAGGCAGCGCTAGCCGTATGGGGCTTGGTGGAAGTGTTACGGCGTTTTTTCGGCTGGGAAGGCGCACCTGCTTATCACATCATGATGGCGGTAGCTTTCCTGGCCTTGCTGGGCAATGCTTTGTGTCTGTATTTACTACACAAAAGCCAGAACCATGAAGCCCATATGCAGGCCAGTATGATTTTTACCGCTAACGATGTTTGGGTAAATCTGGGGGTGATTGCCGCCGCTGTGCTCACCTCGGTAACACAGTCCAAATATCCCGATTTGCTGGTGGGCGCTTTAGTGTTCGTGCTGGTGGCCAACGGTGCGCGGCGCATCTGGCAGCTGGGCAAATAGATAGGAATCTAATAAACAATCAATCGGATGAAAACCAAAACCATCCAAAATTCAACAGTATGATGTTTAGAAAAATCCTCAGCACATGATGAATTCCCATTACCTCAACCATCTCGGCGCCCGCCTGCATTACCGCCTGGGCGGTCAGGAGAACGCGCCGGTGCTGGTGCTGCTGCACGGCGGATTCGGGTCGATGGCCGATTTCGCTGCGCTGCTGCCGCGCCTGCAGGCGCAGTTTCGGCTGCTGGCCATCGACACCCGCGGCCACGGCGGCAGCACCCTCGGCGACGCGCCGCTGAGCTATGCGCAAGCGGCCGACGATGTGCGTCACATCCTGCGCCACGAGGGAATTGAACGCTGCCATTTGTTCGGTTTTAGCGACGGCGGCATCACCGCCTACCGGCTGGCGGCCGAAGATAATGGCCTTATCGAGAGCGTGGTCACCGTCGGCGCCGACTGGCACCGCGACCACCTGCACCGGGTACGGCCGATGTATGCATCGCTGGATATCCATGCGGTGCGCGAGCATATGCCGGCGCAGCTGGCCGCCTATTTGGCCGACAACCCGGAGCCGGATGTCGAACGCTGGATTGCCGCCCTCAAAGCCATGTGGCTGGACGAGAGCGAGCAGGGTTATCCCAACGAGCGCATGGGCCAAATTCGCGCGCCGGTGCTGGCGGTGCGCGGCGATGCCGATTTTCTCTACCACCTGGCCGACTGGGTGGCGCTGAAAAACGTTCTGCCCGCCGCGCATTTGCTCAATGTGCCCTTGACCGCGCACGAAGTGATCCGCGAGCAGCCCGATATCTTGTGGGCGGCCTTGCAGGCATTTTGGGCTACCTGAAACACCGGCTTTCAGGTAGCCTGAAACCGCCGGTCCAATGAGCATAAGACCATGATGGACAACAAAGCATTACTGGCCGCCTTGCGCGACGCAGCCGACCCCGAACGCACCGCGCCAATGAAGGCCTATATGAAAAATCGCTTTGAGTTTCTGGGAGTTGCCAAGCCCCGCATCGGCCAAATTTGCAAGCCGTTTTTCAAACAATCGGCTTCGCAAGAGATTGACTGGCCATTTGTCAGAGAATGCTGGAAAAACCCGTATCGCGAGCTGCAATATTGTGCACTGAATTATTTGAAAGCCGTGCAAAAACAGCTCACGCCACAAGACATCCCCCACCTTGAAAAACTGATTACCGAAAAATCGTGGTGGGATACGTCTGACGTGCTTGACCGCATCGTTGGCGGCATTGCCTTGAATTACTCAGAAGTGAACGCCGTGCTGCTGAATTGGAGCTGCAGCGATAATATCTGGCTACGGCGCGTCGCCATCGATCACCAGCTTTTACGCAAGGAAAAAACCGATACCGAGCTCTTAGAGCAAATTATCTGCAACAACCTGGGGCAAAAAGAATTTTTTATCAACAAAGCCATCGGCTGGGCATTGCGCGATTACAGTAAAACCAACCCCGCATGGGTACGTGCATTCATCACCCGCTACCGAAGCCGCATGGCGGCTTTGAGTATCCGCGAAGCGGAGAAGTATTTGTAAGGCTGCCTGAAAGCCTTTCAGGCAAGTCGCAAGGGTTTTGGAGCATGTTATGCACTTTCCACCCCCACGCGAGAACGGCTCTGCCCGCCCCAAACACATAAACCGGACGCTCATGGCTCCACCATTTTCAGGTAGCCTGCATAGATATGGACATCATCTTAAGTTGGGAAACCATAGCCGCTTTGTTTTTGGTGGCGGCGGCGGCCGGTTTTGTCGATGCCTTGGCCGGCGGCGGCGGGCTGCTGACCATACCCGCCTTGCTGCTCAGCGGCCTGCCGCCGGTGTCGGCCTTGGCCACCAACAAATTGCAAGCCTGCGCCGGCTCGTTCTCCGCCTCGCTGACCCTGGTGAAAAAAGGCGTGGCACACCCCGGCGCCATTCGGCGGGCGCTGGTGCTGGCCTTTATCGGCTCCGCCATCGGTACGGTATTGGTGCAGCTGTCGCCTGCCCAAATGCTCACCGTGCTGATTCCGTTTTTGATTGCCGGCATCGGCCTATACACCCTGTTTGCCCCTTCTTTGGGGCAAACAGCCCGACCGCCGAAAATCAGCCGGCAAAGCTGGCAGCGCTATATTGTGCCGTCTATCGGCTTTTACGACGGCTATTTCGGCCCGGCCACCGGCACGTTTTTCTCCCTAAGCCAAGCCGTGCTGCGCGGCACAGATTTAGTGCGTGCCACCGCCGATGCCAAGCTGCTAAACTTCGCCACCAATTTGGCTTCCCTGATTTTCTTCCTGTTGGGCGGCCACATTGTTTGGCTAGCCGGCTTGGCCATGATGGCCGGGCAGGCACTGGGCGCTTTCTTTGGCGCGCGGATGGTGGTAAAAGGCGGCACACGCCTGATCCGCCCCATGATGGTGATGATGTGCTTTGCCATGGTGGCCAAATATGTGTTTTTCTCTTAACCGCCCCCACCGGGCTGAGACCGCAATAGGCCAACAGATGAAGATAGGCAAACCCTTCCGCAGCATGAGCCTGGCCGAATACCGCCATTACATTGCCCGCCATGCCCGTTATACCGACTTCAACCCGCTGGGGCTGTACCGCTCGATACTGGAAAACCCCGCCTTAGACACCGCCGGACAGCAGGAAGTGCTGGCGCTGGCCAACCGCCATTTTCAGAAGTTTTACGATTTTCTGGTGGTCAAAGACCTGCCCACTTATGCCCGGCTCTCCCGCTTGGGCCAAGCGCCCCTCAGCGAAGCGCAGGAGAGGCAATACCTCGAACAGCTGAGGCGGATTGCCGAAAAGCGCTTGGCCGGAAAAGACATCCGCCATTGGCGGGTGGGCGTTTACAGCACTTCCGAGCGTTTCAACGGGCGGCTAAACGACGACGGCAGCCCGCAAACCGTAGCAGTAATGAGCCGCCGCCGCTCGCAAAAAATGCTGAAAACCGCCCATATCCCGCACCAGCGGCAGCGGAAAAACCAATACCGCATCATTAAACAGGCATTCGGCGAATACGGGCAGAACGACGACGAAGCGGTTTAGGCTACCTGAAAGGCGTCAGCCGGATACCGATACCCGAACCCGGCACCACGCGAACCCAACCCATGTATTTTCAACCCACATCACAGAAAGCAAGTGTATGAGCATCATCGAACTGAAAGTCCCCGACATCGGCGGACACGAAAACGTAGACATCATCGCCGTGGAAATCCAAGCCGGCGACAGCGTGGCGCTGGAAGACACGCTGATTACCCTCGAAACCGACAAAGCCACCATGGACGTGCCGGCGGAAGCCGCGGGCGTGGTCAAGGAAGTGCGCGTCAAAGTGGGCGACAAAATTTCCGAAGGCGGCGTGATTGCCGTCATTGAAGCGGCCACGGCTGCGGCCGAAGCCCCTGCGGCCAAAGCCGAGCCGGCCGCCGCTGCGGCAGCGCCAGCACCCGCACCACAAGCGGCGGCATTCTCCGGCAGCGCCGACGCCGAATACGATGTGGTGGTGCTGGGCGGCGGCCCCGGCGGTTATTCCGCCGCCTTTGCCGCAGCCGATGCCGGCCTGAAAACGGCGATTGTCGAGCAATACAAAACCCTGGGAGGCGTGTGCCTGAACGTGGGCTGCATCCCCTCCAAAGCCTTGCTGCACAATGCGGCGGTAATCGACGAAGTGAAACACCTGGCCGCCAACGGCATCAAATATTCCGCGCCGGAAATCGATGTGGACATGCTGCGCGGCTACAAAGACAAGGTCATCGGCAAGCTCACCGGCGGTTTGGCCGGCATGGCCAAGGCGCGCAAAGTGGACATCATTCAAGGCCGCGGCAGCTTTGCCGGCCCCAACCACCTTCAGGTAGCCCTTACCGAATCGGCGCAATACGAAACGGCGGTGGAAACCGGCGAAAGCAAAACCATCGCCTTTAAAAACGCCATCATCGCCGTGGGCAGCCGCGTGGTGAACCTGCCGTTTATCCCCCAAGACCCGCGCATTGTCGATTCCACCGGCGCGTTGGAACTGCGCGAAAACGGCGGCCGGCTGCCGGAAAAAATGCTGGTGATCGGCGGCGGCATCATCGGCCTGGAAATGGGCACCGTATACAGCACCCTGGGCGCGCGCCTGGATGTGGTGGAAATGATGGACGGTCTGATGCAGGGCGCCGACCGCGATTTGGTGAAAGTGTGGGAAAAAATGAACGCCCACCGTTTCGACAACATCATGACCAACACGAAAACCGTGGCCGTGGAAGCCCGCGACGACGGCATTTACGTCACCTTTGAAGGCGAGAAAGCCCCGGCCGAGCCGCAGCGTTACGATTTGGTGCTGGTGGCCGCCGGCCGCGCCCCCAACGGCAAACTGTGCGGCGCCGAAAACGCCGGCGTGGCCGTGACCGAGCGCGGCTTTATCGAAGTGGACAAACAGCAGCGCACGAATGTGCCGCACATTTACGCCATCGGCGACGTGGTCGGCCAACCCATGCTGGCGCACAAAGCGGTGCACGAAGGCCATGTGGCGGCGGAAAACTGCGCCGGCCACAAAGCCTATTTTGACGCGCGCGTGATTCCCGGCGTGGCCTATACCGACCCCGAAGTGGCTTGGGTGGGCGTGACCGAAGAAATCGCCAAACGCGACGGCATCAAGATCACCAAATCGGTCTTCCCTTGGGCCGCCAGCGGCCGCGCCATCGCCAACGGCCGCGACGAAGGCTTTACCAAACTGATTTTCGACGCCGATTCGGGCCGCATCATCGGTGGCGGCATCGTCGGCACCCACGCCGGCGACATGATCGGCGAAATCTGTTTGGCCATCGAAATGGGTTGCGATGCCGAAGACATCGGCAAAACCATCCACCCGCACCCCACCTTGGGCGAGAGCATCGGCATGGCCGCCGAAGTGGCGCTGGGCGTGTGCACCGATTTGCCGCCGCAACGCAAGAAGAAGTAAGCGCTGGGCTGTGATACAACAGGCTACCTGAACAGGCTTTCAGGTAGCCTGAATTTTTGACGGCCGCACCGTAAAGCCGTTCAAGCCGAACATCAAACCATGCCAGCCAAAGAAGCGGCTTTGCTTAGTTCGAAGCCTTGTGCACCCTCCGCTTGCCTCTGGATTCAGGTATAATTCGGAGCCTTTCTATTTACACTTTTTTACTCTCCGAAAGCCGTTCATTATGTCCCGCTCCCCCCATACCAATCTGCTGCCGCTCGAATGGCGTGCCAGCACTTCTTTGGCCGGCGTGTACGCCCTGCGCATGCTGGGCATGTTTTTGGTGCTGCCCGTATTGGCGTTGCATGCCGTGGCGCTCGGCGGCAGCAAAGCCGACGGCGGCATGGCGATTGCCGCCTACGGTCTCACCCAAGCCCTGCTGCAGCTGCCGCTGGGCATTGCTTCCGACCGCTTCGGCCGTAAGAAAGTGATTTACCTCGGTTTGGCCGTGTTCGCCGTCGGCAGTCTGATTGCCGCCGCGGCCGACAACGTGACCCTGCTCATCATCGGCCGCGCCATCCAAGGCGCCGGCGCCGTGAGTGCCGCCGTCACCGCCCTGTTGGCCGACCTCACCCGCGAAGAAGTACGCACCCGCGCCATGGCCTCGGTAGGCCTCACCATCGGGCTGACCTTTGCCGCCAGCATGGTGTTGTCGCCGGTCTTGTCCCACTACATCGGCGTGGGCGGCCTGTTTGCCCTCACCGGCATCCTCAGCTTGGTGGCGATTGCCGTCGTGGCCTGGGTAACACCCACACCCACACACAGCAAAACGCGCGAAGACGCCGACGCCCAACCTTCGCGCATCAGCGAAGTGGTGGCCAACGGCCAGCTGATGCGCCTCAATTTCGGCATCTTCGCCCTGCAGGGCGTGATGATGGCGGTATTCGCCAGCCTGCCCTTCGCCTTGGAGCAACTGGGCATGCCGAAAGAAAGCCAATGGCAGGTGTATCTGCCGGCCGTGCTGCTGGGCTTGGTGCTGATGGTGCCGGCCATCATCATCGGCGAAACCCGCGGCAAGCTGAAAAGCGTGTTTGTGCTGGGCATCCTCTTTATCGCCCTCGCCCTGTGCGGCCTGTATTGGGGCATCCATTCGCTGTTGGTCATCGGCATCGCGCTGGTGGTGTACTTCATCGGCTTCAATATTCTGGAAGCCAGCCTGCCTTCCATCGTGTCGAAAATCGCACCCGGCGATTTGAAAGGCACCGCCATGGGCGTGTATAACACCGCCCAATCCATCGGCGTGTTTGTCGGCGGGGCGGTCGGCGGCCGCCTCTACCAGCATTACGGCTTCGGCGGTATGTTTGCCTTCTCGCTGGGTCTGACCCTGCTGTGGCTCTTGGTGGCCGCCACCGCGCCCGCGCCCGAAGCGGTGAAAAATGTTATGATGGCCGTCCACCCGCGCTGGCGCGGCCGCGAAAACGAGCTGGCCGACATCCTCATGCAGCAACACGGTGCCGCCGACGCCAGCTTCAGCGCCGACAAAACCACCCTCTATCTCAAAGTGCGCCGGGGCTTCGATGAGGCCGCCGCCCAACAAATGATTTCAGGAGCAGATTCCCATGTTGAATAAAGTTACCCTCATCGGCAACCTCGGCCGCGACCCGGAAGTGCGCTACATGCCCAACGGCGAAGCCGTCTGCAACTTCTCCATCGCCACCAGCGAAAGCTGGACCGACCGCAACAGCGGCCAGCGCCAAGAGCGCACCGAATGGCACAACATCACCATGTACCGCCGTCTGGCCGAAATCGCCGGCCAATACCTGAGAAAAGGCAGCCAAGTGTATATCGAAGGCCGCATCCAAAGCCGCAAATACACCGGCAAAGACGGCATCGAACGCACCGCCTACGAAATCATCGCCAACGAAATGAAAATGCTGGGCAGCCGCGGCAGCGGCGGCAGCCAATACGATGACGGCGGCTATCAAGGCGCACCGGCCCAAGGCGGCCATTATGCTCCACCCGCCCACCACGCCCCCGCGGCTGCGGCTTACGACGCTCCGCCCGCCTACAGCAACGAACCGCCGCCCGCTCCCCGCCGCCAAGCCGCCCCGCCTGCCGCCCCCACCCCGATAGACGATATTGACGACGATATTCCGTTCTAAAAAACAATACAACAGGCTGCCCAAACGGCAGCCTGAAGTTTTTAACGCTAGGCCGAATCGACATTCATCTGGTATCTTCCCCCAATACGTCTGGCCGACAAAGGTCTCAGGCTATGACAGCCGGGAGCTGGTGGCGCTGATCCGGTCGCTCGGCGCCCAGCCGGTGATCCCGCCTCGCAGCTGCCAACAACCGCGTACCTACGACAAGGTCCGCTACCGGCTACGCAACCGCATCGAGCGTTACTTTGCCAGGCTCAAACCGTTCCGCCGTATCGCCACTCGCTTCGACCGCAAGTCCGCTCACTTCCCGGCTTTCCTTTACCTCGCATCAATTACCTTGTGGGGGGGGGTTGAATGTCGATTCGGCCTAGGACAGCCCATATCTTAACATTGGTTTTAATCGATAAAATTATTTAAAGGCATTGATTATGTATCGATTTGCGGAAAAAAATATTGATTCATTAATTCATTCTGGTGCTATGAACATCATAAAAATAAATGATTTTCAGCCTATTTTAGATAGAATATCTGAAAATTTTAATATAGTTACCAGAGGAAATTATGATGAAATATGGATTCAGTTAATGAAAAAAGATCCAGATTTTTTTATTCAAGATCAAATGGGATGGTTACAATCTATTAATTGTATAGATACATATCCTTGTTACTTAATCATAAATGATTCAAGTGATAGGGTGGTATATAAAATTTTCAGAGCGGAAGATCTTGAACATCTTTTAAATGAAACAATAGGATTTGTATACTATTTATGCTCAGAAAATATTGACAGAATTATATTTTTCAATTCATATGACACTTTGGCTGTTTTCAAGGCTTAAAGGACATTTGAGATGATTACTCGTCCTTTTCTGTATTGAATGACCAAATAAATGATTGATAAATAGATCCTCAGAATGCTCACCCATCTTCGGATACCACTTGATGCGATATTGACTTTCAATTTGCCTAAACTTTCCTACCAGCCGGTTTGTCTTATTCGCGACACTCAACGGCGCCATTGGCATGTAAATCAATGCGGCAAGCTTATCTTCAGGTTATTACATGCACTTCGCAGCTGTTGGTATCTACCACTTTTCCCGGCCGTCTTTGCTGACGCTTTACTGATTCAGGTAATCCCGTAAGGGCTTGTATCAGTGTATCAACTGGTGCTTCAATTCCTCCTCACAAAAGCCAAAAATATTCTTTAAGAGCCTTTCCAGCTTTTCAGGTAGCCTGCGGGTGATTGTTGACAGCCTTTCACCTACCCAAGGCGCTAGAG
>NZ_JH164926.1:639746-664336 GCF_000226875.1 Neisseria shayeganii 871
TTAATTAAATCGAAACAGCTCTAATCCCGCCGCGCCCGAAAAAACGCCTGCAACAGCGCCCCCGCTTCAGCGGCCAACACGCCGCCTTGCACGGCGGTGTGCGGGTTGAGCAGCGGCTCGGCAAACAGATTGAGCACGCTGCCCGCCGCGCCGCTGCGCGGCTCGGCGGCGGCATAAATCAAACGGCGGATGCGCGACTGCATCACCGCACCGGCGCACATGGCGCACGGCTCCAGCGTCACATACAGATCGCAGCCTTCCAGCCGGTAATTGCCGAGCGCGCGTCCGGCGACCGACAGCGCGGCAATTTCGGCATGGCGGCTGATGTCGTGTTCGGCCACACAGCGGTTGGCCGCCGCCGCCAACACCTGCCCGCCGCGCACCACCACCGCACCCACCGGCACTTCGCCTGCCGCTGCAGCCTGTTCGGCCTGCCGCAGCGCCAGCCGCATAAAATGCGCCGCTTCTTCGGCGGGCGGAAACAGCGCCTGCGGCGGCGTGCGTTTCAGCCGTGCACGCAAAGCCTGTTTACCACTCTCGTCCAAGGAAAAAGCCGGCAGGCCGGCGGCCAATTCGCCCAAGCGCCACAACACCGCTTCGGGCACCGGCAGCCCCTCCGCCCGCAAGAGGGCAAAAGCCGCCGCCGCGCCGTAAGCCTGCAAATCGGCCACGCTGCGGATGCCGGCCCGAGCCAACAGGGCCACGCTTTTCGGCGGCAGCGGCGGCGTGCCCAATACAGCCGTCATGCCCGCTCCTTTCTGGCACCAAGGCCGAGCCACACTTGGCCGCTAACAAGGCAAAGGCTACCTGAACAGCCTTTCAGGTAGCCTTTTGCCCGCCCGCCCGCCGCCATGCGGCCTATTTTTTCAATCATCGTGCAAACAGGCCGCTTCGGCAGCCAACAGTTGGTCCACGGTTTCGCGCGGGCGGATGAGCTTCGCCCGATCGCCGTCCACCAGCACTTCGGCCGCCCGCGGGCGGGTGTTGTAGTTGCTAGCCATGCTGGCGGCGTAAGCACCCGCGCTGCGCACCGCCAAAAGGTCGCCGGCGCAGGCGGCGATGGCGCGGTTTTGCGCCAGAAAATCGCCGGTTTCGCAAATCGGCCCCACAATATCGGCCACAAAAGGCTCGCCCGCTGCCGGCGATACGTTTTCAATGTGGTGGTAAGCCTGATAGAGCGCGGGGCGCATCAAATCGTTCATGGCGGCATCCACAATCACAAAGGATTTGTCGCCGTTCTTTTTCACAAACTCCACCCGCGTCAGCAAAGTGCCGGCATTGCCCACCAGGCTGCGGCCCGGCTCCAAAATCAGCGACAGTTTGCGCCCGCCGAGCAGGCGTTGCACCGCCTCGGCATAGGCATGCAGATCAGGCACGCTTTCGTCTTGGTACACAATGCCCACGCCACCGCCCAAATCGATGTGTTCCAGTACCATGCCCGCTGCCGATAATTTGTCGATCAGCATCAGCAGGCGTTCACAGGCTTCGGAAAGCGGGGCGAGGTTGGTGAGCTGCGAACCGATGTGGCAGTCGATGCCCACCACGTTCAGATGCGGCAGCGCGGCGGCATGGAGGTAGGCCGCTTCGGCGTCCTGCATGGCGATGCCGAATTTATTGGCTTTCAGGCCGGTGGAAATATAGGGATGGGTTTGCGCATCCACATCGGGGTTGATGCGCAGGGAAACCGGAGCGCTAAGGCCCAAACGGCCGGCCACGGCATTGAGGCGGTCCAATTCCGGCAGGCTCTCCACATTGAAACACTTCACGCCCGATTGCAGGGCAAACGCCATCTCGGCTTCGCTTTTGCCCACGCCGGAAAAAATGGTTTTGCCCGCCTCGCCGCCGGCCGCCAGCACCCGCGCCAGCTCGCCGCCGGAGACGATGTCGAAACCGCAGCCGAGCGCGGCGAAGTGGCGCAGAATGCTCAAATTGCCATTGGCTTTCACCGCATAACAGATCAACGGGTTTAAGGCAGCAAAGGCCTGCGTATAGGCACGGTAGGCATCGGTCAGCGCCGCTTGGCTGTACACATAAAGCGGGGTGCCGAACTGTTCGGCCAGCTCGGCAAAAGCCAGGTTTTCGCAACGTAAGGTCATGGATTTACTCGGGATCAAGGGGAATCGGCGGCGGGGTTTCGCTGTGCGGCATGGGCGCGGGCGGCGAGAACTGCAAGCCGGTTTGCACCGGCCCGAAGCGCGCCTGGTCGCCCTCTTTGGGCAGATAAAGATCGCCCTTGTAGCCGCAGGCCGCTAGCAGCACCGCGGCCGCCAAGATAGAAAAGGTTTTCGCACACATAAACAACTCGCTGAAATTGCCTGAAACAGGCGGCTGTGGCAAGATGCGGCATCTTAAACAAAAATACCGCACCGCACAAATCATCATGACCGAAAGCGAATTTCTGCATTATTCCGACCGCCTGTTTGCCCACATCGAAGACCAGCTCGAAAACAGCGCCGCTGATTTCGACTGCGAAAGCCGCGGCAACGTGCTCAATATCGATGCGCCCGACGGCAGCCAGATCGTCATCAACCGCCACACCCCCAATCAAGAGCTGTGGATTGCCGCCAAAAGCGGCGGCTACCACTTCGCCCTGCAAGACGGTGCCTGGGTGGCCGGCCGCGACGGCAGCGAATTTTTCGCCGTGCTTGGCAGCGTTTTGAGCAGCGCCGCCGGCGAAAGCGTGGTCATCGAAGCCCTGCCTGTATCGGCTTAGATTTTCTCTATTTGAACACACACTTTCAGGTAGCCTGTTTTCCACAGCAAACGCACAGGCTACCTGAAAACCATCCGATCTCTTTCTTCCCAAACCGCCGCCATGAATCCCCGCCTGCAAGCCCTCCAGCCCTATCCTTTCGCCCGCCTGCGTGCCGCCATGCAGGACATCGACGCCCCCGCCGGCCTGCCGCCCGTACCGCTGCACATCGGCGAACCCAAACACCCCACGCCCGCCGTCATCACCGACGCCCTCCAAGCCGCCCTGCCCCAACTGGCCGTGTATCCACTCAGCGCCGGCCTGCCCGAACTGCGTGCCGCCTGCGCCGCCTTTCTGCAGCGCCGCTACGGCATCGGCGTGGATGCCGACAGCGAAATCCTGCCCGTACTCGGCAGCCGCGAAGCCCTGTTTTCCTTTGTGCAAACCGTGATCGACGGCAGCACCGACCCCAAACCGGTGGTGCTCAGCCCCAACCCCTTCTACCAGATTTACGAAGGCGCCGCCCTGCTCGCCGGCGCCGACATCGAATTTGCCGACTGCCCCGCCCCCGCCTTCAAGCCCGACTGGCAAAGCGTGCCCGAAACCGTTTGGCAGCGCACCCGCCTGGTGTTTGTCTGCTCGCCCAACAACCCCAGCGGCAGCGTGCTGCAGCGCGAAGACTGGGCCGAACTGTTCGCCCTGCAAGACCGCTACGGCTTCATCATCGCCGCCGACGAATGCTATTCGGAAATCTATTTCGACGGCGAGCCGCCCGTCGGCTGCCTGCAGGCGGCCGTGGAACAAGGCCGCGGCCTGCGCGGCTTGGTGAGCTTTACCAGCCTGTCCAAACGCTCCAACGCGCCCGGCCTGCGCTCCGGCTTCGTGGCCGGCGATGCCGCGTTGCTGAAAGATTTTCTGCTCTACCGCACCTACCACGGCAGCGCCATGAGCGTGCCGGTGCAGCTGGCCAGCATCGCCGCCTGGAACGACGAAGCCCACGCCGCCGAAAACCGCCGCCTGTATTGGGAAAAATTCGAGCGCGTGCTGCCGGTGTTGGCGCAGGCCTTTGAAGTCAGCCGCCCCGACGCCTCGTTTTACATCTGGCTGCGCATCCCCGACGGCGACGATTTGGCCTTCGCACAAACCTTGTGGCGCGAAGCGGCGATTCAGGTATTGCCCGGCCGCTTCCTCGCCCACGACACCACACGCGGCAACCCCGGCCGCGGCTATGTGCGCATCGCCCTCGTCGCCCCACTGGCCGACTGCGTGGCCGCCGCCGAAACCATGGTGGCGGTTTGGCAGCGCCAGCAAGCCGAAAACCAAGCTTAATCTTTGCCCATAGCAAACAGGCTACCTGAAACCGCTTGATCGGTTTTCAGGTAGCCTGTTTCCATGATTGGTTGGGCACCCGTCGGCAGGGCAAAACTCAATCGATGCCGATGTCCAAACAGCACACCTCACCACAATAGTTTTTACCGCTGGCGTCCACATGCGCGGGCTTGCAGGCGGCGAAAGCATAGGTCAGATCGGCACGGAAGGTGTCGGCATCCGCTTCTGCGGTGTCGCCGTTGAGGCCGGTGGGGATGTCGAGCGCCACTTTCAAACCGCACATTTCGTTCATGCGGCGGCAGCATCCGGCCACCGAAGCCGGCAAAGCACCGCTGAAGCCGGTGCCGAAAATGCCGTCGATCACCACATCCTGATCCGTGGTATGCAGGCTGTCCGGCAGACTGCTGCCCACCGTCAGCGTCACGCCCGGCAAACCGGCCAAGCGGCGGCGGTTGGTTTCAGCCAAGTCCGACAAATTTTCGCCCAACACCAGCCAAACCGCCACCTGCCAGCCGTGCTGCTGCAACACCCGCGCCATCACCAGGCCGTCGCCGCCGTTATTGCCTTTGCCGCACACAATCAGTGCGCTGCGGGCCTCAGGGCAGCGGCGCAGCAAATCCGCCGCCGCGGCCTGGCCTGCGTTTTCCATCAGCTGCAGAAACGGCGTGCCGGCCGCCACCGCGGCCTGCTCGCGCGCCCGCATTTGGGCGGCGGTATAGATTTTGACGCAAGGGGAAGACATTGGACGACTCCCAAACCGATTTCAAAAACACAGCAATCAGACAAATCTATTCAATTTATTCGCCATCAGGAGGCAGGCGGTAGGCCGCACACAGCTTATGCCCGTCCAAGTCACGCACATAGGCTAAGTAAACCTTGCCAAATGGCGGTGTGCGGATACCGGGGGCGTCTTCTATCGGTGTGGCACCCAAGGCAATGGCAGTATCATAAAATGCCTGCACCTGCTCAATAGAAGAGCAGGCAAAGCCGATGGTACTGCCGTTGGCCACGCTGGCCGGCTCGCCATTAATCGGCTCAGTAATACCCAAAAAGCCCGCGGCATGAAAATACAGCACCCGCTGTTGGCCGGTGGCATTTTGTTGGCGTTTGCCCTTGCCCACGCCGAGCACCGCCAACACGCCGTCATAGAAGGCTTGCGCACGGTCAATATCATTACTGCCGATGACTATATGGCTAAACATGGCTGACTCCTTAATCAATTCAGACTGGCTTGAAAATAGTAGATTCAACGGTGCTACAGGCTACCTGAAAACAGCCTGCTTTTCAGCTTTCAGGTAGCCTGCAACATCAAACCGCTTTGGGCAGAATTTATTCCGACGGCCGGTAGGGGTTTTCCACCGAGCGCACCAATTCCAGCAGAAATTCACGCACCTGTGCTTCGCCGCAACCCATCAACAGCGCGTCTTCAAACGCGTCCTGCGCCAGCTGGTAAAGCTCCTGCATGTTTTCGCGCATCACTTTTACCTTTTCAGTACACGACACAATCTCACCGTTGTCGCCATACCATTTCGGCAGTTCGGGCATACTCATGCGGCGGCCTACTGGGTGAAGCGGCCGGAACGGCTCACGCGGCGGGCAGTGGCGTATTTGCTGCTCCAATAGCGGCTGCTCAGGCTGGTGATTTCGATGTCTTTGCCGGTGCGCGGGGCGTGGATGAAGCGGTCGTTGCCGATATACATGCCCACATGGGAAATGCGGCCGCCGCCGGCGGTGCGGAAAAACACCATGTCGCCGGGCTTCAGGTTGGCACGGTCCACCTGCTGGCCGACACGCGCCATTTCGGCCGATGTGCGCGGCAGGGTAATGCCCATGCTGCGGCGGAAGATGTATTGCATAAAGCCGCTGCAATCAAGACCTTGGGTGGGCGAATTGCCGCCGAAGCGGTAAGACACGCCGATCAGGCTCATGGCGTTCATGATCAGATCGCCGGCTTCGTCGGCCGGGGCGGCAGACTGCTGCGGCGCGGGAGTGGAAGACGCCGGTGCCTGGCTGCTGCCGGTACGCTCGCGGATCAGCCTGTCCAGCGCATCGCTGTCCAAGCCTTCGGGCGCCGCCCAAGCCGAAACCGACCAGCCAAGCAGGCAGACGGTGAGGGCCCAGCGGCCTATTTGTTTTATCCGATTCATCGATACTGGGTTTCCATTTTCGCGCCCCTGGCCGGAACGCTTATGTTATGCTGTGTGCCGTTTGCACAGATGCCGGCATGACGCCGGATTTGCTTTTTACTTTCGACCGGTTGATATGATCAAACCTGCTTTCTCCGCCATGGGCGACATCGGCCGCCTGCGCCAAATCGTTGCCATTCTGGCCCGTCACGGCCTGGGCGAATTCATCCGCCGCATCAAACTGAACCATGCGTCTTGGTTCGGCCGGGAAGAAGCGGAAGCCGCCACGCAAAATGCTTATCTGAGCACGGCGCGCCGCTTTCGGTTGGCATTTGAGGAGTTGGGGCCGACTTTCGTCAAGCTCGGACAGATTCTGTCCACCCGCGTCGATATCTTCAATGCCGAATGGATTGAGGAATTCGAACAGCTGCAAAGCAATGTCAGCCCGATGCCGTTTGAGGAAGTGCGCGCGCTCTTGGCCAGCCAGCTGGGCCGCCCTTTGGAAGAAGTGTTCCGTTCCATTGATCCGCGGCCGGTGGGCAGCGCTTCGATTGCACAGGTGCACAGCGCGGTTTTGCACGACGGCAGCCGGGTGGCGGTGAAAGTCAAACGTCCGGATATCGAATCCACCATTCAGGCAGACCTGCGCATTCTAACCCATTTGGCACAGCTTATCGAATCGGAAATCGGCGAAAGCCGCCGCTACCACCCGGTGCAGATGGTGCAGTATTTTGCCAAAAGTCTGGCGCGGGAAACCGATTTATCGGTGGAATTGCGCTATCTGCAACGCTTCGAGGCCATCTGCCGCAACAATCCGCACGTCCGCATTCCCAAGGTATATGCCGAATACAGCAACCGCCAGATTCTGGTGCAGGAATTCATCGACGCCCCGCTGCTGAAAGACACCGACTGCAACGCTTTTTCCGCCGAAGAGCGCCATCTGTTGGCCTGCCGCGTGACCGACGTGCTGCTGGGCATGATTCTGCGGCAGGGCTTTTTCCATGCCGACCCGCATCCGGGCAACATCTTTATTTATCCCGGCCTCAACATCGGCCTGATCGATTTCGGCCTGGTCGGCCATCTCAACAGCGCCCGCCGCAACGAAATCATCGCCCTCATCGAAGCGCTGATGAACCGCGACCCCTTCGCCATGCAGTATGTGCTGGCCAACTGGGCGCAGGGCGAGCTGCCTGACGAAAACCTGCTCGGCGGCGACGTGATGGAAATGCTGCTCAACTACGAGCACACCGCCATGCGCGACTTGCGCATCAGCCAAGTGATCAACGACATCACCCGCATCATGCGCACCCACGAGCTCACCCTGCCCGGCGATTTGGTGATGCTGTTCAAAACCCTGATCACCCTCGAAGGCGTGGTCAAGCGGCTGGACGGCAATTTCGAAATGCTGGAGCACGCCAAACCGATTGTGCAAAACGTGCTCAAACAGCGGGTGTCGCCGCAGCAAATCTGGCGCAAAACCCGCATCCACAGCCGCATGCTGGCCCAGCTTATCGACGATGTGCCGGAAAACCTGATGCGCCTCAACCGCCGCATCCAAAACGGCAAGCTCAACGTCAACCTCGACCTCAAACGCCTGGACGACCTCAACCACCACCTCGACCGCGTGGCCAACCGCCTCACCATGGGCGTGGTGACCGCCGCCCTCATCGTCGGCTCCTCCATCGTGCTCTCCAGCAACACCGGCCCCAAACTGTTCGGCCTCTCGTTTTTCGGCTTCGTCGGCTACCTGCTGGCCTTCGCCAACAGCCTGTGGATTATTTGGTCGATTTGGCGCTCGGGCAAACATTAGGCTGAGACCTTTGCAAAACCTCCAGATGTGGATGCAGTTCAAGGCGTAGCAGCACAGCGAGTGCAGACATATCACACGATAGGCAAGCGAGCGAGCAGCGCACAACGCAGAAATGCGCCGCAGATGGGGTTTTGCAAAGGTCTCAGGCTACCTGAAAGCCCCATTCTCTACTTTTCAGGTAGCCTGATGCCCTGCTTTTCAGGTAGCCGCTTACCCCGACATACTTTACCGCCGGTTATGGACATTTAACGCGCATGAAAAAACCGAAGGCCAAAGCCTTCGGTTTGAGTATTCAAAGATGCACACGAGAAGGCAGGTCGCGGTTGCGATTCACTTCCTCAGCAAAGCCCGCTTGACCATCAGCCAGCCGTCTTTCACGCCCAAGGTCGGGCGTTGGCGGAACACATCGTAGCCGACGCCGTCGAGCTTTTGCAGAATCAGCTGCCCGCCCACCACAATCATGCGCAGTTCGAAGCCGATGCGGCCGGGCAGGGTTTTGCCCAAGGGTGAGCCGGCTTTCAGCATTTTGTGCGCGCGTTCGCATTGAAAGGCCATCAGGCGCTGAAAGGCGAAATCCACTTTGCCCGCTTCAATTTGCGCCTCGCTCACGCCAAAACGGGCCAAATCTTCCTGCGGCAGATACACGCGCCTTTTCTGCCAATCCAAAGCCACGTCCTGCCAGAAATTGATCAGTTGCAAAGCGGTGCAGATGCCGTCGCTCTGGGCCAAACTGCGCTCGTCGGTTTGGCCGTAAAGGTGCAGCAACAGGCGGCCAACCGGGTTGGCGCTGCGGCGGGCGTAGTCCACCAGTTCGCCGAAATGGGCGTAGCGGGTTTTCACCACGTCCTGCTCGAAAGCGGAGAGCAAGTCGTAAAACGGCACCAGTGGCAAGGAAAAAGGCTGCACCGCCTCGCTTTGCAGGCGCTGCATCAAAGCGGTTTGCGGCGTCTGCCCGGCGGCCATTCTGTCCAATTCCGCGCGCAGGCCGGCCAGCTGTTCCAAGCGGGCAGACGCCTCGGCCTCGCCTTCGTCGGCCATGTCGTCGGCCGTGCGGGCAAAGGCATAAATGGCATGCACCGGGCGGCGCAGGCGGCGCGGCAGCGCCAGCGAACCGACGGGAAAGTTTTCATAATGGCCGACCGACATTGTTTTCCTTCCATCAAGCTTTCAGGTAGCCTGAGACCTTTTCAAAACCCTCAGATGTGGATGCAGTTCAAGGCGTAGCAGCACAGCGAACGCAGACATATCATACAGATAGGCAAGTGAGCGAGCAGCGCACAACGCAGAAATGCGCCGCAGATGGGGGTTTTGCAAAGGTCTCAGCCTGTGGGGCTACCTGAAAGCGTTCAGCATTTAGCGCTTGGCAAAACCGCGCTGCTGCAAAAACGGCAGAATGTGCGGGCGCACCGGCTTGGCCAGCGTATTGGCCACCTGTTTCTGCCAATCCAAATCCAAGCCGCTGCGCTGGCGGTAATACTCGGCCAATTTGGCGTTATAGGCCGCCAGCTCTTCCGGCGGGCACACCCGATAGCGGTTTTCGCTCACCAGGCTCGCCAAAGGCAGACGCGGACGGTACAGCGGTTCTTGGTCGGGATGACCCAAACACATACCAAACAGCGGCACCACGGTATCCGGCAGACCCAACACCTCAGCTGCTGCCGCAATATCGTTACGCAGCGAGCCGATATACACGCCGCCCAAACCGAGAGATTCGGCCGCCAGCAGCACATTCTGCGCCATGATGCCGGCATCGACGGCGCCGATCAGCATCACTTCCGTGTAGTCCAGCTGCACTTCCGGCACTTGCTGGCGGTGCTTGGTATAGTCCATGCAGAACACCAAAAATTCAGGCGCTTCCAACACATACTTCTGCTGAGACGCAATCTGAAACAAGCGTTCGCGCACCGCGTGGTCTGTTACCCGCACCATGTGCACACACTGCATGAAACTGGAAGAACTGGCCGCTCGCCCCGCTTCCAGCACCGCTGCCAACATTTCCGGCGACACCGGCTCGCCGGTATATTTGCGGATGGAGCGGTGGCGGCGGATGGTTTCCAAAGTGGGCGCACTGGGCAATAAAGTTTCTGACATTTTTTCAATCCTCACAAAACAATTCAATCTTCAAGCCGGCGGCTGTAGGGCGTGTCGTCATCCTGCCGGCGAAGCGTTTTTTTCGCTTCGCCAGTCAAACCCGCCAACGCAGCCAGATGGGACATCTTGCCAACCTGTTCTGCGTCCCCTTGGGGGATAAGGCCGCAGATGCGGGTTTTGCAAAGGTCTCAAGCCCTAAATTTCGCCGCGCGCTTCTGCCAAAGCATAGGCGGCATCCAATTGCCGCTGCACACTCATCGGCAATCCGGCGCGCGAATCCAGATAATGCTGCCGGTAGCCAGCCAAGCCGAACCAAGCCGTGCCGGCCAATGTGCTTTGCACCAACATCAGATGGCAAATGAAGTAAGCGCGGGAATCCGAAGCCCGATAGGCCGCCAATTCCACGGTTTCGGCAGGATAGAACGCCTGATCCGCCTCAAGCGACAGATAGCCGTTTTGCAGCGTAAGCACTTCTTTGAGCGCCGCAAAATGGCGCGCCGCCTCCATGCCGTAATCGGCGGCGGCAATGCGCCGCAACAGGGCATCATCGGCGGTGAGCACATCGGGAAACAAAGCAGGCGGGAACACCCGCCCGCGGGACGCTTGGCGCTTACCCATCGGCCGCCCGGCTTTCATCTGAAACAAAAGGCCGGCCACTATAACAGATGGCCGCAGCCGCTTAAAGCATGCAGCCCCTCCAAAGCCTGAGACCTTTGCAACCCCCCATCTGCGGCGCATTTCTGCGTTGTGTGCTGCTCGCTCGCTTGCCTATCGTGTGATATGTCTGTCCCACGGGGATTCCTGCGTTCACGCTCGCTGCGCTGCTACGCCTTGAACTGCATCCACATCTGGGGGGTTTGCAAAGGTCTCAGCCTGTTGCCGGCTCGCCGAAGCGTTGCGCCATTACCGCCCCACTTTTCAGGTAGCCGCAACCTTCAGCTGGCCGCAAAACACCGCAAACCGCCATACAAAAAGGCTGCTCCAAACGGAGCAGCCTTCAAAATAGGGTGGCGAGCCAGAACCCCGGCACTGCTGAATCCGAGATGGGCTGCTTGCTTCCGCACCTGACCCCTTGTCCCAGACCATCATGCGGGGAGACCCGCCAAAGAAGCGCGGATTATACCCGAGCACCGCCGGTTTGACCAGCCTGTTTTCGGCCTCAGCCTTTCACGCACACCACCTGTTTGAGGGTATATACCACATCCACCAAGTCTTTCTGGGCAGCCATGACCGCATCAATGTCTTTATACGCCATCGGGATTTCGTCAATCACGCCGGCGTCTTTTCGGCATTCTACACCCTCGGTGGCGGCGATGTGGTCGTCCACGCTAAAGGTTTTTTTGGCCGCGGTGCGGCTCATTTTTCGGCCCGCCCCGTGGCTGCAGCTCTCGAAGCTCTCCGGATTGCCTTTGCCGCGCACGATATAGCTTTTCGCGCCCATGCTGCCGGGAATGATGCCCAACTGCCCCGTCTTGGCCGACACCGCGCCTTTGCGGGTCACAAACACTTGCTGCCCGAAATGGGTTTCGCGCTGCACATAATTGTGGTGGCAATTGACGGCCTCCAAATGCGTTTCAAACGGCTTCGTAATCACGCTGCGCACCGCCGCAATCACGCGGCTCATCATCACTTCGCGGTTGGCGCGGGCAAAATTCTGCGCCCACTCCACCGCTTCGCAGTAATCCTGGAAATACTGGCTGCCTTCTTCGAAATAAGCCAGATTTTGATCGGGCAGGTGCACGTTGTTGCGCTCGGCATCTTTCTTCGCCAATTCGATAAACAGGCTGCCGATGGCATTGCCCACCCCGCGCGAACCGGAATGCAGCATGATCCACACCGCCTGATGCTCGTCCAAACACAATTCGATGAAATGGTTGCCGGTGCCCAAGGTGCCCATATGACGGTAGTTATTGGTGTTTTTCAACACCGGATATTTGGCGCAGATTTTGTCGAAACCGCTTTTCAGCGCCGCCCAAGCCACATCCGCTTCGTTGGGCGGCGTATCCCATGAGCCTTTGTCGCGCCCCATTTTTCTCGGTGTCAGGCCGTGCGGCACGGCGCCCTCGATGGCGCTGCGGACGGCAGACAGATTATCGGGCAGATCGGCGGCAGTCAGCGTGGTTTTGCAGGCAATCATGCCGCAGCCGATGTCCACCCCCACCGCGGCGGGAATGATGGCGCGGTAGGTCGGCACCACCGAGCCCACGGTGGCGCCGATGCCGTAATGCACATCGGGCATTGCCGCAATGTGTTTGAACACAATCGGCATTTGCGCCAAATTGCGCAGCTGCTGCTCGGCCGCCGGCTCCACCGGCACCCCTTTGGTCCACATTTTGATCGGCAAGCCGTTTTCGGTTTGTATTTCTTGGTAATTCATCTGTTTTCTCATTCCATATCTATATCAACACGGTCTTCAGTTGCGGGCGGAGTGCGCTGTTCAGGTAGCCTGTCAGGCTACCTGAAAGCCTATTGCACCGCCGGCAGGGCTGTGTTTTCGATTTCCGCCACCCAGCCGTCGGCGTGCATGCCGTGGCGGGCGAATTCGCCGATCAGGCCGAACACGCTGTCGGAGAAACCGCCGATATTCAGAATATCGCTCCGGTTCTGCGCTTGGGCGGTGGTATTGGGCTGGAGGTCGATGCACACCAGCTTGGCATGGGGGCAGCGTTTTTTCAAAACCGTCCATTCCTTCATCATGGACGTCCGCCCGCCCCAACGCTGTTCGCGGTCTGCCCAGCTTTCGTTGTCCGACACCATAATCAGCAAATCCACTTGGGCTTTTTCGCTGTTGAGTCTCGACAACGGCGCGCTGCACGCCGTGCCGCCGCCACCGACAGCCGCCAGTTTTTCGGCATTGGTCATGATGCTGTCGCGCGGGTTGAGCCGCACATTAACCGTGACCATTTCAAACGGCAGCACCCTCGCCTGCGGATTGGCCCGCAATACGGCCGCCGACATCAGCGCCGCCACATCGATGCAGCGGGTCACGCTGGTGACCGAACCGCGGCATCCGCTCACCGGGCTGTGCATGGAGCCGGACACATCGGGGCACACCACCACCTTGCCGTCCAGCACCGGCACATTTTGCACGGCGATTTCCATCGCATCCTGCAAGGCATCGCGGATGGCGGCGGGCAACTGGTCGGAAGTTGCCTGAAACGCTGTTAAGAGTTGGTAAGGCAACACGCGGGCGCGGGCGATGGCGGCCGGATCACGCAGTTTTTGCGCCACCTGTTTGATGTTGGCCTGCTTTTCAAACACACCGTGGCGATGAAAAGTGTTTAAGCTTTGGCGCACCTGCTGCCAAGAGCCGTTACGGGCAATTTGCGCCCAATCGCCCTTGTTCAAAGGCAGAGCGGTGAGCATTTGGAAAGGCACCTCGGGCAGCGGGCCGCTGCGTTCGCGTTTGTAGGCCTCAAAAGCCCGGGTCAGCGGCGGCAGCTCGGCTGTGTCAAACGGCTTGCCGACCAGCCAGGCAAACCAGGCCGCACGCCAGCTTTCCTGTGGTTTGGGGTGAACCATTTTCACGATATCGGCCAAAGAAGGCCGGTTGCCAATGGCAGCATTGAGCAGCTGCTTTTCATCGGCGGTGAGCAGCCAATGCTGGATCAGCTTTTTCGGACGCGAACCGAAAGACTGCCGACCCACTGCACCGCTGCGGATGATCTGCACGAAGTTGCGCAGCATCTTGCCGTTGTCCGCCACCTGGTCGAACACGCGGGCCAGCATGGACACGTCTTTCTGCGCCAACACCGCCAGCAGCAAGGCGGGCATGTCTTTCATATAGGCTGTTTCGCGTGCATAGAGCGCGGTTTGGGCGATGAAATCCGCATCCAGCTGTGCAGCCAATTCGATGATTTGATTCAGCTGGTCTTCGGCATCGGCGTAATAG
Source organism: Neisseria shayeganii 871 (assembly GCF_000226875.1). GTDB lineage: Bacteria > Pseudomonadota > Gammaproteobacteria > Burkholderiales > Neisseriaceae > Eikenella > Eikenella shayeganii. The sequence continues at coordinate 653,687 of NZ_JH164926.1, forward strand.
GTGTTGTTCAGGCAACCGGTGGCCGCCAGCTGGGCAAGCTGCTGTTTGGGCGTTAAGGCATAGGCCAAGCCGCCTGCTTGGTTGCGTGTATCGGCGGCGGCTTCTTGAAGGCTTTGGCCGCGCAAACGGTTTTTGATGGATTGGAACAAATTGCTGTTCGCCATATCGCTTTCCTTTCCGAAGCCGCCCGAACCTTCGGGCAGCCCCAACAATAAGTGGCGGCTAGGGGTGGCAAGACAGGTTTGAGGTTGTAGTCCTGCCGGCATCCGCCGAAAAAGAAGGTGCAGCCAACAACTAAACTGGGAGAAATGAATCCACCGCTCTACCCTGCTGAGCTACTTTGCCTACCGGCAAAGGCGGGACTTGAACCCGCGACCCATGTAATTCCTCCGGCATTTGCCGGCCGCACCGAAAAGTCTCCCTCTCGGGAAGGCTACCTGAAAGCATGCGCAATCAGGCGGCCTGTTGATTCGGCGGCACGCCGCACAACAAGGATTGAAGAAATATTTCGCGCTCTATCCGATTGAGCTACTCTGCCATAGTGTGGCGGCAGAGACGGGACTCGAACCCGCAACCTCGAGCGTCTACAAGCTGTAATTCCTTCGGCATTTGTGCAGCGTGCCTGACAGCCATATTGCAAGCGGCGTGCCAAAGCAAAAATACACCGCAAAATTTCTTATAATAAAATGAATTCATTGAAAATAAATTTTGAAAAATATTTCTGTGAATTTTTATATATAATGAAAATCTATTTTTAAAGATATTTTTATAGAAATATGGATAGCAACAAAACGCGCGTAGTGATCAGCTTCATCGGCACCCAGCTGGATGCCGGCAAAGGCCACGGCCGCTGGCAGAAATGGCGGCCGAATGTGGCCATCGGGCAGCGCAGCAACGTGCCCGTTGGGCGTATGGAACTGTTTTATGCCGAAAAATACCGCGATTTGGCCGAGCTGGTGCAGGCCGACATTAGAGAATGCTCACCGCACACACAGGTAAACCTGGTGCCGATGGAATTGGACAACCCGTGGGATTTCAGCGAGGTATATACCAAGCTGCACGCTTGGGCGTCGGCTTATGATTTTGATACCGAGCATGAAGAATATTGGACACACATTACCACCGGCACCCACGTGGCGCAGATTTGCCTGTTTCTGCTGGTGGAAAGCCGCCAGATACCCGGCGTACTATTGCAAACCGCACCGCCGAAAAAACAAAGGCAAAACATGCTGGAAGGCGATGTCGGCAGCTATGAGCTGATCGATTTGGATTTGGCCCGTTATGATGTGCTGGCCGAACGGCTGGCGGCGGTGCGCGCCGATGCCGTGCGCTATCTGAAAAGCGGCATTGCCACGCGCAATGCGGCGTTTAACCGCATGATTGCCGAAATCGAACAAGTGGCGCTCCATTCACCTTCGCCGATTCTGCTCAGCGGCCCCACCGGCGCGGGCAAATCCATGCTGGCGCGGCGGATTTACGAGCTGAAAAAGGCGCGCCATTTAATCGGCGGGCGGTTTGTGGATGTGAATTGCGCCACCCTGCGCGGCGACGGTGCCGCATCCGCCCTGTTCGGCCACAAAAAAGGCGCGTTTACCGGCGCGGCCGACAAACGCGAAGGCTACCTGAAAACCGCCGACCACGGCGTACTGTTTCTCGACGAAATCGGCGAGCTGGGCTTGGACGAGCAAGCCATGTTACTCAAAGCCATTGAGGAAAAACATTTTTACCCGATGGGCAGCGACAGCGAAGTGCGCAGCGATTTTCAATTGATTGCCGGCACCAACCGCGATTTGCGCCAAGAGGTGCGCGCCGGCCGCTTTCGCGAAGACCTGTTCGCCCGCATCAACATCTGGCAATACACCCTGCCCGCACTGGCCGACCGGCGCGAAGACATCGAGCCGAACATCGAACACCAGCTTGCCCTCGCCTCGCAAGATTTGGGCCGCGCCACCCGGTTTAACAAAGAAGCTTACGCCGCTTATCTGGATTTCGCCCTGTCGCCGCGAGCCTTATGGCGCGGCAACTTCCGCGACTTGGCCGCCAGCATCCTGCGGCTGGCCACGCTTGCCCCGCAGGGGCGGATTCAAACCGAATCGGTGGAAGCGGAAATCGTGCGGCTGCAATGGCTGTGGGCAGACGAGGCAGGGCTTTCAGGTAGCCCGATGTCCCTCCGCGGGCTACCTGAAAACGATTTGGCCGAATGGTTGGCCCGCAAAGGGCAAAACATCGAACAATGGGATCGTTTCGACATCATGCAGCTGGAAAACGTATTGGCCGAATGCCGCCGGCACAAAAACATGGCCGCAGCCGGACGGGCGCTGTTTAACGTGTCCCGCACCCAACGCGCCACCCCCAACGACAGCGACCGCCTGCGCAAATATCTGGCCCGTTTCGGCCTGTCGTGGCAAGACATTACCGGAAAGGCTACCTGAACACCGCGTGCCCGGCGGCTACAACGCCCCCGGCTCGACATACGGCACCCGCCCGTCCGGCTGCTCGGCCTGTTGCGCATCAAACACCACGGTAAACAGCTCGCCGCCCGCCTCGATGCGCCGATACTCGGCCAACGCCGGCAGCAGCGGATCGCGCTCGTGCAGGGCGCACACCATATAGTGCCACGGTCCGCGGCGGCGTTCACGGTAAAGCGCGCGCAGCAGGGCGCGGAAAACATCCAGATCATCGCCGGCCACCGCCACCAACGACACATAAAAATAAGGCAGCATTCCGCCCGGCGCCGGCAAGGGATGATAAGGCGTGAAGCGGCATAAGGCGTTGTAAAACGGCTTGAGCCGGCGCCAGGCGCCGCGATAGCCTTCCACATGAATCTGGCGGCTGGCGTGCTGATCCCACGCCGCCAGCACACCGACAATCTCGCCACCGCGGCGGGCGATCTGAAAATCTTCCATCTGCAAACCGCGCAAACGGCCGTTGTGCAAATCGGCCGGCCCGTAATGCGGGGCAAACTGGCGGCGCGCATGTTCGCGGTTGATAAAGGCGAACACCGCCTTCTCATCGCCCGCCCGGCCGCGTGCCAGCGTTACCCCGGCTACCTGAACGGCGGCTTTCGGCCACGCCAACTGAATCATCGGCGTGTGTACCCGCCCCTGCGGCAGATAATCGGGCAGGCCGGCGCGGCGGGCGGCCAATATCGACAAAGCGGCGCGATTGTCTTGCAGAATCATACTGGTATAAACCGGCAGCGGCCGGCCGGCTTGCTGTTGGCGCAGGAAATCATAGGCGCGGCGCAGGGCAAGGCCGTTGCGGTAGGCCGCTTCCAAGCGCAGGTCGGCCAGATAGCCGATGGTGCGCAATTCGCCGTTGAAATAGGCGGGAAAACGGAACAGCCCGCCCAAGCCGGCCAAACGCCCGCTGTCGGTGTCCACGCCTTTGTAGATTTCCGCCTCCGCACCTTGGATGGCGGCCGCGGCAAAATAAGACGGCTCGCGCCGGAAGGTGAGCGAGATGGGGCCGTCCATGACATTGCGCCGCAACAGGGCGCGCAGTTCGGCATCGTCGGCTTCGGTGGCGGGGAAAAAACGGATACGGGTCATGCACGCAACGGGAAAGAGTGAAAAGCCCGGCCAGTTTACCGCAATGCCGATTTTGCTGCCTGCCCGGGCGCACGACTTTGGCGGTCAGCCAACCTGGCAAACCTGGCCGGAACGCCCCGTTCCGATTTTGGCTATAATCCGTTTTCTTGCCACTCAGCCGCAGGCTACCTGAAACCGTCCTGCACAACGGAATAAGCACCACAGGCTTTCAGGTAGCCTTTCCCCTGCCCGCCATGTCTCTACACAATTACTGGTACATCGCCGCCACCGAACGCGATGTACGGCGCAAACCGCAATGCCTTACCCTGTTCGACCGCCATTATGTGGTGTTCCATGCGGGCAACGGCCGCTTTGCGGCCATGGAAGACCGCTGCCCGCACCGCAACGCCCCCTTGTCGGCCGGCAAAGTGTGTAACGGGCAAATCCGGTGCCCCTACCACGGCTGGCAGTTTGCCGCCGATGGCCGCCTGGCCCGTATTCCCGCGCTGGACGGTCAAGCGCTGCCCGCCATCCGCATTCCCACCGTGCACTGCACCGCCCAAGACGGCTATGTCTGGCTCTGCCCCGGCAACCCCGCTACCCCAGCGCCGCTGCCCTTTCCTCATCTGAACGAAGCTGGCTGGACCAGTTTCCGCATGCGCACCCGCTTCGCCGCACCGGTGGCCCAGTGTCTGGAGAACTTTCTCGACTGCCCGCACGCCGTGTATGTACACGATTCCTGGTTCCGCTCCGCCACCGGCAAACCGGTGCGCGCCACTCTGCGCCATCTGGCGGACGGGGCCGAGGTGGAATACGAAAACGAGCCGCGCGAACAAAGCTGGGTGTGGCGGCTGCTACAAAACAGCGGCACCGATATGCGCCACACCGACCGCTTCATCGCACCGGCCACCTCGCGCGTGGACTACCGCTTCTCCGACCGCAAACACTACATCATCACCTCCAGCTGCACCCCGATTGGCGAAAACGAAACCGAAGTGCACACCGTCATCAGTTTCCGCTACGGCCGCCTCGGGCCTTTGGTGCGGCTGGTATTCGAGCCCTTATCCCGCCTCATCATCGGCCAAGACGTGGCCATCATGCAGCGCCAACGCGACAACATCCGCCGCTTCGGCGGCCGCGAACGCTTTTACACCTCGGAAGCCGATCTGCTGCTGCCCGCCATCCAAGCCTGGCGCCAAGCCCTGGCGGAAGGCCGCGAACCGCCGGCAGCGGGAACAGAACAGACCCGAACCTTGTCTCTTTGAAAAGCAGAGAAAAGCAGAAATAGAGTGGCTGCACAGAACCCGCTTGACTTTTACTTTAGATTATTCTAAATTAGAAAAAACTGAATTATGGAACAACAAGCTTTTTCCCTAGCCGAACAGGCCGCTGCCGCCGCAGAATTTCTGCGCACCTTGGGCAATGCCCACCGCCTACAGGTGTTGTGCCTGCTGATGGCGCACGGCGAAATGAGCGTGGGGCAGATTCACGAATGCACCACGCTCAGCCAGTCCGCCCTCTCGCAACACTTGGCCAAAATGCGCGACGAAGGCTTGATTGCCTACCGGCGCGACGGTCAAACCCTGTATTACTCGGTATGCGACGAAAAAGTGGCGCGGATTGTTTCCGTATTGAAAGAAAACTTTTGCCCAACCGAATCATAAAGGAGGCGTGATGGCTTTACCCGTTCTTACCCCGCAGCAGGCCGCCGAGAAACTGAAAAACGGCGCCGTCTTGGTGGACATCCGCAGCAGCGGCGAATATGCGCACCGCCACATCGACGGCGCGGTTTCCCTGCCGCTAGACCAATTGGCCCACCAAGCCCTGCCCGCCGGCCGCACCGTGATTTTCAGCTGCCTGTCGGGCATGCGCACCCGACAAAACGCCGCCGCCCTCGCCCAATGCGCGGGCGATTGCCCCGAAGTGTATATTTTGGACGGCGGTCTGAATGCCTGGGCCAAAGCCGGCTTGCCCGTGCAGGCAAAACCCGGTCAACCGCTGGACATCATGCGCCAAGTGCAGATTGCCGCCGGCAGCCTGGTTTTGCTGGGCGCGGTGCTCGGTTTTGCCGTTTCGCCATGGTTTTATGCTTTGTGTGCTTTTGTCGGCGCCGGCCTGCTGTTCGCCGGTCTCACCGGCTTCTGCGGCATGGCCAAACTATTGGCCTGCATGCCTTGGAACCGTGCTTAATCTTTTACCCCCGTTTCATCCCTGCTTATTTAAAGGAGAACATTCATGAACAGTAATCTCGGACAAGCCGACCGCCTCCTGCGCCTGATTGCCGGCATCGCCCTGATCGCCCTGAGCCTGACCGGCGTGATCGGCGTATGGGGCTGGATCGGCATCATTTTCGTGGCCACCGCACTGATCAACTTCTGCCCGATCTACCGCCTGCTGGGCATTTCCACCAAGAAGTAAAGCCTGCAGCGCCAATATGCGTTACATGGGACAATAAAGGAGAACAAAAGGCTACCTGAAACGTTTTCAGGTAGCCTTTTTCTCATCACACACTGCCCGGCCAATCACCGGCATCAAATCACGCCGCGCTGATTTCCTGAGCCAGCTTTTGCAAGCCCGGCACAATCTCGCGCACAAAATCCGCCTCCTGCCAGCGGCTGGCCGGCACACTGGCATTCAAAGCGTGGGTGTAACGCTGTTCTGCCCGATTATAAACGCCCACCGCCACGGCCAAAATATCGGGTGAAAATTCACCGGCAGACAGCGTATAGCCGTGCTCGCGGTAAAACGCCTCATGGCCGGCCAGCATCTCCAGCTGTTGCGCCGTTTCCATTTCGGGCAGCGGCGGCAGATGACGGCGCAAATGCGCTCGCTGGAAATCATCGGCTACGGCATAATACGCACGGCCGATGGCCGTTTGGGCCGCCGGCACTTTGCTGCCCACCATCAGCTGCACCGCCAGGCGCGCCGGGCTACGGCAACAGGCCAGATACAGCATTTCGCCGCCTTCTTCTTTGGCGATGTTGACCGACACATGGTGCTCGGCGGCAAAGGCGGCCATCAGGGGTTGGGCGTGGCGGATCAAATCGTATTGCGCCCAAGCGGTGGCGCTGATGCGGATGGCGGCCATGCCCAAGCGGTAACCGCCGTCCGGGTCTTGCGCCAGAAACTCGGTGCACAGCAGCGTGTAGATCAGGCGCGACACCGTGGCCTTGGGCAACTTGGTGCGTTCGCAGATCATTTGGTGCGTCAGCGCGATGTTGCTGTTCTCGAAAACGCTTAAAATGCCTAGACCCCGGGCCAGCGCGGTCACGAATTGGCGGTCGTTCTCAATTTCGGCGCGCTGGATTTCGGCGGAAATGGTATTTATCACTTTACAGCCCTTTCGTTTTTGCTTATATTTCGTTCCGTATTGTAAAACAATATTTCGACTGGCGGAATATTTTTCTGTTTCAATTTGATTTCAAGGAGAATCATCATGGCACAAACCCGTGCACCGTTTACTTGGGAAGACCCCCTGCTGCTGAGCAGCCAGCTCACCGAAGAAGAACGCATGGTGGCCGAATCGGCCGAAGCGTTCTGCCAAGAGCAGCTGATGTCCGGCATTCTGATGGCCAACCGCGAAGAAAACTTCGACCGCAACATCATGCGCCAAATGGGCGAACTGGGTTTGCTGGGAGTAACCATTGACGGCTACGGCTGTGCCGGCATGAGCAGCGTGGCCTACGGCCTGATCGCCCGCGCGGTAGAGCGCGTGGATTCCGGCTACCGCAGCGCCATGAGCGTACAGTCCAGCTTGGTGATGCACCCAATCTGGGCCTACGGCACCGACGAACAGAAAGAAAAATTCCTGCCCAAACTGGCCACCGGCGAGCTGATCGGCTGCTTCGGCCTCACCGAACCGAATGCCGGTTCCGACCCCGCTTCCATGCAAACCCGCGCCAAAAAAGTGGACGGCGGCTACTCCCTGAGCGGCAGCAAAATGTGGATCACCAACAGCCCGATTGCCGATGTGTTCGTGGTGTGGGCCAAAGACGACGCCGGTGAAATCCGCGGCTTCATCTTGGAAAAAGGCATGAAAGGCCTGTCTGCACCCAAAATTGAAGGCAAATTCTCGCTGCGCGCCTCTATCACCGGCGAAATCGTAATGGACGAAGTGTTCGTGCCCGAAGAAAACGCCTTCCCCGAAATCCGCGGTTTGAAAGGCCCCTTCGGCTGTCTGAACAAAGCCCGCTACGGCATTGCCTGGGGCGCCATGGGTGCTGCCGAATTCTGCTGGCAGGCCGCCCGCCAATACACTCTGGACCGCAAACAGTTCAACCGCCCGCTGGCCGCCACCCAAATCGTGCAGCTGAAACTGGCCAATATGCAAACCGAAATCGCCCTGGGCTTGCAAGCCGCCCTGCAAGTGGGCCGTTTGATGGACGAAGATAAAGCCGCGCCCGAAATGATCTCCCTAATCAAACGCAACAACTGCGGCAAGGCGTTGGACATCGCCCGCGTGGCCCGCGACATGCACGGCGGTAACGGTATCGCCGACGAATACCACGTTATTCGCCACGTGATGAACTTGGAAGCCGTCAACACCTACGAAGGCACGCACGACGTACACGCCCTGATTCTGGGCCGCGCCCAAACCGGCATCGCCGCCTTCGGTTAAACCGAAACGCAGGCTACCTAAAAGCAGCATCAGGCTTTCAGGTAGCCTGAATATTTTGACGGCATGGCGCTTGCCCGGCAGGGCTATGCCGTCAAAATATTCGTCCCTCTTCATTACGGCACACCATCCAATATGTTGTTTCACCGCCTCCGCGCATTCGGCCTGCTGTTGACCGCGCTGGCACTGTTCAGCGCCCCGGCTGCGGCCGACTCTTTACGCGAAACCGCGCACGATGTCGGCCAAGGGCTGCGCCACTTCGGCAGCCATGCCGCCAGCGCCACCGATTGCGTGGCACAGGAATGGGCGGCCGCCCGTGCCGCCGACCGCCCGATGGCGCTCGACGAAACCTGCCGCCAACGCTGGGGGCAAACCCAAAACGTGATGAACCAAGCCGCCCGCATGGGCCACCGCGGCCAAGACAATATCGGCGACCGGGTGTTGAAACACACCATGGGCGAAGCCGGCCTGTCGGCCATTCAGAAGGTGAATGATGTGGCGCTCGATGCCTACCAGGAAGCCGGCATCGGCGTACTGCAAGCCTTGGGCGGCGCGCGCGAAAGCGTGTGCACCCGCCAACAGCGTCTCGAACACGACCGCGGCATCCACCACCACGCCGCCTGTGCCGCCGACAGCCGGCAAGATTGCGCCCGCTGCATCGACCGCGCGCTGTACTAAGCGCCTGCTCACAACCTACATTGCGACGGTTTTTGTGGTCAAAAGTTCCTATCTGCGGCGCGAATCCCACAAGGGGGCAACGAAATGTGCGCCAGCTGTGTAGGCTTGCTGTGCTTTTGCCTTCTCGGGCGTGCAGCAGACCGGCGGAGCTAAAAACCGCCGTGCCGGTGAATGGACAACAGGCTCTACAACAATTCGATGCTTAGGCGGTGCCGCAAACAGATTGTTCAAAGGATGCATCATGCCGACCCATTTTTTCCAAAATTCCGGCGGCCTGAGTGCCGAAGAAGGCGGGGCCGAATCCGCCCTGCACGCTGCCGCCTGGGCCGGGAAAGTGAGCCGCGTGCGCCGTTTGCTGGCTGCCGGCGCCGATGTCAATTGGCGCGACTCCAGCGGCGAAACCGCCTTGTCCGGCGCCGCCAGTTGGGGCGAAGATGCCGTGGTGCGCTGCCTGCTGGCCGCCGGCGCCGATCCGGCTGTCCGCGAATGCAATGGGCGCAGCCCGCTGGATATGGCCTCCAACGCTGCCAAACGACGCTGCCTGCAACAGGCCGGCCAAGTAAAGCCGCAGGCTACCTGAAACCGAATGAACAACCACACCACAATATCCCTGAAAAAAGGAATGGATGATGGCAACACAAGCATTGCAAGGCATTAAAGTATTGGATCTTTCCCGCGTATTGGCAGGTCCTTCCTGCACCCAGGCGCTGGCCGATTTGGGCGCAGAAGTCATCAAAGTGGAGCGGCCCGGCGCCGGCGACGAAACCCGCCAATGGTCGCCGCCCGCCTTTGCCGACGGCACCGCCGCCTACTTCGGCACCGTCAACCGCAACAAACAGTCGCTCACCATCAATATGGCCAGCGCCGAAGGGCAGGCCATTGTGCGCCGGCTGGCGGCCGAAGCCGACGTGCTGGTGGAAAACTACAAAGTCGGCGGCCTGAAAAAATACGGCCTTGATTACGAATCGCTCAAAGCCGTCAACCCGCGCCTGATCTACGCCTCGCTCACCGGCTTCGGCCAAACCGGCCCCGATGCCGCCAAGCCCGGCTACGACTACATCATCCAAGGCTTGAGCGGGCTGATGAGCATCACCGGCCCCACCGACGGCCTGCCGCACAAAGTGGGCGTGGCGGTGGTGGATTTGTTTGCCGGCCTCCAGCTCACCATCGGCATCCAGGCCGCCCTGTTGGCGCGGGCGCACACCGGCGAAGGCCAGCATGTGGATGTGTCGCTGCTCGATTCCGCCGTGGCCATGCTCGCCAATGTGGGCATGAACCACCTCGCTTCCGGCGAGGTGCCGCCGCGTCTGGGCAACGCCCACCCCAATATCGTGCCCTACCAAGTGTTTGAAACCGCCGGCGGCCAGCACCTGATTTTGGCCTGCGGCAACGACAAACAGTTTGCCGCCGTCTGCGGCGTACTCGGCGGACGCTGGCACGAAGACGAGCGCTTCGCCACCAATCCGCAGCGCGTGCGCAACCGCGACCTCCTGGTGCCCGAGCTGGCGCAAGCCTTTAGGCAACGCGGGCGCGACGAATGGCTGACCGCACTGGAAGCGGTACAAGTGCCCTGCGGCGCCATCAACAACATCGCCGAAGCCCTGCAACTGCCGCAGGTACAGCACCGCCAAATGGTGGTAGACTTCGCCGAACAAGGCAGCCCCGTGCGCATGCTCGGCAACCCCGTCAAACTCTCCGCCACGCCCGTGCGCTACGACAGCCCGCCCCCAGCCTTGGGCAGCAGCACCGATGCCGTGTTGCGCGGCTTGGGCTATACCGATGCCGACCTCGCCCGCTGGCGCGAAGAAGGCGTGATTTGAAAGCCTG
>NZ_JH164926.1:664590-672144 GCF_000226875.1 Neisseria shayeganii 871
TTTTTGCGTAAAAAACGGCTGAATAGGCATTTGGGTTGGGAAAACCGCTGTAATCCTTAGCATGAGACCTTTGCAAAACCCCCATCTGCGGCGCATTTCTGCGTTGTGCGTTTATGCCCTAAGGGTACTGCTCGCTCGCTTAGCCTTGTAGATGATATGTCTGTCCCACAGGGATTCCTGGCGTTCACGCTCGCTGCGCTGCTACGCCTTGAACTGCATCCACATCTGGGGGGCAAAGGTCTCAGGCTACCTGTAAACCGGTAAAAGGGCAAAGAAGTGCGCTTAAGATGCTGCGCTGCAGCATAAAAAAGCGCCGTTTGATGCTATATATTAATGGTTACTTACTCTATTTTTTTAAAAGGAAAAAGTGCCTACTCTCTAAATTACTTAATATATTAAAAATAAACCGCTAAAAAATCGTTGATTACATTATTTTTTTACGCCTAAAATGCAGCCGCATCGGTTCTGGGTGCCGTGGAAAGTATGCGGTACCGGGCCGATGTGTGATTTGACAAGTACAATAATAGTGGAGAGAGCCCATGAGACATTCTTCTATCGACATCCAGTCGGTTATCGACCACGCCAAACTCACCCCCACCCATTGGCGGGTTTTGTTTTGGTGTACCCTGATCATTCTATTTGACGGCTATGATCTGGTGATTTACGGCGTGGTGTTGCCCCGCCTGATGGAGGCTTGGCAGCTGAGTGCCGAAACCGCCGGTTATTTGGGCAGTTCGGCTTTGGTCGGCATGATGTTCGGCGGTACGATATTGGGTTCTCTGGCAGATAAGTTCGGCCGCAAACGCATGATCATTATCTGCATGTTTATTTTCAGCTTCTTTACGGTAGTCAACGGTTTCGCCCGCACACCCACCGAATTTGCCGTGCTGCGCTTCTTGGCCGGCTTGGGTATCGGCGGCGTGATGCCGAATGCGGTGGCGCTGATGAGCGAATATTCGCCGAAAAAAATCCGCAGCAGCATGGTGGCGATCATGTTCAGCGGCTATGCCGTAGGCGGCATGCTCTCTGCGGTGCTGGGCATTTGGGTGGTGCCCAAATTCGGTTGGGAAGTGATGTTCTACATCGGCGGCCTGCCTTTACTGCTGTTGCCCTTGGTGGCACTCTACCTGCCCGATTCCTTGGCTTTCCTGCTGCAACGCGGCGACCACGCTCAGGTGCGAGATCTGATCCGCCGCATGGAGCCGCGCGAGCAGTTTGCCGACGATGCCGAGCTGGTGTTGGACATTGCCAAGAAAGAAAAAGCGCCGGTGATCGAGCTCTACCGCGAAAAACGGGCGCTGAGCACCACCATGTTCTGCACCTGCTTTTTCATGAGCCTCTTGATGTCTTACGGCTTAAGCTCTTGGCTGCCCAAGCTGATGCACATGGCCGGCTATGGCTTTGGTAACAGCCTGATGTTCCTGTTTGCCCTGAATGTGGGCGCCATTTTGGGCGCACTCAGCGGCGGTTGGCTGGCTGACCGTTTCCAATTGAAACCCGTGCTGTCTGCCTTCTTCTTCCTCGGTGCCGTGGCGCTGTTTATGCTCGGCTTTCCCAATCCGCAACCGGTGCTGTATCTCTTGGTCACCATCGCCGGCGCGGCCAGTATTGGTGCCTCTATTCTGCTGTACGCCTACGTGGCCCAATACTATCCGACCATGATCCGTTCCACCGGCATCGGTTGGGCCGCCGGCATCGGCCGCATCGGCGCCATTGTCGGCCCCATCATGGGTGGCACCCTGCTTTCCATGCAGTTGTCGCACCAAGTCAACTTCCTGGCGTTTTCAATCCCGGCTGTGATTGCCGCAATCGCCGTGTTGTTGGTGCAAACCCGTTACCAGTATGTCCATCAAGCGGTGGTGCAGCGTAAGGCTACCTGAAAACGCTTGGGCAAATTTTGAGACCTTTTGATTTTGAGACCTTTTATATTTTAAATAAAAATATGATATAGATCTCCTTGCCCGCAGCCGAAGTCCAAATATAGGATTTCGGCTGTTTTTGATGTCCTTATCCTTTTTATTTATCCGTGCAGGATTGGATGTATCCGATATCTGAAAACCAGAACGTCTGCTGCGCCAACGCAACAGACGTCGCTTGCTAATCAGGTAGCGAAGTGAACTTGCAAAGCAAAAAGCCGCGCCATGCAGAATGCCAACATATCCTGAAGCCTTTGTTTTCCTAATCTGCCCAAAAAACTTCATTCACAACCTTTGCGCCCGCTCCAACACCGGGCGGCTTTTGTCATCGCTGCGAAACGTGGCCAGCAAACTAAACGGAAACACTTGGTGACGGAACACCGTCCACACCCCGCGCAGATTCAGCCGCTGCCTGCCGTCTGCCTGCACGGGGCGCAGCATGCCTTGCGCTGCCAGCCTTTCCGCCAGCAAGCGCACATCCCGCGCTTCCGAAGCCAACACCGCTGCCTCATCGGCCAGCCAAAACTGCTCGCTGCTCCGGCCGCCGCTTTGTTGCAGCAAGGCTTTGTGCAGCAGCGCCGGCGGCGGGAAATTGAAAAACAGATAGGTCTCGCCGCCCGGCTCCCAAAACACCTCGGGCACGGGTGCAAACACAGCATTCATGCTGATCGGATGGCCGTCGTCGAAATAGCGGATCAGGCGGTATTCCGGCCGTTTGCTCAAGCGGTTGCCCTGCGCCACGGCCAAAATCTGTTCCCGCTCGTGAAACCAACAGGCCGCCTCGCCGTCAAAACTGCCGCCCATGCGGAACACCGTGCGGAAACGGTAGCCCAGCGCATCCAAATCCGCCTGCAGGGCATCGAAATGTTTGAGCCCCACCAAGCGCGTTTCCGCCAAGGCCACCGCCTGCGGCCGCTGCGGCAAGGTATAACCCCACCGCAACAAGGCAAAAACATACAGCCACATGAGCAGCAGCGCCACGCCCGCACAAACCAAAACCGCCCACACCCAGGAATAGCCCGCCGCCTTCATCCACCACCCGGCCAAAACAGACAAAGGCAGTATCAACACATCCATCCATTTCATCTTTTTCTCCCTTGTTTTTCCATTCAGAGCGGTCATTCTAGCTGCCACCCGCCCCAAGCGTAAACCACTTCATCAGGCTACCTGAAACCGCGCACCGCTGCGTATAATCGCGCCCTTGTTTCCGCTTTCAGGTAGCCTGTCATGACCCAGCTCAACCCCCAACAACTCGAAGCCGTGCGTTATCTCGACGGCCCGCTGTTTGTGCTGGCCGGCGCAGGCAGCGGCAAAACCCGCGTGATCACCGAAAAAATCGCCTATTTGATCCGCGAGGCCGGCTATGCCCCGCACAACATCGCCGCCATCACCTTCACCAACAAAGCCGCCAAAGAAATGCAGGAACGCATCCACGGCCTGTTGGGCAAAAAGCAGACCCGCGGGCTGACCGTGTGCACCTTCCACTCGCTGGGCATGCGCATGCTGCGCGAGGAAGCCGAGCAGCTGGGCTACAAAAAACACTTCTCCATTTTCGACGCCTCCGACAGCGGCAAAATCATCACTGAGCTCTTGGGCAGCAGCGGACGCGACGCCGTATTCCGCGCACAGCACCAGATTTCGCTGTGGAAAAACGATCTGCTCACGCCCGAACAGGCCCTACAAAACGCCGCCAACGAATGGGAGCGGCAGACCGCCCAACTCTACGCCGCCTACCAAGCCACGCTGGAAAGCTATCAGGCGGTGGATTTCGACGACCTCATCCGCCTGCCCGTGTTGCTGCTGCAAACCCACAGCCCGGTGCGCCACAAATGGCAGCTGCGCCTGCGCTACCTGCTGGTGGACGAATGCCAGGACACCAACACCTGCCAATATACCCTGATGAAGCTGCTCACCGGCCGCGACGGTCTCTTTACCGCCGTGGGCGACGACGACCAAAGCATTTACGCCTGGCGCGGCGCCAATATGGAAAACCTGCGCCTACTGCAAACCGACTACCCGCGCCTGAAGGTGATCAAACTCGAGCAAAACTACCGCTCCACCGCCCGCATCCTGCGCGTGGCCAACCGCGTGATCGCCAACAACCCCAAACTGTTTCCGAAAACCCTGTGGAGCGAATACGGCCTGGGCGAAGAAATCCGCGTGATGGCCTGCCAAAACGAGCAGCACGAAGCCGAAGTGGTGGCCGGCACCATCGCCCGCCTGCATGCGCAAAGCGGCGGCAAAGCGGCCTATGCCGATTTCGCCATCCTCTACCGCGGCAACCACCAAGCCCGTCTGTTTGAAGAAGCCCTGCGCAGCGCCCGCATTCCCTACCGCCTCTCCGGCGGCCAGAGCTTTTTCGACAAAGCCGAAATCAAAGACGTGCTCGCCTACATCCGCCTGTGCGCCAATCCCGACGACGATCCCGCCTTTCTGCGCGCCGCCACCACGCCCAAACGCGGCATCGGCGACGCCACCTTGGGCTACCTGAACGACTACGCGCGCCGCTACGGCTGCAGCCTGTATCACGCCGCCGAAAGCATGGACGCCCTGGCCGAACTGCCCGCCAAAAGCCGCGACGCCCTGCAGCAGTTCATGGCCTTGATGGCCGACTACCGCCGGCGCGCCGACAGCGAAGCGGCCGGCGAATGGATACAGGGCCTGTTGGCCGACATCCAATACGAAGGCTACCTGTATGCCCAGGAAGAAGGCAAAAGCGGCGACATCAAATGGCGCAACGTACAGGATTTGGCCGCCTGGCTGGCCAAAAAAGGCGAACAAGACGGCAAAACCATCATCGAAATCGCCCAAACCATCGCCCTGATGACCTTATTGGAAGGCAAAGACGGGGAAGAAACCGACGCGGTAAAAATGTCCACCCTGCACGCCTCGAAAGGCTTGGAATATCCGAATGTGTTTCTGGTGGGCTGCGAAGAAGGGCTGTTTCCGCATGCCGACAGCGTGGAGGAAGGCAATCTGGAAGAGGAACGCCGCCTGATGTATGTGGGCATCACCCGCGCCCAATACCGCCTCACCCTCACCCACTGCATCAAACGCAAAAAACAGGGCAACTGGCACTTTCCCGAACCCAGCCGCTTCATCGACGAAATGCCGCAGCAGGATTTGAAATTCCTCGGCCGCAAAGGCGGCGAGCCCATCGTCAGCCAAGAAGAAGGCAAAGCGCGTTTCCGCGACATGCTTGATTTACTGTCGGCCAAAGAAGCGGCAAAAGAATAAGCCTTCCGCGCCCATGTCTGCCACGCTCTGGAAACTGATTGCTCTGTGTGCCGCCGCCGTTTGGCTGCTGCGCCCGCTGCTGCCGGCCGCCTTCCGCCGCCGCTGGCAGCGGCACATCCGTCATTTGGCATGGATTGTGCTTGCCGTATTCGGCGCATCTGCCCTCTGGCGGTTGTGGACGGGCTGAGGCCTTTTCCACTATCCTTGCGCCCTTCCAATACCCATCTTCTAAAACGGAAACACCACATGATCAAACAGTTTGAAATCAACGCCTACGTCAAAAAACAGCTGCAGGCTTATCTGGCAGGCAAAAACCTCAGCCTGAAAGCCGCCATGGATCACGAAGACAGCAACCGCGAAGTGGCCGCCATCATCCACGCCGGCCTGCCCGCCATGGTGCAAAAAATCTATTCGCTGAATAAAATGCAAACTTTTTTCTGGGAAAAGAAAGACCTGCTGCACGACTTCGTGCTCGGACGCTTAGAAGCGCCCGATACGAAAAAAGGCGGCAAAAAGAAAAATAAATAAGCATCCCAAGTGTTTGCTTCGCAGCATGGCCGGCCCGCCATGCTGTTTTTATGGACGGCGCCGCCGCCTGTTTTCCCGGCCGCCCATCCGTTATAATGCCCCGTTTTGCCGCCCCGAAGCGGCTTTCAGGTAGCCTTTATGTCTGCATTACAGATACGCGATGCCCGCAAAACCTATGCCAACGGCTTCACCGCCTTAAAAGGCGTGTCGTTCGACGTGGAAGCGGGCGAATTTTTCGCCCTGCTCGGCCCCAACGGTGCGGGCAAAACCACTTTGATTTCCGCCATTGCCGGCCTCAGCCGCCTGAGCGGCGGCAGCATCCGCGTGATGGATCGCGACGTCGTCAAACAAAGCGATGCCGCCCGCCGCCTGCTCGGCGTGGTGCCGCAGGAATTGGTGTTCGACCCCTTTTTCACCGTGCGCGAAGCCCTACGCATTCAGTCGGGCTATTTCGGCATCCGCAAAAACGATGCCTGGATCGACGAACTGCTGCACCATTTGGGACTGGCCGACAAAGCCGACACCAACACGCGCAACCTCTCCGGCGGCATGAAACGGCGGGTGATGGTGGCGCAGGCGCTGGTGCACCGCCCGCCGGTGATCATCCTCGACGAACCCACCGCCGGCGTGGACGTGGAGTTGCGCCACAGCCTGTGGGCCTTTATGCAAACCCTCAACCGTCAAGGCCACACCATCATCCTCACCACCCACTACCTGGAAGAAGCCGAGCAATACTGCAACCGCATCGCCGTAATGCGGCGCGGCGAGTTGGTGGCCTTGGACAAAACCGAACGCCTGCTGCGCAACGACCAAGGCGTGCGCGTACAGCTGCGCCTGTCCGCCCCGCTGCCGCCGCGCCTGCGCGACACCTGCATCCACGACGCCGCACCGGAATACACCCTGCTCTTGAAAGACTACAACCAGATTGCCGACATTTTAGGCTACCTGAAAGTAGAGCAGATCACCGTCGAACACCTCGCCGTATTGGAAAAAGATTTGGAACAGGTTTTCATCAGCCTCACCGCCGGGGAGGAGCAAGCATGAACTTCATCGGCTTTTACACCCTGCTGCGTAAAGAAATCATGCGCTTTGCCAAAGTGTGGCTGCAAACCCTGGGCGCACCCATCCTCACCGCCCTACTCTACCAGCTGATTTTCGCCCACGCCGTCGGCCGCCACATCGAAGCCCTGCCCGGCGTGGCCTACAACGCCTTTCTGATTCCCGGCTTGGCGATGATGAGCATGACGCAAAACGCCTTCGCCAACACTTCCTCCAGCCTGATGCAGTCTCGGATCACCGGCAATTTGGTGTACATCCTGCTGCCGCCGCTCTCCTCGCTCACCCTGTTTGCCGCCTACACCGGCGCCGCCATAGTGCGCGGCTTGGTTGTGGGCGGCGGCGTGTTGCTCGCCACCGCCTGGTTCGGCCTACCTTGGCCGCAGCAGCCGCTGTTCGTGCTCGCCTTCGCCCTGTGCGGCTGCGGCTTTATGGCCTCTTTGGGGCTGCTGGCCGGCATTTGGGCAGAAAAGTTCGACCAGCTCGCCGCCTTCCAAAACTTCCTCATCATGCCGCTCACCTTCCTCTCCGGCGTGTTCTACTCCATCCACAGCCTGCCGCCGTTTTGGCAGGCCGTCAGCCACGCCAACCCCGTGTTCTACCTGATCGACGGCTTCCGCTACGGCTTCTTCGGCACCAGCGACATCTCGCCCTGGCTCTCCTTAGGCGTAGTAGCCGCCTTCACCGCCGCCACCGCCGTATTCTCCTTTGCCGTGCTGCATTCCGGCTGGAAACTGCGCAACCAATAAGGCCCACCCGGCACAACAGGCTACCTGAAAGCATGCGGGCCGGTTTGCGGCCGGCAGACACTTTCAGG
>NZ_JH164926.1:672387-683454 GCF_000226875.1 Neisseria shayeganii 871
CAGCCTGTGGCACTTTGGGTATGTATTGGGACGCAGTAAGCAAACCGCCGCCATTCCCTTAACAGGGCATGGCGGCGCTTGCTAAGTGGGTTTGCCGAAACAGATTACAGAAACAACAGGCTACCTGAAAACGCACCACTCGTTTCAGGTAGCCTCTACTCCTCATCAGGCGCCTCCACTTTAGCCACCCGCCGTCTGCTGGCGCGCGACTTTCTGCTCCCGAATCGGCAGGTTTAGCAAAGCTGCGGCCGCGGCCAGCGCCATATCGGCATACCACATCCAGCCGTAATCACCGAAGCGGGTAATCGCCCAGCCGCCGAGATAAGCCCCGAAAAAGCCGCCGATTTGGTGCGACAGCAAGGTGAGACCAAACAGAGTGGCCAGATAACGCAAGCCGAACAACTTGCCCACAATCGCCGCCGTTGGCGGCACGGTGGCCAGCCAAGTCAAGCCCAGCCCGGCGGCAAACAGGTAAAACACGGTATCGGTGCGCGGCATCATCAAATAGGCCGCCACCAAAGCCGCACGCGAGGCGTACATCCAAAACAGAATGTATTTGCTGCGCCAGCGGCCGACACACCAGCCGGCCAACACGCTGCCCACCACGTTCGCCATGCCGATGATGGCCAGCGACCAAGATGCCACCGCCGGCGGCAGCCCGCACAAGGCCACTTCTGTCGGCAAATGGGTCACCAAAAACGCAATATGGAAACCGCAGGTGAAAAAACCCAGATGCAGCAGAATATAGCTGCGGTCGCGGAACGCCTGCGCCAGCGCCTGTGTCCAAGTTTGGCCGTCGGCCGCTGCACCGGCGGGCAAGCGTTCGGGCGGCGCGTCGCCGCGGGTGAGGAAGCGCGACACCGGAATCGCCAGCAGGCTGATGCCCGCCAACACATACATCGCCCCACGCCAGCCCGCCGCCGGCAGCAAAATCAGCCCCTGCACCAGCGGCGCAAACAAAAACTGCCCGAAAGAGCCGCCCGCATTCACGATGCCGGAGGCCGTGCCGCGCCAATGCGGCGGCACTGTATTCGCCACCTGGCTCATCAGAATCGAAAAACTGCCGGCGCCCGCACCCAAGGCCACCATCACGCCCACCGTCAGCGTCAGCCCCCAGGTGCCGGGCAGCCAGGGCACCAAAGCACAGCCCAAGGCCAGCAACAGCGTGCCCCACAGCATCACCTGCCAAGCACCGTAACGGTCGGCCAATGCGCCGGTGAGCGGCTGCGACACCCCCCACATCAGCTGGGTGACCGCCATGGCGAAGCTCACCGCCGAAATACTGAGCGCGGTGTCGCGCACCATCGGCTGCACAAACAGCCCCAGCGACATGCGTATGCCCATGGTAATCATCAGCACCGATGCCGCAGCCGCTACCAAGAGCCAAATGCGGCCTTCCATTGGCGCATGTCCCACCATATCTTTCATATCTTAAAGATGCGCGTACCAGGCGAGATTGTCGCCGCACTCTGGGGCGATTTCCGTGCGCACCGGGTTGTATTGGAGGAGAAGTGTATGCTTCAGACGCGCAAGAATGTCGGCAAGCGGCGGCAGGGTCACGGTGTGCTCCCTTGGATTTTGCGCAGCGGGTCGCCGCCGTGAGCGCCCCAATAGGCGACATAGTCGGGCGCATCGCGCAGCAGCCAGTAGCGCAGGCATTCTTCGGCTTCCTTGGCTTTTCCGCTGTCCACGGCATCAAAATAGCCCTCGCGAAACTCTTGGGCTTGCGCGCGTTTTTCCGCGTTGTAGCGCCGTGCGGCGGCAGCGTTTGCATCACTGCTCATGCGTACCCAGAACGGCAAGGCCTGTTGCACGAGGGCGGCTTCAAAATCGTCCATCACCGCATCAAGGTTGCCGCCCTCGGCCGCCACACGCCAGAGGCTCATATCCTTTTTGCGCCCGCCGCCGGTCTGGCTTGGCGCGCCATCGCATTGCACGCTCATCAGATATTGCGTGCCCCAATAAGGCTCTCGCACCTGCAAATAGCGCTCGACGATGGCCTGCTCATCGGCATCGAAATGGTAAATGCCCGCCACGCAATCAAAGGCGCTATCGGCGCTTGGCCGCCCGATGTGTTGCAAATGCGCATTCAGTGCGCGACTGGCGGCATACCACACCTGTCCGTCAGCGAGACGGTAATAGCTGCGGCCGATATGGTGCTGAAAGCCCTGCGCCTGCAAATGCGACCACAGGCGCTTGTGTAGGATGGCGAAAATTTTACGGCTCATCATGATTTTCTCCTGATCACTATTCTTCTTGTTTTTCTTCCCGCCCCAAGCTCCCTCATATACGCCGTGATGTGTTTGTGCGATGTAAAAATAATAAAGGCATGGTTTCTATTCCGCTTTTTCCCCGATTTTTCCTTCTCGGCCGCTCAACAAATTGCGGATATTGCTGTGGTGGCGCACCAGCACCAACACGGCAATGATGACCACGGCCCACACCCACGAGGACTTGTCCACCAGCCAATAGGCCGCCAGCGGGCTGATGGCGGTGGCCGCCAACGCGGCCAAGGAAGAAATCTTCAAGCCGAAAGCCAATATCAACCACACCGCGGCACAAATCAGCGCCACCGGCCAACACAGCGCCAACAACACGCCCAGGGCGGTGGCCACGCCTTTGCCGCCTTTGAAACCGAAAAACACCGGCCACATATGGCCCACCAGAGCCGCCACCGCCACCGCGGCAATGCCGGCATCGCTCAATCCCGCCGCATCTTGCAGCCAACGTGCCAGCAGCACCGCCACCAGGCCTTTGAGTGCATCGCCCAACAGCGTGAGCGCCGCTGCCTTTTTGCGGCCGCTGCGCAGCACATTGGTGGCGCCCGGATTGCCCGAGCCGTAGGTGCGCGGATCGTCCATACCGTAATATTTCGACACCAGCACCGCAAACGAAAGCGAACCCAACAAATAGGCCGCCGCCACGGCCACCCAATCGGCCGCAGAAAATAAATCCAACATAGCGCTATTACTTTGCATAAAATGGGAAGCGGATTCTATCACGAGGGCCAAGCCATGAACGACACCGTTTTCCTACACGGTTTGAAAGTAGATACCCTGATCGGCGTGTACGACTGGGAGCGTACCCGCCCCCAAACCATCCTGTTCGACATCGACATCCATACCGACCTCTCCGCCGCCGGCGCCAGCGACGAAGTGGACGACACCGTGCATTACGGCGAAGTGGCCGACACCGTGCGCGCCGGCGTCAAAGCGCAACAGTTCTTCCTGCTCGAAGCCTTGGCCGAATATGTAGCCACGCTGATTTTGAACAATTTCCGCTGCGAACGCGTGCGCCTGCGCGTGGTCAAACCGGGCATCTTGCCCGATGTTCGCGAAGTGGGTATTTCGATTGAACGCCGACGCGGTGCCCAGAGCTAAACACCTAAAACGACCCTAAAAATCAGGCTGAGACCTTTGCAAAACCTCCAGATGTGGATGCAGTTCAAGGCGTAGCCGCGCAGCGAACGTGAACGCCAGGAATCCCTGTGGGACAGACATATCATCTAGATAGGCAAGTGAGCGAGCAGTACCCATAGGGCATAAACGCACAACGCAGAAATGCGCCGCAGATGGGGGTGTTGCAAAGGTCTCAGGCTACCTGAAAACCACCTGCGCAGAAATGCGCGTGATTGGTTTTCAGGTAGCCTGATGGGCAGGGGTTTAAGAGCGTTTGCCGAAGCGGTGCAAAAGCTGCTCGGCCTCTTCGGCACTGCGCGGGATGCCGTCTTCGCACAAGATGCGCATCAGGCGGCCGCGCACGGGGTCGGCAGTGGTGCGGTAGTTGTCATAAAGCCGCCATTGCGTGTTGCGCGGGGCAATCCAGCGGCGGTTGCTGTTGTCGCCAAAGGCAAACGGGCGCTGATGCAGGTCATGGCAGCGGATGCCTTCGTAAGTGTAGTTCGGCTGGCCGCCCGGCGAACGGATGGCCAGCACATAACGCAAGCTGCCGTCGGCGGCTTTTTCCAAAGGCAGCAGCACTTCGGCCTGATTGGCATAGGTTGGGTTCACATATAATTGAAACCAGTTGCCGCGCCCGGCCTCGGGATAGTCGGGCAGGGTAACCGCCGCTTCGTTCCAAGCCCGCTCGTTTTCGAATTGGTGGCCGTAACGCTCGGTAAACGGCATATAGTCTTCGGCGGCAGCGGGCAGCGCAGCCAGCAGCGCCAGCATCACAATCAGTTTTCTGTTCACAGGATTATCCTCAAGGCTGGTAGCGTTTCAAAATTTCATTCACACGGCAGCGGCCAAGGGCAGGCAGAGTACGGCCGGAAGTAGGTATGTTTTAAGCCCATTACAGCAACTATCGATGCGGTTTCAGGTAGCCTCAAATAGCCGGCCCGCTGCTGTTACGGACGGCCTTGGGTTTGGCTTTGATAGCGCTTCAGCATATCGTCCAAGGTGCGGTCGATGTTGCTGCATTGGCGGCGCACAGCGTTTTCATCAATGCCGCGGCTCTGCTGCCGCTCAATATAGGTGCTCAAATCATGTTGCAGCCGTTTTTGTGCCGACTCATCCAGCTGCCGGTCGCAGATTTCGATCTGTTTGCCCATTTGTTCGGCCACATTTTCCAGCACCGCATCCGACGGCAGGCTTTTTTCATCGCACACTTGGATAAAAGCCATCAGCTGCCACGTGTCTTGCACCAGCCTCAGGCATTGCGGGTAAACGCCCTGCCCGGCAGCGGCCAAAGGCAGGCAGAGTACGGCCGGCAACAGGTATGTTTTCAAATCCATCACAGTCACTCTCGATATGGTTTCAGCTAGCCTCAAATCTTTGCGTTACGCACCCAAAGGCGGGGACGATGCGGGCAGATCTATCCTGCCTTCCAGATAAACCACGCAGCGGCCTGTAATATACACGGCATCATCGGTAACACGGCAATGCAGGCGGCCGCCACGTGCCGAGGCCTGATAGGCGGTCAGTTCGGTTTTGCCCAATCGGTGCGCCCAAAACGGCGCCAGTCCGGCGTGAATCGAGCCGGTCACGGCATCCTCGCTGCCGCCGTTGGCCGGCCAAAAATAGCGTGAAACAAAATCATGCCCGCTATCCGGCTCGGCCGCCGCCGTCACCACCACATCGTAAGGGGCGAGCTGCTTCAGGATGTGGTCATCGGCGCGCACATTCAACACATCAGCGGCATGCGGATAGACAACAAAATAGGCTTGCGGGCTGCGCAACACTTCGCGGGGCGCAATGCTCAAGCCCTTGCCCAGCGCTTCCGGAACGGAATCCACCGCTTCGGCAAGGCGCGGAGGGAAGCGCATCTGCAAACCGTCGGCATGGCGCGTCACCGCCAATTCGCCCACCGCCTCGGCGTGAAAATACAGCGTTTCCGCCTGCGGATGGTCGTCAAACAATGCCCAAGCCGCCGCCAGAGTGGCATGGCCGCAAAAGTCGATTTCCGTTAACGGCGAAAACCATCGGATGCGGTAATGCCATGCTTCGCCTTCGGCAACGACAAAGGCGGTTTCCGCCAGATTGTTTTCCGCCGCCACCGCCTGCATCAACGTTTCAGGTAGCCAATGCGGCAATATCATCACCGCAGCCTGGTTGCCGCCAAACAAAGTGTCGGTAAAGGCATCGATGATGCGGATGGGGTAATGCGGCATCGGCTCTGTCTTAATTGTCGATTGAATATTGATGACTCAGGCAGCCTTTTTTTAATAGGCGCAAAGGCTACCTGAAAGCTTGTCTAGGCAAACATTATTGGCCCAAGGCACCCAATACTTCGGCTTTCACCGTTTCTACCGGACGGGTGCCGTCCACCTTGATGTATTTGGGCGCGTTGCTGCCGCTTAAGCCACTATAAAAGCCGATCAGGACGGCGGTTTGTTCATGATAAACCGCCAAACGGTTTTTCACGGTTTCCTCTTTGTCGTCATCGCGCTGCACCAAGTCTTCGCCGGTTACGTCGTCTTTGCCTTCGGTTTTCGGCGGGTTGAATTTGGTGTGGTAGGTACGGCCGGAAGCCAAGTGCACGCGGCGGCCGCTCATGCGCTCCAAAATCACACTGTCGGGCACGTCGATTTCCACCACGGCATCCAAATCCACGCCGGCTTCGCGCATGGCTTCGGCCTGTGCCAGCGTGCGCGGAAAGCCGTCGAACAAAAAGCCGTTTTTGCAGTCGTCTTGCGCAATGCGCTCTTTCACCATACCGATGATGATGTCGTCGCGCACCAAACCGCCTTCGTCCATGATTTTCTTGGCTTCCAAGCCCAGCGGGGTGCCGGCTTTGATGGCGGCGCGCAACATGTCGCCGGTGGAGATTTGCGGAATATTGAAGGCGGCGGTAATGAATTGCGCCTGAGTGCCTTTGCCTGCGCCGGGCGCGCCGAGTAACAATACTTTCATTGGGGATTTCCTGTTGTAGTGGGTGACGGAAAGGGTTTCAGGTAGCCTGAACCCTGCGTGGCGGGCAGCCGAAACGGCCGCCGGTACGCGCTTATTCTTTGGGCAACCAGCCGATGGTCTGCCAAAACTGCAGCGACTGTTTTTGAAGCTGCTGTTGCCATTCGGCCAGCGAAGCGGCGGCGGGCGGGAAGGCGAAGGGTTGCAGCCAGTTTTGGCCGCCGCCCTGCATCTGTTTCTGCATGCCCTGCTGCCAGTCGGCAAAAATGCGCATGTTTTGTTCTAAAAACGGGGTGAGCATGGATTGCGAAGTGTGGCCGTAGATGCGGATGAATTGGCGCAGCATGTCGTTGCTCAAAATCGGGCGGCCGCCGGTTTCTTCTTCCAGCAGAATCTGCAGCAGCACTTGACGGGTCAGGTCTTCGTCGCTTTTGGCATCGCGCACTTCGATGTCTTCGCCTTCCAAAATCATCTGTTTCACATCGGATAAAGTGATGTAGCCGCTGATGGCGGTGTCGTACAGACGGCGGTTGGGGTATTTTTTGATCACGTGTTTGGCTAACATGGCGTTTCTCCTTGTTCCGACCAGCGGTTTGTTTTGTGCGCTGCACAGTTTAGAACCCCTGTCGGAAAAAATCCAGCTTTTTTGCCCCTGCCGAGGCGGGTGCCTGCCGGCACGGCATGGCTGTGCAGGAAAGCGTTTTCCCCGCCTGCCCGATGCTATACAATGCCGCCGTTCCCATTTTCCCTTTTTCCGGAAACCGACATGCCCAAAATCAGCAGTAATTTCGACGCCGGCGCCATCACCGTTATCGACGCCGCCGACAGCAGCAACATCCGCCTCAACCTGCGCGGCGACAACGCATCCGAATTCAAACAGTGGTTTTACTTCCGCCTGCAGGGTGCGGCCTACCAGCCCTGTACCCTGCGCATCGAAGATGCCGGCACCGCCACCTACCACTACGCCTGGCCCGACTACCAAGCCGTGGCTTCTTACGACCGCAGCAACTGGTTCCGCGTGCCCACCCGCTATGAAAACGGCGAGCTCATCATCGAACACACCCCGCTGGCCAACAGCGTGTATTACGCCTATTTCGAGCCCTACTCCCACGAGCAGCACCTCAACCTGCTCGGCGAAGCACAAGGCAGCGGCCTGTGCCAAATCGACGACTTGGGCAGCACCGTGCAGGGCCGCGACCTCAACCTGCTCACCATCGGCAACCAAGCAGCCAGCGACCTGAAAATCTGGGTCATCGCCCGCCAGCATCCCGGCGAAAGCATGGCCGAATGGTTTATCGAAGGTTTCCTCGCCCGCCTGCTCGACCACCAAGACCCCACCGCCCGCGCCCTGCTCGACCGCGCCACTTTCTATGTAGTGCCCAATATGAACCCCGACGGCTCCGTACTCGGCAACCTGCGCACCAACGCCGCCGGTGCCAACCTCAACCGCGAATGGGCCGAGCCTACCTTAGCCCACAGCCCCGAAGTGTATTACGTGCGCGAGAAAATGCACGAAACCGGCGTCGATATGTTCCTCGACATCCACGGCGACGAAGAACTGCCCTATGTTTTCGTGGCCGGCACCGAGGGCGTACCTTCCTACAACGAACGCATCGCCGCCTTGGAAAGCGCCTTCAAAACCGCCCTGCTGCAAGCCAGCCCCGATTTCCAAGACGAGCACGGCTATGAAAAAGACGCACCCGGCCAAGCCAACCTCGGCATGGCCACCGCCTACGTGGGCGAAACCTTCCGCTGCCTGGCCTACACCTTGGAAATGCCGTTTAAAGACAACCACAACCTGCCCGACGACGATTTCGGCTGGAACGGCCAGCGCTCCCTGCGCCTGGGCGAAGCCATGCTCAGCGCCATTCTCGCCGTGATGCCGCAGCTGCGCTGACTCCTCCCGCACCCCAACCGCAGTTACATTTTCCCCCAGCAAAACAGGCTACCTGAAAGCTTTTTCAGGTAGCCTGTTTTGCTGTCGCTTTTTCGTTTATCCCCCTTGTTTTTTATGCTGCACTGCGGTATCTTGCCTTTTCCTTTTTTAACACAAGCCCTGCATCTCGCTTGATTGATGCAGCGGACAGATTGCCACCGGCCATTGCCGCCCTACGTACCCGAAACCGTGCGGCGGCAATCAGAGCATTACCGTGCTGGGGTGGGGCTGCCGCCGCCTATCAGGAGACGTGCAACACAGAAGAGGTCATTATGCAATTATCAGGTGCACAAATACTGGTGCAGAGTCTCAAAGCCGAAGGCGTGGAATATGTATTCGGCTATCCCGGCGGCGCCGTGCTGGAAATTTACGACGCATTATTCCAACTCAATAAATTCAAACACATTTTGGTGCGGCACGAGCAGGCGGCGATACACGCAGCCGATGCCTATGCCCGCACCAGCGGCCGTGTCGGCGTGGCATTGGTCACTTCCGGCCCGGGTGCCACCAATGCGGTTACCGGCATTGCCACCGCTTATTCCGATTCGATTCCGATTGTGGTGATTTCCGGCCAGGTAGGCACGCCCGCCATCGGCTCCGACGCCTTCCAGGAAGTGGACATGGTCGGCATTACCCGCCCCTGCGTGAAGCATAACTTCTTGGTTACCAGCGTGGGCGAATTGGCGGAAACCGTCAAGAAAGCCTTCCAAATCGCCCAAACCGGCCGTCCCGGCCCGGTGGTGATCGACATCCCGAAAGACATCACCCAGGCGATGGCGAAATTCAGCTATCCGCAAGAAGACATTTTTATCCGCTCCTATCAGCCGGTCACCCAAGGCCATACCGGCCAAATCAAAAAAGCGGTGCAGGTTTTGGCCGCAGCTAAACGGCCGCTGATTTATTTCGGCGGTGGGGTGGTATTGGGCAATGCCGCTCCCGAATTGACCGAGTTGGTGAAACTCACCGGCGCGCCGTGTACCGGCACCCTGATGGGCTTGGGCGCCTATCCCTCTTCCGACCGCCAGTTTGTCGGCATGTTAGGTATGCACGGCATGTATGAGGCCAACTTGGCCATGCAGCAGGCCGATGTGGTGCTGGCCGTAGGTGCACGCTTCGACGACCGCGTGATCTCCGTACCGTCTAAGTTTGCTGCTTCACCTAAAAAAATCATCCACATCGATATCGATCCTTCGAGCATCGCCAAGCGCGTGAAAGTGGACGTGCCGATTGTGGGCGACGTGAAAAACGTCTTGCGCGACATCATCGGCTTGTGGAAAAAACAAGAGCTGGCCCTCAGCCCCGCCTCGCTGGAAAAATGGTGGCACACCATTGAAGCTTGGCGCGCCCGCGACTGCCTGTGGTTCGAGGAAAAAAGCGATGTGATTCTGCCGCAGCAAGTGGTACAAACCCTGGCCCGCCTCACCAACAACAACGCCATCATCACATCTGACGTCGGCCAACACCAAATGTTCGCCGCCCAATATTATCCGTTCGAACGTCCGCGCCAATGGCTGAACTCCGGCGGCTTGGGCACCATGGGCGTCGGCCTCCCCTATGCCATGGGCGCCTACTTGGCCGACCCGAGCAAAGACGTGTGCTGCATCACCGGCGAAGGCTCGATTCAGATGAACATCCAAGAGCTTTCCACTTGCTACCAATACCGTCTGCCGGTGAAAGTGGTCAACCTGAACAACGGCTATTTGGGCATGGTCCGCCAGTGGCAGGAGTTCTATTATTCCGACCGCTATTCCGAATCCTATATGGATTCACTGCCCGATTTCGTGAAATTGGCCGAAGCCTACGGACACGTTGGTATGCGCATCGAGAAGCCGTCCGATGTGGAAGGTGCACTCAAAGAAGCCTTGGCGCTGAAAGACCGCTTGGTATTTATGGACTTCATTACCGACCGCACCCAAAACGTCTTCCCCATGGTGGGCAACGGCAAAGGCTTGGACGAAATGGTGCTGCCCCCACATATGCGTGAAAGCAAAGCCGACAGCGATGTAAACGATGTGAACGACCGCGATTACGACACAAGGAGCGTACCATGAGACATATTTTATCCATCCTGATGGAAAACGAATCGGGTGCGATGAGCCGTGTCGTCGGCCTGTTCTCCGCCCGTGATTACAACATCGACTCCCTCTCCGTCGCCGCCACCGAAGACCCCACTCTTTCGCGCATGACTATTGTCACCCGTGGCGACGAAGCGGTTTTGGAACAGATCACCAAACAGCTGAACAAATTGATTGAAGTGGTGAAGGTCATCGATCTGAATGACAGCCGTTTTGTCGAGCGTGAATTGATGCTGGTCAAAATCCGCGCCGTCGGCAAAGACCGCGACGAAATGTTGCGCCTGACCGAAATCTACCGCGGCCGAGTGGTGGATGTAACCGACAAAACCTACACCATCGAAATCACCGGCACCAGCAGCAAATTGGACAGCTTCCTCGAAACCGTCAGCAAAGGCCTGATTTTGGAAACCGTACGCACCGGTGCCGCTGGTATCGGCCGCGGTGAGCGGATTCTGAAAATTTAAACTGTTTTGCAGGCACATCAATCAGGTATCCGGCAAAATGCCGGATACCTGATTTGTTTCTAAGTGAACAAGTAGTGCACAACGCGGGATGCGCTGTGGATGGCGGTTTTACAAAAGACCCTCAGTGACACACCCGTACCGACAGCGTTGAGGCTACCTGAAAGATTCAAGCTGATTAGGGATTCCGGCACAATCGCTTGCCGGCACCCTGCCTGCGCCCCCCATACAAGCACAATCAACCT
>NZ_JH164926.1:686657-769272 GCF_000226875.1 Neisseria shayeganii 871
AATAAAATAACCAGCCCGCACCCAACCCCAAAATAAACCCAAATCAGACCGCCCAACCTGAATACAGGCTACCTGAAAAGTTTCAGGTAGCCTGTTTGGCATCAGTAATATGGACGTACTGCCAGATGATTAAGCTTCGGCTTCAGGCATGGGAAGCAGTGCCTTAATGGACAAACGCACCCGGCCGCGGTCATCCACTTCCAAAGCTTTCACATTCACGGTTTGGCCGACTTTCAAATAGTCGTTTACATCTTTCACCCGTTCGTGGGCGATTTGGCTGATGTGCACCAAGCCGTCTTTACCCGGCATCACAGAAACGATGGCACCGACATTGTTGTCCAAAATTTTCAGCACGGTACCTTCATACACTTTGCCCACTTCCACTTCCGCCGTGATCTGCTCGATGCGTTGGCGGGCCGCTTCGCCGGCTTCGGTGCTGGTGGCGGCAATGGTGATGGTGCCGTCTTCGGCAATATTGATTTCGGTGCCGGTTTCCGAAGTAATGGCACGAATGGTTTCGCCGCCTTTGCCGATCACATCGCGGATTTTGTCTTGGTTAATCTTCATGGTAAACAGACGCGGCGCGTGGGCAGACAGCTCTTGCGGGCCGTCAACGGCCTCTTTCATCTGCGCCAGAATGTGCAGACGCGCTTCTTTGGCCTGCTCCAAAGCAATCTGCATGATTTCTTTGGTGATGCCTTGGATTTTGATGTCCATTTGCAGCGCAGTGACGCCTTCGGTGGTGCCGGCCACTTTGAAGTCCATATCGCCCAAGTGGTCTTCGTCGCCCAAGATGTCGGTCAGTACGGCGAATTTATTGTTTTCCAAAATCAAACCCATGGCGATGCCGGCCACATGGGCTTTCAGCGGCACACCGGCAGACAGCAGGCTCAAACAGCCGCCGCACACGGAAGCCATGGAAGACGAACCGTTCGACTCAGTGATTTCGGAAACCACGCGCATGGTGTAGCTGAACTCCTCAGGAGACGGCAACACGGCAATCAGCGCGCGTTTGGCCAAGCGGCCGTGGCCGATTTCGCGGCGCTTTGGTGCGCCCATGCGGCCTACTTCGCCGGTGGAGTACGGCGGGAAATTGTAGTGCAACATGAAGCGGTCGGTGTACTCGCCGCTCAAGGCATCAATAATCTGTTCGTCGCGCTGGGTGCCCAAAGTGGCCACCGCCAAGGCTTGGGTTTCACCGCGGGTAAACAGGGCGGAACCGTGGGTGCGCGGCAGCACGCCGGTTTGGATGTTGATGGGGCGCACGGTGCGGGTGTCGCGGCCGTCGATACGCGGTTGGCCGTCCAAAATCTGACCGCGCACCACATCGGCTTCCAGCTGTTTGAAAATGCCTTTGATTTGGTTGGCGACCAGAGTGTCGGTTTCTTCGGTAATCAGCGCCTCTTTTACCGCCGCCCAAGCTTCATCCAGCTTAGCAGAACGGGCTTGTTTTTGGCGGATGTTGAATGCTTCACCGATGGTGGCGCCGGCAATCTCGCGGATTTTCTCCACCAAGGCATTGTCGGTTTCGGCAGGCTGCCAATCCCACACTTCGGGGTTGACTTCGTCGGCCAGCTCGTTAATGGCCCGAATCACGGCCTGCATTTGCTCGTGGCCGTACACCACCGCGCCCAACATCACGCTTTCGGGCAGTTCTTGCGCTTCGGACTCCACCATCAACACGGCTTTTTGCGTACCGGCCACCACCAAATCCAACTGCGACTGCTGCAATTGGGTTTTACTCGGATTCAGCACATATTCGCCGTTCAGGTAGCCTACCCGCGCCGCGCCGATGGGGCCGGCAAAGGGCACGCCGCTCAACACCAAAGCGGCAGACGCACCAATCATGGCCGGAATGTCGGAATCGATTTCGGGATCAACCGATACCACAGTCGCCACGATTTGGATGTCGTGGTAAAAGCCGGCGGGGAACAGCGGACGGATCGGGCGGTCGATCAAGCGGCTGGTGAGGATTTCTTTTTCGCTCTGTTTGCCTTCTCGCTTGAAGAAGCCACCGGGGATTTTACCCGCCGCATAAGTGCGCTCCAGATAATCCACGGTCAGCGGGAAGAAATCCTGGCCGGGCTTGACGTCTTTATTGGCAGTGACCGCCACCAACACCACGGTGTCGCCCATAGACACTTTCACCGCGCCGGCGGCTTGGCGGGCAATTTCACCCGTTTCGATGCTGACGGTTTGGTTGCCGTATTGGAATGTTTTCGTGTGTTTCGCAAACATCGTGTTTCCTTTATATGAAAGGCCGCTGCCGCTAAAACACTAACCATACACACGCCCTACCCCGGACAGGCGCATGGTTAGGGTTTCAGACAAGCAGGGCCGGTTAAACAAAATAAAAAAGCCCGTTGCAGGACGGCGCGTATTCTAACATGCGCCCCCGCAGATTGCATCCGCGCCCGACCGGCGAAAAAAAACCGCCGATACCAAAGGGAGGACAATATCGGCGGCCAACTTACGGGAAAACGTCTATGACTTCCGACACCCCACATCGTGAAGCACCGAAAGTGCTGGCTATTATAGGGACAAATCCGAAATTGCAAAGCGGGCAGCCAAAATTTTACCTGGCCGCCCGCACCCGAGAACCATTTACTGATTCAAAAATAAGCAGATACACATAATTCGCCCAAGCAAGCTCCCGATTGACTAACGCTTTTTAACCGCCCTCAACAGGCCGCAATTTTTGCTCCACAGAGAGCGGCGCCGTTCAAGACGCAGCAGCGCAGCGAATGTGAACGCCCAAAACCCGCCGGGACAAACACATGAGACAGATCAGCAGCCCCCAACGCAGCCATGCGACACAGATGGGCTTTGACACAGGTCTCAGGCTACCTGAACAGCCATCCGATCAACCACCACAACACTTGCGGATGAACAAACAACACCGCCTGCATCAGCAAACTAATCAGAAACACGCCCTGCAGCTGTAAAGCGCTAAACAGGAAAACCGGCTGCCGGCCAATGCGCCGGTGCAGCCACATCAACAGCATCAACATTGCCTGACAGGCCATCCAATGCAGCGGCAGCAGCGCGTAATTCAACAATGCCGAGGGCAGCAGAATCGGCGCCTGCCAGTAAAATAAAGTCAGCAACAACGCAAAAGACAGATGCTGCACCCAACCGGATACCGCCAGCAGGGCCAAAAATCCGCCGCAACCGTTCAGCAGATACCCCCTGCCCTGCGGATCGGCTTGCCAATTGGCCGCCAAAGGAAACAGCGCCGCCAGAGTGATGTAGCCATATACAGGATAAGCATTGGCCAAATGGGTGATGCCCAACACGCCCGGCAACAGATGCGAAGACAACACCCCGAAGCCCAGCCACAAAACAATGCTGCCCCACAGCCAATTAAACTGCTGCTTGCGGAAACTCAATACCGCAAACACCGCAATATAAGCAGACAACAGCCAAAGGGTCGGATCCAGCCAAGCCATTATTTCCACCCGCCCGTGCGAGCCAATGCCGCTGCCGTGCAAGCCGCCAGCTCACCCACCAAATCCACCGGCATCCCCGCCACAAAACGGCCTTCGTCGGCATCGCCCGCCACCACCGCGGCAATATTGCGTCCGCCCACCGCCACCGGCAGCAGTAAAAAGCTTTCCAAGCCGCGGCCTTGCTCGGGCAGCAAAGCCATCAGCGGGCGGGCGATGCGCTGACCGCACACCGGCGCGGTTAAAGCCTGCAAAGCCTCCCGCGCGGCACCTTCCGCCAGCAAACCGTCCTCCGGCAACACCGCTTTTTTCTTCGGTTCTTCCAACAGCAGCAAACGGTGGTGGGGCAAAGCAAAATCTTCGCTCAGGCTACCTGAAACCGCACGGCACACCTGCAAAAGCGTAGTGGCGGCCAACAAACGGCGGGCAAAAGCCATCAGGCGGGCGGTGGTTTGGAAATTGGCATCGGCTTCCTGCATCATCTGCACCAACTGTCCGGCCATTTTGGCGGTTTTCTGCTGTTGCGCCTGCCATTGCGCCTGCGCAAACGACTGCACCTTGCCCTCCTGCGGGCGGATGCCGAGCGCCTCCGCATGGTTGAGCAGGAATTCGGGATGTGCCTGCAGATAAGCCAATATCGTTTCTTCTTTCATCAGTAAGTTACCGTTCCTTCAAATACCGTTTCCGCCGGCCCCGTCATCAGCACATGACCGTTGTCCGCCCACTCTATCTGCAAATCGCCGCCCGGCAGGCTCACCCTGACCGCCGCCTCCCGCCGCAACACGCCCAAACGGATGCCGGCCACCGCCGCCGCACAGGCGCCGGTGCCGCAGGCAAGGGTTTCGCCCACACCGCGCTCAAACACACGCAGGCGGATATGGCTCTGGTCCACCACCTGCATAAATCCCACATTCACCCGTTCGGGAAACCGCTCATGCCGCTCCAAACGCGCACCCCAATCGGCCACCGGCGCGGTTTCCACATTCTCCACCATCAATACCGCATGCGGATTGCCCATATTCACACACGAAAAAACCGCTGGTCCGTCAGCCAATGGCAGGCGGTAGCTCAGCGCGTCTTGCGCCTCCCCTGCCGCCGGCAGAAACGGAATCTCCGCCGCGGCAAAACGCGGCCGGCCCATGTCCACCGTTACCCCGCCGTCTGCCGCCAACTTCAGCACAATGCGTCCTTTGGCCGTTTCCACCTGCAAAACCGGTTTATCGCTCAAACCCTTATCGTGCACAAAACGGGCGAAGCAGCGCGCACCGTTGCCGCACTGCTCCACTTCGCTGCCGTCGGCATTAAAAATGCGGTAGCGGAAATCCGCATCCGCTGCCGCCGGCCGCTCCACCAGCAAGAGCTGGTCGAAACCGATGCCCGTATGGCGGTCGGCCCACGCGGCAATCGGCGCCTTGGCCGGATCAAAGACTTGGGCGGTGGCATCCACCACCATAAAGTCGTTGCCCAAACCGTGCATCTTGGTAAAGTTTAGAATCTGCATGCTAATAAAGTTCCGACAAGCGCCAAATAGGGCGTTATGATACCCAAATCAAACCCCGAATCAAAGGAGAAACCATGCGCATTGAAAACCAAATGACCCGCCAGCTGGCCGCCCTGCAAAACCTGCCCGAAGAGCAGCGCATCATTGCTCAAAGCGAAGCCATGGCCAAATACGTGCCCTTTCTCGCTACTTCCGCCATCCGCTTCGACGAACTCACGCAAGAGCGCGTGCGCGTGAGCGTACGCAACCAAACCCCAGTGCAAAACCACATTCAAGGCGTGCATGCCTGCGTGATGGCGCTGCTGGCCGAAACCGCTTCCGGCTTCGTCACCATTATGAACGCGCCCGACGACAAACTGATTCTGCTCAAATCCATGACCGCCCGCTACACCCGACGCAGCGTGGGCGATATGTACGCAGTGGCCGAGTTGTCCGCCGCCCGCGCCGCATTGATCCAAACGGAAGAGCGCGGCAATCTGGTCATCCCCTGCCGCATTTTCGACGAAAGCGGCGAACAACCCTTGGAAGTCGAAATGACTTGGGCTTGGCTGCCGAGAAACTGACCGCCGTGCACACAGCAAACAGGCTACCTGAAACGCTTTCAGGTAGCCTGAGACCTTTGCAAAATATCTCCCAATCCCCTAAATTTCCTCCCAGGACATTTAGGGGATTTTTCATGAGCACCTTCTTTCAGCAAACCGCCCAAGCCATGATTGCCAAACACATCGACCGCTTTCCCCTATTGAAACTCGAGCAGGTGATTGATTGGCAGCCGATCGAGCATTACCTCAATCGTCAAAGAACCCGCTACCTTAGAGACCACCGTGGTCGTCCAGCTTATCCCCTGTTATCCATGTTCAAAGCCGTTCTACTCGGCCAATGGCACAGCCTTTCCGATCCCGAACTTGAACACAGCCTCATCACCCGCATTGATTTCCACCTGTTTTGCCGTTTTGATGAACTGAGCATCCCCGATCACAGCACCTTATGCCGCTACCGCAACTGGCTGGCGCAAGACAACACCCTGGCCGAACTACTGGATCTGATTAACCGCCAACTGACTGATCGGGGCTTAAAAGTAGAGAAAGCATCCGCCGCCATCGTTGACGCCACCATTATTCAGACGGCCGGCGGCAAACAACGTCAGGCCATAGAAGTGGATGACGAAGGGCGGGTCAACAGCCAAACCACACCGAGTAAAGACAAAGATGCCCGTTGGATAAAGAAAGACGGCCGCTTCCATCTGGGCTATAAACAACACACCCGTACTGATGCGGAAGGCTATATCGAGAAACTGCACATCACCCCGGCCAACGCCCATGAGGGCAAACACCTGCTGCCTTTGTTGGCAGGTTTAGCCCAAGAGACGACTGTCTATGCCGATAAAGGCTATGACAGTATGGAAAACCGGCAACATCTGGAAGAACATCAGCTGCGGGACGGCATCATGCAAAAAGCACACCGTGGCCAACCGTTAAGCCGGGAACAAAAAGTCCGCAACGGCCGGCTGGCGAAAGTGCGCTATGTGGTGGAGCAAAGCTTCGGTACGTTGCACCGCAAATTCCGCTATGCCCGTGCAGCCTATTTTGGTTTGAGCAAAGTGAGTGCACAAAGCCACCTGAAGGCGATGTGTGTGAACCTGTTGAAGGCAGCCAACAGGCTCAGTGTGCCTGTTGCTGCCTAAAGGGCAGCGGATTGCCTGAAAAACAGGCAATCCGTAGAGGAGAACAGGGAAGTTTGGCCAAAAAGCGATGAAAATATCCGAAACCATAGGCTACGGTTTCGGATGCTGGGTGAGAACGAATTTTGCAAAGGTCTCAGCCTGTTTGGTCTGGCGGAACATGAAAACAAACTGTCCGTCAATATCGCCACCATTCTCAACCTCGCCACGCCTCATGCAACAGCGCCAACTGGTACAGCACCGTTGCCGTTGCGCCCCAAATCCGGTGTTCGCCATACTGCAAAGCCGGCATCAGCAAGGCGCGGCCGTGGTAGCGGTAGTCTTCCAACACATAGCGCTGCGGATCCAAAGCCCAATCCTGCGGCAGGGTGAACACCGCCGCCACCTCCTGCGGATTCGGCCGGTAGCTCGGCGGCTGCTCGGCCGTGGCCAACACCGGTGTCACCTGATAACCGCTGGGCACATAGCAGTTGGGGAAATGGCCGTGTATCCGCCACATGCCCGCCGCCACGCCCAGCTCCTCCTCGGTTTCGCGCAACGCCGTGGCCGCCGCATCGGCATCGCCTTCGTCGCAGCGGCCGCCGGGGAAGGCAATCTGGCTGCCGTGGCTGCGCAGATGACTGCTGCGCACCGTGAGCACCACGCTGCTGCCCTGCGCCGTTTCCGGCACAAAACCCACCAACACCGCCGCTTCGGCAAACGCCGTGCCGCCGCTTTGCAGCAGCTCGCGCCGTTGGCGGAAAGCCTCCGCTTCAGGTGCGGCGGCGGCATACTCCAAAAATCGGGCCAAATCGCTCATCGAAAATGTGTCTTTCTCGTCTAAAAACCTGTTCAAAGTCTGCTTGTGAAGCGGTCTTGGGCGGCAAAAATCACGCATACCAGCCGCACCTGAAGAGGGCGGTTTGACACGCCACGCCAGTCAAACCCGCCAGCGCAGCAAGATGGAACATCTTGCGAACATGTTTAACGCCGCAGATGCGGGTTTTCACCCAAAATACCGCCGCAAGGCTTTGCGACGACGTACCCTCAGCAAAACAGGCTACCTGAAACACTTTCAGGTAGCCCCATTATTTAAAAGCGCACCTGCGGTGCCTGGCCCAAAGCCGCCGCATCGTCAAACTCCAGCAGCGGCGCGTCTTGGCGGTGGCCGAACGCAGCCGCCAGCAGATTGTTCGGAAACACTTGCCGCAGCGTGTTGTACTCCATCACCGCATCGTTGTACGCCTGCCGCGCAAAGGTGATGCGGTTTTCCGTGCTCGCCATTTCTTCAGCAAACTGCTGCATGGTTTCGGCCGCCTTCAATTCTGGATAAGCCTCTATCTGCACCTGCAAACCGCGCAAAGCCCCGCTCAAGCGGTTTTCCGCCGCCGCCAACTGCTGCAAAGCGGCCGGGCTGGCCGGATCCGCTGCCGGCAGACTGGCGGCGGCCTGATTGCGCGCCTGTGCGACCTGCTCCAGCGTTTCGCTTTCGTGTTTCAGGTAGCCCTTTACCGCCGCCAACAGATTGGGAATCAGATCATGCCGCCGTTTGAGCTGCACGCCGATTTGGGCAAACGCATTCCGATAACGGTTTTGCGCCTGTACCAAGCGGTTGTACACCATCACCGGCAAACCCGCCGCCACCGCCAGCAGCAGCAACCACACCAGCCAAGCCATCAGCTTCTCCTTAATGCTAAAATCGCGCTCTTTATCTTAACAGAGACCCCCAGCAATGACGATACTCGCCGTAGAAAACGCCTGCTTTGCCGTCGGCCACGTGCCGCTGTTGGACCACGCCGCCTTCCAGCTCGATGCCGGCGAAAAAATCGGCCTCATCGGCCGCAACGGCGCCGGCAAATCGTCGTTTCTGAAAATCCTCGCCGGCGTGCAAAAGCTCGACGACGGCCACATCGTCATGCAAAACGGCCTCAAAACCGTGTATGTGCCGCAGGAAAGCTTTTTCGACAACGAAGCCAGCGTGTTCGACACCGTTTCCGAAGGCCTGGGCAGCGTGCGCGAGCTGCTGCGCCGCTACCACCACATCAGCCAAGAGCTGGCCGGCGGCAGCGACGAGGCGCTGATTAAAGAACTCAACGAGTTGCAAAACCGAATCGAAGCCGAAAACGGCTGGCAGTTCGACGCCGCCATCCGCCAAACCATCGGCGAATTGGGCCTGCCCGAACACGCCCGCATCGGCGATTTGAGCGGCGGCCAGAAAAAGCGCGTAGCCCTGGCCCAAGCCTGGGTGCAGAAACCCGACCTGCTGCTGCTCGACGAACCCACCAACCACCTCGACATCGACGCCATCATCTGGCTGGAAAACCTGCTGCAGCAGTTTTCAGGTAGCCTGGTGGTGATCACCCACGACCGCCGTTTTCTCGACAACATCGCCAAGCGCATCGTCGAACTCGACCGCGGCACCCTGCGCTCCTACCCCGGCAGCTTCGCCAAATACAGCGAAAAAAAAGCGCAAGAGCTGGCGGTGGAAGCCGAACACAACCGCCTGTTCGACAAATTCCACGCCCAAGAAGAAGCCTGGATCCGCAAAGGCATCGAAGCGCGGCGCACCCGCAACGAAGGCCGCGTGCGCCGCTTGGAAGAACTGCGCCGCCAGCGCGCCGAACGGCGCGAACGCCAAGGCCAGGTGAATTTCAAACTCAATGCCGGCGAAAAAAGCGGCAAAATCATCGCCGAGCTGGAGCACGCCGGCTTTGCCTACGGCGACCACGTCATCATGCGCGACTTCTCCGCCGTGATTCAGCGCGGCGACAAAATCGGCCTCATCGGCCCCAACGGCATCGGTAAAACCACCTTCCTCAAACTGATTCTGGGCGAACTTTCCCCCACCTCCGGCCGCATCCGCCTCGGCAGCAAACAGGAAGTGGCCTATTTCGACCAATTCCGCAGCGCGCTCAACGAAAACGACACCGTGTTCTACACCCTCGGCCAAGGCAACGACTATGTGGACATCGGCGGCAAACGCAAACACGTGATGAGCTATCTGGAAGACTTCCTCTTCCACCCCGCCCGCGCCCACAGCCCCGTCTCCTCCCTTTCCGGCGGCGAACGCAACCGCCTGCTATTGGCGAAACTGTTTACCCGCCCGGCCAATATTCTGGTGCTCGACGAACCCACCAACGATTTGGACATCGACACCCAAGAGCTGCTGGAAGAACTGCTGCGCGATTACAGCGGCACCGTGTTTCTGGTCAGCCACGACCGCATGTTTCTCGACAACGTCATCACCCAAAGCATTGTTTTCGAGGGCAACGGCTACCTGAAAGAATACATCGGCGGCTACCAAGACTATTTGGACGCCAAACAGCGCGAACAGCACATCGCCACCTCCGCCGCCCCCAAAACCGCCGCCCCGGCGCTTGAAGGCGGAAAAAGCCGCCCCAAAGCCAAGCGCAGCATCAAACTTTCCTACAAAGAACAACGCGAACTCAACTCCCTGCCCGACGAAATCGCCGCCCTCGAAACCGAACAGGCGGCAGTAAACGCCCAACTGACCGAACCCGACATTTTCAAAGACTACACCCGCGCCGCCGAACTGCAACAACGCCACGACACCCTCGAAGCCCTGCTGCTGGAAAAACTGGAACGCTGGGAAATATTGGAAGCCAAGCAAAACGGGCAGATGCTGTAGCCCTGCCCGCCTCATTACATGAGACCTGAATTTCAATCTCATCAGTCGGTTTGAAACCCTTAATTAATAAATCAAATAGAATTGAAGGGGCTGTCCTAGACAAATAGGGCATATTAACTTTAGCTTAGAATATTCCCTATGATGAGAAAAAGCCGTCTGGGCCAGCGCAAGCAAAACAAACTGATGGAACTGTTTGTTGCAGAAGTCACTGCACGCGTTGCAGCAAAGTTGGCTGGTGTTAATAAAATACAGTAGCCACTCCCATCATCTTCGCTTACCCATCTACCTTGGAAATGTTTGACGGCGAAATTGAGGCGCTGAAAGCTATTTTGACGGCCAACGCAAAGGCAAACGTGGTCGCGGTGCAACCGGAAAAGTAGCCGTATTCGGGCTTTTGAAGCATAACGGTAAAGTTTATACTGTTGCCGTACCCAATACCGGAAGTCACTTTGCTGCCGATTATCCGCAAGCAAGTACAGCCGAGACCTTAGACTTTTGCAAAACCCCCAGATGTGGATGCAGTTCAAGGCGTAGCAGCACAGCGAGCGTGAACGCCAGGAATCCCCGTGGGACAGGCATATCACACGATAGGCAAGCGAGCGAGCAGTACCCTTAGGGCATAAACGCACAACGCAGAAATGAGCCGCAGATGGGGGTTTTGCAAAGGTCTCAGCCGGACAGCATTGTCTATACGGATGGTTACCGCAGTGATGACGTTTTGGATGTAAGCGAGTTTGCCCATTTCCCCATTAACCACAATACCCATTTTGCCCGGAAGTAAAATCACATTAATGGAATTGAGAAATTTTGGAACCAGGCCAAACCCCATTTGCGTTAAGTTTAACGACATCCCTAAAAACATTTTGAGTTGTATTTGAAGGAAGGCGTGCGAATGGCGGTTTAACAACAGTGAAATAAAAGCTCAGATTTCCATCTGAAAACAATTAGTAGAATATAATTTGCCCCAGTTATCTGGGACAGCCCCTAAATATATTATCAAAGATAATCTTAATGCTTCTTTTCATCGACAACTACGACAGCTTCACTTACAACATCGTGCAATACTTCGCCGAACTGGGCCAAGAAGTATTGGTACGGCGTAACGACGATATTTCTTTATCAGAAATCGAAGCACTCCACCCCCGATATTTGGTCATCGGCCCCGGGCCCTGTTCGCCCAAGGAAGCCGGTATTTCGGTGGCCGCCATGCAGCATTTTGCCGGCAAGCTGCCGATTATGGGGGTTTGCCTAGGGCATCAAACCATAGGCGAAGCTTTCGGCGGGCAGATTGTGCGGGCCAAAACGCTGATGCACGGCAAAGTGTCTCCGGTGCATCATCACGGCAGCGGCATGTTTGCGGGCTTGCCCAACCCTGTCACCTGCACCCGCTATCACAGCTTGGTCATCGACCGTGCTAGCCTGCCGGAATGCTTGGAAATTACAGCGTGGACGGATGACGGCGAAATCATGGGGGTGCGCCACAAGCAGTTCCCCATTGAAGGCGTTCAATTCCACCCCGAAGCCCTGCTCACCGAACACGGCCACGATATGCTGCGCAACTTCTTGCAACAGCATGTTTGATGGAACCAAATGCTGCCCAAAGCAGCTTGAGACCTTTGCAAACCCCCATCTGCGGCGCATTTCTGCGTTGTGCGTTTATGCCCTAAGGGTACTGCTCACTCACTTGCCTATCTGTATGATATGTCTGCGTTCGCTGCGCTGCTACGCCTTGAACTGCATCCACATCTGGGGGTTTTGCAAAGGTCTCAGCTTGCCCACCCTCTCCCACCGCAGCCATTTGTCTGCCGCAGCGGTTTTCAGGTAAGCTATGCGCCGATTTTTCTGTTTTGGAGCCGCCATGTTTGCCTCACGCTTACTGACTGGTTTCACACTGGCCATCTTGGGCAGCTCAACGCTTAGCGGTTGCGCTTTCGGCACGCACGAGCATGTCAGCCGTGCCAGCCGCGAAGCTGTGCCGCCTGCGCTGGATGCCCAGACTACAAACGTGCCGTTCGACACCCCGCACTATTTTGTGCATCGCGGACGATACTATGTGTTGCAGATACAGTCCGACAGCAGCGGCCGGCAAGCCCTGTTGGCCGAGGTCGGCAGCCGCCTGATTTCCTCGGAGCTGGCCGCCTGGCAGAGCAATCCGGAAACCAAAATCCTGTATCGGGGCGCTTACCGCAATCCGCTGCCGGTTCACCTGCCCGGCGGCGTGGCTTATCTGCAGATTGAAAACGATGAGCGCGTGTGGCTGCTGAACCGCCGGCAACAACCGCTTTCCTGCCACCCCTACCGCTCTTGCCGTCGGAATCTGTTTTCCGTTCCGCGCCGATAAACGCCGCTCCAACCGATATGCCCACTTCCCAACGATACCGCTTGGAACCAGGCGCCGGCATGCTGACCCTGTCTCTGCCGCCGGTGAAGCACTGGCAAAACATACTCTTCTGTGCTGCGGAATTGCTGATCTGCCTGATCTCCTCCGTCAAGGTTCTGCCCTATTATCTGCACACCGTCCAAACATTCAGCGCCAACAACGGGCTGTTCAACCTGATCTGGCTGCTGATATGGTGCTTGATTTGCTTTGCCGCCCTGCGTCGCGCGGCCTGGCTGTTTTTCGGCGCCCAAGTCTTGCAAGTCAGGCCGGGCGAGCTTGGCTTTCAGCGCCAACTGTTCGGTTTGCCGATCAGCCCTTGGCGCCGCTATACCGGTGCCGACATCAAACGTTGGCATCATGACACCGAAACACCGCCAGACGATAGCCGAACGCCGCCGTTTATGGTCGAATGGCTCACGCCCATACACACCTGGCTGCGCTTTGACTACCAAGGCAAGCTGATTACCTTGTGCCAATGCCTCAATGAAGAAGAAGCCATCGACATCAGCCGCACCTTGCAACCCTATCTGCCGCAAGCCCGCGCCGTTGCCGAGGCTACCTGAAACGGTCTGCACACACTTTATTCAAGGAATCCGAAATGTCCTTAAAAACCCGTCTCAACGACGACATGAAAACCGCCCTCAAAGCCAAAGACCAAACCGCTTTGTCCACCATCCGCCTGGCCAATGCCGAAATCAAACGCTTTGAAGTGGACGAACGCAGCGAAGCCGACGATGCCAAAATCGTCGCCATTCTGGGCAAAATGATCAAACAGCGTAAAGACAGCGCCGCCATATACAGCCAGGCAGGGCGTCAGGAAATGGCCGCTCAAGAATTGGCCGAAATCGACATTCTGCAGCGCTATCTGCCCGAGATGCTGTCTGCCGAGGCAATCGAAGCCGCCGTTGCCGCCGCCATCGCCGAAACCGGCGCCGCCGGCATGGCCGATATGGGCAAAGTGATGGGGGTGCTGAAAACCCGTTTGGCCGGCCAAGCCGACATGGCCGAAGTCAGCCGCCTGTTGAAAGCCGCCTTAAGCCGCTGATGTGCCATCCATCAACACACCGCATCCTCCTAATCGGGCTACCTGAGAACCGCCCTAAACAGAAAGACCCTATGATTACCCCGCAACAAGCGCTCAACCGATTAATCGACCAAAACGAACTCTTCCAAGACGAAATGGCCGGCCTGATGCGCCAAATCATGCGCGGCGAAGTCCAACCCGAGCTGATTGCCGCCTTGCTGGTGGGCCTGCGCATCAAAGTGGAAACCGTTTCCGAAATCGCCGCCGCCGCCGCCGTGATGCGCGAGTTCGCCGCCAAAGTGCCCGTGCGC
The DNA here is from genome assembly GCF_000226875.1 of Neisseria shayeganii 871. Taxonomy (GTDB): domain Bacteria; phylum Pseudomonadota; class Gammaproteobacteria; order Burkholderiales; family Neisseriaceae; genus Eikenella; species Eikenella shayeganii. The sequence continues at coordinate 700,629 of NZ_JH164926.1, forward strand.
CAAGCCGAGCATCTGGTGGATGTAGTAGGCACCGGCGGCGACAACGCCCACACCTTCAACATCTCCAGCACCGCCATGTTTGTGGCCGCCGCCTCCGGCGCTAAAGTGGCCAAACACGGCGGCCGCAGCGTGTCTTCTTCCAGCGGCTCGGCCGACGTGATGGAGCTGGCCGGCATTTCGCTGGCCCTGTCGCCGGAACAAGTGGGCGCCTGCATCGACCAAGTTGGCGCCGGCTTCATGTTCGCCCCCAACCACCACAGCAGCATGAAATACGTCGCCCCCGTACGCCGCGCCTTGGGCGTACGCACCATGTTCAATATTCTCGGCCCGCTCACCAACCCCGCCGGCGCACCCAACCAAGTGCTCGGCGTGTTCCACATCGACTTGGTGGGCATTCTCTCCCGCGTGCTGCAACAACTCGGCAGCCGCCACGTGCTGGTGGTGCACGGCCACGACGGCTTGGACGAAATCACCCTGACTGGCCCCACCCGCGTGGCCGAACTCAAAGACGGCATCATTGCCGAATACGACATCCATCCCGAACAATTCGGCCTGCCGCTGCAACGCGATTTGTCCGACATTCAGGTAGCCTCCGCCGCCGAATCGCTGGCCATGATGAACAGCGTGCTGCAAGGCGATGCCGGCGCCCACCGCGACATCGTGCTGCTCAACGCCGCCGCCACCCTGTATGCCGGCCAAGTGGCCGCCACCTTGGAAGACGGCGTGGCCTTGGCGCAAGAAGCCATAGACAGCGGCAAAGCTTTGGCCAAACGCGCCGAGCTGGCGGCCTTCACCCACACCTTCCACCACTGAACCGGCCCGATCCAGCCGCAAAACCGCCGCCCCGCCAGAGCAAAGGCTACCTGAAAACCGACAACGCAAATTTCAGCCAAGCCAAACCCCACAACACAGGAACACAGCATGAGCAACACCACCGGCCACGAAGTCAGCCGCGCCGAATATTGGCAGCAGCGCTACGAACAAGGCTACACCGGCTGGGACATGCGCGGCATCTCCCCGCCCCTCAAAGCCTATTTCGACCAGCTTAAGTGCCGCGACCTGCGCATACTGATTCCCGGCGCCGGCAACGCCTATGAAGCCGCCTATCTGCATCAAGCCGGCTTTTCCGAAGTATATGTGCTCGATTTCGCCGAAATACCGCTGCGCCGCTTTGCCGAACAGCAAGCCGACTTCCCGGCCGAGCATCTTGTTTGTGCCGACTTTTTCACCTGGCAGGCCGAACCCTTCGACCTCGTGGTGGAACAAACCTTTTTCTGCGCCATCGATCCCGCCCGGCGCACCGAATATGCCCAAAAAACCCACCGCCTGCTCAAAGCAGGCGGGCGCTTGGTCGGCCTGCTGTTCGACTGCGAATTCAAAAACGGCCCGCCGTTTTCCGGCAGCCGCGCCGAATACGAAACCCTGTTTGCACCTTATTTCGACTTCGCCACCTTCGAAACCTGCCACAACTCCGTCGGCCCGCGGGCCGGGCGCGAGCTGTTCATCAACCTGATTAAAAAATAAGTCTCGGAGACACCATGCCCGACATCGCCCCCGATATTTTCAAAGCCTACGACATCCGCGGCATCGTCGGCCGCAACCTCACCGAAGAGGCCGCCTATCTCATCGGCCGCGCGATAGCCGCCCGCGCCGCGGCGCAAGGCATCTGCGAAATCGCCCTCGGCCGCGACGGCCGCCTCAGCGGCCCCGCCCTGATGGCCGCGCTGGCCCGCGGCCTCACCGACAGCAGCCTCAAGGTGCTCAACGTGGGCATGGTGGCCACCCCCATGCTCTATTTTGCTGCCGTGCAGCATTGCGGCGGCAGCGGCGTGATGATCACCGGCAGCCACAACCCGCCCGACTACAACGGCTTCAAAATGATGCTCGGCGGGCAAACCCTGGCCGGCGACAACATCCAGGCCCTGCGCCACCGCATCGAAACGGAAGATTTTGTTTCAGGTAGCCCGCACGGCCATGTGCGCCAACACGACATCGCCGCCGAATACCAAAACCACATCAGCGGCCACATCCGCCTGGCCCGCCCGCTGAAAATCGTCATCGACGCCGGCAACGGCGTGGCCGGCGCTTTTGCCGGCAAGCTGTACCGAGCCTTGGGCTGCGACGTTACCGAACTCTTCTGCGAGGTGGACGGCCACTTCCCCAACCACCATCCCGATCCGGCCAAACCGGAAAATCTGCAAGACCTGATGCGCGCCCTGCGCGAGAGCGACGCCGAAATCGGCCTGGCCTTCGACGGCGACGGCGACCGCTTGGGCGTGGTCACCAAAGCCGGCCACATCATCTACCCCGACCGCCAGCTGATGCTGTTCGCCCAAGACGTGCTTTCACGCCACCCCGGCGCCAAGATTATTTTCGACGTCAAATCCAGCCGCCTGCTCACGCCATGGATCACCGAACACGGCGGCGAAGCCATCATGGGCAAAACCGGCCACAGCTTTATGAAAGCGGCGATGAAACAGCACGGCGCGCTGCTGGCGGGCGAAATGAGCGGCCATGTGTTTTTCAAAGAACGCTGGTTCGGCTTTGACGACGGCCTCTACGCCGGTGCCCGCCTGCTGGAAATCCTTTCAGCTAGCCCCGACCCCAGCGCCGTGCTCGACGCCCTGCCCGAAGGCGTGTCCACCCCCGAAATCAATATTGACGTGCCCGCCGGCGAAAACGGCCACGCCCTCATCGCCGAATTGGCCGCGCAAGCCCGCTTTGCAGGCGAGCAGCAACGCATCACCCTCGACGGCCTGCGGGTGGAGTTTGCCGACGGCTTCGGCCTGATGCGCGCCTCCAACACCACGCCGGTGCTGGTGCTGCGCTTCGAGGCCGACAACGCAGCAGCGCTGGCGCGCATTCAGGCGCAATTCCGCACCGTCATCGACCGCCGCCCCGGCTTGATTTGGCCGCAAGCCTAAAAACCTGTTCCCAACCGCCACCCACCATGACCGCCGCCCTGATTTGGCACCGCCTGCCCGATGCCGATACCGCAGCCGCCGCCTGCCAAGCCCATCCGCAGGCAGCGTGGGTGGTTTTGTGCGACGAGCCTGCCGCCGCCACAGGCTACCTGAAAACCGATCATCCGGGTTTTCACTTCATCCAAAGCTGTGCCGCCGGCGCCGCCAACTATCTGCCTGCCACCGACAACCCCTACCGCCGCGACTTGTGGCTGCTGCCCGCGCAAGAGGCCGCCCGGCTGTCCGCCTACGGTTTCCATCCCCTGCATTGGCAGGATGGTTCGCAGCAGGAACAGCACATCGAGCCGCGCCCACCCTGGCTGCAAGCCGCCCCGCTGCTGCCGGCGGAGCACATCGTGGTGGTCGGTGCCGGCATCGCCGGCGCCGCCACCGCCTATGCGCTGGCGCGGCGCGGCGTTCAGGTAACCGTGCTCGAACAGGCCGCCCCCGCCCAAGCCGCCTCCGGCAACCATCAGGGCCTGCTCTACGCCAAAATCTCTCCCCACCCCACCGCGCAAACCCGCCTGCTACTCGCCGCTTACGGCTTCAGCCTGCGCCTGTTGGCCGCTACGCTGGATCCCGCACATTGGCAGGCCTGCGGCGTGCTGCACCTCAACCACAACGCTGCCGAAGGCAAACGCAACGCCGCGCTGGCCGCCCAAACCGCCAACCGCCACCTCTATTACCCCGTTTCCGCCGAACAAGCCGCCGCCCTAGCCGGCACCGATCTGAACGGGCTCGACGGCCTGTTGTGGCCGCAAGGCGCTTGGATCCATCCGCCCGCTTGGGTAGCCGCCCTGCTGGCCCACCCCAATATCCGCCTGCTGCCCGCCCACCGCCTCGAAAGCGTGCACCACAACGGCCGCCTCTGGCAGCTGGCCTGCGCCACCGCCAACGGCCGCCACAACTTGGAGGCCGGCCACCTTGTCTTCTGCACCGGCGCCGACGCCCTGCCCCAAGGCATCGCCCCTTTCCCGCTGCACGCCATCCGCGGCCAAACCTCGCTGGCCGCCGTTGGCGAACACAGCCCGCCGCTGCGTTGCGCCCTCAGCGGCGACAGCTACGTCGCTCCCGCCTACCGCGGCCGCCACTGCTTCGGCGCCAGCTTTGTGCCGCACGACCGAAATCAAACCTGGCGGCCGCAAGAAGACCAAACCAACCGGCAGGCTCTGGCCGCCCTCGCCCCCGAGCTGCACCGCAGCCTGGGCGACACCCTGCCCGGCCACACCGCCCTGCGCGCCGACTGCCACGACCACCTGCCCGCCGTCGGCCCGCTCGGCGACTACGCCGCCATGCAGACGTGTTACGCCAAGCTGGCCGCCGACCGCCGCTATCCCTTCCGCACGCCCTGCCCTTATCTGCCCGGCGTGTTCCTCAACACCGCCCACGGCAGCCGTGGGCTGGCCACCGCCCCCTTGTGCGGCGAGCTGATTGCCGCGCAAATCCTCGGCCTTCCCCTGCCGCTGCCGCCCGATTTGGCCGCCGCCCTCGCCCCCAACCGCGTGCTCGCCCGCCGCATCTCCCTGTCCAAAAGCACGTCTTGAAACCTTTGCAAAAGGCTCTGCCCATTAAAAAACCCCCTCAATTCGCTTGCCAGGAATTTAGGGGGTTCGGTTTTTTAAACCGCTTCTCTTACCGCATACCTCAAAATGGTTTTCAGCTTGTCTTCGGCTGTTCTGCCGGCATTGTTCAGATATATCTCCCGGTGGGTATCGCCGTTTCTTGCCAGCCCCATTTCCCGAACGAACCGATCCATTTTTTCAAAAGAGGCAGGCTCGTCGTCATAGCTGCCTATATGCAGAATCTGCACGGATTTTCCGTCTGTCATCCGCTCAAAATCGATTTCGTCGTATAAATCATTCGGTTTTTTCTTACGCACATTTTCCAGCGCCTGTGCAAATATTTCCCGCGTAACGCCATCCGGCTGCTTGATCATCAGCGTATATTGCAAGCAGCTTTTATCCAATGCCTCCCCTTCCGCCGCCGCCCGCTCCCAAATGCCTTCCAAAGGATAGACCGCAAAATCGGTGATCTTGTCCTCAGGCTCTGTTTTCATCATCGCCTTAAACAGCATTTTGATTGCATAGGCCAAGGAGTACAAAGCGGATACCCTGGCCGAAAAATCCGCCTCATTGGGATTGCCCGCGCCTTTGATCATGATGAATGTTTGGGCGGGCACATCCACCAACTCAGGCTTTTGCTTAACGCCATACCCGCTTTTTTCGCTCTTTTTCCATTCGTATTTCATTTTACTTTTCCTTTTGACAATCAATCAGAAACACTATACGCGCACCCATTTCGCTGCCAAGCCTTGGCCGAAACCTTGGCAAAATCCCAGATGCAGATGCCTCTCAAGGCGCAACGGGTGCAGACCTGTTCTGTACAAGGCCAAGCGGGCGGGCAGCACAAGGCAGAAATGCGCCGCCAATGGGAGCACAGGCCTCAGGCTACCTGAAAACCGCCGCTTACGGTAAACTCCGCACCTTTCGGTTTTACGGCAAACAACACGATGAATCTCCTCGGCGCGCTGGCCAAACTCGGCAGTCTGACCATGGTTTCGCGGGTGCTCGGCTTTGTGCGCGACGCCATTTTGGCGCGGGTGTTCGGCGCGGGCGACGCGATGGACGCCTTCGTGGTGGCCTTCCGCCTGCCCAACCTTCTGCGGCGCATTTTTGCCGAAGGCGCGTTTGCCCAGGCCTTTGTGCCGATTCTGGCCGAATACAAGCAGAACCGCTCCCCCGCCGCCACTCAGGCTTTTGTGCAGCATGTGGGCGGCATGCTTCTATTTGCGCTGATGATGGTGACTGCCATCGGCGTGATTGCCGCGCCTTGGGTGGTGTTGGCCACCGCCAGCGGCTGGCGCGACGGCGACGACCGCTTTGCGCTGGCCACCCTGATGATGCCGGTGATTTTTCCCTATATCCTGCTGATTTCGCTGTCGTCTTTTGTCGGCAGCATTCTGAATACCTACGGCAAATTTTCCATTCCGGCTTTTACGCCGGTGCTGCTGAATGTGTCGTTCATCGTGTTTTCGCTGTGGCTTTTGCCGTATTTCGACCCGCCGGTGATGGCGCTGGCGTGGGCGGTGTTTGCCGGCGGCGTGCTGCAATTGGTGTTCCAGCTGCCGTGGCTGTGGCAGATCGGCCTGTTGAAACGGCCGAAGCTGAAATTCCGCGATGCGGCGGTCAACCGCGTGTTGAAACAGATGGTGCCGGCCATCATGGGCACTTCCGTGGCGCAGATTTCGCTCTTGATCAACACCAACTTCGCTTCCTATCTGCAAAGCGGCAGCGTGTCGTGGATGTATTTTGCCGACCGCCTGATGGAGCTGCCCACCGGCGTGCTGGGCGTGGCTTTGGGCACCATTCTGCTGCCCGGCCTCTCCAAACACGCCGCCAACCAAAATCCGCACGAATACTCCGCCCTGCTCGATTGGGGCCTGCGCCTGTGCCTGCTCTTGGCCGCCCCTGCCGCCGTGGGGCTGGCGGTGCTGTCTTTCCCGCTGGTGGCCACCCTGTTTATGTACGGCAGCATCGGCGTGTTCGACGCGCAAATGACCCAACAGGCGCTGATCGCCTACGCCGCCGGCCTGCTCGGCCTGATTTTAATCAAGGTGTTGGCGCCCGGCTTCTACGCCCGCAAAGACATCAAAACGCCGGTAAAAGTGGCGGTGTTCACCCTGATCTGCACCCAGCTGATGAACTTACTGTTCGTCTGGAAACTGCAACACGCCGGCCTGGCGCTGGCCATCGGCTTGGGTGCCTGCCTCAACGCCGCCATGCTCTATGTGCTGCTGCGCCGCAAAGGCTTTTACCAGCCCAAACCGGGCTGGACGGCCTTTCTGCTCAAGCTCGCCGCCGCCCTGTTGGTGATGGGCGTCGGCCTGTGGGGGCTGGAGGGCTGGTGGCAGCCCGAATGGGTGGCCGCCGGCGGCCTGCAGCGCGCCGCCCAACTGGCCGCCCTGATTGCGGCCGGCATGCTGCTGTATTTCGCCAGCCTCGCCCTGCTCGGCTTCCGCCCCCGCCATTTCAAACGCAGCGAAATGGCTTAAATAACGGTTGCCGCCGAACAGGCTACCTGAAACCTTCCTCTTTCCCGCCATGCCGATTGCTTTTCTGCCCGATACCGCGCCCGACGCCCTAATTGCCGACCATTGGCCGGCCGACGCCTTCCGCCGCGCCACCGCCGCCCTGGCCGCCGAGTTGCAGGCGCGGCAAATCGCCGCCGTCGCCTTATGGTTTGACGACGCCGCCCGCTTCACCTCCGCCCTGCTGGCCGCCTGGCAGGCCGGCGCCGACGTGTATCTGCCGCCCAATCTGGCCGCAGACAACCGCCGCTGGGCCGAGCAACACGCCGCGCTCTGGCTTACCGACCAGGCCGATTTCCCCGCCCCCCATCTGCGCCATCACGACGCCCTGGAGCAGGCAGCCGAACCCGCCGGCGGTTCAGGTAGCCTCTCGGTGCCGGCCGGCGCCGCGCTGTATCTGAAAACTTCGGGTTCTTCCGGCGAAGCCAAAGTGATCCGCAAAACCGCCGCCCAAATGCAGCGGGAAGCCCAAGCGCTGGCCGCCTGTCTGCCGCCGGCATGGCGGGGCGTACGCGCCGTCGGCAGCGTCAGCCCGCAGCACCTCTACGGCCTCACCTTCCGCATCTTCACCGCGCTGGCCGCCGGCTGGCGCATCGGCCGCCACGCCTGCCCCTACCCCGAAGACCTGCTCGCCGCCTCGGACGAACCCTGTATCTGGATTACCAGCCCCGCCCTGCTCAACCGCTTGGGCGAAGGCCGCAACTGGCACACACTGCGCGGGCGGGTGCGCGGCATCCTCAGCGCCGGCGGCGCCCTGCCCGAGGCCACCGCCGAACTGCTGCACCGCGAGCTGGGCTTTTACCCCACCGATATTTACGGCAGCACCGAAACCGGCGTCATCGCCCGCCGCCAAGGCAGCGGCGCTTGGACGCTGCTGCCCGCAACCCGTGCCGGCCTCAACGAAGATGGCGCCTTGTGGGCCGAATCCCCGTGGTCGGACGGCCGCCAGCAAACCGCCGATGCCGCCGTGCTGGCCGAAGACGGCCTGCATCTGGCCGGCCGCTGCGACCGCATCATCAAATTCGAAGACAAACGGGTGTCGCTGCTGCACATCGAACACCGCCTGCTGGCGCACGAATGGGTGGCCGACGCCCATTGCGGCCGCCATCCGCAACACCGCCACCTGGCCGCTTGGACGGCGCTCACCCCCGCCGGCATCCAAGCCCTGCGCGAACAGGGGCGGGCCGCCGTGCAGCAGGCATTAAAAAACTGTGTGGCCGCCGAAATCGACACCGTGGCCGTGCCGCGCTACTGGCGTTTCGCCGCCGAACTGCCGCGCAACGCCCAAGCCAAAATCCGCGAGCAGGATTTTCAGGCAGCCTTCGGCACACCGCAAACCGCTCCCGAATGGCGGCTGCTGCACAGCGACGAAGCCGCCTGCGAATACCGCTTCGGCGGCCGCGTGCCGCTGGATTTGGTGTATTTCGGCGGCCACTTCGCCACCTTCCCGCTGGTGCCCGGCGTGGTGGAAGTGCAATGGGCCATGGATTTGGCCGCCCGCTTCGCGTGGGGCCGCGGCGCCGTAACCCAGATCGAAAACCTGAAATACCAGCAGTTTGTGCGCCCGCATGATGAAATCGTGTTGCAGCTGCGCTGGGACGCGGCCAAACGCAAAATCCATTTTTCCCTGCACCAGGGCGAGCGCCCCTGCGCCTCCGGCCGCGTGGCGTTGGCGCCCGAAACCGATGCACAGGCTACCTGAAACCGCTGCTTATCTTTCAGGTAGCCCCAAATCGGCCCAACCCATTTGTTAACCATCCGACCACAGGCTGAGACCTTTTCCCGCCATGAAACCCCTTTCCCTGCTTTACAGCCTGTTCTGTCTGTGCCTGCTGGCCGTGCTCGGCTGGCAGCTGCCGCAGGGCGGGCGCATCCAAACCGACCTTTCCGCCCTGCTGCCGGCCGAGGCGGGGGCCGATGCCGTGTGGCAGGCCGCCGATGCCGCCAACCGCCGCCTGCTCAACGGGCAGATTGTGCTGCTGGTGGGCGCGGAAGAGGCCGACACCGCTTTCCGCGCGGCTGAAGAAACGGCGCAGCGCTGGCGGCGAAGCGGCCTGTTCAGCCGCATCGACGCCGCCGTCACACCCGATTTGGCCGCCCTGCGCCAATCGGCGCAAACCCTGGGTTTGGCCACCCTGCCGCCGGAACAGGTACGGCAGCTGTATCACGCGCCGCAGCAGTATTTCCAACAGCGTGCCGAAGCGGCGGCCAATCCGTTTTCAGGTAGCCTGTTGCCGCTGGAAGACGACTGGCTGGGCTTCGGCCGTTATCTGCACGAAAAACAAGGCGCGGCCAAGCTGCAATGGCAGCCGGAAAACGGCTGGCTCTACACCGAGCACGAGGGCAAAACCTGGGTGTGGCTGCGGGCGAAACTGCCCGAACAGCAGGCCGCCGCCGGCCTGCCCGGCCTGCTGCCGCTGTTGGCCGACAGCCGCCGCGCCGCCGCCGCGCAGCAAGCCGAGCTCATCGCCGCCGGCGGCGCCCTGTTTGCCGCCGAAGCCAAAGCAAAGGCCGAGCGCGAAAGCAGCCTGATGTCGGCCTTCGGCCTCACGCTCACCTTCGCGCTGCTGTGGTGGGTGTTCCGCAGCGGCCGCATCCTGCTGCTGTTTCTGCCCCTGGCCGCCGGCCTGCTCACGGGCTTGGCCGCCGCGCTGGCCGTATTCGGCCAAGTGCACATCCTCACCTTGGTCATCGGCACCAGCCTGGTGGGCGTGTTGGTGGATTTCCCCCTGCATTGGCTGGCACCTTCCCTGTTCCGCCGGCCGTGGCAGCCTGCTGCAGCCATGCGCCATGTGCTGCCCACCTTCCTCATCGGGCTCGCCATCACGGTATCCGGCTATGTGCTGCTGTGGTTTACCCCGCTGCCGGTGTTGCGCCAAACCGCCGTGTTCTCCGCCGCCGCCCTGTTGGGCGCCTTCGCCGCCACCGTGCTGTGGCTGCCCGCGCTGTTCGGCCGCTACACGCCCCGCCCCGGCGCCTTCGCCCGTATCATCCGTGCGCTGGCCGAGCGTCTGCCCAATGTTTCAGGTAGCCTCAAACTGCCCGCCGTGCTGTTGCTGCTTGCCCTGGCCGCCGGCATCGCCCGCAGCAATTGGGCCGACGACATCCGCCATTGGACCGCCACCCCGCCCGAGCTGCTCGCAGACACCCGCCGCGTGGCCGAACTGAGCGGCATAGAAAGCAGCGGCCAGTTTGTGCTGCTTCAGGCCGACTCGCCCGACCGCCTGCTCGAAGCCGACCGCGCCCTGTTGGCCGAATGGGCGCGCCAAGGCGTGTTTGCGCGCGGCGACGTGGCCTCCGTGCAGTCGCTCAGCCAATGGCTGCTGCCCGAAAACGAGCAGCGCGCGCTCAAACAGCGCCTGCGCGAGCTGGCCGGGCTACCTGAAAGCCACGCCCCGTTGCAAGCGCTGGGCGTACCGGAAGCCCTCATCCGCCAGGCTCTGCTGCAAGCCGCCGAGCAGCCAACCGTCAGCCTGGCCGACAGCCTGCAAGACGACAGCGCCGAAGCCTGGCGCACCCTCTATCTGGGGCAGGTCGGCAATCAATACGCCGCCGTCATGCGGCTCAACGGCATCCGCCATCCCGACGCCCTGCGCGCCGCGCTCGACACCGACTGCCGCGGCAAGACCGTCTGCCGCCGTTGGGCCGACCAACGCCAACAGCTCAACCGGCAATTCCACGCCACCCGCAATCAGGCCGCCTGGCTCAAACTGGCCTCTTTTGTGCTGGCCTGGCTCATGCTGTGGCGGCTGTTCGGCCTCAGGCGCGGCAGCCTGATATTGGCCGTGCCCTCGGCCGCCGCCGCCGCCTGCGTGGGCCTGCTCGGCTGGCTCGGCGTCCCTGTCAGCCTGTTTGCCATGTTCGGCTTGCTGCTCACCGCCGCCATCGGTGTGGATTATGCCGTATATGCCCTCACCGCCCGCGAACCGCGCGCCGCCCGCATCGGCGGCATCGTGCTCGCCGCCTTCACCACCGGCCTTTCCTTCACCCTGCTCGCCTTCAGTAGCACCCCCGCCGTGGCCGCCTTCGGCCTCACCGTGGCCGCCGGCTGTGCCTTCAACTGCCTGGCGGCCGTGTGGCTGACACGCCATCCGGCCCAGCATCTCGAACCATAGGTCGGACACCCATATCCGACCTGCTTTGCAATATTTTTCAACCTTCCCAAACCCGGTCCACCGCCAAAGCAATATGGAGGCTGAGACCTGGACAAAATCTTCACATATAGAGGTATGTCCAAGGCGTAGCAGCGCAGCGAGTGGGAACGCAAGGAATCTGCATGGAACAGACACATCCGATCAATAGGCAAGCGAGCAAGCAGCGCTCCACGCAGAAATGCGCTGCAGATGGATGAAGGTCTGGAAAGTCTCCGCCTTGGCCAACAGCAAACAGCCCGCCATGCTTGCCAAGCCTGCCGAATCGTGATTTGATAGGGCTTCTCTGCCGCAGACGGCATCTTCAGGAGCCCGTGATGACGGAACAATTCGATGTGGTTGTAATCGGTGCCGGCCCCGCCGGCTCGGTGGCCGCCGCCCTGCTCAACAAACAGGGCTTTTCTGTTTGCGTGTTGGAAAAACAGCATTTTCCGCGCTTCGTGATCGGCGAAAGCCTGCTGCCGCACTGCATGGAGTTTCTGCAAGAAGCCGGTTTTCTGCCCGCCATCGAGGCCGAACCCGGCTTTCAGTTTAAAAACGGCGCCGCTTTCAGCTGGGGCAGCCGCTACACCCATTTTGACTTCACCGACAAATTCAGCCCCGGCCCCGGCACCACGTTTCAGGTGCGCCGCGCAGTGTTCGACAAAATCCTGATCGACGAAGCCGCCAAGCAGGGCGTGGACGTGCGTTTCGGCGAAGCCCTCACCGCTTTCGACAACCACGGCGACAACGCCCTGCTTTCCGTGCAGCGCGAGAACGGCAGCGCCTATCTTCTGGCGGCACGCTTTGTGCTGGATGCCAGCGGCTACGGCCGCGTGCTGCCGCGCCTGCTGGACTTGGACACCCCCTCCCATCTGCCGGTGCGCGAAGCGCATTTCACCCACATTGACGACCGCATTACCGCGCCCGATTTCGACCGCAACAAAATCCTGATTTCCACCCATCCTGTGCACCGCGATGTGTGGCTGTGGCTGATTCCCTTCGGCGACGGCCGCAGCTCCATCGGCGTGGTCGGCCTGCCCGAACGCTTTGCCGGCCTCGGCGATTCGGAAGCGGTGCTGAAAAAATTTGCGGCGGAAGTGCCCATGCTTTCGCGTATTTTGGCCGATGCCGAGTGGGACAATGAATTTCCCTTCCGCCACATCCAAGGCTATTCGGCCAATGTGAAGGCCCTGCACGGCAGGCATTTCGCTCTCTTGGGCAACGCCGCCGAGTTTCTCGACCCCGTGTTTTCCTCGGGCGTTACCATTGCCATGCATTCGGCCAAATTGGCCGCCGATCTGCTGGGCAGGCAGCTCAAAGGCGGCAAAGTGGATTGGCAGGCGGAGTTTGCCGAGCCGCTGATGGTGGGCGTCAACGCTTTCCGCACTTATGTGGAAGGCTGGTATGACGGCAGTTTCCAAGACGTGATCTACGCCGACAACCGCAGCCCCGAGATCAGCCGCATGATCAGCTCGATTCTGGCGGGCTATGCTTGGGACACCGCCAACCCGTATGTGGAAAAATCGCGCCGCCGCCTGGCCGCGCTGGCCGAAACGGTAGGCCCGGCCGCCATTCGGCAATAGACATAGGAACGCGCATTCGCCGCTTGTCGGCCTGCTGCGGTTTTAAAAAAGCGGCCGGCATCGAACAAGGTTTTGCCTTAACGCAAAACCGGGATATCTGAAAAGGATTATCCTCATTCCCCCACAACCCATTTCCCTATTCCTGACCTCAGGAGCCTTTATGCACCACAGCTACGATGTCGCCGTGATCGGTGCCGGCCCCTCCGGGGCGGTGGCTGCCGCCCTACTCAATAAACAGGGTTTCAGCGTTTGCGTGTTGGAGAAACAGCATTTTCCGCGTTTCGTGATCGGCGAGAGCTTGCTGCCGCACTGCCTGGAAATCATCGAAGAAGCCGGTTTCCTGCCCGCCGTGCAGGCCGGCCTCGGCTTCCAATACAAAAACGGTGCCGTCTTTACCTTCGGCGAACAGTGCAGCCGTTTCGAATTTACCGACAAATCCAGCCCCGGCCCCAATACCGCCTTCAATGTGCAGCGCGAACGCTTCGACCAGATTCTGATTGAAGAAGCGGCCAAGCAGGGCGTAACCGTGTGCTTCGGCGAAGAAGTGACCGCTTTCGACAACAGCGGCAGCCACGCGCAACTGAGCGTACGGCGTGAAGACGGCAGCAGCTACACGCTGGAAGCGGCATTTGTGCTGGACGCCAGCGGCTACCACCGCGTGCTGCCCCGCCTCTTGGGCTGGGACATCCCCTCCGACCTACCCACCCGCCAGGTGCATTTCACCCACATCGACGACCACATCACCGACCCTGCTTTCGACCGCAACAAAACCTGGGTGGCGGTCCACCCCGAGCACCGCGACGTGTGGTTGTGGCTGATTCCCTTCAGCAACGGCCGCAGCTCCATCGGCGTGGTCGGCCTGCCCGAGCATTTTGCCCGATTCGGCAGCTCGGCCTCGATTCTGAAAGCCTTTGCCGGCGAAGTACCGATGTTCGCGCGCTTTCTGGCCGACGCCCGCTGGGACAACGGCTTCCCCTTCCTTTATCTGCCGGGCTATTCCGCCAGCGTGAAAGCGCTGTACGGCAAACATTTCGCCCTCTTGGGCAATGCCGCCGAATTCCTCGACCCCGTGTTTTCCTCCGGCGTCACCACCGCCGTCCATTCCGCCAAGCTGGCGGCCGACCTTTTGGGCAAACAGCTGCTCGGCGGCAATGCAAACTGGCAGACCGAATTTGCCGAACCGCTGGCGGTGGGCGTGAACGCTTTCCGCACTTTGGTGGAAGGCTGGTACGACGGCCGCTTCCAAGACGTGGTGTTTTCCGGCCGCAGCCAGCCCAAAGTGCGCCGCCTGATCAACTCGATTCTGGCCGGTTACGCCTGGGACGGCGACAATCCTTTTGTGGCCCAACCCGAACGCGGCTTGGCCGCCCTGCACAAAGTCGCCGGCAAAAAAGCGGCAGCCGCAACCGAAGCGGCCGAACCGCCGCCGGCAGCGGAAACCGAAACCAATCAATTCCCCGGCACCGCACCGTTTTCCTTTCCTTGCTTTTAGGGCGTATCGTCAGACAAACCGCAAAGAGACACGGCATTAGACGGCCGCGCCGTTTTCAGGTAGCCTTTCGCCCCATTCCCCCAAAGGCTACCTGAAATGCAGTTTTCCCGTTTCTCCGTTCTATCTGCCCTGCTGCTGGCCGCCTGCGCCGCGCCTTTCCCTGCGCAATCGCTGCCGCAGTTGGCCGCGGGCGACAGCCGCTGGTTCAAATTGGAGCGGCTCAACCCGCAGGGCGAAGTGGAACAAACCTCGCTCTTGGCGGTGCAGGGCGAAGGCGGCGGCCGCAGCCGCTGGATCCAAACCGATGCCTTCGGCGCCCCGCAGGCCCGCCTGCTCGCCACACCCGAAGGCTGGCAGCGCGACGGCTTTATCTGGCCCAACCGCGAAGCCGGTGAATTATTCCAAAACCTGTTCCCCTACATCAACGAACCGCACAGGCTACCTGAAACCCTGCCGGCCCGCCCCGACGGCCGCTGGCGCATCACCCCGATTACCCCACCATGAATACAGCCGTCTATCTGGGCGAACCGGCGCTGGTTTCCGCGCTAGGCAGCGGTTTGCCCCAACACCTGCAACAATTATTCCGCAACGACGCCCGCCCGCCGCTCACTTTCAGCAGCGAATGGATTGCCGGCAAAAGCCGCGCCTTCGGCGCAGTGAACGAGGCGCTGCGCGATTTTCCCGCCTCGCTGCCCGAAGCGCACCGCAGCCGCAACAACCAGCTGCTGTGGCATGCGCTGGCGCAAATCGAGCCGCAAATCGAAGCGGCACGCGCACGCTACGGCGCCGAACGCATCGGCGTGGTGATGGGCACCTCCACCAGCGGCGTGGATGAAAACCTGCCCCTGTTCCGACATGTGGCCGCAGGCGGCGCCTGGCACGAAGTGCCCTTCAAACAGCAGCAGCAAATCCATTCCGCCCCCGCCGACTTCACCGCCGCCGTTTACGGCCTCGCCGGCTCCTGCTACGGCGTTTCCACCGCCTGCACTTCCGGCGCCCGCGCCCTGATCAGCGCCGCCCGCCTGCTGCGGCTGGGCGTGTGCGACGCCGTGGTGTGCGGCGGCGTGGACACCCTCTCCCCGCTCACCATCAACGGTTTCGACGCTCTAGACGTCCTCTCCGACGGCATCGCCAACCCCTTTTCCCGCCACCGCAACGGCATCAACATCGGCGAAGCGGCCACCGCCTTCGTGATGACCTGCGAAGCCGGCAGCGGCCTGCCGCTCATGGGCTACGGCGCCAGCAGCGATGCCTACCATATGTCTTCCCCCCGCCCCGACGGCTTGGGCGCGGTACAGGCCTTCCACGCCGCCCTGCGCCACGCCGGCCTCACGCCCGACGCCGTGGGCTGGATCAATCTGCACGGCACCGCCACCCGCCACAACGACAGCATGGAAAGCCGCGCCGTGGCCGAAGTATTCGGCCCGCACACCGCCGCCACCTCCACCAAGCCCTTTACCGGCCACACCTTAGGCGCGGCCGGCGCGCTGGAAGCCGCCCTGCTGTGGGGCATAGTCAGCCCCGTTCATAATCCCGAAGGCCGCCTGCCCGCCCAATATTGGGACGGCGAGGCCGACCCCGAGCTGCCCGCCATCGCCCTCACCACGGCCAACAGCCGCTGGCCGGCCGGCCGCCGCATCGGCGCCAGCTCCTCCTTCGCCTTCGGCGGCAACAACAGCGTGTTGATCATCGGAGCCGAGCATGCCTGAGTGCCCCATCACCCGCCCCGCCGACCTGCTGCCGCACAGCGGCCGCATGGTGCTGCTCGACCAAGTATTGTCTTACGACGACCACAACCTGCACGCCACCGCCACCCTGCGCCCCGACTGCCTGCTGCTCCCGCCCGGCAGCAAAAGCCTGCCCGCCTGGATGGGCATGGAAATCATGGCGCAGGGCATCGGCGCCTGGGCCGGCGCCCGCGCCTTAGACCAAGGCCAGCCCGTGCGTCTGGGCTTTCTGCTCGGCACCCGCAAACTGCAGTTCGGCGTGCCCGACATTCCGGTCGGCACCGTGCTCGACGTGCGCACCGCCCTCTCCTGGCAAGACAGCGGCGGCATGGGCGTGTTCGACTGCAGCCTCAGCTGCCGCCAAGCCGCCCCCGGCAGCACGCTCGCCGCGGACACCCTGCTGCTGGCCGCCGCTCTCAATGTGTTCAGCCCCGCCAGCGACGAAATCCTGCAGCAAACCCTGGCCGGTTGATGCAGCCCAAGCGCGTGCTTGGCGGCTTCAAATAATCATCAGGCTACCTGAACGCTCTTTTCAGGTAGCCCATATCGTTGCCCAGCTATTTTTATGCCGGTTCCGACTCAAGCAAACGGTTTCCAAACCGGCCTACTCCTTCATTGATTTTAGACAAACATGATGCGCGACCCTGAATTCTTCCTGTATCGCTATGCTCCCACCACCAATATCATGGCTTTTTTGGAAGTTCGCTATGACAAGCTGGTTGACTCTATCGCTCAGTGGGAGCGTAAGCGGGATAAATATTGCGAAGTGCCCACGCAAAAAATCGATATTGACGGTACATGGGAGCAGAGATTGAACAGCCTGCTGCCGCTTGATCGTTCGAAAGTGATGATTTCCGAAACACAATCCCAATGGTGTGTTTATGTTGATAACAGTAGACAAGGTACCGATCTCAACTCCGATCCATATTTTTTGTATAAGGAATTAGGTGTCCGTGAAATATCAGTCGTTATGGTACGGGATATCCCTAAGGTCAAGCCTGGTTCAACTCAATTTATGTATGGCGATGGTACTCAAGCTACAAAAATAGTTTCTGAAACAGGCTGGCACTATGAGGCTCCAGGTCGCTATATTGCAGCCCATCGCGAAAGCCGTTGGGAATTCGAAGAATGGGGCGAACCGTTTCCGTTCGAAGAAGTAGAGCAATACCAGGCCCGGCGCATCAAAGACCGCCTGACGCCTGAAATGGTGGAGCGCTATTGCAGCCATTTCGGCATCGATTTGTTCAACCCGGATTTCTACAGCGGCCGCGCCTGTATTTTTAAAACCCAAATGCACCCGGACAGCCCGAAGTTACTGCAATTTCCCAATCAGCAAACATAGTCCGAAACCTTTGCAAAACCTCCAGATGTGGGTGCAGTTCAAGGCGTAGCAGCGCAGCGAGCGTGAACGTCAGAAATCCCTGTGGGACAGACATATCATATAAATAAATAGGCTAAATAAATAGGCTAAATAAATAGGCTAAATAAATAGGCTAAATAAATAGGCAAGCGAGCGAGCAGCGCACAACGCGGAAATGCTCCGCAGATGAGAGTTCTGCAAAGGTCTCACGCTGTCAAACAGTCATTTCCAACACACTCAAACCGGGCAGGTCGGCAAAGCCGCGGTCGCGCACGATTTGGCAGAAATTGTCGAGGTAGATTTTGTCGGCATCGTCGCTGCGCATGGCCGCGTACAGCTCGCTGGTGAGCGGCGTACTGCCGATGGGGCGGGCCACGATATAGCCTTTTTCCAGATAGGGCATCACCGTCCAATACGGCAGCGCCGCAATGCCTCGCCGGCTGGCCACCAACTGCACGATGGCAATCGTCAGTTCGCTGTGGCGGCGCGGCGGGTTGATGCCGGCGGGCAGCAGCACTTTGCGCAAAAGGTCGAGCATATCGTCGGGCACGGGGTAGGTGATCAGGGTTTCGTCGGCAAAGTCTTCCGCCTGCCACACCGTTTTATCGGCCAACGGATGGTCTTTGGCGCAAATGCCTACCATTTCGTAGGCAAACAGCGCCTGATAGCTGATGCCGGCCTGCGGCAGCGCTTCGGACACAATTGCCAAGTCGGCGCGGTGCTGCAGCAGCAGGCCCACGGGGTCGGCCTGAAAACCCGACACAATGTCCAGCTCCACCTGCGGCCACAGCGGACGGAAATCGCTCATCGCCGGCATCAGCCAGTCGAAACAAGTGTGGCACTCCACCGCCAAACGCAGCTCGCCCGCGCCGCCTTCCACAATCTGCACCAGCTCGCGCTCGGCGGCGGCCACCTGCGGCAGAATCTCGCGCGCCAGCTGCAGCAGCCGCTCGCCGGCCGGCGTGAAGCGCACCGGGTTCGATTTGCGCTCGAACAGCGGGGTGGCGTAATAGTTTTCCAGCGCACGGATCTGGTGCGACAAGGCCGACTGGGTGAGAAACACCCGCTTGGCCGCCAGCGACACGCTGCCGGTTTCTTCCAAAGCCAGCAGGGTTTTCAGATGGCGCAGTTCGATGATGGATTCCATAAGCAGAAAAAAGCGGTGGCACGGAATGCCCATTATCCCTTAAATCCGGCGTGTCTCGCACACGGTTTTTTACATCGCTGACGAGGGGTTTTAGGTAGCCGCTGCGCCGCGCCCTCCGCTATACTGCCGCCTTTTTCGCACACACCACATCCGCATCAATCAAACATGTTGAAAAAAGCCGTCTATTTTTTTACCGCACTGGCGACCGCAGCCTTAGCGGCCTTTGCCTTGCTGCTGTTTCTGCCCAAAGACACCCAATCGCAACGGATTAAAATCGAGCGCGGCAGCGGCATCGCCGGCGTTTCGCGCAGCTTGGCCGCACAAGACGCCGTTTACAGCCGCTACGTCTTCCTGCTCGGCGCCTACCTCAACGGCGCCCACAAACACCTCACTCCGGGCAACTACCGCCTACAGCCGCGCGCTTCCAGCTGGCAGATTCTGCAACACCTGAAAAACGGCAAACCCGACACCGTAACCGTACGCATCATCGAAGGCATGACCTTCGCCCACATGCGCCGCATCATCAACCGAACCGCCGACATCCGCCACGACACCGCCGGCTGGAGCGACCAGAAACTGCTGGCCGAAATCGCCCCCGACGCCGCATCCAAGTTGCCCGAAGGCCTGTTTTTCCCCGACACCTACGAAATCGACAGCGACAGCAGCGACCTGCAAATCTACCGCAGCGCCTACGCCAAAATGCAGAGCGAGCTCGACCGCGCCTGGAACCGCCGTGCTGAGAAACTGCCCTACGAAACCCCCTACGAGCTGCTGACCATGGCCAGCATCATCGAAAAAGAAACCGCCCACCCCGAAGACCGCGCCGACGTGTCCGCCGTATTCGTCAACCGCCTCAACATCGGCATGCGCCTGCAAACCGACCCCACCGTGATTTACGGCATGGGCAACGCCTATCAGGGCCGCATCCGCCGGGCCGACCTGCGGCGCGACACCCCCTACAACACCTACACCCGCCACGGTCTGCCGCCCACCCCCATCGCCCTGCCCGGCCGCGCCGCGCTCGAAGCCGCCGCCCAACCCAGCCAGGCGCGCTACCTGTATTTCGTTTCCCGCATGGACAACACCGGCAAAAGCCAATTCAGCCACACCCTGGCCGAACACAATGCCGCCGTGCGCCGCTACATCCTGAAGAAAGAATAAGATGACCGCCCTGCTCGACCTTTTGCCCCTGATTGCCTTTTTCTTCGCCTCGAAAAAATTCGGCCTGATTGCCGGCGCCGCCGCCGTTCTCGTCAGCACGCTGGCCGTGTACGGCGTCCACCTAGCTCGCCAGAAAGGCAAACTCACCAAACAGCAATGGACGGTGCTGCTGCTCACCATCGTGTTTTGCGGCGCCAGCATCCTCTTGCAGGACGACCTCTACCTGCGCTGGAAAACCCCCGTCATCAACCTGCTGTTCGCCTTGGCGCTCGGCATCAGCGCCCTCATCGGCAAACCGCTGATTCAGGCCGTGGCCAAAGACATCTTCCGCCTCAGCCCGCGCGGCTGGCTGCGCCTCACCTGGGTATGGGCCGCCTTCTTCCTGCTCCTGGCCGCCCTGCACTACTGGATCGGCCTTTACGCTTACGACGAAACTTCGGAAAGCTCGAAAAACCTGTTTATCAATTTCAAAAGCTACGGCCAGCTGATTTTGATGATTGTCTTTATGCTCGCCCAAGGCATCGTACTCAGAGGCTACCTGAACACCGACGCCGAAGCAGCCAACGCCCCCGAGCAGGAAAAACAGCCTTAAACTCAGCCGGTAAAAGCTTTTCAGGTAGCCCGAAGCCGCCCTGAACAGGCTACCTGAAACTCACTTGATCCATCACCAATAGGAGCCACACCATGTCTGCCAATCCCAGCATTCTCTCCCACGTTTCCCTCGGCACCAACCGCTTTGCTGAAGCCGTCGCGTTTTACGACCGCGTACTGGCCACCCTCGGCATCGGTAAGGTGATGGACATCAGCGACGAATTCCCCGCCGTGGCCTACGGCCGCGCCTACCCCGAATTTTGGATTCAGGCGCCCCACAACGGCGAGGCCGCCGAAACCGCCAACGGCGTGCACATCGCCTTTTATGCCGAAACCCGCGAAGAAGTGGACGCCTTCTACCGAGCCGCATTGGCGGCCGGCGCACAAGACGACGGCGCCCCCGGCCCGCGCCCGCATTACGGCGCCGAATACTACGGCTGCTTCGTACGCGATTTGGACGGCCACAAAATCGAAGCCATGGCTTGGCTTGCGCCGGCCACCGCGTCAGAAAGGTAAACGCCATGCCCATCGACTACCGCATCAATGCTCCCGTCAGCGCCGAACAATTTTCCGGCCTACTCTCACGTTGCAGCCTCGGCGGGCGCCGCCCTACTGATTTGGCGGTGCTGCGCACCATGCTCGAACAGGCTGATCTGACCGTAAGCGCCTGGGACGCAACGGAATTGGTCGGCATCGCCCGCTCGCTTACCGACTTTGCCTACTGCTGCTACCTCTCCGATCTTGCCGTGGCCGACAGCCACCAACGCGCCGGCATCGGCCGCGCCTTGCTGGACCACACCGCCGGCCGCTTGCCCTCTGGCTGCAAGATCGTGCTGCTGTCCGCTCCGCAGGCCGTCGATTATTATCCGCACATCGGCTTTCAGCCCCATCCTTCGGCTTGGGTGAAGCCGGTATAGATATCGGTGTCAATGTCCATGTAAAGGCTACCTGAAAACCTCGCCATGAACGCCAAATTCATTACCCTAGACGGCATCGACGGTGCCGGCAAAACCACCCAACTCAAGGTCATCCGCGACTGGTTCGCCCGCCAGGGTCTGCCCGTCCGCTTCACCCGCGAGCCCGGCGGCACGCCCGTGGGCGAAGCCCTGCGCCAACTGCTGCTCAGCCCCGACACCCGCATCGGTCTGCGCGCCGAAACCCTGCTGATGTTCGCCGCCCGCGCCCAGCATCTGGAAGACGTGATCCTGCCCGCCCTGCACGACGGCATTTCCGTGGTGTCCGACCGCTTCACCGACGCCACCTTCGCCTATCAAGGCGCCGGCCGCGGCCTGCCCGCCGACGATGTGGCCGCCCTGGAAAACTGGGTGCAGGGCAGCCTGCGCCCCGACCTCACTTTCCTGCTCGATGTGCCCTTGGCCGTTTCCATGCAACGCATCGAAGAAAACCGCGAAAAAGACCGTTTCGAGCAGGAACAGGCCGCCTTCTTCACCCGCGTGCGCGAAGGCTACCTGAAACGCGCCGCCGCCGCGCCGGAACGCTATGCCGTGATCGACAGCAACCGCGACAAAGCCGCCGTACGCAGCGAAATCGAAGCCGTTTTGCAGCGTTTGTTCGCCTAAGGCGGGTTTCCGACCCCAAGCGCTGACGGCTCATTCACAACGCGCACCAGCGGCTTTCAGGTAACCTGAGACCTTTGCAAAACCCCCATCTGCGGCGCATTTCTGCGTTGTGCGCTGCTCACTCACTTGCCTATCTAGATGATATGTCTGCGTTCGCTGCGCTGCTACGCCTTGAACTGCATCCACATCTGGGGGTTTTGCAAAGGTCTCAGCCTGCCCGCCGGCACAAGTGTTGGAAAAACCCCGAATGCCGTTTACAATAGCGCGTTTTTCCCTCACGCTTTACGGAGTTTTTCCCATGATTTCCTTCGCCTTTGCCGACGGCGCCGCTGCCGCCCAGCAACCCAGCCTGCTGCTGAGCTCCCTGCCTTGGATCTTCCTGCTGGCGCTGTTTTATTTCATGATTCTGCGCCCGAGACAGGAAGAAAAACGCCGCCAGCAAATGCTGGCCGAACTGAAAAAAGGCGATAAAGTGATGACCACTTCCGGCATGACCGGCAAAGTAAGCAAAGTGGGCGAACAGTATGTGACCCTCGAAATCGCCCCCGGCGTGCCGGTAGAGTTCCACCGCCAAGCCATCACCGTCAAAATCGAAGGCTGATTGGGGTCTCTCCGCAGCCCCTGCGGCAGCGCATGCTTTGCGCTGCCCGTTTCCGTTTCCGAACGCTTCCGAAAGCACGCATATGAACCGTTATCCGATTTGGAAATACCTCCTGATCGCACTCACCATCGTGGTGGCCGGCCTCTACGCCCTGCCCAACCTCTACGGCGAAACGCCTGCCGTGCAGGTATCGAGCAGCCGCCAGTCGCAGCCGGTCAATGAAACCACCGAGCAGGCCGTGGCCCAAGCGTTGGAAGAAGCCGGCATCCGCCATCAAGGCATGTTTATCGCCGACGGCAGCCTGCGGGTGCGTCTGGCCAACGAAGAAGAGCAGAGCAAAGCCCGCGACGCCATCGAGCGCAAACTGGGCAACGGCCACATCATCGCGCTCAACCTGATTGCCAACACGCCCGAATGGATGAGCCGTTTGGGCGCTAACCCCATGTTCCTCGGCCTCGACCTGCGCGGCGGCGTGCACTTCACCATGCAGGTGGACATGAAAGCCGCCATCGAGAAAACGCTCGACCGCATCGCCGGCGATTTCCGCCGCCAGCTGCGCCAAGACAAAATCCGCAGCGGCAGCATCCGCAAACAAGGTCAGACACTGGTGGTGCCCTTCCAAGACGAAGCCACCCTGCAGGCCGCTCTGCCCAAACTGCGCCAGCAGGCGCCTGATGCCGAACTGACCACGGAAGGCAACAACATCGTGGTGCGCCTGCCCGAGCAGACGCTGGCCGACATCCAAAGCGCCGCCGTCAAGCAAAACATCAATACCCTGCACAACCGCGTCAATGAATTGGGCGTGGCCGAGCCGGTGATCCAACAAGCCGGACCCGACCGCATCGTGGTGCAGCTGCCCGGCGTGCAGGATACCGCCAAAGCGAAAGACATCATCGGCCGCACCGCCACCTTGGAAGTGCGCATGGTGTCCGACGACCCCGCACTCAACCAGCAGGCCGCTGCCGGCAATGTACCGGCCGGCTACGAACTGCTGCCGGTGCAGGGCGGCGGCCAGTTGCTGGTGAGCAAACAGGTAGAGCTGACCGGCGACAACATCAACGACGCCCAACCGGGCTTTACCGAGCAAAACCTGCCTTCGGTCAACCTGAATCTGGACAGCGCCGGCGCCGCCATTTTCGCCGACATCACCCGCAACAACATCGGCCGCAGCACCGCCATGATTCTGATCGACCAAGGCCGTGCCGAAATCATCACCGCCCCGCGCATCAACGAGCCGATTCCGGGCGGCCGCGTGCAGATTTCAGGCAGCATGAGTTCGGACGAAGCGCGCGATGTGGCCCTGCTGCTGCGCGCCGGCTCGTTGGCCGCTCCAATGGAAATCATCGAAGAGCGCACCATCGGCCCGTCTATGGGTAAGGAAAACATCGAAAAAGGCTTCCAATCCACCTTGTGGGGCTTTTTGGCGGTGGCGCTGTTTATGGTGTTCTACTACCGCCTGTTCGGCGTGTTCTCCGTGCTGGCGCTGAGTGCCAACCTGCTGTTTCTGATTGCGATTCTTTCTATGCTGCAGGCCACCCTCACCCTGCCCGGCATCGCCGCCATCGCGCTCACCCTGGGCATGGCCATCGACTCCAACGTGTTGATTAACGAGCGTATCCGCGAAGAATGGCGCGCTGGTGCCACGCCGCAGAAAGCCATCAACGAGGGCTACCGCCATGCCTGGGCCACCATTGTGGATTCCAACATCACTTCGCTGATTGCCGGCATCGCCCTCTTGATTTTCGGCTCCGGCCCGGTACGCGGCTTCGCCGTGGTGCACTGTATCGGCATCCTCACCTCCATGTACTCCTCCGTGGTGGTGTCGCGCGCCTTTGCCAATCTGTGGTACGGCCGCCGCCGCAAACTGGAAAGCCTCTCCATCGGCATCCGCCCCCAACCCCGCGCCGCCAAGGAGTAAACCCTTATGGATCTGTTCCGTTTCAAACGCGATATTCCCTTTATGAGCTACGGGAAAGTCACCACCCTGATTTCCCTCATCACCTTTATTGCCGCCGTTTTCTTTCTGTTTACCAAAGGCTTGAATTTCTCTGTGGAATTTACCGGCGGTACCGTGATCGAAGTGCAATATGAAAACGAAGGCGCCGATCCCAACCGGGTGCGCAGCCGCTTGGCCGAATTGAAAATGGGCGAGGCCCAAGTGCAAACGCTGGGCACCAACAAACAGCTGATGATCCGCCTGCCCAACAAAGAAGGCGTCAGCTCCGCCCAGCTCTCCAACCAAGTATTGGAGCTGCTGAAACAGGATCACCCCGATGTGAGCCTGCGCAAAGTGGAATTCATCGGCCCGCAAGTCGGCGAAGAGCTGGTCAACCACGGCCTGCTGGCGCTGCTGATGGTGGTGGTGGGCATCATCATCTATCTGTCGGTGCGTTTCGAATGGCGTTTCGCGCTGTCGGCCATCATCGCCAATATGCACGACGTGGTGGTGATTCTGGGCTGTTTCGCCCTGTTCCAATGGGAATTTTCGCTCACCGTGCTGGCCGGCATTTTGGCCGTGCTCGGCTACTCGGTAAACGAATCGGTGGTGGTGTTCGACCGCATCCGCGAAAACATCCGCAAACCGGCCATGCGCGGCAAACCGATTCCCTACATCATCGACAATGCCATCACCGCCACCATGAGCCGCACCATCATTACCCACGGCTCCACCGAAGCCATGGTGATCGCCATGCTGTTGTTCGGCGGCCCCGCGCTGGAAGGCTTTGCCATCGCACTCACCATCGGCATTGTGTTCGGCATTTATTCGTCGGTGCTGGTGGCCAGCCCGCTGCTGCTGTTCTTCGGTCTCACCCGCGAAAACATCATCAAGCCGCCCAAGCAAAAAGAAGAAGCGGTGGTGTGATCCGCCCCTTTGCCCCCACAGGCTACCTGAAACGCCATTCGCGCTTTCAGGTAGCCTGTTGGCTTTGGATAATCAATACATCTGAGGGTTTTGCAAAGGTCTCAGGCTACCTGAAAGCCGTCAGCCGCCCACCCGTCTTTACTTTTCCCAATCACGCCCGGTTCACACTTTCCGCTATAATCCGCTTTCGTTTTTCGCTCGGTTTCCTACTCCCTTCACTGTTTTGAATACCGCCAAGCTTCGCCGGCGCTGGATCCGCAGCCGCTACCGACCGCTGCCCCGGGCCACCATGCGCGCGCACCCGCTCAACTGCCACTCCTGCGGCCTGCGTTTGGATATTCCGCCGCTCACGCAGGGCAAAGCCGCGTTTTGCCCGCGCTGCGGCCATCCCTTGGCGCGCGTGGAAGCCAACCCCTTTATGCTGCCGCCGGCGCTGGCGCTCGCTTCGCTCACCGTGCTGTATTTGGTGTTTAGCCAGCTGTTTATGCACCTGACCATGCCGCGCAGCAGCATTTATCTCACCCTGCCCGAAATGATGCGGGTGTTGGTGGTGCAGGAATTCGGCTTTCTGGCCGAAGTGATGTTTGTCCTCACCTTCGGTTCCCCGTTGGTTTTCTGCCTGCTGTGTCTTTATGTTTACGGCGCGCTGCTGCTCAACCGCCCGCTACCCTTTCTGCTCGCCGCCACCCGTGCGCTGGTGCGCCTGCGCGGCTGGATGATGGTGGACGTGTTTTTTATTTCCGCCCTGGTGGCCTACATCAAATTGAGCAGCATCGCCACCGTGCATTTCGGCCCCGCTTTTTGGCTGATGTTCGTGCTCTCCGTGCTGCTGATCCGCACCGCCCAATCGGTGCCCGAACATTGGGTGTACTACCAGATCCGCCGCCTCAACGGCCAGCGGATGCCGCCGCAGATCGAAGGCGAATCGCTCAATTGCAGCAAATGCCTGTACGACCGGCCGGCAAATGAAGAGCATTGCGGCATCTGCGGCTCTGCGCTCTACCGCCGCCGCCCTTACAGCCTCGGTTTGAGCACCGCCTTCCTGCTGGCCGCCGTGATTCTCTACTTCCCGGCCAATCTGATGGTGATGATGGTATCCTCCAACCCCACCGCGGTGGAGATCAGCACCATCTTGAGCGGCATCATTTATATGTGGGACAAAGGCGACCGCGTGATTGCCGCCATCATTTTCAGCGCCAGCATCATGGTGCCGGTATTGAAAATCCTGGCCATGGCGGTGTTGATCGTGTCGGCCCGCTACCGGCTGCTGATGCCGCCGCAGAAGCTGGCCGCGCTCTACCGCATCACCGAAGCCGTCGGCCGCTGGTCGATGATCGATATTTTCGTCATCGTGATGCTGATGTCCACTTTCCGCACCCATCTGGCCCGCGTCGTGCCCGGCGAAGCCGCGGTCTTTTTCTGCCTGGTGGTGCTGCTGACCATGCTGTCGGCTCACTTTTTCGACCCCCGCCTGTTGTGGGACAAAGCCCGTCACGCACACAAGCCCGCCAAAGCGGCCTCCCAGCCGCCGTCCGAGACCGCTGAACAGGCTACCTGAAACCGCGCCCGCCTCACGAGTTTCCGAACATGAACCACACACCTCCCCAAGCCCGCATCCGCCGCAACAGCACCTTTTCCTTTATGGTGTGGCTGATCCCCCTCATCGCCCTGCTCACTGGCGCCTGGCTGTATATGCAGCACCTGCGCCAAACCGGCCCCGAGATCACGCTGCATCTGGCCGATGCCGACGGCATCGAGGTGGACAACACCGTCATCAAAGTACTCAACGTCAACGTCGGCCGCATCACCGACGTCCGCCTGCGCCCCGACGGCCAAGGCGTGGCGCTTACTGCCCGTCTCAATGCCGACGCCAAAGACATGATGCGCAAAGACACCCAGTTTTGGATTGTCAAACCGCGTGTCGACTCCGGCGGCATCACCGGCTTGGGCACCTTGGTGTCCGGCTCCTACATCGCCTTCGTGCCCGGCAAAAGCGAAGAAACCGCAGACACTTTTCAGGTAGCCGATTTCCCGCCGGTAGCGGCCTTCGGCAAAAGCGGCCTGCGCCTGCGCCTCAAAGGCAGCAGCGACAAAATCCTCAGCAGCGGCAGCCCCGTTACCTACCGCAACATCAGCGTGGGCAGCGTAGAAAGCGCCGATTTCGACCCGGTAAGCAAAACCGTTGCCTACCAAATCTACATCCACAGCCCCAACGAAGCGCTGATCGGCAACAACGTCCGCTTCTGGCTGCAAAGCGGCATCAATGTCGAACTCGGCGGCAGCGGCGTCAAAATCGACACCCCCTCCCTGCCCGCCCTGATTTCCGGCGCCATCGCCTTTGAAGAGCCCGCCGGCGGCGGCAAAGGCAGTCCGGTCGGCAACAACACCCTGTTCACCCTCTACCCCAGCCGCGCCGAAGTGGACAACCTGCCCGAAGCGCGCTCGCTGTATTACGTGGTCTTCTTCAAAGACAGCATCCGCGGCCTCAGCGTCGACGCCCCCGTCGAATACAAAGGCATCCCCGTCGGCACCGTCAGCGAAGTGCCCTATTTCGAGCGCAACGACAGCCTCGGCCTGTTCGACAACGGCTGGATTCCCGTACGCATCCGCATCGACCCCGCCCGTCTCGAACTCAATGCCGACAGCCAAAGCCAAGAAGCCTGGCGCGACCAGATCGACCGCGCCCTGCAACGAGGACTCACCGCCACCCTCGCCAGCAACAATCTGCTCACCGGCAGCCTGTATGTGGAACTCGCCGACGCTCCCCCCGCCACCAACACCCTCAAACCCGCCGCCAGCTACCGCGGCGACACCGTCATCGCCAGCCGCAGCGGCGGCGGCCTCGGCGAGCTGCAACAGCAGCTCGCCGCCCTGCTCGACAAATTCAACCGTCTGCCGCTCGACAAAACCGTGGGCGAACTCAACGGCAGCCTGGCCGAGTTGAAAGCCACCCTGCGCCAAGCCAACCAACTGCTCGGCAAACCGCAAACCCAGCAGATTCCCGCCGAGCTCAACCGCACCTTGGCCGAACTGCGCACCACCCTGCAGGGCATCTCCCCGCAATCGCCCGTTTACGGCGATGTGCAAAACACCCTGCGCCAGATCGACCGCACCCTGCGCGACGCCTCGCCGATACTCAACACCCTGAAAGAACAACCCAACGCCCTGATTTTCAATTCAGACACCGTTGATCCCACCCCGAAAGGAAGCCGCTGATGCCGCGCCCTCCCCTACTCGCCGCCTGCCTGACCGCCGCCCTACTGGCCGCCCTACTGGCCGCCTGCGCCGCCACCCCGCCGGCGCACTACTACACCCTGCCCGACAGCGCCTATCTCCCGCCTGCCGGCCGCAACGGCCCCGCCACCGCCGTACAGATCATCTTAGCCGCCCCCCTCGACCAAGGCGGATTGGTCTATCAAACCGACGCCCTGCAGCTCAATTTCGCCCGTCAAAACCTGTGGGCCGCCCCGCTGGAGCACAGCCTCGCCGCCGCCTTCAGCAACCGCCTCAACCGCAGCGGCAGCGGCCTCTATGCCCCCCACAACCGCCATCACGGCGCACAAGTGCTGAAAATCTACATCGAACAATTCCAAGGCACCTACCACGGCCACACCGTCGTCAGCGGCTACGCCCAATGGCCGGACGGCCGCACCCGCCCCTTCGACATCCGCACCCCGCAGCAGGGCGACGGCTACCCCGCCATGGTCGAATCACTCTCGCAAGGCATCGAACGGGCGGCCGACGCCATCCTGCCTTAAGCCGGCACCCCCATTACGCAAACCAAAGGCTACCTGAAACCCTTTTCAGGTAGCCCTAACTCACGGACACCCCATGACCACCATCCAACACACCTTCCAACAACTCAACGGCCGCCCAGCACTGATTACCTACATCACCGCCGGCGACCCCGATCTGAACACCACCCTGCAGCTGATGCACAGCCTGGCCGACAACGGTGCCGACATCATCGAATTGGGCGTTCCCTTCTCCGACCCGATGGCCGACGGCCCCACCATCCAGCGCGCCGCCGAGCGGGCCTTGGCACAAGGCGTGTCCCTACGCGACGTGCTTGCTCTCACCGCCCGCTTCCGCGAACGCAACCGCCACACCCCCGTGGTGCTGATGGGCTACCTGAACCCCATCCACAAAATGGGTTATGCCGATTTCGCCCGAGCCGCCGCCGAAGCCGGCGTTAACGGCGTGCTCACCGTAGACAGCCCCATCGAAACCATCGCCCCGCTTCACCGCGAACTGCGCGCCCAAGGCCTCGACACCATCTTCCTCGTCGCGCCCACCACCGGCGAGGCGCGCATGGCCGAAATCGGCCGGCTGGCCGGCGGCTTCGTGTATTACGTTTCCCTCAAAGGCGTTACCGGCTCCGCCGCACTGGATACCGCAGACGTGGCCGCCAAATTGGCCGTGCTGCGCCGCCACATCCATATCCCCATCGGCGTGGGCTTCGGCATCAACGACGCCGACAGCGCCCGCCCAATCGCCGCCGTGGCCGATGCCGTCATCATCGGCAGCCGCATCGTCAAAGAAATCGAAACCCATCCCGGCCGAGAAGCCGCAGCCGTCGGTGCTTTGGTGCACGGTTTGAAGGCCGCCATAGCCGGCGCTCTGCCTCTCAAGGCCGATTCCCGCGCATCCGCAAGAGATGCCGAATGACACATCGAATCACCTTGCCCTCGCTGATGACATTGCTGTTCGCCGCCTACGGACAGAGCAGCGCTGCTACGCCGAGCGCCTAGCCGGCCGCAGAACAAGCGCGCTTACGCCCGTCTTTCGTGCAAGAGTGTGCCGCACAATTCTCCGCCCGACACCAAGCGCCATACCCAGGAAGTGGAAGCCATGGGCCGTGACATTTTGGAAAACGGCCTCCAAACCTGCCCGCCGCCGGATGACTGACAGCAGCGCAGCGGTGGGGCGGCAGCAGGCAGCAAGCTCCCCCGATACCGCCATCATGGCCAGCCTCCACCCCCCATCTTTACCGAAGCAATCTGTACGCAAAGATTGAGTAAAGTGCCCAAGCAGACTATCATAACGCTTTTGCGTCCGCTTTCAGGTAGCCCGTATGGCGTTTCTTGCTGCCTGTGGCTGCCAACATCAGCGACGGCCGAAGCGCTCGGCAACACGCCCAAACCATCACAACAGGCAGCCCGGCCAGACACTGTGCAACGGCCGTGCCCTACCCATCCGCATCCTTAAGGAGCAAGCCATGAGTTGGCTAGATAAAATCCTCCCCCCGAAAATCAAACGCGACGACAACGGCAAATCCGGCATTCCCGAAGGCCTGTGGCGTAAATGCCCCGCCTGCGGCGAAGTGCTCTACGCCACCGACCTGCAGCAAAACCACCAAGTGTGCCCCAAATGCAGCCACCATACCCCGCTGAGCGCACGCGAACGCCTCAACCTGCTGCTCGACGAACACGGCCGTGAAGAAATCGGCGCCGGCGTCAAACCCAGCGACATCCTGAAATTTAAAGACAGCAAAAAATACCCCGACCGCCTGAGCGCCGCCCGCAAAGACACCGGCGAAGACGATGCCTTGGTGGTCATGAAAGGCGAAATCCACGGTCAAGCCGCCGTGGTGGCCGCCTTCGAATTCCGCTTTATCGGCGGCTCGATGGGCTCGGTAGTGGGCGAGCGCTTCGTGCGAGGCGTGCGCGCAGCGGCAGATAACAACGCCGCCTTCATCTGCGTGGCCGCATCCGGCGGCGCCCGCATGCAAGAAGGCCTCAACTCACTGATGCAGATGAGCAAAACCAGCGCCGCCTTACACCTTTTGGCCGACAAGCAGCTGCCCTTTATCTCCGTGCTCACCGATCCCACCATGGGCGGCGTCTCCGCCAGCTTTGCCTTCCTTGGCGACGTGGTGCTGGCCGAACCCAATGCTCTGATCGGTTTTGCCGGCCCGCGCGTGATCGAGCAGACCGTGCGCGAAACATTACCCGAAGGCTTCCAGCGCGCCGAGTTTCTGCTGGAAAAAGGCGCCATCGACCAAATCGTAGACCGCCGAGAAATGAAGGCCCGCATCGCCAAACTCATCTGCCTGCTGCGTAATCAAAACATTGCCGCCTAATCGGCGTTACACAAATAACAGGCTACCTGAAAATTTTCAGGTAGCCTGTCTTGCGCTTCAAACACCGGCCTAAAAGCTTACAATCCCCGCAGCCATTCCGGCCGCAAACCGGCCTGTTCGGGTGCGGCGATGGCGGCGTGTACTTGGGCCAGCAGGGCTTCTTTGTCGCGGTTGAGCCGGCCTTTGAGCACCAAATAATTGGAAGCGTGGTCGCTGCGGAACACGGTATTGTGCAGTTGTAGTTGCGACAAAAACAGCGCCATTTCTTTCATCAGCCCCACGGTATCCGGCAGTTCGAAATCGGGGTAGCCGCTGCGCAAGCGCGCTTCGCCCATGGGAAAGGACACCACCAAGGTGGAGAGGTACTCGGGCTGGGTATCATTCATCAAACGGGCCGAGTTCAGCGCATGCTGCTCGCTCAAACGGGTGCCGCCCAGGCCGTTGAGGATCATCACCGAGCGGGTGATGCCGGCGGCGCCGAGTTTCAGCAAAGCTTCGCGCGACGAGGCATAAGTCTCGCCCTTGTTCACCAAGCGCAATACTTCGTCGTCGCCCGATTCGCAGCCCACATACACCATTTTCAGGCCCGCCGCCGCCAGCGCCGCCAAATCGTCGGCGCTTTTGTTTTGCGTGTTGCGCGGCAGGCAGTAGGCGGAAATGCGCTCGACCTGCGGCAGATGGCGCTTAACCGCTTCGAGTATCGCCAGCAGGCGGCGCGGCGACAGCGCCATGGCGTCGCCGTCGGCCAGAAACACGCGCCGCACCGACAGCCTGGCCTCGGCCACGCGCACCAAATCGGCTTCGATTTCGTCTTGGCTGCGCACGCGGAATTTTTTCTGCGGCGCGGTGTACATCTCGCAAAAGGTGCACCGGTTCCACGAGCAGCCGTTGGTCACCGGCAAAATCAGCGAACGCGCCTCGCTGGGCGGACGGAACACCGGTTCGATATAGTGGATGGGGTACATAGACAAATTATTGTTTTGAATAATGGAAAATCGGCATGGATTGCCGGCCAAAGGCTACCTGAAACCAAGTTTCAGGTAGCCTTTGTGATGCAGGGCCGGTGCGGCTGTCAGGCCTGAAACAGCCAAGGCTGGCTTTGGCGGCGGTTTGCCTCGAAGGCCCGGATCTCGTCTGCATGCTGCAGGGTGAGGCCGATTTCGTCCAAGCCGTTGAGCAGGCAGTGTTTGCGGTGCTCGGTGATGTCGAAGGGGAAGGATTCGCCGCTAGGCGTGGTCACGGTTTGCTGCGCCAAATCCACTTGTAGGCGGTAGCCTTCTTGGGCTTCGGTTTCACGGAAGAGCTGTTCGACGGTTTCTTCGCTCAAAACAATGGGCAGCAGGCCGTTTTTATAGCAGTTGTTGAAGAAAATATCGGCGAAAGAAGGCGCAATCACGGCGCGGAAACCGTAATCGTCCAAGGCCCACGGCGCGTGTTCGCGCGAGGAGCCGCAGCCGAAATTTTTGCGGGTGAGCAGGATTTGCGCACCTTGGTAGCGCGGCTGGTTAAGCGAAAAATCGGGATTCAGCGGGCGTTTGCTATTGTCCATGCCCGGCTCGCCGTGATCTAGATAGCGCCATTCGTCAAAAGCGTTCGGGCCGAAGCCGGCGCGTTTGATCGATTTCAGAAACTGCTTGGGAATGATGGCGTCGGTGTCCACATTGGCGCGGTCGAGCGGCGCCACCAGGCCGTTGAGAGTAGTGAAAGCTTTCATAGTGGTTGTATGGTTGCGGGAAAAATGGAAAAAAGGCTGCCTGAAATAAGACAGCCGCTGAATCGAGGAAGCCGTTCGGGGCGCTCCGCGCACCAGACCGAACGGCCTCATACAAAGTTTATTGGCTGACTTCCTGCAGTTTGTCGCCGGTATTGCTCAGGCCTTGGCCCACGGCACGGCCGCCGGCTTTAACCGCATCGCCGGTTTTCTCCACATTGCGCGAAGTGTCTTCTTTCACGCCGTGCCAAGTGCTGGAACAGGCGGCCAAAGCGAAAGCGGCGGCAACAAACATCAGATATTTTTTCATCTTGACTCCTTTCGGTCGTATCAACTTAAACAACACATGACAACCATCATGCGCCGCCCATTATCGTTGAAAACGGCAGGGAGTCGGACCCATTTAGCGGAACTTTACGGTCTGCCCGCCACATCGGGCTAACTGAAAACCGCTCCGGTCATTCCGACCGGCGGCCAATCACATCAAGGTGCGCACGTCGGTAAAGTGGCCGGCCACGGCGGCGGCGGCGGCCATGGCCGGGCTCACCAAATGGGTGCGGCCGCCATTGCCTTGCCGGCCCTCGAAGTTGCGGTTGGACGTGGAGGCACAGCGCTCCTGCGGGGCGAGGCGGTCGGCGTTCATGGCCAAGCACATGGAGCAGCCCGGCTCGCGCCATTCGAAACCGGCTTCGGTAAAGATTTTGTCCAGGCCTTCTTGTTCCGCTTGCGCTTTCACCAGACCGGAGCCGGGCACCACCAGCACGCGGTTGACATTGGCGGCTTTTTTGCGGCCTTTCGCCACGGCGGCGGCTTCGCGCAAATCTTCGATGCGGCTGTTGGTGCAGGAGCCGATAAACACCACGTCCACGGCAATGTCCTGCACCGGCGTGTCGGCGCTCAAGCCCATGTATTTCAGGGCGCGCTCCATGCCTTCGCGTTTCACCGGATCGCTTTCCAAGGCCGGATTCGGCACCTTGCCGTTGACGTCCAGCACCATCTCCGGCGATGTGCCCCAGGTCACCTGCGGTTCGATGTCTTCGCCTTTGAGGCGCACCACTTTATCGAATTCGGCGCCGGGATCGGACACCAAGGTACGCCAGTAGGCCACGGCGGCCTCCCATTGTTCGCCTTTGGGGGCGAAGGGTTTGTCTTTCACATAATCAATGGTTTTGTCGTCCACCGCCACCATGCCGGAGCGGGCACCGGCTTCGATGGCCATATTGCACAGCGTCATGCGCCCTTCCATCGACAGGCTCCGAATGGCCTCGCCGCCAAACTCGATGGCGTAGCCGGTGCCGCCGGCAGTGCCGATTTGGCCGATGATGTATAACGCCACGTCTTTGGCGGTGATGCCGGGCTTGAGGCTACCTGAAACCTCGATCAGCATGGATTGGGACTTTTTGGCGGTGATACACTGGGTGGCCATCACATGTTCCACTTCGGAAGTACCGATGCCGTGCGCCAAGGCGCCGAACGCGCCGTGGGTGGAGGTGTGCGAGTCGCCGCACACCACGGTCATGCCCGGCAGGGTGGCACCTTGCTCCGGCCCCATCACATGCACAATGCCTTGCCCCTTGTCTTTAAACGGGAAGTACGCTAGGGCGCCGAATTCTTTGATGTTGGCGTCTAAGGTGTCCACCTGCAGCTTGGAAATCGGGTCTTTGATGCCTTCGTCCCAATGGTCGGTGGGGGTGTTGTGGTCGGCGGTGGACACCACGCTGTCCACCCGCCACAGCTTGCGCCCGGCCATTTTCAGGCCCTCAAAGGCCTGCGGGCTGGTGACTTCGTGCACCAGATGGCGGTCGATATACAGCAATACGGTGCCGTCTTCTTCTTCGCGGACCACATGGCTGTTCCAGAGTTTGTCGTAAAGGGTTTGTGCGCTCATGGTTGTGTTTCTTCTAAACAATCGTCGTGTGAAACGGGAAAACGGCGGCTATTATGCTTGCGCTTTAGACAAAGGGCAAGCTGTTTTGTCTAAAAATCGCTAAGCAGCTCGCCCCATATCAGAAAAAGAGTAAATTTATAGACAATATGTCTAATTTACAAAATGGTTAGGCTACCTGAAAGATAGACGGCTACACCCATTAAACCGCACCGTTCAACGGCGCCGTTTGTCGCCCGGCAAACGCATATCGGCCCAACGCATCACGCCGGCCACTTCCGCCGGATTGAGCTCGTAAAACTGGCCGCGCTTCAGGCGGTTGGGCAGGCCGATCGGGCCGAAACCCACGCGCACCAAGCGGCTCACGGTAAGACCCTGGCTCTCGAAGATGCGGCGCACTTCGCGGTTGCGGCCCTCTTTGATGACCACGTTGTACCACTTGTTCGCACCTTCGCCGCCCTGCTCCTGAATGCGCTCAAGCACCGCCAAACCGTCGTCCAACATCACGCCCTCGCCGGTCAGCATGCGCATCTGCTCCACGCTCAATTCGCCGAGCACGCGCACCGCATATTCGCGCTCCACCTCGAAGCTGGGGTGGGCGAAGCGGTTTACCAACTCGCCGGAAGTGGTGAGAATCAAGAGGCCGCTGGTATTGATGTCCAAACGGCCGATGGCCACCCAGCGGCTGCTCGCGGCCTGTGGCAGACGGTCGAACACGCTCACGCGCCCCTGCGGGTCGTCGCGCGACACAATCTCGCCTTCCTGCTTGTAATAGAGAATGATGCGCGGCAGGCGGTCGGGCCATTTCAGTTTGATCACATTGCCTTTCACCACCACTTGGTCTTCGGGCGATACTTTGTCGCCCAATTGGGCGGTTTTGCCGTTTACCGTCACCAAACCCTGCTCGATCCAAGCCTCCATCTCGCGGCGCGAGCCGACGCCGGAAGCCGCCAGCGCTTTTTGCAGACGCACCGGCTCGATGCTGTCCAAATTGCTGCGCTGCTCTTTCAAATCGCGGGCGCGCTCCATGATTTTTTGGTTCGGATTGCGCACCACCAGCTTTTTCGCCTTGGCCACCCGGGTTTTCGGCGCCGGCGCGGCTTCTTGCTGTGCGGCTTGGCGCGCAGGTTTGCCTTTCGGGCTACCTGAAAGGTTTTTCTTGGCCGCCGGCCGGCCGGCCGGCTTGCTGCGGCCGCCGTCGCGCCATTCGCGCTTGCTGGTGGGGGACGTTTTTTTCATGGTGGAACTCCTAACTCGTGATCAACGGTTCTTCTGCGGCTTTATGCGGCAGGATAAAAAGCGGCTGCGGGCGGGTTTTTGATGCAACGCCCGCCCGCAGCCGACATCAAACTGATTTTTCGGCCCAAACGGTTTTCAGGTAGCCTCTGGGCCGGCATCGGATACGCTCTCTTCCGTCTCTTTTTCTGCTTCTCCCGCAGGCAGTTCGGCCAGTTCAGGCAACACCAATTCGCCCAATTCGGTTAAGGGCGGCAGCTCGTTGAGGCTTTCCAAACGCAAATCGCTGAGAAACACCGCAGTGGTGGCCCACAAAGCCGGCCGGCCGATGGAATCGCGGTGGCCGATGACTTCGATCCAACCGCGCTCTTGCAGGGTCTGCATCACGTTTTGCGACACCGCCACCCCGCGGATGGCTTCGATGTCGCCGCGGGTAACCGGCTGCTGATAAGCAATAATGGCCAAGGTTTCCATTACCGCCCGCGAATAGCGCGGCGTGCGCTGCTCCTGCAGACTGCCCAAACGCTCAAATGCGGCAGGGGCTACCTGAAAACGCCAACCTTCATGGGTATGCACCAATTCTAAGGCGCGGCTTTGCCAGCGGGTTTTCAACACGGCCAATACGTCGATCAATTTGTCAGCCGACAGCGGCGGCTCGCACAATTCGCGCATAGCTTTTTCGCCGAGCGGCTCGGCCTGAGTCAGCAGCGCGGCTTCGATCAGGGCGTCGGGCGGGAGTTTGTCTGTCATCGTGCGGCGGGGAAGATTTTAAAGGGACGAAAAGGGCGGAATTATAAAGCTTTTTGCCTTGAAGCGTGTCATCAGCAAGCTTGCCTCGCCCGATTTTGCCGATTCTTGCGCATGGCACCCGCTCAGGCGCCGATGTTTTTCAGCCATTGCGGCGGGCCACAGCCGTCTAACAGCACCGCGTCCAAGCGGCAATCGGCATGCGGCGCGTGCTGTTGCAGCCAGGCTTCTGCGCTGCGCGACAGTTTGGCCAGCTTGGCCGGCGTGATGCTGGCCGCTGCCCCGCCAAAGGCTTGGCCGCTGCGCTGCCGCACTTCGACAAACAGCACCGTCTGCCCTTCCTGCGCGATGATGTCGATCTCGCCGTAGCGGCAATGCCAGTTGCGCGCCAGAATGCGGCAGCCGCAGCGTTTCAGGTAGCCGCAAGCCGCTTCTTCCGCTGCTTGCGCACGGGGATGGTTGAGCCGCATCAGCCCTCCTTTCGTGATATAGTCCGCACCGTTTTCACCATTCTGCAAAACCATGTGGCAAAAAATTCTGGATAAGGCGGCCGGCCAAATCGCGCCCGGCACCCTGTATGTGACCGCCACCCCCATCGGCAATCTGGCCGACATCAGCCTGCGCGCACTGGCGGTGTTGCGGCGGGCAGACCTCATCTGTGCAGAAGACACGCGCGTCAGCCAACAGCTCTTGGGCGCCTACGGCATTCAGGCCAAGCTGCTGAGCGTGCGCGAACACAACGAGCGGCAGATGACGGAACGGGTGATCGCCGCGCTGGCTGAAGGGCTGGTGGTGGCGCAGATTTCCGATGCCGGCACGCCGGCGGTGTGCGATCCGGGCGCAAAGCTGGTGCAGGGGGTACGCGCAGCAGGTTTTCCCGCCGTGCCGGTGGCCGGTGCCAGCGCAGTGATGGCCGCCCTCAGCGTGGCCGGCGTGACCCGGCCGGATTTCTATTTTGCCGGTTTTCTGCCGCCCAAAAGCAGCGAGCGCCAGCGGCGCTTGGCCGAATGGCGGGAAGTACCCTATGCCGTGGTCATGTTTGAAACGCCGCACCGCATCGAAGCCACTTTGGCCGAGATGGCCGCCGCTTTTCCGGAGCGCCAACTGGTGCTCGGCCGCGAAATCAGCAAAACTTTCGAAACCTTCCTCAGCGGCAGCGTGGCCGATGTGCAGGCGCAAGTAGCCGCCGATGCCAACCAAAGCCGCGGCGAAATGGTGTTGGTGCTACACCCGCCGCTTGAGCGCACCGAACAGGCGCTCACGCCGCAGGCCAAGCACGTCATGCAGCTGCTGGCCGCCGAACTGCCACCCAAAAAGGCCGCCGCCCTGGCCGCCGAAATCAGCGGCACGCACAAAAGAGATTTGTACGATTGGTTATTGCAACAAAAAGCGGATTAATTGTGTATCGACGGTATCGGCAATATCCATCCGCAAAGCAAATCTTGCCTGCAAACTTTGGCAGAATACCGAGATCAGCATATCCACCCTGTTTTCTACTTTTCTACCGCAACCACAGACTGAGACCTTTGCAACCCCCATCTGCGACGCATTTCTGCGTTGTGCGTTTATGCCCTATGGGTACTGCTCGCTCGCTTGCCTATCTAGATGATACGTCTGTGTTCGCTGTGCTGCTACGCCTTGAATTGCATCTACATCTGAGGGTTTTGCAAAGGTCTCTTCCTGGCTTTCCTTTACCTCGCATCAATTACCTTGTGGGTGGGTTGAATGTCGATTCGGCCTAGAGCGTGCCGTCAGAGGGTGCAACGGCGGCGTGACATCCGCCGCCGAGCCAGCAAGCTTGTGAATGCCTCAACTGCGGTAATCCGCATTGATGGCCACATACTCTTTCGACAAATCGCAGGTATAGATTTTGCTGTTTACCTGGCCGCGCTGTAGGTCGATGGTGATGGTGATGTCGCTTTCGTTCATCACCGCCTGCCCGTCTTCCTCGCGATAGCTGGCCGCGCGGCCGCCGTGTTCGGCCACCAATACCTCGCCTAGATACACGCGGATGCGGTCGGTATCCAAATCGGCTATGCCGGCGTAGCCGATGGCGGCCAGGATGCGGCCGAGGTTGGGGTCGGAGGCGTAAAAGGCGGTTTTTACCAGCGGCGACTTGGCCACCGCATAGCCGACGGCACGCGCTTCTTCGCGGCTGCCGGCATTTTGCACATCCACGGTGATGAACTTAGTAGCCCCCTCGCCATCGCGCACAATCGCCTGCGCCAACTCCAAAGCCACTTCGTTGAGCGCGGTTTGTAGGGCTTGGGCGGCCGGGCTGGCGGCATCGGTGATTTCGGGCAGGCTGCTGCGGCCGGTGGCGGCCACAATAAAGCTGTCGTTGGTACTGGTGTCGCCGTCCACCGTGATGGCGTTGAAGCTGTCGTCGCAGGCGCGTGCGGTCATCGCTTGCAGCAGGCCGGCCTCCACCGCGGCATCGGTAAACACAAAGCCGAGCATGGTGGCCATATTGGGATGAATCATGCCCGAGCCTTTGGCAATGCCAGTGACGCTTACTGTGTGGCCGTCCACGCTGAATTGGCGGCTGGCGGCCTTGGGCACGGTGTCGGTAGTCATGATGGCGCCGGCGGCACGCGACCAAGCCGCGGGGGCGAGCTCGGGCAGGGCCGCCAAAATTTTATCGGTGGGCAGCGGCTCCAAAATCACGCCGGTGGAAAACGGCAGCACCTGTTCGGTTTGGCAGCCGTTTTGCGCCGCCACGGCACGGCACACCGCCTGCGCGGCATCGCGGCCGCCTTGGCCGGTGCCCGCGTTGGCATTGCCGGTGTTCACCACCAAGGCGCGGATTTCGCTGCCCGAAGCCAGATGGCTGCGGGCTACCTGAACCGGCGCGGCACAAAAGCGGTTGCGGGTGAACACGGCGCCGATGCGGCAGCCGGGCGCCAGCAGCATCAGGGTCAGATCGTCGCGGCCCGGCTTTTTGATGCCGGCCTGGGCAACAGACAGCTGCACGCCGTCAATCGGGTGCAGATTGCCCTCATCAGGCGGGGTAAGGTTGACAGCCATCGGAAAACTCCTGAATCAAAAAAGTAAAATCAAACAGCAAGCTTTCAGGTAGCCTGAGGCTACCTGAAACCGGATTCGGCTTTGCCGGCCTGCACTTCTTCGCGCACTCGCTGGCGGAAACGGGCGGCGGCAAAATGATAAAACGGTTGCGGGCAAAACTGGCGCGAAATCACCGAAGCGGCAATCGAGGCAATCAGCATCCAAAACAATAAAGACTGGCTGCCGGTCATCTCCATCACCACCACGCTGGCGGTGAGCGGCGACTGGGTGGCCGCCGCCAAAAAAGCCGCCATGCACAGCAAAGCCAACACCCCGGCCGGCGCAGCCAAACCGCTCAGCTGCGATACATGCACGCCGATCAGCGCGCCGATGGTGAGCGAGGGCGTGAAAATGCCGCCGGGAATGCCGGCCCAATAAGAAATCACCGTGGCCGCCCATTTGCTGCCGGCCGCGCCCAAAGCGGCATCGGTATTGCCGCGCAACGCCGCCGCCGCGGCTTCGTAGCCCGTGCCGTAGGTTTCGCCCTGCGTCAGCAAACCCAAGGCCGCCAGCAGCAAACCGAACACCCCGGCCAGCCACACCGGATGCCGGCGCATCCAGCTGCGCCAGCCGCGCGGCGCCAGCCAATCCGCTCCTTTGCTCAAAAAGCGGGCAAACAAACCGCCGGCCACTCCGCACACCGCCGCACACACCAACACCCATTCCAGCATATTGCTGGCCAGCTCGCGGCCGTGGAAACCTTTGAAATAAGTGTTGTTGCCCTCAATCGCCACCAAAATAAAACCGGCCGCCAGCACGCCGATAAAAATCTGCCGCTCCCAGCGCAAAGCCACCGCACGGCCCAGCTCCTCAATGGCAAACACCACCCCGGCCAGCGGCGCATTAAAGGCCGCCGCCAAACCGCCGGCCGCGCCGGCGGCCAGCAAATCGTTTTCGCGCAGGTTTTTAAACGCCAAATCGTGTTTGCGGCACCAGCCGCCCCACGCGGCCATCACCGCCGCACCCACCTGTACCGACGGCCCTTCCCGGCCGATGGACGCGCCGGCCAGCATGCCGAGAAAGGTGAGCGGAATTTTCAATAGCGTCTGCCCAAGTGCCACCAAGCGGTTTTTCTCCGCGCCGTGCGGCAGCGATAGCGCCGCCAACACCTGCGGAA
Source organism: Neisseria shayeganii 871 (assembly GCF_000226875.1). Taxonomy (GTDB): domain Bacteria; phylum Pseudomonadota; class Gammaproteobacteria; order Burkholderiales; family Neisseriaceae; genus Eikenella; species Eikenella shayeganii. Next base: position 741,761 of record NZ_JH164926.1, read on the forward strand.
TGCCGCTGCCCGCGGTATAGGGCGCATAGCGGCGGGTAAACCACACCAACAGCATCATCGCCGCCGGCAGCACCACCACGGCCGCCCAAGGGTAGGCCCGTGTCCACTCTTGGTTCAACTCCAGCGCATAATCGGCCAAACGGGCAAAACCCAGCGACACCAAAGCCACCAGCGCCGCTCCCGCCAGCAACAGGGCGAAAGCCGCCGTTTTGCGCGACAGGCGTTTGGTTTGTTTGATTTTTCGGGACAGGGTTTTGCCGATGCGGCTGCTGATCCTGCCGGCCTGCCGGTACATGGCATTCCTTTCTAAGCGTGAGCGGACGGGGCGGAAACCGATGAAGAAGGGCGTGATTGTAAATAAGAAAACGACCGCTGGGTAGGGCAAGCCGGCACAGAAACGGCAAAGCAGCGTGTCAGGCTGAGACCTTTGCAAAACCCCCAGATGTGGATGCAGTTCAAGGCGTAGCAGCGCAGCGAACGCAGATATATCATATAGATAGGCAAGTGAGCGAGCAGCGCTCAACGCAGAAATGCGCCGCAGATGGGGGTTTTGCAAAGGTCTCAGGCTACCTGAAACGCTGCTTTGCCGTTAGCCAAGCTCGGCAACGGCCTCAGCCGCTTAAAAATGCCAAGCCGAAAACACCACCATCAGCACAGGCGGCAACACATTGGCGATAAAACCGAAGCTGATCGCCATCGGCACCACTTCCAGGCCGCCGGACGAACGGATCACCGGCAAGGTGAAATCCAAGCTGGTGGCGCCGCCGCTGCCCACCGCCGCGCCGGGAAAACGCGGCATGATCATCGGAATAAACACCAGCGCAAAAAACTCGCGCGACAAATCGTTGATCAGCGCCACGCTGCCCCACACCGGGCCGTAAGCCTCCGTCATCATGATGCCGGACAGCGAATACCAGCCGAAGCCCGAGGCCAGCGCCAAACCTTTGCTCCACGACACCTCCGGCATCAGGGCGGCAAACAGCAGCCCGCCGGCCAGGCAAGACGCGGTAAACCACAGGGCTACCTGAACGCCGCGCTTATTGAGCAGAATCTGGCGCAAGGTAATGCCGCTGCCGCGCAACTGCAAACCCACCAAAAACACCAGCAGCATCAAGGCATACGTGCCGGTGGATTCCGGCGGCAGCCAAGCAGGCGGCAGCAGCCAGCCCAAAGCGAAACCCGCCGCCACACAGGCAATCTGCTTGATGCTGCCGCCGATGCTGATGCGCTGTTTTTTCTCCTCCGCCGCCAAAGAGCGCTGCCACGGGCGGAAATGGTCGAACGCACACAGCACCAACAGATTCAGGCCCATGGTGCAAGCAAACAGCAGCAGCACCGACACCGCAATACCGCCCAGCTGCTGCCCCAAATTGCCCACCTGCGACAGCGAAATGCCGATCAGCAACAAAATCAGATACACCAATACCGCCAAAATCCGGTCCACCGCCCGCAACCACGGCTTGGGCAAGCGGATAAAAAAACCGACAAACAGCGGCGTCAAAATGGCCAGCAGCGTCAACAGGCTTTGCATAAAACGTCCTTATCGTCCGGCAGACAATCAATTTGAGCGCACCGCCCGGCATCGGCGGCACGCCCAAAAACAGTTGAATCAACAAGCAGCGAAACCGCGGCTTGGCGCGGTATTCAGGCTTTCAGCTAGCCTCAGCCGGCAAAAGTATGTTCGGCAGCCGGGAAACTTTTGTCTTTTACCGCCGCCACATAAGCCGTCACAGCCGCCTGAATGCTGCTCTGCCCCTGCATAAAATTGCGCACGAATTTGGCGGTTTTGCCCGGGAAAACGCCCAGCATATCGTGCATCACCAGCACTTGCCCGTCGCAATCCACTCCCGCGCCGATGCCGATGGTGGGGCAAGACAGGCTTTCCGTGACCCGTTTGCCCAAAGACGCCGGCACGCACTCCATCAGCACCACATCCGCGCCCGCTTCCTCATGCGCCTTGGCATCGGCCAACAGCGCCTCGGCCGCCGCATCGCCTTTGCCCTGCACCCGATAACCGCCAAACGCATTCACCGACTGCGGCGTCAGCCCGATGTGGGCGCACACCGGAATCCCGCGTTGTTGCAGAAAGCGCGTGGTTTCGGCCATAAACGCCCCGCCCTCCAGCTTCACCATATGCGCGCCGGCCGCCATCAGCTCGGCGGAAGCGGCAAACGCCTGCTCCTTGCTCTGCTGATACGCGCCAAACGGCAAATCGGCCACAATCATGGCCTCACGGTTACCGCGCGACACCGCCGCCGTGTGGTAACACATATCGGCCAGCGACACCGGCAGCGTGGAGGCCTGTCCCTGCACGGCCATGCCCAGCGAATCGCCCACCAACAGCATGTCCACGCCCGCTTCGTTCATCAAAGCGGCAAAACTGGCCTCGTAGCAAGTGAGCATCGCGATTTTTTCGCCCTCGGCCTTCATCCGACGCAAGGTATTGACGGTAATCAAGGTTTTTCCTTTTCCAATCCGTAAACAATCAAAAAATGCAAAAAGCGGCACAAGGCTACCTGAAAAGCGGTTTAGATGCAAAGCTTGGCCGGCGGCAAAACCGGGCTTGATCGCCGGAGCCAATCGGTATAATGCCGTACATGGTCAGCCACCTTCACCCAAAATTATGATGTTGAAATCATTTTGCTCGCGTCTGCGTGCCTGGATAAACCGTGACGACGGACGGCTGTTCCAGATAGGCAATGAAACCCTGCCGAAGCGCACCGTATTCGGCGTGTTGTCCATGGTAACCGCGGCCGTTCTTGCTTTGTTGTGGCTGCGTGCGGGTTGGCACGGCGCATGGAGCGGGCTGTTTGCCTTACTCGGACTCTACTGTTTGCGACCGAAAAAATGATGGCTTGACCTGACTGAATCGATGTATCGCGGCATCAACACCACTTTCTGCTGGCAGCCCGCAACACTTGGCCGCGCCGACTGCCGTTTATGGAAACCCTTTATTTGAAACAGATCAGCCATATGGTTTTCAGGTAGCCCGAGCAAAACGCAGGGGCTGAGACCTTTGCAAAACCCTCAGATGTGGATGCAGTTCAAGGCGTAGCAGCGCAGCGAGTGAAGACATATCACACGATAGGCAAGCGAGCGAGCAGCGCACAACGCAGAAATGCGCCGCAGATGGGGGTTTTGCAAAGGTCTCAGGCTACCTGAAACTGTTTCAGCTATTGAATCAATCCGCCGCCTGCAAGGCTTTCCGCCAACGCGCCGCTTGGGCGCGCACCTGCTCGGGCGCGGTGCCGCCGAGGTGGTTGCGGGCGTTCAGGCTGCCTTCGGGGGTCAGCACTTGGTACACGTCTTCGCCGATTAAGCCGCTAAAGCCTTGCAAGACGGCCAGCGGCAAATCGCTCAAATCCACGCCTTGGCCGTCGGCATGGCGCACCGCCAGCGCCACCACTTCGTGGCTGTCGCGGAACGGCAGGCCTTTTTTCACCAAGTAGTCGGCCAAATCGGTGGCGGTGGCAAAGCCCTGCAAAACGGCGGCGCGCATATTGTCGGGCTTCACGGTAACGCCGCGCATCATGTCGGCATAGATGCGCAGGGTATCCACCAGGGTATCCACGGTGTCGAACAGCGGCTCTTTGTCTTCCTGATTGTCTTTGTTGTAGGCCAGGGGCTGCGATTTCATCAGGGTGATCAGGCCCATCAAATGGCCGATCACGCGGCCGGACTTGCCGCGCACCAACTCGGGCACGTCGGGGTTTTTCTTTTGCGGCATGATGCTGGAGCCGGTGCAGAAACGGTCGGCAATGTCGATAAAGCCGAAGCGCGGGCTCATCCACAGAATCAGCTCTTCGGAGAGGCGGCTCAAGTGGATCATCAGCAGGCTGGCGGCGGCGGTGAATTCGATGGCGAAATCGCGGTCGGACACGGCATCGAGCGAGTTTTGGCAGATGCCTTCGAAGCCGAGCAGGCGGGCGGTGGTTTCGCGCTGAATCGGGAAGGTGGTGCCGGCCAGGGCGGCGGCGCCCAAGGGCATGCGGTTGACGCGGCGGCGACAATCGGCCATGCGTTCGTCGTCGCGGCCCAGCATTTCCACATAGGCGAGCATGTGGTGGCCGAAGCTCACCGGTTGGGCGACCTGAAGGTGGGTAAAGCCGGGCATCACCACCTCGGCGTGCGCCTCGGCCAAGTCCAACAGCGCGCTTTGCAGGGCCTGAATCAGGCTGCGGATGCGGCTGATTTCGTCACGCAGCCACAGGCGGATGTCGGTGGCCACCTGGTCGTTGCGGCTGCGGCCGGTGTGCAGGCGCTTGCCGGCATCGCCGATTTTGTCGGTGAGCCGCCGCTCGATGTTCATGTGTACGTCTTCCAAGTCCAGCGACCATTCGAGACGGCCGGCTTCGATGTCGGCCAGAATCTCGGCCATGCCCTGGCGAATGGCGGCCAAATCGTCGGCAGAGAGCACGCCGGCTTCGCACAGCATCTGCGCGTGCGCCAGCGAGCCTTGAATATCCCACGGCGCCAGGCGGCAGTCGAAATCAATCGAGCCGGTGTATTGTTTCACCAGCTCGGCCACGGGCTCGTTAAAGCGGCCCGACCAGGTTTCTGCTTGAGTCATCGTTTATCTTTCAATTTGTACTGTTTCTTTATCGGCCGGCCGGTTTTCAGGTAGCCTGCGGCGGCGCGGCATCGTCAGGCCGCATTATAGCGGCGGCACCTTCTTTGCAGAATACGGCAAGCCGAAAATAAGTGCTTCCGCTATAATCGCCCCTTCTCCACACCGCTTCCCCCAGCCATGAGCCAACGCTATATCGGCCTGATGTCGGGCACCAGCATGGACGGCATCGACGCCGTTTTGGCCGACATCGACGGCACCCGCTGGCAGGCCGCCCGCGCCCATTTCTTCGTGCCCTACCCTGATCCGCTCCGCCAACAGCTGCTGGCCCTACAGGACAGCGGCGGCGACGAACTGCACCGCGCCGCCCTGCTCGCCCAAACCGTTGCCCGCCTGTATGCCCAAGCGGTCAACGGCCTGCTGACACAGGAAGGGTTGGCCGCCGCCGACATCACCGCGCTCGGCGCCCACGGCCAAACCGTGCGCCACGCGCCCGAACACGGCTACACCGTCCAACTCATCGACCTGCCGCTTCTGGCCGAGCTGACCGGCATCGACTGCATCGGCGACTTCCGCAGCCGCGACCTGGCCGGCGGCGGCCAAGGCGCCCCCCTCGTGCCCGCCTTCCATCAAGCCGTGTTCGGCCATCCGCAGCACGAGCGCGTGCTGCTCAACATCGGCGGCATCGCCAACATCAGCATTCTGCCGCCCGACGGCCGCCCCGCCGGCGGCTTCGACACCGGCCCCGGCAATATGCTGGCCGACGCCTATATGCAGCACTACCGCCAACAGCCTTACGACCGCGACGGCGCACTGGCCGCCGGCGGCCGCATCATCGAGCCCTTGCTGGCCGCATGGTTGGCCCACCCCTATTTCCAACGCCCCGCGCCCAAAAGCACCGGCCGCGAGCTGTTTTCTTTTTCTTGGCTGCAAGGCTACCTGAAAGCCGAATATCGGCCGGCCGACATCATGCGCACCCTGAATGCCTTTACCGCCCGCAGCATTGCCGAAGCCGTGCGCCGACACGCGCCGGCGGCACGCGAAATGTTTGTCTGCGGCGGCGGCACCTGCAATCCGGTTGTGATGGCCGAGTTGCGGCAGCAGCTTGCCGGCGTTCAGGTGGCCACCACCGACGATCTGCACCTCGCCCCGCAATGGGTGGAAGCCGCCGCCTTCGCCTGGCTGGCGGCCTGCCGCATCCACCGCCGGGCCGCCGGCCCCCACCGCGCCACCGGCGCCGCACGGCCTTATGTGTTGGGCGCTTGGCATTGCGCCTGAAACACAAAATACCGCTGCCCTCGGGCAGCGGTATGTTTTTTGGACGGCGGAGACCGGCCTACATCAGCGCATCGGTGAGCGCCGTTTCGGTTTCCACCGGCGTGGGCGCCAAGGGTTTTTCCTGCGGCAGCAAGGGCGTGATCAGGCGGTTGGTGAGACCGGTAATCGCCTCCACTTGGCGCACGGTGGCTTCGTCCATTTCAGCCATGGCCTCCACCGCGCTGCCCTCGGGCAACACTTGGTCCGGCTGCGGCGCGGCTTCTTCTTCAAACACCGCACGCGGGCGGCTCAAATCGGCCGAACCGCTCTGCCAGGCCACAGACGAGAGCTTGCCCTGCACGCGGGCATTGGCTTGGGCGCAGGTGATGCAGACCAAGCGGCCGTTGCGGTTGCGCAAAGTGGTGGTGACGCGGTTGGTCTGCACATTCAAACCCTTAACATCGGCCCAGGCGCGGATGCTTTGGTTCAAGGCATCGGTGTCCAGATTGCGCTGGTTATAAGGGTCTTTGTAGGCCGCCAGCCAAAGGTTGCCCGCTTCGTCGGCATTCAGTGAAGCCATTTGGTAAATCACCGCCGCATCGGCGCCGGTTTGCACCGAACGGGCGAAGCGCAGCGCATCGGGGCTTTGCATGCGCACGCAGCCGTGGCTGCGCACACCGGGCACGCTGGAAGGCACATTGGTGCCGTGGATGCCCAAACCCAAACGCGGATCGCCGAAGCGCACAAACACCGGCCCCAAAGGATTGTTCGGGCCCGGCGGCACGCTGGTCAGCGCGGGTTTGCCGGCCGCGGCCCGTTCGCGGCGGATGCTGGCCGGAATCGTCCACGTCGGGTTGTATGCTTTGGCGCCGATTTGGTAGTCGCCCAAAGGCGTGCGCGTGCGGGCGCGGCCCACCGCCACCGGATAAGAGGCTTTCAGCTCGCCGTTTTCATATAAAAACAGCCGCAGCTGCGGAATATTGATCACCACATGCTGGCCGCTGGCCACCGGCGAATAATCGGGCAGCGGCGTATTGGCGGCGGACATCCCCACCCAAACCAGCAGGCCGCAAGCAAACAGAATCTTTTTCATGGCTCTATTTCTCAAATGAAAAACAAACGGCGGCCATCATAACCCCAAAGCGGAAAATCTGTCAGCACAAACCTGATTTGGCTGGCTTTCTGCCCAGTACGCTGTTGCATTCAGGCTACCTGAAAGGGCGAAAACGTGCTTTAATGCCCGCCTTATTCCCCAGCCGTTGCCGAAAGCCCCGCATGCGTTCTCCGATTATCTCCTCCCTGCTCGACACCGACCTGTATAAATTCACCATGCTGCAGGTGGTGCTGCACCAATTCCCCCAAGCGCACGGCGTCTATGAATTCCGCTGCCGCAACAACGACGCCACCGCCTATCCGCTGGCCGACATCAAAGACGCGCTCGAACAAGAGCTCGACGCCCTGTGCCAACTCAAACTCAGCCAGGAAGAATTGGACTACCTGCGCCAGATGCGCTTCATCAAAAGCGATTTCGTCGATTATCTGGAGCTGTTCCAACTCAAACGCCGCTTCATCACCGTCTCCACCGACGAGCAAAACCGGCTCAACATCCGCGTTGAAGGCCCCATCATCCAGGCCATGTTCTTCGAGATTTTCGTGCTGGCCATCGTCAACGAACTCTACTTCCGCCGCCTCGAAACCCCCGAGGTGCTGGCCGAAGGCGAACGCCGCCTGCAGGCCAAAGCCGCGCTGCTGCGCGATTATGCCGCGCAACAACAGCCGCACGAGCCGCCGTTTCTGATTTCCGATTTCGGCACCCGCCGCCGCTACAACCTGGCCTGGCAGGAGCACGTAGTGCGCACCCTGCACACCGCTGCCCCCGAATGCCTGCGCGGCACCAGCAACGTCTATCTGGCCAAAAAACTGGGCCTCACCCCCATCGGCACCATGGCTCACGAATTCCTGCAAGCCTTCCAGGCGCTCGACGTGCGCCTGCGCGACTTCCAAAAAGCCGCGCTCGAGGCCTGGGTGCACGAATACCGCGGCGACTTGGGCATCGCGCTCACCGACGTAGTGGGCATGGACGCCTTCCTGCGCGATTTCGACCTCTACTTCGCCAAACTCTTCGACGGCCTGCGCCACGACAGCGGCGACCCCTTCGTTTGGGGCGACAAAGCCTACGCCCACTACCAAAAGCTCAAAATCGACAGCCGCACCAAAATGCTCACCTTCTCCGACGGCCTCAACCTGGAAAAAGCCTGGGAGCTGCACCAATACTTCAAAGACCGCTTCAAAACCAGCTTCGGCATCGGCACCAACCTCACCAACGACATGGGCCACACCCCGCTCAACATCGTCTTGAAACTGGTGGAATGCAACGGCCAGTCGGTGGCCAAGATTTCAGACAGCCCCGGCAAAACCATGACCGACAACAACACCTTCCTCGCCTACCTGCGCCAAGTATTCGACATCCGCGAACAGGCTACCTGAAACCTGCCAGCCGCCGCCCGGGCGGCTTTTTGCCGCCCCGCCCGCATCGCGATTTGCTACAATCCGCCGCGCCCGGCCGCCGGGCAAAACCCTTTCAGGTAGCCTGAGACCTTTGCAAAACCCCCATCTGCGGCGCCTTTCTGCGTTGTGCGCTGCTCGCTCGCTTGCCTATCTTCATGATATGTCCGCGCTCGCTGCGCTGCTACGCCTTGAACTGCATCCACATCTGGGGGTTTTGCAAAGGTCTCAGCCTGAGGCCGCCAACCCTCTCATTTTATTATCCTCATCAGAAAGTCCGCCATGAACACCGCCGCCCAACGCCTGGCCGCCCTGCGCCAAACCATGCAGCAACAGCAATTCGACGCCTGGCTGATCCCCTCCGCCGACCCCCATTTGTCCGAATACCTGCCCGAGCACTGGCAGGGCCGCAGCTGGCTTTCCGGCTTCGACGGCTCGGTCGGCACCCTGCTCATCACCGCCGAGCGCGCCGAACTGTGGGCCGACAGCCGCTATTGGGAGCAGGCCGAACGCCAGCTGGCCGGCAGCGGCATCGTGCTGCAGAAACTCGGTTTGGGCCGCAGCCACCTCGATTCCGTGGCCGAACTGCCCGCCGGCGCACTGCTCGGCGTGGCGCCCGATATGCTCTCGCTGGCCGCCAAACGCCAGCTCGAAAGTGCCGGCGCCGCCAAACACATCCGCCTGCGCCACGACCTCGACCTGCTCGACGCCGTCTGGCCCGATCGCCCCGACCTGCCCGCCGCCCCGGTGTACCGCCACGGCGAAGCCTTTACCGCCGAATCCGCCGCCGCCAAACTCATCCGCGTGCGCCGCTTCATGCAAGAGCAACAGGCCCAACACCACCTGATTTCCAGCCTCGACGACATCGCCTGGCTCACCAATCTGCGCGGCAGCGACGTCTCCTACAACCCCGTCTTCCTCTCCTACCTGCTCATCAGCGCCGAGCAAGCCGTGCTGTTTGCCGACCCCGCCAAATTCGACGGCGACGCCCGCCAAGCCCTCGCCGAAGCCGGCATCACCCTGGCCGATTACGCCGGCGTGGCCGATGCCGTGGCCGCGCTTAGCGGCAGCCTGCTCATCGATCCCGCCAAAACCGCCGTCAGCACCCTAAACAGGCTACCTGAAAGCGTGGTGCTGCGCGAAAGCATCAACCCCAGCACCCTATTCAAATCCTGCAAATCCGCCGCCGAAATCGCGCACACCCGCGAAGCCATGAAACAGGACGGCATCGCCCTGTGCGGCTTCTTCGCCGAATTCGAACAGGCGCTGGCCGAGGGCCGCACGCTCACCGAGCTCGACATCGACCGCATGCTGCTCGAACACCGCCGCCGCCGGCCGCACTTCATCTCCCCCAGCTTCGGCACCATCGCCGGCTTCAACGCCAACGGCGCCCTGCCCCATTACAGCGCCACCCCCGAAGCGCACAGCCCCATCGCCGGCAACGGCCTGCTCCTCATCGACTCCGGCGGCCAATACCGCAACGGCACCACCGACATCACCCGCGTCGTGCCCGTCGGCACACCCAGTGCCGAACACAAACGCGACTTCACCCTCGTGCTCAAAGCCCACATCGCCCTGGCCGAAACCGAATTTCCCGAAAACATCGCCGCCCCCATGCTCGATGCCGTTTGCCGCAAACCCATGTGGCAAGCGCAATGCGACTACGGCCACGGCACCGGCCACGGCGTAGGCTACTTTCTCAACGTGCACGAAGGCCCGCAGGTCTTGTCCTACCACGCCCCCGTTACCCCCCACAGCGCCATGAAAGCCGGCATGATCACCTCCATCGAACCCGGCCTCTACCGCCCCGGCCGCTGGGGCATCCGCATCGAAAACCTGGTGGTCAACCTGCCCGTGACTCATCCAACCGAAACCCAATTCGGCCGCTTCCTGCGTTTCGACACCCTCACCCTCTGCCCCATCGACACCCGCCTGATGGACACCGCCCTGATGAGCCGCAGCGAAATCGACTGGGTCAACCGCTACCACGCCCACGTGCGCGAACAGCTCGCCCCGCATACCGAAGGCGCGGCCAAAGCCTGGCTGGAAGAACGCACCCGCCCCCTGGCCTAAGCCCCGGCCGCCATCCCTGCTTCAGGCTACCTGAACACCCTTTCAGGTAGCCTGAAATCTTTGCCGTCCCAAGTAGCCGTAGCTTGGGTTGAAGCGCAGCGCAAACCCAACACAAGCAAACCGGACACAATTGTTGACATGATTGTTGGGTGACGGCCTACGGCCTAACCCAACCTACGCACCGTAGGTCGGATACTCGTATCCGACACCTTGCCGAAACCGATTGTCGGATTCAAGAATCCGACCTACCGCTGCCCGACATCCCAAACCGCGGTCTGCCGCCTGCCCAGTTTGCGCTACAATGCGCGCTTTACCCCGCTCTAGTTTGATCCTTATGCCCACCTTGTCTTGGACAGAAAACGGCCACCCCCGTCAGGCCGAATGGCGCCACCCTTCGCCCGCGCAAAAACCGCCCGCCGAACTGGCCGTGGCCGATGCCGGCCTGTCTGCTGCCGCCGCCCTCAAACACTTCCACCAGGGCCGCGCCTTATTGTGGCGGGGCGACTACCACCAAGCCGTGCAGCTGCTTTCCGCCGTCAAAAAACGGCTGCCGCCGCCCAAAAGCGGCGACTTCCACACCCACCGCATGCAGCAGGCCCAACGCAGCCGCCTGCTCAACCTTTTATTGGTGGAAATCGACGGCGGCTACCACCTCGGCCTGCGCCGTGCGCCCGATGTGGCCGACGCCCTGGCCGATGCCTTCGGCCCTGCCGACGGCACACCCTTTCTGCTGCCGCTCCAGCTCTTGCTCGGCCTGATCGGCGCCCGCCAATGGCATGAAAAAGGCGTGCCGCTGGCAGTGTTGGGCGGAGAAAAAATCCATGTGCCTTTCGGCGTGTTTTCCCCCGTGCGCGGCGAATACCTCGAACTCTTGGCCGCCGAACCGCTGCCGCCGCAGGCACGCAGCGCCTTCGACATCGGCACCGGCAGCGGCGTGATTGCGGTGCTGCTGGCCAAACGCGGGCTGGAGCGCATCACCGCCACCGACAACAACCCGCGCGCGCTGGCCTGCGCCGCAGCCAACTGCCGCCGCCTGGGCGTGGCCGAGGCGGTCAGCGCGTTGGCGGCCGATCTGTTTCCGCCCGGCCGTGCGGATCTGATTGTATGCAATCCGCCCTGGTTGCCGGCCAAGCCGAGCGCCGACATCGAAACCGCGCTGTACGACCCCGATTCGGCTATGCTGCGCGCCTTTCTACAGCGGGCGGCCGACCACCTGAACCCGCAGGGCGAAGTGTGGCTGGTGATGTCCGACCTGGCCGAACACCTCGGCCTGCGCCGGCCCGGTGAATTGGCCGGCCATATTGCCGCCGCCGGCTGGCAGGTGGTGCGCCGCCGCCACATCCGCCCGCAGCACGCCAAAAGCCGCGATGCGTACAATCCGCTGGCATCTGCCCGCAGGCAGGAAACCACCACGCTGTATGTGCTGCAACCTGCCGCCGCAGCGGCGGAAACAGCTGCCGGGGCGCAACAGGCTACCTGAAAAGCCGCGCGGCTTTCTGCGCGGCTTTATTCAAAAAGGTATCAGCCGCAAACGCCCGTAAAAAACGCCGCAAAACGCGGCGGTTTTTTACGGGCGCGGCACGCCATCACGGCTGCACCGCCTCGGCTTCCGTCTCCAAAGCTTCCTGCAAGCGGCACTCGATCGCATCGGCATCAAACGATTTGGCAATCAGCTCGAAACGGCTGTCGCGCCGCCAAGACACTTGGTTCGCGCCCCAATGGCCGTCGCTCCAATTGAGCCACACCCAAGTGCCCAACACCTGAAACACGCCCTTAGCGCGCACCAAGCCTTCGCACAGGGTAGGCAGGTCGTCAAAAAATTGGGTCAGCCGCTCGCCGTCGAAATTTTGCCCGGCGGGGAAAGTATAGCCCTGCGACTGCAAACCCATGCTGTTGTCGGGCAGCGCCTTGATGCGGTAGCGGCTTTTTTCGGTGACCGGCGTTTCCAGCAGCGCAATGTCGAGCGCCGAATTTTGGGTTTCGATCACTGCCGCTTTGGGCGGAAACAGCTTGGCCGAGCGCTCGCGGAATGCGGCCAGCACCGGCAGCGGGCAAACATCCATCTTATTGGCCACCAACACGTCGGCCACGCTGATTTGATCTTTGTATAAAGGCTGCAGGGCGTAATCGTCGTCCACAAACTGGCGCGGATCCACCAAGGTAAACACGGCGGCAATCTCGAGCATTTCGTTAAAAGGCGGGCTGCGCAATTCGTCGATCACGCTGGCGGCGTGGGCCAGCCCGCTGGCTTCGATGATGATGCGGTCGGGTTTGTTGCCGCTGATCATGCGATTGATGGTGTTGCCCATTTGGGTGCCGGCCACGCAGCACAGACAGCCGCCGGCGATTTCGGCCACCGGAATGCCGTTGTCGCTCAACACCGCGCCGTCAATGCCGATTTCGCCGAATTCGTTCACGATGATGACCCATTTTTCGGCCGGGTCTTTTTGCGCCATCAAGTGACGCAGGGCGGTGGTTTTGCCGGTGCCGAGAAAACCGGAAAACAGATGGACTTTGGCTTTTTTTATGGCTGACATTTCTGGCAGATTCCTGTTAAAACAACGTGTTCTTCTTTTAGTTTAAAACCGCTGGCCGCCACGCCGGCGCGCAAAGCGGCCCATTCGCGGCTGAGGGTTTGCTCGTCCACCGAGCCGCATTCGGTGCACACCAAAATAAACGCGCTGGCGTGGTGGGCGGTTTCGTCGTGGCTGTGGCAGGCGGCCACGCAGTCGTGGCGGGCGTGGCTGCACAATACATAGCCGTTGACCGCCGCCACCTTGTGCAGCACGCCGTATTCGGCCCAAAAATCCAAGGCGCGGTAGGCCGTGGGCGGGGCCACCACGCCGCTGCTGTTTTGCTGCATGTGCGCCAGCACGGTATAGGCTTTGATCACGCCTTCCTGCTGCAGCACGATGTCGAGCACCTGCTCGCGCAAAGCGGTTACCTGGCCGCCCTGCGCTTGGGTTTGGGCGATGATTTTGGCTTTGTTGGCCTGAAAACCCATGGCATTATCCTTTCAGGTAGCCGGTGAGGCGGGCGAGCCAGTTTTTCGGCGGCGCGGCGTCGGTCTGCTTTTGGACAACGGCGGGCGCGGCCTTGCGCGTCACCGGCAGGGCGCCGAAGCTTTGCGCCACCGGCATGATTTCGATGCTGTTCACATTCATGTGCGGCGGGCGCTGGTATAACCACAACACGGTGTCGGCAATGTCTTCCGCCCGGATGTAGTCCACGTTTTCATACAGGGCGGCGGCCCGCTCATCGTCGCCTTTGAAGCGCACATTGGAAAATTCGGTGCCGCCGCACAAACCGGGCTCGATATTGCTCACCCGCACCCCGGTGCCGGCCAAGTCGGCGCGCAGATTGAGGCTGAACTGGCGCACATAGGCCTTGGTGGCGCCATACACATTGCCGCCCGGATAGGGATAGGTGCCGGCGATCGAGCCGATGTTGATCACATAGCCGCTTTGGCGCGCCACCATGGCGGGCAGCAGCCGGCGGGTGAGGTAGGTGAGGCCGATGATATTGGTTTGGATCATGGTCTGCCAGTCGGCAAACTCGGCCTGATGCGCCGGCTCCAATCCCAAAGCCAGGCCGGCGTTGTTCACCAAACAGTCGATCTCGGCAAAACCTTCCGGCAGCGAAGCCAAGGCGGCGTCGATGGCAGCGGTGTCGGCCATGTCCATCACCAGCGGCAAAAACAGGCCGCCCAACTCCTCGCACAGGGCTTCCAGTTTGTCGCCGCGCCGCGCCGCCCCCACCACCGGATAACCCGCCCGCACCAAGGCCGCACAAATCGCGCGGCCGAAACCGGCCGAAGCGCCGGTCACCAAAATCGCCATGATGTCCTCCGATCTGAAAAAACAATGCCTGAAACGGGGTGCAGTATATCATCCGTACGCCGCCGCCCGCATCGGCAAAGCCGCTTTCCAAGCGTGCGCGCCAACCCCTTTTCCCGGCCTTTTGCCCACAAAGCGTCCGAATCGTGATAGATTCCCTCCCGTTTGCAGCCCGCCGCTTTCGGGCTACCTGAAAGCGGCGGCGCAAACACACCACCACTAACCATTAAGATAAAGGGATACCCCATGAAAAAAACCACAGCCATGATGCTGCTATCCGCCCTCGCCCTGGGCTTGGCGGCCTGCGGCGGCCAAAGCGGTTCTGCCGCCAAAGGCCAATATTCGCAAGAGCGCAGCACCGCCTTCAAAACCATGATGCCCAACTTCTCCGCCATGGGCAAAGTGGTGAAAGGCGAAGAGCCCTACCAGCCCGATGCCTTCAAAACCATGGCCGAGACCTTTGTAACCGAAAGCCAGGAACCCTTCAAACACTTCGCCCAAGACCCTGACGGCCAAACCGGCGACGCCCTGCCCAATGTATGGAGCGATGCCGCCGGCTTCAAAACCGCCGAAGAAAGCTTCCACGCCGCCGTGGCCAAGCTGAATACCGCCGCCCAAGGCGGCAATTTGGAAGAAATCAAAGCCGCCTACGGCGAAGTGGGCGCCAGCTGCAAATCCTGCCACGACACCTTCCGCAAACCCAAATAACACCGCCGCCGCTGCCCGGCGGCGCCATCAGGCTACCTGAAAGCATCCGCGCCCCGCGGCCGCGTTTTCAGGTAGCCTTTTATTTTGCCAATCCGCCCCAATAAGGTGCCGGCAAGCGGGGACGAAAGGATTTGTTTCCTTTATGCGGCCGATATTTGCCCGCAAACCGGGCTGGCGTTATACTGCCGCCCTTTGCGCCGCAAGCCCCTTGCCGCCTACCAAAACACCACACACATTCACAAGGAAAACCCCAGCAATGAACGCCATTGCCGACGTGCAGAGCAGCCCCGATTCACGCAATATGCCCATCAACCAAGTGGGCATCAAAGACCTGCGTCTGCCCCTGCGCATCCGCAGCCAAGACGGCGAGCAAAACACCGTCGCCCGCCTCACCATGACGGTGGCCCTCCCCGCTTCGCAAAAAGGCACCCATATGTCCCGCTTCGTGGCCTTGATGGAGGAGCAGGCCGGCGTGCTGGATTTCGTGCGCTTACGCGAACTGACGGCCGACATGCTCGCCCTGCTCGACGCCCAAGCCGGCCGCATCAGCATAACCTTTCCGTTTTTCCGCCAAAAAAGCGCACCCGTCTCCGGCATCACCTCGCTGTTGGATTACGACGTGACCCTGACCGGCGAATCGGAAAACGGCATCTACACCCACACCTTGAAAGTATTGGTGCCGGTTACCAGCCTCTGCCCCTGCTCCAAGGAAATTTCCCAATACGGCGCGCACAACCAGCGCTCCCACGTAACCGTTACCCTGCGCTGCCGCGAGCAGGCGGTGGAAGCGGAAGAAGTGATCGACTTGGTGGAAAACCAAGCTTCCTGCCAGCTTTACGGCCTGCTCAAACGCCCCGATGAAAAATACGTGACCGAACGGGCTTACGAAAACCCGAAATTTGTCGAAGACATGGTGCGCGACATCGCCGTGGCCCTGAAAAACGATCCGCGCATCCTCAGTTTCACGGTAGAAAGCGAAAACTTCGAAAGCATCCACAATCATTCGGCTTATGCCCTGATTCAATCGGACACACTCTAAACCGGCCTGTTTGCCGCCGCTGAATTCGGCAGCCGACGGCCGGCAGCACCGCAACAACCGCCCGCATGCTTATCTGACGGGCGGTTTGCTTTTGCGAAATTGTCTGTCCATTCCCTGTTGCGCCGCCGCCAAACAAAAACCGCTTCCCGAAACGGGAAGCGGTTTTGAGCAAAATCGGCAATATTTACTGGGCGGAAGCGGCAGAAGCCGGAGCCGCTTCGGCGGGCGCAGGCGCAGCTTCGGCGGCGGCCGGCGCGGTATTGAACCACTTGGCGTAAATTTGGTCGTAAGTGCCGTTGGCTTTGATGGCGGCCAAACCGGCGTTCAACTTGGCCATCAAATCGTCGTCACGGCCTTTGCGCAAAGCGAAGCCGTAGTATTCTTTTTCGAAGCCGTTATCGACCAAGGTACGCAGCTTGGCATCGGGGTTGTTGTTGACGAAGTTCTGTACCACGCCGTTGTCGCCCACTGCGGCTTCCACACCGCCGTTGAGCAACTCTTTCATCGCCAGCGGCATGGTTTCGAAGCGCTTGATCATGGCGCTCTGCTCGCCTTGCAGTTTCTGCATCACCAAATCGCCGGTGGTGCCGCTTTGTACGGATACGGTGCGCGATTTCAGGTCGTTAAACGATTGGATGGCGGCCCCTTTTTCGCCGGTCACAATCATCTGGGTGGCCTCGAAATAGGGGTCGGTGAAGTCCATCACGTTTTTGCGCTCGTCGGTGATGGTGACGCTGGAGGAAATGATGTCGCGGTCGCCCTTATCCAGGGTGGCGAAAATGCCTTCCCAAGGCGTATTCACCAATTTCAGGTTCAGGCCCTGGTTTTCGGCAATGGCTTTGAGCACATCGGCGGAAAAGCCCACCACTTGGCCGTTTTCTTCATATTCAAACGGCGCATAAGTGGCGTCCAAGCCGACAATGTATTCCTTGCCGCTGGCCGGTGCGCTGTCGGAAGACGCAGCAGAACCGCCGCTGCCGCCGCAGGCGCCCAAAAACATGACCGCAGCCAAAGCCAGCGCCGAGAAGGTATTTTTTTTGTTCAACATCGTGATTTCTCCTAAGTTTGTGATGTGGAGGAGCCGACCGTGTCCGAAAACGGCCGACCCGCGCAAGGCGCATCATACACATCATTTAATTTCATGCAAATTAATTTTTACATTGAACAATCAACGCGGAGGCAATGTGTCGAGAAAACCCCGGCCGAAGCCTTTCAAAATGCTGTATTCGGCATCGATGCGCACCGCTCTCACGTTCGTCCAACCCAAGTAAGCCGCCGTCAGCAGCCAAGCCAACACCAGCAGGCCCAATGCCCCCAGCCCCCAGCGGGCGTCGCTGCCAAAGAAAACGGCGCCAATCGCCAGCAAAGTCAGCAACACCCAAGCCCAAACCAGCGCCATCTGCCGCCGCGGAATGCGGGCGTGTTGCGCACACCAAGACACCGTCACTTCCGTACGCTTGCGCAGCAGGGCGGCCAGCACGCCGAAAGCGATGAGCGCAAGCATACCGATGAAAAAAGCGGTCAGCAAAATCAAGGCCAGCGCAGGCGGATACCAATGCAGCTTAACGCTTTTTTCACGCACCACCTCAGCCGAACCGCAGCGCACGCAACGGCAAGGCAGATCGCTGCCGGCGGGCAGCCACACCTTATTGCCTTGCCGGAAACAGGCTTCCTCGCGGCCGCGGCCAGCCGGCGTGGCCGGCGCTTGGTAGGGGCGAAAACCGTCTTTTTCCATGACACCTCCATCAATGACTTAGCGAATACGGCATCAGGCTACCTGAAAGCCTAAGCGGCGGCTGTTCAGGTAACCTGATGCCGGCAATCAGCCGGAAAAACGGCTTCAGATATCCAGTTTTTGCAAAATAAAGTCGATGTCTTTGTCGCCGCGGCCGGAGAGGTTGACCAGCAGACGTTTGCCGCTGTCGAGCAAGGGCGCCCGGCGCAGGGCGTAGGCCAAGGCATGGGCGCTTTCCAGCGCGGGGATGATGCCTTCTTCGCGCGACAGGGTAAGGAAGGCGTCCAAACATTCGGCATCGGTGGCGGTTTCGTAACGGCCGCGGCCGATGTCTTTCAGGTAGCAATGCTGCGGGCCGATGCCGGGGTAATCCAAACCGGAGGCAATCGAATGCACCGCGGCCGGGGTGCCGTCTTCTTCTTGCAGGTAATAGCAGTTGAAGCCCTGGATATTGCCGAACTTGCCCAAGGTCAGGGTGGCGGCGTGGCGACCGGGGCGATCCAAACCTTCGCCGGCCGGCTCCACGCCCACCAGCGCCACTTCTTCATCGTCGATAAAGGCATTAAACAAACCCATGGAATTGGAGCCGCCGCCCATGCAGGCGATGACTTCGTCGGGCAGGCCGCCGTATTCGTTTTGGAACTGTTCGCGCGCTTCTAAGCCGATGATGCTTTGGAAATAGGCCACCATTTCGGGATACGGCGCCGGGCCCACCACCGAACCGATGGCGAACATGCTGTTTTCCAAGTCTTGCATATAAGCGGCAAAGGCGCTGTCCACCGCCTCTTTCAGGGTGCCCGCACCGGCGGAAACCGGCACCAGCTTGGCGCCGAGGATTTTCATGCGCGATACGTTGGGGTGCTCTTTGGCGATGTCCACCACGCCCATGTGGATTTCGCACTCCAAACCCAGCAGTGCGGCGGCGGTGGCCAAGGCCACGCCGTGCTGGCCGGCACCGGTTTCGGCCACCACTTTTTTCTTGCCCATTTTCTTCGCCAACAGCACTTCGCCCAAGCAGTGGTTGATTTTGTGGGCGCCGGTGTGGTTGAGGTCTTCGCGCTTCAAATAGATTTGCGCTCCGCGGCGCGACAGGCTGCGGGCGTGGTAAATCGGGCTGGGACGGCCGACATAAGTGGCCTGCAGGCGTTTCATTTCCGCCTTGAATTCGGCGTCTTCAATAATATTGCGGAAGCCCGCTTCCAATTGGTCCAGGGCCTTGGCCAGTTCGGGATGGTCGATTTTGCCGCCGTGACGGCCGAAATTCCCGTCGGCATCGGGGCGGACCAAGCGGTTTAATTGCTCTTGAATCATAGGGTTTCCTCGGAATGGGAGTCGGTTGTTTGGGAAGCGGACGGCTGTGGCGGCCGGCCGGTGTGTACGGTAATCGGCGCGGTAAACAGCTGGGCGTTGGGAATCACAATCCGGCTGCCGTCTTCGCCGCGCAGGGTGGTGGCCCGAATCTGCACGTCTTCCACCACGCCAGTGAAGCCGTTGGAGGTGATGTTGTCGCCGATGCGGAACGGTTCGTTCACCAGCAGCAGAATGCCGGAGAGCAGGTTTTGCAGAATGTCTTTAAAGGCAAAGCCGACCGCCACCGAGCCGATGCCCAAAGTGCTGATCAGCTGCCCCGGCGTGAAGCCGGGCACGGCCACCACCAAGGCGCACAAAAAACCGATCAGCAAAATGCCGGTGCCGCCGATGCGCTTGAGCAGCAACAGCACATTAGGCCGGGCCGCCAAGCGCTTACCGAGCAGACGGCCGACAAACCATTTGAACAATTGGGCCAGCAGCCAGAAAGCGAAAAACAGCAGCAAGGCCATCATCAGATAAGGCGTGTGCGCCCAAAAGCCGCGCATCAATTCGTTGGCGGCAGACACCATCTGGCCGTAGCGGTCCAGAGAAACAAAAGAACTGATCAACATCATAAAGGGCTACCTGAAAAGGAAAGCGGTGTTTGGCCGCCCTCTTCATTGCGCTGCAACAGCATGGCGTCGCCGTAGCTGAAAAAGCGGTATTGTTGTTCGATGGCGTGGCGGTAGGTGCGGCGGATGTGCTCCATGCCGGAAAACGCGCTCACCAGCATCAGCAAAGTGGACTTGGGCAAGTGGAAATTGGTGATCAAGCCGTCCACCACGCGGAAGCGGTAGCCCGGCGTAATGAAAATATCGGTGTCGCCTTCGCCCGCCCGCAGGCTGCCTGAAGCGGCGGCCGATTCCAAACAGCGCAAAGAAGTGGTGCCCACCGCCCACACGCGGTTGCCGCGCGCCTGGGCCGCCGCCACCGCCTGCACGGTGTCTTCGCTAATGCGGTACCACTCGCTGTGCATGGTGTGTTCGGCAATGTTTTCCACCCGCACCGGTTGGAAGGTGCCGGCACCCACGTGCAGGGTCACTTCCGCCGTTTCGATGCCTCGCTCGGCCAAACGCGCCAGCAACGCTTCGGTGAAATGCAGGCCGGCGGTCGGCGCGGCCACCGCCCCCTGATGCTTGGCATACACGGTTTGGTAGCGCTCGTCATCATCGGCACCGGCCGGCCGCTCGATATAGGGCGGCAAAGGCAGATGGCCGTGCCGCTCCAGTATGTCGTACACCGTTTGGCTACCTGAAAGCACAAAACGCAGGCAAAACAATTCCCCCGTACGTTCCTGCATCACCGCCCGCACCCCGCCTTCAAAATGCAACTCTGTGCCCGGCTTGGGCGACTTGGACGAACGCACGTGCGCCAGTACGGTTTCCGCGTCCACCACCCGTTCCACCAAAGCCTCGATGCGCCCGCCGCTGGCCTTTTGACCGAACAGGCGCGCCTTCATCACCTTGGTATTGTTGAACACCAGCACATCGCCCGGCGAAAGCCAGTCCGGCAAGTCCGCAAAACGGCTGTCTTGCGGCAGCTGCCCGGGCAGGGCCGCGAGCAGACGGCTGCCGCCGCGTTCGGCGGGCGGATGCTGGGCAATCAGGTGTTCAGGCAAATCAAAATCGAAATCGGCAAGCTGCATGCGGGAAACCGGCAGAAAAAAGGACGCCATTATAGGCTTCCGCGGCCCGTCAGGCTACCTGAAAGACCGTTTTTTGCGCCAACAAGGCGCGCACCATCTGCTGCTTGTTCCATAGGCTCCGCCTGCCGCCCGAACCGGTCTGCCTTCGGTTTGATTCCGCCCCAAAACGCGCTAAAATGCGGCATTTTTTGGGCGAACCGGAGCTGCCTTTTTTATGTTTCTCATCTTGATTTTGATTCTGCTGCTGGCCGGCATCGCCTTCTTATTGTGGTGGCGCGGCAAAGAAGAACGCGAATGGCTGATGGAGCTGGCCTACCTGAGCCGCCACGAAGGCCGCGAAACGCCGGCTGCCCACGGCGCCGACGCTCCCAAGCAGCAGCCCGCCCGCCCGAATGTGCAAGACCAGCGCAGCCAGCAGCAAATCAAGCGGCACTACCAGAAAATCCAAGACGACCTGCGCCGCAAAATCGAGCAGCTCGGCCCCAAGCCCAACAAGAAAAAACCCCGCCATCGCAAGGCCGACAACCAAGAAGAGCTGCCCATCTTCCAAAACGAAGCCGCCGACGCCTCCGCAGCCGTTGAGTCTCAAACCGGCAAACCCCATTCCGAACAGCCTTTGCCGCCCGACTGGCAGGCGCCCGCCGCAGAAACGGCAGACGAGAAGCCAATCGAGCCGAACATCCCCGCCGCAGAGGCAGCGCCCGATTTGTCACATCCCGCGCCCGAGTTGTCGGTGATTTCCCTCGAAGAAGCCACCCGCCGCCTGTGGCAGGCCGAGCCGGCTGCGGAAGAAACCGATGCCGCCCCGGCCGAGCCGGAAGAAATTTCGCTGGACGAGGCCACCCGCCTGCTCGCCAAAACCGCGCCCCCACCCGAACCGGTACGGGAAACCGTGGTGCTCAACCTGCCGCCCAAACACGAACCGGCGCCGGCGCACGATTTAGAAGAAATCACGCCTGACGACCCGGCCCTGCGCTATGTGCGCGAAAAAATGCAGCGCGGCTGGGCGCAAAGCAACCGCACCACCGTGGTCAGCCCCCAGCTGCCGCCGCGGCAGCCTAAGGGCTTTCAGGTAGCCTCTGCCGAACCTGCAGCACCTCTGGCACCGCCGGCCGAGCCGCCCCACACCATCAGCCACGACGACATCCGCAGCAACCTGTTGCGCCAGCGCCTGGCCAGCCGCCGCGCCCAACAGCAGGCTGCCCAAGCGGCCGCCGAAGCCGCCCAGCCGATGCCCGATTTGGCCGTAATCGGCGAAGACGAAGTGTTGGCCAACCTGGCCAAAACCGATTCGCCGGTCAACCGCGAACGCAACCGCTTCAAACGCCTCACCGTGCGCGAAAGCGTGATTCCCGCCGCCGCCCGCCTCGGCCAAAGCTACAGCCTGAAAGTGCCGGCCGAACAGCCGGCAGCCGCCCCGATTTCCACCCGCTTCACCCCCTTCGAGCAACGCCCCGAAACTTACAGCCACCTGCCGCAGGAAACCCTGGCCGCCGCAGAAACCGAAGCACCGGCCTTCACCGATGCGCCGGCTGTGGCCGACGCCCAAGTGCACATCAGCGACAATCCGCCGTGGACGATTACCGACCGTCTGCTCAGCGAATCACCCGCCGCACCCGAAGAGCAAGTGCACGCGCCCTCACCCGGCCTGTCTTTCCGCCCCGACCCCTCTCTCGGCGAACTGGCACCTTCGGCCCAGCCTGCCATCGAGCTGGGCGACGACAGCGAGTGGCAGCAGGCGCTGGCCGAAGGTGTGCCGCAACCTGACTGGCCGGCAGCCGCCGAAACCGCCCCGGCCGCGGCTTGGTCGGTATCGGCACCGGCACCCGCCTACACACCCAAAACCTCGTTTACCGATTTTGCCGAATACGCCCTGCCGGTAAAAGATTTGCTGCTGCCGCCGCAATACAACAGCGATGCGGCCGTAACGGAAGAACAGCTGATCGAAAACGGCATCACCATCGAAGAAAAACTGGCCGAATTTAGAGTGAAAGTGAAGGTGGTGGATGCCTACGCCGGCCCGGTCATCACCCGCTACGAAATCGAGCCCGATGTGGGCGTGCGCGGCAATTCGGTGATCAACCTCGAAAAAGACCTCGCCCGCTCGCTGGGCGTGGCCGCCATCCGCGTGGTGGAAACCATTCCCGGCAAAACCTGCATGGGCTTGGAATTGCCCAATCCGAAGCGGCAGATGATCCGCCTGAGCGAAGTGTTCGACTCGCCCGCTTTCCAAAACAGCCCGTCCAAGCTCACCCTGGCTTTGGGCCAGGACATCACCGGCCAGCCGGTGGTAACCGACCTGGCCAAAGCGCCACACCTCTTGGTGGCCGGCACCACCGGCTCGGGCAAATCGGTGGGCGTCAACAGCATGATTCTCTCCATGCTGTTCAAAGCCACGCCCGACGAAGTGCGCCTGATCATGATCGACCCCAAAATGCTGGAACTCTCGATCTACGAAGGCATTCCGCACCTGCTGGCACCGGTGGTAACCGACATGAAACTGGCCGCCAACGCGCTCACTTGGTGCGTAAACGAAATGGAAAAACGCTACCGCCTGATGAGCCATGTCGGCGTGCGCAACCTGGCCGGCTACAACCAGAAAATCAAAGAAGCGGCCGAGCAGGGCGACACCATCGCCAACCCCTTCAGCTTAACGCCCGAGCAGCCCGAGCCGCTGGAGAAACTGCCCTTCATCGTGGTGGTGGTGGACGAATTCGCCGATTTGATGATGACCGCCGGCAAAAAAATCGAAGAGCTGATTGCCCGCCTCGCACAAAAAGCCCGCGCCGCCGGCATCCACCTGATTCTGGCCACCCAGCGCCCCAGCGTGGACGTGATCACCGGCCTGATCAAAGCCAATATCCCCACCCGCATCGCGTTTCAGGTATCCAGCAAAGTGGACAGCCGCACCATTCTCGACCAAATGGGCGCGGAAAACCTGCTTGGCCAGGGCGACATGTTGTTCCTGCCGCCGGGCACCGGCTATCCGCAGCGCGTGCACGGCGCCTTTGTGGCCGATGAAGAAGTGCACGGCGTGGTGGAATACCTCAAAGGCTTCGGCGAGCCGGACTATGTGGAAGACATCCTCACCGCCGGCGTGGGCAGCGACGATTTGTTCAGCAATGCCAACGGCGGCTACGGCGGCGGCGAGAAAGACCCGCTGTTCGACGAGGCGGTGGCCATTGTGCTGCGCACCCAGAAAGCCACCATTTCCTCCATCCAGCGCCACCTGCGCATCGGCTACAACAAAGCCGCTACTTTGGTGGACCAAATGGAAGCCGAAGGCATCGTGTCCGCCGCCGACACCAACGGCAAGCGCACCATCTTGGCGCGGCAAGACCAACTCGATGGCGACGCTTAACACGTTTGTCCACAGGCTACCTGAAAGCCGTTTCCACACCCACTCCACGCTTTTCAGGTAGCCTCAATTCTGCTGTAATGTTCTCCCTCAGCCTGCTCCACGGCACCACCAAAAGGAAACCCAGCCATGCGTTGCTTACTGCTGTCCGCCCTGCTCTTCGCCGCCCTGCCCGCCGCTGCAAAAACCATCGTCCTGAGCACAGCCGACGCCCAGTGCAGCAGCCCCGCCGACTGCACACACGGCCTACGCTTCGCCCGCGGCGACTGGCTATTGGTGTGCAGCAATACAGGCGACTGTACCGCCGTCGGCTATCATGCCGGCATCACCGGCCAAACCGAGCACCTGCCCGTTTCCGTCTTGATTCGCCGCAAAGCGGGCGCCACCAGCCCGGCCACCACCTTGGTAACCGTTGACCCGCCGGTGCGCGAAAACCTGCTGCTCAACGGCCAACCGCTGCAAACCGGCGCACTGCTCTCGCTGCTGCGCGCCGATCCGCCCCGCCCCATCGTGTACCAACACGGCGACAAACACTGGACGCTCTCCACCCGCGGCGCCGCCGAAGTACTGGCCAAGATGGATGCCTACCAAGGCCGCAGCGGCACGCCCGGCGCCCTGCTGAATCCCGGCAACGCCGCCTATCAGGGCACGGCCGTGTCCAAACCGGTCATCACCGCCCGGCTACCCGCTTGGCCGTCCCGCACTTCTGAAAGCGAAAGTCTGCGCACCCTGCTGCGCGGTCCCGCCGCGGCCTCCGGCCTGGCGCCCAACGGCTGCCAGCGCTTGGATCACGGCAATCATACCGGCCAGGAAGTGCCCCTTTTCACCCTGTATCCGTTGGACAAAGACACCGTATTGGCCGAAACCGCCTGCGATTACGGCAATGCCAAACGCCTGTTTGCCTTAGTCAACCGTGACCTGACGCGCCTGATCGGCTTTGTGCCCGTACCCAATACCGCATTCGCCCGCTACCACAGCAACGGTGCCATCGAAGCACACCAACCGGACGACAACTTCGGCGAGTGCTACCAACAGTCGATATACATTTGGGACGGCAGCCGCTTCGTCTTAAGCCGTCTGAGCACCAGCGGCCTGTGCGGCAAAGGCAGCATGAGCTATGTGTGGGGCGCGCTGCCGCTGTTTGAAACCGATGTACAGCTCGACCTGCCTCCTCAGCCCGACTACTGAACCCGATTTGTTTGGCCGCCACAACGTACCGCCGCTTGGTTCGCACGGCTTTGAGATTGACAGTGCGCCTTAGAGGCTGAGACCTTTGCAAAACCCTCAGATGTGGATGCAGTTCAAGGCGTAGCAGCGCAGCAAGCGTGAACGCCAGGAATCCCCGTGGGACAGACATATCATGAAGATAGGCAAGCGAGCGAGCAGCGCACAACGCAAAAATGCGCCGCAGATGGGGGTTTTGCAAAGGTCTCAGGCTGTTTACCCGTCACCTTACCCACTTGAGATCATGTGTTCACAACCAGGAAGGAATGCCCGATGAATACCTCCGATTCACAGCGCCAATGGCACACGGCTTATGAAAAATTCAATATCCCCATGACGGTAAGCGCACCCGACGGCGTGGGTACGCTCATCGATTACTTTGAATATCTGATTGCCAAGCAGCCCGATGCCATCGCTTTTACTTGCCTGGGACAGTCTTTGGATTATCGCGCGCTCGATGCACACAGCAAACGGCTGGCCGCTTATCTGCAGACGCTGGGGCTCCAGCGTGGCGACAAAATCGCCATCATGATGCCCAATCTTTTGCATTATCCCGTGGCCATGATGGCAGTGATCCGTGCTGGATTCGTGCTGGTGAACATCAATCCGCTTTACACGCCGCGCGAGCTCGCACACCAGCTGAACGATTCTGACGCCAAAGTTTTAATCGTCGCCAAAAACTTCCTCGATACCGTAGCCCAAGCCCGGGCAGAGACCGCTCTTCAACACCTCATCACCACCGACATGCAGACATTGGGGTTCGTGTCGCCGGAGGGAAAAGCGATTGATGCGGAACCCGCCGCTTACCAAAGACCCGATTATGTGATGCCCGATGACGTGGCCTTGCTGCAATATACGGGCGGCACAACGGGCGTAGCCAAAGGAGCCATGCTGACCCACCGCGGCCTGATACACAATGTCTATCAGCTCCATGCCGTGGTCGGACATACGCTCAGCGGCCACAGCGGCTATATCTTAACGGCCCTGCCCCTTTATCACATTTTCGCCTTTAGTGTGTGCGTGCTCTTCGGCATGCAGGCAGGGCTGGCCAACCTCTTGATCCCCAATCCGAGAGATTTGCCCGGTTTGATTGACGCCATCAAAACATACAAGCCGATACTGATTCCCGCCGTGAATACGCTCTTCAACGCCATGCTGGCCAGCGAAGCGTTTTGCAATATGGATCACGGGCATGTGAAATTGTGCGTGGGCGGCGGCATGGCAATACTGTCAGACACCGCCAAGCGCTGGCAGGAAGTGGTAGGACAACCCATTATCGAAGGCTGCGGCCTGTCGGAAACCGGAACGGTCATCAGCGTGAATCCGCCTGCGGCCGGCTTTACCGCCAGCATCGGCATCCCCTTGCCCATGACCGATATCAAACTGTTGGACGATGACGGCAAGATATGCGGCATCGGCCAAGCGGGCATGATATGTGTGCAGGGTGTGCAGGTCATGAAGGGCTATTACAAACGCGAGCACTTGCGCCACGAATACATGACGCCTGACGGATACTTTAAAACCGGCGATATCGGCATCATGGATGCCGACGGGTTTATCAAAATCATCGACCGCAAAAAAGACGTGGTCAATGTGTCCGGCTTCAATGTGTATCCCAGCGAAATCGAGAATGTCTATGCCAGCCATCCCGATGTGCTTGAGTGCTGTGCCGTCGGCGTACCCGATCCGCACAGCCACGAGGCCGTGAAACTGTTTGTGGTGAAACGGCGGGAGAATGTGTCCGCCGATGACCTGCGCGAATGGGGACGCGCCTACCTAACCGGCTATAAATTACCCAAACACATTGAGTTTATTGATGAGATTCCGAAATCCACGGTAGGTAAACTGCTGAGAAAGAATCTGCGCTCATAAGCCCACAACAGGCTTGGCCGATACCGCTCTGCCCCACCCTTAGGGCGTGGCGTCATCATGTTTGAGCAGCGGTTTTTTGACTGCGCCAGCCAAACCAGCCGGCGCCGCCAGATGGGACATCTTACGAGCCTGTTTAACGCCGCAGATGCGGGTTTTTCACAAGTCTCAGCCCCGCTCATCCGCCCCAACCCGCCCGAGGCCTTTGCCCCCCAATATGGATGCCGCAGATGGGGCGGTTGCCACGGTCTCAGGCTACCTGAAACCCAACCCTAGAGCTGTTTCGATTTAATTGATTACATACCCAGCTGATTTGAAGTAATTGGCACACTCTTGAGTCGAGAAC
>NZ_JH164926.1:769322-780950 GCF_000226875.1 Neisseria shayeganii 871
TGCCTTGATCCAGTCGCCAATCATGCCCTGCACAGGCGCCAGCCGGGAGATGCGCTTGCCGCCTTGCTGCCGGCTGCTGCGCTCACCTTCTTTCTCGAAGCGAGCACGCACGCGATATATCCACATGCGGCTGACTTCATAACGACGGGCAATGGCGCTGGGGCACTCTCCGCGCTCCAGCGCTGCCAGCACTCGGTCTCGCAGGTCTTGCGAATAGGCGCGCATCTCATGCTCCGACTGGTAGAAAACCCTAT
Organism: Neisseria shayeganii 871; assembly: GCF_000226875.1. Classification (GTDB taxonomy): domain Bacteria; phylum Pseudomonadota; class Gammaproteobacteria; order Burkholderiales; family Neisseriaceae; genus Eikenella; species Eikenella shayeganii. The sequence goes on from NZ_JH164926.1 coordinate 769,577, forward strand.
TATGTAACATTCTCAATCAAAAATGCTCTAGCCACCATGCCCAACGACATTCTCCGCCAACTGCCCGCCTACCGCGCCCCCTTCTGGCTGCGCGGCGGCCATGCGCAAAGCATCTGGCCCAAACTGATCCAGCCGCCGCTGCCGGCCTACCGCCGCGAACTGCTGCCCGACAGCACCGGCGAAACCGAAGTGGCTTACGACTTCATCGACGGCCGCGAGGCCGACGCCCCTTTGGTAATGCTGTTTCACGGTCTGGAGGGCGACAGCGGCAGCCACTACGCCCGCGCCCTGATGCACGCCGTGCGGCAGCGCGGTTGGCATGGTGTGGTGGCGCATTTCCGCGGCTGCGGCGGCGTGCCCAACCGCGCCCGCATCTACTACCACTCCGGCGACAGCCGCGAAATCGGCCATATGCTCGGCCTGATGGCGGCACGCTATCCGCGCATCTATGCCGCCGGCGTCTCTCTCGGCGGCAATGCCCTGGCCAAATATCTGGGCGAACAGCAAGACCGCGCCCTGCCGCAGGCCGCCGCCGTCATCAGCGCCCCGCTCGATTTGGCCGCCGCCAGCGTTTGCCTCGAACACGGCCTGAGCAAAGCCCTGTATGCGCCCTACTTCCTGCGCTCCCTGCTGCCCAAAACCGCCGCCACCCGCCGGCGTTTTCCGCAGGCCGACCACCAAGCGGTGCAGGCTGCCCGCAGCCTGACCGATTTCGACAACGCCTTTACCGCGCCGGTGCACGGCTTTGCCGATGCCGCCACCTACTACCGGCTCTCCAGCGCCAAGCCCCTGCTCCGGCACATCCGCGTGCCTACCCTGATTCTCAACGCCCGTAACGACCCCTTTATGCCGCCCGCTTTCCTGCCGCAGGCGCACGAAGTGTCCGACTCGGTTACCCTGCTGCAGCCCGAGCACGGCGGCCACGCCGGTTTCCCGCAAGCCCGCCATCTCAACTGGCTGCCGCATACCCTGCTGCGTTATTTCGAACTCAGTCCGCCGCGCTAAAGCGTCGCAAAAAACCGGCGCGCCTATCCTGAAAGGATGGCGCGCCGGTTTGTCGATGATGGCGCATATGCGGAAAATCTTTTCAGGTAGCCTGAGACCTTTGCAAAACCCCCAGATGTGGATGCAGTTCAAGGCGTAGCAGCGCAGCGAGCGTGAACGCCAGGAATCCCTGTGGGACAGACATATCATCTAGATAGGCAAGCGAGCGAGCAGTACCCATAGGGCATAAACGCACAACGCAGAAATGCGCCGCAGATGGGGTTTTGCAAAGGTCTCAGCCTGAATCTGATCAAGCAAAATAAGCCGCCACCCGCTGCAAATCCTCCGGCGTGTCCACCCCGGCCGCCGGTGCCTGTTCGGTGATCGCCACCGCAATGGCATGGCCGTGCCACAATACGCGCAGCTGCTCCAAAGACTCAATGCCCTCCAGCGGCGACGGCGCCAACTCGGCATACTGCTTGAGAAAAGCGGTGCGGTAAGCATACAGGCCGATATGGCGCAGCGGCGCATATCCTGCGGGCAGCGCCTTTTGGCCGCCGGCAAAGGCATCGCGCGGATAGGCAATCGGCGCACGGCTGAAATACAGCGCCTGCTGCTGTCGATTGAGCACCACTTTCACGCAATTGGGGTTCAGAAACTCGGCCACCTCGGCAATCGGGTGCGCGGCGGTGGCCATCGGTGCGGAGGATGCGGCCAGCAGATCGGCCGTGCGGTTGATCAGTTCGGGATCGATCAGCGGCTCGTCGCCCTGCACATTGACCACGATTTCGTCATCGGGCAGGCCCAATAACTGCACCGCTTCGGCCAAGCGGGTGGTGCCGCTGTCGTGTCCGGCATCGGTCATCACCGCCGCCACGCCGTGGCGCTCGCAGGCGGCGGCAATATCGGGGTGGTCGGTGGCCACCCAAATACGGCCGGCAGCGCTTAACTGCGCCCGTTCGGCCACCCGCACCACCATGGGTTTGCCGCCCAAATCGGCCAAAGCCTTTTCAGGTAGCCTGGAGGAAGCCAGGCGGGCGGGAATGATGACGCTGAAGCCGCTCATGCCTGCAGCTCTTCTTCGCTCAAGGGGCGGGCTTCGTTTTCCAGCATGGTGGGGATGCCGTCGCGGATGGGATAGGCCAGCTTGGCCTGACGGCTCCACAACTCTTGTTTGTCGGCGTGGTATTCGAGTGCGCCCTTGGTCAGCGGGCAGACGAGAATGTCGAGGTATTTTTTGTCCATGGTCGGAATCCTTTGGCGGCGGGCGGCCGCGTTGCAAACAGGGAGCATTGTACCGCGTAACGGGCGGCTTAGGCGCGCGGATATTGCGGCAGGCAGCGTTGCAGCAGCCGTTCGGCCAAAGCCTCCGGCAGTTGCGCCCGCACCGGCCACACCCATACTTCCGCCGTGCCGGTCGGCGCCAGCTTGACCGCGTCTTTTTCAGTGACCAAATACGCATCGGCGCCCGGCAAACCGTCGAACGACCACGCTGCGTGGTCGGGCAAGGCCACGGTGGCGGCCAATTCGATGCCGGCGGCCTGCACGGCACGGAAGAAACGCTCCGGCCGGGCAATCGCCGCCACCGCCACCACTTGACGGCCTTTCAGGTAGCCTGCCGGCAAAACGTCCTCCGGCGCGCCCAAGCGGTAAGGGCGGCCGTTTTCCATCACGCTGCGGCAGCTGTAAACCGCATCCGGCAGCGGCAAAACCGCTGTCTCCGCGCCGCCGCCGCTGTACACCACCGCATCCACCTGATCCAAACGGCTCAGCGGTTCGCGCAGCGGGCCGTTGGGCAGGCTGTCCAAGCGGCGGCCGACATCGGCGGCGGGAAACACCGCGATTTCAAAATCGCGCGCCAAGGCATAATGCTGCAAGCCGTCGTCGGCAATCAGCAATTCCAATTCGGGGTGGGCCGCCAGCAAAGCGCGGCCGGCATCGGCACGGCGGGCGGCCACCGCCGTGGGTGCGCCCGTGGTGCGGTACAGCAGCAAAGGTTCGTCGCCCACGTCTGCCGCCATGCTGTCCGGCCGCAGCACCGCCACGCCCTGCCCTGTGCGGCCGTAACCGCGGCTGATGATGCCGACGCGGACGCCGCGCTGCTGCAACTGGCGCACCAACGCCTGCACCACCGGCGTTTTGCCGGTGCCGCCGGCATGGATATTGCCCACCACCGCCACCGGCACGGGCAGGCGATCCGCCGCGCTGCGCCCATTCAAGTAACGCTGCCGACGCCAACGCGCCACTGCGGCAAACAGCCGGGCCCACGGCCACAGCAGCACGCTGAGCCAAGCGCGCGGGCGCTGCCAATGCCGTTCGATCAGGTGGTGCACAGCCATACAGAACGCGCCTTCCTATGCCGACGGCGTTTCAGGTAGCCCGATGCGACGGTAATGCACGAAATCGAAGGCCGTGCCATTGGCGCCGGTCTGCGGCTCCCGCGCCACTTCCCGCCATTCTGCAGGGGAAAAATCGGGGAAAAAAGCGTCGCCGTCCACGGTTAAGGCCACTTCGGTGAGCCGCAAATCGGTGGCCAGAGGCAGCGCCTGCGCATAAATCTGTGCGCCGCCGATGATCATGATTTCCGCCTCGCCGGCCAATGCCGCCAAGGCTTCGTCCAAGCTAGCAAAGCATTCCGCGCCCGCCGCCTGCCAGCCCGGCTGGCGGCTGATCACCAAATTGCGCCGTCCGGGCAGCGGTTTGCGCGGCAGCGAATCCCAGGTTTTGCGCCCCATCACCACCGGTTTGCCCAGGGTGCAGGCTTTGAAAAAAGCGAAATCTTCGGGAAGATGCCACGGCATGGCGTTGTCGGCGCCGATGCAGCGGTTTTGCGCCACAGCGGCAATCAGGGTGATTTTGGGCGGCATAACAGGCTACCTGAAAGCAAAAACGCGGCCATTATAACGGCAAACCGGCTTTCAGGTAGCCCGAAAGCACGCCGAACAGCCGGCCATATGCTTGACAAAACAGCCCTATACCGCTATAGTGCGTCTCCTTTGATTTACGCCGATTTGACACAGCTTGCGGGCGTTAAAACAGCTAAAGCGTAGCCGGCCGCACGGATCAACGCCGCGCCGATGCCCGAATCTGTTAGCCCATTGCTGATGCAATGGGCTTTATTTAGTTTTTTTCCATGATTATTTTAGACTCCGTCAGCAAAAGCTACACCACGGCGCGGCAAGGCCGTTTTACCGCCGTGCACCCCCTGAGCCTGGAAATCGCCCAAGGCGAGATTTTCGGCCTGATGGGCTATTCCGGCGCCGGCAAATCCACCCTGCTGCGCCTGATCAACCTGCTGGAGCGCCCCGACAGCGGCCGCGTGGTAGTCAACGGCCACGACCTCACCGCCATGAACGCGCCCCAATTGCGCCGCGAACGGCAAAACATCGGCATGGTGTTCCAACAGTTCAACCTGCTGGCCAACCGCACCGTGGCCGGCAATGTGGCCTTTCCTTTGGAAATTGCCGGCTGGTCGGCCGCCGACATCGCCCCCCGCGTGGCCGAATGTTTGGAAATCGTCGGCCTCTCCGAGCGTGCCGGCCACTACCCCGCCCAGCTCTCGGGCGGCCAAAAACAGCGCGTCGGCATCGCCCGCGCGCTGGCGCCCCGCCCCACCGTGATGCTGGCCGACGAGCCGACATCCGCCCTCGATCCGGCCACCACGCGCAGCGTGCTCAACTGCCTGCAAGACATCAACCAGCGCTTCCATGTCACCATCGTCATCGTCACCCACGAAATGAGCGTCATCCGCCGCTTATGCCAGCGCACCGCCCTGCTGCACCAAGGCCGGCTGCTGGAAGTGGCCGAAGTGCGCAACCGCGAAATTCTGGCGCAGTCGGCCATCGGCTGCGAACTGGTGAGGGAGGATTGAGATGAACCAAACCACTGCCTGGGAAAACCTGAAACGCCTGCAACCCGATTTTTACGAAGCCATCTGGCAGACTTTGGTGATGGTGGGCGTGTCTTCCGTGGTCAGCATCTTGGTCGGCGGCCTGCTCGGCGTGTGGCTGTTTACCAGCGCCCGCGGGCAGATTTTCGCCAACGCCCCGCTCAACCGCGCCTTAAGCTGGGTGGTGAGCTTTATGCGCGCCTTCCCGTTTGTGATTCTGATGATCGTGCTGATGCCGCTCACCCGCCTGATTGTGGGCACGTCCTTCGGCCCGCTGGCCGCTTCGGTATCGCTCAGCATTGCCGCCAGCTTTTATTTTGCCCGTCTGGTAGAGCAAAATCTGAACGAAGTGCCGCGCGGCGTGGTGGAGGCCGCCTTGGCCATGGGCGCCTCCCCCTTCACCGTGATCACCAAAGTGCTGCTCAACGAAGCCCGTTCCGGCCTGGTATTGAGCATCACCATTCTGATGATCGCCATTTTGGGCGAAAGTGCCGCCGCCGGCCTGATCGGCGGCGGCGGCATCGGCGACTTGGGCATCCGCTACGGCCATCAACGCTATATGCCCGAAGTGATGGCCGCCGTGGTGGCGCTGCTCTCCGCTTTGGTCATCATCATCCAAGCCACCGGCAACTACCTTTCCGCCCGTTTGGACAAACGCTGATTTTTTCACCACACTCTCAATTTCAGGAGACTTGATTTTATGAACGCTTTATTGAAATTCACCCTTTCCGCCGTGGTCGGCCTCGGCCTGGCGGCCTGCGGCGGCCAAAACCAAAGCAGCGAAGCCCCTGCCGCTTCTTCAGGTAGCCAGCCGGCCGCCGCCGAAGCGAAAAAAGAAATCCGCTTCGGCACCACCCCGGGCGATTTTGCCGACATGGTGAAAGAATCCATCCAGCCCATGCTGGAAAAACAGGGTTACACCGTTAAGCTGACCGAGTTCCCCGACTACGTCACCCCCAACCAAGCTTTGGCCGAAGGCGCCATCGACATCAATGTGTTCCAGCACAAGCCCTATCTGGACGGCTTTAAAGCCGAACACAATCTGGACCTGACCGAAATCTTCCAAGTGCCCACCGCACCGCTGGGCCTGTATCCGGGCAAACTGAGCGCGCTGGAGCAAGTGAAAGACGGCAGCACCGTATCCGTACCCAACGATCCTTCCAACTTCGCCCGCGCCCTGGTGATGATGAACGAATTGGGCTGGATCAAGCTGAAAGACGGCATCGACCCCTTAAAAGCGTCCAAAGCCGACATCGCCGAAAACCTGAAAAACATCCAACTGGTGGAAATGGAAGCCGCCAACCTGCCGCGCAGCCGCCAAGACGTGGACTTCGCCATCGTCAACGGCAACTACGCCATGTCTTCCGGCATGAAACTGACCGAAGCCCTGTTCCAAGAACCCAGCTTCGCCTATGTGAACTGGTCTGCCGTGCGCACTGCCGACAAAGACGCCCAATGGCTGAAAGACGTGGAAGCCGCCTACAACTCCGATGAGTTCAAAGCCTACGCCCGCCAACGCTTCGCCGGCTACAAATACCCCGCTGCCTGGGGTGAGCAGACTCAAGCCGCTGCACCGGCTTCCGAAGCCTCCGCTACTTCTGCCGCACAATAAACCCTTTGCGGTATCGAAAACCCGCTTTCAGGCTACCTGAAAGCGGGTTTTTGCTGCGGCTGCTCATGATTTCGATTTTGGCCGCCTGCTTTCAGGTAGCCTGAAACCGCCGCTTAAGCCAACAGCGCCGGCGGAATCGCACACACCGGAATCGGTCGGATTTTATGCTGGGTGGCGCGGTTGAGGCGGGTGTAAATCTCCAACACCTCGCGCTCGCGGCCGGCAAATTCGGCCGCCGTCCGCCCCGCTTCGGCCTGCGCCATCGCCCATTCCAATTCGGGATAGCTGGCGCCCATCTGCTCTTCGTCGGTGCGCTCCACGTCCCACAAACCGTCGGTGGGCACCGCGCGGCGGATGGTTTCGTGCACGCCCAGCGCATCGGCCAAACGGTAAACCTGCGTTTTCAGCAAATCGCCGATCGGGCTGACGTCCACGCCGCCGTCGCCGTATTTGGTGAAAAAGCCGACGCCGAAATCTTCCACCTTATTGCCGGTGCCGGCCACCAAGAGGCCGTTGATCTGGCCGTAATAATACAGGGCCGCCATGCGCAGGCGGGAGCGGGTGTTGGCCAGCGCCAGCGCCTTGTTGCCGGCTTCGGTGTCGGCCACCGTGGCTTCAAAGGCTTCAAAAGTAGGCGTCAAATCCACATTAAGGGCGCGCACTTGGGCAAACTGCGCCTGCAAATCGGCCATATGGATGTCGGCGCGGCTGACTTGATCTGCCTTTTGGCGGATGGGCAGCGCCAAACACAACACTTCCAAACCGGTGCGGGCGCACAGGGCGGACACCACGGCGGAATCGATGCCGCCGGAGACGCCCACCACATACCCGCGCGCGCCGGCTTGGCGGGCATAATCGGCCAGCCAGCCGACAATATGTTGAATCACGGCTTCGGTTTGCATCTTTATTGCTCCTCTTATTGATCGCTTTCGGCCAGCCAATCGCGGGCTTTCAGGTAGCCTGCCAAGGCCGCTTCCGGGCTGCCCGGCTCCGGTTGGTAGCCGTATTCGAAACGCACGGCCGGCGGCATCGACATCAAAATGCTTTCGGTGCGGCCGCCGCTTTGTAGGCCAAAATGGGTGCCGCGGTCCCACACCAGATTGAATTCCACATAACGGCCGCGCCGGTAGAGCTGGAACTGCCGCTCGCGCTCGCCGTAAGGCGTGTGTTTGCGCCGTTCGACAATCGGCAGATAGGCTTTCAGGTAGCCCTCGCCCACCGCGCGCACAAAATCGAAGCAGGCATCGAAGCCCCATTCGTTCAAATCGTCGAAAAACAGGCCGCCCACGCCGCGCGCTTCCCGGCGGTGCGGCAGGTAGAAATACTCGTCGCACCACTGCTTGTAGCGCGGATACACCGCCTCGCCGAAAGGCAAACAGGCTGCGCGCGCGCAGGCATGCCAATGGCGGACGTCTTCTTCAAACGGATAAAACGGCGTCAAATCAAAGCCGCCGCCGAACCACCACACCGGCTCGCGCCCTTCGGGATAAGCGGCAAACAGGCGCATATTGGCATGGCTGGTGGGCACATAGGGATTGCGCGGATGCACCACCAGCGAAACGCCCATCGCTTCAAACGGCGCCCCCGCCAACTCGGGACGGCGCTCGGTGGCGGCTGCCGGCATGGCGTCTGCGCGCACATGGGAAAAGTTCACCCCGGCCTGCTCGAACACCGCGCCCGCTTTCAACACCCGGCTGCAGCCGCGGCCGAGCCGGCTCTGCCATTCGTCGGCCAGAAAATCCTGTGTGCCGTCCGCCTCGGCCAAAGCCGTGCAGATGCGCGTTTGCAGCTCAGACAAAAAATCGGCCACCGCCTGCCGCTGTTCGGAAGAAAAACTCATGCTGGAATCAATCAAAGAAAACAATAAAAAACATGGTATTCAGGCTACCTGAAAGGCCGTTCCACACGGTTTCGCCTGTTCAGGTAGCCTGTTGCGGATTAAGGAGCGGTCTGCTCCAACTCAATCGCCGCCGCCAACAGTGACAACCGCGCCATCACGCCGTACACATACAGGCGGTTGCTTTCGCAATCGCCCATCTGTTTGCCGTCGGGCGCACCCAGGGTTTCCCACTGCTCGAACACGCGCTTGCTGCCGGCCAGCGTGTCGGGGTCGTCCGCGCTGCTGTCGGTTTGCGGCATATTCTGGCCCAGCGGCACGAAACGCATGCCGCTGGCGTTCAGGTTTTCATCGGCGCCGCGCCCTTCGTGCACACGGAAAAAACCGCCCACCACGAAACGGTCGATCATGTACACCACCGGCTCGGCCACCGCGCCGCCCAAGGTTTCGTAGGTGTAAATACCTTCCTGCACAATCACTTCGCTCACCGCCAGCCCTTCTTTCACCGTGGCCATTTTGTTGCGGTTTTTGCGGTTGAGGCCGCGCACTTCGTCGGCCGATTTCACGCTCATCACGCCCATGCCGTAGGTGCCGGCATCGGCTTTCACAATCACAAACGGCGCATCGGGAATGCCTTTTTCGTCGTACTTGGCCTGAATCTTGGCCAAAATGCGTTCCACCGCCTCGGCCAATGCGTCCTCGCCTTCGCGCTCGTGGAAATCCAGGCCGCTGATGCGCTCGAAATAGGGATTGATCTGCCATTCGTCGATGCCGGCCAGCTCGGCGAACTCGGCAGCCACCTGATTGTAGGCGGCAAAATGGGCGGTTTTGCGGCGGGTGGTCCAGCCCCCGTGCAGGGGCGGCAACACGGTTTGCGCCAAGTCCTGCAGGATTTCGGGCACGCCGCCGGACAAATCGTTGTTCAGCAACACCAGGCAGGGCGAAAAGCCGTCGGCCAAATGCACGCGGCCGCGGGTGCGCTGCAGCGGCTCCAGCACAATGGTATTGCCCAATGCGGTTTGGTATTCGGTGGGCTCGGTGATGTCGGGATTGAGGCTGCCCAAACGCACTTCGAAACCGGCCTGGCGCAGAATATTGCTCAGCGCATACACGTTTTCCAGATAGAAGGTGTTGCGGGTATGGTTTTCCGGCACGATCAGCACCGAACGGGCGGTTTCGCAGGCGCGCTCCACCGCATCGGTGGCCGCGGCAGCGGCCAGCGGACTGAAGCGCGGATTGAGGTTGTTGAAGCCGCCGGGAAAGAGGTTCATGTCGATGGAAGACATTTTGTAGCCGCTGTTGCGGATGTCCACCGAACCATAAAACGGCGGCTTGTGGCGCCGCCACTGGGCGCGGAACCACGCTTCGATAGCGGTTTGTTTGCTCAGCAGCAGGGTTTCGAAATCCAGCAGGTGCTGCTGGTATTGCGGCGACATTTGCGGCAGGCTCATCGGTCTTCCTCGGAACGAAATTCGGAAAGGCGCATTATACGTGACTGCGGCTGCTCCGATAGGCCCTGCATACAAAAGAAAAGCTTTCTTTTAGATAGCGCCCCCCTGCTTCGCAAAAGACCGGCCGACAACTTTGACAGTCAAGCCAACTAAGTGGTCAAGATTAAGGCATTTGCCGGTTATTTTTGTACCAATACGTAGGCTCTTTAAACCAAGGCCTTGTCGCGATGCACTGTTTGTCCAAATCTACCGCACTGTATTGTTCATACATCTGTAACCGATGCAGGAATAGATAAATTAAAATATTGTTAAATCTGTTAGTTAGAAAAATTTTTATACTTGAAATTTATTGATAATCATTATTATAGATAGTATATTTTACATATTCCGACAATAAGTAATAAGGAGTGAATCATGCCCCGGCACCGTATGTTCCGTCTCAACTTGTTGGCCGCCTCGGTAGCCCGTCTGTTTTAGCCAATGCCTTAACCGAAAGCAGTAAGAAAGGAATAACGATGTTGAACATAAACAATACCGTCAGTGAAACCCTGCTGATTCCGCTGTATATGAAATATCTGGCTGCGCAACAGCCCGCCCCGATTCTGTATGACGAAACCGCTATACGGCTGATACCGCAGCTGGATTATGACTTTACTAAATTCGATCAAGCAAAAGGCAGCATTATCGGCACGGCTATCCGCGCCCGCTATTTTGACCAATGCACGGCCGATTTCATCTGCCGTCATCCCAACGGCGTGGTGGTCATACTCGGGTGCGGGTTGGACGGGCGTTGCCAGCGAATCGGTGATGTTGCACAGCACGCCCCCTTTTACCAGCTCGATTTGCCTGAGGTAATCGCTTTACGAGAGCACCTGTTGCCGCCGCAAAGCAATGAAACTCTGTTGGCTGCATCGGCATTTGATACGGCGTGGATGGATGAATTGCGTTGTCAATATCCGCAATCTCCGTTCTTATTCGTAATTGAGGGCGTACTGATGTATTTTCCCGAAGCAACCGTGCGGCAACTGATGGTGGATTTGGCACAGCGCTTCCCAAAAAGCGAAATCCTGTTTGATGTTTGCAGTAACTGGGCGGCACGTCATTCCGACCGCCACGATACCGTCAAACACACCCGCGCCCGTTTCCTGTTCGGTTGCGACGATGATCGCGAAATAGAAACTTGGGCACCGAATCTGCATTTGGTTTCTGCCAAATATATGCTTACCGATTTTCCCGAATGGAAACGGATCGGCCGCTTAGGATTATGGTTGATGCGCCTGTTGCCCTTTTTGCGCCATTCCTTTCGCTTGTTGCATTATCGAATATCTGCGTAATGCTGATGCAGGTGTTCAGCATCAACGGAGCCGTACACAGCAGCCTCAAACTGCATTATCTGTTTGCCAGCCGCGCAGGCTTGCTGCTGATTACGGGGGCTGCCTTCAGCCGCAGCGCCGCTGCCGGTTACGCCGACCCATTAAGAAGCCTCATATCGGACTCAGCCGGTATCTATTGATATTGATAACGAACCGATACTGCACCCTGACGACAAAACTGCACAGTTCAGGCGGGAATATGAACAAAACAAGGTTAAACTGTAGAAA
>NZ_JH164926.1:781000-823393 GCF_000226875.1 Neisseria shayeganii 871
CGAATTTCTACAGTACACCTCTCGCCCGCCGTTTGGTGTAGAATTCGGCCCCTTGTCTGTTCAAACTGCTTCCCACTGCTCCCCCCTCATGAATCCCTTTGCCCAAGCCCTTTCCGCCGCCCTCGGCCGCTGCATCGCCAGCAAAGAAATCAGCGAACACGGCCGCCGCATCGGCTTTCTCTACCGCGAAACGCCGGTGTTCGAGCAAGACAGCGGTTGGCGCTTTTTCGCCGGCGACGAAAGCGACGAATACGCCGCCGACCCCGATAATTTCGCCGTCTGCAGCATGGCCGACATCAGCGAACGCCATCCGGACATCCAGCCCCTGCTGCAGGAAGCAGAAGGCGCTTGGGAATGGAGCGAAGCCGAAAACGGCTTTGTTCCCGCCCCCGACTGGCAACCGCAATCATCCCGCCCGTAGGCTTTCAGGTAGCCTCACCGCCCTCCCTTTCATCCATCCGACAAACGGCGGCGATGCCGGGCGTCTCGAGTCCGGCACGAGCCATCCACCCCATTTCCATTTGCAAGGAACCCGCATGAACATCATTTCTCCCGACCACGACGGCACCAGCCTGCGCATCGGCATCGTACAAGCCCGCTTCTCCAATGAAATCGGCAGCGCCATGCTGACCGTGTGCACCGAAAAACTCATCGCCCTCGGCGTGGCCGAAGCCGACATCACCGTGGCCACCGTGCCCGGCGCCTTAGAAGTGCCTTTGGTGCTGCAAAACATGGCCGCTTCCGGCGATTACGACGCCCTCATTGCCTTGGGCGCCGTCATCCGCGGCGAAACCTACCACTTCGAGCTGGTTTCCAACGAATCGGGCGCCGGCGTGAGCCGGGTCGGCCTCGACTTCAACATCCCGATTGCCAACGCCATTCTCACCACCGAAAACGACGAGCAGGCCCACGCACGCATCCGCGAAAAAGCCGACGATGCCGCGGTGGTGGCGGTGGAATGCGCCAATCTGGTCAACCGCCTGAGCCAAAACTTCCCCGCCTGATGCCCGCCCTGCCGAGGACACGTCATGAAAACCAATAAAACCCCGCGCCGCCGCGCCCGCGAATACGTGGTGCAGGCGCTGTACCAAACCGCGCTCAACAGCAGCCCCGCGCCCGAAGCGGCCAAAAACATTCGCGAAAACGAACACTTCGCCAAAGCCGACGATGCCTTGTTTACCAACGTCTTCTTCGGCGCCCATCAGGCACAGCGCGAACTGATGCAGACCATGCGTCCCCTGCTCGACCGCGACGAAAAAGACCTCAACCCCATCGAGCGCGCCGTGCTGCTGATGGCCGCCTACGAGCTGCGCGAGATGCCGGAAACGCCTTATCCGGTGATCATCAACGAAGCCATCGAAGTCACCAAAACCTTCGGCGGCACCGATAGCCACAAATTTATCAACGGCATCCTCGACAAGCTGGCTGCCCAATGGCGTCCCAACGACCCCAAACGCCAGCAACGCTGAAAAACCATCCAACGCAACAACAGGCTACCTGAAAGCGAACCCACGCTTTCAGGTAGCCTGTTTCAACCTTCAACACCGACCATGGCTGGCCCCTTTAAGAAACACAAACCGCCCTTATCTGGCCAGCATCCCCGCAGACTTGCCCCCGCCTTCGGTTTGGGCGACAATTCTGCACCCACACACTGAAAAGGAATCACCATGTCCACCCCAGACGAAAGCCCCATCATCTTTACCGAAAGCTGCTGCACCAAAGTGGCCGATTTGATTGCGGAAGAAAACAATCCCGATCTGAAACTGCGCGTTTTTGTGAACGGCGGCGGCTGTTCGGGTTTCCAATACGGATTCACTTTCGACGAAATCACCAACGACGACGACTTCCAAATTGAAAAAAACGGCCTGGTCTTTCTCATCGACCCCATGAGCTATCAATATCTGGTGGGCGCGGAAATCGACTACACCGAAAGCCTGCACGGCTCGCAATTTGTCATCCGCAACCCGAATGCCGCCACCACTTGCGGCTGCGGCTCCTCATTCTCGGTTTAAGCCCAATACGACAAAAACCGCTTATCTGAAACGATCAGATAAGCGGTTTTCTATATCGCCAAAACACAGCAGCAGGCTACCAGGCCTGACGCCGTTTCAGCTGCAAATAGCGGTTGATCAACTCGGTGCTCAGCTGGCTGGGCAGCACATGCACGGCGTGGATGCGGGCGATGTCGAATTTTCGGATTGCTTCGGCCGTGTGCCGCTCATACTGCAAGGCACCCAGATAAGATAAAGCGTCTTCTTCAACCCGCAACGGGGTGCGGCGGACCTGCTCCGGCGCCTGCGGGCGCAGACCGCCGAACAACACCATATGGTGTTTGCGCAGGCGTTGGATGTGCTGCATCAAATGCCGGTCGTCATCATGATTGAGGTGGGAAAGCACCACCACCAAAGCACGGCGCTTCTGCTTTTGCAGCAACAGATTGACCGCGTTTTCAAAATCGGCCGCCTGCTGGGAAGGCTCGATGTCGAACACGCCCTGCACCAAACGCCCCAGCTGCTCCATGCCTTTGTGCGGCGGCACAAAACGGCTCTCGGCATGGGCAAAAGTGAGCAGGCCGACTGCATCCCCGTGCTTCAGCGCGGTGTAGGAGAGCAGCAGCATGGCCTGCAGGGCATGGTCGAAATGGCTTTTGCCTTCCATCTGCAAGCGCATATTGCGCCCGCAATCGAGCAGGAAAATCAGCTGCTGGTCTTGTTCGTCCTGATAAGTGCGCACAATCGGCCGGCTCATACGGGAGGTGGCTTTCCAGTCGATGTTGCGGATGTCGTCGCCGTCTTGGTAATCGCGCAGTTGGTGGAAGTCCTGCCCCAAACCGCGGCGCGGCAGTTTTTTCACCCCCACCAGATTCAGCCAGCGCTGCAGGCCGATCAAATCGGCGCCGAGAATACGGCTGAAATCAGGCAACACGGCGGCTTTGGCCGATTCGGGATCGGCCACCTGCCGGCGGTATTTGCGCTGCCACAAACCCAAAGGGCTGTTCAGCCAATACTCCACGCCCTGAAAAACGGCATGGCCGCGCCGGCGCGGGGTGAGATGGTAACGCACGGTGCTGATGCGGCCGGGCAAAGTGTCCAACACCAATTCGGGCGTATCGGTGTCCCAATCGGGCGGAAACAGATCGGCCAACAGCAGGTTTTGCGGCCGCCGCCACAGACCCTTTTCCGGCGGAATGAAGCTGATTTCCACCGTGTGCGGACGGCCTTGGATAAACTGATGCGGCAGCTGGCGCTCAATCACGGGGGCGGGATGGCGGCGGCCCATGAAAGCGTCGGCCAGCGCGGCCAAGGCCAACAACCCGCCGCCGATGCCGCAGCCGCGGGCCAGCCAGCGGCCCGCGTCTTGGTTCAGGTAGCCTAAAATCACGCCGGCCACGGCCACCGCCGCCAAGGCGGCCGCCAGCGCCACCAGCAGTTTGGAAGGTCTCATCGGCGGGCCTTACAGTCTCGGCGCGGGCACGGAAGCGGCCAATTCGTTCAGCACCTGCTCCACCTCGATGCCTTCCATCTCCATCTGGGTGGAAAGGCGCACGCGGTGGCGCATGGCGGGCAGCCAGATGGCTTTGATGTCGTCAGGCGTCACATAGTCGCGGTCGGCAATCAGGGCGTAGGCGCGGGCGCAGCTGATCAGGGCAATGCCGGCGCGCGGCCCCGCGCCAACCGACAGCGCCGGCCAATCGCGGGTGGCGGTGACCAAGCGCACGGCGTAGTCGATGATTTGCGGATCCACCGCCACTTGGGTCACTAGCTTCTGCAGCTGCTCGATTTGGCCAGGCTGGAACACATGGCGCGGTTGGTTGTCGTTCAGAATATCGTTGCCCTGGCTGTTGATCACGGCCGACACCATGCGCGCTTCGTCTTGCGGGTTCGGGTAGCCGATCAGCACCTTGAACATAAAGCGGTCGAGCTGGGCTTCGGGCAGCGGATAAGTGCCTTCCTGCTCAATCGGGTTTTGGGTGGCCAACACCATAAACGGGCGCGGCAGCGGATGGGTGTGGCCGTCCAGCGTCACGCTGCGCTCCTGCATCACTTCCAACAACGCGGATTGGGTTTTCGCCGGTGCGCGGTTGATTTCGTCGGCCAGCAACAGGTGGGTGAACACCGGGCCTTGACGCAACTCGAAACGGTTGTTGTGGGCATCGTAGCGGTAGTGGCCGGTAACGTCGGAGGGCATCAGGTCGGGCGTGAACTGGATGCGGCGGAATTCGCCGGCAAAGGTTTGCGCCAAGGAGCGCACCAGCAGGGTTTTGCCCACGCCGGGCACGCCTTCGAGCAACACGTGGCCGCCGGCCAGAAACACGGTCAGCACTTCGTCCACCACCCGCGCCTGGCCGATCAGCACCTCGTTGAGGCGCTGGCGCAGCACTTGAACGGCACGGACGCCCTGCTGCATGGCGGGCGAGGCGGGGGCCTGGGCCGGCCGGGAAAGATTGATGTCCGTCATCGAGTCATCCTTTTTGAAAATCCAATCATCACATTCATCACAGGGGCGGGCTTTTCAGGTAGCCTGCAGGCTACCTGAAAAGCGTTTACCGGCTCGTTAATACCAAGACTGCGGCAGATGGCGCATGATCCGTTGGTGGCTGTCGAGCATGGCCAGCCATTCGGCACGGCTGACGCGCTCGGGCAGTTTTTTTAGCCACGGTTCCACCACTTTCGGCGGCAGCTGAGTTTGGCGGCACAACAGCGCCACTTGGCTGTGCAGCGGCATCTTCTGCCAGCCGGGGTGGCGGCGGTGGAGCTGGGTAAGCAGCTCACGCTGCAAGTCTTTCAAAATCGCCTCGCGCGACAAATGGCGGCTGAGGAAGCGGCCTTGTGCCAGCAGATGCTGATTCAGGTAGCGTTCCGGCGCCGGCGGCAAGATGCGCACCACGCCGACGCGGGCCGCAATCCGCCACAACAGCACGCCGCCCATCAGCAACAGCAGCAATACCGCTGCCGGCTGCGCCAGCAACAGCTTCAGCCATATCGGCTGGTGCAGCGGCGGCTGGGCGCTGCGCAAACGCTGCACTAGCCACACTTTATCCGCATCCTCCGCCAGATAGGCGGCCAAATAAGCGTGGTCATACAGATTGAGGCTGGCTTCGTCCCACATCGGCACTTGCGGGTTTTCCAGCCAATCCAAGTCACTGCTCAGCACCACGCTGCCGTTACCGTGGCGCAAGGCCACCAGCTGCGAACCGTTTTGCGACTCTCCCCGAAACCAAACCGAGCTGTTTTGCTGCGGCACATAGCGGGTGCCGTCCCAATCGTTTTCACTCGGCAAAACGTGCAGCGTGCCGCCCTCGGGCAGACGGATGCGGTTAAGGCGGTAACTGCAGGAACGGATTTCGAGGCGCTGGGTTTGCTCATCCATGGCATCGCGCGCCACCGCGCGGGCTGCTTCCAAGCGCCGCTGCATATCGGCACGGCAGGCCGGCTCGATCGCCACCCGCTGTTTGTCGCTGTCTTCCTGCTCCAGCTCCTGCCCGGCTTGCGCTTTCACGCGCAGGCTGTCGGTCAGCACGCGGGCGAAATGGTCGGCATCCCCGGTATCGGTTTCGTAGTGGCGCAGGCGCAAGACCACGTGGTTGCCGCGCGCCACCCAAGCCAGCAGGTCTTGCGCATCTTCGCGGGTGCCCAAATCGTGCTGCGCCACCACCATCAGCTGGTTGTCGCCGTAGGCTTTGCTCCAGCCGGTCAGCACCCTGGCCGACTCCACCTCCAGCTCGGAATCGTAAGCCTGCAACAGCCGCTTGAGGCCGTAAAACGAGCCCTCTTTCACCGCCGCCTGTTGATCCATTTCCTTCCAGTCGCGCCGGCTTTCGGTCACCAGATTGGCCGCCACCAACGCCGCGCCGGCCAGCAACACCAACAACAGCCCCAATCCTATTTTTTTCGCCCGGCTCATGCGCCCCCTTTCCCTGCCGCCGGCAGGCTACCTGAAAGCGGCGCGCGCCCCAATACTGCGCGGTATTGCCGGCACAATTCGTGCACGGTTTCGCGCGCCGGCTGACGGTGGGCATAAGCCAGCGCCACCCAATTGTCGGTAAGCAGCCGCCAGTAATCCAGCAACTGCGGCTGGCGCTGGCGCACCCTTTTGAGCACCTGGCCTTCGGTGTCGCTCGCCCGCAGCGGCAGGCCGTAGCGGTAGCCCACTTGGGAGAGGCTGGCGCGATACAGCAGGCTCAACGCCGCACGCGGGTCGCGCTCGTATTCGGCCAACACCGCCGCAGCCACATCGTCCGGCAGGCTTTCCGGCGTAATCTTCATGCCGAACAGGGTTTCCGGCACTTCCTCGCCGCCGTGCCGATAGAAACCGCCGTTTTCGCGATACCAGCGCAGCAGCAACCACAGCACCACGGCCAACAGCAACCCCACCAGGGCATACATCACCGCATTAAACCAGGCCGGCGCTTGCCGGCCCGGCTGCTTGTCCCAAGACAAAGACGGCGGACGGCCGCTGCTTTTATCGCAACTGCGCCAGCAATATTCGGTTTCCTCGCCGATATGCGGAAACGGCGGCCGGTTCAACACCTGCTCGCGCACCTGCTCCACCTGCTGCCGGTCGGGCAGGTTTTTCGCTTCCAGGCTACCTGAAAAGCCGATGCCCAACAGCACCGCCAGCAACACGCCCCACAAAGCCGAACGCGATCCGGCCAGCCGCTCTTGGATTTTGCGCGCCGCCAAGCGGATGTCCCAGCCTTCGGCACGGGTACGGGTGTTCAGATACAGCGTAAAGCCGCAGGCGGTAAACAGCGGGCCCCAAAAGCAGAGCAACAGCGCATAAGCCGCGTTGAGCACATGGGCGAACAGGCGGCCTTCGTCCTGATCAAACATCCGCTCCAACTCCTCCAAAGTGGCCATGGCGCGCAGATTGCTGAAAGGATGGCCCACCACGTTTTCGGCCGGGTTGTCGAACCACAGCCAAAACACCGCCACTAACAGCCCGTAGGCCACAATCATTTCGAAATGGATGCCGAAAAAGCCCAGCCAGGCCGCAGACGCCCCGCTCTGGCGCGACAATTCATTGCAGCGCCGCTGGTGCGCCTTACCGCTCAAACCCTCCAACATGGTCACCGGCAGCACCAGCGTACGGCGGAAACTGAGCCGCCGCCAAGTCAGATCGCCCAACAGTCGCGGGCGGAACAGCCGTTTCCAACCCAAGCGCACGCATTCGCGGTAAGACGGCGGCGCCTCAAACACCTGCTGCGACATCACGGCCAAAATCGGCCCTTCAAACAGCGGCTTCAGCCACCAAATCAGCACACCGGCCAGGAACGGGTTTTGCCACAACACGGCCGTCAACACCAAATAAAGCGGCAGCGAAAAGGTGGCCCACAAACCCATATACAGAAACGGACGTTCCTGAAACAGGCGCGTGCCCAAATCTAAGGCTTCCCAATTGCTGCGCGGGCGGAAATTGAGGCGGGCTTCCCAAATATTCATGCCGCACCTCCCGCCCCTTTGCGGCCGGCAAACAGCAGGTAAGCATACACCAAGAGCCACAAGACGGCCGCCACCGCATATTTCAGCCACATCGGAATACTGGTGAGCGGCGACCAGAATCCTTCAATCAAGGCCGCAATAAACAGCATCAAAAACGCTCCGTTCATCAGCATCACCGCCTGTTTGCCCTGAATGCGCAAGGCATCGCGGCGCGACAAGCCTTGCGGCCTCAACAAGGCCGCACCCAAGCGCAAACCGCCGGCAGCGGCCAGCACAATACCGGTCAATTCAAACGCGCCGTGGGCGCCGACAAACGAAAAAAAGGCCGGCCCGGCGGGCTGATGCACCATATAGCCCATCGCCCCGCCGATCACCCAGCCGTTGAATACCGTCACATACACCGTGCCCAAACCGAACAAAATGCCGCTGCCGAAGCTCTGAAAGGCAATGCTGATGTTGTTCCACACATAATAGGCAAACATGACCCAATTTTGCCAAGCCTCGCGGTTGGTGCGGTCCTCATACTGCTGGCGCATTTCTTCATAAGCTTCGGCCAAACCTTCGCCGCCGCCCAAGCCGGCCACTTTATCGCTGCTCTCGGGCAGAAAGGCCACCAGCAGAAACGCCGCCATCAGCGGCACATAAAACAAAGCATGCGCCAACCACACCAGCTTCTTCTCGGCCCGCACCGCCTGCGGGAAATCGCGCCGCACAAAAGCGGAAAAACGGGCGGCCAGCGACGTTTTCTGGCTGCTGTACAAAACCTGATGCGCCCGTTCGCACAAATACTGCAAATAGTCGGTCAGGCCGCCGGAGTAATGACGGTCGTTCGCCAGCGCCAGATGGTGGCAGACGGTGCGGTAATCCTGCATAAAAGCCGTGATTTTAGCCGGCGCCGGGGTGACGCGTTTACTCTCGAATTGCTGCAAATCCTGCTCGAAAGCCTGCCAAAACGGACGGTGTTGCTCTTCGAAAAACAACTGTCTCACACCGCATCCTTTCTTTCTTCACCGGCATAATATTTGGCCAAACCCAACAACAGGCGCTCGGCATCGGCCTCTTCGCGGCCGAAAATCGACAGGGCCATCATCTGTGCCAACTCCTCGGTGCGCGCACGGGTAAGGAAACGGCGGCGCTCCACAAAGCTCAATACGGCCTGCTGCTCTTCGCGGGCCAGCGCCACCGGAGGCGGTAGCGCCTCTACTTCGCCCAAATCCAGCCGCTCGATTTTGCCGCGGGTTTTGTCCACATACACCACCACGGTGGAAGCCAATAAATCGCCCAAACGACGGCCGTGCGGATTGCTCAGCGCCACCGTCATGCCCACGCCGTAGAAAAAAGGCAGCGCGTCAAACAGGCGTAACAGATTGCGCAACAGCGAGGCCGACCAGCTCACTTGGGTGCCGTTGTCGTTGACCACTTTCAAACCGAAGATTTTTTTACCCGGCGTCTGCCCGTTCCACATCACTTCAAACAACACGGAATACAGCCAGGTTACAAAAAACAGGTTCAGCAGCATGAAAAAAATAAATATATGCTGTCCTGTCTCGGTGAAGCCCAACATCGAAACCAAAAAAGAAGTGGAAACCACAAACCACAGCACACGGATCAGCAAATCCACCGCATAGGCGCGGGCGCGGGCAAACACAGATGCCGGCCGCAGATAGATGTCCACCGCCTCCGGCGTTTCCACCTTCAGCAAAGTATCTAAACGGTGATGGGAAGAAAATTCAGACATGGGGCGCGTTTTTCGTCAACACAGTGGCAAAACAAAGCGGGCAAACGGCGTGCACTTTGCACCAAAGCCGAAGATTTGACAAGCCCGCCGCGCCCGCTGCAGGCTACCTGAAAACCCGCCCGGCCTCGCCATGCAGGCAAAACCTTAATTCGGGTAAAACCATTTGAAAAAGCCGCGGCAACTGTGCTGTAATCGCGATCTTTACATTTCAGCCTTTACAGGACAGTTCATGAAACACACCGCCCGTCTCGGCCTGCTGGCCGCCGCCCTGCTGGCCTTGAGCGCCTGCAACCAACCAGCCTCCACTTCCGCCGGCGCTTCCGCACCGGCTACCGCCTCCGCACCCGCCGCTTCCGCGCCGGCCGCCGGTTTGGATACCGATGCACAAAAAGCCAGCTACCTGATGGGCTACGAAATCGGCGCTTCCGTTCAGGAAATGAAGAAAAACGGCTTGGAAGTGGAACAAAGCGCCTTCATCACCGGCCTGAACGCCGCCTTGGCCAGCGAACCGATGGCATTCTCCGAAGAAGAAGCGCTGGCCATCATGCAAAAATTCCAAGAAGACCAAATGGCCAAACTGCAAAACCGCCAACAGGAAGCCGCCAAAGACAACGTGACCAAAGGCCAAGCCTTCCTAAATGAAAACAAAGCCAAAGCAGGCGTGAAAACCACCGCCTCCGGCCTGCAGTACAGCGTAAAAACCGAAGGCAGCGGCAAGCAACCCAAAGCCACCGACACCGTAACCGTCCACTACGAAGGCCGCCTGATCGACGGCACCGTATTCGACAGCTCCATCAAACGCGGACAGCCCGCCAGCTTCGCCCTCAACCAAGTCATCAAAGGCTGGACCGAAGGCCTGCAGCTGATGAAAGAAGGCGGCGAATACACCTTCTACATCCCCGCCGAGCTGGCCTACGGCGAACAGGGCAACCCCAGCATTCCGCCTAACTCCGTATTGATTTTCGACGTACGGCTGATCAAAGTCGGCCAATAAGCCGCCCCACGCCATCAGGCTACCTGAACAGTTTCAGGTAGCCTGATTCTTCATCATCTCCCCTGTTCCTGACATGAAACGCATCTTCGTTTTATATACCGGCGGCACCATCGGCATGCGGCAAACGCCCAACGGCCTTGCCCCCGACACCGCCTTGGTCGAAACCGCCCTGACGCCCTTCGGCCGCCGCGCCCGCTTCCACTGGCACGTTTGCCAGCCGCTTATCGACAGTTCCGCCCTCTCCCCCGCACACTGGGCCGAATGGCTGCAGATTCTCGAGCATGCCCTGCCCGGCTGCGACGGCATCCTGCTCTTGCACGGCACCGACACCCTGGCCTATACCGCCAACCTGTTGGCACTCGCTTTCGACAACCAACACAAACCCGTCGTTCTCACCGGCTCGCAACAGCCCTACAGCCAAACCGGCAGCGACGCCCCGCACAATCTGCACACCGCCGTGTCCGCCCTCCTGCGCCCAGACGTGCACGAAACCCTGATCGCCTTCAACGGTAAACTTTTTCCTGCCGTCGGCAGCAGCAAGTGCAGCACCGAAACCGCCGCCGGCTTCCATAACCTGCACTTCGGCAGCTGGCAACCCAGCCGGTCGGCCGTCTCGCTCGGCCCACTGCCGAGGCAGTTTGATCCGAACATCTGCGTCGGCCACCACTGGCTGGTGCCCGGCTGCAACAGCGCCATGACCGCCCACAGCCTCAGCCACTTCCCGCAACAGGCCGCCGTGCTGCACAGCTACGGACACGGCAACGCCCCTGCCGACGAAGCCCTGCTCGCCGCCGTCCGCCGCTTCACCCGTGAACACCTGCTGCTCAACATCAGCCAGGTTCCCCACGGCCGTGCCGATAGCAGCTATGCCCAAAGCAGTCCGCTAACGGCCGCCGGCGCTTTGGCCGGCGGCCGCTGCAACACCGAAACCGCCACCGTGCTGATGATGCTAGCCGCCGCCAACCGCTGGCAACCGGCCGATCTGCTACAGGCCTTAGACCGGCTCAGTTTGCGCTAAGCGCTGTGGTCAGCAGGCTTGCGCAGCGGTTTTCTGAGGAATCATCCGCAGATGCCGGGTAGACTCGAAAAGGTGTTTTGAGGCGCTAAGCCTATCAAACAGGTCGGCGGCATTTCCCTTATCCCGCAGAGGCGGCGCTGCGGGCAGCGGGAGGCAGGGGCCTGTTGTTGCCTATATCCGGCATGCTTGGGTAAGCAAATCGCTGAAAGCGCCTATTTATGGCGCTTTCAGCGATTTTTATTGGCTCTAGAATCATGAGTCGGCTTGCCAAACGGTCATAACAAATCCAAAAACCGATGCCAAGCCAAACCGGCCATTTGCGCAGGCTGTCGCAATATACCGCCGGGAAAGGCGCGGTGGGCGATGGATTCAAATACCTGCCAGCGCTGCTCCCGCCCGAGAATGGCCTCGCTGCACACTTGGCCGGCCAAGCCGGTCAGCGCCACACCGTGGCCGGAAAAGCCCTGCAACAGATACAGCTCCGGCCCGATGCGGCGGAAATCCGGGGCACGGTTCATGCTGATGTCCACACGACCGCCCCACACAAAATCGATGTTCACCTCGGCCAGCTGCGGAAACACTTTCAGCATGTCCTGCCTCATGCTGCGGCGCAGGGTTTCGGCGTCCGGCTCGGCCTGACGGTAGTTCACTTTGCCGCCGAACAGCAAGCGGCCATCGGCACTTTTGCGGTAATAGTCGAGCACGTAGCGGGTGTCGCAGGCGGCGATGTTGCCGGGCAGAATATCGCCGTTCCACTCGCCCAAAGGCTCGGTGGCGATCACATAAGTGCCCACCGGCAATATATAACGGCTGCGGTATTGATCGGCTGCGGCAAAACCGAAACGGACCGGGAAGGTGTTTACCGCCAACACCACATGCTGCGCCACCACGCTGCCTTGCGGGGTCTCCACCCGCCACAGGCCTTCCTGCCGCCTCAGCTTGACGGCGGGCGTTTGCTCGAATAGCAGCGCGCCCTGCCCGGCGGCAGCTTTGGCCAGGCCGAGGGTGTAGTTGAGCGGATGCAGGTGGCCAGAATCGGTGTCGTAAAGGGCGCCGCAATAGCGGTTGCTGCCGATGTGGCGGCACACTTCGCCATGGTCCCATTCGGTATAGCCGTGATAGCCGTAGCGTTGCGCGGCGGTGTCGCGCCACTGCTGCAGGGCCGCCATGTGCTGCGGCTTCACGGCCACCGTGGCATAGCCGCGCTGCCAATCGCAGTCGATGGCGTAACGGCGGACGCGCTGTTCGACCAAATCCACTGCTTCGCCGCTCCACTGCCACAAATCGCCCGCCCGCTCGGCACCCAGCAGCTGCTCCAGCTTGTCCATGCCGCAGGCGTAATCCTGAATCACCTGGCCGCCGTTGCGGCCGGAAGCGCCGAAGCCGATGTGTTTGGCTTCGAGCAACACGGCGCGGGTGTCGGCTTCAGCCAAGGACAGCGCGGTACACACGCCGGCCAAACCCCCGCCGATGATGCAGGTGTCGGTTTCGATGTCGTCCATAAGCGGCGGATAGCGGTCGGGATAGACGCAGCTGGCGGCGTAATAGGAATCGGCGGGCTTCATGGACGTCCTCCTGAATGGCAATCTGTGGGTTTCAGGTAGCCTATCGGGCTACCTGAAAAAACACAACGCCGCACACGGCGGCGTTGCAGGCTGAATCAAGAACGGGTTTGCGCAGCGGCTTCGGCAGCCGCTTGCCGGTAGGCTTGGGCGGTTTCGCGCTCGCGCTTGGTAATCTGCCGCATCATCAGATAATTGCCGGCGACCACCAAGGTGCCGACCACGGCGATCAAGATGGTGGCCAATACGTTCATCTGCGGGTCCAAACCTAAGCGGATTTTCGAAAAAATCAACTGCGGCAAGGTGGTGTAACCGGGGCCGGAAAGGAAGGAGGTAATCACCAAGTCGTCCATCGACAGGGTAACCGACAGCAGAAAGCCCGAGGCGATGGCCGGCGCAATCAGCGGCAGGGTAATCACCCAGAAAATCTTCCACGGCTTGGCGCCCAAATCTTTGGCCGCTTCTTCCAGCGACTGGTCCAACTCGGCCAGACGGGCGCGGATCACCACCGTTACATAGGCCATGCACAGCGTGGTGTGGCCCAGCCAAATGGTAAACCAGCCGCGCTCGAACTGCAGCCAGGAAACGGCTGCACCCTGCAACAGCGATTGCACTTGGTAAATCAGCATCACCACCGAGAGGCCGGTGATGATGTCGGGCATCACCATCGGCGCCGACACCATGCCGGCAAACAGAGTGCTGCCTTTGAAATGCTTGATGCGGGCCAAGGCATAGCCGGCCATGGTGCCCAGCACCACGGCGGCGAAGGCGGAAATCAGGGCGATGCGCACCGAGAGCCACACCGCATCCAGAATTTCGCGGTTGGCCAACAGGCGGCCGTACCATTGGGTGGAGAAACCGCCCCACACGGTTACCAAGCGCGATTCGTTAAAAGAATACACCACCAGCATCACGAGCGGGATATACAGGAAAGCCAAACCCAACAACAGCGAGGCTTTCAAAAACAGCGATGAGAAAGACAGCCTTTTAGCCACGGCCCACTCCTTCCAACTGACGGGTTTCATAATGGTGGAACAGCGCAATCGGTACCACCAGCAGCAAGACCATGATCACGGCCAGCGCGGAAGCCAGCGGCCAGTTGTTTTGGGCGAAGAATGCCTGCCACAACACTTTGCCGATCATCAGGTTTTCCGGCCCGCCCACCAGCTCGGGAATCACAAATTCGCCCACTGCGGGAATAAACACCAGCATGGAGCCGGCGATGATGCCGCTTTTCGACAAAGGCAGCGTGATGGTGAGGAAAGATTTGATGGGGCCCGCGCCCAAATCGGCAGAGGCCTCCAACAGGCGCAAATCCATTTTCAGCAGCTGGGTGTAGAGCGGCAGAATCATAAACGGCAGATAGGTGTACACCATCACCAGATTCAGCGAGAAGGCGTTGTAAAACATATCCAGGGGCTGGCTGATGATGCCGGCCTGCAGCAGCATATTGTTGATGATGCCGTTCTGGCCGAGCAGGCCCATCCAGGCGTACACCCGCAACAATAACGAAGTCCAAAACGGCAGCATGATCGCCAACAGCAGCACATTGCGCCATTTTTCGCCGGAGCGCGCAATCGCATAGGCCACCGGATAACCCACCAAAAGACAGATCAGGGTGGTGGTGAGCGCGGTCATGATGGAAGACAGATAAATCCGCACATACAGATTGCTGCCTTTTTCCTCGGTAAACGGGTTCAGCTCCAGCCACAGCGAAGACCAGAAATTGTCGAAAATATCGGCATAGTTCATATAGCTGAGCGCCACATTCACGCGGCCGAAATCTTCGTCCACCGTATAGAGCGGCGTATAGGGCGGAATGGCGATTGCCTGTTCGGCCACGCTGATTTTCAGCACAATGAAAAACGGGATCAGAAACAGCACCAGCAGCCACAGATAGGGAATGCCGATCACCAGCCCCTGACCGGGCTTGAACTTGGTTTTCAAATCGTTCCACTTCATGTTCAGGTAGCCTTATCGGTTAGCGGGTGAGCGGTACGGGCTGGTTGGCCGGCCAGCTCAGGTACACGGTTTCTTCCCAAGTGGGCGGCGTTTCGTTTTGCAGATACCAGCGCGAAGACGGCACCTGGCTCTTGATGATGCGGCCGCTGGGCAGGCGCACGTGGTAGATGGCAAAGCTGCCCAGATAGGCGATTTCCTCCACCGTGCCGGCGGCGCGGTTGTGCTCGCCCAAGCCGGCCGGCGGCGCTTTGTGCATATTGATGTCTTCGGGACGGATGCTCACCCACACGGTTTGGTCTTCCGGGCCGGTGATGCCGTGGTCAAGCAAGATGCGGTGCTCCAACTCGCCGCAGGCAATCTCAGCGTGGTCGGCTTCGTCCACCACCACCTTGCCTTCGAAAATATTGGTTTCGCCGATGAATTCGGCAGTGAAGCGGCTGTTGGGGAAATCGTAAATTTCGCTGGGCGTGCCCACCTGCTGCAACTGGCCTTCCGACATGATCGCAATGCGGGTGGCCATGGTCATCGCCTCTTCCTGATCGTGGGTCACCATGATGCAGGTCACGCCCACTTCTTCCAGCGTGTTCACCAATTCGAGCTGGGTTTGCTGACGCAATTTTTTGTCCAAAGCGCCCAAAGGCTCGTCGAGCAGCAGCAGCTTGGGCCGTTTGGCCAGCGAACGGGCCAGCGCCACGCGCTGCTGTTGGCCGCCCGACAATTGGTGCGGCTTGCGCTTGGCGTATTTGCTCATCTGCACCAGGCGCAGCATTTCTTCCACCCGGGCGGCAATTTCCTCTTTCGGCATTTTGTCCTGCTTCAAGCCGAAGGCGATGTTCTGCTCCACCGTCATGTGCGGGAACAGCGCATAGCTTTGGAACATCATATTGATGGGGCGTTCGTAAGGCGCGAGATGGGTGATGTCTTGTCCGTCGAGAATGATTTTGCCCTGAGTCGGGGTTTCCATGCCGGCCAGCATGCGCAGCAGCGTAGATTTGCCGCTGCCCGAGCTGCCCAACAACGCAAAAATTTCATGCTTGTCGATACTCAAATCCACGTGATCGACCGCGTATTGGTCGCCAAAGGTTTTCACCAAGCCCTGAATCTGCAGATACGGGGCGGCTTGGGTAGCACCGGAATGTTTTTCGGTCATGGTGGCATGGGCTCCATTGTGGGTGAAGTCGGTGAACGCAAACAGCAAACGGCGGCACGTTCCGCCTTTACATTGCATAACAAAGAAGGGATTGTATTAGAGCCGCCCCCTCAGGGCAATGCCCAGAAGCCATCTGACTGCTTTTTTCTGCCGCTCCAGCAGCTCATTCCGCCCAGGTATGGACATTAAATGACCGAAATCCGCCCTTGCGGCAATGACATCTCTTTTCAGGTAGCCCGAATATCTCGCCCGACAAGGCGGCTGCATCCCAAGCACCTTAGTGATACCATGCCGCCTTTCTTCATCTCATTCCCCCACGCCCATGACCGCCAAACACATTCTGCTCGGCATCAGCGGCGGCATCGCCGCCTACAAATCCTGCGAACTCGTACGCCTGCTGAAAAAACAGGGCCACACCGTCAGCGTGGCCATGAGCCGCGCCGCCGCCGAATTCGTTTCTCCGCTCACCTTCCAGGCCTTGAGCGGCCAACCCGTGCTCACCGACACCCACGACAACCGCCACGAAGGCAACGGCATGGCCCACATCAACCTCAGCCGCCGCGCCGACCTGATGCTGATCGCGCCGGCCAGCGCCAATACCCTGGCCAAAATCGCCCACGGCATTGCCGACAATCTGCTGACCAATTTGGCCGCCGCCCGCAACTGCCCGCTGGCGGTCGCTCCCGCCATGAACGTGGAAATGTGGCACAACCCGGCCAACCAAAGAAACATCGCCCGGCTGCAACAAGACGGCATCACCGTGATCCAACCGCAATACGGCGAACAGGCTTGCGGCGAAACCGGCGTGGGCCGTATGCCCGAGGCGGCCGAACTGGCCGAGCTGATTCCCGATCTGTGGACGCCGAAAACCCTGGCCGGCAAGCGCGTGTTGCTGACCGCCGGCGCCACCTTCGAAGCCATCGACCCCGTGCGCGGCATCACCAACCTCTCCAGCGGCCAAATGGGCGTGGCACTGGCCCGCGCCTGCCGCGCCGCCGGCGCCGAAGTTACCCTGATACACGGCCAGCTTCAGGTAGCCTTACCCGCCGGCTTGGCCGAAACCGTACGCGCCGACAGCGCCGACGACATGTTTGCCGCCGTGCACCAACGAATTGCCGGCTGCGACGTCTTCATCAGCGTGGCCGCGGTGGCCGACTATAAGGTCGGCAACCGCAGCGCGCAAAAACTGAAAAAAGACGGCTCCGGCCGGCCGCCGGTGATCGAGCTGACCGAAAACCCGGACATTCTGGCCAGCGTGGCCGCCCTGCCCCACGCCCCCTACTGCGTCGGCTTTGCTGCCGAAAGCGAACGCGTGGTGGAATACGCACGCGCCAAACGGCTGAAAAAAGGCATCCCGCTGATTATCGCCAACCAAGTGGCCCAAACCATGGGCAAAACCGTCAACCAAGTGACCCTCATCAGCGAACATCGGGAAACCGCCCTGCCCGAAATGAGCAAGTCCGACACCGCCGCCGCCATTGTGGCCGAACTGGGCAAGCTGTTGCCTTAGTCCGCCGCCGATAAAGGGGATAAAAAAACCGCAGGCTACCTGAAACCTTTCAGGTAGCCTGCGGACCTATTGGCAATGGCTAAAGCGGCAAATTAATCCTCGCCGGCAAAAGACAACAGAATGTTGAGCAGGCTGCTGAAGATGTTGTAAATGGCCACAAACAAAGTCAGCGCCGCGCTGATGTGGCTGTCTTCGCCGCCTTCAATCACCATGCGTACCTGCAGCATGATCAAAGCCGAGCTCACCAGCACAAACAAAGCGGATACGGTCAGCGCCAGTGCCGGCACTTGCACGAAGAAACCGGCTACCATGGCAATGATGGCCACCACAAAGCCGATGGTCACAAAACGGGCCAGGCTGCTGGTTTGGATGGCGGAAGTTTTCGCCAGCGCCGCCATGGTCAGGAACACGGCCGCGGTCATCACGGCGGCGATGCCCACCAACTCGATGCCGTTGCTCAAAGCGAGGCTGTAGTTGAGAATCGGGCCGAGGGTAAAGCCCAGACCGAAGGTGAGCACCATCAGCAGGGCGGCACCCACATTGCTGTAACGGTTTTTCTCAATCAGAAAACTCATGCCGTAGAAAAAGGCAAAGAAAACAGCCAAGGCAATCCAGCGATTGCCGACAAAGCTGTAAATGCTCAGGCCGGTGCTCATGGCGGTAAACGCGCCGGCGGCGGCAGGAATGAAAGACAAACCGAGCAGACCGTAGGTTTTGCGCAGCACGGTGTTTTGTGCGGAAACGCTGCGGCCGGCTTCGGTGTAGTCGTAAGCATTACGCGGTTGCATAAAGGCTCCTTTTAATATGTGGTTACAGAGTTATTGGAATGAAACAGTTTTGATGAGAGCAAGCTCTAAACAGGGACGGGATTGTAACAGCAAATCCGCCACTTGCGTGAAAAACCGCAACAGACCGGCAAATGGTGGCGCTTGCGCTTTTTGCAAGCCGCCCGTGTTGTTTTTTCAGGTAGCCTCCCGGCCGGCAATGGCGCATAATCCGCGCTTTGCCAGCCTTCGGAACCGCCATGTCCGCCCCTCTTTACGCCGTTTTCGGCAACCCCGTTGCCCACAGCCGCTCGCCGCTGATCCACCAAATGTTTGCCCGTCAGGAAGGCACCGCCATCCGTTACGAACGCATTCTGGCCGAACCCGGTGCGTTCGGGCAGGCCGCCGCCGACTTTTTTGCCGCCGGCGGGCAGGGCGCAAACGTTACCGTGCCGTTCAAAACCGATGCCTGCCATTGGGCCGACAGCCTTTCCGAACGCGCCCGCGCCGCCGGCGCGGTCAATACCCTGATCAAACAGGCCGACGGCCGCATCACGGGCGACAACACCGACGGCGCCGGCCTGTTGCGCGACATCACCGCCAATCTTCAGGTAGCCTTGGCCGGCAAACGCCTGCTGCTGCTCGGCGCCGGCGGGGCCGCCCGCGGTGTGATGCTGCCGCTGCAGCAGGCCGGCCCGGCTTCGCTGACGGTGGCCAACCGCACCGCCGGCAAAGCGCAGGAATTGGCCGAAGCGTTCGGCGCCCAAGCCTGTCCGCTGGCCGACCTGCCCGCCGGCGGCTTCGATGTGGTGATCAACGCCACTTCCGGCGGCCTCAGCGGCGAGCTGCCGGCAATTGCCCCTGCCGTGCTGTCGGCCTGCGAACTGGCTTACGACATGGTGTACGCCGCCGAGCCCACTGCTTTTCTGCGCTTCGCCGAACAGGCCGGTGCCCGCCGCGGCGCCGACGGCTTGGGCATGCTGGTGGAACAGGCCGCCGAATCTTATTATTTGTGGCGCGGCTTCCGCCCCGACACCGCTCCTGTGCTGGCCGCCATGCGGGCGAATCCATAGGGCTGTTGACTATACGAAATCAATAAAAATGCCGCTGCTCAGGGAGGAAGCAGCGGCGAAGGGGAAAATGTCTGTCCTTGCAATGGGAAGCAAAGCAAACATAGAGCATTATACTGTAAACCAAACGTTAACCCATTGCTAGCAGACCATTTTTAATCGAAATAACTCTTTGTTAAACATATATTATTTTTAAAAGACAAAATTTTGCCAAACAAAACAAAACAAAACAAAACAAAACAAAACAAAACAAAACAAAACAAAACAAAACAAAACAAAACAAAACAAAACAAAACAAATTTTAACATTTAGGCGATATCATACATCTCTTGGCGGCATACACAGCCGCCTTTTTAATCGCTCCCTCTGGCGCGGTTTTCATGGAATTGCGCCTGCCAATCGGCAAATGTGCCCTGTTCGATGGCCTCGCGCATTTCTTCCATGATCACTTGATAAAAATGCAGATTGTGGATGGTGTTCAATTGCGCGCCCAAAATCTCGCCGGCTTTGTGCAGATGGTAAAGGTAGGCGCGGCTGAAGTTTCGGCAGGTGTAGCAGCTGCAGCTTTCGTCCAGCGGGCGGGTGTCGTGTTTGTGCTTGGCGTTTTTGATTTTGATGTCGCCGAAGCGGGTAAACAGCCAGCCATTGCGGGCGTTGCGGGTGGGCATCACGCAGTCGAACATATCGATGCCGTGCGCCACGCCGTACACCAAATCTTCGGGCGTACCCACGCCCATCAGGTAGTGCGGTTTGTGCTCGGGCAAGATCGGGCCGACCGCGCGCAACATGCGGTACATTTCGGGCTTGGGTTCGCCCACAGAAAGGCCGCCGATGGCCAAGCCGGGGAAATCCAACTCTTCCAAACCGCGCAAAGACTCTTCGCGCAAGTCTTCATACATCGCGCCCTGCACGATGCCGAACAGTGCATTGGGGTTGTTCAAATCTTCAAATGCTTTTTTGGAACGCTCCGCCCAGCGCAGGCTCATTTGCAGCGATTGTCGCGCCTGCTCGTGCGTGGCTTCGCCGGGCGTGCATTCGTCGAGCTGCATGGCGATGTCGGAATTGAGCACGGTTTGGATTTTCATCGAGATTTCCGGCGACAGAAACAGTTTGTCTCCGTTGATCGGGCTTTTGAAGGTGCAGCCTTCTTCGGTGAGCTGGCGCATATCGGACAGCGAAAACACCTGAAAACCGCCCGAATCGGTGAGAATCGGCTTGTTCCAGCCGATAAATTGATGCAGACCGCCGAATTGTTCGATCACGTCCAAACCCGGGCGCAACCATAAGTGATAGGTGTTGCCCAAGATAATCTGCGCTTGGATATCGTGCAGATTCTGCGGCGTCATCGCCTTCACCGAGCCGTAGGTGCCCACCGGCATAAACACCGGCGTCTCGATACTGCCGTGGTTGAGCGTGAGCGTGCCGCGGCGGGCGTGGCCGTCTTTTTTGTGCAGGGTAAATTGAAGCATGGCGGGCGGTTCTTTACGGAAACAAGGCGGCGGATTATAGCGGATTTTGCCGCACCGCGTTTTCAGGTAGCCTGCAGCGGGACACAAACCGCTTCAGATAAAGCCCGGCATTTAGGGGCTGTCTGCCCGCCTCTGCGCCTGACGGCGGCGATATTGCCAAGGCGCTTGCGGACGCAGGCGCTGCCACAAACCGCTGCGCTGCCATCTGGCTTCCTGCTCTGCGGCGGCATAGCGGGCATATTGCTCGGGCGGCTGCCGTCGGGCGGCGCGGCGGCGGTCGTGCCAGGCACAGCCTTCCGCAATCTGGCGCAGATTGGCATCGGCTCCGCCTTGCCAAATGCGGGCCACCTCGCGGCCGTAGCGGTCTTGCGCCACCACTTCGAAGCGCACCTGCCGGTAAAGCAAATGGCCGGCCAAACGGTCGCGGCAGGCACGGCCTTCGGCTTGCTTGATTTCGGGGGCGTCGATGTCGGCCAGGCGGATTTTGCGGCGGCGGCCGTCGGCATCGCGAAGGTGCAGCGTGTCGCCGTCCCACACCCGCACCACCTCGCCCTGCTCCGCCGCCTGCGCCCATACCGGCAGGCAGCAGCAGAGCAGCAAAGCGGCTTTCAGGTAGCCTGAAAGGAAGGGCAGCATCTTCATCGGCTTTCCCTCAGAAGCTGTTCATCATGTTCGTGCGCAACGGTTTTCAATGCACAACCTCAGGGCAAGGCGGAAATAGGCTCAAGAGATTAACCGGACACCCCGCAAGGAAAATTTGGGACCGGCCCGCTCAATTTTGACGCACCAGATTGTCGCCGTCGCTCGGATGCAGGCGGGCAAACACCCAGCTGGCGCAAAACGTGATGCCGCCGATCAACAGAAAGGTGAGGCGGAACGCAATATGGATGCCCGCATCCGCCGGCAAACGGCTGCCGATCACATTCAACAACAAAGCGCCCAAGGCAATGCCGAAACCGATGGCCAACTGTTGGTTTACCGCCATCAGGCTGCTGCCGCTGCCGGCCTGCTGCGGGCGCAAATCGGCAATGGTCAGCGTGTTCATGGCCGAATACTGCAGCGAATTGCACATGCCCAGCGCAAACAGCAGCGGCACCAGCAGCCACAGCGGCGTTTGGGCGGTGGGCAGCGCCAAGGCCATAATCATCAGCCCGATCAGGCGCGTATTCCACACCAGCACCGCACGGTAACCGAAGCGGCGGATAAAGGCCTGGATAAACGGCTTGCTCACCAAGGCCGCCAAGGCCACCGGCGCCAGCAGCCAACCCGCCACGCTGGCGCTGCGGCCGAAGGCTACCTGTAACAGCAAAGGCAGCAGAAACGGCACCGCCGCCATGCCCAAGCGGCAAAACAAATTGCCCAAAATACCCAGACGAAAGGTGCGTACCAACCGAAGCTGCAAGGGATACAGCGCCTGTTCCCCGCCTTCGCGCGCGTGCTGCCAATACAGCCACAAAACCACTCCCCCGAAAACCGCACAGCAAACGGCAAATGGCCCGCGCTGCGGATGGGTGAGTAGTTCCACCGCCAGGCTCAAGCTCACCGCGCCGCTGCCGAACAGCAGAAACCCGTGCACATCGAAACGCGGCACCTGCCCGTTGGGCGCGTAAAAATCCGGCATCAGGCGGCTGATCATCCACAAGCCCGCCAGCCCCACTGGCACATTGATCAAAAAAATCCAATGCCAGCTGGCGTAGTCCACCAGATAGCCGCCCACCAGCGGGCCTAAAATCGGCCCCAGCAAGGCGGGCATGATGACGAAATTCATCACCCCCAAGAGGCGGGTTTTGTCGTAACTGCGCAGCATCACCAGGCGCGGCACCGGTGCCAGCATCGCCCCGCCCATGCCCTGCACCACCCGCGCAGCCACCAACAGGTTGAGACTGGGCGTAATGGCGCAGAGCAGCGAACCGACCACAAACAGCAGCATGGCGGCGGCAAACACTTTTTTGGTGCCGTAGCGGTCGCACAAATAACCGCTCATCGGCATCAGCAAGGCCAGCGTCAGCGCATAGGACACCACCGCCGACTGCATCCGCAACGGCGATTCGTCGAGATCGGCCGCCATGGCGGGGAGCGCGGTATTGAGGATGGTGGCGTCCAGCATCTGCATAAAGATGGACACCGCCAGCAAAATCGGCAGCCAACGCGAGGGCGGGGCAAGGGGAGCGGTCATAAAGAAAGGAGAAAGCGGACGGGCGGGAAAACGAAACGGCGGCAGTCGCGGCAAAACAAATATTTTCAGAATGTTTTCAGGTAGCCGATTGCCCTTCTTTCGCCACCATCCAGCCGACGCCGCGGATGTTTTTGATGTGTTCTTTGCCGATTTTTTTACGCAGGGCGTGGATCAGATAATCGATGGCATTGCTTTCCACCTCTTCGCCCCAGCCGTAAATCTTGTCTTCCAAATCGCTGCGCGAATGAATGGTGCCGGGGCGCATCAGCAGGGCTTGCAGCACGGCAAATTCTTTATTGCTCAACAACACGGCATCCGGCCGGCCGAGAATGCGCACCTGATAAGTGGCCGGGTCCAGCGTGAGCACGCCGTTGCCGGGCTGCGGCGCCGTTTGGCCGCCGTGACGGCGCAATACCGCACGGATGCGGGCCAGCAGTTCGGCCATATCGAAGGGTTTCACAATGTAATCGTCGGCGCCGCCGTCCAAGCCGGCCAAGCGGCTGCCCAAATCGTCGCGCGCCGTCACAATCAGCACCGGCACCGGATTGCGCCCGCCGCGAACAGCCTGCAGCACCTGCAGGCCGTCCTGCCCCGGCAGACCCAAATCCAGCAACACCAAATCATAAGGCTGGCCGGCCAGCGCCGCCACTGCCTCCGTGCCGCTTGCCACCCGGTCCACCACATAGCCGGCATCCTGCAGGCTACCTGAAACCGCCTCCGCAATCATGCGGTCGTCTTCCGCCAACAACAAACGCACGGCCTGCTCCTTATAAAGGATACCGCATTAAAACCACAAGGGTTTGTAACGCGCCAGATAATAAATCACGGCCAAGCACAACATGGCCAACAGATAGCCGGCATTCGATTTGGCCGAACGCGGCGGGTTTTTGATGCAGAGAAAACCGAAACCGATATACACCAATACCAAGACCAACTTCACGCCCAGCCACACCGCATTGCCGAACGGCACCCAGCCCGCGGCCAAAATCAGCAGCAAGCCGGTGAGCAGCAGCAGGGTGTCGTTCACATGCGGCAAAATCCGCAGTGCTTTGGGCAGCGGCCGCAGCGGCCGGAAAAAGCGCAGCCAGAAACGCAAATTAAACAGCAACGCCGTGATGACGACAAACAATAAATGGCTGTGTTTGGCCGCTACATACATCATGATTCCTACTCCTGATTGTTTTTGAGGCTACCTGAAAGCAGCCCGCTTGTGCCGGATAAACGGTTTTGGCTCTGTCGGCAGCGCAACGCGTGCTTGAGGAAGCGGGTTCGCGCTAAAAACCGCGTATGCCGCACGAAATGGGCGCCAAACAGCCAGACACCCGGCCAACATCGGCAATACCGCAGGCATGATTTTTCAGCGCCCATACCGCCGTAACGCGCCTGATGCCACGCCCTAATTGTCAAGCGACCGCAAGGTCGCCAGATGCGCCGCCGCCAGTTTTTCCACCGCCAACAGATAAGGCGGCCGATTGCGGCGGTTGAGAAAGCCGTAATGCAGCACCGCATACGCCTGCTGCGGCAACGCCGACAGCCATTGCCGCACCGCCTCCGCCTCGCGGGCGCCTTCTTCGTGACCGGGATACAGCGCCACGGTCAGCAAACCGCCGGGCTTCAGCACCGCCAAGGCCTGCGCCACGGCCTGCAGGGTGGTGTCGGTTTGGGTGGTGCGGCTTTTGTCGCCGCCGGGCAGATAGCCGCAGTTGAAAACGGCCACATCGGCCGGCCGCGCCACATAATCAGCCAAGGTCTGGTGGCCTGCCTCAACCAGACAAACCCGCCCGTCGTCCAGCCCCGCGGCCTGCAAACGCGCCCGGGTGGCTTCTAAAGCCGCGGCCTGCACATCAAACGCATATACCAAGCCGTTTGTCCCAGCCAATTGCGCCAAACGCAGCGTATCGTGGCCGTTGCCGGCGGTGGCATCCACCGCACAGCCGCCTTCCGGCAGCCAAGCCGCCCACAGGCGGTGGGCAAAAGGGAGGATATTGTCTAAACGGGTCATCGCATGGCATCGGGTTCGGCAGCGTCTGGGGCTACCTGAAAAACAGACGGTCAAAATGGCGGCTTCATTCAGATACCGGGCAGGCACCGTAAGCCGCTATCGCATACCGTGAGCGAGCAAGCGCCTCAGGCTGAGACCTTTGCAAAACCCCCATCTGCGGCGCATTTCTGCGTTGTGTGTTTATGCCCTATGGGTACTGCTCGTTCGCTTGCCTATCTATATGATATGTCTGTCCCACAGGGACTCCTTCGTTCGCCTCGCTGCGCTGCTACGCCTTGAACTGCATCCACATCTGGGGGTTTTGCAAAGGTCTCAGGCTACCTGAACAGCCGCCTGCCAACCGCGTATTATAAGCCATCCGCGCGCCTGCCCGCATCCTGCGGCTGCAGCGGGCGGCATCCCGCTATATAATCGCCTCCCCGCCATCCCCCATACCCGCCATGCAAACCGCTACCCTGCTTTCCTTTGCCGCCGTCGGCTTTCTCGGCGGCGGCCACTGCGCCGGCATGTGCGGCGGCCTCAGCAGCGCCTTCGCCCTGCAACTGCCGCCGCATCTGCCGCGCTGGCGGCTGATTTTGCTGACGAATATCGGCCGCATCGGTAGCTATGTGCTGATCGGCATGCTGCTCGGCGGCCTCGGTCAATTCGGTATTTCGCTCGACCACACCCGCAGCCTGCAAACAGTCCTGTTTGCCGCCGCCAATGTGCTGCTGCTCTTGCTGGGCCTGTATTTGGCCGGCCTCAACCACGCCGCTGTGCACATCGAACGCCTGGGCCGCCCCGTTTGGCGGTGGCTCAACCCGCTGCTCAACCGCCTACTGCCCATCAAAAGCCATGCTGGCTGCCTGGCTGTCGGCATCTTGTGGGGCTGGCTGCCCTGCGGCTTGGTGTACAGCGCCTCGCTCTACGCCTTGGGCAGCGGCCATCTGATCGAGGGCGGCTTGCTGATGCTGGCTTTCGGCTTGGGCACGCTGCCCAATCTGCTGCTGATGGGCTGGTTTGCTGGCCAATTGCGCTCCTTGTTGCAAAACCGCCTGTTCCGTTTAGGCGCCGGTTTGTGCGTGGCCGCTTGGGCGCTGTGGCAGCTCTACACTGCCTTTGCGCCATGGCAGGCCTGACTCCGGCGCCCCTTCTCGTTTTCATGCGCAACACGTATTCCCCCTTTCCCGCCCGACGGCGTGGACGGGTCAGAAAACATACCGCTATAATCGGCAACAAGCTGCACGACAGCCGAAAATCAATAACAATATCTGTGTGGGAAAATCATGATGTATGCTCTGCTTCTGATCTTGCTGCTGCTCGTCTTGCTGTTTCTCTACTCCCGCCAACTGCGCCGGCAAAAATGGCAGGATGAAACGGATGAATGCCGTTTTTTCAATCAAGTTTACGGGAAAGACCCCGGAGAACCTCCACCCCAATCGTAATCTTGGCCCAAAATCAACAGCCGCCAAGCCTCATAAGGCATGGCGGCTGCGGATGCGGTTTGGCGGATATGGGCGGCCGGTATGAGCAAGGTGAGACCTTTGCACCCCCCCAGATGTGGATGCAGTTCAAGGCGTAGCAGCGCAGCGAACCTGAACGCAGGAATCCCCGTGGGACAGACATATCACATAGATAGGCAAGTGAGCGAGCAGTACCCATAGGGCATAAACGCACAACGCAGAAATGCGCCGCAGATGGGGGTTTTGCAAAGGTCTCAAGGTGTGCCTGCACGCCCTGCCGTGACCTTACTCGGCAATCTTGAGCAAATGGCCCAGCTTTTCGGCCTTGGTATTCAGGTAGCCTTCGTTCTCCGGATTCACCCCCACCTGCAGCGGCACCCGCTCCACCACATTAATCCCGTTGCGGCGCATGGTGGCCAGCTTTTCCGGATTGTTGGTCAGCAGGCGCACTTCTTCTACGCCGAGGTGGCGGTAAATATCGCGGGCCAGGGTGAAATCGCGCGCATCAATCGGCAGCCCCAAAGCCAAATTGGCTTCCACCGTATCCATGCCGGCATCCTGCAGCTTGTAGGCGCGGATTTTATTGATCAAGCCGATGCCGCGCCCTTCCTGACGCAGATACACAATCACCCCCCGTCCTTCGGCCTGCACCGCCCGCATCGCGGCCTGCAGTTGGGGGCCGCAGTCGCATTTCTGCGAAAACAGCGCATCGCCGGTTAGGCATTCGGAATGGATGCGCGACAATACCGGCCCGCCTTGCGCCACATCGCCCATGACCAAAGCCACATGCTCCTGCCCGCTCGCGATTTCTTCAAAACCGTGCAGCGAAAACAGGCCGTATTCGGTAGGCAAGCGGCAGGCGGCAACAAAGCGCAAGCCTTGTGTGTGTGTGTCGGAGTGATTCATTCTGTTTCTTGTGCTGAAGTTGCGGGCGACGATAATCCGGCCAAAGGCTCGGCCAAGGCCAGCGCCAAACCGCTCCAATGGCTGAGGGCCTGGTCGTCAAAACCCGAGAGACGACGGCTTTCCAAATACACGACGCCCAACACCCGCCCGCTGCTTTGGCACACAGGCACGGCCAGTTGGCTGCCGTCTTGATGTCTGGCACCGGCCAAATCGCCGCTGCGCAGCCAAGCAGCGACGTCGTCGATTTGGTTCAGCCAGCCGGTTTGCGCACTGCGCGCCGCCAAATGGAGGACGGCCTCTGCGGCCAAATCCTGCTCGGCCGCCACCACATCTTCCGCCTCTTCACCCCGGCTGCACAAGCGCACCAATTTGTCCGGTGCCGCCAGCCAATAAACCGCAGCCAGGCTGGCCGGCGCGGCCTCGTGGAAAGAATCCAGCGCCATAAACACGCGGCGCAACAAATCGGTGTGCTCGGGCGTTTCCGGCAAATGCTCGGTCAAACCGGCATCGGCGTGCCGATACCACAGCAGCTGCGGTTCAATCGAGGCCTGGCCGCCCGCCATCACGGTTTGGGCGGTCAGCAAGGCTACCTGAACGGCTTCCAGCGGCAGCTTCAGGCCCTGGGTGCGTAGATAATCGCGGATCAAAACGGCTGACATAGACAATTTCCGTTACAAAAGCGGCGGCTTCACAGCGGGCGGCCACCTGACTGGCCGACGGCGGGCAATCGCAGCCACAAACGTTGTTGCTTTCAGGTAGCCTGCAAGCGGCAATACTCTCTGACAACCGCCCTATTCCCGTTTACTTCTTACTTCACTTCGCTGCGGTTGCTCAATACTTGGTCGATCAGGCCGTATTGTTTGGCTTCATCGGCCGACATAAAGTGATCGCGGTCGGTGTCGCGCTCCAGCTCTTCCAAGGTGCGGCCGCAGTGTTGCGCCATCAATTCGTTCAACTTGGCTTTCAGCTTGAGCAGCTCTTTGGCATGGATTTCGATGTCGGAAGCCTGACCGCCCAAGCCGCCGCTGATCAACGGCTGGTGGATCATGATGCGGCTGTTGGGCAGAGCGAAACGCTTGCCTTTGGCACCGGCCGACAACAAAAACGCGCCCATGCTGGCCGCCTGGCCCAGGCACAAAGTGGACACGTCGGGCTTGATGAAATTCATGGTGTCATAAATCGACATACCGGCAGTCACCGAGCCGCCGGGGCTGTTGATGTAGAGGAAAATTTCCTTATCCGGGTTTTCACTTTCCAAAAACAGCAGCTGCGCCACCACCAGATTGGCGGTTTGGTCGTTGACCGGGCCGACCAGAAAAATAATCCGTTCTTTGAGCAGGCGCGAATAAATATCGAAAGCGCGCTCGCCGCGGCCGCTCTGCTCGATGACGGTGGGCACCAGATAGCTATTGGTGATTTCGGGCAACATAATGGGCTTCTCCATAATGGTTAAAAACCTGTCACCCTCTTCTGTTCGACAGCCGTGCGGATTCGGCAACGCTGCACAGAAGATGGTGAGCAGGTTGTGAGGCTACCTGAAAACGAGACGCGCGGATTTTTGCGCAGCAAAAGATTTCAGGTAGCCCGATTCGGGACGGCTGCTTAAGCCTGCTGGCCCATCACCTCGTCGAAAGCCAAAGCCTTTTCGTTCACTTTGGCCTGCTCCAACACATACTTCACCACATTGGCTTCTACGGCCAAAGAAGTAGGGCCTTGCAGGCGGCTGCGGTCGGCAAAATACCATTCCACCACTTCTTGCGGGTCTTCGTAGCTTTCGGAGAAATCGGCCACCACCGCTTTGATCTGCTCTTCGCTGGGTTCCAGCTTCTGGCTGCTCACCAGTTCGGCCAAAATCAGGCCCAAGGCCACGCGGCGCTCGGCCTGCTCGTTGAACATATCGGCCGGCAGATCCAGGTTTTTGGTGTCCATGCCTTGGTTGGCAAAGTTTTGACGCATGTCGTCGGCCAAGCGGGCGGCCTCTTCGCGCACCAACACTTTGGGCACTTCGATTTCGGTCACGTCCAGCAGTGCCTGCATCACGTTTTCTTTGGTTTGGTTTTCTACGCGGCGGCTCACTTCGCGCTGCACGTTTTTCTTCACTTCTTCGCGCATTTTAGCCACGTCACCGTCGGCGATGCCCAAAGATTTGGCGAATTGCTCGTCAACCGGCGGCAATTCGGCTTCGGCCACGTTTTTCAGGGTGATCACGAATACCGCGGTTTTACCGGCCACATCGGCGCCGTGGTAGTCTTCGGGGAAGTTCACTTCCACTTCTTTCACGTCATTCTCTTTCATGCCCAAAATGCCGGACTCGAATTCCGGCAGCATGCGGCCTTGACCAAGAATGAAGGGGTAATTTTGCGAAGAGCCGCCATCAAAAGGCACACCGTCGATTTTGCCGGCAAAATCGATGATCACGCGGTCGCCGTCGCGCGCTTCGCGCTCCACGCGGTTGAAGCGGGTTCGCTGCTGGCGCAGGATGTCGATGGTTTTTTCCACTTCGGCTTCGCCCACTTCGGTGGTGACTTTTTCGATTTCCTTACCGCTCAAATCGCCCAGCTTAACTTCGGGGAACACTTCGAAAGTGGCGGCCACTTTGAAGCTTTTCTCGTCGTCTTGCTGTTCCAAAGCGTCAAACGCCAGCAGGCCGGCCAGTTTGATGCCTTCTTCGGAAACGGTTTGCGCAAATTTTTGGCGCAGTTGTTCGTTCAACACTTCATCGCGGATACCGGCACCGTACATGGACTCGATCATACGCAGCGGCGCTTTGCCCGGACGGAAGCCGTCCACGCGCGCGCGGCGTTGGGTGGCTTGCAGTTTTTTCTGTACGGCGGCTTCTACGTCGCTCCATGCCAAATCCAGCACCAGCTTGCGCTCGAGACCTTCCAATTTTTCTACGGTGATACTCATGGTTAATCCTTAATGAAATGAAAGATTCCGCCGGGGCTGCGCCCGTACGGGAGATTCAGTTGGCCGCCGATCTCGGCCGGCGGCAAAAAATGAAAAGCGCGAGTGTACCACACTTTCGCGTTTTGTCGTGGCCGGGCAAACGGCAGACCGCCCTGAGGTTTCAGGTAGCTTGCCGTAGGCCTTAACCGGCGGAGCCTACGCCGCCAGTTCCACCAACAAAGTGCGCATCGCCGACCAAGCATCGCCGTCTTCCGCACCTTTGATCATGCGGTCAATCGCCGCGCATTGCTGCAGGGCGGCCACCAGACGGGCGGGCGCAATGCGGCGCACCGCCTGCGGAGCCAACTGCTGTTTGCTGCCCCACAAGCGCAGGCTGTTGCGCACCTGTGCCACGGTTTGCCCTTGCTTGAAGGCGGCAGCCAAACGAATCAGGGTGCGCACGTCTTCCGCCACCGACCACAACAGCAACACCGGCTCTTCGCCTTCCGCCTGCAGCCCTTCGAGCAGGCGCAACACGCGCTCGGCCTCGCCCGACATCCAAGCCTCGGTGAGCTGGAAGGCATCGAAGCGGGCCACATCGGCCACCGTGCGCTCGGTCTCCTCCGCCGTGAGCAAATGCCCGGCCGGATAGAGCAGCGCCAGTTTGTCCACCTCCTGTTTGGCGGCCAACAAATTGCCCTCTACCTTGGCGGCAAACAAGGCCAACGCTTCGTTTTCGATAGCCAAACCGGCCTGCTGCAAACGGCCGCGCAACCAAGCCGGCAAAGCGTTGCCGGCCACGGGCTTGGCTTCCGCCACGGTGCCCGCTTTGGCCAGCGCGGTAAACCATTTGCTTTGCAGCTGCGCCCGCTCCAGCTTGGGCAGCATCACAAGCAGCACCGTATCCGGCGGCAGATCGGCGGCCAGCCGCTCCAAAGCCTCGCCGCCGGGCTTGCCCGGCTTGCCGTTGGGGATGTGTACCTCAATCAGTTTCAAATCGGCAAACAGACCCATGCTGCCGGCCGAGGCCAACAGTTCCTGCCAATCGAATCCGCTGTCGGCGGTATAGACTTCGCGGTTCAGGTAGCCCTGCGCCTTGGCGGCGGCCCGCAAAGCATCCAGCGCCTCCACCCGCAGCAAATCTTCTTCGCCGTGAATCACATACAGCGGATGCAGCGGCGCGGCCAGGCTTTCTTCCAGACGGCTAATGTCCAAAGCAGCCATTATTCGGCTTTCAGGTAGCCCAAACGGCGCACCAGCTGCTCGGCGGCATCCACCCGCATTTCCGCCCACAACAGCGCTTCTTCTTCCTGTTTGCCCAAAATATCGCGGTCGTGATAGTCCAATGGGCGGCGTACGGTCACATCCAGCGGGTGCACGGTCTCGCGGCCTTCAAAACGCACTTCCGCCTGCACCCGCAACACCAGCATATATTCCTTTACCGTGCCAGACAAATTGATGCTGTGGATATCGCGCCGCGTTTGCACATCTTTCACTTGCAGCAGCGCACCGGCAAACGCATTGTCCACCCGCGCATGGCGACGCAGCAGCTCGGT
Source organism: Neisseria shayeganii 871 (assembly GCF_000226875.1). GTDB lineage: Bacteria > Pseudomonadota > Gammaproteobacteria > Burkholderiales > Neisseriaceae > Eikenella > Eikenella shayeganii. Next base: position 812,651 of record NZ_JH164926.1, read on the forward strand.
TTCCAGTACCTGCTGCATGGCCCCGCCCTGCACCGCCCACACGCGCTGCGACAGCTCGGCCGACACCGCCGGATCGCTGCCGGCCAAGCGGAAACCGCAAGCGGAAAGCAATACCGCCAAGGCCAAAGGAATGTATTTATTCATTTCGGATTCGTCCTTCCATTGTGTGCCGCATAGAATCAGGCTGAGACCTTTGCAAACCCCCAGATGTGGATGCAGTTCAAGGCGTAGCAGCGCAGCGAGCGTGAACGCAGGAATCCCCGTGGGACAGACATATCACATAGATAGGCAAGTGAGCGAGCAGTACCCATAGGGCATAAACGCACAACGCAGAAATGCGCCGCAGATGGGGGTTTTGCAAAGGTCTCAGGCTACCTGAAAGCAGCTTTCAGGTAGCCTAATGGCTCGGCTCCGTCTCTGCAAGCCGATTTTGCTCAAACCAGTTTCGCTTTCAGCAATTCCTGCACCTGCTGCGGATTGGCTTTGCCTTTGCTGGCTTTCATCACTTGGCCCACCAGCGCGTTAAAGGCTTTTTCCTTACCGGCTTTGAATTCTTCTACCGATTTGGCGTTGGCGGCCAGAACTTCGTCGATGATTTTTTCAATCGCGCCGCTGTCGGTCATTTGTTGCAAACCGTCGCGCTCAATAATGGCTGCGGCAGTCAAATCGCTGCCCCACATGGCTTCAAACACTTGCTTGGCCAGTTTGTTGCTCAAGGTGCCGTCGGCGATTTTCGCCACCAACCCGGCCAAACGATCGGCCTGAATCGGGCTTGCAGACAGGCTTAAACCTTCTTTGTTCAAGGTGGCGGCCAATTCGCCGTTCATCCAGTTGGCCACCAGTTTCCCCTGCCCGCTGGCTTGGGCGGCGGTTTCAAAGAAAGCGGCTTGAGCGCGGCTGGCGGTTAATAAACGGGCATCGTAGTCGCTTACGCCGAAATCGCGGATAAAGCGTTGCGCCATTTCAGACGGCAATTCGGGCATTGCGCTGCGGGCGCGTTCTATTTGCTCATCGGAAATAATCACCGGCAGCAAATCGGGATCGGGGAAATAGCGGTAATCGTGCGCGTCTTCTTTCAGTCGCATCACGCGGGTTTCGCCCTTATCGGGGTCGAACAACATGGTGGCCTGCTGCACTTTGCCGCCATCTTCCAACAGCTCAATCTGACTTTCCACTTCATAATTAATCGCCTGCTCCAAAAAGCGGAAAGAGTTTAAGTTTTTGATTTCACGGCGCATACCAAATTCCTGCTGCCCTTTCGGGCGCACCGATACATTGGCATCGATGCGGAACGAACCTTCCGCCATATTGCCGTCGCAAATATCCAGCCACGTGACCAAGCCGTGCAAAGCTTTGGCATAAGCCACAGCCTCGGCGGCGGAACGCATTTCCGGCTCGGAAACCACTTCCAGCAGAGGCGTGCCGGCACGGTTGAGATCGATGCCCGTTGCACCGCTCAAACCTTCATGCACCGATTTGCCCGCATCTTCTTCCATGTGCGCACGGGTTACATGGATGGTTTTCACTTCGTCGCCCACCACAATTTCCAACTTGCCGCGCTCCACAATCGGCGCGTCCAACTGGCTGATTTGATAGCCTTTGGGCAAATCGGGGTAGAAGTAGTTTTTACGGTCGAACACGTTTTTGCGGTTGATTTTCGCATCCAAAGCCAAACCGAGTCTGACGGCCTTTTCCACCACCTCGCGGTTCATCACCGGCAACACGCCCGGCAAAGCACATTCCACCACACTGGCATGCGCGTTCGGCTCGGCACCGAAAGCGGTGGAAGCACCGCTGAAAATTTTGGATTTGGTATTTAATTGGACGTGGATTTCCAGTCCGATTACGGTTTCCCAGGTCATAGGAGATCTTTCTTGCTAATTAAGCTTTTCCAATAATTCTTTCGCTATTCAGTATATTTAAAGGCTACCTGAAAGCTTAAACCGGAGACTGCATATGCCAATCACTTTCCAACTGCATCTGATGCGCCACGCCCAGCAATTTCGCTTCGGCGAAATAATTGCCAATCAATTGCACGCCAATCGGCAGGCCGTCTGAAGAGAAGCCTGCGGGCAGGGTCATGGCGGGGAGGCCGGCGAGGTTGACGGCGATGGTGTAGATGTCGGAAAGGTACATCTGCACAGGGTCGTTAATGTTGCTGTTCAGTTTGGGCGCGGCGGTGGGGGCAGTGGGCGCGAGGATGATGTCGCATTGCTGTAAGGCCGTCTGAAAATCGTTGGTGACCAAACGGCGCAGTTTTTGGGCTTTGAGGTAGTAGGCGTCGTAATAGCCGTGGCTCAAAACGTAGGTGCCGATCATAATGCGGCGTTTGACTTCGCTGCCGAAGCCTTCGGCGCGGGTGTTGCTGTACATTTCTTCCAAGTCGCCGAATCGGGCGGCGCGGTGGCCGTAGCGCACGCCGTCGTAGCGGGATAAGTTGGTGCTGGCTTCGGCCGAGGTCAAAACATAATATGCGGGGATGGAAAGCTCGGTTTGCGGCAGGCTCACTTCTACCATTTCTGCGCCTTGTGCTTTGAGCAGGTCGATGGCCGCTTGAATGGCTTTTTGTACGTCTGCGCTCATGCCTTCGCCGAAGTATTCTTTGGGCAGGCCGACTTTCAAGCCTTTGAGGGCTTGGTTTAAGTTGCGGGTGTAGTCTTCTTTGGTGCGTTCCAAGCTGGTGGAATCGCGTTCGTCGAAGCTCGCCATGGCATTCAGCAGAATGGCGCAGTCTTCGGCGGTTTGTGCCATCGGGCCGGCTTGGTCGAAGCTGGACGCGTAAGCCACCATGCCGAAACGGGAAACGACGCCGTAAGTGGGTTTGATGCCGGTGATGCCGCAATGCGAAGCGGGCTGGCGGATAGAGCCGCCGGTGTCGGAGCCTAATGCCGCCGGTGCCAAACGGGCGGCGATAACGGCTGCGGAACCGCCGGAAGAGCCGCCGGGTACGTTTTCTAAATTCCACGGATTTTTAACGGCACCGTCAAACGAGGTTTCGTTGGTCGAACCCATGGCGAATTCGTCCATATTGGTGCGGCCGAGCGTTACCATGCCTTCGTTGAGCAGGTTTTGCACGACGGTGGCGGTGTAGGGGGAAACGAAGTTGTCGAGCATTTTGCTGGAACACGCGCTTCTCCAACCTTGTTGGCAGAAGATGTCTTTAAAGGCAATGGGTACGCCGGTGAGGATGCCTGCGTTTCCGGCAGCCAAACGTTCGTCGGCGGCCTTGGCTTCGGCAAGCGTTAATTCTTTATTCAGGGTGGTGTAACCGTTGATGGCGGGGTTTCGGGCGTCGATGGCGTTGAGGTATTCTTGCGCCAGCTCGGTGGCGGAAATTTTTTTGGTTTGCAGCAATTCGCTGGCTTGTTTGAGCGTGTAATGAACCATAATGTCAATAGTTTCTGGATGATTTGGATGTAATGAGATGTTTCAGGTAGCCTCATGCTGTAAACGGGCTACCTGAAAAGCAAATAGGCTTGCCGCTTAACCATGGCTCAGTTGGTGGTCAATATCGTGCCAATGCCAAGCCGACGAGCCAGGCCGGTACGCCGTCGCCGTTGCGGCCGCGCCGCCTGCAACCATATCGAAGTGCCAGTTTTGTGCGCTGCGCGGTGTGCCTGCCACACTTTAAGCGCCACCGCAACGGCCTCAGGCGAGCGAACGGCGTTGGCCTCATCGCCGCCCGGCAGCTGGTTTTGGCCGGCAGATTACTCTTCAATCACTTGCGGCACAATATACAGGCGGTTGCGCACCTCGGGCGCCACCGCCTGATATTCGGCGGCATGGTCGGTTTCGGTGACCACATCGTCGCGCAGGCGCAGGGCGACTTCGTGCGGGTGGGCCATCGGCTCGATGCCGTCGGTATCGACCGCCTGCATCTTTTCCACCAAGGCAAAAATATCGTTCAATTCCTGCAGGCTCTGCTGCTGTTCCGCATCGCTCAAACTCAGGCGCGACAGGCGGGCGATTTTTTCCACATCGGAAAGTGTAAGCGACATAAAATTTCCTTAAATTATCTTTAGCAAAACACCCAATCTCGGGTATCATTGCGCGTTTTTTGACAAGGCCGACAGCCTAAGACGGCTGCGGATTATAGCCCAAAACCCAATTCAAAGCATGGCGGCCCGAGCAGGCTACCTGAAAGCGTGCCGCGCGGCCGTGCGCCCAAATCTGAAAAACACCCTATTTAGGAATCCTCCCATGTTCCGTTTTCTCACCCAATATTTTTCCAACGATCTGGCCATTGATTTAGGCACCGCCAACACCCTGATTTACATCAAGGGCCGCGGCATCGTGCTGGACGAACCTTCCGTGGTGGCCATGCCCAACGACTTTCACAATAAAAATGCTGCCGTGGCCGTTGGCGTGGAAGCCAAACGCATGTTGGGCCGCACACCGGGCAGCATCCAAGCCATCCGCCCGATGAAAGACGGCGTGATTGCCGATTTCAATGTTACCGAGAAAATGCTGAAGCACTTTATCCGCAAAGTGAACAACAGCCGTTTTGCCGCCGCGCCGCGCATCGTCATCTGCGTGCCCTGCGGCTCCACCCAAGTAGAACGCAAAGCCATCCACGACTCAGCCGAAAGAGCCGGCGCCTCGGCCGTGTATTTGATTGAAGAACCGATGGCCGCCGCCATCGGTGCCGGCCTGCCGATTGAAGAACCCACCGGCTCCATGGTGGTGGACATCGGCGGCGGCACCACCGAAGTGGGCGTCATTTCCCTGTCCGGCGTGGTGTATTCCCATTCCGTGCGCGTGGGCGGCGATGCGTTTGACGAAGCCATCATCAACTATGTACGCCGCAATTACGGCATGTTGATCGGCGAGGCCACCGCCGAGGAAATCAAAAAAGCCATCGGCTCCGCCTTCCCGGGCCACACCATGCGCGAAATCGAAGCCAAAGGCCGCAACTTGGCCGAAGGCATCCCCCGCGCTTTCACCATCAGCTCCAACGAAGTGTTGGAAGCCTTGGCCGAGCCGCTCAACCAAATCGTACAAGCGGTGAAAAACGCCCTGGAGCAAACACCGCCGGAATTGGGCGCCGATATTGCCGACCGCGGTCTGGTGCTCACCGGCGGCGGCGCCCTGCTGTGCGGCTTAGACCGCCTGCTGGCCGAGGAAACCGGCCTGCCCGTAACCATCGCCGAAGACCCGCTCACCTGCGTGGTGCGCGGCAGCGGCAAAGCCTTAGACATGATCGGCAAAATGAATTCCGTTTTCGTGGCCAATCCCTGATGCCTTTCAGGTAGCCTGCCCTTATGTCGCAAGAACTCCATTTCGTCAAACCCGCCGTCGGCCCGGCCGGCAAATTGGTTTTGCTGAGCATGCTGTCGATCGCCCTCTTGGTGCTCGACAGCCGTTACGCCGCATTGCAACAGGCCAAAGCCTATGTGGCCACCGCGCTCTATCCCCTGCAATGGGCGGCCAACCAGCCGGTGGAATGGGTACGCTACGGTACGGACATGTTGGGCGACAAGCACAATCTGCTGCGGGAAAACGCCCGCCTGCGCAGTGAAAACATCCGTTTGAGTATGCAGTTGCAATTGCAGCAACCTGCCGTGCGCGAATTGGGCGAATTGAAAAGCGTACACCGCCTGCAACCGCTGCTGATGCCCAACGTGATGGTGGCCGAAATCGTCTCCAAAGCCAGCAGCGCACAATCCGGCCGTTTCCTGATCAACCGCGGCAGCCGCGACGGCGTGCGGGTGGGCGATCCGGTCAGCGATGAGCACGGCCTGCTCGGCCAAATCACTTCCGTCCAGCCCGCAGCGGCGGAAGTCACCCTGATCAGCCACAACCAAGCCGTGATTCCGGCCATGCTTGCCCGAAGCGGCATCCGCACCTTGGTTTACGGCCGCGGCGGCGGTTTGGATTTGCGCTACTTCCCGGTTTCCGCCGAGCTGGCGGCCGGCGACTTATTGGTCACCTCCGGCATCGACAGCATTTATCCGCCCGGCATTCCAGTTGCCAAGGTCACCCAAGCAGAGCGCAATTCCGGCACTCCTTACTACCGTGCCGCCATCGAAGCCGCCGCAGGCTTGCACAGCAGCCGCTATGTATTGGTTATTCCGCAAAAAACCTCCGCTGAGGCCGCTCTTCCCGCCGCCCCGGCCAGCAGCCCGCAAGAGTAGTCATGACCGAAATGGACGAATTCCGCGGCGCCACCCCCAAACGGTTGGTCGTCCTCAGCTTTTTTCTGACCTTGCTGTTGGATTTTATCCCCCTGCCCGCCCCGTTAGCCTATATCTTGCCGGAGGCCTCGGCCATCTTCTTGATTTACTGGCTGCTGCACCGGCCTCAGTTTATCGGCATCGGCGCTGCCTTCCTACTCGGCCTGCTGATGGACATCGGCACCAACTCCGCCTTAGGCCAACATGCGCTGGCCTATACGGTGACCGCTTTTCTGATCCAACACAAACAGCGCCAAATCGTGCTGTATTCTTTCGGCCTGCAGGCCGTGGCCGTGGCTTTGGCGCTTTTGGTCTGCCAATCGATCAGTACCTTGGTGACCCTGTTCCAACAGCAACAGCCCGATTGGCTGGCGATTGGCTTGCCGCCGCTGTTTGCCGGCCTGATCTGGCCCCTGTTGAATAAAATGATGCTGGCCTTGGCCCATTACCGCCGTACCCGCTCATGAACGCTTCGCGCCACTTTACTTCCAAGCAGCCGCGCCGGCGGCAGCAAGACCACATCATCCGTCTGATGGCGGCTTTTACCCTGATTCTGCTGCTGTTTGCCGTCTTGATTGCCCGTTTCGTCTATCTTCAGGTAGCCAAACATGAAGAGTTTGTGGCCAAAGCGGCCACCAACCGCATTTCCCTGATCCCCACCCCGCCGATACGCGGCGAAATCACCGATGTCAACGGCGTGGTTTTGGCCCACAACTACCCGGCTTATTCGCTTGAGGTGATCCCCAACGAGCTGGAGATGAAAATCGAAGAGCTGGTGGAAGCGCTGCGCCCCTATGCCGACATCAGCGAAGGCGACCTGCGCCGTTTCCGCCGTTTCCGCGCCGAATCCCGCTCCTACGAACGCATACCGCTGAAACTGAAACTCAGCACCGAGGAAGCCGCCCGCCTGGCCGCCGTTCTGTTCCGTTTCAAAGGCGTCGAAGTCAACGCCCGCACCTTCCGCGAATACCCCTACGGCGAGCTGACCACCCACATCCTCGGCTACATCGGCCGCATCAGCGACCGCGACATGCAGAAGCTGGAAGAAGAAGCGCGCAGCGAACTCTACCGAGGCTCCACCCACATCGGCAAAATGGGGCTGGAAAATTTCTACGAGCGCCAATTGCACGGCCTGCCCGGCTATCGGGAAGTGGAAAAAGACGCCCAAGGCAACATCGTGCGCACCCTCAAAAGCGTGCCGCCCGCCAGCGGCCAAACCCTGCGCCTGTCGCTCGATATCCGCATGCAGCAGAAAGCCAGCGACCTGTTGGGCAACCGCCGCGGCGCCTTGGTGGCCATCGATCCGCAAACCGGCGGTATTTTGGCGCTGGTATCCAAGCCCACTTACGACGCCAATCTGTTTATCGACGGCATCGACAGCGATACTTGGAAAGCACTCAACGAAGACTGGCAGCGCCCCCTGATCAACCGCGTGACCCAAGGCCTCTATCCCCCCGGTTCTACCTTCAAACCCTTTATGGGCATGGCCGCCCTGCAAAGCGGACACATCACCATGGACACCGTACTGCCCTCTCCCGGCGCCTGGAGCATTCCCGGCAGCAGCCACCTGTTCCGCGATTCGGTGCGCCGCGGTCACGGTTCGGCCAATTTGAGCAAAGCCATCCAAGTGTCTTCCGACACCTTTTTCTACCGCTTGGGTTATGAAATGGGAATAGAAAAAACCTACCCCTACCTGGCCCAATTCGGCTTCGGCCAGCCCACCGGCATCGACCTGCCCAACGAATACAAAGGCATTCTGCCCAGCCCCGAATGGAAAGCGCGGCGTTTTGCCAATGCCAACGAAGCCACCCGCCGCTGGAAAGCCGCCGACATGGTGACCATCAGCATCGGCCAAGGCTACAACACCTACACCCCGCTGCAGCTGGCGCATGCCACCGCCGTGCTGGCCAACGACGGCGTGGTGTACCGCCCCCATTTGGTCAAAGAACTGCTCGACCACCAAAACCAAACCCGCACCTTGGTTGAGCCGCGCCCCAGCGCCACCCTGCCCTTCAAGCGCGAATATTTCGAATACGTCAAACACAGCATGGAGCGCGTGCTGCGCCCCGGCGGCACCGCCTGGCGTTTGGGCAGCGGCCTGCGCTACAGCATGGGCGGCAAAACCGGCACCGCCCAAGTGGTGCAGATCAAGCAGGGCGCCACCTATAATGCCGCCGCCCTGGCCGAGCAACACCGCGACCACGCCTGGTTTATTTCCTTCGCTCCGGTGGACAAACCGCAGATCGCCATCGCCGTGCTGCTCGAAAACGGCGGCTGGGGCGCCACCGCCGCCCCGATTGCGCGCCAATTGAGCGACTTCTATCTGCTCCAGCTGCGCGGCGAAGCAGGCCGCGAACTGCCGCTGCCCAAGCCCTCGGTGGCCTTGGTAGAACCGATGAGCCAAAACAACGGCGGCGGCCCCGCTGTCGAAGCCGCACGCATCGAAGCGGCCTACCGCACGGTTTCAGGTAGCCCGCCCGCGCGTCCTGCCGCTCCAGAAAGCACCGTACCATGAACCGCGAATCCGAACACCCCATCCGCCGTTATTGGCAGAAAATCTGGGATCCCATGGATCTCTGGCTGTTTTACAGCATGCTGGCCATTTACGTGATGAGCCTGTTTTTGCTCTACTCCGCCGACGGTCAAAGCCTGCGCCAGCTGGAAAGCAAAACCGTGCACACCGTCATCGGCTTCGGCCTGCTGTGGCTGATTGCCCGCACCCGGCCGCAACTGTTGGGCAACTTCGCCCCGCCGCTGTATGTGCTCGCCCTGCTGATGCTGATTGCGGTCCACTTTTTCGGCGTCACGGTCAACGGCTCCCAACGCTGGCTCAATCTCGGCTTTATCCGCCCCCAGCCCTCCGAAATCATGAAAATCGCCCTACCGATGATGGTGGCGTGGTATCTGCAAAAGCACGAGGCGCATTTGGGCTGGAAACACTACCTCATCGCCTTGGTGTTGGTGGGCCTGCCCGGTTTTCTGATTTTGAAACAGCCCGATCTGGGCACCGCCACCCTGATCATGGCCTCCGGCCTGTTCGTCATCTTCTTTGCCGGCCTGCCGTGGAAAGCGCTGTTCGCCGCCGTAATCGGCTTCTGCGCCGCCCTGCCCCTGATTTGGCTGTACGGCATGCACGATTATCAGCGCACCCGCGTGCTGACCCTGCTCGACCCCACCAAAGACCCGCTCGGCGCCGGCTACCACATTTTGCAGTCCATGACCGCCATCGGCTCCGGCGGCGTGTGGGGCAAAGGCTGGCTCAACGGCACGCAAACCCATCTCGACTACATCCCCGAAGCCACCACCGACTTTATTTTCGCGGTTTACGGCGAAGAGTTCGGCCTCATCGGCAACATCCTGCTGCTGGGCGTCTATACCGTCATCCTCGCCCGCGGCCTCTACATCGCCGCCAAAGCGCCCACGCTCTACAGCCGCACCCTCGCCGGCGCACTCACCATGACCCTGTTCTGCTATATTTTCGTCAACATGGGCATGGTGAGCGGCATCCTGCCCGTGGTCGGCGTGCCCCTGCCGCTGGTGAGTTACGGCGGCACCGCCACCCTATCCATCATGATCATCATCGCCATGCTGATGGGGATTGCCAACCAAAAACGTACCTGATAACCAGGCAATACCACAAACAGGCTGTGGCCTTTGCAAAGCCTCCAGATGTGGATGCCGTTCAAGGCGTAGCAGCGCAGCAAGTGTGAACGCCAGGAATCCCCGTGGGACAGACATATCACACGATAGGCAAGCGAGCGGGCAGTACCCATAGGGCATAAACGCACAACGCAGAAATGCGCCGCAGATGGGGGTTTTGCAAAGGTCTCAGGCTACCTGAAAGCCTTTCAGGTAGCCTGCCTTTCCTTCCCATCCACCACCCAAACCGCCTGCCGGCGGCCCAAGCGACCGAACTTCATGAGCGCCGAAATCATCAAAATCTTTCTCGCCTTTCTCGTCTTGATCAACCCCTTTGCCGCCCTGGGCTATTTTGTCAGCGCCACCGCCCAGCACAGCCGCCAGGAACGGCGCAACACCGCCCGCATCACCTCGTTGAGCGTCTTCATCATCATTTGCATCGCCGCGCTGGCCGGCGACCGCCTGCTCGGCATCCTGGGCATCAGCATCGGCTCCTTCCGCATCGCCGGCGGCATTTTGGTGTTCCTGATCGCCTTGGCCATGATGAACGGCAACGACAACCCGGCCAAACCCTCGGCCGACGGCATCGCGCCGCCGGAAACCAAAAACGCCTTCGCCGTGGTGCCCTTGGCCATGCCCATGATCATCGGCCCCGGCGGCATTTCCACCGTCATCATTTACAGCAGCCAGGCGCGCAACTGGTATGAAACCGGCGCCATTCTCGCCGCCGGCTTCCTGATTACCCTCATCTGCTATTTCAGCCTCGAAGCCGCCACCAAGGTCAGCCGCTTGCTCGGCGACACCGGCATGAAAATCGTCAACCGCGTGATGGGTTTGCTGTTGGCCGCCCTGGCCATCGAAATCATCCTCGCCGGTCTGAAAAACCTGTTTCCGCAATTGGGTTGAGCCGAATCTTTCTGCCAACAGGCTG
>NZ_JH164926.1:823869-826352 GCF_000226875.1 Neisseria shayeganii 871
CCTGAATAAGCCAGAAACCGCCCATATGCCCGCCCTGCCGCGTGAAGAGCTGACAGAGTTTTACCGCCGCCTGCTGCTGGCCGATATACACCGGCAAAACCGCATCTGTGTGATGCTGATCATGCTGTGTTTTGCCCGCAATACCGAAATCAGAGGCGGCGAATGGGCGGAAATCGACTGGCAGGCCAAGACGTGGACGATTCCGGCCAGCCGCATGAAACGCCCACGGCCCCACGTTATCCCGCTGGCTGATTGGCCGTTGGAGCTGCTGCAGGAATTGCACGGTATAACCGGGCAAGCCCCGTTACGAAACCATTGCTAAGGTACTGGACGTTTTGGGCGTGCAAATCACACTGACACCGAAAAGACAAACGGGCAGCGCCAAGGCTTGAGCGGCCAAATCAAGATAACACCAGCCCACGCGCAAGTAGCCGCAGAGCAGCAAATCTGCCTGCTGGTGTTTGGGCAATTAGACACTTTTAGATGTCCGATGGCTAATTAGATGTTTGCTGTATAATTGTGTCTAATCCCACACAACCCGATAGGGCAAGCGCCATGCAAGACCCCTTGTATTTTCCCCGCGCCGACTACGCTGCCAAATTGGTTAGCAGCTTGAAAGACGGTATCACCCACGCCTTTACCCTGTTTGCGCCGCGCCGCATGGGGAAAACGGAATTTTTGCTTAAGGACATTGTGCCGCTTGCTGAAAAAAGCGGCTTCAATACTTTCTATTTTTCGTTTATGGATAGCGCTGCCCCTGCCGCAGACTTTCAGGCAGCCCTAGCCCGCTTTGCTGCCGAAATACAAACGGGCGGCAAGGCTAAAACCCTGATCGGCAGTATCAGCAAAGTTGATATTTTGGGCGTAGGCATAGAGCGTCAGACGGCAAACGAGGCCATGCCGCGCTTATCCGAGCTAATCGGCATGATTGCCGCCGATAGAGGTAGAGCCAAATATTATTAGCGACGTAACGCTTATGGATATTGCCTGCCTGTATGCACAGAGTTATTTTGAACTGCCACATATGCGTGAATTTTTCCAAAAAGCCCCAGGGCAGTTTGATGAAATAATCAAGCATGGGTATAGAGGCCAATCAATAGAGAGCGCCGAATGGGTGATTGATGAATGTACTGCGCCGAAATCAGAATATGGAGTTTCTTTGTCGGATAAATTGGATTACGGCGATATGTTCTTTATTGACCTTTCGCAAAGTGATGAGGTCTTAAAAATGGCGTTTGAGCAGAAATTAAAAGAAATCCGAGAAAAAAAGCGCGAGCAAAAGCAGCATTCACTTTGGTATGGCCACCGTACTAAGCGCTTTTCCGATGCTGAAATCAGGCGAATTGTTGAATATCGTGTCTTTGCTTATATTGATCTGTACATATACGGGCAGATAATTGGCAGAAAATTTACTGATATTGAGATGGCCGCCATGATTTACCCGCCTAGAGAAAATACCCCGCTTGATTTTGATGCTGTGGATAGAATATCAAGAACAGTCAAGCCGAAAGCGATAGAGCTTTTGGAAAAAACTAATCCGCGCCTGCTACTGTAAAAATTTTCCGCAATTCTATGCCTGCATAAATTCTAAAAATTTTATGCGGGCATATTTTTTGATAATTTTATGCCCGCATAACTTCTAAATTTTTTATAACATCATAAAAATCAAGAAATTTGTGCATTCAATTTACCCGCTGAGGCGGCTATCTTTTTGCCCGTAGTGTTTAACCACATGAAAGGGCACTTATGCAAACTGCAATCAATCAGCCGCCTGCTGCTGGCGCTGGGCACCGCCTTCGCCGCCCCTTTGCTGGGTTTGCTGCGCGAGCCGGGCGGCGGCTTCCACCTGTACGGCGATTCATCCGACGGCAAAACCACCGCCGCCATGGTGGCCTTGCCCGCCGTTTTGCGCTGGTGTCTGCCGCCTTGGAACTGGCCGCCGACATTACCGGCCTGCCGCCGGGGGTGGGGCTGGCCGGCATCAAACGATGCTTCGATGCCTGGCTGGTCCGCAACGGGCAGGGCAAGTTTGAAGACCGCGCCATTCTCAAAACCGCCACCGACTTTATGCAGCAACACGCCTTCACCGGCCGCTTTGCCGCTTGGGAAGCCGATGCCGTCTCCCACGCCGCCAATCATGCCGGTTATTGGCGCTACAAGGGCAGCGGCACCCGTGAAACAGACCGTGAATACTGGCTGATTCCTGCTGTGTTTGAGATGGAAATATGCCAAGGCAAGGATAAAGAGAAGGTTTGCCGTGTGCTGCACGGCATCGGCTGGCTGAAGCGCTACAACGACAAGCGCTTTCCCTTCCAGCGTAAAGGCAAAGGCCGCTTTTATGTGTTCGACGGTGCCGAGCCGCCGGACGATGACGATTAAACCCCACACCAGCCGCCTGCAATGGGCGGTTTTTTACGGCCGCCGAAAGCCACGATCAGGGCTGTATGGGGAAATCGCCATGCCGCCAAAGGGCAGCCCCAAAC
>NZ_JH164926.1:827450-838323 GCF_000226875.1 Neisseria shayeganii 871
ACCGCATGAAAGGGCACTTATGCAAAACCGAAACCGCCCGCGGCGTATTGTCGGCCGAAGGGTTGACGCTGTACCGCAGCGACGGCGGCATTTTACTGGCCAACATCGGTTTTCCGGTAGCCGACGGCGATGCACTGCTGATCCAAGGGCCTTCCGGCTGCGGTAAAACCTCCCTGCTGCGGGCACTGGCCGGTTTGTGGCCCTTCGGCAGCAGCGGCCGCATCCGTAGCCCGGCGCACGGCCAGACGCTGTTTGTGCCGCAGCACCCCTATATGCCGCAAGGCACATTGCGGCAGGCGCTGTGTTATCCCGATTTGCGGCCGGATGATGCCGCCCTGTACCGGGCGATGGACGGCTGCCGCTTAGGCTACCTGAAAAGCTGTTTGGATCGCGAAGACGACTGGCAGCACAAGCTCTCGCCCGGCGAATTGCAGCGGGCGGCCTTTATGCGCATCGTATTGGGCAGGCCGCAACTGGTGCTGCTGGACGAAGCCACTTCGGCTTTGGACGAAGAAACCGAAGCCGCCCTTTACCGGTTGATCCGCATGGAATTGGCCGGCAGCATGATTGTGAGCATCGGTCACCGCAGCAGCCTGAACGCCTTTCACAATAAAGTGGTGCGCATCGGCGAGGCGGCCTGCGCCTGACGGCTTTCAGGCGGCCTCAAAGACCGTTGGCAAAAAGCGGCAGACGCGTACCTACAGAAAAACCGACACCGTGCCGGCCTCGGCGGCAACCGTGTCGGTTTTTCTGTTGCTACGCTGCTGCAGTCTGCTCGCCGTCAAGGCCGCGGCCAAGACAAGAGCAGCGCCCGGTGGTCGGAATGCTGCCAAGGCAGGGCGGCGGTGTGCAGGGGGAAGTTGGCGAGCGCGTGGTCGATGTTGATGAACAGCGGGCGCCAGGTGGGCTGCATCATCGGGGTGTAGGGGGGTGTGCCGGTATGCCTTGTAAAACGTCGGAACAGCGGGGAAAACGGGCTGCTGTTGAAGTCGCCCACCACGACGACTTTGCCTGGTTCGCGGCCGATTTCGGCGGCGGTGTGCGCCAGATAGGCGCTGCGCGCGGCGGCCAGTTGGCTATTGACGGGCGGCGGCGGATGCAGGGCGTAAACGGCGGTGCCGTCGGGCAGTTCGGCGCGGATGTAGGAGAATTCCTGATGCTGCCGGATGTCGCAGGCGGCTAAGGGGTGGCGCGACCAGACGGCTAGGGCAAACGGGCTGTATTCCTGATGGGTGCAGCCGTGAGGATGGCGGCGGCGCAGCTCGGCCCAACGCGGGTCGTCGGCCTGGATTTCGGCCAGTGCCAAGACATCGGGCTGTTGCGCCAAGAGGGCGGAGGTTTCGGCTGCGGGGTAGGGATTATCGAGGCGGACGTTGTACCACACCATCCGCCAAGCGGGCGCGGCAGGGGCGGGCAGCGGGGCGTCTGAAGAGAAAGGTTGCCACATTAAAACGGCTGCGGTGAGGGCGGTGCCCAGCCAAATCCGGCGTCGTCTGCCTTGGGTGAAGGCCGCGGCGGCGGCAAAGAGTGCGGTGTAGTGGGGCAGGAAATGGCTGAATAATTCGGCCGGCCAAAAAACCGCACCCAGGGTTTGGCTGAGCAAAAAGGCGGCCAGTGCCATGACGGACAGCCAGTGCAGGCGGTGTGACAAATAGCGGCGGAGAGCGGACATGGCGGCTGGGCGCATGGTTTTGTTTTAAGAAGGAAACTCTACGGGGCGAGCGCTTGGGCGGCGGGGCCGCTGAGGGCTTGGCCGGCCTGCAGTTGGTGGAACTGCATCACGGTGCGGTCGCCCTGTTTTTCGTTCAGCTCGATGCGTTGCACCAGTTGGCCGCCTTCCACGGTGATGCTGTCGAACACCTGCCGCATGACGGCGGTTTTGGGCGTCAGCTGCAGCCGCCATTGGCGGGCGTGGCCGGTAAGGCGGGTGTCGAACTGGCGCTGCAGCTCGCGCATGTCGCCGCCGAGCACGGCCATAAAGAGTTTGACTTGGGCGGCCTGGCCGCTTTGGCGGGTGCTGCGCCATTGGCCGCCGCTCCATTGGGCGATGCCGTCCGGGCGCACGCGCAGACGCAGGTCGAAAGGCTGGTCGATCTGCCAATAGAGGCCGTGGCGGTTTCTCAGGGCGAAGCGGCCTGAGGTCTGCATGGGTTGGCTGAGGGTGCGCAGGAAGCGCTGTTGGGTGAAGCTGCCCTGCACGGTGGCGGGCTGTTGCAGCTGGGCGGTCAGCTGGGCGGTGTCGAAGGCCCAGGCGGGCAGGAAGGTGAGGCAGAGCAGGAGGGCAAAGAAGCGTTTCAGCATGAGGGTATCCTTTTCAGGTAGCCTGAGCGGGTGTTTAGAATGTGGGCGATAGATAATGGCCGGGGGCAGATTGCCACGCTGCGCATTGTAGCGGCAAAGCCGCAATTGAGCGGCAGGCGGCGTGCAAAAAAGCGCAAACCCGCCCTGTCGGCAGGCTACCTGAAAACAGGGCGGGCAGCAGGCGGCGGCGGGCTTTTCAGGTAGCCGCTGCGGCGAATAAGGTGTTTACGATTCATGTATTTATTTATTTTTTCTATCGGGCGGCAGGGGCGGTAGCGGCAGGATGATTGTCCTTCCCCTGCATGGCGGGTACAATCCGCTCCGTTTTACCTTTTAGACAAATGACATGAGTTTGATTGAAACCATTCTGCCGCTGAGCCACATTGTGCTGGATTTGGAAGTGGGCAGTAAAAAGCGGCTGTTCGAGCAGGTGGGATTGTTGCTGGAAAACGAAGCCGGCCTCGGGCGGGCGGAAGTGTTCGACTGCCTGTTTGCCCGCGAGAAGCTCGGTACCACCGCGCTGGGGCACGGGGTGGCGATTCCGCACGGCCGCGATGCCGCGGTGCAGCAGATCACCGGCGCTTTTGTGCGTCTGAAAGAGCCGCTGGCGTTTGACGCGCCCGACGGCAAGCCGGTGTCGTTGGTGTTTGTGCTCTTGGTGCCGGAAAACAGCGCCGGCAGCCACTTGGAAGTGTTGGCCGCGCTGGCCGACAAGTTTTCCGTGAAGGCGGTGCGCGAGCAGCTGATGGCCTGCGAGACGCCGGAAGCCGCCCGCCAAATCCTTACATCAGAATAAACCATGCCGAGTATTTCCGTCCGCAAGCTCTACCAAGACAACCAAACCAAGCTGCAGCTGGCTTGGGCGGCCGGAACGGCCGGCGCGGACAACCGCATCAGCGTGGATGCCGACAAGCCCGTTTTGGCGCTGGTCGGCCATTTAAATTTTATCCACCCCAATCAGGTACAGGTGTTGGGCGTATCGGAGGTGGAATACCTCAATAAAATGGAAGCCGGCGACATCAAAGCCAGCTTCGACGAGCTCTTTGACCTCACCATGGCGCTGGTGATTGTGGCCAACGATCTGCCCGTGCCTTATATGCTGCGCGACTACTGCCACACCCATCAGGTGCCGCTGCTCACTTCCAAAATAGAAAGCCCGTTTCTGATGGACGTGCTGCGGATTTATCTGCAGCGGGCGCTGGCGGTGTCCACCGTGAAACACGGCGTGTTTCTCGACGTTTTCGAAATCGGCGTGCTGATTACCGGCCAATCCGGTTTGGGCAAAAGCGAATTGGCGCTGGAGCTGATCTCGCGCGGCCACGGCTTGGTGGCCGACGATGCGGTGGAGCTGCACCGTACGGCGCCGGAATTGCTGGAAGGCCGCTGTCCGGCCACTCTGCGCGATTTTCTGGAGGTGCGCGGTTTGGGCGTGCTCAATATCCGCACCATCTTCGGCGAAACCGCCGTGCGCCCTTCCAAACCCCTTAAACTTATCATCAATCTCGTGCTGGCCGACGACCACTATATGCAGGGTTTGGAGCGGCTGAGCATTCAAAGCGAAACGCAAACCATCTTAAACGTTGCCGTACGCTCGGTTACCCTGCCGGTGGCCGTGGGCCGCAACCTCTCGGTATTGGTGGAGGCCGCCGTGCGCAACTACATCCTGCAAACCCGCGGCAAGGACAGCACCAAAGAATTTTTGGAGCGCCACACCGCCATGCTGAAGGAGGATGAACGCCGTCATGAGGATCGTGCTGATTAGCGGTTTGTCCGGTACCGGCAAGTCGCTCGCCTTGGCGTTGTTGGAAAAGCTCGGCTTTTTGTGTGTCGATAATCTGCCGCCGGCCCTGTTGCCGCAGCTGGTGGAGCAGTATGCCGCCGACAGCGGCGTGTATAAATTGGCCATCAGCCTGGACATCCGTGTCGGCTGTTCGCCCGAGAACATCCACAGCTACATCGGCGAATTGCGCCATCAGGGCCACCGGGTGAGCATGCTGTTTTTGGAGGCTTCCAACGAAGTGTTGATGCGCCGCTTCGCCAAATCGCGCCGCCACCATCCGCTGTCTGCCGGCAACCTCACCCTGGCCGAGAGCATTGCCGCCGAGCGCGAAATGATGGCGCCGTGGCGCGACATGGCCTATCGCTTGGACAATCAGGAAGCCAGCCGGGAAGAATTGGCATTCCGCATTCAGGAATGGCTGGCTTTGGAACATGCCGGCGTGCAGGTGGTGGTGGAATCGTTCGGCTTCAAATACGGCGCGCCGCTGAATCTGGATTTCGTGTTCGACGTGCGTGCGCTGCCCAATCCGCATTACGACGAAGCCCTGCGCCCGTTTACCGGGCAGGACGAGTCCATCCGCGCCTATTTCGCCCAATTCCGCATCGTGCAGCAGATGGTGGCCGACATCAGCGGCTACCTGAACCGCTGGCTGCCCGAGCTGGCGCGCCAAACGCGGATTCATGTGGTCACAGTGGGCATCGGCTGCACCGGCGGTCAGCACCGCTCGGTATTCGTGGCCGAGGCCGTGGCCGAACGTCTGCGCGATTACCCCGTGCTGGTGCGCCACCGCCAGCTCAACACCCCCGAATAATCTTTCAGGTAGCCTGTTGCCGTGTTTCTTCGGCTGTACAGGCTACCTGAAACCCTTTGCAGAAAGACAGCTATGGCCATCCAATGGTTTCCCGGACACATGCACAAAGCCAAAAAGGCGATTGCCGAGCGGCTCAAAAGCGTGGACATGGTGATAGAAATGCTGGACGCCCGCATGCCCGCTTCCAGCGAAAACCCCCTACTGGCCCAGCTCTCGCGCGGCAAACCCAAGCTGAAAATCCTTAACAAACAAGACTTGGCCGACCCCGAACGCACCGCCGTCTGGCTGGCGCACTACAACGGCCTGAACGACACCCGCGCCATCGCCCTCGATGCCGGCGACCGGCAGGCGGCGCAGAAACTGGCGGCGGCCTGCCGCGCCATGCTGCCCCAGCGCGGCGGCATCGAAAAACCTTTGCGGGTATTGATTTGCGGCATTCCCAACGTAGGCAAGTCCACCCTCATCAACGGCATGCTCGGCAAAAAATCGGCCAAAACCGGCAATGAGCCCGGCATCACCAAGGCCGAGCAGCGCCTGTTTCTGGCCGACGATTTCTGGCTCTACGACACCCCCGGTATGCTGTGGCCGAAAATCATCGTGGCCGAAGGCGGCTACCATCTGGCCGCCGGCGGTGCGGTCGGCCGCAATGCCCTGGACGAAGAAGAAGTGGCGCTGGAGCTGCTCGACTACCTGCGCCGCCATTATCTGCCGCTCTTGCAGGCGCGCTATCAGGCCGACAAAGACCCTTCCAGCCATTGGGACGACACCGCCTGGCTGGATTGGATTGCCAAAAAACGCGGCGCCGTCTTGGGCGGCGGCCGCACCAATTATCAGAAAGCCGCCGAAATCACCCTCACCGATTTCCGCGACGGCCAAATCGGCCGCATCACGCTGGAAACCCCGCAACAATGGGAAAGCTGGCTGAAAAAGGCCCGCCAGCGCGAAGCCGAGCTGAAGGCCGAACGCGAAGCGCGCAAAGCCGAGCGCAGCGGCAAACCGGCCGGTTGAATCAGCGGTGCCTGCCTGAGTGCCTAAAACGACCACAAAGGCAGGCATGGCGCTTTCAAGCGGTCTGATTTCGCTACAACGCTTTTTTTTACAATACGCTGCAAAGGAATGGGGCAGTAAAACAGTTCAAATGAACCTATTTGAATTTTGGCTGATTGAGGGCTGTTGCAACTGTCATGATGATGCCATTTTGGGTATCAATCACTGCCTGCCGTGGCCCAAATGCCCGAAAATGCCACGTCTTGCTTTTGACTTGATATGCGAATATTTTTCTTAAAAAAACGCTACATTTAGCCAAATGTCAATAGCCCCTAGAGGAACAGCACCGTCTTCGGCTGGCCGCCTTGTTTCATGCAGTGTTATTCGACTGTAAAAGCGGTTTAGAAATCAAAATCCATCTGTTCCGGCAATTCGATTTGCGGGGCATTTTTTTCCGCGGCCAGCTGCAACAGTTTGCGCTTGCGCATACGGCACAGGCGCAGCACGTTTTGTTTTTGCGCATCCGTCAGCTTCAGCCAGTACAACCGTTCCTCCCGGCTGCGCAAACAGCCTTTGCAGTAGCCCTTGTTGTTTACCTGGCAGACGCCGATGCAGGGGCTGGGGATGTTGAAAAATTCGAGTTGTTCCATGATGGCGCGGCAGGCAGGCGGCGGAAGACCGTATTGTAAGCGAAACCGCGCGCTGCGGCAGCGGTGGCGGCATATACAGCGGCTTTTATCCGGCCAAGGGAAAGTGATAAAATCCGCCCCCTGAAAAACCACACCCACAGGATTAAAGATTATGGCCGGCCACAGTAAATGGGCGAACATCCAGCACAAGAAAGCCCGCGTTGATGCCAAACGCGGCAAAATTTTTACCCGACTGATCAAAGAAATCACCGTTGCCGCGCGTTTGGGCGGCGGCGACCCCACCTCCAACCCGCGCCTGCGCTTGGCGATGGACAAAGCGTGGGACGCCAATATGCCCAAAGACAACGTGCAGCGCGCCATCGACAAAGGCACCGGCAATCTGGAAGGCGTGGACTACATCGAGCTGCGCTACGAGGGCTACGGCATCGGCGGCGCCGCGCTGATGGTGGACTGCATGACCGACAACAAAACCCGCACCGTGGCCGATGTGCGCCATGCCTTCAACAAATACGGCGGCAATTTGGGCACCGACGGCTGCGTGGCCTTCAATTTCGCCCACCAAGGCTATCTGGTGTATGCCGACGCCGATGAAGACGCACTGATGGAGGCCGCGCTGGAAGCGGGCGCGGAAGACGTGATTGTGGATGAGGACGGCATCATCGAAGTGGTGACCGCGCCGGCCGACTGGGCGCAGGTAAAAGCCGCCTTGGAAGCCGCCGGTTTTGAGTCGCAAGACGGTGACGTCACCATGCGGGCGCAAAACGAAACCGTGCTCAGCGGCGAAGAGGCGGTGAAAATGCAGAAGCTGATCGACGCTTTGGAAGATTTGGACGATGTGCAAAACGTTTACACTTCCGCCGTTTTGCAGTTTGAAGCATAAAGTGGAAACAGGCTACCTGAAGGCTTTCAGGTAGCCTGTTTGGCATGCTTGCCCGCTCTTTTGTTTTGCTTGGCGAAACCTTTGTTGCGCTGGCGGAATTTTGATTGACACCGCTGCACGGGAAGCGTACCTTACACCCGTTTCATTCCTATTGCCCGCCGCCGCTTTTCAGGCAGCCTGAAAAGCGGCGGTTCAAGCGTAATCCATCTGTTGTTACGATTTTAATGAAAAGGAGACCCTGATGACTTCAACAGCCGAACTGAACCAACAACGCAAAGCCGTTTTGCCCAACGGCTTGGGCGTGATGTGCGACTTTTTCGTGGAAAAAGCGCGTAACGCCGAGCTGTGGACCACTGAAGGCAAGCGCTACATCGACTTTGCCGGCGGCATCGGCGTATTGAATACAGGCCATCTGCATCCCAAAGTACAGAAAGCCGTAGCCGAGCAGTTGGAGCAATTCAGCCACACCTGCTACCAAGTGATTCCTTACGCCTTGTACGGCAAAGTGGCCGAGCGCATCGCCAAGGCCGCTCCGGTAGGCGGCAACGCCAAAACCTTCTTCGTGACCACCGGTGCCGAAGCCGTAGAGAACGCCATTAAAATCGCGCGCGCCAAAACCGGCCGCCGCGCCGTGATCGCCTTCCAAGGCGCCTTCCACGGCCGTACCAACTTCACCTTGGGCCTGACCGGCAAAGTGGCCCCCTACAAATTGAACTTCGGCCCCTTCCCCGGCGACATCTACCACATCCCGTTCCCGAACAAATTGCACAACATCAGCGAAGAAGAATCCCTGAACGCGCTGAACAAGCTGTTGAAAGTGGACGTGGCCCCCAGCGATGTAGCGGCCATCATCATCGAGCCGGTACAAGGCGAGGGCGGTTTCAATGTGGCCCCGTTCAGCTTCCTGAAAGAATTGCGCAAACTGTGTGACGAGCACGGCATCACCCTGATTTTCGACGAAGTGCAATCCGGTTTCGCCCGCACCGGCAAACTGTTTGCCACCGAACACACCGGCGTGGCGCCCGATCTGATTACCTTGGCCAAATCCCTGGCCGGCGGTTTCCCGCTGTCTGCCGTGGTGGGCAAAGCCGAATTTATGGATGCCCCGCTGCCGGGCGGCCTGGGCGGCACTTACGCCGGCAACCCCTTGGCCTTGGCTGCCGCCGATGCGGTGATGGACGTGATTGAAGAAGAAAAACTCAATGAGCGCGCCACCGTATTGGGCGACAAAGTGAAAGCCAAATTCGAACAGTTGAAAGCCGACATCCCGCAAATCGCCGATATCCGCGGCTTGGGCGGCATGGTGGCCGTAGAGTTCATGAACAACGACCAGCCTGATGCCGATTTGCCGAAAAAAGCGCAAGCCATTGCTTTGGAAAACGGTCTCATCATCCTGACCACCGGCATGTACTACAACGTGATCCGCTTCCTGTTCCCGCTGACCATCGAAGATCAGGTATTCGAAGAAGCCATGGGCATTTTGGAAAACGCCCTGCGTCAAGCCGCCAAGGCCTGAGCATAGGCAGAAAAGGCTACCTGAAAGATTCACGGCTTTGCCGCGGCGCTGCTTTCAGGTAGCCTGAGACCTTTGCAAGCCTCCCAGATGTGGATGCAGTTCAAGGCGTAGCAGCGCAGCGAGCGAAGACATATCATATAGATAGGCAAGCGAGCGAGCAGCGCACAACGCAGAAATGCGCCGCAGATGGGAGGCTTGCAAAGGTCTCAGCCTTTCTTGATGATGAATAAGGGCGCAAGGAATTCGGCTTTTGCCGGTGTTTTGCCGGTCGGTTGCGGCCGAAGCCCGAAGCGCGTTGAATTGTTCCGATGCCGAGGAAACCCACATGATTACCCAACTCAAAGACCCTTCCCTGTTCAAAACCCAATGCTATATCGACGGCCAATGGTGCGATGCCGATAACGGTGCCACCATCGAAGTCAGCAACCCCGCCACCGGCGAAGTGCTGGGCAGCGTACCGAAAATGGGACGCGCCGAAGCCAAACGCGCCGTCGAAGCCGCCCAAAAAGCCCTCAAAGCCTGGCAGAACAAAACCGCCAAAGAGCGCAGTGCCGTTTTGCGTAAATGGTTCAACCTGATGATGGAAGCCCAAGAAGACTTGGCCGTCCTGCTCACCCTCGAACAGGGCAAGCCGCTGGCCGAAGCCAAAGGCGAAATCGCCTACGGTGCGTCCTACTTCGAATGGTATGCCGAAGAAGCCAAACGCATCTACGGCGACACCATTCCCGGCCCCTCGCCCGACAAACGCGTATTGGTACTGAAACAGCCCATCGGCGTGTGCGCGGCGATTACCCCGTGGAACTTCCCCAACGCGATGATTACCCGCAAAGCCGCGCCCGCACTGGCCGCCGGCTGCACCTTCGTCGTCCGCCCCGCCTCGCAAACCCCCTTCTCCGCGCTGGCCATTGCCGTCTTGGCCGAACGCGCCGGCGTGCCCGCAGGCGTATTCAGCGTTCTCACCGGCAGCTCCACCGAAATCGGCGAAGTCTTCACCAAAGACGACATCGTCAAAAAATTCAGCTTTACCGGCTCCACCGAAGTCGGCCGCCTGTTGCAGGAACAATGCGCCTCCACCATCAAAAAAACCTCGATGGAACTCGGCGGCAACGCACCCTTCATCGTCTTTAACGATGCCGACATCGATGCCGCCGTACAGGGCGCGATGGCGTGCAAATTCCGCAACGCCGGCCAAACCTGCGTCTGCGCCAACCGCATCTACGCCCAAAGCGGCATTTACGACGAATTCGTCGCCAAACTCACCGCCGCCGTAAACGGCCTCAAAGTCGGCAACGGCCTTGACGAAGGCATCAATTTCGGCCCCGTCATCGACCAAAACGCCGTTGCCAAAGTCGAAGAACACATTGCCGACGCACTGGCCAAAGGCGGCGAAATCGTCGTCGGCGGCAAACGCCACGCAGCCGGCGAACTCTTCTTCGAACCGACCATCGTCCGCAACGCCACCGCCGATATGAAAGTGGCCCGCGAAGAAACCTTCGGCCCCTTGGCACCCGTCTTCAAATTTGAAACCGAAGAAGAAGTTTTGGGCTACGCCAACGACACCGAATTCGGACTGGCCTCCTACTTCTACGCCCGCGACATCGGCACCATCACCCGCGTTTCCGAAGGTTTGGAATACGGCATGGTCGGCGTGAATACCGGCATTCTCTCCAACGAAGCCGCCCCCTTCGGCGGTGTCAAACAATCCGGACTCGGCCGCGAAGGCTCGAAATACGGCATGGACGATTATGTGGAGCTGAAATACGTATTGCTCACCATCTGATGTGTGGCTGTTCGGCAGCAAGCCGCTTGGGCCGGGGCGGATGATTCCGCCACGACAAACCCATCGGGATTTTTCCTGACAGCGGCAAAATGCCCATCAAAAAAGCAGGCTGTGCACCAGCCTGCTTTTTCTTGTCTGCGATCTCAGGCTACCTGAAATGCTTTCAGG
>NZ_JH164926.1:838658-859065 GCF_000226875.1 Neisseria shayeganii 871
CAGCCTGTCAGCGGGGCGGCGGGGTTGGCATCCATGATTTCCAGCATGGCGGCATAGTTGCAGATGCTGCTTATCCATTGGCGGATTTTCTCTGCCGTCTCAATCACGCCCCGCGCGGCCACGGCATCAATCACGGCTTTCACGTCTCTTACCCGCAATTCGGCAATCGGTGTCTGCCCAATCAGCGGGAAAACATCCGCTTCAAAATAGCGCATGATGCGGGCGGCATGGTTCGGTTTCCAGCGGTTCAGGTTGTCCGTGTGCCAACGGCAGGCCACGGCGGCAAAGGTATTCAGCAAGGCCGCCTGCCGCGCCTGCTTGGCTTCTTGCTTGGCGGCGGCAGGGTCTTGCCCTTGTGCCAACAAATAACGGGCATGCTCGGCAGCGGCGCGGGCTTCGGATAGGGAAACGGCGGGATACTTGCCGATGGAAAGCGTTTTGCGCTTGCGGTCTATGGCGTAGTCGAAGCGCCACAGCTTGCCGCCGGCGGGGGTAACGTGCAGATACAGGCCGCCGCCGTCTGCCAGCTTGTAGGGTTTGACGGCAGGCTTGGAACGCTTGATTTGTAAGTCATTCAGGGGCATTTTTACGGTATTTTTTCGCGGTATTTTCGGGATACCGTAAAAAATACCGTAAATTTCAGGTCTATTCAATCAGACGGTATAACACGGTATTGCACAGCAGACGTGTTAAGCCGCATGGCTGAAAGATAGATAAAATCTTTTATAAATAATGGCTTGGTCTATTGTATTGGACGGTATTAGACAAGAAAAAAGCAGCCGTTTGAAGGCTGCTTTTTGTGAATGTGGTGCGGACGGAGAGACTCGAACTCTCACACCTCTCGGCGCCAGAACCTAAATCTGGTGCGTCTACCAATTTCGCCACGTCCGCAATTTTGAATTTGCGGATTATACTGTAAACATTTTCCAACGCAAGCCTTATTCGATGCGGCCGGCTGCCGGCCAAACCGCCCGGCTTCTATATTTTCAAATCAACTCACCCCAAGCCCCAGGCTACCTGAAAAGCTTTTCAGGTAGCCTGTTTCCGCTTGAGGCTGCGGTATAATGCGCGCCTTTCTTGATTAACCCGGTGGATTTTCCTATGTCCCGCATTGCCGCCCTGCCAGACCATCTGATCAACCAAATCGCCGCCGGCGAAGTGGTGGAACGGCCGGCCAATGCGCTGAAAGAAATTGTAGAAAACAGCCTGGATGCGGGTGCGGATCAAATTGACGTGGAGCTGGCCGGTGGCGGCATCAAGCTGATTCGGGTGTGCGACAACGGAGGCGGTATCCATGCCGACGACTTGAAACTGGCCCTTTCCCGCCACGCCACCAGCAAAATTGCCAGCCTTGGCGATTTGGAGCGGGTGGCCAGCATGGGTTTTCGCGGCGAAGGTTTGGCCAGCATTGCTTCGGTGTCGCGCCTCACGCTCACCAGCCACACCGACGGCAGCCCGCACGCGCACAGCATCCGCGCAGTGGACGGCAAGCTGGAAGACGGCAGCGCGGCCGCCCATCCGGTCGGCACCACCGTGGAAGTGGCCGAGCTGTTTTTCAACACCCCTGCGCGGCGCAAATTCCTCAAATCGGAAGCCACTGAATATGCCCACTGCGCCACCATGCTGGAACGCTTGGCGCTGGCACACTCTCAGGTAGCCTTCTCGCTCAAGCACAACGGCAAAAGCGTGTTCAAATACCCCGCCCACAGTGAAGCGCAGCGGATGGCCGCCATTTTGGGCGACGATTTTGCCGCGGCCGCTTTGGCGGTGGACAGCGGCCCCGGCCTGCTGCGCCTGCACGGCTACATCGCCAAACCCACCTTTGCCAAAGGCCGCAGCGACCGCCAGTTTTGCTTTGTCAACCGCCGCTTCGTGCGCGACAAAGTGATGCTGCATGCGGTCAAACAGGCTTACCGCGATGTGCTGCACAACCAAATCGTGCCGAGCTTTGTGCTTTTTCTCGAGCTGCCGCCGGAAATGGTGGACGTCAACGTGCACCCCACCAAAACCGAAATCCGCTTCCGCGACAGCCAGGCCATCCACCGCTTAGTGTTCCACACCCTCAACAAAGCCCTGGCCGACACCCGCGCCGACCAAACCGAAAGCGTGAGCAATGCCGGCGCGGTATTGCACGACATGCTGGGCATCACGCCCGCCGGCGACAGCCCGCAGCAGGCGCCCACATCATTCTTCGCACAAGAAACGCTGTCCGCCGTACGCCCTTCCGGCGGCAGCCGCCCCGCCGCCTACACACCGGCTGCCCGACCGCCGCAACAACGTACCCTATCGTTGCAAGAAAGCCGTGATGCGCTGCGCGCTTATGCCGAACTCTACCGCCGCAGCGACGACGAAACTGCCTTGCCGGAAGCTGTGCGCAGTGCGATTGAGTCAGCGTTGCCGGAAGAGCATTCGCAAAATGACGGCTCTGAACCGCACTACCCGCTCGGTTTCGCCATTGCCCAGCTGCTTGGCATCTATATCTTGGCACAGGCCGAAGACAGCCTGGTTTTGGTGGACATGCACGCCGCCGCCGAACGGGTGAATTACGAAAAAATGAAAGCCCAACGTGCGCTTTCAGGTAGCCTCAATAGCCAGCAGCTGTTGATTCCGGTGACATTCGAAGCCGGCCGCGAAGAAATGGCCGCTTTAGAAGAACACGCCGATGCCCTGCAACGTTTCGGTTTGCACTGCTCGGCATTGAACGAGCGATCCATAGCCGTGCGCGCCGTGCCGAACATGCTGGCCAAAACCGATGTGGCCGCCTTGGCCCGCGCGGTGCTGCACGATTTGGCTGAACACGGCCAGTCGCACAGCATCGAAGCGCTGGAAAACCACATTCTCGGCACCCTGGCCTGCCACGGCTCGGTACGCGCCGGCCGCCGCCTCACCCTGCCCGAAATGAACGCCCTGCTGCGGGATATGGAAGCCACCCCGCGCAGCAACCAATGCAACCACGGCCGGCCGACTTGGGTGAAGCTCACGTTGAAAGAATTGGATGCCTTGTTTTTGCGCGGGCAGTAATCCGCGCTGTCACACAAACATCACCAAACCGACATCAAACCGTCATCGCCTGCGGCCTATACTCGCCCTGCTTCCATTTTCCAACCAGCGAGTATGTCCAGATGAGCAAACCATTACGCCAATTAATCAAGCACCAACAAGCTGAAGACATCAGCAACCCCTCTTCCCACACCGCCTTTTCGGAAGTGTTGAACCTACACCTGTCGCGCCGCCGCCTGTTGCAGAGCAGCGGTGCCTTGGGGGTGGTGGCTCTATTGCCCTTTGGCTTGCACAGCGCACCGGCTGCGGCCCGCGGCAGTCAAGCTCCGTCACGCGCCCGCACCTTGGGATTTCAGAGCGTGCCTACCTCCAGCGCCGATGCGGTCATCGTGCCCGAAGGCTATACCGCCCGCGTCTTTTACAAATGGGGCGATCCGGTGGGCATTGCCGGCAATATGCCCGCCTTCAAAACCGACGCTTCCAACACCACCCAAGAGCAGGCAGTACAGGCCGGCATGCACCACGACGGCATGGCGTTTTTCCCGCTGCCCTACGGTTCCGATAATCCTGACCGGGGCCTGCTGGCGATGAACCACGAATATGTGGACAACGGCCTGCTGTTTCCCGACGGTGCCGCCAACTGGGACCGCAACAAGGCCCGCAAAGGCCAGAACGCCATGGGTGTATCGGTGATCGAAGTAGCCCGCCGCAACGGCCAATGGGAGGTAGTGCGCCCTTCGCCCTATGCCCGCCGCATCACCGCCAACACCCCGATGGGCGTCACCGGCCCCGCCCGCGGACACCGGCTGATGCGCACCCGTGCCGACGCCCGCGGCGAGCGCATTCTGGGCACCATGCAAAACTGTGCCAACGGCTTCACCCCCTGGGGCACCTACCTCACCTGCGAAGAAAACTGGAGCGACATTTTCACCAATCCGAGCGGAGCCATCACCCCGTTGGAAAAACGCTACGGCATCGGCCAGAGCGAAAACAGCTATTTGTGGAGCCAGGTGGACGATCGTTTTAACAGCGCCCTCAATCCCAACGAACCCAACCGCTTCGGTTGGGTGGTGGAAATCGACCCCTTCGATCCGAAATCCACGCCGCGCAAACACACCGCCCTGGGGCGCATCAAACACGAAGGCGCCACGGTCACGGTCACCCCCAGCGGGCGCTTGGCGGTGTATATGGGCGACGACCAGCGCTTTGAATACATTTACAAATTCGTCTCCAAACACCCCTACCGCCCGGGCGACCGCCGTGCCAATATGCGGCTGCTAGAAGAAGGTATCCTGTATGTGGCCCGTTTCGATGCCGACGGCAGCGGCGTTTGGCTGCCGCTGGTACACGGTCAAAACGGCCTGACTGCCGACAACGGCTTTGCCGACCAGGGCGAAGTATTGGTGAAAACCCGGCTCGCCGCCGACGCCGTGGGCGCCACGCCGATGGACCGCCCCGAATGGATCAGCGCCGACCCCTTTGTTTCAGGCAGCCTCTATTGCACGCTAACCAACAACAAAGACCGCGGCAAGGCCGGCAAACCCGCCGCCGATGCTGCCAATCCGCGTAACAACAATCTGTTCGGCCACATCATCCATTGGCAGGAACACAAGGGCGACGGCACGCAGACCTCCTTCCGTTGGGACATTCTGGTGTTGGCCGGCAAGCGCGATGCGCAACAGACCGAGCATCAGGGCAATATCCGCGGCGACCAATTCGGCAGCCCCGACGGCCTGGCCTTCGACCACCGCGGCGTGTTGTGGATCCAAACCGACGTTTCTTCCTCCACCCTGAATGAAAAAGAATACGCCGGCATGGGCAACAACCAAATGTTGGCCACCATTCCCGGCAGCCAGGAATACCGCCGCTTCCTCACCGCTCCCAATGGCAGCGAAGTCACCGGCATCGCCTTCACCCCCGACAACAAAACCCTGTTTATCAATATCCAGCACCCCGGCGAACCGAAAGACGGCGACAGCAATCCGGCCGACCCGAAAGCCATTTCTTCCTGGCCCGACGGCCCCGCCGGCGGCCGGCCGCGCGCCGCCACCGTGGTGATCACCAAAAACGACGGCGGCGTCATCGGCAGTTAAAAGCTGTTTTGCCACCCTTTTGGCTTTTCAGGTAGCCTGAGACCTTTGCAAAACCCCCAGATGTGGATACAGTTCAAGGCGTAGCAGCACAGCGAGCGCAGACATATCATATAGATAGGCAAGCGAGCGAGCAGCGCACAACGCAGAAATGTGCCGCAGATGGGGGTTTTGCAAAGGTCTCAGCCTGCCCCCTGTTGTCGGTGGCTACCTGAAAAGGCAAATATGCTAAACTGCCGCCCGTTTTCCTTCATCTCTCCCCACATCATGGCAGGCAATTCTTTCGGACAACTCTTCACCGTAACCACTTTCGGCGAAAGCCACGGCCCCGCCTTGGGCTGCATCATCGACGGCTGCCCGCCCGGGCTTTCATTAAACGCCGCCGACATCCAAACCGACCTCGACCGCCGCAAACCCGGTACCAGCCGCCACGTTACCCAACGGCGCGAGGCCGACGAAGTGGAAATCCTCTCCGGCGTGTTTGAAGGCCGAACCACCGGCACACCGATTGCCCTGCTCATCCGCAATACCGACCAACGCAGCAAAGACTACGGCAACATCGCCCGTCAATTCCGCCCCGGCCATGCCGATTACACCTATTGGCACAAATACGGCCTGCGCGACTATCGCGGCGGCGGCCGCAGCTCCGCCCGCGAAACCGCCGCCCGCGTTGCCGCCGGTGCGGTGGCCAAGAAATGGCTCAAAGAACAATTCGGCACCGACATCACCGCCTATGTCACCCAAGTAGGCGAAAAAACCATCGCCTTCGAAGGCTACGAACACATCGGCAACAATCCCTTTTTCGCCGCCAACCAAAGCCAAATAGCCGAGTTGGAAAACTATATGGACAGCGTGCGCAAATCGCTGGACTCGGTTGGCGCCAAACTCGCCGTCGAAGCCCGCAAGGTCCCCGTCGGCTTGGGCGAACCCGTATTCGACCGGCTGGATGCCGACATCGCTTATGCCATGATGTCGATTAACGCCGTCAAAGGCGTGGAAATCGGCGCCGGTTTCGGCTGCGTTGCCCAACGCGGCAGCGAACACGGCGACGAACTGACCCCCGAAGGCTTTTTGTCCAACCACGCCGGCGGCATCTTGGGCGGCATCAGCACCGGCCAAGATATCGCCGTCAACATCGCCGTCAAGCCCACCAGCAGCATCGCCACCCCGCGCCGCTCGATCGACATCGAAGGCAATCCCGTCGAACTCGCCACCCACGGCCGCCACGACCCCTGCGTTGGGCTGCGCGCCGCCCCGATTGCCGAGGCCATGCTCGCACTGGTGTTAATCGACCATGCTTTGCGCCATCGTGCGCAGAACGCCGATGTTCAGGTAGCCACTCCCGATATTGCCCGTCGGTAATCACTGCCGTTTGCCGCCCAAACCCCATAGACACGCCGCAAACCGTGCTGGCTACTGACCCACAGCCCATCCGCCCGGCCGCCGGCTTTCAGGTAGCCTGCGGCCGGTACCCCTTATGGGCGCATTTCTGCGTTGGCATTTATGCCTTGGGGTACTCTCACTCACTCGCCTATTGTGTGATATACCTGTCCCATAGGGATTTCTGGTGTACACGTTGGTTGTGATGCCATGCCTGGAACGGCATCCTCGCTTGTGGGCTTTGCAAAGGTCCCAACCTAAGGTGTTGCTATCTAGCCGCCTGGAGAGATTCTTGCGCCCGCAGGTTCGGCTGGTAAAATACGTCTCTTTTTTCGCCACCGTTCACCATGACCTCTTCCGCCTTCACTCCGCCCGATTTTGCCGGCCACAGCCCCTTAAGCTGGTATCAGGCCGCCGCCAGCCAGCCGGGTTTCATCCGCGATCCGGCTCAGGAGCGCGCCATCCGCCTGTTGGACGACTTGTGGGGCGAACTGATGATGTTCAAACGCAAGCGCAACCGCTTTCTCGGCCGCAGCCTGCGCTCCCCGCGTGCGCCGAGAGGGCTGTATTTTTACGGCGGCGTCGGCCGCGGCAAAAGTTTCCTGATGGACGCCTTCTACGGCTGCCTGCCCTACCGCCGCAAAAAACGGGTGCATTTCCACGCCTTTATGGCCGACGTACACCGCCGCATGGGCGAACTGAAAAGCGAAGCCAACCCGCTGCGCTCGGTGGCGCGCGAAATCGCCATGGACGTGCGGGTACTGTGTTTCGACGAATTCCACGTCAGCGACATTGCCGATGCCATGATTCTCGGCCGCCTGCTGGAAGGCCTGTTTGCCGAAGGCGTGGTGTTGGTGGCCACCTCGAATTACGCACCGGCCGATCTCTATCCGCAAGGCCAGAACCGCAGCAGCTTCCTGCCCACCATCGCCCTGATCGAACGCGAGTTGAGCGTGCTGAATGTGGACGGCGGCCACGACTACCGCCAGCGCACGCTGACCCCGGCCGATATTTTCTACATCCCCGCCGGCGCCGAACAGGAAGCCCGTTTGGGCGAACTGTTCGCCCGCATGAACGGCGCCCCCGCCCGAGCCGGCACCATCACCCTGCACGGCCGCGAACTGCGCACCTTAGGACAGAGCGACACCGCGATCTGGTTTCATTTCGACGAATTGTGCCGCGGCCCGCGCGCGCAAACCGACTACCTGACCTTAGCCGAACAATACCGCACCGTATTCGTGTCGCACATTCCCAAGCTCGATGCCGCCCAACGGGCCGAAGCCCGCCGGCTGACCTGGTTGATTGATGTGTTGTACGACTACCGCGTCAAACTCTGCGCCACCTTGGAAGCCCAGCCGGACGAGCTTTACACCAGCGGCGACTTCGCCCACGAGTTCGTGCGCAGCGCCAGCCGGCTCACCGAAATGCAGTCGGAAACCTACCTCGCCCTGCCGCATCTGACTTTGGATACGGCCCCCCCTGCCGCAACCGCCCCCTGAAAGCCCTTATGTACGACACTCCCCTGCCCGATGTGCCGCCCGGCTACCGCTGCGGCTTTATCGCCATAGTCGGCCGCCCCAATGTGGGCAAATCCACGCTGATGAACCACCTGATCGGCCAAAAAATCAGCATCACCAGCAAAAAAGCGCAAACCACGCGCCATAAGGTAACCGGCATCTACACCGACGACACCGCCCAACTGGTGTTTGTGGACACCCCCGGTTTCCAAACCGACCACCGCAACGCCCTCAACGACCGCTTAAACCAAAACGTCACCGAGGCGATGAGCGGGGTGGACGTGGTGGCTTTCGTGATCGAAGCCATGCGTTTCACCGAAGCCGACCGCACCGTGCTCAAGCAGCTGCCGCGGCACACGCCGGTGCTGCTGGTGGTGAACAAAATCGACAAAGACAAGGCCAAAGACCGCCTGGCGCTGGAACACTTTATCGCCGGCGTGCGCGCCGAATTCGATTTTGCCGGCGTGGAAGTGGTGAGCGCCAAACACGGCCTGCGCATTGCCAATCTGCTCTCGGCCCTCAAGCCGTTTTTGCGGGAAGGCATCCCGCTCTACCCCGAAGACATGGTCACCGACAAATCCAGCCGCTTTCTGGCCATGGAAATCGTGCGCGAAAAACTGTTCCGCTATCTGGGCGAGGAGCTGCCCTATGCGATGAATGTGGAAGTGGAGCAGTTCAAAGAGGAAGACGGCCTCTACCACATCTACATCGCCGTGCTGGTGGACAAAGAAAATCAGAAGCCGATTGTGATCGGCAAAGGCGGCGAAAAGCTGAAAAAAATCTCCACCGAAGCCCGCCTCGACATGGAAAAGCTGTTCGAGACCAAAGTGTTTCTGCGCGTGTGGGTGAAAGTGAAATCCGGCTGGGCCGACGACGTGCGCTTCCTCAACGAATTGGGCTTGTAAACGCCTTTGCTTTCCCCGTTCAGGCTGAGGCCTTTGCAAAACCCCCAGATGTGGATGCAGTTCAAGGCGTAGCAGCGCAGCGAGCGTGAACGCCAGGAATCCCCGTGGGACAGACATATCATGAAGATAGGCAAGCGAGCGAGCAGCACACAACGCAGTGTAAGCGCGCGGCGGTTTTGTCCGCGTTTTGTGTTTTTTTTGTCCGCCTATCGGACAAGAGTAGCGCGAAATTTTAGCGGCGTTTTTGTCCGCCGCCTTTTGAAATTATAAAACCCCCGTTGCTAAACGGGGGTTAATTTATGTCTTGCTCTCCAACCAAGCCCAAGCGAGGCAGCGCTCGAAGTCGGCCAACATCATGATGTCGTCAAACGATGCACCGCGCTGCATCATCTCCAGCTCCGGCATCAGTAGGTTTGCCGCCAAAAACGGGGTTTGCGGCGGGTTACCAGCGCCGCCGGCCAACGCCCACGCCTCGGCCTTGGCCTTGCTGTGCCGACACACCACAAAGCGCAGGGCGTCCGCCTGCTCGGCATGGCCGATAGAAACGACAAACTCAATCATTTTGCCGTTGTGGCGGCCGACGCGGCAGGCGACGTTGCCGGTGTTGGTCATCGCACGCGGCCGGCCGGCCAGCATATCGGCCAGCCATTGTTGCATGATTTTGATGGTGGCATCGGACACCTCGCCCCGCTCGCTGCGGTGGCTGTGGCCTGTGTTGATGGTGATGTGATGGATGTGCATCTCACTCCTCCGACCGCTCGGTGTAGAGCGGCTGCGTCAAAATATCAAAGATATTGGGTAGGGCCTCGCATTTGCGGTGCATCATTTGGCACAACTCGTCTTGGGCTGCATCAAAGGCCGCCCAATCTTTTTCGGCGGTGTCGTTGAGCACGTGGATCAGGCGGATGGCATCGTCATGCCATTGTTGCGCCCACTCTTTAGCCTTTTCCAGCTGTTTTTCGCGGGTGGATGATTTCTTAAGCTTGTAACTGATTGGCCTTTTTCTTGACATAGTTACCCCTGATACAAAAAAACGCCTGATTATTCAGGCGTTTTTCATTGAAAATACGTTCATGGTTTCTACACACAGCCACTTTGAGCGGCTGGTATTGCCATAAATAGCAAGTATGACATATTTAAACACACAGCCGCCACGGCGGCTGAATCTCTACGAGATGGGCAGACTGTACGCCTGTCGCCTGTCCGTGTCAAGACTAAGCAATAATCCTCTCAACGGCGTACTCTACTTGGTCGGGGCGTAGATAATAACCGCCTACCAACTCACCATCCTCATCAAAAAACTGCAAGAGTACCTCATGCCTGCTGCACAAATCGTTTTTGGTTACGGTATGGGTTTTGGCATATTTTGCCAAAAAATATTCTCTTGAGTCGCCCATGTGCCCACGGGTCGGAATGGAAACGTGCGGATGTTCGCGGGCAATTCCATCAGATTCTGCTTTGTATTTATTGGAAATTTCCATTTTTCATCCTTTGGCATTATTACTTAACCGCATTAATAATGGCTTTAACTTTGGTGGGGATGTCTGCTAAACCCGCATCAACGAAATCCAGGCGCTGTACCGCGAGTGGCTGCGCCTCCAACCCAAGCTGGAAGCCGCCCAAGAAGAATGGCGGCAGGCCGCCGAAGTGATGCGCAAGCTGTCCGCCTTTTACGACCGCGAGTACCTCGAACTGCACCAAGCCATCGAAAACGGCCTGCCGGTTTGCCTGCACACCGAAGGCGAATACAGTGTGATGAGCGAAGACGCCCTATGGGAGGCTTTCGGCGAACAATACGAATTGGCCTGGGGCTGGATGCGCGCGGCGATGAAAGTACTCGACCGACACGGCGAACACAGCCAAAACGACGGTTAGGATTTGCCGCAGCCGAGCGACGGCTTTTTCAGGTAGCCTGAGCCCTGCCCGCCGACGCCCCATACAAAACGCCGCCATCCCGAACCCAATCAGGATGGCGGCGTTTTGTGATGCTTTCCGTCAGCCGGAGAAGCAAACGGCTTAAGCGGCTTTGGCAGCCCGGATGCTGTCGATGAATTTGTCGAACAGATAAGACACGTCGTGCGGACCCGGGCTGGCTTCGGGGTGGCCTTGGAAACTGAAGGCGGCACGGTCGGTCAATTCAATGCCTTGCAGCGAACCGTCAAACAGGGAGCGGTGGGTCACTTTCACATGGGCGGGCAATGTGTCGGCATCCACTTCGAAACCGTGGTTTTGGCTGGTGATCACCACCTTGCCGCTGTCCAAATCCTGCACCGGATGGTTGCCGCCGTGGTGACCGAAGGTCATTTTGCGGGTTTTGCCGCCCAGGGCCAAACCGAGCAGCTGGTGGCCCAAGCAGATGCCGAACAGCGGTTTTTTGCTCTCCAGCAGTTCTTTGACCGCCGCAATCGCGTAGTCGCAAGGCTCGGGGTCGCCGGGGCCGTTGGAAAGGAACACGCCGTCGGGATTCAGCGCCAGCACGTCTTTGGCCGGGGTTTGCGCGGGCACCACGGTGAGGCGGCAGCCGCGGGCGGCCAACATACGCAGGATATTGGTTTTCACGCCGAAGTCGTAGGCCACCACATGATAGGGCTGCGCATCCGGAGTCACAAAACCGCGGCCCAATTGCCATTCGCCTTCCGTCCATTTGTAGGCTTCTTTCACGGTGACTTCTTTGGCCAAATCCTTGCCCACCATGCTGCCGAACTCGGCAATCAGTTCGCGGGCTTTTTCTTCGGTGGCCTCGCTGCCGGTCAGAATCGCGCCGGCCTGCGCGCCTTTGTCGCGCAGGATGCGGGTGAGGCGGCGGGTGTCGATGTCGGCAATCGCCACCGTGCGGTGGCGCACCAGATAGTCCTGCAGGCTTTCGCTGCTGCGGAAATTGCTGTGCAACAGCGGCAAGTCGCGCACAATCAGACCGGCGGCATGCACCGCGCCGCTTTCCTCATCTTCGCCGTTGGTGCCGGTATTGCCGATGTGCGGATAAGTGAGGGTGACGATTTGCTTGCGGTAGGAAGGGTCGGTCAGGATTTCCTGATAGCCGGTCATCGACGTATTGAACACCACTTCGCCGGAAGTGGCGCCTTCGTAGCCGATGGACGTGCCGCGGAAGACGCTGCCGTCGGCAAGCACTAAAATTGCAGGGGAAGTCATGATGGATTCCTGTTCGTTGTCGGAAAGGTCGGGCCGGCCGGATGGTTTTGATGGGCGAGCAGCCGTCACGGCGGCTAAAAAAAACACGCCCGACAGCAAAAACGGCTGCGTAACGTGCTTTTCTGGGCAGAAGCCCGCCCTACCCGAAGAAGCACGGCATTTTACTGAAAACCGCCTACCGCAGCAAGGCGCTTTCAGGTAGCCTGCCGCTTTGGGGCGGGGCAGATGCCGTGCAGAAACGCCCGCCTGCTGTTATAATGCCGCGCCTTTTTGCCAATACGGCCCCGGCCGGATTTCCGCAAACCCGATCCCATGCGCGCCCACTACATTGCACACCATGCTTGAAAACCTCCCTTATTTCCAAAAAAACCTGACGGCCGATTTGGGCCGCGTGAATACGGTGATCAACCGCGCCGTCCAATCGGAAGTGGCGCTGATCTCGCAAATCGGCACCTACATCATCGGCGCGGGCGGCAAGCGGCTGCGCCCGGTGATCACCATTCTGGCCGGCAAGGCTTTGGGTTACGACAGCGAACGGCTGTACGAATTGGCCGCCATGGTGGAGTTCATCCACACCTCCACCCTGCTGCACGACGACGTGGTGGACGAAAGCGAGTTGCGCCGCGGCCGCCAAACGGCCAACAATCTGTTCGGTAATGCCGCCGCCGTGCTGGTGGGCGACTTTCTCTATACGCGCGCCTTCCAGCTGATGGTGGGGGCCGACAGCATGAAAATCCTGCAAGTGATGGCCGATGCCACCAACATCATCGCCGAAGGCGAAGTGATGCAGCTGATGAACATCGGCAACATCGATATCACCGAGGCCGAATACGTCCAGGTCATCCAATACAAAACCGCCAAACTGTTTGAAGCCGCCGCCCAAGTGGGTGCCATTTTGGCCGGCGCCTCTGCCGAGCAGGAGCAGGCCTTGAAAGATTACGGCATGTATGTGGGCACCGCCTTCCAAATCATCGACGACGTGCTCGACTACTCCGGCAGCCCCGAACAAATCGGCAAAAATGTCGGCGACGACCTGGCCGAAGGCAAACCCACCCTGCCGCTGATTTACCTGATGCGCCAAGGCAGCCCCGAGGCCGCCGCCGACGTGCGCCACGCCCTGCAAAACGCCGACCGCGGCTATTTCGACAAAATCTACGCCCACGTGCGCGCCTCCGATGCGCTCGACTACGCCGCCGCCCAAGCCCGCGCCGCGGTGGAAAAAGCCCTCCTCTGCCTCGAGGCCCTGCCCGAAAGCGAAGTGCGCCAAGCCATGCGCCAGTTGGCCGAAGAATCGGTGGCGCGCGTGTCTTGAATCTTTAAATCTCCCTCGCCGTAGTTCAACGGATAGAACGTATGCCTCCTAAGCGTAAAATACAGGTTCGATTCCTGTCGGCGGGGCCACACAACAGGCTACCTGAAAGCTTTCAGGTAGCCTGATTTCTTGCCGCCCGGCCTGATGGGCGCACGTTTCTCCGCTATAATAAGCGCCTTTGCCGATTTCCGACGCATCCGCCATGCACCCTGCCGCCTCCGTGGGCATTGTTGTCCCGCAAACCATTGTGTTCGATCAGCCGTTTACCCTGCAAAACGGCCGCACCCTGCCGCGTTTCGAGCTGATTACCGAAACCTACGGCACGCTCAATGCCGACAAATCCAACGCCGTCTTGATCTGCCACGCCCTCTCCGGCACCCACCATGTAGCCGGCCGCCACCATGCCGACGACAAATACCCCGGCTGGTGGGACAGCATGGTCGGCCCCGGCAAGCCGGTGGACACCAACCGCTTTTTCGTGGTCGGCCTCAACAACCTGGGCGGCTGCGCCGGCAGCAGCGGCCCCTTGAGCACCAACCCCGAAACCGGCCGCGCCTACGGCGCCGATTTTCCCGTGGTCACGGTGAAAGACTGGGTGCGCACCCAAGCCATGCTGGCCGACCACTTCGGCATCGACACCTGGGCGGCGGTAATGGGCGGCAGCCTCGGCGGCATGCAGGCGCTGCAATGGGCCATCGACTACCCCGCCCGCCTGCGTCACGCCCTGGTCATCGCCTCGGCGCCCAAGCTCTCCACCCAAAACATCGCCTTCAACGACGTCGCCCGCCAAGCCATCATCACCGACCCCGATTTCCATCAGGGCCACTACGCCGAGCACGGCACCATTCCGCGCCGCGGCCTGCGCATCGCCCGCATGATGGGCCACATCACCTATCTGGCCGAAAGCGGCTTGGGCGAGAAATTCGGCCGCCAGCTGCGCAGCGACGGCTTCCAATTCGGCTACGGCGTCGAATTCGAAGTGGAAAGCTATCTGCGCTATCAGGGCGACAAATTCGCCGAACGTTTCGATGCCAACACCTATCTGCTGATGACCAAAGCACTGGACTATTTCGACCCCGCCGCCGACTACCAGCACGACCTCGAAGCCGCCTTACGGCAGGCGCAGGCCAAGTTTTTTGTCGCCAGCTTCAGCACCGACTGGCGCTTCTCCCCCGAACGTTCGCACGAGCTGGTACGCGCCTTGGTGGCGGCCGACAAAGACGTGCAATACGTAGAAGTGGTGTCCGACCACGGCCACGATGCCTTCTTGATGGAAGACGAACCCTATCTGAAAGCCGTCGCCGCCTATATGGACAACATCGACAAGGAGCTTTGCCCATGATTCTGCGCGACGACCTGCAGCTGATTTACGACTGGATTCCCGCCGGCAGCCGCGTACTCGACTTGGGCTGCGGCAGCGGCGAACTGCTCTCCGCGCTGGTGCGGCAGAAACACTGCCGCGGCTACGGCGTGGAAATCGACACCGCCAGCGTGCTGGCCGCCGTCGCCCGCGGCGTGAACGTGATTCAGGCCGACCTCGAACAGGGCCTGCGCGACTTCAAAGACCAAAGCTTCGATGTGATCGTGCTCAGCCAAACCATCCAAGCCATGCAGAACACCGAAAACATCCTGCACGAGCTGACGCGGGTGGCCGGCGAAGCCATCGTTTCCTTCCCCAACTTCGGCTACTGGCGCAACCGCCTGCAAATCGCGCTGGGCGGCCACATGCCGGTGAGCGAGCGCATGCCTTACGATTGGTATGACACGCCCAACATCCACTGGTGTACCCTGCACGACTTTGAGCGCCTGTGCGCCAAAAACGACATCCGCATCCTCGAACGCGCCGTGATGGCCGGCGGCAAACGGGTGCAAACCCTGCCCAATCTGCTCGGCAGCCTGGCGTTTTACCGCGTGGGCTGAGCTGAGGCTGGCGGGAAATACCGTTCCTGCCGTTGCGGGTGATGTCGTCTAACATAGTGCATCTAACATTTTAGGCTACCTGAAACCCTTCAGGTAGCCTGAAATTTTGCCTTCATTGCAAGAGCTGAGACCTTTGCAAAACCCAAATCGAACATGATTTGTTCTGTCTCCCCCTCACACCAGCTGTTCGCCCCAATGCAGCTTCTGGCGCAGGGTTTTGTAATATTGGTAATCAGTGGGGTGCAGCACGCGCAGGGTGTTGCGGTAGCGGCGGATAACGATGCGGTCCATCGAATGGATGTCCACATACGACTGGCCGTCGAAATGGGCGCGGGCGTCGCCGGCCTTGGTGATGAGGATTTCGATTTCGCAGGTGTCCGACACCGCAATCGGCCGGTTGGTCATGGATTGCGGGCAAATCGGCACCAGCGTCAGCGCGCGCAGGGTGGATTGCAGAATCGGGCCGCCGGCGGCCAGCGCATAAGCGGTCGAGCCGGTGGGCGTGGCCACAATCAGGCCGTCGGAGCGCTGGGTATAGACAAACTCCTGATTGATAAACACTTCAAATTCAATCATCTGCCCCATGCCGCCGCGGCTGACTACCGCATCGTTGAGCGCCAACGAGGTTTTCAACTCCTCATGCCCGCGCCACACGCTGCATTCGAGCAGAATCCGCTCTTCCGGCAAATATTTTCCGCTCAACATGCCGCCGATGCTGTTGAGCATGTCGCCGCGCGGCACATGGGTGAGAAAACCCAAATGCCCCTGATGCACGCCCATCATGGGCACGCGGTAGGGTGCCAGCTTACGCGCCACAGAAAGAAAAGTGCCGTCGCCGCCGAGCACCACCACCAAATCGCAATGCGCGCCCATCTCGTTTTTCGACACCACGCCGCAGCGTGCCGCCAATTCGGCCGGCAGCAGCCCTTCCGCCACACAAGCCTCGTCGAGAAACACCTCAATCCGCTGTTCGAGCAAAAACGCCGCCAGTTCACGCAGGCTCTCTGCGATGTGCGGCGTTTGCGGGCGGGTAACGATGCCGATGCGGGAAAACTGGCTGTGGATCATGGCGGCGACATGCAAAAATCGGTAAAGCCCGAACTGTACCCGATTTTCAGGCTACCTGAAAGCCGGGCCTTGGCGGCGATTCAGTTTATCGGCCGGACAAGGTAGAATGGGCCGCTTTTCAGCTAGCCTTCTCTGCCGATACTTCCCCAGCAGATCCGCCCCATTGTTCCGCCCATGTCCGACACTCCACACGCCCTTGCCCTGCTCGGCCCCACCGCCGCCGGCAAAACCGCGCTGGCCCTTTCGCTGGCCGAACGCCTGCCGCTGGAAATCATCAGCCTCGATTCCGCCCTGGTTTACCGCGGCATGGACATCGGCACCGCCAAACCCAGCGCCGCCGAACAAGCCGCCGTGCCGCACCATCTGATCGACATCATTCCGCCCACCGAAAGCTACAGCGCCGCCGATTTCGTGGCCGACTGTCTGCGCCTGTGCGCCGACATCCGCCGCCGCGGCCGCCTGCCGCTGATTGTGGGCGGCACCATGATGTATTACCACGCCCTCACCCACGGCCTCAACCGCCTGCCCGAAGCTGATCCCGCCGTGCGCGCCGAGCTGCAGCGGCAGAAACAGCAGCACGGCCTGGCCGCCCTCTACGCCCGCCTGCAGGCGGCTGACCCCGACACCGCCGCCCGCCTCGAGCCGGCCGACAGCCAAC
Organism: Neisseria shayeganii 871; assembly: GCF_000226875.1. Taxonomy (GTDB): domain Bacteria; phylum Pseudomonadota; class Gammaproteobacteria; order Burkholderiales; family Neisseriaceae; genus Eikenella; species Eikenella shayeganii. Next base: position 855,659 of record NZ_JH164926.1, read on the forward strand.
GCATCGAACGCGCTTTGGAAGTGTTCCTCATCACCGGCAAACCGCTGAGCCAACATTTTGCCGAACAGGCCGCCGCCCCCATGCCGCTGCTACTGCGCACCGTCACCCTGATTCCCGCCGACCGCGCCCTGCTGCACCAAAACATCGAGCGCCGCTTCCTCGCCATGCTCGAACAGGGCCTGCTCGACGAAGTCCTCCGCCTGCAGCAAGACTGGCCCGAACTCACCGCCGAGCATCCCGCCATGCGTTGCGTCGGCTACCGCCAAGCCTGGTCGCACCTGGCCGGCGACACCGACCCGGCCACCTTCACCGCGCAAGGCATCGCCGCCACCCGCCAGCTGGCCAAACGGCAGCTCACCTGGCTGCGCAAACTGCCCGCCGACTTCAGCATCGATCCCTTTTCAGGTAGCCTGCCCGAACACACCGACACCCTCCTCGCCTTTTATCGGAAGCATTTCGCATGAATCCCACTCCCGCCTCCTTCAAACGCCGCCTCGCCGCCCTCTGTTACGAAAGCCTGCTGGTGGCCGCCGTCAGCTGCGTGGCCCTGATTCCCGCCGCCGCCGCCAACAGCCTGCTGCACACTTTCCCCGCCGCCGCCCGCGTGGCGGTGAGCCTGATTTTTCTCGCCGCTTGGTGGCTGTATTTCAGCCTCAGCTGGCGCCGCCGCGGCCGCACCCTGCCGATGCAGGTATGGCAGCTGCAACTGCAAACTGCCGGCGGCGGCCGCCCTTCCGCACGCCAACTACGCTCGCGCTTTATCTGGGGCGTGATCTGCGTGGTGCTGCTGCCCATGCTGGCCTATTGGGGCCTGCGCAGCCTCAACGGCCTGCCGCCCAAAACCGCCGCCGGCCTCGCCTGCCTGTGGTGGATTCTGCCTTGGGGTTTCGCCCTGGTGCACCCTTCCCGCCAGTTTCTGTACGACTTCCTCGCCGGCACCCGTTTGGTTAAAGAATAAGCCCCGCCCGCCACCAGCAAACAGGCTACCTGAAACATTTCAGGTAGCCTGTTTTCCGCCTAGCAAAACCATCCGCCGCTTCAAACCCGCCTGCCGTCTGCCAAACCCGCCGCGCCCCTTGCGGAATAGCGCATTTTGGTTTAACTTACTTAACAATAATTAATGCCAATAAACCCGAGACCTTTGCAAAACCCCCAGATGTGGATGCAGTTCAAGGCGTAGCAGCGCAGCGAACGAAGACATATCATATAGATAGGCAAGTGAGCGAGCAGCGCACAACGCAGAAATGCGCCGCAGATGGGGGTTTTGCAAAGGTCTCAACCCAACACACACATCATGCTGTACCCGCCGCTTACTGCCTCTGCAGATTTCCATTGGCCGCACATCGCGGCCGTTCCTGTTGCCGAATGCGGCGCACCGCTGCAAACCCTGCCCGCCCATCCCCGCCTGCGTTCGCGCCCGGTGTATTTCGAGCAGGGCATTGCCGGCGCCGGCGCCGAGATTTTCCTGCGCGCACCGGTCATCGAACGCCTGTTGGCCGCACTCGACGCTCTGCCCGAAGCCTACGGCTTCGAGGTTCTCGACGGCTGGCGCTCCCTTGCCGTACAAGGCGCCCTGCGCGAAAGCTTCCGCAGCCAGATTGTGGCGCGCCATCCCGAATACGACGAAGCGCAAATCCAAACCGCGCTCGACCAATTCGTCGCCAATCCCCACCGCCCGGGCATGACCCCGCCGCACCTCACCGGCGGCTCGGTGGACCTCACCCTGTTCGACACCGCCAGCGGCCAAACGCTCGACATGGGCACCGCCTTCGACGAACCCAGCCACCGCTCCCACAGCAGCGCCCTGGAGCACGAAGCGCCCGCCCCTGCCCGTCAACACCGCCGCATCCTCATCCACACCATGCTGGCCGCCGGCTTCACCAACCTGCCCACCGAATGGTGGCATTTCGATTACGGCAACCAAAACTGGGCCTATTTCAGCGGCGCCGGCCAAGCCCTATTCGGCGCCGCCCACCTACCCTGAGCCGCAACGGCAAGCATCTACGCCGCCCGACTGCCGGCCTGCACCACGGCTGCCGCGCCCGATCAGGCTACCTGAAAGCCGGCCAGCCATCCGATTTCCCACACACTTGATTACCCTCAAACATTAAGGAGAACCACCATGCAGCCTTTAATTGCTGCCGACAACACCCTGCTGTTGTGGACTTTTCTGATGCTGGCCGCCGCCGCCGCCATCGTAATCGAACAAAAAGCGCGCTGGGCGGCGAAAATCCCCGGCGCCGTCATCGCCCTGCTAATTGCACTGGCCGCCTCCAACCTCGGCTTGGTGCCGGTGGACGCGCCGGTTTACGACGCCGTCTGGGGCTACATCGTACCGCTGGCGATTCCCCTGCTGCTGTTCCAGCTCGATCTGCACGCCGTATTCAAAGAAAGCCGCCGCCTGCTGTTCCTCTTTCTGCTCAGCTCCGCCGGCACCGTGGTCGGCACCCTGCTCGCCTTCCTCATGCTGCGCCACCACATTCCCGAGCTCGATAAAATCGCCGGCATGATTTCCGCCTCCTACACCGGCGGCGGCGTTAACTTCGCCGCCATGGCCGCCAAACTGCAGCCCTCCGACAGCATGAAAGCCGCTACCATCGTGGCCGACAACCTCATGATGGCCTGCTACTTCCTGATTCTGATCGGCCTGGCCGCCTCCCCGCTGGTGCGCCGCGTCTGGGGCCACCGCCACGGCGACACCGCCGCCCAAACCGACGGCGAAAACCAAGCCGCCGCCTTCTGGCGCGCCAAAGACATCTCGCTGCAAAACATCGCCCTCTCGCTGGGCGCCGCCATGCTGTTGGTGGCCGTGTCCTTCACCCTCTCCAAATACCTCAAAGGCATTTTGGGCAGCGGCGAAAACATCCTCACCGACATGCTGATCGGCCTGTTGACCGACAAATACCTGCTGCTCACCACCCTTACCTTCGCCGCCATCGCCCTCTTCCCGCGCGGCATGGCCAAGCTCAACGGCAGCCAGGAGCTGGGCACCTACGGCATCTACCTTTTCTTCGTGGTGATCGGCATCCCCGCCTCCATCCCGCTGATCCTGCAAAACGCCCCGCTGCTGTTTATCTTCACCCTCACCGTGGCCGTGGTGAACCTGCTGGTCACCCTCATCGCCGGCAAACTCTTCAAATACAGCATTGAAGAAATCACCCTCGCCTGCAACGCCAACATCGGCGGCCCCACCACCGCCGCCGCCCTCGCCATCGGCCAAGGCTGGCGCTCGCTGGTGGGCCCGATTCTGGTAATCGGCACCGTGGGCTACATCATCGGCAACTACATCGGCTCCATGGTCTATACCGTGGTCAGCAATCTGTAACCGCCTGCTTGAGATAAAACCAAGGCTACCTGAAACGGCTTTCAGGTAGCCTTTAATGTAATGCGGATTGAGTGGCAGATAT
>NZ_JH164926.1:859263-870751 GCF_000226875.1 Neisseria shayeganii 871
GATGATCGGGCATCAACACCCATGACGCAATTTCAAACGGGTATTTTTCCCGCACCGCCAACACAGCCTCACGCAAGGCCGAACGCACCGCATCACCGGTTAGAATCGGGTGACGGTTATGCGCCACCAGCGTAAAGAAATACGTTCCGCCCGCACGGTAATATCGACGGTAGCGCATGGTTTCCCCTTGTTATGCAAATTAACCCATACAGATGATACAAGATGTAGGTCGGATTCTCGAATCCGACATTTACGCATCATCACAATGATTAAATATTTCCGTTATACCAACCATTTTGTTGGATACAAGTATCCGACCTACGCTTGCTCGAATCCGACATTGATGCATCATCACAATGATTGAACGTTTCGACAATACCAATCATTGTGTCTACGCTTGCTTGGGTCGCAAACCTAACACTTCGTGAAATTTAACAGTTTGTTGAGGCTTGACCCAACCTACGCTTTCTGCTATATTTACAATATTTAATATTATTTAACATAAGAAGAGGGATTATGGGATTTATTATTTTTATAATTATTATTGTTGTGATTATAGTAGCTATTATTATACAGGCTAATACAGAATTAAATGAAAGGGAGAAAGCAAGAAAATCATATCTAGCCTCCTTAGAGAAATTAAAAAATAATCCAACAAATCCGAACATAAAACAACAAACATTGCAGCTTGGACGAGAATACTCTCACTTAACACGGAATAAGAAAGGGGTTGCAATATTTGATGAAATAGCTCTTATGAATGATATTAATGCTGCTTGTGCGGCAGCTACAATATCTGAATTTAGTAGCAATAGTATGTTAGAGAGACACAACAATACATCTTCTACTATCCAAGAAAAAATTAATACTTTGACCTCTCTGTATGAACAGGGTGTAATAGATGAAAAAGAGTTTCAACAACGCAAAAAGCAGATTTTAGATAACATTTAATTAGAAAAGTCCCTTAATTTAAGGGACTTCTTAATTTTAAGACTCACTCTGCTCCAAAAAGCAGATTCTCCTTAACCCCCCGTATCTTATCCCTTAACACCGCCGCTTCTTCAAACTGCAAATCCCTCGCCGCCTGCTGCATGGCTTTTTCGAGTTTGGCGATTTCTTTAATTGCGTCTTCTTCGGTGTGGATTTCGCCTACTTTCACTTTGGTTTTTGCTCGGCCTTTGCCTTTGGGGCTACCTGAATCGTCGTGGTACACGCCGTCGATGATGTCTTTCACTTGTTTGGTAATCTGTTTCGGCACGATGCCGTGTTCTTGGTTGAATTTAATCTGTTTTTCGCGGCGGCGTTCGGTTTCGTCGATGGCGGCTTTCATGGAATCGGTGATTTTGTCGGCATACAAAATTGCAACGCCGTTTACGTTGCGGGCGGCGCGGCCTATGGTTTGGATGAGGCTGCGGTGGCTGCGCAGGAAGCCTTCTTTGTCGGCATCGAGGATGGCGACGAGTGATACTTCGGGGATGTCCAAGCCTTCGCGCAAAAGGTTGATGCCGACAAGCACGTCAAACAGGCCGAGGCGCAAATCTCTAATAATTTCAACTCGTTCTACGGTATCGATGTCGCTGTGCAGGTAGCGCACCTTGATGCCGAGTTCGCTGTAATAGTCGGTGAGCTGTTCGGCCATGCGTTTGGTGAGGGTGGTCACGAGTACGCGCTCGCCTTTTGCAATGCGGTCGTTGATTTCGCTGAGTAAGTCGTCCACTTGGGTGGCAACGGGGCGGATTTCGATTTGCGGGTCGACAAGACCAGTGGGGCGCACGACTTGCTCGACCACTTGGCCGGCGTGTTCTTCTTCGTATTTGGCGGGTGTGGCGGAAACGAAGATGGTTTGCGGCATGATTTTTTCAAATTCGTGGAATTTGAGCGGGCGGTTGTCGCGGGCGGAAGGCAGGCGGAAGCCGTAGTCGACGAGGTTTTGCTTGCGGCTGGCGTCGCCTTTGTACATGCCGCCGATTTGGGTCACGGTAACGTGGCTTTCGTCGATAAACATGATGGCGTTGTCGGGCAGATAATCCATCAGCGTGGGTGGCGGTTCGCCTTCTTTTTTGCCGGAAAAGTGGCGCGAGTAGTTTTCGATGCCTTTGCAGAAACCCATTTCGTAGAGCATTTCGAGGTCGAAGCGGGTGCGCTGCTCGATGCGTTGGGTTTCGACGGGGCGGTTTTCTTGGGTAAAGAAATCAATGCGTTCGCGCAATTCTTCTTTGATGCTTTCGCAGGCGCGCAGCACGGTGTCGCGCGGGGTAACGTAGTGGCTGGAGGGGAACACGGTGTAGCGGCCGACGCGCTGGATGTTGCTGCCGGTGAGCGGGTCGAAGAGGTCGAGGCGGTCGATTTCGTCGTCAAACAGGCTGATGCGCAAGGCGTTGTCGGAGCTTTCGGCGGGATACACGTCGATTACGTCGCCGCGCACGCGGAAGGAGCCGCGTTTGAAATCCATTTCGCCGCGCTCGTATTGCATGGAAACGAGGGTGGAGATGATGTCGCGCTGCTCGATAGTGTCGCCTTCTTTTACGGAAAGCACCATTTGTTGATACTCGGTGGGGTCGCCGATACCGTAGATGGCAGACACGGTGGCGACGATAATCACGTCGTTGCGCGTCATCAGGTTTTTGGTGGCGGAAAGGCGCATCTGCTCGATGTGTTCATTAATGGCGGAATCTTTTTCGATAAATAAATCGCGCGACGGCACATAGGCTTCGGGCTGGTAGTAGTCGTAGTAGGAAACGAAGTATTCCACTGCGTTTTCGGGGAAAAACTCGCGCATCTCGGCATAAAGCTGCGCCGCCAGCGTTTTGTTGTGCGCCATGATGATGGCGGGGCGGCCGCTTTGGGCAATCACGTTGGCCATCGTATAAGTTTTGCCCGAGCCGGTTACACCGAGCAGGGTTTGATAAGCGAGGCCGTCTGAAAGCCCTTCGAGCAGGCCGGCAATGGCGGTGGGCTGGTCGCCGGCGGGCGGAAAAGGCTGGTGGAGTTTGAAGGGGGAATTTTCGAATTGGATCACTTGCATTTCAGGTAGCCTGATCATGAAACAAGCGCGGATTATAAACACAAAGGCTACCTGAAAGCTTTTCAGGTAGCCCCTCGGTCTCTTGCCGGCCAGTGCTTACACAAACTGGCGCAGCATCGCGTCGGCCAAGCCGGCAAACTGGCGGTATTTTTCCGAACGGTCGATGCGTTCGTTGTCGAGGCCGATTTCAATCAGCACGCCCACCTTATTGCCGTAAATCACCGTATTCTCGATTTCATAGCTGCCGTCTTTGGCATGGGTGGCGGTGGGCACGATAAAGGCCTGAATCATCTCGCCGGCCGGCATGTTTTGCAGAATCAGGCTTTTTTTCACTTCCGGTCCCAATTCACCGCTCACGTATTGGAAAGGATTGCTGCTTTCGTGGGTGACGCCTTTGTAGGTGTAGATAAACACTTGGTGTTTCAGCTGGGGGTTGTTTTTGAGATAGAGCGTGAGCAGCAGCTGGCGCAGGTCTTGGCCCTCGAGATGTTCTGCGGCCGCTTCCGGCTGGGCGGCGGCGGTTTTGGCTTTTCCTTTGGCACTGGTCATGGCTTTTCCCGTTTTACTTGCTAAACAGAGTTAAATTGTATGTTTAAATGTTAAAACAGGCTACCTGAAAGCTTCAGGTAGCCTGTTTCTGTGGCTTTTTCAAAGAATATTGAGCGCGTTGCCATCATGTTTGCGAAGTGGTTTGATACGTTGCACCAGTCAAACCGGCCGGCGCAGCCAGATGGGGCAGCTTGCCGGCATGTTCCACACCGCAGATGCGGCTTTTGACCCAACATACCGCCACAACGCTTGGGGGCGAAACCCTAAGCCTGCCGCAACGCGGCTTGCTGATGTACCGCCAGTTCGGCAATGCCTTTTTGCCCCAAGGCCAGCAGTTGCAGCAATTCTGCGTGGCTGAAGGGCGCGCCTTCGGCAGTGCCTTGGATTTCGATGATTTTGCCCGATGCGGTCATCACCAGATTCACGTCGCTGTCGCAGCCGGAGTCTTCGGGGTAGTCCAAATCCAACAGCGGCACGCCGCCCACCACGCCGGCCGATACCGCCGCCACCTGTTCGCGGATCGGGTTGGACAGCAGCATGCCGGCCTTCAGCAGCTTCTGCACAGCCAGGCTCATCGCCACAAAAGCGCCGGTAATGCTGGCGGTGCGGGTGCCGCCGTCGGCCTGAATCACGTCGCAGTCGATCAAAATCTGACGTTCGCCCAAACGCTGCAAATCCACCGCCGCACGCAGTGAGCGGCCGATCAGGCGCTGGATTTCCTGCGTGCGCCCGCTCTGTTTGCCCGCCGCCGCTTCCCGGCGCATGCGCGAAGCGGTGGAGGCCGGCAGCATGCCGTATTCGGCGGTTACCCAGCCCTGGTCTTTGCCGCGCAGAAACGGCGGCAGGCTTTCTTCCACCGTGGCGGTGCAGATGATTTTGGTGTTGCCGCAGGCAATCAGCACCGAGCCGTCGGCATGGGGCAAGAAATCAGGCGTGATGCTGACGGGGCGGAGCTCATCGGCGGCGCGGCCGGTGCGGGCGTAAGACATGGCGGTTCCCAATAATGAAGGCGGAAATGCGGCGGATTATAGCACGCGCTTTATGCTATATTCGGCCTGCTTTTCTCACCCGATAATGTAGGAGCAAAACATGATTCACAGTATGACCGGCTTTGCCAACGGCAGCGCCGAATGCGGCAGCAAACGCCTGTATATGGAGCTGCGGGCGGTGAACCACCGCTATTTGGACATCCAGTTCAAAATGCCCGAAGAGCTGCGCCATTTGGAAGGCAGCCTGCGCGAAGCCATTTCCGCCGCCGTGGCGCGCGGCAAACTGGAATGCCGCATCCAGCTGCAAAATACCGGCCGCCGCACGGCGCAAACCTTGGAAGTGGACAAAAAACTGGTGGCCCAATTGGCCGACCTCAACCAGAAAATCCGCAAACAGCACCCCGGCATCGCCAAGCTGGGCGTGGCCGACATTCTGGCCTTTCCCGGCGTATTGGCCGCGCCTGCCGAAGACGGCGGCGACCTCAACGAAGCCGTGGCCGAACTGCTGGGCGAAGTGCTGGACGAGTTCAACCGCGCCCGCCGCCGCGAAGGCGAGCAGCTGCAGCAACACCTGCTCAAACGCCTGCAAAACATGGACGACATCGTCGAAATCCTCTCCCAGTTGTTCCCGCAGCTGTTGCAGCAGCACATGGACAAAGCCGAGCAGCGCCTGCGCGATGCGGTACACAATATGAACACCGAGCGCCTGCAGCAGGAGTTTGCCATCTTCATGCAGAAAGCCGATGTGGACGAAGAATTCAGCCGCCTGCGCACCCACATCGCCGAAGTGCGCCGCATCGTCACCGGCAGCAAAGGCAGCGTCGGCAAACGGCTCGACTTCCTGATGCAGGAGCTCAACCGCGAAGCCAACACCCTGGGCAGCAAATCCATCGCCACCGAATGCACCCAAGCTTCGGTGGAATTGAAAGTGTTGATCGAGCAGATGCGCGAACAGGTGCAGAACATCGAATAAGCCCCGGCCGCCCCACCCCTTCGCAGGTTGAGACCTTTGCAAAGCCCCCAGATGTGGATGCAGTTCAAGGCGTAGCAGCACAGCGAGCGAAGACATATCACATAGATAGGCAAGCGAGCGAGCAGCACAAAACGCAGAAATGCGCCGCAGATGGGGGTTTTGCAAAGGTCTCAGGCTACCTGAAACCCGTTTTTCAGGTAGCCTGTTTTCTTTACCCACGGCCCTGAAAAACACCGCCGCCGCATCGCGCTTTACAGATGAAAATTTCCGTCTCCCCGCAAGCCAAAGCCGGAAAAACTTGCTAGAATGCCGCCCGCATTGATTTTTCCGCCCGATTAACCGACTAAATTTAAGGAGTCCGCCCCATGGCAATCGAACGCACCATTTCTATCATCAAACCCGATGCCGTTGCCAAAAACGTCATCGGCCAAATCTACAGCCGCTTCGAAAACAACGGCCTGAAAATCGTGGCCGCCAAAATGAAACACCTGAGCCAAGCCGAAGCTGAAGGCTTTTACGCCGTGCACAAAGAGCGTCCCTTCTTCGGCGAGTTGGTAAAATTCATGACCAGCGGCCCGGTAATGATCCAAGTATTGGAAGGCGAAAACGCCGTGGCCAAAAACCGTGAGCTGATGGGCGCCACCAATCCTAAAGAAGCCGCCGCCGGCACCATCCGCGCCGACTTCGCCGAATCCATCGACGCCAACGCCGTTCACGGCTCCGACAGCCTGGAAAATGCGGTCATCGAAATCGCTTTCTTCTTCCCCGAAGGCGAAATCTGCCCCCGCTAAACCCCATTACCCCCACAGGCTACCTGAAAACCCTTCAGGTAGCCTTTCGGGTTTTCTTTGTATAGGGACTTGCACCGAAAACAGATTCCATATACAAAGACATACCCCCGCCGTTTCCCCGCGTATGAAAACCAATCTGCTGAATTACGACCTCCAAGGCCTGACCAACCATTTCGCGCAAATGGGCGAAAAGCCTTTCCGTGCCCGCCAAGTGATGCGCTGGATGCATCTGGGCGGCGCCGCCGATTTCGACGACATGACCGATCTGGCCAAATCGCTGCGCGCCAAACTGAAAGACCGCGCCGAAGTGGGCGTGCCCGACCTGATGACCGCGCAGAAATCGCGCGACGGCACCCGCAAATGGCTGCTCGACGTCGGCACCGGCAACGGCGTGGAAACCGTTTTCATCCCCGAAGCCGAACGCGGCACGCTGTGCATTTCCTCGCAAGTCGGCTGCGCTTTGGAATGTACCTTCTGCTCCACCGGCCGCCAGGGTTTCAACCGCAACCTCTCCGCCGCCGAAATCATTGGCCAATTGTGGTGGGCCAATAAAGCGCTGGGCGTCACCCCGAAAAACGAGCGCGTCATCTCCAACGTGGTGATGATGGGCATGGGGGAGCCGCTGGCCAACTACGACAATGTGGTCACCGCCCTTTCCATCATGCTCGACGACCACGGCTACGGCCTCTCCCGCCGTCGCGTTACCGTGTCCACCTCCGGCATGGTGCCGCAGATGGACCGCCTCAAAGAAGACATGCCGGTGGCGCTGGCCGTTTCCCTGCACGCCTCCAACGATGCGGTGCGCAACGAAATCGTGCCGCTGAACAAAAAATACCCGCTGACCGAATTGATGGCCGCCTGCCGCCGCTACCTGGCCAAGGCCCCGCGCGATTTCGTGACCTTCGAATACGTGATGCTCGACGGCGTCAACGACCGCCCCGAGCACGCACGCGAACTCTTGACCCTGGTGCGCGACGTGCCGTGCAAATTCAACCTGATTCCGTTCAACCCCTTCCCCCACTCGGGTTACCAACGTTCCAGCAACGAAAACATCCGCATCTTCCGCGACATCCTGCAACAGGCCGGCTTGGTGGTGACCGTGCGCAAAACGCGCGGCGACGACATCGATGCCGCCTGCGGGCAGCTCGCCGGCCAAGTACGCGACAAAACCCGCCGTCAGGCCAAATGGCAACAGTTACACCTTGAGAAAGGCTGAGTCATGAAAAAGCTTCTGGGCGCCGCCCTGATCACCGCTTCCCTGCTCTCCGGCTGCGCCGGCATCACCATCCACACCGGCCAGAAAGAAGAGCGCAACCGCCCGGAAGAAGTGGCGGCCATTAAAATCCAGCTCGCCATCGAATACATGAATGCCGGCTCCTACCGCGATGCGGTGGCCGCCATCGAAGAGGCCCTCACCTTGCAGCCGCGCAACGAAAACGCCTGGTTGGTGCGCGCCGCCATCTACCAGTTCCTCAAAGTGCCGGACAAAACCCAGGAAAGCTTCCAACGCGCCTTGTCATTGAAGCCGGACAGCGCGGAAATCAACAACAACTACGGCTGGTTTCTCTGCAACGGCGGCAATCGCCCCAACGAAGCCATGGCCTATTTCGACCGCGCCCTGGCCGATCCCACTTACCCCAGCCCGCACATTGCCTACATGAACAAAGGCATCTGCAGCGCCCGTTTGGGCCAATACAATCTGGCCACCTCTTATCTGCAACGCGCCCTCTCCACCGCTCCGGACTTTGTGCCGGCCCAAAAAGAGCTGGCCCGCGTGGCCTTGTTGGAAGGCAAAACCGGCGAGGCCGACCGCCAATTCCGCCAATACCAAAGCAAAGTAAACGTATTGGGCCCCGACGACCTGCTGCTGGGCTGGAAAATCGCCCGCGCCATGGGCCAAACCCAAGCGGCCTACGAATACGAAGCGCAATTGCGCACCCACCATCCCTATTCTCCTGAGCTGCAGGAGATCACCACAGGAAAAGTCCAATGAGTGATGCCCCCCACACCGACACCGCCAGCGCCGCCGAACAGCTCGGCCGCCTGCTGCGCCAAACCCGCGAGCAAAACCTGCTCTCCATCGGCGACGTATCCGAACACCTCAAACTGCCCGCCCGTCAGGTAGAGGCTTTAGAAAACGCCGATTTCGGCAAACTGCCCGAGCCGGTTTTCGTGCGCGGCTTTCTGCGCAGCTACGGACGCTACCTGAATCTCGACGAAAGCGTACTCAACGATTATCTGGAGCAAATTGCCTTCCAAACCCAGGGCATCGCCCCGGCTGCGAAAAAAAGCGCTGCCGACAACCCCGCCCCCATGACCTACCATCAGGCGCCGATCCGGAAACCCTTCCCGAAATGGATCATCGGCGTGGCCGCCTTGGCCTTGATTGTGGGCGGCGTGTATCTGTGGCAAAGCAAATCGCACAGCGACAACCAACGCCAAGAAGCGCAAAACGAACAAGCCGCTCCAGCCGTGCTGCCGCCGAACCTGGAAGGCGGCAATGTGCAGGTTCTGCCCATGCAGCAGGCTTCCGATGCCGCCGCTTCTGCGCCTGAAGCCGCTCCGGCCGAACAAGCTTCCGCGCCGGCCGCATCCGGCGAAGCCGATGCCGCCGCCGGCCTGAGCACCGCTCCCGGCGAACTGGCCATCAAACTGCGCTTCCGCTCCTTCCTCACCGTTACCGATAAAGACGGCAATATGCTGATCAGCAAAATCGTGCCGGCCAACAGCGAACACCGCTATTCCGGCAACGGTCCCTACCATGTGCGCATCGGCTTCGCCCGCGGCAGCAGCGTGAGCTACGGCGGCCGCGACATCAACGTCAGCGAGCACATGCGCGACAACAAAACCGCCGCCTTCAACACCGACGGCCCGGCCGCCAACCCCTAAGCCATCCGACCCAGCATGAACACTCCCATCACACGCCGCACCACCCACCAAGTGCAGATCGACCACCTCACCGTCGGTTCCGACGCCCCGGTGGTGGTGCAGTCGATGACCAATACCGACACCGCCGATGCCGTAGCCACCGCCCGCCAGGTAAAAGAACTGGCCGATGCCGGCTCGGAAATGGTGCGCATTACCGTCAACAGCCCCGAAGCTGCAGCCAAAGTAGCCGAAATCCGCAGCCGTCTCGACGACATGGGCTGCAACACCCCCTTGGTGGGCGACTTCCATTTCAACGGCGAACGCCTGTTGGCCGAATTTCCCGAATGCGGCAAAGCCCTGTCGAAATACCGCATCAACCCCGGTAATGTGGGCAAAGGCGCCAAGGGCGACGAAAAATTCGCCTACATGATCCGCACCGCCGCCGAAAACGGCAAAGCCGTGCGCATCGGCGTCAACTGGGGCTCGCTCGACCAAAGCCTGGCCAAACGGATGATGGACGCCAACTTAGCCGCCGCCCAGCCCAAAGCGCCCGAAGCAGTGATGAAAGAAGCACTGATTGTTTCCGCTTTGGAATCGGCACAAAAAGCGGTGGACTTAGGGCTACCTGAAAACAAAATCATCCTGTCGTGCAAAGTGAGCGCCGTTCAAGACCTGATTCAGGTGTACCGCGAGCTCGGCAGCCGCTGCGCCTACCCGCTGCACTTGGGCCTGACCGAAGCCGGCATGGGCAGCAAAGGCATCGTCGCCTCCACCGCCGCACTGGCCGTTTTGTTGCAGGAAGGCATCGGCGACACCATCCGTATTTCGCTGACGCCCGAACCCGGCAGCCCGCGCACGCAGGAAGTGGTGGTGGCTCAGGAAATCCTGCAAACCATGGGTCTGCGCTCCTTCACCCCAATGGTGACCGCCTGCCCCGGCTGCGGCCGCACCACCAGCACCGTGTTCCAAGAGCTGGCGCGCGACATCCAGCACTACCTGCGCAACCAAATGGCCGTCTGGCGCCTGCAATACCCCGGCGTGGAAAGCCTCAACGTGGCGGTGATGGGCTGCGTGGTCAACGGCCCAGGCGAGAGCAAACTGGCCGACATCGGCATCAGCCTGCCCGGCACCGGCGAAACCCCCGTGGCTCCGGTTTATGTGGACGGCGAACGCAAAGTTACCCTCAAAGGCGACAATATGGCCGCCGAATTCCTCGCCATCGTGCAGGAATACGTGGAAACCCATTACGGCGAAGACGGCAAGAAGCGGCGCACCTCGAAAGTCATCCCCATCCGCTCGGCCTAATTGTTCCGCCAAACGCCTGCGCAGGCGGACAAACAATCGGCTACCGTCCGCACACCGATTGCTTTGAACGGTTGATCACTCCGTGCAGGCTACCTGAAACCGTTTCAGGTAGCCTTATTCTCCCCAATCTCTGCCAACGGAAAGGCTGCATGCGCATGAACCCCACCCTGCAACTCCTCACCACCCGCCGCTCCACCAAACAGCTCGGCCTGCCCGCGCCCGATGCCGCACAGCTCGAACACATCCTGCAAGCCGCCACCCAAGTGCCCGACCACGGCCACCTGACCCCGTGGCGTTTCGTGGTCATCCAAGGCGAGGCCGCCCTGCAGAAATTTCGCACCCTGCTCGCCGACACCGTTACCCAACTCAACTTCGGCGAAGATTCCATGCGCAAAGCCGAGCGGGTCGGCCACATGGCACCCTTGGTCATCGCCGTCATCTCACAACCCAATTTCACAGCGCCCAAACCCAAGCCGGAGTGGGAGCAGCTGCTCAGCGCCGCTTGCGCCGCCTATGCCGCCCAGCTGGCTGCCAAAGCCCAAGGCTTCGACAGCGTGTGGATCACCGGCCTGTGGAGCAACAGCCCCCTGTTGCGCGCCGCCTGCCACTGCGGCGAAAAAGACAAAATCATCGGCCTGCTGATGATCGGCACCGCCAAAGACGAAGTGGCCAAACCCAAAAACACCGATCTGACCCCGTTTGTGACTTATTGGTGAAGGAGCAAGGCTGGAAGCAAACCTTCCGCGCCGTTTTTCCAGCGGCAAAAGTACAGCAGACGTAAAAAACGGGCTGGCCGATTGCTTATCGGGCAGCCCGTTGTGTTTGAACCCTCTGCCGTTCACACCGGCAAATTGAGCACTTTCTTAATCAAAAATGTTCCCAAAGTGTGCCAAAATCAGAGAGGAAAATATCAGTCATTTGATATTTCTATTAAATTCTGGTGGTGGGTTGGAACCCTGCGCCAAACCTATGTAACTCAGCGCCTTAG
>NZ_JH164926.1:871102-887551 GCF_000226875.1 Neisseria shayeganii 871
CAACATCTGACAGAACATCAGCTGCGGGACGGCATCATGCAAAAAGCACACCGTGGCCGACCGTTAAGCCGGGAACAAAAAGTCCGCAACGGCCGGCTGGCGAAAGTGCGCTATGTGGTGGAACAAAGCTTCGGTACGTTGCACCGCAAATTCCGCTATGCCCGTGCAACCTATTTCGGGTTGACCAAAGTAAGGGCGCAAAGTCATCTGAAAGCGATGTGTGTGAACCTGTTGAAAGCAGCCAACAGGCTCAGTGTGCCTGTCGCTGCCTAAAGGGCAGCGGATTGCCTGAAAAACAGGCAATCCGTAGAGGAGAACAGGGAAGTTTGGCTAAAAAGCGATGAAAATATCCGAAACCATAGGCTACGGTTTCGGATGCTGGGTGAGACCGAATTTTGCAAAGGTCTCAGGCCACATCTACAAGCTCCTCAGCAACCGCACCTACCTAGGCGAGTTGCGGCACAAGGACCAGTGGTACCAGGCTGAACACCCGCCGATCGTCAGCCGCGAACTGTGAGACAGCGTCCACGCGATCCTGGAGACGAATGGCCGGGTGCGGGGCAACACGACGCGGGCCAAGGTTCCCTATCTGCTAAAGGGCATCGTGTTCGGCAACGACGGTCGCGCACTGTCGCCGTGGCACACCACCAAGAAGAATGGCCGGCGCTACCGTTACTACGTACCCCAGCGCGACGCCAAGGAACACGCGGGTGCATCGGGCCTGCCGCGACTGCCAGCCGCAGAACTCGAATCGGCGGTGCTCGATCAACTGCGCGCGATCCTGCGAGCCCCGAATCTGCTCGGCGACATGCTGCCGCAGGCGATCAAGCTCGATCCGACCTTGGATGAAGCCAAGATCACTGTGGCCATGACCCGGCTCGACGCGATTTGGGATCAACTGTTCCCGGCAGAGCAGACCCGGATCGTGAAGTTGCTGGTGGAGAAAGTCATCGTGTCACCCAACGACCTCGAAGTGCGACTGCGGGCCAACGGCATCGAACGCCTGGTGCTGGAACTGCGCCCCGAGCCGGTCGAGCAACAAGAGGAGGCGCTGGCATGAGCGACATCCGCATCCAGAAGACCGGCGAGCCTGAATCCTGCAGACCAGCGACGGCAGGCTGACCCTGTCGGTGCCGATCCAGATCAAGCGCCGCAGCGGCCGCAAGCTGGTCACTCTCCCGAACGGTGAGACTGCACCGGTCAGACCGTGGGATGTGGTACCGACATCCATCCAACTGGCGCTGGCCAGGGGCCACCGCTGGCTGGCCATGCTGGAATCAGGAGAGGCGAAGTCATTGAAGGAGATCGCCACGCGGGAAGGAATCGACAACAGCTACGTCAGCCGGATGGTCAACCTGACCACGCTGGCACCCGACATTGTGGCCGCCATCCTGGACGACGCCTTGCCGAACCACATCACGCTGTTTGATTTGGCGGTTGATCCGCCAGCGCTGTGGGATGAGCAGCGAGCACGGGTCGGGCTTTGACTGGTTTCACCCTGCCACTGACAACCAGGGTCCGCCAGCCGGCCAGTGTTGCGGGTAGTCAGCATCAGCGTTCGCCGCAGCGATGACTGGAAGCAGGAAATCTCGAAGCGACACCACGATGTCCTCCAGGCGCAGCGCTTCGAGTCTGTTCTTTCCCAGAAACGCCTGCCACTGCGTCTGCTTTTTCGCATCTTGCGCAAAACCATCCGTCAGGCCAAAGGGGATGTCCGGAGGCAACGTCGTTTTGCGTCGATCGAAGGTTGCCCGAATCGCGCGTCGCAGGGTGTCGCCGTCAAATTCGGTGTACCGCGACAAGATCCAAAGGTCGAAGTAATCCTTCATCCGGCTGTTGGCGATACCCAGCGAGGCCAAGGCCTCCAGCTTCTCTGCCACCACGGTGTAGCGCGGATAGACGCGCAGTTTCGGCGCCGAGAACTCCGATAGCATCACGGGGTACTGGACATCTTCCGGCCCTGGTGTGACGGCATCGCCGAAACCGATGTCGACCTGAATCGGGCAGCGCGCTCCATCGATCAGTCCGAGCAAGGTGACGCGCACGCCGGCGTAGTTGGCTTCCTTGCGGATCTCCGCCGCTTGAACGGTGTCCGGTCGAAACGTAACACCGTCGTCAGTCTCCATCGCGCAGACGTCCTTGAAAACGGCCTCCAGGTGTGGCAACTCGGCCGAACCAAAACCCAGAAAGTCCGCATCCCGCGTCGGCCGGTGCGGGATGTCGAACCACAAGTCGAACAGCAGCGCGCCTTTCAGTAGAAACTGGTCAGCATGGGGCGAAACGCTGAGTCGGTACAGCAGCCGCTCAAGGGCGTAGCGGGTCAAGACCAGATTGAAGTCTTGTCGGGTCTCGCGGGCGCGGGTAAGCAGGCGGGCCCGCACCGAAGCGGCCGTGTTGCGCTGGTTCATGACAGGCTTTCCATGTAGGGACGCATCACATTGGCCACTCGGCACAGCGATGCATAGCGCCAGAGTTCGTCCATACTCACGCGCTTGGCTCGCCAGGCTTCCTGCAGGGCTTCCATCGCGACATCGAGGCCGATCTTGTTGCGGAACTTGAAGCAGTCGGCCACGGTGCGGGCGACGTTGGTCACGCGCACGGTCACGCCATCGATCTGGTGCTCTTCAATCCCATCGGTCAGCGCGGCACCTGAGAAGCGCACGATGCGCAGCGGGGGATAATCCATCTTCGGTGCACGCGCCTTGTTGGGAATCGCCAGCCAGACCTCGAACGGCGATTGCGTGGTGAGGTCGTGCACCCGCAGTGCTGACAGCAGGCAGACGATGGCTTGCGGGTGTTTGCGGGCCACCTCGGCCAGCGTGCCATGCTCGGATACGCTGCGATCGGGACGGGCGTACAGACCGCGACCCACGCGGACGAGCAGGCCCTGCCGAACCAGCCGCGTGAGTGCGACACTGGGCAGACCCAGCGCATCGAGATCGCGCGGGCGTATCAGGCCGCGCTGGGCGGCGAGATCCAGAATGGTCTGGTGCGAAGTTTCCATGCCACCATGATGTTGCATTACGTCGGTAGTTGTCAATATATACCGACAAAACGCAACTACGGGGTTTCCTTTGCTCCCCGATACTGCAATCCAACCGCTTGATTCGTCCGCGCGTAACTATTTGATCTGTATAGCACTGACTTATGGCCTTTGCGGACTTCGGGCCGGTTTCAGAGGGCGAGGTCAGAGCGAGGAATGGCCTGGAGAGAGTGGAATGTGGCCTGAAACGGGCCGATAGGGTGAGCGGCGAAGTCCGCAGGCTTCCGCAGGAATCCCCGCGAACACGCGGGAACCGGCGCGATCGGGCAAGAAAAAACCCCAACCGAGAACGGTTGGGGTTTCATTATTGGTGGAGGCGGGGGGAATTGAACCCCCGTCCGAAAGTCCTCTACAAAGCGTTCTACATACTTAGTCTTGCCTACTTAACATCTCGCCCCCATTCCGCCGACAGACAGGCTGTTTGGGAGCCAGTTACCTTAAATCTTATTTCCTGCCAAGTAACCCGACAGAAAACCAGTCAATGTAAGATGACGTTGCGGTAGCTTGCGCTACACAGCCCATTGACCAACTGCTGCAACGGCAGGCCTTAGGCGGCCAGTGCGTAAGTTTCGTCGTTTGCGACTATTTTGATTCAGTGTTTTACGGGAATCTGAGACCCCGGTATGCCCGCATCTGCTTCGCAACCCTCGTCGAAACCAAGATCGCCCCCAGATAGGAAAGCGCGATTATACGCGTCTTTCCCCCCAAAGGCTACCTGAAAGCCGCCTCAAGCGCCGCCCGGCCCCGCCTGTGCTAAAATCACGCCACTTTTTCCACGGCTGCCGATTATGTCCCGACACCCCTACCGCCGTCTGCGTCCGGCCCGCTTTGCCCTGCCCGAAGTGGGCATTTCGGAAAGCGGCAACATCCGCTCCCTGCATTTGGGCAGCGACACCATCCAAAGCTCGATGAATCTGGATGCGCCCGCCGAACTGGTGCTCTCTTACAGCCGCGCCATGATGGCGTGGCTGCTGTTTGCCGACACCCCGGCGCACATCACCCAAATCGGCTTGGGCGGCGGTTCTTTCGCCCGCTGGATCGACGCCTATCTGCCCGATACCCGCCAAACCGCAGTGGAAATCAACCCGCAAGTGATCAACGTCGCGCGCAGCCTGTTCGAGCTGCCGTTTGAAGGGCCCCAATTCGACATCGTGGAAGCCGACGGCGCCGAGTACGTCAAAATCCTGCGCGGCAGCACCGACGTACTGCTGGTGGACGGCTTCGACGGCGAACAGATCATCGACGCGCTAGTGGGCGAACCCTTTTTTGCCGACTGCCGCACCGCCCTGAGCGAACACGGTGTGTTTGTTACCAACTGGTGGCAGGGCGACAAACGCTACCCCGTCTTTCTGGAGCGCCTGTGCCGCGTGTTCGACGGACGGGTATTGTGCGTGCCGGCCGAAACGCACGGCAACGTGGCCGTATTGGCCTTCCAACACCTGCCGCTGCAATCGCGCGATGCGCTGAAAAAACGCGCCGGCAAACTGGCCGAACGTTACGGCTTGGATTTTCCCGCCATGCTCAAAGCCGCCGCCACCGCCCCCGGCAGCGATTGGCAATGGTGCCGCTAAACAACCGACCGATTCAGGCTACCTGAAACCCTGTTCCGATACCATGCCCGCAAACCCGATGCCCCAGCCGCCCCTCAACCCCACGCCCGCGCACCACGGCCTGCCCGATGAAGACATCCAGGCCGTGATGCAGTGGCTGTACGCCCGCGGCCGCCGCTCCCCGCACACCTTCGCCGCCTACAAACGCGAAGCCGAAAAACTGCTCAACTGGGCCGCCGGCGAAGGCAAAACCCTGCGCGACCTCAGCATCCAAGACATCGGCCGCTACCTGCACCACCTCGAACACAACAAAGCCGCCAAGCCCAGCACCGTCATGTACAGCCGGCGCGTGCTCAACCAGATGTACCAATACCTGTGCGACTTGGGCTATCTCGCCCGCAATGCGGTCAAACTCACCCCCCTGCCCGCCGTGCCGCAGGAAGAAGTGCCCACCAAATTCCTCGATTTAGACGCTTGGATCTGGCTGTGGAAATGGCTGACCGCCCGCCCCGCCGCCAACCGCCAGCAAAACGCCGTCAAAGTGCGCGACCGCTGGCTGTTCGCCCTCGTCTATCACACCGGCATGCGCCGCGAAGAAGTGGCCAAAGCCTCCATGAGCGACCTGCAATACCGCAACGGCCGCTGGACGCTGCGCGTGCTGGGCAAACGCAACAAAGTGCGCCACGTCAGCATCCACAGCGTCTTGCTGCAGGAACTCAAACAATACCGCACCGCGCTGGGGCTACCTGAACTGCCCGACAGCCAAGAAAACTTCGGCCTGATCATCCCCTTAAAAGGCGACAAAACCCGCCGCCTCACCCCCCGCGCCATCGGCCTGATGGTGCACGAGTGCCGCGAAGCCGCCCTCGCCGACTGCGACGACGACCCCATCCGCATCCAACTCATCAATATGAGCACCCACTGGCTGCGCCACACCAACACCACCCACCGCTACATGGCCGGCGCCTCCACCGAAACCATCCAAGACGAACAAGGCCACGCCGACCCCAAAACCACCCGCATCTACCTGAAAACCCTGCCCGGCCAGCGCCAGCAAGACGCCGAAAAACTGGCCGAGCTGCACGCCAATGCCGTGAAAGACAGCTAAGCGCCTATGGCAGATTTTCAGGTAGCCTGCACCGTCCTGCAGGCTACCTGAAAAGCATGGTGCGGAATATTCACGCCCCGCCGTTATCCAACTGGCAGCGCCGTATTTTCGGCCAAGCCCGGCTCCATCCCGCCCCAGGAAAAAATACTTGCCAGCTATCCGGACTTACCGTATTTTCGCCTTGCCGGCGCAGCTTTATGTTACAAAACCGCTGCGCCCAAAGGCCCGAACCCACTGATGAGCCGAAGAGAAAACATGAGCACTCTCCCCAGAAAAACCGCCCTTGTCCTCACCGCCCTCATGCTCTTGGGCGGATGTGCCGCCGTTTCCGGCACCCGCCCGAGCGATGCCGCCAGCCGAAATGCCGGCCAATACCGCAGCACGCCGCAAGACGAAGCGGCTTTCCGCCGCGCCGATTCGCTGTTCGGGCAGGGCCGCTACCGCGATGCGCTGGCGCTCTACCAAACGCTGGCGCAAAAAGGCAACCCCGATGCCATGTACAATACCGGCATCGTTTACCGCCGCTTAGGGCGGGACGGAGAGGCCATCAAATGGTTGGAGCAAGCCGTGGACGCCGGCGATCACGACGCCCATTGCGTGCTCGGCAACATCCAAGACAAAATCAGCAATTACCGCACCGCCCGCCGCCATTACGAACAAGCCGCCAATGCCGGCCTGGCCTGCGGTCAAACCGCTCTCTCGTCCTACTACATCGACGGCTTGGACGTGCGCCGCGATTTCCGCAAATCCTTCGACCTGGCCTCAAGCGCCGCCCGGCAAAACGACGCCCACGGCCAATACCTGCTGGCCCTGCATTATCTGAACAGCTGGTCGGTGGCCTACAACCCCAACCAAGCCGCCAACCTGTTGCGCCAGGCCGCCGCCCAAGGCCACCAAAAAGCACGCGAAATGCTGAATAACGGTTTGAGAAGCCGGTAACTGCCCATTCCCACAGGAGCTGATGAAAATGAAAAAATGGCTTTATTCCCTGCTTTTGGTATTGACCCTGAGCAGCTGCGCCACCTTAGACGATGTCATGAACCTCGGACAATACCGCTTCCCCTATCTGCGCCAGCTGGTCGGCCACCACATCAGCGAAGTAACCGACCGACTGAACGGCATCACCGTGCAAGACGCCCCCGCCCTGATGATCGGCGCCAACAAGCAGTATTACCTGTTCCGCACCCGGGAATATTCGCACACCGTCAACACCTACAACGGCTACGGCACCCTGATCAACCAGCAGCACAAGTACAACAGCGGTCACATCATGCTGGTAACCGATTCCAAAGGCTACATCACCCGCTACATCGAATCCGGCTACATTCCGGTAGAAGGCAGCGATTTCGACCGCACCATGCGCAGTGCGCTGCGGGATATTTTGGTGTTCGACAAATAAAACCGGCCGATACGATGCAGGTGGCACACCAGCCGCAGCCAACCCAGTACAGCAAGATTTCTCTCTTGCTGTACTTTTCATCATCCTGCTGCCGGCAAACTGCCCGGCGTACGCTTTTCTATCCAAATTCCACGAAAGAAACGTTTATGACCATCCCCGCCTACAACGAAGAGATGAAAAAATTCATCCACAGCCTGCTCCACCACCTTGTGCAGCGCAAAGGCTCCGACCTCTTCATCACCGCCGGCTTCCCGCCCGCCATGAAGCTGGACGGCAAACTCACCCCGATTACCGACAAGCCGCTCACCGCCGAGCATACCGCCCTCATCGCCCGCGCCCTGATGGACGACAAACAGGCGCAGGAATTCGACGACACCAAAGAATGCAACTTCGCCATCAGCCTGGCCGGCGTCTCCCGCTTCCGCATCAACGCCATGGTGCAACGCAGCGCCGTCGCCTTGGTGTGCCGCGTCATCACCAGCGACATCCCCGCCTTCGAAGGCCTCAACCTGCCGCCGGTGTTAAAAAACGTGGTGACGGAAAAACGCGGCCTGGTGATTTTTGTCGGCGGCACCGGCTCCGGCAAATCCACCTCGCTGGCCGCCCTCATCGACTACCGCAACCGCCACAGCCACGGCCACATCATCACCATCGAAGACCCCATCGAATTCGTGCATCCGCACAAAAACTGCATCATCACACAACGCGAAGTGGGCGTGGACACCGACAACTGGTTTGCCGCCCTCAAAAACACCCTGCGCCAGGCGCCCGACGTCATCCTGATCGGCGAAATCCGCGACCGCGAAACCATGGATTACGCCTTGGCCTTCGCCGAAACCGGCCATTTGTGCATGGCCACCCTGCATGCCAACAGCGCCAACCAGGCGCTCGACCGCATCATCAACTTCTTCCCCGAAGAGCGCCGCACCCAGCTCTTAAACGACCTTTCCCTCAATCTGAAAGGCTTTATTTCCCAGCGTCTGGTGCCGAAAAAAGACGGCAAAGGTCGCGTGGCCGCGGTGGAAGTGCTGCTCAACTCCCCGCTGATTGCCGAACTCATCCTCAGCGGCGACATCCACGCCGTCAAAGAAATCATGGCCCGCTCGCGCGACATCGGCATGCAAACCTTCGACCAATCCCTGTTCGAGCTTTACGAAGCCGGTCTCATTTCCTACGACGACGCCTTGAAAAACGCCGACTCCGTCAACGATTTACGCCTGAACATCCAGCTCAACAGCAAACAAAGCGGCGGCAGCGCCGCCAATCTCGATGCCCTCTCCATTGTAGAAGACGAGCCGGAAGAGCTTTAAGCAATTTAGGCTACCTGAAACCCACGACCTATTTTTCAGGTAGCCTAACCGACCCACAGGCTACCTGAAACCCGCCGGAGACCCCGCGATGAAACCCAAAGCCTTTCTCAAACAAGCCGCCTCCGTTTTGCGCCGCCTCGACCAAATCCTGCCGCCGGAAAACCGCGAGCCCGATTGGCAGGCCCTCGCCTTCCGCTGGCAGCGCTACGGCAACGGCGGCCTGCTCACCGCCCTGCCCCGTCCGCACACCTTCCCCCTCAAACGGCTCAGCGCCATCGATGCGCAAATGCAGCGTCTGGTGCGCAATACCGAGCAGTTCCTCGACAGCCGGCCGGCCAACAACGCCCTGCTCACCGGCTCGCGCGGCACCGGCAAATCCTCCCTCATCAAAGCCCTGCTTCACGAATACGCCGGCCGCGGCCTGCGCCTGATCGAAGTGGACAAGCACGACCTCGCCACCCTGCCCGCCCTGCTCGCCCTGCTGGAAAAACGCCCCGAGAAATTCATCGTCTTCTGCGACGACCTCTCCTTCGAAGACGGCGAAGACGGTTACAAAGCCCTCAAAACCGCGCTCGACGGCGGCCTCTCCTGCCGCGCAGACAACGTCTTGGTCTATGCCACTTCCAACCGCCGCCACCTGATGCCCGAATACATGGCCGACAACACCGCCTACACCGGCGAGCGCGGCGAAGTGCACCCCAAAGAAGCCGTAGAAGAAAAAGTCTCCCTCTCCGACCGCTTCGGTCTGTGGCTCAGCTTCTACCCCTTCGACCAAAACGACTACCTTGCCGCCGTGGCCAACTGGCTCGAAGCCGAAGGCATCGTGTTCGATGACACCGCCCGCCAAGCCGCCCTCAATTGGTCTTTGGTGCGCGGCAACCGCTCAGGCCGCACCGCCTGGCAGTTTGTCTGCGATTGGGCCGGCCGCAAACCGCACGAACGCATAGCCGACTAAACCGCCGCACCGTAGACTACCTGAAAGCCCCGTTGCGCCCGCTTAAAGCAGACACCCCCGCACACAGCAGGAACCCCTTATGCACACCCTACTCGCCGCCCTGCGCCACCCCATCATCCAAGCCCCGATGGCCGGCGTACAAAATGCCGAACTCACCATTGCCGCCTGCCGGGCCGGCATCATGGGTTCCCTGCCCGCCGCCATGCTCACGCCCGAACAGCTGCAAACCGAGCTGGGCAGCATCCGCTCGGCCGTCGGCCAAGCCGTTTACAACGTCAACTTCTTCGCCCACCGTCCCGCCGCCCCCTCTGCCGAACAGCATCATGCCTGGCTGGCCCTGCTGAAACCCTATTTCGACGCCTTCGGTCTCAGTGCGGACAATCTGCCGGCCGGCAACGGCCGCCGCCCGTTTGACGAAGCCGCCTTCCAAATCATCGAAGCCTTCCGCCCGCCGGTGGTCAGCTTCCATTTCGGCCTGCCCGAACCGAAGCTACTCGCCGCCGTCAAAGCCACCGGCGCCAAAATCCTCTCCAGCGCCACCACCGTTGCCGAAGCCCGCTGGCTAGCCGCACACGGCGCCGACGCCGTCATCGCCCAAGGCTGGGAAGCCGGCGGCCACCGCGGCATGTTCCTGCAACGCGACATCCACAGCCAAAGCGGCACCTTCTCCCTGCTGCCCAATATCCGCCGCGCCATCGATTTGCCCGTTATCGCCGCCGGCGGCATCAGCGATGCCGACACCGTCCGCGCCGCCTTCGCCTTGGGCGCCCACGCCGTCCAAGCCGGCACCGCCTTCCTCTTGGCAGACGAAGCCGCCACCTCGCCCGCCCACCGCCAGGCCCTGATCAGCCGTGCCGGCACCGACGCCACCGTGGTCACCAACCTCATCAGCGGCGGTTTCGCCCGCGGCCTGCCCAACCGCCTCACCCGCGAACTCGGCCCCATCCACCCGGCCGCCCTGCCCTTCCCACTGGCCGGCACTGCCTCCGCCTTCCTAAAAAACGCAGCCGAACAGCAAGGCAGCACAGAGTTCTCCGCATTCTGGTGCGGCCAAAATGCCGCGCTGGCAGAAACAGGTAGTACCGCCGACATCGTCGCCCGCCTGGCCGCCGGTTTGGCTACCTGAAAACAAGCCGCTGCTTTTTCTTGACAAATCGGCCGCACTCCGCAGATAATTTCGCCCTTTCGCACAGGCGGCCGAATCAGGCCGCCGCACCACGATTTTTCAGCCCTGCCCAAATAGCACGGCTCCGGTTAGGAGGTGATGTTCCTCAAGGCGCAGCGTACCGCCGGGCAAACCGCCCACCCGTACCTACCCATCCAATATTTTCGGCCGCCGCCCGTACCCAACCGCGCCGGCCTGTCAACCCATTTTATTTAAGGAAAACAAAATGCCTTCTATCCGTGTAAAAGAAAACGAACCTTTTGAAGTTGCCATGCGCCGTTTCAAACGCGCCATCGAAAAAACCGGTCTGCTGACCGAACTGCGCGCCCGCGAAGCCTACGAAAAACCGACCACCGAGCGTAAACGCAAAAAAGCAGCCGCCGTCAAACGCCTGCAAAAACGCCTGCGCAGCCAACAACTCCCCCCGAAAATGTACTGATCGGCTGCCTGCCGTTCAGAAAATAAAAACACCGCCCAGGCGGTGTTTTTTGTGGCAATTCTACTATTCAAGCCAACAGTAGCTAACGGGGTCTACCATGAAAAACATAGCGATACTGTTGTTCCAGCCGCCCGTGGGCGACTGACCTGCAACAGGCCGACAAGCTGCACGCCGCCTTGGTTTCAACACACAGCCGCCCGTGGGCGGCTGACCCGTTTATACCGAACAGGGCTGGATGTATCGGGGTTTCAACACACAGCCGCCCGTGGGCGGCTGATTGATACTGTTTCGTTATTGAGGGGCGCAATGATGAGTTTCAACACACAGCCGCCCGTGGGCGGCTGAGGCCGGTATCGACCGACAAGATGAGGAGGGCCATGTTTCAACACACAGCCGCCCGTGGGCGGCTGAGAGCGGCTCTGCGCGTCCAATTGCTCCAACTGGCGTTTCAACACACAGCCGCCCGTGGGCGGCTGACCAAGGCATTTTCGATGCGCTGGCAGGCAATATCGTTTCAACACACAGCCGCCCGTGGGCGGCTGATGTTTGAGTTTTACCGTTATGTGGAGGATTGAATGTTTCAACACACAGCCGCCCGTGGGCGGCTGATTTGATGTAACCACTATGTAAATAGACAGACTCCGGGTTTCAACACACAGCCGCCCGTGGGCGGCTGATGATTTGTCAGCGCCTGGCGGTTGTAGGTTTTATGTTTCAACACACAGCCGCCCGTGGGCGGCTGACGCATGAAGCAGCCGTTACCGCTATTAACGGCATGTTTCAACACACAGCCGCCCGTGGGCGGCTGACCTGCAAAATATCAGTGCCGAAGATGCCATAGCAGTTTCAACACACAGCCGCCCGTGGGCGGCTGAGATTTTCACGAATGGTCCGCTTATGCCATTCGTTGTTTCAACACACAGCCGCCCGTGGGCGGCTGAAGCCCTGTCGGAAAGCCTTGCCAATCCAGGCAAAAACCGCCTGTTTTCGCTAAAAACCTCCTAATGGGCACAAAGCGGATGATAGCACCATCCGCTTTCTATCCAATTATCTGAATAGTTAAAGAAATCAATCTTCGCCAACCTGCCGGGAAAATCATGAGCACCACACTTTAGCGATTGGCCGGCTATCGGCTGCCGCCGTCCCCGCCACTCTGCCGCAGGCTACCTGAAAGCCGGCAACAATCAATGCGCCTGTGCGAACAGCGGGTTGTATCCCGGCAGCGCCAAAGCCTGGCCGTAATCGGGCAAGGCGGTGCCTTCAGGTAGCGTGTCGTGCAGGAGGCGGATGTGTTCCACCCGGCACTCGGCCATCAGGTCGAGAAAGTTTTGCACCACGGTGTCCACATAATCGGTGGGCGAAAGCTGCCAGTGGAACACTTGCGGCACCAAGCCGTAGGCGCTTTCTGCGGCGTTGAAACCGAAGGCAATGCGGCCGCCGGCTTCGGCTGCGGCCACCACGCCCACGCGGGGGCTTTGCAGGCGGATGGCGCGGATGGCGTTGGCGGCAAACACATCCAGCGCCATTCTTTGCCGCATGTGGCTGCCTTCGCTGATGGCCGACAGCGGCGTGGCCGGGTTGAGCGGATTGGTAAACAGGGTCAGCTCGGGCGAGGCGAAATGCTGCTGCCAATACTGCATCATCGGCAAGGCCGCATCGCCCCAAGCCGGATATTCCTGCAGTGCGCCGTAGCCCAATACATAAACAATGTGCACGCTCTGCCCTGCCGGCACCTGCAGCACGGGTGGCGCAAACGATGCGGCCAGCTGCTCTGCGGCGGCGCGGTTTTGCTTGCCGGCAAACCATCGGGCAATGTTCACCGCCGCCATCTGCTCGGCCGCCACCACCTGCGGCAACCATTCCAGTTCGGCCAATGCCTGCGTTTGCGGGAAAGCAGCCAGCTGCGCGCGCCAGCCGGCAACGTCTATCTCGCTGCGCAACACCGCCTCTTCGCGGCTGCCGACCACAATCACCAGCGGCACCGCCACCCAGGCGGTTTCCGTTTCGGTTTTCGGTTTCAACACGCTGTCCATCGCCCGCCACAACACGCGGTAGGCCGCCGCATCCGGCGCCATCGATAAGGCCACCGAAAGGCCGAGAAAATGGTTTTGTTGCAGCATTTGATAAATCGCCGCCTCCAAACTCTCGGCGGCCAGCGTCACTTGCGCTTTGGAAGCATTGGCCGCCACCGCCGTCGCATGCAGCAGCAGTTCGTTTTTCACCGCATCGGTGGGATAAGGGCGGGTATCGGGCAGGAAACGGGCAGTCATCGGGCAAAGTCGTCAGAAATCCAAAACGGCCGGATTGTAGCAAACTTCGCCGCCGGCACGTTAGACCCGTTTGCCCGCCGCCTGCCGATGGCCGATAATCGCTTGATTGACTGCGGCTATCCGCCCCATCCGAGGCTACCTGAAAGCCGGTATCCGCCGCCCGCTTGCCCGCCGTCTTCGGCTATAATGCGCTCTGTTCTCATTGCCGGCCCCGCGCCGCTGTTCCAGATTAACGACTCCGGATCCCGCATCATGCCCCAACTGACCAAACCCATTGTTCTCCTGATTCTCGACGGCTTCGGCCACCGCTTGGAAGGCGAAGACAACGCCGTGCTGCTGGCCCGCACGCCGAATTTCGACCGCCTCAAAGCCGAATACGCCTACGGCACCATCGATGCCTCCGAGCGCATGGTCGGCCTGCCCACCGGCCAGTTCGGCAATTCCGAAGTCGGCCACCTCAACATCGGCGCCGGCCGCGTGGTGCCGCAAGACATCACCCGCATCGACATGGCCGCCGAAGACGGCTCGCTGGCCGCCAACCCCGCCCTCACCGCCGCCTGGCAAAACCCGAACCAAACCGTGCACCTGCTCGGCTGCTTCTCCGACGGCGGCGTGCACAGCCACATCGACCACTTCTTCGCCGTTATCGAAGCCGCGCTGGCTGCCGGCATGCAAAAAATCGTCGTCCACCCCTTCCTCGACGGCCGCGACACCCCGCCGCAAAGCGCGGAAGGCTACCTGAAACGCCTGGAAGACTATTGCGCACAACACCCGCAAGTCATTGTCGGCAGCGTGATCGGCCGCTTCTACGCCATGGACCGCGACAACCGCTGGGAGCGCGTGGAACAAGCCTATAACGCCCTGTTCGGCCAAGCCCCGTTTACCGCCGCCACCCCGCTGCAGGCCCTGACCGACGCCTACGCGCGTGGCGAGCACGACGAATTCGTACAAGCCACCGTCATCCGCCCCGAAGGCCGCCTGCAAGACGGCGACGCCGTTTTGTTTATGAACTTCCGCGCCGACCGCGCCCGCGAGCTGACCCAAGCCCTCACCTTCGACGATTTCGACGGCTTCGCCCGCCAACACCGCGTCCGCCCCGCCTACTTCGCCTCCCTCACCGCCTACGGCAAACAATACGCCCACCCCGTGCTGTTCGCCCCCGAAAGCATCCGCAACGGCCTGGGCGAATACCTCTCCGCCCAAGGCCTCACCCAACTGCGGATTGCCGAAACCGAAAAATATCCGCATGTTACCTACTTCCTCAGCGGCGGCCGCGAAGAGCCTTATCCCGGCGAAGAGCGCATTCTGATTCCCTCGCCCAAAGTCGCCACCTACGACCTGCAGCCCGAAATGAACGCGCCCGAAGTGTGCCGCAACATTTTGGAAAGCATCGAAAACCAACGCTTCGACGTGATTTTGTGCAACTTCGCCAACGGCGACATGGTCGGCCACACCGGCGTGCTGGCTGCTGCCATTAAAGCCGTGGAAACGCTGGACGACTGCATCGGCCGCATCGTGACCGCCGCCCAAGCCGCCGGCGGCGAAGTGCTGATCACCGCCGACCACGGCAACTGCGAGCAGATGTTCGACACCGGCAACGGCCAGCAGCACACCCAGCACACCACCAACCCCGTGCCCTTCCTCTACATCGGCCGCCCCGCCCGCATCCTGCCCGGCGGTGCGCTGAAAGACATCGCCCCCACCCTGTTGGCCATGCTCGGCCTGCCGCAGCCGGCCGAAATGACCGGACACAGCCTGATTGAATTTGCCTGATGCCGTCGGGCTACCTGAAAACCGTTTTTCAGGTAGCCCGCCGCTTCATTCACGCTTGCTTCCCCCGTTCCGATTTCAGGTAGCCCATGACCGCCCCCCGTTCCCTCCCCCTGCTGCTGCTTGCCTGCACCGCACTGGCCCACGCCGCGCCGGCCGATGATCTGCGCCATGTGCAGCGCGCCATCGGCGAGAGCCAAAACCGCCTGCAGCAGCAACAGCAGCAGCAACGCCGCCTGCAAAACGAACTGCGCCAAACCCAAACCCAACTCGACGCCGCCCGCCGCGAGCTAGACGAACTCACCCGCCGCCGCCAAAGCGTCTGGCGCGAAGTACAGGCCCTGCAAAACACGCTGGAAACCCTGCAAACCCGCATCGGCGGCACCCAGGCGCAAGTGGCCCGCCTGCTCGACAGCCGCTACCGCAACCGCCAGCCCAACGCCGTCACCCTGTTTCTGCAAAACGCCGATCCGCAGCAAAAAGGCCGCTACCTCGAATACATGCGCTACCTGAACCAGGCCAACGACCGCGCCCTCAGCGAACTGCGCCAAAGCCAGCAGCAAGCCCGCCAGCAGCAGGAAGCCGTCAACCGCCAACTGCGCGAATTGGACGAACTCAAACGCCGCCAGCAGGCCGCCGCCGCCCGCCTCGGCCGCGAACAGCAGGCACAGCAGCAGCAAAACCGCGAGCTGGAACAGAACATCAGCCGCGAAACCGCCCGCCTCAACCAGCTGCGCAGCAACGAGCGCCGCCTCAACGGCGTGGTGGCCGCCATCACCCGCCGCGCCACCCAGCGCCGGACCGAAGAAGCCGCTCGCCAACGCGCCGCCCAAGCCCAGCGGCAACGCCAAGCCGAACAGCGCCGTCAGGCGGAAGCGCACCGCCGCGCCCAAACCGCCGCATCCGACCCAAACCCGTCTGCAGAGCCGCCGGCCCCGCAAGGCAACCTCACCGCCGAAGACCTCAACCTCGCCCCACCGGCCGCCGAAACCGCCGCCCCGCGCCACAGCTTCAGCCGCCTGCAAGGCAGCCTGCGCCGCCCGGTGAGCGGCAGCATTGCCGGCCAATTCGGCCAAAGCCGCCCCGGCGGCGGCACTTGGAAAGGTGTGTTCATCCGCACCGCGCCGGCCGCCGTCCACAGCATCGCCGCCGGCGAAGTGGCCTATGCCGCGCCTTTGCAGGGCTACGGCAACACCGTCATCATCGACCACGGCGACGGCTACCTGAGCATCTACACCGGCCTCTCGCAAATCAGCGCCGGCAACGGCAGCCAAGTGTCCGCCCGCCAACCCATCGGCCGCAGCGGCAGCCTGCCCGACGGCGAAAGCGGCCTCTACTTCGAAATCCGCTACCGCAACCAGGCCATGAACCCCCTGTCTTGGGTGAATTAAGCGCCTGTTCAAACCGATACAGGCTACCTGAAAACCTTTCAGGTAGCCT
>NZ_JH164926.1:887601-924377 GCF_000226875.1 Neisseria shayeganii 871
AGAACAGGGAAGTTTGGCCAAAAAGCGATGAAAATATCCGAAACCATAGGCTACGGTTTCGGATGCTGGGTGAGAACGAATTTTGCAAAGGTCTCAGCCTGTATGCGTATTCGCCCCCCAAGCAGGCTTTGACGACTATAATGCCCGCTTCCCTTCATTCAGGATTGCCGCCATGCACCCCGCCCTTGCCGCCGCCCGCCGTTTTTCGCCCTGGCTTGGCCGCCAGCTCGACCACCAGCGCCTGCAAACCGAGATTCTGCTGCCCTGGCTGGAGCGGCCTTTGGACGACACCGACTTCGCTGCTTTCGCCCCATGGGCCGAGATGCAGGCCTCGGGCGACGAAACCGGGCTGGCACGCGAACTGCGCCGCCTGCGCCGGCATGTGGTGGCGCAGATTATGGCGCGCGATTTGGCGCGGCGGGCCGATTTGGCCGAAGTCACCCGCAGCATCACCCTGTTTGCCGATTTCGCCGTCAACACCGCCCTCGAATTTGCCCATGCCCATTATGTCGGCCTCTACGGCACCCCGCACGGGCGCTACAGCGGCGCGGCGCAGCATTTGAGCGTGGTGGCCATGGGCAAGGCTGGCGGCTTCGAGCTCAATGTCTCCTCCGACCTCGACCTGATTTTCATCTTCCCCGAAAACGGCCACACCGACGGCAAACGCGAGCGAAGCAATCAGGAATTTTTTACCAAGGTGGGGCAGAAGCTGATTGCGCTGTTGCACGACATCAGCGACGAAGGCCAGGTGTTCCGCATCGACATGCGTTTGCGCCCCGACGGCGACAGCGGCCCCCTGGTGTTGAGCGAATCGGCGCTGGAGCAGTATTTGGTGCAGCAGGGGCGCGAATGGGAGCGCTATGCCTGGTGCAAAGGGCGGGTGGTGACGCCGTATGCCAACGACCTCAAAGCCCTGGTGCGCCCGTTTGTGTTCCGCAAATACCTCGATTACCAGGCCTACGAAGCCATGCGCGGCCTGCACCGGCAAATCCGCCAGGAAGTGAGCAACAAAGGGCTGGCCGACAACATCAAGCTCGGCGCCGGCGGCATCCGCGAAGTGGAGTTTATCGCCCAGATTTTCCAGATGATCCGCGGCGGCCAAAACCGCAGCCTGCAGCTCAAAGGCACGCAGGAAACCCTGCTCAAGCTCGGCGAAATCGGCTTGCTGCCCTCGCAGGCGGTGGCCGACTTGCTCGCCGCCTACCGCTTTTTGCGCGATGTGGAACACCGGCTGCAATATTGGGACGACCAGCAAACGCAAACCCTACCCGCCGCCGCCGAACAACAGCAATTGCTGGCCGAAAGCATGGGCTTTGCCGATTACGCCGCCTTTTCAGGTAGCCTGCAGCAGCACCGCAGCCGCGTCAACAGCCTGTTTGCCCATATTCTGAGCGAGCCCGATGCACGCAGCGCCGACGAACACCCGCTCGCGCCGCTGTGGCGCGACGGCGGCAGCAGCGCCGAACAGCAGGCGCAATTGCAGGCGCTGGGTTTCGATGCCGCAGCGGTGGCCGCCCGCCTGGCGCACATCCGCCACGGCAGCCGCTACCGCCACCTTTCCGCCACCGCCCAGCCGCGTTTCGACGCCGTGGTGCCGGCGCTGATCGAAGCCGCCGCCGCCTGCCCGCACCCCGACGACACCCTGTTCCGCCTGCTCGACTTTCTCGACACCATCAGCCGCCGCTCTTCTTATTTGGCCTTTTTGCAGCAATACCCCGCCGAAGTGCGGCGCATGGCGGAACTGATGAGCCAGAGCGCCTGGCTGGCCGACTATCTGCAACGCCATCCGGTGCTGCTCGACGAATTGCTGTCGGCGCAACTGATGGCGCCTTTAGACTGGCCGGCCCTCGACGCCGAGCTTTCAGGTAGCCTGAATGCCTGCGACGACACCGAAAGCAAAATGGACGTACTGCGCCGCTTCCAGCACGCGCAAACCTTCCGTTTGGCCGTGCAGGACTTGGCCGGCCGCTGGACGGTAGAAGCCCTGAGCGACGAACTCTCGCGCTTGGCCGACCTGATTCTGCGCCACACCCTGCACCACGCCTGGCGCGACATGCCCAAAGCCCATGCCGAACACTCGCGCTTTGCCGTCATCGGCTACGGCAAGCTCGGCGGCAAAGAGCTGGGTTACGCCTCCGACCTCGATCTGGTCTATCTCTACGACGACCCCCACCCCGACGCCGCCGAAATCTACGCCAAACTGGCGCGCCGCCTCACCACCTGGCTGTCCGGCAGCACCGGCGCCGGCACCCTCTACGACACCGATTTGCGCCTGCGCCCCAACGGCGACAGCGGCTTTCTGGTGCATACCCTCGCCGCCTTCGACAAATACCAACAACAGCAGGCCTGGACTTGGGAACACCAAGCGCTCACCCGCGCCCGCTTTGTCTGCGGCGACGAAACCATCGGCCACGCCTTCGAAGCCATCCGTCGCCGCATCCTCACCGCCGAGCGCGACGAAGCCGCCCTGCGCCGCGACATCATCGCCATGCGCGAAAAAATGTTCCCCACCCACCCGCCGCAGGAAGGCGACGTCAAATACGCGCGCGGCGGCGTGGTGGACGTGGAGTTTATCGTGCAGTATCTGGTGCTCGCGCAAAGCCGCCGCTGCCCGGAGCTGCTGGAAAACTACGGCAACATCGCCCTCTTGAGCATGGCCGCCGAACGCGGCTTAATCGATGCCGATCTGGCCGAAGCCTGCCGCCGCGCCTACCGCCACTACCGCCAAATCCAACACAACAAAAAACTGCGCGACACCGAACGGCTGGAAGTGGACGACAGCCTGCGCGCCCACTACGCCGCTGTGAAATCACTGTGGCAAGCCGTGTTTGGCGAAGCGCCGCAAGCGGGCTGAAACGCGTTCAGGTAGCCTGAAACCTTGGCAAAACCTCCAGATGTGGATGCATTTCAAGGCGTAGCAGCGCAGCGAGTTTGAACGCCAGGAATCCCCGCGGGACAGACCTATCATCTACAAGGCTAAGCGAGCGGGCAGTACCCATAGGGCATAAACGCACAACGCAGAAATACGCCGTAGATGGCGGTTTTGCAAAGGTCTCAGACTTTAGGTCAATGCCGTGTATGGTATATTTTTGGGGCTGTCCTAGTGATCCAGGACAGCCCCATACCTTACTGCCAATCCAAGCATCGCGGCAATAACCAATGGCCGGTGCCTTTTCAGGTAGCCAACAGGCGGGCAAACTCATCCGCCGCCTGCACCAAACCTTGGGCCACTTCGCCTTCAAACGCGGCATGACCGCCCTGCACAATGCGCAAATCGGCTTCGGGAAACGCCTGCTTCAACGCCCAAGCGCTGTGCATCGGCGTGCAGATGTCGTAACGGCCCTGCACAATCACGGTGGGCAGATGGCGGATTTTGTCCACATTCGCCAGCAAGGCCTTATCGTTGTCCAACCAACAGCCGTGGACGAAATAATGGTTTTCGATGCGTGCAATCGCCAAAGCCTGCTCGGCATCTTCTGCCACCGGCTGCGGATCAAACTGCACCAGCCAGTTTTCCCATTCGGCCCAGGCCTTCGCCGCCCGCAGCGCTTGGGCGCGATCCGGGCCGAACAGCATCTCGTGGTAGGCCTGCACCATATTGCCGCGCTTTGCTTCGGGCACGGGAGCAAGGTAATGCTGCCATTGCTCGGGATAAATGTATTCCGCGCCGCCGGCTTCGTTCAGCCAACGGATTTCGCTGGGCCGGCCCAAGAAAATGCCGCGCAAAATCAGGCCGCGCACCCGCTCGGGATGGGTTTGCGCATAAGCCAGCGCCAGCGTGCTGCCCCAAGAACCGCCGAACACCAGCCAGCGCTCGATGCCCAGCATCTTGCGCACTTTTTCAATGTCGGCCACCAAATCCCAAGTGGTGTTGTCGCGCGTTTCGGCATAAGGCAGCGAACGGCCGCAGCCGCGCTGGTCGATGATGACCACGCGGTAGGCGGCGGGGTTGAAAAAACCGCGCGCTTTGGGCGAGGCGCCCGCTCCGGGGCCGCCGTGCAGAAAAATCACCGGCAGGCCCTGCGGGTTGCTGGATTCTTCCCAATAAATTTGATGAAGGTCGGACACGGCCAGCCGGCCGCTGCGGTAAGGTTCTGAAATCGGATACACAGTATTGTTCTTTCAACAAAACAGTGCGGCTGTCTGAGCACATGCCGCAGATGGTTTTGGCGATGGTTATTCTGCTAAGCCTTCATCAGCACAGGCTACCTGAAAGCGGTTTTTCCGTTTCAGGTAGCCTGCATGCTTATTTGGCAAACGGCAGCCACATCCTTCCCAAGACATAACACACCACACCGCCCACACCGAGAATAAAAAACAAAATGCCTTTTTTGCGTGCATTCGGGCACAGCCAATACACGCCTATGCTGAAAGTGAAAAACAGCAGCGTGACCGCCCACACCAGCTGTTTGTCTTTAAAGCGGTTGAGGGTATAGCTTTCGGTCATCATCACATACATCTGCCACAGCGCGGCAAAACACATCAGAAACACGCCGGCGGGCAGCAGAAACAAGCCGAGTTCTTGTTGGAGCGTCATCACGCACACCTATACGGGGATCATCCGGAAAAGGCCGCATTATAAACCCTTTCCGCCCCGCGCCCCATGCCGGCGGCACACCGCTTTTCAGGTAGCCTCTCCCCATGTTCTGCACAAGCAAATAAGACAATCTGTCCAAATTTTTACCGCTACCCAAGCAAACCCAAAGCAAGCAAAATTTTTTTGTCCAAATAAGCTGCCAAGGCTGCAAATTTCAGGTAGTATGCCGCACTTTACGGCAACGTGACCGTGCGGCCGGCGCCACCCGCAGCCTGCCGCCGCGCCGCCAACAGCCCGCCCGTGTGCCGCGAGATTTCACCGATTTTATCTAACTGTTTATGAAGGAACGTTCCATGCAAGTGTTTTACGATAAAGACTCCGACCTCTCCCTGATCAAAGGCAAAACCGTGGCCATCATCGGCTACGGCTCGCAAGGTCACGCCCACGCCGCCAACCTGAAAGACTCAGGCGTCAATGTGGTAATCGGCCTGCGCCAAGGCGGCTCCTGGAACAAAGCCCAAGCAGCCGGCTTCGATGTACGCAGCGTGGCCGAAGCCACCAAAGCCGCCGACGTGGTGATGATTCTTCTGCCCGACGAAAGCGCGCCCGCCGTTTACAACGCCGAAATCCACAACAACCTGAAAGACGGCGCCGTTTTGGCCTTCGCCCACGGCTTCAACGTACATTACAACCAAATCGTTCCCGCCAAAAACGTAGATGTGATCATGGTGGCCCCCAAAGGCC
The DNA here is from genome assembly GCF_000226875.1 of Neisseria shayeganii 871. Taxonomy (GTDB): domain Bacteria; phylum Pseudomonadota; class Gammaproteobacteria; order Burkholderiales; family Neisseriaceae; genus Eikenella; species Eikenella shayeganii. Next base: position 892,883 of record NZ_JH164926.1, read on the forward strand.
CCGGCCACACCGTGCGCAGCGAATACCTCAAAGGCGGCGGCGTGCCCTCCCTGATCGCCGTTTACCAAGACAACTCCGGCAAAGCCCGCGACATCGCCCTCTCTTACGCCGCAGCCAACGGCGGCACCAAAGGCGGCGTGATCGAAACCAACTTCCGTGAAGAAACCGAAACCGACCTCTTCGGCGAACAGGCCGTTTTGTGCGGCGGCGCGGTCGAGCTGGTGAAATGCGGCTTCGAAACCCTGGTGGAAGCCGGCTACGCCCCCGAAATGGCCTACTTCGAATGCCTGCACGAGCTGAAACTGATTGTGGACTTGATGTACGAAGGCGGCATCGCCAACATGAACTACTCCATTTCCAACAATGCCGAATACGGCGAATACGTAACCGGCCCGGAAGTGATCACCCCCGCCACCAAAGAAGCGATGAAAAAAGCGCTCTACCGCATCCAAAGCGGCGAATACGCCAAAATGTTCATTCAGGAAGGCAACACCAACTACGCCAGCATGACCGCCCGCCGCCGTTTGAACGCCGACCACCAAATCGAAAAAGTCGGCGCCCAACTGCGCAGCATGATGCCTTGGATTGCCAAAAACAAACTGGTAGACCAAGACAAAAACTAAAGCCGTGCTCCGATACCGCTTTCGCCGCAGCGAAAGCGGTATTTCTATTTTCACCCTACCGCCAACAGATTTTCAGGTAGCCCGCCACATGAAAATGACCCCGCGAACCATGAAACTGGCCATGAACCTCTGGCCGCCCTTTTTGTTCACCGGCATCCGCGTCACCGACATGAGCCGCAACTGGCGCAGCGCCCGCATCGAGCTGCGCCAGAAATGGTGGAACCGCAACTACGTTGGCACCCATTTCGGCGGCAGCCTGTTTGCCATGACCGACCCCTTCTGGATGCTGCTGATTCTGCACGCCCTACCCCGCGGCTACATCGTGTGGGACAAAGCGGCGGAAATCGAATTCGTCAAGCCCGGCCGCGGCACGGTGGCGGTGGAATTCCGCCTCGACGACGCCGTGCTGGCCGAGCTGTTGGCGCGCGCCGCCGACGGCGGCAAAGTGCTGCACTGGTTTGAAAACGAAGTCATCGACAGCCAAGGCGAAGTGGTGGCCCGCGTGCGCAAACAGGTGTATTTGCGGCGCAAGCAAAACGGCAGCGCCCCGCCGGCAGAAAAAGCGGCGGCATAGGGATCACCAATCAAAACTGGCAGAGTCATCTCTGCCAGTTGTTTTCAATCTGACCCGCGCTACGCTTACTCCGGTATCTGTAAACGCCATAAAGCCCGAGAAAGGAAAGCAACATAACCGTCCTGACCCCATAATGTGCGTTGAACTCATACGCAAAAGCGCCGTCGTATGCCACCTGCGGTAAAGAAAAATCAGGCTCTCCCGCCTCGGCAAATCGTATCTTCTTGATGATGACGGTATGCGCAGAGCTTCTGTACAGACCTTTCTGCAGCAAATCGACTTCAATTTCACGGGCATGTAGCGGAAACGGCCGCTCGCAAAAATTGCGACTGTTTTGATCCTCAAAATTCCGACAGAGCATAAAATATTTCTGAGCGTCCGCTTCAAAATACACCATCGATTTTTTACCGCCATGATGGTGTAACACCACTTCCCTGAACAACAAAGGCTCTTGGCGAAGTGGGCTGAGATAAGAAGGCGACAGAAAAGCCAACAAAGCCCAAAACAACAACAGGAAAATATTCAGCAGCACATAACTCGATTTCTCCACAGCACCGCGCCTCCATACTTTCAGATAGCCTGAAACAGGCTTTCTACTTTTTATATATTTCGATACCTTGAATAGTTTCAGGTAGCCCGCAGGCTACCTGAAAATACAGCGGCAAACCCTCAATCCTGCTCGGCCAACCAAGCCACATAGCGTTTTACGCCGGTGGCCACATCGTCGAATTCCTCCTGATAACCCGCATCGCGCAGGGCGGAAATGTCGGCCTGGGTAAAGCTCTGGTATTTGCCTTTGAGCGCATCCGGAAAATCGCGGTACACAATCAAACCCTGCGCCACCAATTCTTCCAAAGCCAATTCCGGCAAGCCCTCGGCCGCGCGGCAGGCGTTGACGGTGGCTGCGGCCAAATCGTTGAACGGCTGGCTGCGGCCGGTGCCGCAGTTGAAAATGCCGGTTTTTTCAGGACGGTCGAAGAAAAACAGATTCACCTTCACCACGTCTTCCACGCTGATGAAATCGCGGCTCTGCTCGCCGTTGCCGTAGCCGTCGTAGGCGCCGAACAGGGTGACCCGGCCGTGCTCGCGGTATTCGTGGAAATGGTGGAAGGCCACCGAAGCCATGCGGCCTTTGTGCTGCTCGTGGCGGCCGTAAACATTGAAATAGCGCAGCCCTACCACCTGCTCGCCCAAGCCCTGCTCCATGCGGCGGCGCAGAATCTGGTCGAACAGAAACTTGGAATAGCCGTACACATTCAAAGGCGCTTCCAGCTCGCGCTCCTCGCGGAACACCTGTCCCTTGCCGTACACCGCGGCCGAAGAAGCGTAAATCAGGCGGATGCGCTCGTCCTGACACCAATCCAAAAGATCCAGCGTGTATTGGTAGTTGTTGTCCATCATATACACGCCGTCGTGGCACATGGTGTCGGAGCAGGCGCCTTGGTGGAACACCGCCTCGATGTCGTCGCCGCTGAATTTGTGGTCGCGCACCATGCGGATGAATTCGTGTTTGTCGAGATAATGGGCGATGTCGGCCTGCACCAGATTGCGGAATTTATCGGCCCGGCTGAAATTGTCCACCGCCACAATGTCGCGGATGCCGCGCTCGTTCAGCGCACGCACGATATTACTGCCGATAAAGCCGGCCGCGCCGGTTACGATAATGGTCATCAGGATTCTCCCGAAACAGATAAAAACAGGCTGTCAGCTAGCCTCAACCGTGCCCACAAAGGCATACAGGCTGAGACCTTTGCAAAACCCTCATCTGCGGCGCATTTCTGCGTTGCGCGCTGCTCGCTCGCTTGCCTATCTTCATGATATGTCTGTCCCACGGGGATTCCTGGCGTTCACGCTCGCTGCGCTGCTACGCCTTGAACTGCATCCACATCTGGGGGTTTTGCAAAGGTCTCAGGCTACCTGAAAGCCGCATTATAGCCGCAAAACCGCCGCCACCGCCCGCAGCAGATCTTGATATTTCGCCGCCGCGAACCATATTGGCTGCTGATTCCGATACCATCCGAAAGCCCTTTCATGAACACACCCGCTCCCGCCCACACTGCCGACTGCCGCACCCGCTTTATTTTCGACGACATGCCCGTGCGCGGCCTGCACATCCGGCTGCAAGAGGTCTGGCAACACATCGTGGCGCGCAAACACTATCCCGACCCCATCCGCAACGCCTTGGGCGAACTGCTGGCCGCCGCCGCCCTGCTCTCCAGCAATCTCAAACTCGAAGGCACCCTGATTCTGCAGGTACAGGGGCGCGGCGACCTGAAAATGCTGGTGGCCGAAGCCACCTCCGGCCGCACCTGCCGCGCCACCGCGCGCTGGAACGAACAGGCCGACCTCAGCGGCCGGCGCAGCCTCACCGACCTCCTCGGCGGCGACGGCATTTTCGCCATCACCCTCCAGCCCGACGACGGCGAACAATGGCAGGGCATCGTGCCGCTGGAAGGCGACAGCATCGCCGATATGCTCACCGGCTATATGCAGCGCTCCGAGCAGCTCGAAACCCATATTTCGCTGGCCGCTTCCCCCACCCATGTGGGCGGCCTGCTGCTGCAGCGCCTGCCCGAAGAAAATCTGACAGAAGACGCTTGGGCGCACGTGACCGCCCTGGCCGACACCGTGAACGCCGCCGAACTCACCGATCTCGACGCCCCCCACCTGCTCTACCGCCTGTTCCACGAAACCCCGCCGCGCGTGTTTCCGCCGGAAAACATCGAATTCGCCTGCACCTGCTCGCGCGGCAAGGTAAGCGATATGCTGCTTTTGCTGGGCGGTCAGGAAGTCGGCAGCGTGGTGGCCGAGCAAGGCAGCGTGGGCATAGACTGCGATTTTTGCGGCGAGCAGTATGTGTTTGACGAAACCGACGTCAACGCCTTGTTCGGCAGCGATGTGGTGGCCGCCGCCAAAGCCGCCCTGCCCCTGCAATAAAGCGCGCGGCAGCCAAGGGTCAACACAAAACAGGCTACCTGAAACCTGCGTCAAGCAGTGTTTCAGGTAGCCTGTTGCATGGGGCGGGCCGGAATCGGAAACCTTTGCCCCCACTTGCCTCTCTGTTGCCTACATCTCGGCGTAATTGGGGCCGCCGCTGCCTTCGGGGCAGGTCCAAGTGATGTTTTGGGTGGGGTCTTTGATGTCGCAAGTTTTGCAGTGTACGCAGTTTTGCGCGTTGATCTGCAGGCGCGGGCCGCTTTCCTCTTCCACGATTTCATACACCCCGGCCGGACAATAGCGGGTTTCCGGGCTGGCGTAGGTTTTCAGATTGGTTTCGATGGCCACTTCGGGGCGGGTCAGCTTCAAGTGGGCCGGTTGGTTTTCCTCGTGGTTGGTGGCCGACAGGAACACGCTGCTGAGGCGGTCGAAAGACACTTTGCCGTCCGGTTTCGGGTAGGCGATCGGCTGGCATTGGGCGGCCGGCTTCAGGCTGGCATGGTCGGTGCCGTGGTGCTTCAGGGTCCACGGCGCATTGCCTTTAAACAGATAGGTGTCGATGGCGCCGTAAATCATGGCCGGCCACAAGCCCCATTTGAAGGCTGGGCGGATATTGCGCGCGCGGTGCAACTCGTCGTGCAGCCAGGAATTTTGGAACAAGGCGGTGTAGGCAGCGGCTTCTTTGCCGGAAGTTTCCGCTTCTTCCACTTCGTCCAACACGCCGAACACGGCTTCGGCGGCCAACATGCCGGATTTGATTGCGGCGTGGGAACCTTTGATGCGCGGCACATTCAGGAAGCCGGCGGCATCGCCCACCAATACGCCGCCGGGGAAGGTGAGTTTGGGCAGCGACTGCAGGCCGCCTTCCACCAAAGCGCGCGCGCCGTAGGCAATGCGGCGGCCGCCTTCGAAAATCGGGCGGATATCGGGGTGGGTTTTGAAACGTTGGAATTCTTCAAACGGCGACAGATAGGGGTTTTGATAATCCAGCCCCACCACGAAGCCGACCGCCACTTTGTTGTCGTCCAAGTGGTAGAGAAAGGAGCCGCCGTAGGTGTGGTTGTCCATCGGCCAGCCGGCGGTGTGGGTGACGGTGCCCGGTTTGGATTGGGCGGGATCGACTTCCCACAATTCTTTAATGCCGATGCCGTAAGTTTGCGGCTGGCTGTCTTTGTCGAGGGCGAACTGTTTGATGAGCTGTTTGCTCAGCGAGCCGCGGCAGCCTTCGGCAAACACGGTTTGGCGGCCCCACAGCTCCATGCCGGGGGCGTAGTCGGCTGTGGGTTCGCCGTCTTTGCCGATGCCCATATCACCGGTGGCGATGCCTTTCACGCTGCCGTCAGCATGATAAAGCACTTCGGCGGCGGCGAAGCCGGGGTAGATTTCCACGCCCAAGCCTTCGGCCTGCTCGGCCAGCCAGCGGCACAGCATGCCCAGGCTGATGATGTAGTTGCCGTGGTTTTGAAAATTCGGCGGGGTGGGCATTTGGCGCGAGCCGGTTTCGCTCAGAATCAGGAAGCGGTCTTCGGTAACCGGGCGGGTAAGCGGGGCGCCGAGTTCCTGCCAGTTGGGAATCAGTTCGGTGAGCGATTTGGGGTCGATCACCGCACCGGACAAAACGTGTGCGCCCACTTCGGAGCCTTTTTCCACCACACACACGCTGATTTCCCGTCCGGCCGCTTCGGCCAGTTGTTTCAATTTGATGGCGGTAGACAAACCGGCCGGGCCGGCACCGACAATCACCACATCGTACTGCATGCTGTCGCGTTCGATGGTTTCGGTCATGGTTTTCTTCCTTAAAGGTTTTTATTCTGATGGGCTACCTGAAAGTAGTTTCGCGGATTGTAGCGCAGCTTGAGAGCCTGTTCAAAATCTCCATTCCGGCGTGCTTCCGCTTCGCTATCCGGCCGAAAGCCGCGCCTGCAGCATGGTCAAACTTGCCTGTGTTCAATCTGGCGCGTATTTCCATCCGATAGACACGAGTTAGGTCTCGAAAAATACCGGCGCAAGAAGATGATGAACAGGATCTGGGCGCATACGGCCAAAAAAACGGAACCGATTATAGCATCAGGTTCCGCAGAAAAAAACTGAATTTTGCAATGCAGAATAATCCGACCGAATCTTTAGTGCTGGTCCCCAGACGGAAACAACAGAAATCCTTGCGCCTGAGCCTGCGGCCAGTGGGCGCGGTCGATGGTGTACACATTCACGCTGCTCATCGGCGCGCCGCACACTTCCGGATACACCTCGGCATACACGTGGTCTTTGCGGGCGGCATACACCGGAATGCCGCCCAGCATCGGCTGCATGACGTCGAGACCGATGCCCTCGCCTTCGCATTGGCGGGCGCCGTCGCTGCGGTACACCTCAACGGTGTCACCGGCCGCCTGACAGCCCGCCAAAGCCGCCACCAAAACCCAAACAGCCCATATACGCAACGCTTTCATCATGCCCTCCTGCTGGTCCAATCGGTCGGCTCAGTTTACCCGCTTGTCCGGCGCTGTCCAAGCGGACCGCCAAGCAACAGGCTGAGACCTTCGCAAAACCGCCAGCTGTGGATGCCATTCAAAGCGCAGCAGCGCAGCGAGCGTGAACGCCGGGCATTCCTGTGGGAAAGCCTATTAGATAGATGGGCAAGCGGGTGAGCCGTCCCCCCCTGGGGCATCAACACACAACGCAGCAATGCACCGCAGATGGGGGTTGCAAAGGTATCAGGCTACCTGAAACCCGCTGCCGGATGGCGGGGTTTCAGGTAGCCTGTTCTCGGTTTGCGGCCGTTGGCCCGCAGTCAGCCAGCCGGGCCGAAGGGCGTCATCAACTGTGCGCCCAGCGTTGTTGCAATCGGCGCGTGGCGCTGTCGAGCAGCCAGCCGAGCAGGCCGATGAGCAGGATGGCCGCCATCAGTTCGGCGTAGGCCAGGCGGTCGCGGGTGTCGAGAATAAAGTAGCCCAAGCCTTCGTTGACGCCGAGCATTTCGCAGGGCACCAGCACAACCCACACCACGCCAATGGCCAGGCGCAGGCCGGTGAGAATGTGGCCGAGCACGGCAGGCAGCATGATGCGCCACAGCATTTCGCTGCGGGTGGCGGAAAGCGAGGCGCCGAGCATCAGCCATTGCGGGCTGATGGCCTTCACGCCGACAGCGGTATTGAGCAAAATGGGCCATACGGCGGCAAAGGCGAGCAGAAAATAAATCGGGGCGTCGCCGATGCCGAACAGCATCACCACCACCGGCATCCAAGACAGCGGCGAGATCATGCGCAAAAACTGAAAAGCGGTGCCACTGAGTTTTTCCGCCCACGCCGACTGCCCCACCAGCAAACCAAGCGGAATGCCGATGGCCAAGGCCCACAACAGGCCGACGGCCACCCGTTTCAAGCTGGCGAACACATGGGCGTGCAACTGACCGCCGAGCAGCAGGTCGAGCAGGCTTTGCACAGCGGGCAAAGGGGCAAGCAGGTTGGCCAAGGGCAGTTGGCGCGCCAAGAGGCTGCTGCCGGCCTGCCACAGCAGCAGCAGAATCAGCAGGCCGAGCAGGCTGAGGGCGGTATTTTTCAGGGCGGGCATGGTGTTCCTTATCAAGGTAACGGAAAGGGTTTCAGGTAGCCTAAGACCTGTGCCGGGCAAACGGCCGCTAAACGGCAATGACTTCCTGCCGCGTCCAGCCGCTGAGGCCGAAACGTTCGCGGTGGCCGCCGCGTTCGATGGCGCTGCGCACGAAGCGGTCGTCCACCAAATCGCGGGCGGCGAAGGCGGGGTCCAGCGTATCAAGGAAACGGTTGACGCCGGCGATATGGGTCTGTTTCAGCATCGCCACCAAGGCTTCGGTATAAGAAGGAAAGGGATAGGGCTGAAAATCGATGCGTTTTTGCGCCCATTCGGGGTGGCGGATGATGCCTTGTTCGCGATAACGCGCCCAAGCGGCATCGGAAGGCGCCAACACCTGTTCCAACACCGCCGCTTCGTGCGGGGTGTAGCGGTTAGGGCCGCTTTTGGCCAGCAGGGCGGCGGTTTCGCGGCGGTGTTCGGCGGCAAAGGCCTGCGCGTCCACCAAGGCATTCACCACGCCCTGCACCCATTGCGGCCGGGTTTGGATGTCGCGCTCCTGCATCAGGGTGACGCAGCAGGCATGATCGCGCCAAACGTCGCCGGAAAAACGCAGCACCCGCCCCACGCCTTTGGTTTCGGCGGCAGCGTTGAAGGGCTCGGCCACAATAAAACCGGCCACGGTGCCGGCGGCCAGCGCGGCCACCATATCGGCCGGCGCCATCACCGCCAGCCGTACTTCGCCGGGCTGCGGCGTGCGTTCCACCACTTGCAAACCTTCGGCACGCAGCAATTGCTGCAACACCACATTGTGAATCGAATACCAAAACGGTATGGCAACCGTACGGCCAGACAAATCGGCAATGCGGCGGACATCGGGCGCCACCGTGAGCGCCGAACCGGCCATGTGGTTCCACATCACCACTTTGATCGGCGAACCGCTGCCGTAGCGCGCCCAAATGCTCATCGGCGAGAGCAGATGGATAAGGTTGACCTGCCCGCTGAGAAAAGCCTCCACCAGCGAGGCCCAGCTGCGGAACAGCACGGGCTTGGCCACCTGAATGCCCTGCTCGGCAAACAGCCCGCGGGCATGGGCCACCAAGAGCGGCGTGGCATCGGTAATCGGCAGGTAGCCGATGGTGAGCGGAGCATCGGGCTGTTGCTCGGCGCGGCGGCCGCAGGCCTGCAGCAGGGGCAGGCTGCCGGCGGTGCTGAACAGGGCGGCCAGTTTGAGAAAATCACGGCGCGAAGTCATGAGACATCCTTGAAAGGCAATGGGCTACCTGAACGCCCGCCATCGGCGTATTTGGTTTCAGGTAGCCTGTTTCGGCATGAAGGAAACGGCGGGCAATACGCAAAGCTCGGTTGTGATCGGGGTAAGCGGTTGGGCCTGGCACGCCCTAAATCACAAACTCTACGCTCTCTGTTTGGCGGCTGTCACTGCGGGCATCGTGCAGCGCCTGCAGAATCTGCACCCGCTCGGCATTCATCTGCAACAACGATTCATGGCGCGGGTGGGGCAGACTCAGCCGCCATTCGCCAATACGGCGGCCGGGGCGTTTGCCGATTAAAACCGCACGGTCGGCCACCATCAGGGCTTCATCGATGTCATGGGTCACCATCACGGCCGAGGCGCGGTGGCGGCTGACCAGCTCGCGCAGCAAAGTCTGCATTTCGCTGCGGGTAACCGCATCGAGGGCGGAAAACGGTTCGTCCAGCAGCCAGATATCCGGCCGTCTCGCCAAAATGCGCGCCAAAGAAACGCGCTGCGCCATGCCGCCGGAAAGCTCGCCGGGAAACTGCTGGGCCGCATGACTGAGGCCCACCTCCGCCAAAGCCTGTGCCACCCGTTCCCGGCGCTCATCGCGGCTCAACTTGGGTTGGCCGGCAAAATCGAGGCCGAAGGCGGTGTTGTCGGCCACGTTCAGCCAAGGCAGCAGCACGGCCTGCTGGAAAACAAACCCCAAGCGCGGATGCGGGCGGCTCAGCAATTCGCCGAACAGGCGCACTTCGCCGGCCTGCGGCTTGGCCAAACCGGCCAATACGCGCAGCAAGGAAGATTTGCCCACCCCGCTGGGGCCCATCAGGCCGACCAGTTCGCCGGCGGCCACGTCGAGCGAAAAGTCCTGCAACACGGTGTGCAGGCTGCCGTTTTGCGGATAGGCTAAGGTGATGTGGCGGGCGGAAAGCAGGCTCATAAGCGGATAAAGACGGCGGATAGGAAAGGCGCTACTGTAGAGAATACGGGCGCAAAACAGAAAGAATCTTTCACGCTATCTAAAGAAATTCCGGCTATATGGCGGCAGCAGATTGGCAAACCGGCCGGGGCTTTGCAAAACGTCTAGATATGGATGCAGTCCAAGGCGTAGCCACGCAGCAAGCGTGAACGCCGGGCATCCCTGTGGGACAGACCTATCAGATAGATGGACAAGCGGGTGAGCCGCCCCCCCGAGCATCAACCCACAACGCAGAAATCCGCCGCAGATGGCGGTTTTACAAAGGCAGCAGGCTACCTGAAACCGATAGAAATCGGTTTCAGGTAGCCTGCTGTTTGGCTTGACCCTGTTGCCCCCACATCGGGACGTGGCCGCGACAATGGGAGAGACTAAAATCTTAAGGTATGTTTTCAGAGAGATCGCCATCCGGCAGCCCATCCTGCCGGATGGCCTCCGGCGGCCGGTGACGTACGTCGATGCCGCGCACCAGGTACACCACATGCTCGGCAATGTTTTTGGCGTGGTCGCCGATGCGCTCGATGCGTTTGTTCATCATCGTCACATCGAGCAAGATGCCGGTTTGGCGCGGCTCTTCCATCATATGGCTGAGCAGCAGGCGGAATTGGCGGCGGTAGCCGGCATCCAAATGCCGGTCGGCCGCATTCAAATCCGGCAGGGCGCCGGCATCCAAACGGGCAAATGCGTCTAAAGCGCGGCGGATCATGCTGGCAGTCATACCGGCCAAACGGTGGGTATCGTACAGTTCGCCAACCGCAATCCGGTTTTCCGCCAACAGCGGATGCGCCATACGGGCGATTTTTTTCAACTCGTCGCCCATCCGCTCCAAATCCACAATAATGCGGCTCACCGCCAGCACCAAGCGCAAATCGCCGGCAGCCGGTTGGCGGCGGGCAATGATGGTTTGACAATGGTCGTCAATCGCCACTTCCAGAGCATTAATGGCATGATCGCCCTCGATCACCGCGGACAAGCCGTCGGCCGAGCCCGTAGAGAAGGCGGCCAGCACCGCCTGCAGTTGCTGCTCGACCAAGCCGCCCATGCGCATCACTTCGCTGCGTACGGTTTCCAGTTCTTGATGGAAGTGAGAAGAAATATGTTCTGCCATGCCGGTTTCCTGTTGTCTGTGGGTTGGGGCATGATAGGGCGTTTTGATGACGTCTTTTTGACAAGCGGCAACCTTTCCTCATCTGCTGCGCATTTCTGTGGGCTGCGTTCATGGCTGAGAACTGATCGCTATCGCCCATCCTCTTAGCCTGATATCTGTTGCGCCTTCTCGGAAAAGGGCTTGCAGCCGTGCTGGCCAAGGCAGGCACAGGCGGAGAGGTTGAAAGGCCCGGAGCGGCATGAAAAAACCTGCCCGAAGGCAGGTTTGGCAAAAGGGGACTGCTTAGTCTTTTTTGCGGCTCGGCAGTTTTTCTTTGATGCGGGCGGCTTTGCCGGTCAGGCCGCGCAAGTAGTACAGCTTGGCGCGACGCACGTCACCGCGGCGTTTCACTTCGATTTTTTCCACATTCGGCGAATACAGTTGGAAAGTACGCTCTACGCCTTCGCCGCTGGAAATTTTACGCACGATGAAGCTGCTGTTCAGACCACGGTTGCGGCGGGCGATCACCACGCCTTCGTAAGCCTGCAGACGGGTGCGGCTGCCCTCGGTTACGCGCACAGACACCACCACGGTATCACCGGGTGCAAACTCGGGAATCGCTTTGTTCAGACGGGCAATTTCTTCTTGCTCGAGTTGTTGGATCAAATTCATGATGTTTCCTTAAGTTATGATGGGATATCTCGTTCCTCCTGCCGGATTTTGTGCAGGAGCCTAGATTCCTCTGGGGTTAAATCACGCGCGGCCAGCAAATCCGGCCGTCGCGCTAGGGTGCGGCGCAGCGCTTGTTCCAAACGCCACGCGGCAATCAGGCCGTGGTTGCCGCTGCGCAAAACAGCCGGCACCGCCATGCCTTGAAACTCAACCGGACGGGTATAGTGCGGACAATCCAGCAAGCCGTCGGCAAACGAATCCTGTTCGGCCGAAGCCATGTCGCCCAACACGCCCGGCACCAGGCGCAACACGGCATCCATCAGCATCATGGCCGGCAGTTCGCCGCCGGACACCACAAAATCGCCGATACAGATTTCTTCGTCCACCGACTGCTGCAACAAGCGTTCGTCCACGCCTTCGTAGCGGCCGCACAGCAAAATCAGGCTACCTGAAGCGGCCAGCTGCTGCACCTTGCGGTGGGTCAAGGGCGCGCCCTGCGGGCTCAGATACACCACTTTGCCGGCTTGTTTCGCCTGAGCCGCCCGTATGGCGGCATCCAGCGGCTCGGCCATCATGATCATGCCGGGACCGCCGCCGAAAGGCCGGTCGTCGATATAGCCGAGCTTGTTGTCGGCAAACTGGCGCGGGTTGATGCTGTCAAACCGCCACAAGCCCTGCTTGAGTGCACGCCCGGTAACGCCGTAATCGGTAATGCTGCGGAACATTTCCGGAAACAGGGTGATGGCTTGGATGTGCATCAGTAATCCGTGCCCCAGTCCGCCACAATGCAGCGGGCTTCGGCATCCACCGTATCGATGTAGTGGGATACAAACGGAATCAGCTTGCGGCCGTAAGCGCCGTCCACCACCAGCACGTCGTGCGCGCCGGTTTCCATTAAATTGCTCACCGAACCGAGCAGCTCGTCATCACGGTTGCGCACCGTCATGCCGACCAAATCGGTCCAGTAATATTCGCCCTCTTCCGCCGGAGCGAATTCGTGGCGGTCCACCTCGATGGTGTAGCCGCGCAACAATTGGGCGGCATCCCGATCATCGATTTCCTGCAGTTTCACCTGCAATTCGTCGCCGACCGCTTTGCCTGCCTCCAGGGTATAGCTGCGGACATCACCGTCTTTGCGCAAACGCCAAACCGGGTAATCCAACAGGCTGTCGGTGTATTCGGTGCTGACGGCGGCTTTCAACCAGCCTTTGACTCCGAATGCACCTTTGACATAGCCCATGGCTACCCATTGATTATCGGCACTGCTCATTGAGGGCTACCTGAAAATTAAGCGGCCGCTTTCTGTTCTTTTACCAGCTTGGCAACGGCATCGCTCAATTGCGCGCCTTGGCCGACCCAGTGGTTCAGGCGCTCGGCGTTCAGGCGTACACGCTCTTGTTTTTCATTGGCAACGGGGTTGTAAAAACCCACGCGCTCAATAAAACGGCCGTCACGACGGCTGCGGGAATCGGTTACCACGATGTTGTAGAAAGGACGGTGCTTGGAACCGCCGCGAGCCAAACGAATCACTACCATGACTATTCCTTCGGAAAAAATCGGTCAATAAGAAAACCGCGAATTTTAGGGCAATTTATGACGGCAAGGCAAGCATTTATTCGCCGCACCCGTCAATAGGCCACCTTATCAGTTGTATTTCAGACCATCTGAACCGGTTGTCTGGCGCATCAGGCAAAACGCACGCCGCCGAAATTTACGCCCACACCAGCAAGGCATGGTTGCGCTTGCCGCGCTTCACAATGGTGTAGCGGCCGAAACGCTTGTGTGCTTCGGTAAGCATGCAGGCGTCGTCGGGGCGCTCGGCAGCGTGATCGGGATTGTTGGCCGCCGCCGTTTCACCGTTGAGCAAGACCGCTTTGTTTTTCACAAACTCACGCGCTTCTTTATTGGACTTAGCCAAACCGCTCAATACCAGCGCTTCCACCACATTCAGGCTACCTGAAACCTCGAAAGCCGGCAGGCCGTCCAAGGCCAGTTGGGCATAATCGTTTTCGGTGAGGCCGCTTTCGTCGCCGGAAAACAGGCTCTCGGTAATGCGTTGCGCCGCTTCCAAGGCGGCTTCGCCGTGGATCAGGCGCGTCATTTCCTCGGCCAAAATCCGCTGCGCTTCGGGCTTGCTGCCGCTGACGCGGTCTTGGGCTTCGATGGCATCGATTTCCTCAATACTGAGGAAGGTGAAATACTTGAGGAATTTATAGACATCGGCATCGGCCACTTTGAGCCAGAATTGGTAAAACTGATAGGGCGAGGTTTTCTTGGCATCCAACCACACCGCGCCACCTTCGGTTTTGCCGAACTTGGTGCCGTCGGCCTTGGTGACCAGCGGCAAGGTGAGGCCGAATACGTTTTGCTGGTGCAGACGGCGGGTGAGGTCGGTGCCCCAAGTGATGTTGCCCCATTGGTCGGAGCCGCCGATCTGCAGCATCACGCCGTGGCGGCGGTGCAGCTCGGCAAAGTCGTAGCCCTGCAGCAGGGCGTAGGCGAATTCGGTAAAGGAAATGCCCACGTCGTCGCGCTCGATGCGCTGCTTCACCGATTCTTTCGCCAACATGGCGTTGACGGAGAAATGCTTGCCGATGTCGCGCAAAAAGTCCAAACAGTTCATCTGGGCAAACCAGTCGGCATTATTGGCCATGATGGCGGCATTGTCGCCTTCAAAGCTCAGAAAAGGCTTGAGCTGGTTTTTGATGCTCTCCACCCAGCCTTGTACGGTTTCCGCACTGTTGAGGCTGCGTTCCACCGCTTTAAAACTCGGATCGCCGATCATGCCGGTGGCGCCGCCGACCAAGGCCACAGGTTGGTGGCCGGCCTGCTGGAAACGGCGCAGGGCCAGCACCGGCAGCAGATGGCCGATGTGCAGGCTGTCGGCCGTCGGGTCGAAACCGCAGTAGAGTGCGATCTTGTTTTCGTCCAGCAACGCAGACAGGGCGTCGATATCGGTGGTCTGCGCAATCAGGCCGCGGGCCTGCAGGTCTTGAAGTAAGGCATTCATAAGCTTCTCGGTAATATGGCAATAAACATCTGGAACATCAAGCTTTTCAGGTAGCCTGCAGGCTACCTGAAAAACGGCGCCCAAGCGCTTAGCGGCATTCAGCGGCGTTTGCTCAAGCGCACACGGTTGTTGTGTACACGCCGGCTCACCGACGACAAGGCGCGGTTGGCGGCTTTGGCAGTTTTGCCCGCCCAGCGGTAATAAGTTTTCGGCGTCGGCACTTCGGGCGAAACCAGCATCGCCTGCCCCGCATGCATGCAAAAGCTGGCCCACGACATGGTGAGCTGTTGGGCGGCCAGGTATTTTTCCCAATACATGCGCTGGTATTCCTGCGCGGTTTCCACCGACCAAAACGGCTGGCTGAACAGCATCAGACGCCGCGCAATCACCACCGGCGACTCGGTGAGAATGCCCAGCTGCTGCTGCCAAAGCTTCTGAAGTTCTTGATAAATCATATTGTGTGTCTTTATGGATTGTGTGTTTTTAATGAATCGTGGCATGCCAAATCGACCGCCATTCCCGCAGAGCCAAAACGCATCACCTGGCGGATAACAAAAAAGACTTGGCAGCGGCCAAGTCTTTTTTATGTCTGGTCGGAATGAGAGGATTCGAACCTCCGACCCCTTCGTCCCGAACGAAGTGCGCTACCAGACTGCGCTACATTCCGAAAGGCGGCAATTATATTAAACCAATCGGTGTTTGGCAAGCGAATTTTTCAGCTGCTGTTTTCAAACCGCCGCTTTGGCCGCCGCCACCTTGCGCGCCAGCCACAGGGCCGCCACGGCGCCCGAGATATCGGCCAGCGCATCGCGCCAATCGGCGGCGCGCGTTTGGGTGAACGCGCCCTGCGCCCATTCGCTGCCCGCCGCCAAGACCAGGGCCAATACCAACAAAGCCGCAAACGGTATCGCCCGCCGCTCTTGCATGAACACCTTGGCCAATAACCAAAACTGCCCGAAAAACAGGCCGAAATGCGCCACTTTATCGAAATGGGGAATCGGCGCTGCGCCACCGTCGGTTTCGCGAAAAATTAAACCGTACACCCCGGCGGCAAACCACAAGGCCGCCAACAACAACCAACGGTTCACGCGCCCTCCTCCGCCAGCCACTGCCGGCACTGTTCCGCCAGGCGCAGAAACTTGCCGCCCCGCGCCGCAAACACCGCCTGCCATTCGGCCACCTCGACCGCAGTCGGCGCCTCATCCAAACTGCACTCGTGCAGCCAAAAATCCAAAGTCTCCGCCGCCGCACCCGGCGCTTCGTTGCGAAAATAATCCGTCAATTCCGACATCTTCAGGCTACCTGAAAGCAAAACCGCGTATTTTACTGCGCTTTCAGGTAGCCCGCCATGCCGCCGAACCCGCCTGCCGCTTTCCGCTATAATGCCCGCCTTTGCCGTCCGTTCCGCCGCCCCATGCTCACCGAAACCGAAAAAGACGCCATCCGCCGCCACTACCAGGCCATCGCCGAAAACCTGCCCCATTTCCGCCCGCGCCAGGCGCAGCGCGAAATGCTGGCCGCCGTGGCCAACGCCTTCTCGCGCAGCCAAAACCGTCAGGAAGGCGAAGACGCCCCGCGGCGCGAAGGCGAAAGCATTGCCGTCATCGAAGGGCCCACCGGCGTGGGCAAAAGCCTGGCCTACCTGTTGGCCGGCGGCATCATGGCGCAGACGCGCGGCAAAAAACTGGTGGTTTCCAGCGCCACCGTGGCCCTGCAGGAGCAGCTGGTGGGGCGCGACCTGCCCTTTGTAGTGGAAAAAAGCGGCCTGGCGCTGACGTTTGCGCTGGCCAAAGGCCGCGGCCGCTACCTCTGCCCCTACAAGCTCTACCAGCTCACCCAAAACCACGCCCAGCAAAACCTGCTCGGCTTCGAAGCCCCCGCCGTATTGTGGGACAGCAAACCCAAGCCCGAGGAGCTGCAACTGCTGCACCGGCTGGCCGACGACTTCGCCGCGCGCCGTTTCGACGGCGACCGCGACACCTGGCCGGCAAAAATCGACGACGCCCTGTGGGCCAAAGTCAACAACGACAATTACGGCTGTCTCAAAGCCGCCTGCCCCAACCGCCCCGAATGTCCGTTTTACCTCGCGCGCGACCTGCTGGAAAACGTGGACGTCATCGTGGCCAATCACGACCTGCTGATGGTGGACATCGGCATGGGCGGCGGCGTGATTCTGCCCGCACCCGAACACAGCTTCTACTGCATCGACGAAGCCCACCACCTGCCCAAAAAAGCGCTCAACCAATTCGCCGCCGAACACTCTTGGAACCAAGCGGTTTGGGCCTTGGAAAAACTGCCCGCCGTTACCGACAAAATCGCCGCCGTTACCGACAAAGCCGAGCTGGCCAATCTGGCCGACGAAGCCGCCGCCGCCCTCTTGGAAAGCCTGCACGAATGGCAGTTCCACCTCTCCGGCGAACCCGAACTGCGCCCGTCGGAAAACAACGAATCCGTGTGGCTGTGGCAGGACGGACGCATTCCCGAATCCTTGGCGCTGCTCGTTGCCAACACCGCCACCGCCGCCCGCAGCCTCTACAAACACGCCAACGGCCTCAACGACGCCCTGGCCGCCGCCCGCCGCGACAAAGACCAAGACGGCGTGCAAATCGACCGCCTCAGCAGCGAATTCGGCATCTTCCGCGCCCGCATCGAACAAATCAGCGCCACCTGGGATTTGCTGGCCACCGTGCCCGCCGAAGGCGAAGAGCCGCTGGCCAAGTGGATTACCCGCCGCCTCGACGACAAAAACGACTACTTCTTCCACGCCAGCCCCATCAGCAGCGCCTCCTATCTGGCCAACCACCTGTGGCGGCGCGCCGCCGGTGCCCTGCTCACCTCCGCCACCCTGCAGTCGCTGGGCAATTTCGACCATTTACTGCGCCAAACCGGCCTCGTCTGGCTACCTGAAACCACCACCCTCGCCCTCAACAGCCCGTTCAACTTCCCCAGCCAGGGCGAACTCTACATCCCGGCCGTGGCCGCCAGCCCCAAAGACGCCGCCGCCCACACCCAAGCCGTGGCCGAATGGCTGCCGAAACTGATCAATCCCGAAGAAGCCATCGGCACCCTGGTGCTGTTTTCCTCGCGCAAACAAATGCAGGATGTGGCCCACAGGCTACCTGAAAGCCTGCTGCCCCTGCTGCTGGTGCAGGGCGACCTGCCCAAAGCCGTGCTGCTCGAGCAGCACCGCCGCGCCGTGGCCGAAGGACGCGCCAACATTATTTTCGGCCTCGACAGCTTCGCCGAAGGCCTCGACCTGCCCGGCGACGCCTGCGTGCAGGTGATCATTGCCAAACTGCCCTTCTCCATGCCCGACCACCCCATCGAAAAAACCCGCAGCCGCTGGATCGAGCAGCGCGGCGGCAACCCCTTTATGGAGGTGACCGTGCCCGAAGCCAGCATCAAACTGATTCAGGCCGTCGGCCGCCTGATCCGCACCGAAAGCGACTACGGCCGCGTCACCATCCTCGACAACCGCGTGCTCTACGCCCGCTACGGCAAACAGCTGCTCGCCTGCCTGCCGCCCTTCAAACGCATCGGCTGACTCCGGCAGCCCGCAGGCTACCTGAAACCGCTCTCCCCCTTCCCCGCAGCGATGCGGTACAATACCGCCTTTCCCACCCCACCCACAAAGGCCCCGTGCTATGAATATTGAAAAAAACACCGTCGTCACGCTGCATTACGAAATGTTGGACGCCAACGACCAGCTGATCGACAAAACCGAAGAACCGATTGCCTACCTGCACGGCGGCTACGACGGCATTTTCCCGCTGGTAGAAGAAGCCCTGCACGGCAAAGCCGCAGGCGACAGCGTGGATGTGGTATTGCAGCCGGATGATGCCTTCGGCGAACAAGAACCCGAACTCGTGCGCGTAGAATCTTTGGATGTGTTCCCCGTCGAAGTGGAAGTGGGCATGATGTTTGAAGCCGACGACCCCGAAACCGGCGACGTCATCGTGTACCGCGTCACCGACGTGGCCGACGGCAAAGCCGTGGTGGACGGCAACCACCCCTTGGCCGGCATGAAAATCCGCTTCAAAGCCACCGTTACCGAAGTGCGCCCGGCAGAAGCCGAAGAAATCGAACACGGCCACGCACACGGTGCGCACGGCCACCATCATTAAAAAACGCCTTCTCTCCCACGCCGCTAAGTATCGCGGTGCAGAACACAAACCGCCGTTTCCGGGCCGTCCGGACGGCGGTTTAAAGCAATTGTACGAAACACACATCAAACCGCCGTCTTTTCTACCGGTTTTCCCGCTTTCAGGTAGCCTGCCGCATACGATTTGGGTATGATGCGGCGTACTTTCGGCCTTACCGAATCCCGAGGCATTCCGGGCCCGCCGTGCCGCCGCAGCTTGGCCGCGCACAACCGGTTTCCGGCCTGCCCGTTCCATCTTAAAAACCAACCATCCCCGAGGATATAGAGATGAAGCAGTCCGCCCATATCAACCGCCTGCTCGAACAAGCCCGTTCGCAAAGCTATCCCGACGCTTTCCTGCACGTGCTCGAAACCTATTATGAAAACGCCGATTTCGGCGGCCTGGCCCAATACGACGATGCCGACTTGGTGGCCGGCGCCGATTCGCACTGCCGCTTGGTGCGCATGCCGCGCAAAGCCGGTGAAGTGGCGGTGCGCGTGGTTTCGCCCAGCGTGGCCGGCAGCTTCACTCCGGAGCACACCGTAGTCGAAATTGTGGCGGACAATATGCCTTTCCTCATCGACTCGCTCTCTTTGCTGCTCAACCGCGAAGGCTTGTCGCTGGCGGCCATGGTGCACCCCATTTTCAATGTCGAGCGCGACGCCGACGGCAAAGCCGTGGCCATGCACCGCGCCAACGACAGCGACGGCGGCCAGCTCGAATCCTTGATCGTGCTGCGCCTGGCCGACACCACCACCGCCCAAGCCCAAGCGCTGGCCGAAAAAATCCGCGACCTGATCGAAGAGTTGCGCAGCGTGGTGGAGAGCGAACACAAACTGCGCGGCCAACTGCTGTTGGTCAACCAAATGGTGCTCAACGGCGGCCGCAACAGCAGCGACGCCGAAACCGTCTCCTTCCTCAGCTGGCTGGCCGACAACCACTTCCTGCTGATGGGTTTTTGCGAATACGACCTGGTCCAAGACCAAGACAACAAACTGCAGCTGCAAGCCCGCCCGGAAACCGCCTTGGGCGTATTGGCCAAACGCGGCGTGCAGCCCTACTCCACCGGTTTTGCCAGCTTGTCTGAAGACGACAAAGCCAAATGGCTGCTCGGCGACCGCCTCATCCTCAACAAATCGCAACGCCGCAGCCGCATCCACCGCAACGCCTACTACGACCTCATTGGCATTCAGAAACTGGACGAAAACGGCAAAGTGGTCGGCCAATGGCGCTTCATCGGCCTCTATACCGCCCAAGCCTATCTGGACAGCGTATGGAACATCCCCGTGCTGCGCAACAAAGCCGATTACGCCCTGAAGCACTGCGACTTCGTGCGCGGCAGCCACAAAGAAAAAACCCTGCGCTATGTGCTGCAAACCTATCCGCGCGACGAGATGTTCGAAATCGGCAACAACGACCTCACCGAAATCGCCGCCGGCATCGTCTCCCTTACCGAGCGTCCGCGCGTGCGCCTGTTTGCCCGCGTGGACGACTTCAAACGCTATGTTTCCGCCTTGGTTTACCTGCCCAAAGAGCAGTTCAGCACCGAAATGCGCCAACGCATCGGCGATTTGCTGCAACAGGCCTTCGCCGCCACCGAAACCGAATTCGAAGTGCAACTCACCGGCGACAACCCCTTGGCGCGCGTACATTATCTGTTCCGCACCCAAGCCGCCGACCTGCCCGAATTCGACAGCGCCGAGCTGGAAAACCGCATCAACGGCCTGGTACGCGGTTGGTACAGCGACTGGCAAAGCGCCGCCAAAAACAGCAAGCTGCCGGCCGATACCGTGTCGAAATACAGCAGCGCCTTCTCCGCCGGCTACCGCGAAGCCTTCACGCCCGAGGAAGCGCTGGCCGATGTCGCTTCGGCCGAACAACTGGCCGACAAAGCACTGGTGGCCCGCTTCGGCGACCAAAGCCACAACAGCAACGCGCCGTATTGGCTGAAAATGTATGTGGCCGACCGCAGCCCCAGCCTGTCCAAAACCCTGCCCATGCTGGAAAACATGGGGCTTACCGTCTATGCGGAAGAACCTTACCGCCTGAAAACCGACAGCCAAAGCGTCGGCCTGAGCCACTTCTCACTCAGCCTCGCCGACGGCCTGAGCAGCGAATTCATCGAACAAGAAGACACCCGCGAGCAAGTGTTGGCCCTATTCGAAGAAGTGTGGGCCGGCCGGGTGGAAAACGACCGCTTCAACGCCCTGGTGGCCGCCACCGGCATTTCCTGGCGCAGCAGCGTGCTCATCCGCGCCTTGGCCAAATTCCTCAAGCAGGCCACCCTGCCCTTCGGCCAAAACTATATCGAACAGACCCTGGCCCGCCACAGCGGCATTACCGCCAAACTGGTGGCATTATTTGAAGCCCGGCTGCATCCGGACAATGCCGACCCGCAACGCGCCCAAGCCATCGATGCCGAGCTCGACACCCTGTTGGCCGAAGTGCCCAATCTCGATGACGACCGCATTCTCAATGCCTTCCGCACCGTGATTTTGGCCGTGCGCCGCACCAATTTCTGGCAAACCGATGAAGCAGGCTACCTGAAACAAGACATCAGCTTCAAAATCGAGTCCAAAGAAATCCCCTTCCTGCCCAAACCGTGGCCGATGTACGAAATCTGGG
Organism: Neisseria shayeganii 871; assembly: GCF_000226875.1. Taxonomy (GTDB): domain Bacteria; phylum Pseudomonadota; class Gammaproteobacteria; order Burkholderiales; family Neisseriaceae; genus Eikenella; species Eikenella shayeganii. The sequence goes on from NZ_JH164926.1 coordinate 914,333, forward strand.
TGTACAGCCCGCGCGTGGAAGGCACCCACCTGCGCGGCTCCAAAGTGGCGCGCGGCGGCCTGCGCTGGTCGGACCGCTTCGAAGACTTCCGCACCGAAGTACTGGGCTTGGTGAAAGCGCAGATGGTGAAAAACTCCGTCATCGTGCCCAACGGCTCCAAAGGCGGCTTCGTGTGCAAACAGCTGCCCAACCCGGCCGACCGCCAGGCCTATTTGGCCGAAGGCGTGGCCTGTTACAAAATCTTCATCAATGCCCTGCTCGACATCACCGACAACCGCCAGCAAGGCCGCATCGTGCCGCCGCCGCAAGTCCACCGCCGCGACGGCGACGACCCCTATCTGGTAGTGGCCGCCGACAAAGGCACGGCCACCTTCTCCGACACCGCCAACGGCATCGCCCAAGCACACGGCTTCTGGCTGGATGACGCCTTCGCTTCCGGCGGCTCGGCCGGCTACGACCACAAAGGCATGGGCATCACCGCCCGCGGCGCTTGGGAATCGGTAAAACGCCACTTCCGCCATTTGGGCAAAGACATCCAAAAAGAAGACTTCACCGTGGTCGGCATCGGCGACATGGGCGGCGACGTATTCGGCAACGGTATGCTGCTGTCAGAACACATCCGCCTGAAAGCCGCCTTCAACCACCGCCACATCTTCCTCGACCCCAATCCCGATGCGGCCAAGAGTTATGCCGAGCGCAAACGCCTGTTTGAAGCCGTGGCCGGCTGGGACCAATACAACCCCGCCCTGATTTCACAAGGCGGCGGCGTGTACGAACGCAGCGCCAAATCCATTCCCCTCTCGCCCGAAGTGAAGGAATGGCTGGGGCTGAGCGAAGACAGCATGGCACCCAACGACCTGATCCGCGAGCTGCTGAAAGCCGAAGTCGAGCTGGTTTACAACGGCGGCATCGGCACCTACATCAAAGCCGCCTCCGAAACCCACGCCGACGCCCGCGACCGCGCCAACGACCCCGTGCGCGTGAACGGCGGCGAGATGCGCGCCAAAGTATTGGGCGAAGGCGGCAACCTCGGCGCCACCCAACTGGGCCGCATCGAATATTGGCAAAGCGGCGGCCGCTGCTGTACCGACGCCATCGACAACTCCGCCGGCGTAGATTGCTCCGACCACGAAGTCAACATCAAAATCCTGCTCGGCGAAGAAGTGCGCAACGGCCGCCTGACCCTGCTCGAGCGCGACCGCCTGCTGAAGGAAATGACCGACGACGTAGCCCGACTGGTATTGCAAAACAACTACCTGCAAACCCAAATCCTGGCCATGAACCAACTCGACCCCGCAGGCTACCTGAACGCCCACAACGACTTGATGCACTATCTGGAGCAGCATGCCGGGCTTGACCGCGCCATTGAACACCTGCCCGACGCCGAGGCCGTCAAAGCACGCGCCGCTGCCGGCCTGGGCCTGGCCAATCCCGAAGTGGCCGTGCTCCTGGCCTACAGCAAAATCCTCTGCCAAGACCAACTCTTGGACAGCGACCTGCCCGATGACGAAAACTTCCTGCCCGTGCTTACCCACTACTTCCCCGAAGCCCTGCAACAACGCTACGGCGACGGCATGAAGCAGCACTACCTGAAGCGCGAAATCATCGCCAACCAGCTGGCCAACCGCGTCATCAACCGCATGGGCATCAGCTTTGTGCAGCGTTTCAGTGAAGAAAACAACGCCTCGGCCGCCGATGTGGTCCGCGCCTACTGGATTGCCGACGCCCTCTTGGACGGCGAAGCCCGCTTCCAAGCCCTGCAGGCGCTCGACAACCGTCTGCCGGCCAACGTACAGATGCGCCTGATGGCCGACGTCGCCCGCCTGATGAACCGCGTGGCCCGCCAACTCCTGCGCAACAAACGCCCCTTCGGCGACATCGGCCAAATCATCGGGCACTACCGAGCAGGCGTGGCCGACTTCATGCAGCAGTTGCCCGAACGCGTGCGTGCCGACGAGCACCCCAGCGTAGCCGAGCGCGAAGCCGAACTGCGCGGCTACGGCGTATTCAGCGAAGAAGAGGCCGCCGTCTTGGCCCGCCTGCCCTTTGCCGAAAACGTCCTCAGCGTACTGGACTTGGCCGAAGAGAGCGGCAAACCGGTGGCCACCGTGGCCAAAGCCTACTTCATGCTCTCCGAGCGCTTGAACATGAGCTGGATTTACCGGGCCATCGCCTCCCTGCCGCGCGACAACATCTGGCAGAACCAAGCCTGCCTCGCGGTGCGCGAAGATGCTCAAAACATCCACCTCGCTCTGGCCCGCAGTTTCCTGCATGCCGACAACGGCGCGCAAACGGCCGAGAACATCGCCGCCGCCCGCGCCCAAATCGCCGATATGCAGCGCTACGGCCAAACCGACCTCGCCATGCTCTCCGCCCTGATGCGCAATCTGGCCCGCATCGGCCACTAAGCTGAGCGAATAAAGGCTACCTGAAACGGGGCTGCACTCCGCAGCCGGCGTTTCAGGTAGCCTTTTGTTTGGTCGGAACAACGTTTTGAGGGCTGAGACCTTTGCAAAACCCCCAGATGTGGATGCAGTTCAAAACGCAGCAGTGTAGCGAGCGTAAATGCTAGGACAGAAACCTGCGCCGCAGATAAGGGATCGGCAGAGGTCTCAGGCCACCTGGAAGCCTTTCAGGTAGCCTCAACGCAACAGCTTTTGAATACTGGCGCCCAGTTTCAATACCTTGCTCAAGGTAGCGGTGGACAGCTTCAGCATCTCGGTGGCCCAACTGGTGAGCGTACCGACAAACTCGTGGGTCTGGCGCACACGCTGCTGCACCTCGCCGCCCTCCTGCTGAAACTCCGGCGTTTCCATCAGCTGGCGCAAAAACTGCTCGGTCGGCTCGATTTCGCGGCGCATCCGTTCGGCCACAATGGTGCGGAACAAGGCCCACACATCGGTGTCGGTGGCGAAATGGTCGCGGCGGTCGCCCATGATGTGCACGGTATGCACCAGCTTCCAGCTTTGCAGCTCGCGGATGCTGTTGCTCACATTCGAGCGCGCCACGCCCAAAGTTTCCACGATTTCCTCGGCATGCATCGGCCGGCCGATGATAAACAACAAAGCGTGAATTTGGGCAACGGTGCGGTTCACACCCCACTGGGTGCCCATTTCTCCCCAGTGCAGCACGAATTTTTCGGTAGCGGGATTGAGTTTCATCTAGGTCGGCAGTTCATAAACAATCAGGGGCGCCACTTTAAATAGGCACTGTTATTTCTGTCAATACTGAAACAACGCCGGCTTTGCCCGGCAAAAAAAAGGTGCGGCCTTAGCCACACCAAAACACACACACATCAAGAGGAAACTGTTTCATCAACGCTGATTGTTTTTGCTGTCTTCATCTACGCGGCGTTTCACCCAAAAGAATAAGAAGATGGCAATCACCACAATCGCGGCGATGGTAATAAAAGAGGCAATGCCTACCGAAGAACTGAATAATTCTGAAAAAACTTGCATGGATTTGGGTTCCGAGTATTTCTGAATATTGGAATTTTTATCTGGAGCCGATTATAACCAAGCCGGCAAAAACCACTTTGACGGAAATCAATGAATGCGCGAATTGTGCCAATTGGCTGCCCCATTCGGGCAAACGCCACAGTTTCCGCCGCAGGCGTGCTAGAATTTGCCCGTTTTTGCCCGTTAATTCAGGCAGAAACCCGACACCTTTCGGCAAAGGCGGGCACGTATCTCTGAAAACCGCCGCTTTGCCGCACAAACATCAACCGGAAAACTGGGAAAACGGATGATCAAATTCGGATTAGGACGCAAAGCCGAAAAACAGACGCCGGCAAGCCTGCCGGATGCCGATGCCTATTACCGCCGCGCACAAGCCTACCTGGCTGCCGAAGAAACCGAAGCGCAGGGCATGGCCGATTTGCAGCAGGCTGCGGAATGGGGCATGGCCGAAGCCCAATACGAATTGGGCGAATGTCTGCGCCACGGCCGCCGCACGGCGCAAAACCATGCCGAAGCGCTGTATTGGCTGGAACAGTCCGCCGCTTCAGGCTACCTGAACGCCGCCTACAGCCTGGCCATGATGCAGGCCAACGGCGAAGGCATGCAGCAGGACGTGCTGGCCGCCAGCCAGGTGATGCAGCATCTGGCCGCACAAAAGTTTCCGCCCGCCCTCATCTGGCTGATGGAAAACGCCGCCGCCCACGGCCAGCACCAGCAGGCTTTCGCCTGGGCCTCCCGCGCCGCCGCTTTGGGCGAAGCACAAGCCCAATACCACATGGCCTACGCCCTACTCAACGGCTTGGGCACCAAGGCCGATGTGCGCCAAGGCGTGGCCTGGCTCAAACAGGCGGCCGAACACGACTACGGCGATGCCCAATGGCAGCTAGCACGTTTGTACGAAACCGGCCGCTTCGGCGGCATGGACAAAGCCAAAGCCCTGCATTGGTATGAGCGCGTGGCCGCCAAAGGCGTGGTGGCCGCCCAATCCAAAGCCGGCAGCATGCGGCTCAACGGCATCGGCTGCGCCGCCGACCCCGAACAGGCTATTCCTTGGATCATCCAAGCAGCCAACGCCAACGATGCCGAAGCCCTCAACCTGCTGGCCAAACAGCTGCTCACCGGCCAGGGCATCCGTCAGGATTTCGACGCCGCCATCCGCTGCCTCGAACAAGCCGTGCGCTTGGGCAATGCCGACGCCATGTATCAAATGGGCGACGTTTACCGCTACGGCTTGGGCGTGGCCAAAGACGACAAACTGGCCAAGCAATGGTATGAACAGGCAGTCTTAAACGGCCACGAAGCCGCCAAAGAAAAACTGGCCGAACCTACCGCGCCCACCCACCGCCCGTCCGACCCGCTCTACCACCTGCCCGATGCCGAAACCCAGCTGGCGGAAGAAAACTACCGCCAAGCCTTCGCCTGCCATTTCGGCCTGGGCGTTACCCAAGACATCGGCAAAGCCTTTGCCCTCTACAAAGCCGCCGCCGAATTCGGCCTGCCCAAAGCGCAAACCAATCTGGGCATGATGTTCTTCCACGGCGAATTTGTGGGCAAAGATTTGGAAAAAGCCGCCCACTGGCTGAAAAAAGCCGCCAAACAGCAAGACGCGCTGGCGCTTTATAATCTGGCCTGTCTGTATTACCACGGCTGGGGCGTGCGTGCCCACGCCGGCGAAGCGGTAGGCCACCTGAAAGCCGCCATCGAAGCCGGCCACAAGCAGGCCGGCGAATGGCAGGCGCTGTTGGAGCAGTGGCAGGAAGCCTTGTCCTGAAGCTGGCCGCCCCACTTTTCGCTAAGCAACCGCTTTTCAGGTAGCCCGATCAACATTTACCCCTCCGTGCCATCAACGGCATGGAGGGGTAAATATTGTTGGCTCTAAAACTTATAAAATGATTCAACGGTTCGCCCGAATATCCACCCGTCAGGCTGAGACCTTTGCAAAACCCTCAGATGTGGATGCAGTTCAAGGCGTAGCAGCGCAGCGAGCGAAGACATATCATATAGATAGGCAAGCGAGCGAGCAGCGCACAACGCAGAAATGCGCCGCAGATGGGGGTTTTGCAAAGGTCTCAGGCTACCTGAAAACCCCTAGCGGCCGACCGGCCGACATCGCTGACAGTCTTTGCCCGTCAGGCAATCACCCCGTCGGCACCGGCCGCTTCGGCCAAGGCATGCAGCACCTCGGCGTCCATATAGCGGTGCGGCAGGCGGATGATGTTGGCGATCACCGGCAGATGGCTGATTTTCTTCGCTTTGCAGATGGCTTCGGTATCCAAACGGTGCGGTGCCTGCGGGTCGAAACTCAGCGTGCCGCTTTCGCCGAGCAAAATATGGTGGTTGCCTTTGAGCGCAATGTGTTCCGCCGCCCTCAGCCATTCTTCGGCCCGATGATGCTTGTCTTTGCACAAAATCAGCGGCACATTGAGCAGGCCCACTTCCTGTTGCAAAACGCGGTTGGTCATCAATTCGCCGCCCAAATACAGAATATCGGCCTGCGCCGCCAGCGCCGCCTGAATCTGACGCACGTCGCGGATGCGCACAACCACCGCCTTGCCTGCGGCATGCGCCGCCGCCAGCAAAGCCGACATCTGCTGCTGGCGCTGTTTCTCGCCCGCCTGCTGCGCCGCGTAATACGGGCTGGGATGCACGAAAAAAGGATCGGTATACAGTATGCCCGCCTCAGGCAGGCCGCCGTCCCAGCCCGCCTGCGGAATGGTCAAACAGCCGCCCGCGCCGATGCGGTGCCCGCGCACGGTGAGCACGGTGTTGTCCGGCCGGCTTTCGCGGCTGATGATGCGCCAGTCGGACAAAATGCGGATGGCGCGTTCCACCTGCGGCAGCGCCTGCAATTCCTGCGGATCAAACACCCGCTCGTCGCCCACCGCGCCGATGATGGTGCGCTCGTCGCCGCGCGACACATGCTCGCTCAAGCCGCGCGAACGGATAAAGTCCACCACCCGCGCCACCGCCGCTTCGTCGGCCTGCCGCTGCATCACAATAATCATCGCCTGTCCCCTGCAAACATCAAATAAGGCCGGCATGATAGCATGCCGCGGCTTTCAGGTAGCCTGAGCGGCCGCCCAAACGATTTGGTATAATCATTCCAATCAGAAATACTGCAGGCAATTTAATGAGCAAAGTTATTTTATATATCTCCATGAGCTTGGATGGATACATTGCCAAACCGGACGATGACTTAAGCTTTTTATCCATTGTAGAAAAAGAAGGGGAGGATTATGGCTTCCTCCGTTTCATTTCAACTGTTGAAACCATCATTATTGGAAGAAAAACATACGACTGGATACTCAATGCAACACATGAATTCCCCTACAAAGACAAAATAACTTATGTAATCACCAACACTCCCAAACCTTCGGTAGAGAATATTCATTTCCATACGGAAGGCTTGTCCTCACTGATCAATAAACTGAAACAAGAAAACAAAAGAAATATTTATTGCGACGGAGGCGCTCAAATTGTCAATCAACTTCTACAGGAAGATTTACTGGATGAGATGATCATTTCAATCATCCCGATATTGATAGGCAACGGCACCAAGCTGTTTCAGGAAGGCATCCCTGAGCAAAAACTTAAACTAATCAATGCAAGCACTTACGACACAGGGCTCATACAATTGCATTACAAGAAGCAGTCAGAGAAATCCTGACAAGTTCCCGGCTAGAAGCGGAAAAGACTTCCTTGCGCCATTCTATGCTGTGATACAGTAACGGCTTTGTTCAGACCACTGCCCGATTTTCATGATTAAGGAAACACCATGTCTTTTGCATTTTTCTTCCCCGGCCAAGGCTCGCAAAGCCTCCATATGATGAAAGGCTTCGACGGCCTGCCCGTGGTGAAAGCCGTTTTCGACGAGGCCTCCGCCGCGCTGAATCAAGACCTGTGGGCCATGATGAACGGCGAAGATGCCGACTTAATCGGCCAAACCGTGAACACCCAGCCGCTGATGCTGGCTGCCGGCGTGGCCACCTACCGCGCCTATCTCGAATCGGGCGGCCGCACGCCCGCCGTGATGGCCGGCCACAGCTTGGGCGAATACAGCGCCCTGGTGGCCGCCGGCAGTTTGGACTTTGCCGATGCCGTCAAACTGGTGCGCCTGCGTGCCGAACTGATGCAGTCTGCCGTGCCGCCGGGCGAAGGGGCGATGGCCGCCGTGCTGGGTTTGGACGACGAAGCGGTGCGCGAGATTTGCGCCCAAGCCGAACAGGGCGAAGTGGTGGAAGCGGTGAATTTCAACTCCCCCGGCCAGATTGTGATTGCCGGCAGCGCCGCCGCCGTCGAGCGCGCCATGGCCGCCGCCAAGGAAGCCGGCGCCAAACGCGCCCTACCCCTGCCCGTTTCCGTGCCGTCACACTGCCGCCTGATGAAGCCGGCCGCCGACAAACTGGCCGAAGCCCTGGCCGGCGTGGCCGTAGCCGCGCCCGCCATCCGCGTGATCCACAATGCCGACGTTGCCGCCTACCAAGATCCCGAACAAATCAAAGACGCGCTGGTCCGCCAGATCTACAGCCCCGTGCGTTGGACCGAAACCGTCGCCCTGCTGGTGCGCGAAGGCATCACCCAATCGGCCGAATGCGGCCCCGGCAAAGTGTTGGCCGGCCTGGCCAAACGCATCGACAAAGCGGCCGTCTGCACCGCGCTCACCTCCGCCGAGCAGGTGCAGGCCTTTATCGACAGCCATTAACCGCACCCCGCATGTAAGATTTGCCCGCGGCGGCCGTCTAAGAGACTGCTTTCAGTCTGTCGGCTACCGTGGAAAAACATCTTGCCCGCAGACTGCAAACTGTTTCCCAACCGCCACACAGGCTACCTGAAAACAAACCACCCCTTGCTGCACAAGGCCAGCTGTTCAGGTAGCCCTTCATTCAAACAAGGAATATCCATGAGTACACAAGATTTAAGCGGCAAAACCGCCCTCGTTACCGGCGCCTCGCGCGGCATCGGCGCCGCCATTGCCGACACCTTGGCCCAAGCGGGCGCCAAAGTGATCGGCACCGCCACCAGCGAAAGCGGTGCGGCCGCCATCAGCGAGCGGCTGGCCCAATGGGGCGGCGAAGGCCGCGTGCTCAACATTGCCGAGGCCGACAGCATCGAAAACCTGATTGCCGAGCTCGAAAAAACCCACGGCCCGCTGGCCATTCTGGTGAACAACGCCGGCATCACCCGCGACAACCTGCTGATGCGCATGAAAGAAGAAGAGTGGGACGAAATCATGCAGGTGAATCTGAAATCCGTGTTCCGCGCCAGCAAAGCCGCCATGCGCGGCATGATGAAAGCCCGCCACGGCCGCATCATCAACATCACCTCCGTGGTGGGCAGCATGGGCAACGCCGGCCAGGCCAACTACGCCGCCGCCAAAGCCGGCCTGATCGGCTTTGCCAAATCCATGGCACGCGAAATCGGCAGCCGCGGCATCACCGTCAACTGCGTGGCGCCCGGCTTCATCGACACCGACATGACCCGCGCCCTGCCGGAAGAAACCCGCAAAATGTTTGAAGCGCAAACCGCGCTGGGCAGCTTCGGCGAGCCGCAAGACATCGCCGATGCGGTGCTGTTTCTGGCCAGCGACCAAGCCAAATACATCACCGGCCAAACCCTGCACGTCAACGGCGGCATGCTGATGCCTTAAGAAGCTTGGCACGTAGAACCAGAGGAGTGAGACCTCCACGAGATAACCCTTTTCTCAAAAAGCCGAAGTCCGATACAGAATGTCGGCTGTTTCCGAAGCATCTCTCTCCTCATGACTCTTTCGCTAGCCATGATCAAGTAAAGACTTTTGCAAAACCTCACGCCAACAAACAGCCGGAACATCCTCCACTATGCTTCGGCTGTTTTGCCTAAAAAGCAGACAAACCAACCCTAAAGTCGCCTTAAATTGCTTAATCCTTAGGCATCTCCTGCCTAATTCAGACCAAAATAGACTGCCCAACCATAGCGGTATTTACGGTACAGCGTACCGAAGCTTTGTTCCACCACCTAGCGAGCTTTCCCCAGCCGGGCGTTGCAGACTTTTTGATCCCGGCGTAATGGGCGGCCACGGTGGCTTTTGACATGATGTCATAGCCTTCTTGTGTGGGCGGCAATGCCGTCAAACAAACTTCAAAATATAGGCATTTGTGGGCATTGCCGGAATGAGGTGTATTTGCTCGGGTCTCGATATAGCCGTCCGCATCGGTACGGTGTGTGGTCTGTCACCGAGAGGGAAGCGATCGTCTTTTTTGATCCACTTCCGGGTCTTTACTTGTGGTAGTTTCTCTACTGATCTGTCCGTTGTCGTCCACTTCGATGGCTTGGTGTTGTTTGTCGCCGGTGGTGTCGATGACGGCTGCTGCGGCTTGTTCAATCGTGAGCTTTTTTTGGGTGAATTGGCGATTCATCCACGCCAACAGTCGGGCCAAGGTGTCGTCTGGTGCCAGCCAGTTGTGGAAACGACAAAGAATGGTGTGGTCGAGAATGCGGAAGTCGTCGAATCGGCAGCAGCGTTGAAAATCGATGCGGGTGATCAGGCTAGAACCTTTGCAATAACACGCAAGCCCGCCTAAAAAGCAAAAAACCTCTGCACATTCATG
>NZ_JH164926.1:925955-937546 GCF_000226875.1 Neisseria shayeganii 871
CACTTCGCACGTAGGCTCAAGACTTTGAAGGGGCTGACGCCCTACGAATTCATCTGCAAACAGTGGAATGACCAGCCTGAACGCTTTAGAATAAATCCATACCAGCTAATAGCGGGACTAAATACACCGCTAATGGCGGGACTAAATACACCAAAGTATTGGGATATCTGATGGAGCGTGCGTACCAAACGGCCGTTAAGAATGTTTGAGAATAATTCTTGATTTTGCCTATAGATTCTCATATAATGTTATATTATAACAATAGAAAGTGAGATTGGTCATGAAACCCGGCATCCACCCTGAAAATTACCGTACCGTGTTGTTTTACGACAGCAGTGCCAATGAAGGTTGGTTGATTCGTTCTTGTGCGCCCACTACCCAAACCATGCAATGGACGGACGGGCAGGAGTATCCTGTTTTTATGCTGGATACTTCGTCGGCCTCACATCCAGTTTATACCGGTCGCCAGCGCGAACACAGCAAACAAGGCCGAGCCAGCGTGTTTACCCAGCGTTACGGCAATATGATGAATGCCTTGAAAAAGGATAAATGATGCAAGTCCTGTCTTCTTTGAAATCGGCCAAAAAACGTCATCGCGACTGCCAGATTGTGCGGCGTAAAGGCAAAATGTATGTTATTTGCAAAAGTAATCCGCGATTTAAGGCGCGGCAACGCTGACACTGCTTAAATCTGTATGGCAAGAGGCTACCTGAAGGTTTCAGGTAGCCTTTACTATTGCGCTTTTGGTAAAAGCACTTGTTTTTTATTTATGAATTATCAAGTTCTCTGATTGTATTGTGAGTGTAACCGCTGCAGCAGTAAGCGGTTTATGGTACATTTCCGCTTTATTTCATCCATAACGATCAGTCTAGGGACACGATGCGCTCTTTACACGAACTCACCGCCGAAGAACGTGCCTCCATCGTCCGCACTTTGGCGGACGAATGGCAGGAAATGGAAGTATTGGTAACCGAATCCGAAATCACGCCTTATGAGTGCGACGCCATGTCAGCCTTGCGCGTGCGGCCGTTGATTGTGGTGTTGCCGGAAACCGAAGCCCAAGTGCAAAAAGTATTGCGCACCTGTTTCCGCTTGAATATTCCCGTTGTGCCGCGCGGCGCAGGTACCGGTTTGGCCGGTAGCGCGTTACCGCAGGAGAACGGCGTGTTGCTGGTGATGACCAAGTTCAACCGCATTCTGGAAGTGAACCAAGCTGCGCGTACCGCCACGGTGCAGCCGGGCGTGCGCAATTTGGCCATTTCCGAGGCCGCCGCCCGTTACAAACTTTATTATGCGCCCGATCCTTCCAGCCAAATCGCCTGCTCCATCGGCGGCAATGTGAACGAAAATTCCGGCGGCGTGCATTGTTTGAAATACGGCCTGACCGTAAATAATGTACTGAAAGTTCGGGCGATTACGATTAGTGGCGAAGTGGTGGAATTCGGCAGCCACGCTTTGGACGCACCCGGCTTGGATTTGCTGACTGTGTTTATCGGCAGCGAAGGCATGTTTGCCGTGGTAACCGAAGTGGTGGTGAAGCTGATTCCGACCCCGCAGCTCGCGCAAGTGGTGATGGCCAGCTTTGACGACATGGGTAAGGCCGGCAATGCGGTGGCCGATGTGATTGCCGCCGGCATCATTCCCGCCGGTTTGGAAATGATGGACGGCCCCTGCACCCGAGCGGTGGACAGCTACCTGAATATCGGCTACGACACCCATGCCGAAGCGATTTTGCTGTGCGAAGCCGACGGCACGCCGGAAGAAGTGGCGGAAGAAATCGGTCGCATGAAAGAAGTGTTGGAGAAAAGCGGTGCCATCCGTTTGCAAGTGTCCCGCAACGAAATTGAACGTTTGGCTTTTTGGTCGGGCCGAAAAAATGCTTTTCCGGCTGCAGCACAGTTGAATGCCGATTATTACTGCATGGACGGTACCATTCCGCGCCGCCACATCAGCCAAATGCTGGCATATATTGCCGCCCTTGAGCCGAAATACAATCTGCAATGTATTAATGTGTTCCATGCGGGTGACGGGAATATGCATCCGCTGATTCTGTTCAACAGCGCCAATGAAGGCGAATGGGAGCGGGCTGAGGCATTCGGGGTGGAAATCCTCGAAGAATGCGTGCGCCTAGGCGGCACCATCACCGGCGAACACGGGGTGGGGATGGAGAAAATCAATCAGATGTGCGTTCAGTTCAATAATGCGGAACGCGAGGCATTTTGGGGCGTCAAATATGCGTTTGACCCCAGCGGTTTGCTGAATGCGGATAAAAATATCCCCACCAAAAACCGTTGCGCAGAATATGGCAAATTGCATGTGAAAAACGGACAAATGCCGTTTCCGGAGTTGGAGCGGTTTTAGGGTTTTGCAGGAGTGTCGGTCTAAACGATTCATGCCTCAGAAAAATACGATAGAAAGATTTTTCTGAGGTATTTGTATGGATATTTTATTTTAAATACAGTTGCTAGAAAACATCTACATTTAGCGATTGTTTTGTTGGCAGGCTGATATCTGATGATTCCATTTTCTGTTTTGATGTCTCTTTATATTCGGGAAGAGGCTGAGTTTTTACGGCAGTGCCTGGATAGTTTGCTTCGGCAAACTATCCAGGCAAATGAAATCGTGTTGGTATTTGATGGGCCAATTATAGCTGAGCTACAACACGTTGTTGAGGCGTATCAATCCAAACTGCCTATTAAAGTTATTCCTTTGCCTCAAAATGTCGGCTTAGGAAAAGCATTAAATGAAGGTTTGAAGCATTGCAGCCATGATTGGGTGTTTCGTATGGACACCGACGATATTTGTGTACCTGATCGGTTTGAACGACAGGTAAAATTCATACAGAAGAATCAAGATATTGTTATTTTGGGCGGCTCAATCCTTGAGTTTAATCAAATACCATATGATTTAAATGCAGTAAAGGATGCACCTGAGACACATCAGGAAGTTCTTGAATACTCTAAACGAAGGTGCCCATTTAATCATATGACTGTAGCCTACCGAAGAGATGTGATTACGTCCTTAGGAGGCTACCAGCATCATTTGTTTATGGAAGATTATAATTTATGGCTGCGTGTTATCGGTGCTGCTTATCCAGTAGCCAATATTCCAGATATTTTAGTGTACGCCCGCATCGGTAATGGGATGCATCAGCGGCGTCGCGGATGGCAGTACATGAAAAGTGAGAAGCAACTGTTAGACTTGAAATTGAAATTAAAAATTCAATCTCCTTTATCTGCTTATATTCTATTTTTAGTTCGTGCAGGTATACGAATGATGCCAAGTACTTTATTAGTTAATTTTTATTCTACTTTCCTAAGAAAAACTAAATGAAATTATATTGACATGAGTAGATTTTTGTATTCGTTTCCTATCCGTTTATGGGTAGGGGTAGGTATCAGTGCTTTTTTACCATATATTATTTTGTTGCCTTGGTTAGGAAAATATCAGGGGCATGTTTATATTATCAGTATGTTGGCGGTGGCAGTTGCTCATTCCATTAGTGCTAAATCTCTGTTTTCTATTACCAACTATCCCGGCAGGAAGTCAATATTTTCAGTACTGCCTAATTCAGTCTTGTGGTTCTTGTCTGCTTGGACAGTGCTGAAGATATTAGGATTGTCTTATTCTTTATGGTTTTTGCTGCTTGGCTTCATTACTTCTTATGCAATATGCTTATGGGGATTTAGACTGAGAAATCACAAGCAGCCAGTTTTGGCTTATCTACCATTTGCAAAAGCAGCCAATGCTAATTTATTACCTGACGTTCACTGGATTGAATTGGCGGAGCCAATTAATATACCGCTATCTCAGATACAGGGTTACGTGGCAGACCTGTATGATCCAAGTTTAGATACGAAATGGAAAAAATTTTTCACACAACAATTACTAAAAGGCATTCCTATTTATCATATCCACTCAATAGAAGAAGCCTTAACTGGACGGTTGAAAATTCATCATATGTATGAAAACAGCTTAGGAGCGCTATTGCCCTCTAAAAATTACATGAGACTTAAATATCTAATAGATGTTATTGTCATATTATGTAGCCTACCAATCACGCTACCTATGATGCTGATCATAGCCATTGCTATTAAACTGGAGAGCCCCGGACCGATTCTTTTTGTACAAAATCGAGTTGGATTAGGAGGAAAAGAGTTTAAGATTTATAAATTCAGAAGTATGTGCAGAGACTCCGAGAAAGATGGGGCCAAATTAGCGGCCTTAGGAGATATGCGTGTGACAAAAGTAGGAAGATTTATCCGAAAAGTACGCATCGATGAGATACCACAATTTTTTAACATTATCAAGGGAGATATGAGCTTAATTGGTCCCAGACCAGAGCAAAAAGCTTTCGTTGATGAGTTTCAGGAAAAAATTCCTTTTTATAATTATCGGCACGTGGTAAAACCAGGTATTTCTGGCTGGGCTCAAGTAATGCATGGTTATGCTACCGATGTAAATGAAACACAAATTAAATTAGAGTATGACTTCTATTACATAAAGCATCTTTCTTTTTCATTAGATGTGTTGATTTTTTTTAAAACCATTAAAACCATGCTCACCGGTTTCGGCGCGCGATAAATGTTTTCAGGTAGCCAGGGTATTGGGTGGCTACCTGAAAACATCATTACAAATAAGGAACAATCATGGCGGTTTTGGTAACCGGCGGAGCCGGGTTTATTGGTTCGCATACGGTGTTGCAATTGTTGGAAGCCGGTTATGAGACAGTAGTACTGGATAATCTTTGCAATGCTTCGGAGAAGTCTTTATTGCGCATTGCTGAGATTAGCGGCAAAGAGCCGGTTTTTTATCGCGGCGATATTCGAGACCGTGAATTGTTGCGGCAAATTTTTGACCGCCATCCGATAGAAACCGTGATGCACTTTGCCGGCTTAAAAGCGGTGGGCGAAAGCGTGCGCGAACCGGTGAAATATTACGACAACAATGTTTCAGGTAGCCTGATTCTGGTAGAGGAAATGGCTAAAGCGGGCGTGTGGAATATAGTTTTCAGTTCGTCGGCTACTGTGTACGGCGATCCCCCCAGCGTGCCGATTACCGAGTCGTTTCCCACCGGCGGCACAACAAATCCTTACGGTACTTCCAAACATATGGTGGAGCGTATCTTGCAGGACATTCAGGCTGCTGATCCGCGCTGGAGTGTGATCCTGCTGCGTTATTTTAATCCCATCGGGGCGCATGAAAGTGGTCGAATTGGCGAACAACCCAACGGCATTCCGAATAATCTGCTGCCTTATGTCTGCCAAGTGGCGGCAGGCAAGCTGGAGCGGTTGTCGGTTTTCGGCAGCGATTATCCGACGGCAGACGGCACCGGTGTGCGGGACTATATTCACGTGGTGGATTTGGCCGACGGGCATTTGAAAGCCATGCAGGCTAAGGCGGGCTTGGGTGGCATGCATATTTATAACCTCGGCACCGGCAACGGTTATTCGGTGTTGGAAATCGTCAAAGCCTTTGAGGCGGCATCCGGCCAAACCGTGCCTTATGTCCTGTGCCCCCGCCGGCCGGGCGATATTGCCGAATGTTATGCCGACCCTTCCCGTGCACAAGCGGAAATCGGCTGGCAGGCCACACGCGGGCTGAAAGAGATGATGCAAGACGCTTGGCGCTGGCAAAAAAACAATCCGAATGGTTTTGATGATTGATTGTTGTGTAAAACCGCTTGCCGAATAAATAAAGAAACTTTACTCTATTGGTGCCGTTTGTGAAAACGGTACCTTTTTTATTATTGATGATATTCAAAGGAGTATGGCCATGAAAAAACTGCTGTTCATGTTGTTTACTTTGTTGAATGTTTCACTGTTGTGGGCGCAAGTCAATATCAATACGGCCACGGCCCAAGAGTTGCAAACCTTAAACGGCATCGGCCCGGCCAAGGCGAATGCGATCATCGAATACCGCAATGCCAACGGTCCGTTTAAATCGGTGGAAGAGCTGAAAAACGTCCGCGGCATCGGCAGCGGTGTCACATTCCAACGCATTTCCGAGCAGGTGACCGTGGGTGGTTCGGCTGCGCAACGGCCTCCGGCCCAACCGGCAACCCGCCCCAATAACCGTCCGGCGGCACAACAGCCTGCAGCGGCCAAGCCCTAATTCCTATATTGGCCGATGGGCTTCCCCTAAGCATTTCAGGTAGCTTCTAGCTACCTGAAATGCTTAGGGGAAGGATCTTGCGAAAATTAACCATATCAATACAACTTGTGACATAGCAACAATCGCTCACAGTCTTTGGGACAATTTGGGACAAACAGATTCAGATAGAGCGAACCATCGGCACCCAAACAGATAAATACACTCAAACTGACATACGCTCCCGAAAACATCTAAAAGTTTTCAGGTAGCCTGAGACCTTTGCACAACCCCAGATGTGGATGCAGTTCAAGACGTAGCAGCGCAGCGAACGTGAACGCTAGGAATCCCTGTGGAACAAACATATCACACGATAGGCAAGTGAGCGAGCAGTACCAATAGGGCATAAACGCACAACACAAAAATGCGCCGCAGATGGGTGTTGTGGAAAGGTCTCAGCCTTTTTGGCAGTGGGGCGCCTGTTATTTACCACACCGTCCGCAGCAGGCCGATGCCCAAATAGGCCATCATCAGCGCAATCAGCGTGTCCAAGAGCCGCCATACGCCCTCGCGGCGGAACAACGGTTGCAGCAGGCGGGCGCCGAAGCCCAAGCTGCAGAACCACAATACCGACATGCTGGCCGCCCCCAGCCAGAACGCCCACTTTTCCGCTGCGGCAAAACCAGCCGCCACACCGCCGATCAGCAGCACGGTATCGAGGTAGACATGCGGGTTAAGCAACGTCATCGCCGCCACCGTGGCCAATACCTTGCCCGCCGGCTGCGGCCGGGTGTGCTCCGTATCCAGCACCAGATGCCCGCCGCCCTGCCAGGCGCGTTTCGCGGCCAGCAGGCTGTAGCCGAGCAGAAACAGCCCGCCGCCCCACGTCATCGCCTGCAGCAAGCCGGGCGAAGCAACGGCCACCCGGCCCAAGCCCCATACTCCCGCGCCGATCAACAGCATATCGCACACGCAGCAAAAGGCCACCACCAGCGGCACCTGCTGCTTGAGCAGGCCCTGCCGCAGCACATAAGCGTTTTGCGCGCCGATCGCCACAATCAGCCCCGCGCACAGCATCAATCCTTTCAGATAATAAGCCCACATCGGCGCTTCCTTTCTCTTGCTTGTCTGAGGCCGCACTATGCCGCAAAATCCGTTCGGCGGCCATGCGCTGCAATACGATTCAGGCTACCTGAAAAAAACGCATCCCCATCTTGGTTTCCATTATGCTCACCGATCCCAAACTCGCCGCCGCTTTTTTGCAGGTATTGGCCAGCGGCAGCTTCGAGCAGGCCGCAGCCGAGCTGCATCTGAGCCCGTCTGCCGTGTCCCAACGCATCCGCCGCTTGGAGGCGCAAACCGGTTGTCTTTTGCTCACCCGCCGTCCGCCGTTGCGGGCCACGCCTGCCGGGCGCAAGCTGGTGGGCTATCTGCGCCGCGCCGATATGCTGGCGCAGGAAATGCAGCGCGAACTGGCTGCCGAACCGCAGCCTTTCGTGCTGCGGCTGGCGGTGAATTACGACATTCTCGATACTTGGTTGATGCCGGTGTTGGCGCAGTTGAAACACCGCCACCGGCTGCTGTACCGCCTGCATGCCGACGACCAAAACCATACCCTCGATTTGCTCACCGAGGGTGAAGTGCACGCTGCCCTCAGCAGCCGCAGCGAGGCGCAGCGTGCTGGCGAAGTACACTATTTGGGGGCACAGCGTTACCGCTTGTTGGCCGCTGCCGAGACGGCGGCGCAATGGTTTGCCGAAGGGGTGGATCGCAGCAGCCTGCGTCGGGCCCCATTGCTGGTGTTCAACCGCAAAGACCGTTTGCAGCATGATTTTTTGCAGACACACTTCGGCATCCGGGCCGATCATTGCCAACAGCATACGGTGCCCTCGAACAACGCTTTTTATCAGGCGCTGCGGCTCGGTTTCGGTTACGGCATGATTCCCGACTGCCAAAGCCGTGACGATTTGGCGGCCAGTTTGCTGTGCGACTTGGCTCCCGGCCGTTTTGCCGATGTGCCGGTGTATTGGCACGGCTGGCAAGTATCGCCGCCACTGATGCAGCGGGTACGCGAAGACTTCGCCCGCATGGCGGCCGCTTATTTGGACGGCGCGGCCCGCGGGGATGGACAATATTCGGGTGAAAGCGGTATCGGTTTCGCTGTGCAGTCTTGATTTGCATTCAGAATAAACGTATCTTCACAATGCAAGCCTGACGGCACACCGCAAGCCCTTCCGCCCTCCATCCAACGCAGGGAACACGCCATGGATCTCAACCAGTTAAAAAGCTTTGTCGCCGTTGCCCACCAAGGCAACCTCACGCAGGCAGCGGAAAACCTGCACCTTTCTCAGCCGGCCGTTTCCGCCCAAATCAAAGCCATCGAGCGGCATCTCGACGTACAGCTTTTCGAACGCAATGCCCAAGGCATGAGCCTTACCGCCGCCGGCAGTGCGCTGCTGCCCGAAGCGGAAGCCCTGTTGCGCCACATGCACCGCCTCGACCATTTCGCCAGCCGCTTGGCCGGCAGCCACACCGATGTGCTGGAAGTGGGCATCATCCACCCCTTGAGCAGTAAAAAAACCGCACAGCTGGCCCAGTGTCTGCGCGACGAGCTGCCCGATGTGCACCTCAAATTCCGTTTCGGCCTCAGCGGCGACCTCATCAATGCGGTGCGTAAAAAAGAGCTGCACGCCGGTTTTTTTCTCGGCAGCAACCCCTACCGCAGCGTGCAGGCCGTGCCTTTGGAGCAGGTGGAGTATGTGCTGCTCTGCCATCATGACGAGGCGGAAACCGTCCGCGCCGGTCTGCCCAAGAGTTTGAACCGCTGCAACTGGATCGATATGTCGGCCGCTTCCGGCAGCAGCAAACACATCCAGCAACTGTGGCGGCAGCTGAAGGTGTCGCCGCCTAGCCGCATCCAATGCGACCGCCCATCGGCCATGATCGATATGGCCGCCCAAGGCTTGGGTGTGGCCTTTGTGCCGCGCCGCGCGGCTGTGAAAGCCATCGGCAGCGGCCTGCCGGTGGCGGTGGTGGAAGAAGTGGCTGCCGCCATCGAATTGAATTTCGTTTATCCTGCCGAGTATGAGGAAAACCCGTTGGTATCGGCCTTGGCCGAAGTGGTGGCGCGGGTGTGGCCAGCAGCGGTATGAAGCGGGCAGAGGTGTCGGCATCAAAAGATTGAAATCTTGAAACAGTGCGTGCGGCATATTTTTGTTGCGCATTTATCAGATCGCCATATCACCTTCACGCCCATCAATATGCGATCTTTGCAAAACCTCTTGATGTAAATGCCGTTCAAGGTATCGCAGCGCAAAAAGTGTGAACGCCAAAAATTCCTGCGGAACAGACAGTTCAACTACACGGCTAAGCGGGCAGTACTCCCGGGGCATAAACAACGCACAATGCAGAAAGACACCGCAGATGGGGGAAGATTCCGAGGAGCGAAGTAACGGAAACCTTGTGGGCGGAGGTAAGATCTAAAACGCCGTTCTGAACATGGCGTCCAACAACACCTCTTAAGGACGCATCTTCGGCAGATTTCGGGCTACCTGAAAACACTTTCAGGTAGCCCGAAATATGCTTAAACAATTCACTTAACATGACTTTCTGATTCTTAACGATTGCTTACCCTTTGCCGCATTGTTATACTCACGCTTTTGTTTTTATTCAGGTGTAATCGAAACATGAATGCTGTGGTTTTGGCCGTATTGGTCATGCTGTTGTTATCGGTGGCCAGGGTGCATGTGGTGTTGAGCCTGGTCATCGGCGCGTTTGTGGGCGGCTTGGTGGCCGGCCTGCCTTTGGCCGACATCAAAGACGCCGTATCCGGTGAAGTGCTGACGCAGGGCGTCATCACCCATTTCCAAACCGGTTTGTCGGGCGGTGCCAAAATCGCTCTTTCTTATGCCATGTTGGGGGCCTTTGCCATGGCCATCACCCATTCCGGCCTGCCGCAGCAACTGGCCGGTGCCGTGGTGCGGCGTATGGAAGGCAACGGCCGGCGCGACACCATTCCTTCAGCCGTCAACTGGGTGAAATGGGCGCTGATCGGCGCTTTGCTGGTGATGGGCGTGATGAGCCAAAACGTGATTCCCATCCACATCGCCTTTATTCCGATGATTGTGCCGCCGCTGCTGCTGGTGTTTAACCGCATGCAGATCGACCGCCGCCTGCTGGCCTGCGTGATGACTTTCGGCCTGGTCACAACTTATATGTTCTTGCCCGTCGGCTTCGGCGTCATTTTCCTGAACGAAATTCTGCTGGCCAATATCGACAAAGCCGGCATGAACGTGAAAAACCTGTCTGTGATGCAGGCGATGGCGATTCCCGCCTTGGGCATGGTGGCCGGTTTGCTGGTGGCCGTGTTCATCAGCTACCGCAAACCGCGTGCTTACCGCAACACCGAAGCCGATTTCCGCGCCGAACAACGGGCCGAAAGCCAAGCCAAAATCTCTCCCTACCGCAGCTTGGTGGCCGCGTTGGCGATTGTGGTCGCCTTTGTGGTGCAGCTGGTTTACGACGACGCCCTGCTGCTGGGCGCCATGCTCGGCTTCGCCGTATTCATGGCGCTGGGCGTGGTGCGCCGCCAGGAAGTGGACAGCGTGTTTGACAGCGGCATCAAAATGATGGCGATGATCGGCTTCATCATGATTGCCGCACAAGGCTTTGCCGAAGTGATGAAGGCCACCGGCCAGATCCAATCGCTGGTGGACAGCAGCGCGGCCCTGTTTGCCGGCAACAAAGGCGTGGCCGTGCTGGCCATGCTGCTGGTTGGCCTGCTGGTTACCATGGGCATCGGCAGCTCGTTCTCCACCCTGCCGATTATCACCGCCATCTATGTGCCGCTGTGCATCAGCATGGGCTTTTCGCCGCTGGCCACCGTTGCCATCATCGGCACCGCCGGCGCCTTGGGCGATGCCGGCTCACCCGCTTCAGACTCCACCCTCGGCCCGACTTCCGGCCTGAATGTGGACGGCCAGCACGACCACATTTACGACAGCGTGATTCCCACTTTCCTGCACTACAACCTGCCTCTGCTGGCTGCCGGCTGGATCGCCGCCATGGTGCTGTAATGAATCATCCGGAAGAACGGCTCACCGAGCTGGAAATCCAGCTGGCCCTGCAAAACGAATTATTGGACAGCCTGAACGGCACGGTAGCCAAAATGCAGCAAACATTGGATCTGCAACAGGCGCAGCTGCGCTGGCTGTATAGCCGGCTGAACGAAAGCAGTAGGCAACACGGCGACAGCCCGTTCGACCCTGCCGCCGAACTGCCGCCGCATTATTGAACCGCCGGAAAAAAATTCAGGCTACCTGAAAACTGTTTCAGGCAGCCTCTTTAAAAATGTCAGAAAGCGAGAGAAAAAACACTACCCATAATAGACCATAATAGAGGCAACTTTTAGGCAATCAAACCGGTACTTTGGCGTGAAGAGACATACCGGCCCTCGAAATATTTTGCCATCACATATCTGATTTTAAGTAGCCAAATTAGAG
>NZ_JH164926.1:938286-943620 GCF_000226875.1 Neisseria shayeganii 871
CTAGCCGAAATCCGGCTCAAATAAAAGCTCCCCAACTCCTCTCAGCTGTGTGTTCAAACGGCTGATGAAGCAATCTTTTCACTCCGCAAGCCATCTCCTGTCACACAGTCCCGCCACAATAGTTTGAGACCTTTGCAAAACCCCCAGATGTGGATGCAGTTCAAGGCGTAGCAGCGCAACGAGTGCAGACATATCATATAGATAGGCAAGCGAGTGAGCAGCGCACAACGCAGAAATGCGCCGCAGATGGGGGTTTTGCAAAGGTCTCAGTTTGTGGTATAGGCTGAGACCTTTGCAAAACCCCATGCCAACAAACAGCCGGAACATGCTTCATCATGTTCCGGCTGTTTTTGCCTAAAAAGCAGACAAGCTACCCCTAAATCCCCTTCAAGTGCCTCATCATGCGGCGCTGCCTGCCTGCTCAGGCAGCCATAGGCACACGCATCCTAAGACCTTTGCAAAACCCCAGATGTGGATACAGTTCAAGGCGTAGCAGCGCACAACGCAGAAATGCGCCGCAGATGGGGGTTTTGCAAAGGTCTCAGGCTACCTGAATAAGCCAGAAACCGCCCATATGCCTGCCCTGGCCGCGTGAAGAGCTGACCGAGTTTTACCGCCGCCTGTTGCTGGCCGATATTGCCGCTGCTGTGCTTTGCCCGCAATACCGAAATCAGAGGCAGCGAATGGGCAGAAATCGACTGGTAGGCGAAAATGTGGACGACTCCCGCCAGCCGCATGAAACGGCTGCGGGCGCACTCGATTCCCTTGCACTCGATTCCCTTGGCCGACTGGACGCTTGAGCTGCTGGCCGAACTGCACGGCCTGACAGGGCAAGGCCACTTTATGTTTCCCAGCCGCACCGTCTGCTGATGTAGATTCGCAGTCATGCTAGGCTGCTATTGTTTAGTCCCGCCATCAGCCCCAAAGTAATTTTTCATACATCGCGCGTAAAGCCGTTCCCAATATGGGAATATTACTACCTTAATTGCGAAATAGCCCAATGATACCGTAACCGTATAACGGCTATTAGCGGTCGCACCTTTGCTGCGTAACAAATGTTTCGCCTTTGATAAGTATGTTGCCTTTTATGTTACGCACACTTCCACGCTGCCCGTCCATTTAGCGCACAAGCAACACCACCGCCTGCGCCTCGATGCCTTCCATGCGGCCGAGGTAACCGAGTTTCTCGTTGGTTTTCCCCTTCACATTGACCGCACCGATGTCCAAGCCCAAATCGGCGGCGATGTTCGCGCGCATGGCGTCAATGTGCGGGCGCAGTTTGGGCTGCTGGGCAATCACCGTGCTGTCCACATTCACCACACGCCAGCCGGCCGCCTGCACTGCGGCATAAGCGGCGCGCAGCAGCACGCGGCTGTCGGCATCTTTGTGTTCGGCCGCCGTATCGGGAAACAGCTTGCCGATGTCGCCCAAAGCCGCCGCGCCGAGCAAGGCGTCAGTGATGGCGTGCAGCAAGGCATCGGCATCGGAATGGCCGAGCAGCCCTTTGTCAAACGGTATGCGCACGCCGCCGAGAATCAGCTCGCGGCCGGCAACCAGTTGGTGGACATCATAGCCCTGTCCGATGCGGATATTCATGGTCTTCCTTTAAGTGAATGGTTTGCGGCATCACCGCAAAATCAGAGGCTACCTGAAAAGCCGCCGATGCGGTTTTCCGGTTTCAGGTAGCCTGTTCGGCCGCCAACAGCAGGCGGACAATGTATTCGTCCTGCGGCAGCGTCATCTTCAGATTGCGGCTGTCGCCCGCCACCAGTAAAGGCTGCACGCCCAGGCGTTCGACGGCAGAGGCTTCGTCGGTAATGTCGGCAAAATCGGTGTGGCTCAAAGCCCGCTGCAGCAAATCGGCTCGAAACAGCTGCGGCGTTTGCGCCTGCCACAAACCCTTGCGCGACACCGTGGCCGCAATCGCCGAGCCTGCACCGGCGCGCTTCAGAGTATCGGCCACCGGCAAAGCCAGAATGCCGCCGGCAGGATGACCGCCGGCTTGATCCAACAAACGCCGCAAGGCGCTGCGGGGCAAGCAGCAGCGGGCGGCATCGTGCACCAAAATACAATCGTCCGGCCGGGCCAAGCCCTGCGCCAGCAAAGCATTCAATCCGTTGAACACGCTGTCGGCACGGCTTTCGCCGCCGCAACGCAACCAGGTCACCCGGGCCGCCAGGTTTTCAGGTAGCCTGACTGCCTGCGCGTAGTACCCGTCTTGGGGCGATACCACCACCGCCACCCGCTCGATCTGCGGTTCGGCCAACAAACGGCGTAGCGTGTGTTCCAACACACTGCGGCCGTCAATCTCCACATACTGCTTGGGCCGGCCGGCACCGAAACGGCTGCCGACGCCGGCGGCCGGCACCAAAGCCAAATAACGGCTCATGCCTCTCTCCGCCACAGGCTGCCGCCGTCGGCGGCTTGATCGAGGCCGTCGAGATAGGCTTCGTGCGCCGCCATTTCGTCGGCATCCGCTTGCAGCACTCTTAAATGCGCCGGCCGCTCGGAAACAGCGGCAGACCGAATCTCTGCCCGAACATCGGCCTCTTCTTCGGCAAACTGATCCACCAAGCTGAACTGCGAACGGGTCATGCCCAAATAGACTTCGCTCAACAGCTCGCAATCGATGAGGGCGCCGTGGTAAACACGCTTGCTTCGGTCCACGCCCAGGCGGGTACAAAGCGCGTCCAACGAGTTTTTCTGCCCGGGATAAAGCTCTTTGGCCATGGCCAAGGTGTCGGTTACCTCCGCTGCCAGCTGGCTGGCGGTGGGCAAACCGGCTTTGCCCAATTCCATGTCCAAAAAGCCCATATCAAAGGCAGCGTTGTGGATCACCAAATCGGCACCGCGGATGAAATCGGCAATTTCTTCGGCCACCTCGGCAAACTTCGGCTTGTCGGCCAACTGCGCCAGGGTAATGCCGTGTACCCGCACCGCCTCTTCGGGAATATCCCGCTCCGGGTGCACATACAGATGCAGATAACGGCCGGTGAGGCGGCGGTCGATCATTTCCAAGCCGGCAAACTCGATCAGACGGTCATCCCTATCGTAATAAAAGCCGGTGGTTTCGGTATCCAGAATAATTTGGCGGGTGGGCTTCATGGCAACGGCAGGTATTTGAGTCAAAACAGGCCGCATCTTACCCAAAAGCCCGGCCCGCTGCCAGCTTCAGCCCGTTGGCCTGAGGCCGGCTCAGTGTCAGAAGGCCTGACGATGTGCCGCCACTGGGCGGCGGCTGTCGCGGCCTGCTAAATCTTATCCGCTACCCGGCTTAAACGCTGGCTCACCGCATGCCAGATGGTTGTCGTTTCGGCAAACCGCTCGGCTCACAATCGTAAAACCGACAGCAATTTAAACTTTATTCCTTTAAAAAACAGATTGATATTCAATCATTAGAAAATAATAATAATTATCATTTGCTATTTAAATTAAGTTTGGGTAAGATACGCACATGTTCAACGAAGCGGAAGTTTGGTTGAATCCCCCTTAGGAGTATTGCTTGGCAGTATTCCTCCCCTTTTGGTAGTGGTTTGTGTTCCTTTTGCGCCCCGTCTCATCGGGGCGATTTTTTTGTCCATTTTGCCGCGTACAAGCAAAATCCTCTTGTCTTTACAATTATTAACTGGCATTATCGCTTCTTCTTGCAATCCCTACGCCGGCGCCTGTTCCATATTACGGGAGCAAAACCTCGTTAATCAGGAAACCGGCCGGTACTTCACGATTCCCTTTAAGACAAGAAAAAGGAAACATCATGAGCGCTTCACATAAGCACACTCATGCCCAATGGGGCTCGCGCTTGGGCTTCATTTTGGCCGCCGTCGGTTCGGCAGTCGGCTTGGGCAACATCTGGAAATTCCCCTATATGGTGGGCTCAGGCGGCGGCTCGGCCTTCCTGTTCACCTATTTGTTCTGTATCGCCCTTATCGGCTTTCCGGTGATGGTGGCCGAGTGGATGATTGGCCGCCGCGGCCAAAAAAATGCCATGAACTCGTTCGCCGATGTGGCAGCCGAAAGCCAACGCAGCCGCTCTTGGGGCTTGGTGGGCGCTTTGGGCATTTTGGCCGGCTTTCTGATTCTGTCTTTTTACAGCGTGATCGGCGGCTGGGCCGTAAACTATTTCCTGTCCGCCACCAGCGGCACGTTCAGCGGCATGGATGGTGATGCCACCGGCGCACTCTTTACCAGCATGCTGGGCAATCCAGGCAGCATGACCCTGTGGCACACCGTCTTCATGGTGCTGACCGCCGTGCTGATCGCCTTGGGCGTGACCAAAGGCATTGAGCGCGCTGCCAAAACCATGATGCCGCTGCTGGCGCTCATCCTCTTGATTTTGGTCGGCTACGCCATGACCCAATCCGGCTTCTCCCAAGCCATGGAATTCCTGTTCTCGCCGGATTTCTCCAAAATCAACAAAGACGTCTTCCTTGCTGCGCTCGGCCATGCCTTCTTCACCCTGTCTTTGGGTATGGGCATCATGGTGGCTTACGGCTCCTACCTGGGCAAAGAAGTCAATCTGCTGAAAACCGCCACCATCGTTTGCGTATTGGACACCGTATTGGCCATGCTGGCCGGCTTGGCGATTTTCCCGCTGGTATTCACCAACGGCTTGGACGTTGGCGCCGGCCCCGGTCTGATTTTCGTGACTCTGCCGATCGCCTTCGGCAATATGGCCGGCGGTCAAATTATCGGCATTCTCTTTTTCCTGCTGGTTGTGTTTGCCGCGCTGACTTCTTCCATCTCCCTGCTGGAGCCTACCGTTGAGTTCCTGGAAGAGCGCACCCCGCTCAGCCGCGTGGCCGCTACCGTTGTGACCGCCATCGCCGCCTGGGCCATCGGTATCGCCGCCCTGCTGTCTTTCAACGATTGGAGCGGCTTCAAACTGTTTGACATGGGCATCTTCGACCTGCTCGACTACGTGACCAGCAAAATCATGCTGCCCTTGGTGGGCTTGGGCGGTATCGTATTCGCCGCTTGGCGTATGAACCCAAAAGTGGTGCGCGAAGAATTGGAAATCAGCGAATCCGCCATGGGCATCTGGAACATCGTGGCCCGTTTCATCGCCCCCATCGGCGTGATTGTGGTATTCGTGTACAGCCTGATCGCTTAACCACGGTTACAACATGACAAAAAAGGCTACCTGAAAAACTGAACCAAAGCCAAATTGGACAGTTTATTTTACTCGCCTTCTAAGGTCTGAATCCTGTATTGACAGGGCTCAGGCCTTTTAATTTGAGTTTGAGTGTGATCCTATCGTGGTAGTCGTAAGGGCTGAGACCTTTGCTGACGGACATGGCAGAAGGCAGTACCGTCTATGCGGATAAAGTGTAGAAA
>NZ_JH164926.1:944042-951428 GCF_000226875.1 Neisseria shayeganii 871
ATAATTTCTACAGATAAAGGCTACGACAGCCAAGAAAACCGGCAATATTTAGCAGGCTGAGACCTTTGCAAAACCTCCAGATGTGGATGCAGTTCAAGGCGTAGCAGCGCAGCGAGTGTGAACGTCAGGAATCCCTGTGGGGCAGACATATCATGGAGATAGGCAAGCGAGCGAGCAGCACACAACGCAGAAATGCGCTGCAGATGAGGGTTTTGCAAAGGTCTCAGAATGGGGATTGAAAGACGGCGTCATGCAAAAAGCACACCGTGGCCGACCGTTAAGCCAAGGACAAAAAGTCCGCAACGGCCGGCTGGCGAAAGTGCGCTATGTGGTGGAACAAAGCTTCGGTACCTTGCACCGCAAATTCCGCCATGCCCGGGCAGCCTATTTTGGTTTGAGCAAAGTGAGGGCGCAAAGCCACCTGAAAGCGATGTGTGTGAACCTGTTGAAGGCGGCCAACAGGATACGTGTGCCTATGGCTGCCTGAACAGGCAGGCAGCGCCTCATGATGAGGTACTTGAAGGGGATTTAGGGGTAGCTTGTCTGCTTTTTAGGCAAAAACAGCCGGAACATGATGAAGCATGTTCCGGCTGTTTGTTGGCTTGGGTTTTGCAAAGATCTCAGACTGTGGTGCAAACAACTCGGAGAATTTCGACATTTCAGGCCAATTGACACCCATCCTTTCAGGTAGCCCTGCTTGCCAAAAGCCGGCCCGTCTTTTACATTGCGGATATTGCACCGCCCACACAAGGAATTCGCTGATGATGTATTGGTTGATCGCCGCTGCCGTTTTGTTTGTGCTGGAAATGTTTGTCGGCACCGTCTATCTATTGGTGGTGGCTGCCTCGCTGCTCGGCGCCGGCCTCACTGCCGGCCTGTTTGACGCCGGCTGGCAGGTGTCGCTGTCCGTGGCCGTACTGCTCTCCGCCGTGGGCATCTTCTGCGTTTACCGCTGGCGCAAAAACCACCACCGCAGCCCCGCCGAGAAAAGCGATGACGATTTGGACATCGGCCACACCGTGATCCTGCACAGCCGACAAGCCAACGGCCTGTGGCTGGTGCAATACCGCGGCGCACCCTGGCAGGCGCGTGCCGACTTCCCCGCCCAAGCCGGGCAAACCGCCCGCATTGCCGGCAAAGACGGCAATGTGCTGATTCTGACCCCACAGGAGAACTGACATCATGGAATGGTTGAGCCTACCCCTAATCCTATTTATCGTCCTCGCCGTATTCGGCTTCAAAGCCTTCCGCGTGGTGCCACAGCAGGAAGCCCACGTGGTCGAACGGCTCGGCCGCTTCCACGCCGTGCTCAAGCCCGGCCTCAACTTCCTCATCCCCTTCCTCGACCGCGTGGCCTACAAACACTCGCTGAAAGAAATCCCGCTCGACGTACCCAGCCAAGTGTGCATCACCCGCGACAACACTCAGCTCACCGTAGACGGCATCATCTACTTTCAGGTAACCGATGCCAAACTGGCCTCCTACGGTTCCAGCAACTACATCACCGCCATCACCCAGCTGGCGCAAACCACCCTGCGCTCCGTCATCGGCCGCATGGAATTGGACAAAACCTTTGAAGAGCGCGACGACATCAACCGCACCGTGGTCGCCTCGCTCGACGAAGCCGCCGTTTCCTGGGGTGTAAAAGTGTTGCGTTACGAAATCAAAGACCTGGTGCCGCCGCAGGAAATCCTGCGCTCTATGCAGGCGCAGATTACCGCCGAACGCGAAAAGCGCGCCCGCATCGCCCAATCCGAAGGCTTGAAAATCGAACAAATCAACCTCGCCACCGGCGAACGCGAAGCCGACATCAAAAAATCCGAAGGCGAAGCCCAAGCTGCCGTCAACGCTTCCCAAGGTGAGAAAGTCGCCCAAATCAACCGCGCCCAAGGCGAAGCCGAGGCCCTGCGCCTGGTGGCGCAAGCCAGCGCCGACGCCATCCGCATGGTGGCCGAAGCCATCCGCCAGCCCGGCGGCAACGAAGCGGTCAACCTGAAAGTGGCCGAACAATATGTGGAAGCCTTCGCCAAACTGGCCAAAGAAGGCAACACCCTGATTCTGCCTGCCAATGTGGCCGACATTGGCAGCCTGGTGGCCGCCGGTATGAACGTGGTGAAACACCAACAACAGCATCACCCGAAGCACACCGTTTAGCCTGCACGCAACACTTTGAGACTTTCTAAGGCCCGAAATTACCTAACATCTACAACCGTAGCACACGGTTTTGGATATTTTGCTGATTTCTGTCTTGAGTTTTTTGTTTTTCTCAGAATGACTTGTCTTTCAGTCCATCATTTTCTAAGAGGCAGCCTGAAACCTTAACACCCCCCGCTTACAGACACTTTTGTGTTGTGGGCTGATGACCTGGGCAGATTGCCCCCCACTTGCCTATCTAGTCTAGATGATATGTCTTCTGCTTGCGCTGTTACGCTTTAAACAGCGTCCCATCAGGGGGCTTTACGAAAGTTTTATGTCGGCTGACTGACGATTAGGTGGCTAAAGAAATACAGAAAGGATACGCATGCCAAAAACAGCCGAAATGCTGTATTTGGCCGTGAGTGGTCTGAGGAGGGAGAGTAATTTTGCTAAGGTCGCAGTCCGTTGCCCTTACCGGACAAAGGTTTTATACTGGCCGTTCTGTGTGATCTGATGAAGCAAAGGAGAACAAAATGAAACGTCCGCTGATGCTCGCCATGCTGCTGCCCATATTGTCCGCGCCGGCACAAGCAGCTGATTTTTCCGCGTTGGTGCCGCAGGGTTGGAAGCTGGATTACAGCGCCGAGGGCGATTTGAACGGCGACGGCCGGGCCGATGCCGTCATCGTCGTCCGCGGCCAGGACCCGGCCAAGATGGTGCGCAACGAAGGGCTGGGCGCTTCCGAACTCGACACCAACCCGCGCCAGCTGCTGGTGTTTTTGCGCCAAGGCCAAGGCTATCAACTGGCCGCGTCCAACCGCGACTGGCTGCCGCCGGCAGGCAGCACCGAAACACCCTGCCTGCAAGACCCGCTGGAAGAAGGCGGCATCGGCATCAAAGACGGCCGCCTGACGGTGATGCTGCATTATTGGCTCAGCTGCGGCAGCTGGGGCGTGCAAAACAATACCTATACCTTCCGCTTGGAAGGCCGGCGTTTCCGACTCATCGGCTTGGATCAGGTATCGTATATGCGCAACAGCGGCGAGAAAACCCTGGTCAGCACCAATTATCTAAGCGGACGGCAGAAAACCGTTACCGGCGCCAATATGTTTGAAGACGAACCAAACCGCCACCGCGAGCGTTGGCGCAACCTCGCCGACCGCACCAGCTGGTATTTAGACGGCCCGCTGCCCAACGGCGACCAACAATAAGCGGCGTGACCGAACGAAAACAGGCTACCTGAAACCCTTTCAGGTAGCCTAAGACCTTTGCACCCCCCATCTGCGACGCATTTCTGCATTGTGCGCTGCTCGCTCGCTTGCTGATCTATGTGATATGTCTGCGCTCACTGCGCTGCTACCTACGCCTTGAACTGCGTCCACATCTGGGGGTTTTGCAAAGGTCTCGCGTTGTGTGTTTATGCCCTAGAGTTACTGATCAACTCGCTTGCCCGTCGTATCCCACCGGGGGATTCCTAGCATTCACGTTCGCTGCGCTGCCACGTCTTGAGCGGCATTCACATCTGTTCTTTGCAAATCTCACGCCCCCTTTAAATCTCGATTCACTTTACCTTTATATATAAAAGTTTGATTGCTCTATTTATCTCAGGGCAAACCACTGAGCGCACCCATTCCTATATGTTATAATATATCAATTAAATTCATCTTTAAGTAATTTCTTTTACCTAATCCTTTTTAATTTATATAAATCTTATGAATTCTGCTTTTCCCCTCCGCCCGCTTTATTGTGCCTTCATCCTAGCCCTGCCTGCTTTGGCCTCAGCCGACGACACCCAGCTGCCCGATATCGACGTTCAAGGCCGCAGCTATCCTTTGCGCAGCGAACACATCGACAACGGCACCAAAACCACCTTATCCGAACCGGAACTCCAACGCACCCGCGCCGCATCCTTAGGAGAAACCGTCCAACAAGTAACCGGTGTGCACAACCACAACTTCGGCCCCGCTGGCGGCCTGCCGCAAATCCGCAGCCTGACCGGCCCGCGCGTGTACATCAGCGAAAACGGCTTGGGCGTATCCGATTTGTCCGCCATCAGCGGCAATCTGCCCACCCCGGTACAACCGTTTCTGGCCGACAAAATCACCGTACGCAAATCCTCCGCAGCCGTCCTCTACGGCGGCAACGCCGTGGGCGGCGCGGTGGATGTGGAAACCCGCCTGATTCCCGACACGCTACCTGAACGCGATTTCGGCGGCAAAGTGGAAATCAGCGGCGGCGACAACACCCCAAACAGTCAAATCTTCCGTTTAGACGGCAACGTGGGCAACTTCGCCTGGCACCTCGACGGACAAAACAGCAAAATTTCTTCCTACCGCATTCCAGGCGATAGCAAAGCCGGAGCCTGCTACAACCCGGATGAAATTCTGTTTAATTCGCCTTTGCGTGGCTTATGTCAAGTAGAGGCAGACATCAAGGAAAATGAAATATTTGACAAACGTAATTACCAATATGTTCATAAAAATTATCTCATTGAAGGTGAAGCATGGAGAAAGAGTGAGGGTTTAGCGCTTAAAGGAGACATATATCAAAACTTCTCAAAGCGCCCGCCTAGCTGGTTTACTCAAAATCCCGATTATGATCCTGCCCTGCCGCCACAAATCTCACGCAAATTGAAAAGCCTGCAAGACGCCGCCCCGGTGGAGTACGGCAAACTTACCAACAGCCATATGCACCTGCAAAGCCTCTCCGCCGGCGTCAGCTATATCGGCGAACGCGGCCACGTCGGCATCGGCCTCAGCCGCTACCTGAACCGCTACGGCGTACCCGGCTATGCTTCCCTCGCCACCCGCAGCGGCGACGGCAACGGCATCCAGCCGGTCAACATCGATGCCGATCAAACCCGCTGGCAGGCAGAAGGCTTGTACCGGCCGCAAGTTTCCTGGTTGGACAACATCCGCTTCCGCATCGCCCATACCGATGCCAACAACCGCGAATATCTCGGCCGCCATTTCGTGAACAGCCTCAACAGCCAAAGCCAACAAGCGCGCGTCGAATTCAACCACCGCCCTGCTGCCTTTATGCAGGGCACCTTGGGCCTAGACTGGCGCCACCGCCGCATCGACAGCAGCGGCCCCGACCGTTATATGCCCGACACCAAAACCCGCGAGTACGCCCTGTTTGCCCTAGAAAAATTCCGCTGGCAAAACTGGGAAGCCGAATTGGGCTGGCGCCACGGCCGGGTCAAACACCAAGCCTTGCTGGACGGCTACCAACCCGGCCGCGGTTTGACAGAAGGCTACCTGAAAGACCTCAACCAGCGCGAATACAGCCTCAACAGCCAGCAAGCCGCTCTCAAATGGTCGCCCTTTGAGATAGCGAGCTTCGGTATTCGCTACAACCGTTCGCAGCGCGCCCCCGAAGTCAACGAACTGTTTGCCAGCAACCGCCACTTCGCCATCCTCACCAACGAACACGGTGATCCGCGTCTCAACCCCGAAACCGCCAGCACTTGGGAATTCGGCGGCGAATTGAACTGGCGGCAAACCCAGTTGCGCGCCAACTACTACCACACCGATTTCAAAGACTACATCTACCTCGGCCAAACCGGCACCAGCAAAGGAGACGGCCTCCCCTACAAAGAATGGCGCCAAGGCGACACCCGTATTCACGGCATTGAGTTGGAGTGGAAACAATATTTCGACCTGGGCAAATACGGCCTGCTGGAAACCCGTTTGTTTGCCGACTGGGTCAAAAACCGACCGGTAGACCAGCCCTCGAATGCAGACCCCCGCGACCCGGAAGCGTGGAAACGCTATCTGCGCTACCAACGAGATGGCGCCTATATGCCCGGCCTACCCACCACCCGCTACGGCATCGGTCTCAGCTGGCAGAAAAGCGGCTGGCAGCTGGCCACCAGCCTGACCCGCTACACCGCACAGCGCCATCGCGGCAAAGTCATCAACGAAGAAGTGGATTTGGGCGGTTACAACCTGTGGGATGCCTACCTCGGCTACACCCACCATTTCAACGAACACCGCAGCTTGGAATGGTTTTTGGACGCACGTAACCTCGGCAATGTCGAAGCGCGTCCGCACAACTCCACTTTAAAATACCTGGCTCCCCTGCCCGGCCGCTCGCTGCGCGCCGGCCTGCGTTTCACTTTCTAAGCGCTACGGTGCCAATTGTCGGACTGCTCCCTCAGTAGATATGCGCCCATATCCACCAACAAAGGCAGTCCGGCGAAAAAATTTGGCAAGGGGCTTGACCAAAAAAAAACGAATCCATATAATTACGAACTTCACAGCGCACCCGTAGCTCAGTTGGATAGAGTATCTGGCTACGAACCAGAGGGTCGGGCGTTCGAATCGCTCCGGGTGCGCCATGAAACATCCGCGCCCATCGTCTAGCGGTTAGGACATCGCCCTTTCACGGCGGTAACCGGGGTTCGATTCCCCGTGGGCGTGCCAATTTTCAAAACCCCGAGAATTTCTCGGGGTTTTATTTTTTCTTCTAAAAATGATTTAATTTCTTGATAGCCTTCTCTACAACAGGCGGCAACCAATGCCTGCCTGCAGACTGCAAGCCTTCGCAAAAGCCTCAAGAAGCATACACCGGAGCCCGCTTATGTAGATTACCGCCACTTGCTGTACCGTAACGGCAAACAGCCAAAATGTGAGAAACGGGGAACGGCATGGGAGAACGAAGACGGTAGCGGGAAAACCTTATATATCGGCTCCCGCTATGGCGCAAAATTGGCGAGGATTTACGAAAAAGGGCGTCAATTGGGTGACAAAGCCAGCCGGTGGGTTCGCTTCGAGGTCGAGTTTCGTGCGCATGACTACGAGATTCCCACGGATATTCTCATCTATCCGGGTGAGTATCTGTGTGGTGCCTATCCTGTCGGTGCACGGTTGTTTCAAAACTCGGCCAAACGCAAAATCACAAAACAAGCCAGAAAGGCATTGACCGTACAACGGGCGGCATACTTCGCCCGCCTACAGGCCGGGGTGTTTGTTCGTTACCAACATGATTTGGGGCGGACGGACGGAGAGATTGTTCGGATGCTGATTGCGCCGCCCGGCAAATCATCCCAAGGGGCTGCATCCGCTTGATGAGGATTGTACGGCACATCCGATCCTATCGCTTTCTGCGTAAGGTATGCCGGAGACAGGCTGAGACCTTTGCAAAACCCCAGCCCAACAAACAGCCGGAACATCTTTCATCCTGTTCCGGCTGTTTTGGCGTCAAAAGCAGACAACCCACCCCCAAATCCCCTTAAAGTGCCTAGAG
>NZ_JH164926.1:952279-965049 GCF_000226875.1 Neisseria shayeganii 871
ATATCCTCTGAATTCCCGAAACTTGTGTCGGTGGAAATTTAGAGGATTTTTGGGGGGTTTTGCAAAGGTCTCAGAATGGCGGTGTTACGCGAAATGGCGCAGAAAGGAAAGCACATGATTTTGCCGCTTCCTCCGTATTCGCCCTATCTCAATCCGATTGAAAAAGTGTGGGCAAATTTTAAACGGGAATTACGGAAAATCGCTTCAGAGCATGCTTGTTTAGCTGAAATGTTGTCGGACGTTTCTTATTTTAGTTAGCTATAACATACGCCACAGCTTTTCAGGTAGCCTGACGCAAAAAAGCACGCCGGAGGGCGTGCTTTTTCTTTATTCTGCAGCTGGCTTTATTCCTGATACACAAAGGTGGCGCGCTTCACATTGCACAACAGTTCGTAGGCGATGGTGCCCGCACGTTCGGCCACTTCGGCCACCGATACGCGGTCGCCCCACAGTTCGACCTCGCTGCCGACGCCTTGATGGTGGTCGTCCAACTGCACGGTCAGCATGTCCATGCTCACCCGTCCGATGATGCGGCCGGCATGGCCGTCGATGGTCACCGGGCAGCCGTTCCCCGAGGCACGGGGGTAGCCGTCGGCGTAACCGCAGGCCACCACGCCGACGCGGGTGGAGTGTTCGGTTACGAAGGCCGCGCCGTAGCCCACCGGTTCGCCCGGCTGCAGGGTGCGCTCGGCAAACACGCGGCTGCTCAGGCGCATCACCGGGCGTAGATCGGCGCACGCGCCGGGGAAGGGTTCGATGCCGTAGAGGGCGATGCCGGCCCGTCCCCAATCCCGCCGCGCGGCGGGGTGGGCCAGTATGCCGGCCGAGTTGGCCAGACTGCAGGCGCCGGATAAATCGGCCACTGCCGTATCAAAAGCCTGCATCTGTTGCGCGGTCATCGGGTGATCCGGTTCGTCGGCACGGGCGAAGTGGCTCATGTTCACGATATCGGCCACGTGCGGGCTTTGCAGCAGCGCCTGATGGGCGGGGGCGAAATTGTGCGGGAAAAAACCGGCGCGGTGCATGCCGGAATCCATTTTCAACCACACGCTGACCGGCCGCTGCCACGGGTGGGCCAGCAGGCTTTCCAGCTGCCATTGCGTCTGCACCACTGGCCACAAACGGTAGGCGTCCACCTCGGCATATTCTGCCGCTTCAAAGACGCCTTCGAGCAGCACGATCGGGTTTTCGATGCCGGCTTGGCGCAATTCGATGCCCTCGGCCGGCGTGGCCACGGCAAAGCCGTCGGTCAAATCGGCCAATGCCCGCGCACAGCGTACCGCGCCGTGTCCGTAGGCATTCGCTTTGACCACGGCCAACAGGCGGCCGCCGTGAATGGTTTTCAAGGTTTCATAATTGTGGCGCAGATGAGCCAGTCGGATGGCGGCAACAAGAGGGCGCATACGGCACTTTCTGAAAGAACGGTTGGGAAGAAGGTGGCCTGGACAATCTGAATCCGGCGGGCGGCCGCTGTAAAAAGACGAGACCTTTGCAACACCCCCAGATGTGGATGTGCAGTTCCAGGCGTAGCAGAACAGCGAACGTGAACGCCAGGAATCCGCGTGGGACAGACCTATCATACAGAGAGGCAAGTGAGCGAGCAGTACCCTTAGGGCATAAACGCGCAACGCAGAAATACGCCGCAGATGAGGGTTTTGCAAAGGACTCAGGCTACCTGAAACGCAGCCGGCGTTCAGGTAGCCTGTTTCGGCTGCTTACATACGGATGGAAACGTAGCCGCCCTGATGCAGCTGTTGCAGCAGCCGCTGCATGGCGGCTTGGGATTTTTCCTGCACCAAGGCTTCACGCACACCGGCGCGGATGCGGTCTTCGCGGGAGTTGGGGGTGCGCACTTCGTTTAAGCGGATGATGTGCCAGCCGAATTGGCTGCGCACCGGGCGGCTGACTTCGCCGGGCTTGAGCGCGCTCATCGCCCGTTCGAATTCCGGCACGGTTTCGCCGGAAGCCATCCAGCCCAAATCACCGCCTTGTTGGGCACTGGTGTCTTGCGAATACTGGCGGGCCAGTTGGGCGAAATCCACACCGCTGCGCGCTTCCTGCGCCACTTGCAAGGCCAGGCGCTGGGCGCGCTCGCCGTCGCCCGTAATCAAAATGTGTTGGGCACGGTATTGCGGTTTCGGCTCGGCTTCGGGCAGGGCGGCACCGGGATTGCGGGCAATCACGGCTTCCACTTCTTCATCGCTGACCCTGGCTTCGCGCATGATTTGGTTTTGCTGCACTTTTTGCGCGATCAGGCTGTCGCGCACTTGGCGGCGCAGGCCGCGGCGGTCGATGCCCAAGCGCATTTGCGCGGTTTCAAACTGTGCCACGCTTTGACGGCGGGCGGCGGCAATGCGGGCGATTTCGGCCTCTACTTCGGCATCACCGGCATGTACATTGTTGCGCTTGCCGGCCTGCACCAGCAGCGATTGGTTGACCAGCTGCATCAGCGATTGGCGCTGCAGCTCTTGGTCGGACAGGCGGGTGTCGCGGTCTTGTTGGCTGCGGTTGTAGGCGACGGCCTGATTAAGCTCGCGTTGGGTGATGACTTCGTTGTCCACCACGGCCACGATGCTGTCCACCGGACGCACGGCGTCGGCAGAGGCTACCTGAAAAGACAGACTCAGGCCCAAAGCCAAACACAGGTTTTTCAATTTCATTTGCGGTTTACCTCTTCGATATCGGTGTAGCCAGGCACAGACTGGCGCAGGGGTTCGAGCGGATTGTTGCCCAAACTGCTTAAGTCGCGCAAGCGCAATTGCAGGAATACGGCGTTTTTGCTCAAGTTTACGCCGGTCACATAATGCTGGCCGACGGCGCTGAAGCTCCAGCAGCCGCAGCTGCTGATGTATTCCATGCCCAGCAAGTGCTCCACCGGTTTGCGCTCGGTGAAGGAATAGCTGTGGCGGCCGACCAGATACAGATTGCGGCTCACCGGCCATTGGAAAGCCACATCGGCCTGCCGGACTTTGCCGTAGATATTGTCGTAAATCTCGCCGTCGCGACGATACTGGTAGCGCATGCTGACGGTTTTGCCCGGCTCGGGGCTGTAACGCAGGCCGAGGTTGTATTTGTCGGCTACATTCAGCGTGGTGTTGTAATGCACATCGCCGTTCACCCAAATGCTGTCGGTGAGGCGGCCGTCGGCAAACGCCAACACATCGGAGCGCCCGCTGCCGCGCCGTGTCCGCCGGCCTTCCAAGCCCACATCGTCGCGGTTGAAATAGAGGCGTTGGCCGATGCCGGCACGCAGCCGCTCTTCGCCGTTATCCGCATTGTAAAGACGGGTTTGCACGGCGGTGGTGAGAAAGTTGGCGGCATTGATGCGGTCGTGGCCGGAAAAGCGGTTTTCCCGGAACAGCTGGCTGTAAGTGAAGCTGTTTTCCGCGGTATCGAACAAGGGCAGGTCTTCCTGCTCTTTGGTGGGGATGTAGGCATAAAACAGGCGCGGCTCCAAGGTCTGCACATATCGCCGCCCCTGCCAGCCGGCCTGGCGCTCGAAGGTCAGGCCGCCGTCCACGCTCACAATCGGCAACACGCGGCTGAGCGAACGGGCCGGTTTGCCGCCGGAGCTGTCCAAATCGTAATAGGTGGCGTGCAGTTGGAATTTGGGGCGCAAATAGCCCCACGGGCGGTTGAATTCAGCGCGTATCGCCGGACTGAGTACCAAACGGCTGCCTTGCTGTTTCCAATCGTGGCTGAAGCGGCTGAATTGGCCGTAAACGCTCACGTCGGCATAGGGCAGGTTGCGCGACCACTGGGTGATTAGGCGCGGCAACAGGGCGTAGGGCGCGTCTTCGTAGCCGTCGGCATTGGCCAGTGTCTGGTATTTCTGCACCGTCAGATAGCTGTCGAGGCGGCCGCCGCCCAAACGGGTTTGGTGGCTCAGCCAAGCCTGGCGGTTGAGGTTGACATTGGTGGCGATGTCGTTGCGTTTATAGAAATCGCGGTAGTAATCGTCATCGGAGACTTGATGGAAATCGATGCCGCCGCTGAGGGTATGGCTGAATTGGTGTTGGTGCACCCAGTCGGCCTGGGCACGGGTGTCGTGGCGGCTGAGCCTGTCGTTCGGCAAAACGGCCACATCCAGCTGCCCACGGTAGTCGGGCTGCAGATAGCGCAGCTGTCCGGCTACCTGAAGGCCGCGGCGGGTGTACAGCGTGGGCGTGAGCGTGGCGTCGTAATGGGGCGCCAGATTGAAGTAATAAGGCAGCGACACGCTGCCGCCGTCCGAGCCTATGCTCACCG
This sequence comes from Neisseria shayeganii 871, assembly GCF_000226875.1. GTDB lineage: Bacteria > Pseudomonadota > Gammaproteobacteria > Burkholderiales > Neisseriaceae > Eikenella > Eikenella shayeganii. The sequence continues at coordinate 956,528 of NZ_JH164926.1, forward strand.
TCGGCACCAAAAAACCGCTTTTGCGGTTGCCGTTGAGCGGAAAATCGATCCAAGGGGTGTAAAACACGGGTACGCCGCCCAAAACCAATGCCGCATTACGCGCCACGCCGACATTGCGGTCATAATCGGCTTCGATGCTGGATGCACGGATGTACCAGCTTTCGTCGCCGGGGTTGCAGGTATTGAAGCGGGCGTTCTCTAAGCGGTAGCGGTTTTCACCTTCTACCCGCACGGTTTCGCCGCTGCCCTGAAAACGGCGTTCGCCGTCGTCGGACTCGAAACGGGCATTTTTCGCTTCGCCCTGATGGGTGTCCAAGCGGTAGGTCAACGCTTCTCCGCTGACGCGGCCGCTGCCTTGCTCCAAGGTGAAGGTTTCCCCCGCCCGTACGGTTTCCTGAGGTTGATGGTAGTCGATCCAATCGGCCCGAATCACCTGGTCGTCACGCGAGACCACCACATCACCTTCCGCCCGCACCCGTACATCGCTCTGGCCGGCCACCCGTTCTGCCTCAATGCGGGTGGCGCCGTCTGCGGGCGCATTTCCCGCATCGGTACCTATTGGCTCAATCAGATGCTTGGGGGCATCCGGGCTGTCGCAGCGCACTCCTTCCTGAGCCAGCGGCACGGGCGCGGCGGCCAGGCTGCCGGTGAGACTCCAAGCGGCCAACACGGCCACAGCCACGGGATTCGGTCGGAATAAACGGAGCAAAAGAATCACCCTATTTCGGTTTTGCCAGTAAAATGGCGCGTATTTTAACCCGATTCCCACCGAAAACCATCATGCAACGAGAAAAAGAATTGCAAAACTGGCTGCGGCAGCGCTATCCCGAACAAGACTTCACGCTGGCCTTTGCCGCCGCCGATGCCGACTTCCGCCGTTACTTCCGCGCCACCTTTGGCGACGGCCGCACCGTGGTCTGCATGGATGCCCCGCCCGACAAAATGAGCATCGAACCCTATCTGCAGGTGCGCGATATTTTCTCCGCCGTCCATGTGCCGCAGGTCTTCCACCACGACACCGCGCAAGGCTTTGCCGCACTGGAAGACTTCGGCCGCGTGCCTTATCTGGCCGCCCTCGAACACGATACCCGGCCGGAAATGCATCAACTGCTGCTGCTCGACGCCGTAGATACGCTGGTGGAGCTGCAAAAATCGAGCCGGCCCGACGTTTTGCCCGTGTATGACGAAGCCGTGTTCCGGCGTGAAATGCAGCTGTTTCCCGACTGGTTTATGGCCAAAGAACTGGGCCGCAACATGAACTTCAAGCAGAAACAGCTCTGGCAGCAAGGCTTGGCCGCCCTGCTGCCCGTGCTCAATGCCCAAGCGCAGGTGTTCGTACACCGCGATTTCATCGTGCGCAACCTGATGCTCACCCAAGGCCGGCCGGGCGTGCTCGACTTCCAAGACGCACTCTACGGCCCGATCAGCTACGATTTGGTCTCCCTGCTGCGCGATGCCTTTATCGAATGGGAAGAAGAATTCGTGATCGACATCGCCGTGCGCTATTGGGAAAAAGCCCGCTCCGCCGGCTTGCCGGTACCGGCCGAATTCGATGTCTTCTACCGCGATTTCGAATGGATGGGCGTACAGCGCCACCTCAAAGTGGCCGGCATTTTCGCCCGCCTGTGGCACCGCGACGGCAAAGACAAATACCGTCCCGAAATCCCGCGCTTCCTCAACTACCTGCGCCGCACCACCCGCCGCTACGCGGCCTTAGCGCCGTTCTATGAACTGCTGCTCGAGCTGGTGGGCGACGAAGAACTGCAAACCGGCTATACGTTTTAATTTGAAACTGTTAACTTGGGCGGACAGGAAGGACTGGGAAACCAAATCAAATGTCTATGTAAGCTTCAATACACACAAAGCCACAACCAATGATGTATAGTCTCAGACTTTAATAGTTCGTTCCATTTTCTTCCCCGAATGGAAGGAAACACCACGGGACAAGTTCTTCATGCAAGCGCCACCACGACAGAGGCAAGCCGTCGAGCAATACAATGTAGTCAAGAGAGCCTGAGAACGCTGACCAAGTGGAAAAAACGCACCTCGGTAACCGACTTACCTACCGGACTCAAGCACCACCCAAGCAACCGCGCTCTACCGTGTTGTCCATCGAGAAAGATGGCGACCATTGTTGCTTTCCGCCAGCATACCCTGCTGCCGCTGGATGACTTTCTGTATGCCTTACAGCCTACCATCCCGCATCTGACGGTTCATCCTTGCACCGCTGCCTGAAACGTCACAGCATTTCCAGACTGACTGAACCAGAGACCGGCAAGCCCGTCAAAAAACGCTTCAAGCGCTATCCCATCGGCTACTTTCATGTCGATATAGCCGAGGTGCATACCACCGAAGGCAGGCTTTACCTGTTTGTTGCCATTGACAGAACTGCCAAGTTTGCTTTTGCCGAACTGCATAATCCCTCCACCAAGAGGGTGGTAGCGCAGTTTCTGCGCAAACTGATGAATGCCGTGCCCCACCTCATTCACACGGTGCTTACCGTCAACGGCATCTGATTCACAAACTGAGATCATTTCACCCCCATCTGCGGCGCATTTCTGCATTGGGCGCTGCTCGCTCACTTGCCTATCTAGATGATATGTCTGCGCTCGCTGCGCTGCTATGCCTTGAACTGCATCCACATCTGAAGGGTTTCAAAGGTCTCAAACTGAAGTCAAGCGCTTTCATGACGACGGCCACGCACAGCTATACCGGCATCTGATCAACTTCATGAACGCCTACAACTTCAGCCACAGGCTCAAGACCTCGAAGAGACTCACGCCCTATGAATTCATCTGCAAACAGTGGGGTGACCAGCCTGAATAGTTTAGAATGAGTCCGTGCCAGCTAATGGCGGGACAACAACTTAAGCTCTATTGATGACTCGCCTAATGGCGATATTTTTGATAAATAGCTACGCCCTACGAGGCAAAAATGTTGGCAAGATATCCAATCTTCCCATATTTTTTACTTCGTAGGGCTTAGATCTTTCCTGAAAAACGCTACATCAGCTAAATGTAAATGGCTCCTAAAACCTCAAATTCCGGTTTGGAAAATTTCACGCCATGATAATCTGCGCAGATATGGTTTACCGATAAGGGGGTTCAAGATAATTTCAAATCTACCGGTATCACCTGCCAGTAAAAGCACGGTCATTTCTTGGCCATTAGCCATAATTTTCCTAATAACATATTGAGGAGAAACCAAACCATGAATTTCCAGCATACCTCCAAGCAAGTCATTCTGGTCAAATACTCCATCACCATTGGTATCAAAAATTGGTTCGTCATACTGACCACCATTTTGAACATCAATTGAAATAATACTGGTTGCACCATTTACTGCGCAAATGTTCGTACTGTTTGAAACACGGCGTACCGCAACAAACTCTGCTACTTTATCTGCACGTATACCAGCCGGTGCCACAATTGCTTGTCCTGCTAATAATCTTAGTTTCCAGCCTTTATGAATATCATTGATTTCATTTTTAGTTATTTCATGTAGTGTTTTAGTACCATTGTCAAGACTATGATTAACTGTGGTAATACTTTGTTCCAATAAATCATGCTCATGAATTGGATTCCCATCTAACAGCAAGCCATAAGCATAATTTTGTGCCGTATGACTAAATCCCTCCTCATTCAGATACTGCCCTGTACCAACTACCAGATATGTTTTTCGGCCAATTTGCTGTACATAAGGAGCACCGGTAATCGGACGGACAGTAGAGGGCGTAAATAAACCACCGGGATGTGCGTTCGTCCAAATTCCCGAAGTATAGTTCACCTGCCAAATCTTACCATCTAGATCACCAGCAAAGATACTTTCTGGCACACCATCTTTATTACTATCGTAAACAAAGACTTCTCCGACACCAGCATTGCCTAATTCAACTTTCCAATAATTAGTACCCAATATCCACGGAGTACCAGTAGATTTGGTAATATCCAATATATAAATATGACCTTTATTACTACCGTTATTGTACCCGCTACTTAAAATTGCCAAAGGCGTACCGGAAATAGATTTAGTAATAACAGGCTTGGCAACAGTTAATCCTAAATCAGCATCATCTTCATCAGAAAACTCCCACATAATGTTGCCGGCTCCAGGTGTACTTAGATCTGTCACATCCAGCGCATAAACTGAAGCCCCACCCCTGCCTGCTGTCCCGATCAAGACTGACCTAGCCGCAGAACCATCACACACTTCTGCATACACAGGGGAGCCGTCATTTAAATATTGATGTGTGGTATCGGGAGTCGCGTATGCAGCTAACTTAGGTAATGCTGTTGATGGAATATAAGCCAATTTTTCATGGCCAGCCGAATCCAAAATGTGCAACATACCATCATTGGCAGCAACAGCATAGAAATTAGAGCGGTTTAAAGCTGTACTACTATAGGTACAACCTACAGGATTGATTGAAGGTTTCAGAATAGGTCTCACCGTCGGACTCACAACTGTGCCCATAATTTGAGTACGTGTACGCAGCCCATTTCCTTCTTGGCTCGGATCACCCAATACATACCGCACCAAATTCTGTGCGTCAGTAATGGGAGAAGAGTTTTGCGTTAAAGCTGCTTGAAATTGAGACAAATTCGCCACGTCAAATTTAACTGTCGAGCCCGAAGCAGACCGCGTATAAACATTACGATTAACAAAGCCGGTATTATGAAAATCCGTTTTCATAATAGGAGCCGCACGCCATTGTTCTGTATATAACAATCTGCGACTGGTTGCATCATAAGACAGCTCACTGGCAATGACATCACCCGAGAGAGTGCTGCCGTTATAAGAAGACTGCAAGACAAGCGGTCGTGCTGCACCATCTAAATTCAATACTTCACCTGATTGCACTACAGGACTAAGGGTAGCTTGAGAAGGGTCATGATAAGCGCCCGCGTTGTTGAATGCTTTATTTAGCGCTGCGATCATATTATCCGGATTATTGGCAACGGCAAAATTCCGAGGCATACCATCGGCAAACAAACTTGGCTCACTACTGTGACCCAGCGCATCATCCGTCCAACTACTGCGATTATCATTGGGCAAATCAACCGATCCGGGCTGATAATTGAATCCGCCATACTTAGCTGCCCAATAGTAAGTATTACCTCTAGTGCTCATAGGCGGCATTTTAGAATCACCCGTTTCCAATACATCAATAATAAAATTATTTCCATATTGGTTACCCGGAATATCGGTACGGATATCATGAGTACGCGCCCAAAATGCCAATCCCGCCATACCAGAAGGTGAGTTCTGAGCACCACGGTTTGCATTCCAGTCACTATTGCTCTTACCCTCTGCAACCAAAAGGCTCTTCAAAGCAGTTTCTGTAGGAATATTGTCTATCGGCGCTCCAGCCACTCCGAAATTAGGAAGTTTGTTATCATGCCAAGTATTGGTATCCCCGATATAAATAATAGTATTTTGACGGCATTGCGCTTCAGCACTATTCGCACCTGAAAGACCACGGGTCAGAGGATCATCCCAGTTGAATATAGCAGGGAAGCCATCTTTCATCGTTTCTGTAATGGATGACGGTTGGTAAATATTGCCGCCATTACGCAAATAACGCAGAGCAGTGTAATATAATTCTGAACCAGGATCATTTACCTTATACCCATTTGCATCACCAAACTTATTCATATAATTGATGACGCCACTATTATTCACACCGCTTTGTGCTGCATCATAACTATCCGGATTAATCACCAATTGACCTGTACTATCATCCCACTCCTTGCCATACACTACTGAGCCAACAGTTTCCGTTCTATCTAGATACTTCATTCGACTGCGCAACACCCCACCATCAACAGTATGACCAGATAGATTCAAATAACCAAATGCTGCCACGCGCATGGGTTTACTGTTAGCATTTCGCTCACGTCCATGTTTCTGAAGCAGTCCTTCCGGTTTTAAATTATTACCATAGGCAACACAGTTGCTTTCTGGCATGTCTCTTTTACATACCTCTACTACCACAGGCAAATTCCATTTGGGATTTCTCAACCCTCTGTTTTTAGCTCCTCGTATGGCAGCCACATAAGGGTGTCGCATATTATTATCGACTTTATCAAAGTCTAAATAAGCATAATTATAAGCGCTACCATCTTTAATCCGCCGCGCTGGCCGAATGGTAAAGCCTCGGTTAATAAAATAGAGGGTGTCATCATCAAATTCAGCGTCATTAGAAACTAATTGGTTATTATGTTCATAAACAAAGCCAGCTGCTCGGGGAATACTCATATTATTGTAACGAATATGACGCAGACTAGAACCCATCGGATCAGGAAATACCGCCTGCAAATAATATTCCGGCAATAATCGATATATCATAGACACATTAGGATTATCACCATTACGATTATTCAGCTCAATCCCTCTATACCTCAATCGATTACCAATATTCCCATTTTGACCACTAACCACATTGGCTCGGCGAATAAACGTGGCATTCACCGTATCTCCAGCACTGTAACTAGCCAATGTTGCATCTACACCGCGTGCACGATTTCCTCCTGTCATGGTACTACGGAAAATATCCAGAGCAGACATGCTCATCCAGTTCATGAAATTACCACTATACTCATCTTTGACACCATTGTTATTGCATAAGCCAACAAAACCATTCGCATCAGTCCGAGCCACAGATGAAGGAGAAAAATAACTACTTCCATCCCCATACGCACCTATGAATCTATAACACTTCCTGTTGTCAAAATAGCCGTTGTAATATACTTTTAGATCTCGATCAATACGAAAAGTCGGCTCGCGCCCACTAGCAAGATAACGGTTTGCAGTATATTGATTCTGTGAATAAGCTGCACCTGCTGTAGGAAACTCTACCGATAATGCCAATGCAATATTAGGTGCATACTGGACTGTTACACCTGCCAAAGGACTTTGACTGATATTTAGATTGGCAGAGCTTGCTGCCGCTGGCCAACTTAAAACAAAAGCGGCCAATAATTTCATCGGGGTTTTTATCATTTTTTTCTTAATTGCAGTAGACATAACAGCCTCCCATCAGGTTTAGCATTAATCAATTAATTTTAAAACTTTTCTAGATTCTTAGATTTAGATATGGAATACAATTAAAAGTAACATGTTGAATATTTAATTTAAGCAATCCAAATAAAAATAAATTCTAGATAGTTACTTTATGATTTATTTAAATAAAATCAAGACCAACAGTTACACAAAACCTACCTACAATCAATCTAATTTCAGATATGAATTTCTGAGCTTTCCAAATTTCTATATATTAAAAAAAATAATAATAAATTAAAAATAATAATAATATGTCTATACCACCATTGGAAGCACCATTACATAGATATAACAACCTATGGATTTTATTTATTCATAAAATTACTATTGAATCCACACCCTCACTCAACAATCCTAGGTAATTGGCGTGCCAAAACCATACAACCATGGGATTGCAGAGAAACCAGATTGATTTCAAATCATAAATATATTGTAGCGTATTCCGAGTTTGGCGAAAACTTGGGAGCGTCAAATTTCCAAGCAAATAAGATGCCAGATAAGCCATATTTTCAGGCGCCACACACCTGCAAGTGTCATACCCTACCTAGTCTTAAGCAAATCATCAATCCGCTGGCATATTTTCCCGCTTTCAGGTAGCCTTCCGCCATCCCTCGCCGGATGACACGTCCTACCCTACAACTCCCAATCTCAACTCATATCATATAAGGAGAACACTGATGACAAAAAAACTGCTGGCCTCCGCCTTGCTATCTGTCGTGCTGGGCGCTTGCGCCACCACTGCACCCGACGGCAATGTGCCCGCCAATACCGCAGCCTTAAGCGCCGCTGCCGATTATGCCGGCAAACAGCTGCGTCAAAGCGAGCAAAAAATCATTGCCTATTACAACGCCGACGGCGAACTGGCCCAACAGCCGATGCGCGGCGGCTACTACCGCATGCTACTGGGCCGCAACGCCGACGGGAAAGCCGTGGTGCAGGATTTCTACCAAGACAGCCAGACCAAACAAATCAATGCCGTGGTGGTGCCTGACGACAAAGATTTACAAAACTTTGATGTTGCGGTTACCGAAGGGCGCACCATTTGGTACACGCCGGAAGGGCGGGTGACAAATTTTGTCGATATTCAAAACGGCAAAAGCCTGCGCAGCGGCTATTATGACGAGCAAGGCCGTTTGGCGCTGAGCATCGAAGGCGATCAGCAAAGCAACAAATGGAGCATGTCCGGTTTTTATGAAAACGGCAAACCGGTTTTTATGATGCGCACGCAAAACGGCAAAATCGATATGCTTTATTTCTATGAGAGCGGCGGCAAAATGGCGCACGTCAACCAGGCGGAAGGCAATACAGCCTTTTGGAAGGAAGACGGCAGCCAAGCGGAAAGCGGCGATGCCGTGCCGGCACTGCGAAAAACCTTGGAACGCTCGGAGTATCTGACGCGCAAATATCTGCGCTAAGCCGGATAATGTTTTCTTGCTCACGATAAAGGCTGAGACCTTTGC
>NZ_JH164926.1:965514-981278 GCF_000226875.1 Neisseria shayeganii 871
CTCTTTCAGGTAGCCTTCAAAAACCCTTTCAATACGAAACCGCCCGAACAAACGTACCAAACATCAATACCAAACATCAATACAAGGAATAACTCGTGACAAAAAAACTGCTGGCCGCCGCCTTGCTATCTGCCCTGCTGGGCGCTTGCGCTACCACTGCGCCCAAATCCTATAATAATATACCTGCCAATACCGCAGCTTTAAACGCTACTGCCGACCACGCAAGCGAACAGGTACACGTAAGCCAAAGCGAGCGAAAAATCATCGCCTATTACAGCTCAGACGGCGAATTGGCCGGGCAGCCGATGCGCGGCGGTTATTACCGCGTATTGCTGGGCCGCAACGCCGACGGCAAAGCCGTGGTGCAGGATTTCTACCAAGACAACCAGACCAAACAAATCAATGCCGTGGTGATTCCCAACGATCAAGATTTACAAAACTTTGATGTTATCGTTAGCGAAGGACGCACCATTTGGTACACGCCCGAAGGCCGGATAACAAGTTTTGTCGATATTCAAAACGGTACACAATTGCGCAAAGGTTACTACGACGAACAAGGCCGCTTGGCATTGAGCATCGAAGGCGATCCTCGGAGCAACAGTTGGAGCAGAACAATTTTCTACGAAAACGGCAATCCAATTGCGATTGCCAATACACTAAATGATAAAACCAACTATCTGTATTTCCACGAAGACGGAAGGAAAGTGTTTCAAATCAATCAGATTGATGGAAGTGCCACAGCCTGGAATCAAGACGGCAGCATCATGGAGTCGGAAATAAATGAAATTCCAGCCGTGTGGCAGAAGACATTGGAGCACGCAAATGAGCTGAGAGACAAATACCTACTCAGAGATCAATCACTGTTCCCAACAGATTGACATTTCGATAAGGGCGCCTTGTCAAAAGGCTTGTGAAGCAGCTTTGAGGCAATATCCACAATACCGAACACAACCTCCCAACCAAAAAGCCGAGACCTTTGCAAAACCCCCATCTGCAGCGCATTTCTGCGTTGTGCGTTTATGCCCTATGGGTACTGCTCGCTTGCTTAGCCTTGTAGATGATATGTCTGTCCCACAGGGATTCCTGGCGTTCACGCTCGCTGCGCTGCTACGCCTTGAACTGCATCCACATCTGAAGGTTTTGCAAAGGTCTCAGGCTACCTGAAAACCCTTTCAGGTAGCCTGATTTTATTCAAACAAACAACAATCAATCATCGGATTCGCGGCGGATAATCAGCAGCGGCAGGCTGGTTTCGCGCATCACGGTTTCGGCGAAGCTGCCCATCAGCAAGTGCATCAAGCCGCTGCGGCCGTGCGTGCCCAACACCAGCAAATCGGCTTTTTGCTCGGCAGCATAGTCCACCAGGCTCTTGGCCATATCACGGGTGTTTTTATTGATGACCAGCAGATGTTGGTGAACTTTGGCATCGGCGCCCAGCACTGCTTTGGCTTGCTCGGCCGCCGCTTCCAAAATTTTATTGCCCTGAGTGGTGGCCACGGCTTCGTAGCCTTCGTATTGCAGAAATTCCGGCGCCATGGTGGCCATGTATTCGGCAGGGTTGGCCACGTGCACCAAGGTCAGCTCCGCATTGTTCATTTTGGCCAAACCGCAAGCATGGGCCAAAGCGTTCTGAGAGGTACGGCTGCCGTCCACGGCGATCGCAAGGTGTTGATACATGAGTTGTTCTCCTTATCATAAACGCCCCTCAGGGCAAAGTAGGCATCCTGCCGCGCCGGCGCACACCGCATCGGCGGCCTGCCGCCCGCTTGGCAAAGACAGCTATACGGTATAATAGCCGCCAATGCGTACCCACGCATCCTTTTTTTAGCCGTTTTTTGACTTGAAACAGATGATTGAGCATTCTCCCGCTGCCGAGCGCCGCTTCGGCGGCATTTCCCGGCTGTATGGCCCTGCCGTCCTCAAGCGTTTTGCCAGCGCACACGTTTGTGTGGTGGGCGTGGGCGGCGTCGGTTCTTGGGCGGTGGAGGCTTTGGCGCGCAGCGGCATCGGTACGCTGACACTGATCGACTTGGACAATGTGGCCGAATCCAATACCAACCGCCAACTACACGCCCTGAGCAGCGATTTCGGCAAAGCCAAGGTGAGCGCCTTGCACGAGCGCATCCGGCAAATCAATCCGGCTTGCGCCGTGCAGGAAATCGAAGATTTCGTTACGGCCGATAATTTGCCCGAACTGTTTGCCCAGCCTTTTGATTTTGTGATTGACGCCATCGACCAAATCCGCGTCAAGGCCGCGATGGCAGATTATTTCGTGCGCCAGCGCCAACCCTTTGTGGTTAGCGGCGGCGCGGGCGGACAACGCCACCCCGCCCTGATTGCCTGCGCCGACCTGAGCCGCGTGACCCACGACCCCTTGCTGGCCAATCTGCGCTACACCCTGCGCCGCCACTACGGTTTTCCGCGCGGCGGCGACAAAATGCGCGTGCCCTGCGTGTTTTCCACCGAAAACGTTACCCCGCCGCAAAGCGGCGCTGCTTGCGCGGCCGACACCGCACCGCAGGGTTTGTCTTGCGCCGGTTACGGTGCCAGCATGCTGGTCACCGCCGCCTTCGGCCTGCATTGCGCCCACGCCGCCATCGAGCATTTGGCCGCACAGGCTACCTGAAAGGCAGATATTTAAAATGAATGCCGCCCCACCGCTTTCAGGTAGCCTCTCCCCTGCTCCGCCCGCCGTGGCCTGGTTGTTCGGCCAACCGGTTACCGACGTGCCGCAGGATTTGTTTATCCCGCCCGACGCACTGCAAGTGGTGCTGCACAGTTTCGAAGGCCCGCTCGACCTGCTGCTCTACCTCATCCGCAAGCAGAACATCGACGTGCTCGACATCCCCATGCTCAAAATCACCGAGCAATATTTGGCCTACATCGCCCAGATGGACGCCCGCGATCTGGACCTCACCGCCGAATACCTGCTGATGGCCGCCGTGCTGATCGAAATCAAATCGCGCCTGCTGCTGCCCCAACCGCCCGCTGCGGAAGACGAAGAAGCCGGCGACCCGCGCGCCGAGCTGGTGCGCCGCCTGCTGGCCTATGAGCAAATGAAACTCGCCGCCCAAGGCTTGGACGCCCTGCCCCGCGCCGGCCGCGATTTCGCTTGGGCTTGGCTGCCGCTGGAAATCGCCGTGGCCGCCAAACTGCCCGAGGTGCACACCGCCGACCTCACCCAAGCCTGGCTGGCCATACTTTCCCGCACCCGCCACCACCGCAGCCATGCCGTGGTGCAGGAAGCCATTTCGGTGCGCGCCCAAATGAGCAGCATTTTGCGCCGCCTGCAAGCAGGCAGCTGCCGCTTCTGCGAACTGTTCCGCCCCGAAGAAGGCGCTGCTTATGTGGTGGTGAACTTCATCGCCCTTTTGGAATTGGTAAAAGAAGGCCTGGTGTGCGTGGTGCAGGCGGCCGATGCCTTCGGCGACATCGACATCAGGTTACAAGAGGGCACCCTTCACGATACGCCGGCCAACACCGATCCGGAATCGCTTGCTCAGGCTACCTGAAAACAAACCCGCCCATGCCGCATGACGCCGTGCGCCCGCCGCCATCTTTACACACCGCCGCCAATTCGGTTTAATTGGCCGCCGTTTATCCCTTTACCATGAACACTTACCCCCCATCCCAAACCATGCCGCACAATCCCGAAATCTACCGGCTGCTCAGCCAACATTACGTCAGCCTGCCCCACTGCATTGCGCTCGGTCTGCGCTACGAAGACATCGACGCCGGCCGCCCCGTATTAAGCATAGCCTGGCAGCCCCAACTGGTCGGCCGCCACGACCGGCAAACCGTGCACGGCGGCGTCATCACCACCCTCATCGACGTCGCCTCCGGCTGCGCCGTGGCCGCCCGCTTGGAAAAAGCGGAAATCATCGCCACCCTCGATATGCGCATCGATTATATGCACCCCGCCGAGCGCAACCGCCGCATTTACAGCCGCGCCGAGTGCTACCGCCTGGCCGGCCAAGTGGCCTTCGTGCGCAGCATCTGCTACCAAGACCACCCCGACGAGCCCATCGCCCTGGGCACCGCCACCTTTATGCGCACCCCCGTTCCCGCCGCCGAGCAAGCCAAACTCCATGCCCTGCTGAGCCAATCATGACCACATTCACCCTTTCCCAAGAACGCACCGCCCACGCCGCCGAAATCATGCCCTACGCCGCCTTTATCGGCCTGCAATGCGGCGAAGACGGCCAAGGCGTCCCGCTGTTTGCCCTACCCTACAAACGCGACAACCTCGGCAACATCTTCCTGCCCGCCCTGCACGGCGGCCTGATCGGCGGCTTTATGGAAAGCTGCGCCGCCCTGTTTTTGCTCCAACAGGCCGACTTGGCTCAACTGCCGAAAATGGTCGATTTCTCACTCGATTATCTGCGCAGCGGCAAACCCGAAACCCTGTACGCCCGCTGCCTGCTCACCCGCCAAGGCAGCCGCATCGCCAACATCGCCGTAGAAGCCTGGCAGGCCGATCTCGCCAAACCGGTGGCCGTGGCCCGCTGCCATTTTCAAATGCCCGACGCCGATTAAGCGCCCCGCCGCCCCAAAGGCTACCTGAAACCGTTCTCCCCTGATTTGACAAAGAAAACAGCCGAAAATAGAATCCCGCCTACCTTGGTTTCACCCGAACGCCACCCACCGCAGCCATGAGCAAACACGTTCTTCTTGTGTCTTATTCCCAAACCGGCCAGCTGTCGCGCCTGTGCGACAGCTTCGTGCGCGACTTGGCTGCGGCGGACGACATCCACGTCGAGCGGCTGGTTTTGCAGCCCGAGCGCCCATTCGCTTTTCCTTGGCGGTTTATGGACTTTTTCAACACCTTCCCCGAAACCGTCCACCTGCGCCCCGCGCCCAACCGCCCTTTCAGCTTGGCGCGCGAGCGTTACGATTTGGTCATCATCGCCTACACCGTGTGGTTTCTCTCGCCCGCCCAGCCGATTACCGCCTTTCTGCAATCTGCGCAAGCGGCGAAAGTATTGCGCCACACCCCAGTCGTCACCTTAATCGGCTGCCGGAATATGTGGCTGATGGCACAAGAAAAAACCAAAAAACTGCTGAAAAAGGCCGAAGCCCGCCTGATTGGCAACGTGGTCAAAATCGACCAATGCAGCAGCGCCACCAGCTTCATCACCACCCCGCTGTGGATGCTCACCGGCCGCAAAAAAGCCGCCTCCTGGCTACCTGAAGCCGGCATCAGCGAAGCCGAAATCGAAGACGCCGCCCGCTTCGGCCGCCGCATCGCCGAACGCCTGCGCAGCGGCGGCCCGCTCGACGAAACCCTGCTGCAGGGCATGGGCGCCGTCAAAGTGAACGAAAAGCTGATTCTCAGCGAACGCTTCGCCCACCGCAGCTTTTATTTATGGGGCAAGCTGATTATGGCCGCCGGCCGCCGCTCGCCGCTGTTGCGCCGCGCCATGGTGGCTTTTTACGTGGTGTTTCTGATCGCCATCATTCTCACCGTGGTGCCGGCGAGCGCCCTGCTCAAACGCCTGCTCGCCCCCCTGATGCGCGACAAAATCCGTCACGAAAAAGCCTATTACAGCTGGCCTTCCGGCGAATAAACACACGGCGGCCGCAAATTGCCCGCCCTATTTTCAGGTAGCCTGAACATGAACCGACCCAGCCGCCGGCAGGCTACCTGAATGCCTTGCCCGCCGGCGGACACCACACCACTTACCACAAGAGAACACAACTTGACTGCCTTATCCGACGTTTACCTCACCCACATCGCCGCCTTCCTGCCCAACGATCCTGTGGACAACGAGCAGATGGAAGCGGTGTTGGGCATGGCGGGCGATTTGCCCTCGCGCGTGAAAAAAATGATTCTGCGCTCCAACGGCATCCGCAGCCGCCACTACGCCATCGACCCGCTCAACCGCGCCGCCACCCACACCAGCACCGAGCTGGCCGCCGAAGCGGTGCGCGGCCTGTTGGCCCAAGGCATTGCGCCGGCCGACATCACCAGCCTCGCCTGCGGCACCTCTTATCCCGACCAAATCATGCCCGGTCAGGGCGTGATGGTGCACGGCCTGCTGCCCGAAATCCCGCCTTGCGAAGTGGTGACCACCGCCGGCGTCTGCGTGGCCGGCATGGCCGCGATGAAGCAGGCCGAACGCGCGGTGCGCACCGGCGAGCACCATCTGGCGGTGGCGGTGGCTTCCGAAGCCGCCTCCGCCGTGATGCGCGGCGAAAACTTCCGCAGCGAAATCGACCACCAAAAACTGGCAACCGCCAAGCCGGAAATCGGCTTTGAAAAAGACTTCCTGCGCTGGATGCTGTCGGACGGCGCCGGCGCGGCGGCACTGAGTAACCGGCCGCTTTCAGGTAGCCTGAATTTCAAAATCCACTGGATCGAGCTGTTTTCCTATGCCAACGAAATGCCGGTGTGCATGTATGCCGGCGGCGAAGTGGCAGACGGCAGTTTCACCGGCTGGAAAGGCGTGCCGCCGGAAGAGCGCGAACAACGCAGCCTGATGGCCATCAAACAGGATGTGAAGCTGCTCAACGAACACATCATCCATTACACAGTGGAAAAACCGCTCGCCGCGCTGATCCCCAAACACGGCCTGCGCGCCGAAGACATCGACTGGTTCCTGCCGCACTACTCCTCCGGCTTTTTCCGCGACAAAGTGGCCGCCGGCCTGGAAAACGCCGGCCTGCCGATTGCTCAGGAAAAATGGTTCACCAATCTGCACGAAAAAGGCAACACCGGCTCCGCCTCCATCTACATCATTCTGGAGGAATTTATGCGCCGTGCCAATGTGCAGGCCGGCCAGAAAATCCTGTGCTACATTCCCGAAAGCGGCCGTTTCTCCAGCTGCTTTATGCTGCTCGAAGCCGTTTAGGGCGTGTCGTCATAATGCTTGCGAAGCGGTTTTTTGAGGCAAAATCTGCAGCTGCAAGGCAAAAAGCGCAGCAAGATTGGACATCTTGCGAGCATTTTCTGCGTCCCCTTGGGGGATAACGCCGCAGATGCGGGTTTTGACCAAAAATACCGCCGCAACGCTTTGTGACGACACGCCCTAGAACCTTTCAGGTAACCTGACCGCCCAAACGAGCCCCGCCATGAAGATTGACGACATCCCGCAGGACAACAGCAAAACCTACCACGGCCACCAAAAAATCATCTACGGCACGCGCAACGGCCAATACCAGGCCGCCACCAGCACCGGCTGGCAGGACGAAGCCTACGCCACCGAGCAGGCCGTGGCCGACTTGGACGAGCAAACCACCGCTGCCCGCCGCGAAGTGGAACAAGGGCAGCGCTCCCCGCTCTACTACTATATGTTCCGCTACCGCCACGACGAAACCTCGCTGGCGCAAAGCACCGGCCTGTGGCGCTGGCAGATACGCCGCCACTTCCGCCCCGAAGTCTTTGCCAAGCTGAACCCCGCCACGCTGGCCAAATACGCCCAAGCCTTCCAACTCAGCCCGGAAGCGCTACGCCGCCTGCCCGACGATCAGGCTACCTGAAAGCGCACCATGCAAGACTTCCCCCACCAACACACGGCCCACTGCGAAAGCGGCGTGGTCTCCACCCTGCTCACCCGCCACGGCTACGCGCTCAACGAAGCCCTGGTCTTCGGCCTCGCCTCGGCGCTCACCTTTGTTTACGTGCCCGTGGTCAAACTGGCCGGCATGCCGCTGATTTCCTACCGCATGGCACCCAAAGGCATCATCAAACGCTGCTGCCGCGCTTTAAAGGTGCCCTTGCGGATGCGCAAGTTCTCCTCGCCCGAAGCCGGACAGCAGGCGCTGGATGACGCCCTGGCCGAAGGCAAACTGGTCGGCCTGCAGACCTCCGTGTTCTGGCTGCCCTATTTCCCGCCCGAAATGCGCTTCCACTTCAACGCCCACAACCTGCTCGTGTACGGCCGCGACGGCGGCGACTACCTCATCAGCGACCCCGTGTTTGAAACCGTGCAGCGCTGCCCCGCCGCCGACCTCCAACGCGCCCGCTTCGCCAAAGGCGCACTGGCCGCCAAAGGGCTGATGTACACCATAGACGGCCAAGCGCCGTCCGATTGGCGCCGGCAGCTGCCCGAACTGTTGCGCCGCGCCATCCGCAAAAACGCCAAACATATGCTGGCGCCCGTGTTTTTCGTCGGCGTGCGCGGCATCCGCACCGTGGCCAAAACCATCGAACGGCTGGACGAGGGCAAACAGCCGGAAAAATACCGCAAACTCTATCTAGGTCACATTGTGCGCATGCAGGAAGAAATCGGCACCGGCGGCGCCGGCTTCCGCTATCTCTACGCCTACTTTCTCGAACAGGCCGCCGACATCTGCCAAGAGCCGGCCTTCCAAGCCGCTTCCGAAGAAATGACCGCCATCGGCGATGAATGGCGTCAGTTTGCCAGCCTGTGCGTGCGCCAGTGCCGCAAACCCTCGCCCGAGGGCTACCGCGAAACCGCCGACTTCCTGCGCCGCCTGGCCGACCGCGAAGAAGCCCTGTGGCGGCGGCTGGCCGCTCAGGCTACCTGAAAGCCGAGCCCGCCATGATCCGCATCGAACAGCTGTCCCACCGCTACCCCGGCGCCGCCGCGCCCGCGCTTACCGGCATCAACCTCGACATTGCCGAAGGCGAAACCCTCGGCCTGCTCGGCCCCAACGGCGCCGGCAAAACCACCCTGATGTCGCTGCTGGCCAGCCTGCAGGGCGTGCAGCAGGGGCAGATTTTTTTCGACGGCATCCCCTTCGGCCGCCTCAGCAAAGCGCAGCGGCACCGCATTTCGCTGGTGCCGCAGGATTTCGCCTTCTATCCGCTGTTGAGCGTGTGGGACAACCTCAAATTTTTTGCCGCCCTGTATGCCGTCAAAGACCGCGCCCATCTCGAGCGCCTGCTGGAGCAGACCGGCCTCGCCCCCCACCGCGGCAAGCTGGCCAAACACCTCTCCGGCGGCCTCAAGCGGCGGCTCAACTTCGCCATCGGCCTGATCAACCGCCCGCGCATGATTTTTCTCGACGAAATCACCGTCGGCATCGACCCCGAATCGCGCCGCTTTATTCTGGAGAGCGTGGCCGAACTGGGCCGCCAAGGCGTTACCGTCATCTACACCTCGCATTATCTGCAGGAAATCGAGCAGCTATGCCAAAAACTGGCCCTGCTCCACCACGGCCGCCTCATCTACCAAGGCAGCGTGCCGGACATCCTGCAGGCCAACAGCGCCGGCAGCCTCAGCGTGCGCACCGAGCCGCCGCTGGCCGAACGCGACCTCGCCGAACTCCAAGGCTGCCGCGAAGCCGACGGCAGCGTCCGCTTCGATACGCCGTCTGCCGAGCCGCTGCTCGCCGCCCTGCACCAACGCGGCTACCGCCTTTCGGCCTGCCGCTTCGGCTTTGCCTCGCTGGAAAGCTTTTACCTCGACTTTCTGCAGCGCTCGGCTGCCGAAACGCCTTTCAGGTAGCCCGAACGGCATTCTCCAGCCAGGCTACCTGAAACCGATTCCATCTTTGCCCCCACACCCATCATGCTGATTGCCGCCATCACCAAAGAACTCAAACTGCTCAGCCGCGACCTGCACGGCGTGGCGGTGCTGTTTATGATGCCGATTGTGTTCATGCTCATCATGTCGGCCGCCCTGAGCAGCAATCAGGACAACCTCAACCCCAACGCCCAAATCGTGCTCTTGGGCCCGCCGGACAACGCGCTCAACCGCCAGCTGCACCAAGCGCTGCAAAACGAAAACCTCAATGTACGCACCGCGCCGCAAAGCGAGCTGGCCGAATGGCAAACCGCCCTGCAGCAGGGCGGCATCGATCTCTTGCTGCTCAACCCCAACAACGAACAAACCCCGCTGAGCGAAGAAGCGCCGCTGCGCCTGTGGCTGAACCCCGACACCGACCGCGGCTGGCTGCTCGGCATCAAAGGCACGCTGCAAAAGCATTACACCGAGCAGCGGCTGGCCGCCTATTTCGACGGCAACGACATCGAATTGGACAACAACCGCAACCGTACGGTGCGCAAAATCCAAGACGAGGTAAACGCCGAACTGGACGACAAATTCAATCAAATCAGCGCCTACCTGAGCCGCGATTTGTGGCAGGAAACCTACCTCAACCGCCAAGGCAGCGAAGTGGCCCGCCCCAACTCCGTGCAGCACAGCGTGCCGGCCTGGCTGATTTTCGGCATGTTTTTCATCATGATTCCGCTTTCCAACGTGATGGCCATGGAGCGGCAGACCAACACGCTCACCCGCCTCAATATGGCCCGCGCCCCCGCTTCGGCGCTGATGGCGGCCAAAATGATTCCGTATTTCCTCATCAACCAGCTGCAGTTCGCCGGCATGGTGGCGCTCGGTTCTTGGGTGCTGCCCAAGCTCGACATGCCCGCCTTCACCTTGGCCGGCAGCCTGTGGCCGTATGCCGCCCTGTCGGCCGCAGTCAGCCTGGCGGCCTTGGGCTACGGCCTCTTGGTGAGCGTGCTGGCGCGCAGCACCGAACACGCCGTGGTGTTGGGCGGCGGCGGCATCATCATCATGGCCGCGCTGGGCGGCATCATGGTGCCGGTGCACGTGATGCCCGAAGCCATGCAGCAGATCGCCCAGTTTTCGCCGATGGGCTGGGGGCTGGAGGGCTTTCAAAAACTGCTGCTCAACCACTATACTCTGCCCCAAATCCAACCTTGGCTGCTGCGGCTGGCCGGCTTCGGCCTCATCACCCTCGCCGCCGCCGCCCTCCTCTACCGCCACCAATTAAAAACACAGGCAAGATTCTGATGGCTTACCGCTTTACCCTCGAACCCGACGGCTTGGAACGGGAACTGAAAAAACTCATCCTGCAGGAAACCGAAAAAACCGACGACGTCGATCCCGCCTCCTTTACCGACGACGCCCCCCTGTTCGGCCCGCAAAGCCCGGTCGGCCTGGATTCGCTCGACGCTCTGCAAATCACCGTTGCCTTACAGGCCCACTTCCAAGTGCGCCTCAACGGCGACCGCATGGTGCGCAAACACATGGGCAGCGTGCGCGATCTGGCCGCCTTCGTGCGCGCCGAACACGGTTCGGCTTAACTTCCATAACCACATTCCGGCTTTCAAAACCTGTTCAAAGTCTTCTTGCGCAGCGGTTTTTTGAGGCAAAAACTGCAGATGCAAGGCGAAAATGCGCGCAAGATTGAACATCTTGCAAGTATTTGCAACGTGGCAGATGCGGAATTTTGACCAAAAATACCGCCGCAACGGAGACTTTGAACAGGTTTTCAAGTAGCCCACCACACCTCACACACATGCCCCTTCCCGTTTACTTATGCGGCGGCAGTTACGACTGCGCCCAAGGCCGCAGCGGCGAGCCGAACCTGTTCAGCCATCCCGACGCCGCCTTCCGCCCGCCGCAACCGCAAACCGTTTCCGCCCTCGGCAGCCGTCAAGCGCTGCCGTATTTCAAAGCCTTCTCGCCCGATCTGCTCACGCTGCCCGATTTGTGCCGTCTTGCCGAAGCACAAATTCTGGCCGCCGCCGAAGATGCCGGCTGGCTACCTGAAGAGCTAGCGCACATCCCCCTGTTTATCGGCTCCACGTCCTACGTCATGTCCGACCGCGAAGCGCGGCAA
Source organism: Neisseria shayeganii 871 (assembly GCF_000226875.1). Taxonomy (GTDB): domain Bacteria; phylum Pseudomonadota; class Gammaproteobacteria; order Burkholderiales; family Neisseriaceae; genus Eikenella; species Eikenella shayeganii. Next base: position 977,071 of record NZ_JH164926.1, read on the forward strand.
ACCGTCCACGGCCCGCACACCCGCTACGCCTTCGACCAAATCGCAGGCTACCTGAAACAGCGCTTCGGCCACCCCAATGTGTTCAGCTTCGCCACCTCCTGCACCTCCTCCGCCCAAGCCTTGGTGGCCGCCGCCCAAACCGTGGCCAACGGCTTGGCACCCCGCGCACTGGTGCTCGGCTTCGAGAGTTTCAACCGCATGACCTTCGAGCACTTCCACGCCATGCACCTCTTGGCCGAACACAGCGGACGGCTGCCCTTCCAACAGGCCGACGGCATGATTTTGGGCGAAGCCGCCGCCTGCGTCGCCCTCCGTGCCCAAGCAGCCCGCACTTACCAAGCCCGCCTGCTCGGCCCCATCGGCCAAACCGACTGCCACAACCTCACCGCCAGCAGCGAAGCGCCGCTGCGCCGCCTGTTGGCCGACTGCCTGCAAGCGGCGGGCCTCAGCCCCTCAGACTTATGCGCGGTCAAAACCCACGGCAGCGGCGGCAGCAGCGACGACATCGAAGCCGCCGTGCTGGCCGATCTGCTGCCGGAAGTGCCCGCCATCCTGCTGAAACCCTATACCGGCCACACCCTCGGCGCCACCGCCGCCCTGGAAAGCGCCCTGCTGCTGCACGCCCTGCGCCGCGGCGCTCTACCCGCCCTGCCCGGCAAGCACGCCACCCATCCGAACTTGCCCACCCTGCACGGCCAAACCTTAGACAACGGCGCTTACCTGCATTATTTCCTGGGTTTCGGCGGCAGCCACAGCGCCTGGGTGCTGGATTGGCAAACCTGATTGCGAGAACCCCATGCTGTCCGCCTCCGTTTCCGACACCGTTTTCTACCTCAACGCCGCCCATGTGTACCGGGCCGCCGCAGACGACACCGATGCCGAACTGCGCCGCCGGCTCAAACAGCAATATGACATCGATGCCCGCCGCCTCAGCCGCTTTACCCAGCTCGTCCTGCTCGGCGCCCTGCCGCTGCAAAACGGCCTGCCGCCCGACACCGCCGTGTATCTGGCCTCGCCTTTCAGCTCGCCCGGCAAAATCATCCGCCTGCGCGAAAAACTGCATCGGGACAATCTGCCTTCGCCGCTGGATTTCATGGCCAATCTGCACAATGCCGCCACCTTCCACCTGATGCAGGCGCTGGGCTGCCACGGCAGCAGCGTGTTTGCCGCCGCCGACGCCAGCCATCCCGCCCGCCCGCTCTATCCCACGCTCAACCACCTGCTCGCCCATCCCGAGCACAGCGTGCTGCTGGGCTGGGCCTACGAGCAGCAACAGCCCGGCGAAAGCGAAGGCAGCCTGTGGTGGCACTTGTCCTGCCGCCCCGGCGGCAACGACATCGCCTGCCTGCGCTGGGCCAACCACACCGAAACCACCACCGCCCCGCCGCCGGCCGCCGACGGCGCGTTCTTCGACAGCGCACTCGCCTTCCACCGACTCGCCGCCGACCACGGCCTCACCCTGCCATCCGACGGCATTTTCCCCGCCCTGCAAATCCGCCCAAGCGCAGCCTGAACCGTTTTCAGGTAGCCCCCAACCAAACGGCTACCTGAAAACAGCCGCTGCGGCATATACCCTTTGCTTATAAGCATACAAACACAAATCATTTGTTTCCCCGTACCATTGTCCGTATCATGCGGCCGTCATCAGATTAAACAGAAGGAATCCGCACATGAACATCGCCAACAGCATCACCGACCTGATCGGCAACACCCCGCTGGTTGCCCTCAACACCCTGGCCGCCGGCCTGCCCGCCCGCGTGGCCGCCAAGCTCGAATTCTTCAACCCCGGCAACAGCGTGAAAGACCGCATCGCCGTGGCCATGATCGACGCCGCCGAGAAAGCCGGCAAAATCAAAGCCGACACCGTGATTGTGGAACCCACCAGCGGCAACACCGGCATCGGCCTGGCCATGGTGTGCGCCGCCCGCGGCTACAAACTGGTCATCACCATGCCCGAAACCATGAGCAAAGAGCGCCGCATGCTGTTGCGCGCCTACGGCGCCGAACTGATCCTCACCCCCGGCGCCGAAGGCATGGGCGGCGCCATCGCCCGCGCCCAAGCGCTGGTGGACGCCCACCCCGAGCAATACTTCATGCCGCAGCAGTTTGAAAACCCGGCCAACCCCGAAGTGCACCGCCTGACCACCGCCGAAGAAATCTGGCGCGACACCGACGGCCAAGTCGATATCTTCGTCGGCGGCGTCGGTACCGGCGGCACCGTTACCGGCGTGGGCGAAGTGCTGAAAGCCAAAAAACCCGGCGTACAGGTGTTTGCCGTCGAGCCGGAAGCCTCGCCCGTATTGAGTGGCGGCGAAAAAGGCCCGCACCCGATCCAAGGCATCGGCGCCGGCTTCGTGCCGAAAATCCTCAACACCGGGGTATACGACGGCGTGATCCGCGTGCCCAACCAAGCCGCCTTCGACACCGCCCGCGCTGCTGCCGCCAAAGAAGGCCTGCTGGTGGGTATTTCCTCAGGCGCCGCCATTTGGTCGGCCTTGGAACTGGCGAAAAAACCGGAAAACGAAGGCAAGCTGATTGTGGTGGTGATCCCCTCCTACGGCGAACGCTACCTCTCCACGCCCCTGTTTGAAGACTTGGCTTCTTAAACCTGAGCAAAAGATACGGGCTACCTGAAACCGATTTCAGGTAGCCCGTATCTTTTGCCCGCCCCCGCTTTTTCCGCCCGACAGAGGTGGTAAAATGGCGGCCTGATTTTTTGCCGACAATGGCGGCCCAACCATGAAAATCCTGATTCTCGGCAGTGGCCAAGTAGGCGCCACAGTAGCGCAAAACCTGGCCGAGCTGCCCCACCACGATGTGACCGTCATCGACAACAATCCCGAAGCCCTGCGCAGCATCAGCAGCAAGCTCGACGTACAAACCCTGGCCGGCAACGGTTCCTCGCCCGCGGTGATGGCCGAAGGCGGCGCTTACGACACCGACCTGCTGCTGGCGCTCACCCGCAACGACGAAAGCAATCTGGTGGCCTGCAAACTGGCCGCCACGCTGTTTAACATTCCCAACCGCATCGCGCGGGTGCGGGCTTCCGAATATCTGGAATACCGCGGCGAACAGGCCGAAGAAGACAGCCCTTCGGCACTGGAAGTGTTTGAGGTCACCGAATCCATCTGCCCCGAGCAATTGGTCACCGAGCGCCTGATCGGCCTCCTCAACCACCCCAGCGCCTTACAGGTGTTGAAGTTTGCCGACGACAAAGTACGCATGTTGGTGCTGCGCGCGCAAAAAGGCGGCCTGCTGCTCGACAAACCCATCCACGCCATCCACGAGCACCTACCGGCGGACGTAGACTGCCAAATCTGCGCCATCTACCGCAACAACAAACTGATTGTGCCCACCGCGCAAACCGTGATTCTGCAGGGCGACGAAGTGTTTGTGGCGGCCGCCACCGAGCACGTGCCTGCCGTTTTGCGCGAACTGCGTCCGCTGCAACAGCCCACCCGCCGCGTGATGATTGCCGGCGGCGGCAACATCGGCTACCGGCTGGCCAAACAGCTGGAAAGCCAGTTCGATATCAAAATCATCGAGGCCGACGAAAAACGTGCCGAATGGCTGGCCGAGCAGCTCGACAACACGCTGGTGCTGCAAAGCTCGGCCACCGACGAGAGCCTGCTTTCCGGCGAATACATCGACGAAATCGACGTGTTCTGCGCGCTGACCAACGACGACGAAACCAACATCATGTCGGGCATGCTGGCCAAAAGCCTGGGCGCAAAGCGGGTGATCGCCATCGTCAACCGCTCCAGCTATGTGGATTTGCTGCAGGGCAACACCATCGACATCGTGGTGTCGCCACATTTGGTTACCATCGGCTCGATTCTGGCCCACATCCGCCGCGGCGACGTGGTCGCCGTCCACCCGCTGCGCGGCGGCAGCACCGAAGCGGTGGAAGTGGTGGTGCACGGCAACACCGACACCTCGAAGCTGGTCGGCCGCCGCATCGAGTCCATCCGCTGGCCCAGCGGCTGCCATGTGGCCGCCGTGGTGCGCGGCGACGAAGTATTCATGGGCCACAAAGACATCGTGCTGGCCGACGGCGACCATGTGATCCTCTTCGTCTCCCGCCGCCGCGTGGTGCGGGAATTGGAAAAGCTGATTCAGGTGAAAATGGGCTTTTTCGGCTGATTCAGCCCGATCAAAAAATCTGCCGCCATTTTGGGCGGCAGATTTTTTATCAGCTAAATAACTAG
>NZ_JH164926.1:981467-990289 GCF_000226875.1 Neisseria shayeganii 871
CTCTAATAGATCAGGACAAGTGGCATCAGATACGGACTTGCTTTCAGGTAGCCCGAGACCTTTGCAAAACCTCCAGATATGGAGGCAGTTCAAGGCGTATCTGAGCCGCGAATGTGAACGCTAGGAATCCCAGTGGGCAGACATATCACACGGTGGGCAAAAGAGTGGGCTGCACCCCAGGGCATCAACGCACAACGCAGAAATGTACCGCAGATGGGGATTTTGCAAAGGCTTCAAGCGCTTTTTCAGCAGAAGCGGGCTCAAAAAATGCCGCCCGGATAAAGGCGGCATAATGGCAAAGATGAAGATATTTGCTGTACAGGCTACCTGAAAGTAGGCGAGGCTTGCTTTCAGGTAGCCTGTATGGTGTTGGAGGGCTTAGTCGGCAATCAAGTCGAAATTGTCTTTAAACTGTGCGTTAGGCACTTGTACAATCAGCGGGTCCACCTGACCGATGGCTTGTTCGTCCTTACCCGGGTAATCCAGCGAATGCAGGAAATAGCGGATGCAGTTCAAGCGGGCGCGTTTTTTATCGTCCGATTTGATGATGGTCCACGGCGCGTCGCCGGTGTGGGTATGGAAGAACATGGCATTTTTGGCTTCGGTGTAGTCGTCCCAACGGTCGAGCGATTCGATGTCCACCGGTGACAGCTTCCAATGTTTCAAAGGGTCGTCGCGGCGGGAGAGGAAGCGGCGCAGCTGTTCTTCACGCGATACGGAAAACCAGAATTTGAACAGATGGATGCCGCTGTTGACGAACATACGCTCCAATTCGGGTGCCTGGCGCATAAACTGCAGATATTCGTGCGGCTCGCAGAAGCCCATCACGCGTTCCACGCCGGCGCGGTTGTACCAAGAGCGGTCGAAGAACACCATTTCGCCGGCGGTGGGCAAGCGTTCGATGTAGCGTTGGAAATACCATTGGCCGCGCTCGCGCTCGCTGGGTTTTTCCAGCGCCACCACGCGGGCGCCGCGCGGATTGAGGTGCTCCATAAAGCGTTTGATGGTGCCGCCTTTGCCGGCGGCATCGCGGCCTTCGAAAACGGAAACGATTTTCTGGCCGCTGTCTTTCACCCAGCTCTGCACTTTCAACAGCTCGATTTGCAGAATGCGTTTTTCTTTTTCGTATACACGGCGGCTGATGCGGGTGCGGTAGGGATAGCTTTCCGGCAGCGGGGCACTGGAAGAGTTTTCGCAGGAAGTTTTGCCTTCATGCTTCAAGACTTTTTCCTCAAACACGCTGAGCTGGTCTTTTTTATCGCCGAGATTGACGGCTTCGAAAGGTTTGAGTTGTTTTTCTGCCATAGGGTGTTCCTTTTGTGGATAGGTGGATGGAAAAATGACACGGTAAAACAATAACTGTCTGCTGCTGCCGAGGCAGCTCTGCCGGCGCCGATCGAGGGCCTCGAGCCAAAACTTTATCCGAGCGTATTCTACTCCCAAGCGCAGGGAAAAACACGGTTTGGCGCCAAAATTTCTCCGGGCGGCGCCATCGGCAAAACAGGCTACCTGAAAGCTTTCAGGTAGCCTGTTGTCCTTATGCTGCAGCGGGGTATTTTTTACTGTAGCGTTTATTGATAAACCACTGTTGGGCAATCGTCAGCAAGTTGTTTACCACGTAGTAGAGCACCAAGCCGGCGGGGAAGAAGAAGAACATCACGGAGAACATTAAGGGCATGATCTTCATCATTTTTGCCTGCATCGGGTCGGTGGGCGGCGGATTGAGCAGGGTTTGCACATACATGGTCACCGTCATCAGCACCGGCAGCACGAAAATCGGGTCGGGCCGGGCCAAGTCGTTGATCCAGCCCCAGGAGGCCTGACGCAGCTCCACCGAAGCAAACAATACCCAATACAGGCCGATGAACACCGGAATCTGCAACAGCATGGGCAGGCAGCCGCCGAGCGGATTGATTTTCTCGTCGCGGTACATCTTCATCATGGCCTGCTGTAAGGCCATGCGGTCGTCGCCATGCTGCTTTTTCAGCATCTCCAGCTTAGGCGCCACGGCACGCATTTTGGCCATCGAGCGGTAGGAAGCGTTGGTCAGCGGCAGCAAGGCGGCTTTCACGATCACGGTGAGCAGCACAATGGCCCAACCCCAGTTGCCGACCAGGCTGTGCAACCAATTCAGCAGCCAAAACAGCGGCGAGGCGAACAAATGGGTTTTGCCGTAATCTTTGATCAGCTCCAAATTGTCGGCCACTTGGATCATGCCGGAATATTCCTGCGGGCCGGCATACAGGCCGATGGGGAAGCTGAGTTTTTGGCCCGGCGCGATTTCCGGCAGCGGCACGCGCACGCCGGCAGAATACAGATTGTCGCTGCGGCGTTTCACGTCCAAGAGGCAATGGCCGTTTTGGCAGATGCTCTGTCCGTCTTTGGGCTGCAGCACCCAAACGGAGGAGAAGTAGTGTTGGGTAAAGCCCACCCAGCCGGAAGTGGCGGTACGTTCGTAATCGGCCTGGTCTTTGCGCGATTCGTAATCACTGTCTAAATCGTCAAACGCCACTTTCTGAAATTTGCCTTCGGGGGTGTACACCACGGGGCCGGTGTAGGTTTGGTCGAAGAAGCCGGCGCCTTCCGGCTCGCTGTTGTCGCGCAGTAGACGGTAAACGCTGTCGAGCTTAAGCGGCTTGTCGGAAGCGTTGGTGATGTCGAAACGCACATCGATCAAATAACTGCCTTGGCGGAAGGTGTAGATTTTGTCCACCTGCACGCCCTTGGTTTCCGGCGCACTCAGGCGCACTTCGGTGGTCTGGCCTTCGGTTTTCTGGCTGGCTTGGAAGGGGACGTCTTTGAGCAGGTATTGGCCGTCGGCATCCAACAGCAGCGACTGGGCGACATATTTGTGCCGTTCGCTGTTGGTCAGCAGGGTAAAGGGTTGCTCGGCATCGCCGGTGGCATTGTGGCGCTGCAGCACCAATTCGCGCAGATCGCCGCTGTTCTCGTCGATGACTGCTTGGAAGGTGTCGGTCTGAACCGCTACCGGCGTGGTTTTGCCCAAGTCGGCACCGATGGCGGGCGCTTGTGCGGCCGCAGTTTGCTGCTGGGCGGCAGGCTGTTCGGGTTGCGGTTTGGGGAAAAAGTATTCCCACGTCAGCATCACGGCCATGGCGATGGCAACAAACACCAGCATGCGTTTGAAATCGGAGGGTTTGGTTTCGTCCATTATGTGCGTTCCGTATTGGTATCGGGACAGGCTACCTGAATGGCTTTCAGGTAGCCTTGCTTAAGTTAAGGCGGCTGCCGTGTCTGTTTCGAGCACGGCAAGCTGCGGTGTGGTGTGTTTTGATGCGGCGGCTGGACAGACGTTTCATTTGAGTCTGTCCAAAGGGCGGGGTTAAGGCACCGGATCATGCCCGCTGCCGCCCAAAGGGTGACAGCGGCAGATGCGCTTGCAAGCCAGCCAGCCGCCTTTTAAGGCACCGTATTTCTGTACGGCCTCCAGTGCATACTGCGAACAGGTAGGCGTGTAACGGCAGCGCGGCGGCAACATCGGGCTGAGGGCGTAGCGGTAAAAACGGATCAGCCCGAGCAAAATTTTATCCATGGTGTTTATGCTCGACGGCTTGATCAAGCTGCCGCCAAACTTCGGCACGGCCTGCTGCATTGAAAGGCTGGCGTACCCTGACCACAATGTCGTTGGCGGCCAAGCGGTGGCGGTTGAGGCGGAACCACTCCCGCACGGCCCGCTTCATGTAGTTGCGGCGGTTGGCGCGTTTGGCGGTTTTCTTGGGCACCGCCAAGCCCAAACGGGGATGCGGCAAGCCGTTGGGTATTTGCCAAACCTGCACCGCTGTTTTGCTGTTTAGCCTGCGCAAAGCAAAAACGGAAGAAAACTCTTCCGTTTTTAATAGGCGGTACCGTTTGCCGAAACCCCGATCCACAATTATACGGCCAGGCGCTTGCGGCCTTTGGCGCGGCGGGCGGCCAAGACGGCGCGGCCGCCGCGGGTTTTGGAGCGCACCAAAAAGCCGTGGGTGCGTTTGCGTTTGGTCACAGAAGGTTGGTAAGTGCGTTTCATGTGGGTGCTTCCTAACAGATGATTCGAAATCTAAAGCTGCGGATTACACCCGATTTCGGCTGGATTGTCAATCTGGAAACAAGTAAAAAGCGCGCCGCACCGCCATAGCGGGCAGGCTGCATTTTCGGTATAATCCGCCGACCTTTCCGACCCTGCCGCTTGCGGCCTTGACCCTCCCGAATCTCCATCCGATGACGCTCGAACAATTCTGGCCCCGCTGCCTGCATCATTTACACAACACGCTGCCGGAGAAGCAATATCAAACTTGGATTGCTCCCTTGAGCGTGGGCGAATCCGATGCCGGGGAGTGGGTGGTTTATGCCCCCAGCGTGTTCGTATTGAATATGCTGCGCCAAACTTATGCACCGCAAATCCGCAGCCTGATGCAGCAATGGCTACCTGAAAACCCGCCCACCCTGCTGCTGCAAAAGGGCCGGGGCCGTCAGTACGAGCGCGCGGCTGGCGAAACGGATGCCGTTAATACCAATGCCGCCATCGCCGGGATGCGGCCGGCCTTCGATGCCATGGAAGGCCGAGTTGAAGAAAAAAACGAACAAGCCATTGCCTCGGCTGCGGCTCCTGCCGAATTAGCCGAATTAAAAGACCAGCGCAGCGCTGTCGACATTGTGGCCGCCCGTCTACATCAAATTTTAGCCAACGAAACCGGCGGCGAAAAGAACAGCGCCGGCAAGGCGGAAACCCCGTCGCCAGCCAAACCGGCCGCCGCCAAAAAAAGCAGCAAATCCAAAACCGCAGCAGAAGAAGAGCAGCAACAATGGTATGAACAGAGTAATCTGTCGCCCGACTATACCTTTGAAAGCTTGGTGGAGGGCAAAGGCAACCGCTTGGCCGTGGCCGCCGGACAGTCGATTGCCGAATCGCTGGGCAAAAGCCAATACAATCCGTTTTTCCTCTACGGCAGCACGGGCTTGGGCAAAACCCACTTGGTGCAGGCCATCGGCAACCGTGTGCTCGCCCTCAATCCGCGCGCCAAAGTGCGCTACATGCACTCCGATGACTATCTGCGCAATATGATGTCGTCCTTCCGCAACAATGCCTACGAAGCCTTCAAGCAGCAATACAAACAATACGATCTGCTGATTATTGACGACATCCAGTTCATCAAAGGCAAAGAGCGCACCATGGAAGAATTCTTCCATCTCTACAATCATTTCCACAGCCACAAAAAGCAGATCATTCTCACCTGCGACGTATTGCCCACCCTGATTGAAGAGTTGGACGAGCGCCTCAAATCCCGTTTTTCTTGGGGGCTGACCCTGGAGCTGGAGCCGCCCGAATTGGAAATGCGGGTGCAGATTCTGCAGAAGAAAGCCGCCCTTTCCGGGGCGGATTTGAGCGAAGAGGCCGCTTTTTTTATTGCCAAACACATCCGTTCCAACGTGCGTGAGCTGGAAGGTGCGTTTAACCGCGTGCTGGCCCGCAGTCAGTTTACCGGCAAGCCCATCGACCAAGCACTGGCCGCGGATGCGTTAAAAGACATTGTCGCCAGCAAGCATAAGCTGATTACGCCGGAACTGATCATCGCCACCGTGGGCAAATACTACGGTGTCAAAGACAGCGACCTCATCGGCAAAAAACGCAATCAAAACATTGTGCGCCCGCGCCAAATCGCGATGAATTTGTGCAAAGACCTGACCGACCTGAGCCTCTCGGCCATCGGTGAGGCCTTCGGCAAACGCGACCACAGCACGGTCATCAACGCAGTGGAAAAAGCCGGCCAACTGCGCGAGAAACAGCCCGAGCTGGCCAAAGATTACGAAAAACTCCTGATCTTAATCAAAAATTAATCCGAAGGGATTTACCATGTTGATTTTACAAGCCGAACGCGACACTCTGCTCAAACCGCTGCAAGCCGTGACCGGCATTGTCGAACGCAAACACACCCTGCCGATTCTGTCCAATGTGCTGATCGAGCGCAGCAACGGCCAAACCAACATTCTCGCCACCGATTTGGAAATTCAAATCCACACCCACGGCCCACACACCGATGCCGAAGATTTCCGCATCACCACCAATGCCAAAAAGCTGCAAGACATCCTGCGCGCTCTGCCCGAAGGCGCCATCGTGGCCTTGGATTGGGCGCAAAACCGCCTTACCCTTAAAGCCGGCAAATCCCGTTTTGCCTTACAAACCCTGCCGGCAGAAGACTTTCCCCTGATGAGCGTGGGCGAAGAAGTGGTCTCTGCCTTCACCCTGCCGCAGGAAACCTTCAAAAACATGCTCTCCCAAGTGCAGTACGCCATGGCCGTACAAGACATCCGCTACTACCTCAACGGTCTGTTGATGCAGGTAGAAGGCGACAGCCTGCGTCTGGTGGCCACCGACGGCCACCGCTTGGCGTACTCCGCCGCCGTGATTGATGCCAACCTGCCCAAGGCCGAAGTGATTCTGCCGCGCAAAACCGTGCTCGAGCTGTTTAAACTGCTCAACCGCCCCGCCGAGCCGGTTACCGTGGAACTGCTCAACAACCAAGTGCGCTTCCGTTGCAACGACACCGTTGTCGTCAGCAAAGTGGTGGACGGCAAATTCCCCGATTTCAACCGCGTGATTCCGCAAGACAACGACAAAATCTTCCAGCTTAGCCGAGCCGACCTGCTCGGCGCACTTGAGCGCGCCGCCATTTTGGCCAACGAAAAATTCCGCGGTGCCCGCCTGCAGCTGCGCCCCGGCCTGCTCAGCGTCTTGTGCAGCAACAACGAGCAGGAAGAAGCGCGCGAAGAATTGGAAATCGCCTATCAGGGCGGCGAATTGGAAGTCGGCTTCAACATCGGCTATCTGATGGACGTGCTGCGCAACGTGCATTCCGACGACATCCAGCTGGCCTTCGGCGACGCCAACCGCTCCACCCTGTTCACCATCCCCGACAACCCCGATTTCAAATACATCGTGATGCCGATGCGGATTTAATCCCCATCTCATTGTGTCAACAGGCTACCTGAAAACGTAAACCGTTCAGGTAGCCTGAGAATTTTGCCCCCACTGCGATGCCTTTCTACCCCAGGTGTATAGCCCCAGACATTAAGGGTTCGCTTCTCACTACCAAATGGAGGATGCAGTATGGGACAAGTGCTTCATGCAAGCGCCACCACGACAGAGACAAGCCGTCGAGCAATACAATATAGTCAAGAGGGCCTGAGAACGCTGGCCAAGTGGAAAAATGCCCCTCGGTAGCCGCCTGCGCTTTGCCCTTTAAAAACAAGGAATCCGCCATGACTGATTACCGCGCCCTGCTGCCGCTTTTCACCTGTCTGGGCCTGCTCGGTGCCTGCGCCGCCGCTCCGGAGCAGGTTGCCGAACCGGGCCTCAAAAGGGTTTGGATGGTCAGCGAATGGCCCGGCTTCACCCGCGAAACGCTCACCGCCGCCCAAGCCCGCCTCGACTTGAGTGCCCTGCCACATGGCGGTGCCTACATGGGCTGCAACCGCCTGATGTTTCAGGTAGCCGACGTCCATCCCCTGCGGGCAAGCGGCAGCTTGAACATCGGCCCCGTCGCCGCCACACGCATGCACTGCCCGGGCCGCATGGATTTGGAGCAGGCTTTCAGCCAGCACTTCCGCCGCTTCCAACACTACCGCTTAAGCGGCCACCGGCTGACCCTCGAAGATGCCGAAGGCAACACCATCCGCCTGATTGCCGAAGATTGGGACTAAGCGGCCCTTTGATTGAAGCGGCCGGCCAGCGTCGCATCCGACGTATCCAAACGCCCGAACAGGCTACCTGAAACTTTCAGGTAGCCTGTTCGCCACAAACAATTCAACAGATTTGCCTCATCTCAGCCATATCCATAAAATTTGACGCCAAAAATTACTTTTAATAGGCATTAAATTCTGAAAAATAGAATTAATAAGCACATAATGCCATTATGAAAGTTTTTAAAAGCTTAAACCCCGCGCTACAATGCCGCCCGTTTTCCCCTCTATCGAGCACATCATGCTGAAACAAACCGCTATCGCCTTGCTGTTGGGCAGCCTCAGCCTGGCCGCCCACGCCCAAACACCCGCCGCTCCCGACACCCTAAACCGCGTCATGGAAAGCAAAACCCTGCGCGTCTGTTCCCCCGGCGACTACAAACCCTTCAGCTTCGACCACAACGGCCGTTTCGAAGGCGTGGATAACGACCTAATGGACGCCCTGGCCAAATCTTTGGGCGCACGGGTGGAAATCGTCAAAACCAGCTGGCCTACCCTGATGAGCGACTTTACCTCGGGCAAATGCGACATCGGCGTTGGCGGCATTTCCATTACCCTGCCGCGCCAGCAACAGGCCCTGTTTACCGAACCCTATTTCACCAACGGCAAAACCCCGCTCGTGCGCTGCGCCGATGTGGGCAAATACCAAACCGTCGAGCAAATCAACCGCCCCGAAGTGCGCATTGTGGCCAACCCCGGCGGCAGCAATGAAAACTTCGCCCGCACCGTGCTCACCCATGCCCGCCTGACCATGCATCCGGAAAACCTCACCATTTTCCAAGAGCTGATCGACGGCCGCGCCGACGTATTCGTGACCGAAGCTGCCGAAGCCATTGTAAAAAGCCACGAACACAAGGGCGTACTTTGCGGCGTCAACCCCGACCGTCCCTTGCGCCCGGCGCAAAACGGCTGGCTGATTCCTGACCGCGACTTCCGCTTCAAAGCCTATGTCGACCAATTCCTGCACTTGGAAAAACTGTCCGGCAGCCTTGACCGCACCATCCGTCGCTGGCTGCCGCAATAAGCATCGGCAGGGGGCGCCTGCCCAGGCTACCTGAACCAAAAAAATCCCGCACGGTAGATTC
>NZ_JH164926.1:990339-1003241 GCF_000226875.1 Neisseria shayeganii 871
GCACGGTAGATTCGTCCGTGCGGGATTTTTTTGGTTCAGGTAGCTCGAATGCTTAAAACACTTTTCTACGCCCTTCAAATACCTGAATGCTGTAATCGCACACCGTAGCGGCGCACTGCTCCATATTGACGGTTAAGGTATGGCTGCCGCTTTCCGCAGCCTGCCAGCCGAATACGGGAAAAGCATGGCTTTCCTGATTGGCCTTCAGCACACTGCCATCGTATAGCAAAAGCAGATCGATGTCGCTGCAACGGCGGTCGCAATCGGCAAAAAACGTATAATGCCGGCCGGCGCTCAGCTCAATCTGATAAGGCCGCGACTGCCCGTTGGGCAGGCTGCCGCTGATGACCTGATGCGGCTTGGCGGACGGGTCTTCCTTGCTCATCATATCGCTGTTCATTTGCTGCGCCTGCAACAGCCAATCGCTCTTGGCCGATGCCGCGGCGCTGAACAGCAAGAAAAACAGAAACAGTTTGCGCATGGGTCAAAACCAGTCAGAAGATAAAAATGGGGGGCCTTGGTGCCGGTGGCGCAACCCCCGCCGCTTACTCGGCCGCTTGGCTGTGATCGGCCTCATAAATCACCACGCTGCCTTCGAAGGCATGCACAGTGGCGGCACAACGGGAACGGGAGCAGGTTTCCATGCTCAAATGCAGCGTATGCGTGCCGCTGCGGGTGGCCCGCCAACTGAACAGCGGCTGGTCGTCCACCAGTCTGTCGGCGCGCAATTCACGTCCGTTGTGACTCAAAGACAAATCAATATCGGAACAGGCTTGGTCGCAATCGCCGTAGAAGGTGTACACCTTACCGGCGCGCATGGTCACCGGCAGGGTGAACACTTGCCCGGCCGCCAGGTTGGTGCGGCGCAAAAACAGTTCTTTGGCGCCCGGATCGGCGTTTGCCACCACTTCGCGGTTGACATCGTGCGCTTCCTGCAGCACATCGGCTTGTGCCGGCAATACGGCCAAGGCCAGCAGCACACCCAAACCCCATGTTTTCATGATCTTCATGGTCTTTACTCCCAGTTTATCGGTTTTTATGGCTTTCCTTCCGCATCAGGCTACCTGAAGATTTCGGCTGAGCAGACATTGGCGCCGCTCGTTTTCAGGTAGCCTGACCGGGGAAAGTTAAAGACGGGTTTGATTAATCTTCGTAAACCATTTTGCTGCCTTCGAAGATGTGGGCGCTCACGGCGCAATCTTCGGTACTGCATTCTTTCATCGGAATGGTCACGGTGTAAGCACCGCTGCGGTTGGCGCGCCAGCTGAACAAGGGCACGCTGTCCGCCATCGTATCGCTTTTCACTTCACGGCCGTTGCGGCTGAGTGTCAAATCAATGTCGGAGCAGGCATTGTCGCAGTCGCCGTAGAAGGTATAGACCTTGCCCGCGCGCAGATTCAACGGAATGGTCAGCGTTTGACCTTGCGGCAGACGGGTTTCGCGCAACATCAGCTCGCGGGCGCTCGCGTCTTTGTGTTGCACCACTTCACGGTTGGTTTTATGGGCGTTTACCAAAGAAGTGTCCAAGTCTTTGTTGCTTTCGAAAATCTGGGTGCTGTAGCGGCACTTATCGGTATCGCAATCTTCCATGGATACGGTCAGCTTGTACTCCCCGCTTTGGCTGGCGCGCCAAACAAATTCGGGGGCGTCGCCCGAGTCGGTGAGCGAACGGATGGTTTGGCTGCCGCGGCTCAAGGTCAGGTCGATGTCGCTGCATTCGGTGTCGCAATCGGCAAAGAAGGCATAGTATTTGCCGGCGGTCAGCTGCACGGTTTCACTGTGTTTTTCGTCTTCGGCCAAGCTGTGGGTGAAAATCGGGCGCTCTACGGCGGTGGGGTCGGCTTCGAGAATCTTGTTGCGGTTGACTTTCTGCGCTTCCGGCAACCAATCGCCGCCGCTGCCGCCGCTGCTCACCACTTGGGTGCCTTCAAACGCCTGCACGTGGGCACGGCAGCGCGAATCGCTGCAGTCTTTCATCAACACTTCCACTTGGTAAGCGCCGCTCTTGTCGGCCACCCATGAGAATACCGGCGCATCGCTGCCGCCGCGCTCGCTGTGCACCTCGGTGCCGTTCAGGCTGACGGTCATGTCGATGTTGCTGCAGTCGGTGTCGCAATCGCCGAATACAGTGTAGGTTTTGCCTGCCTGCACGTTCAGGGTGGTGCGGCCGGTTTCGCCTGCTTTCAGATTCAGATGGCGCAATTGGATTTGACGGGCTTGGGCATCGGCTGCTTTCACCGTGTTGCGGTTGATTTCCTGCGCGCTGCTCAGGTAGCTGTCTGCCGCCCAAGCCGGCACGGACAAAGCGGCCAATACGGAAACTAAAGCAAGTTTTTTCATGGTATATCCTTCACATTAAGAATGATTAAGTAGGCGATTCCATTTCGGAAATCCGCAGCGGAACCAACCGTTCCGCCGTAATGAGCGGCACTTCCCGCACCATGCCGGCGAAACGGGCAGACAAATGCCCGCAAACCCTTGCCAATTATGCCTGCTAGTCCGATTTGTTGCCAAGCAAATTTAAGCGGTCAAGCAGGATTTTCAGGTAGCCGGAACGTCTGCCTTATGTTGCTCTGCAACATCCGTCCGGCGGCGCTTGCGCTTGCTCGGACGAGATAGCCGCCTTTCGGAAAATCTGCTAAATTGCCGCCGCAATCAGGCGGAAAAGGTTTCCGCCGAGTATGGTTTTTTCTGCCCGGCCCCGCCGGGCGAGACGAAACCGTATTCGCTTCAGACAGCTACAAACAAAGGAGAAATCATGAGTCATCTCGACTGCATCCGCAACGACATCCGCAATATGCGCGCCTATCAGGTGGCCGACGTACCGGCCGGCTTTATCAAGCTGGACGCCATGGAAAGCCCTTACGACTACCCCGAAGACATGAAAAAAGAGCTCGGCCGCACCTTGGCCGAAGCGCCGATCCGCCTCTATCCCAACCCCGCCACCTGCGGCCTGCTGCAAGTGCTGCGCGACACCTACCAAATTCCGGACGAAGCCGATGTAGTGCTGGGCAACGGCTCCGACGAGCTGATCGAGCGGCTCACCATGTTGGTGTCCAAGCCCGGTGCCAAAGTGCTGGCGCCCGCCCCGTCTTTTGTCATGTACCGTGTGAATGCCGAATTTTTCGGCCTCGAATTCATCGGCGTGCCGCTGCGCGAAAACTTCACCATGGACTTGGACGCCATGCTGGCCGCAGTCAAAGAACACCAGCCGGCCCTGGTGTTCATCGCCTACCCGAACAACCCCACCGGCGGCCGCTTCGCCCGCGAAAAAGTGCAGGCCATTATTGATGCCGCACCCGGCATTGTGGTGGTGGACGAAGCCTACGGCGCCTTCTCTTCCGACAGTTTCCTCGGCGAAGCGGGCAAAATCCCCAATCTGGTGGTGCTGCGCACCCTGAGCAAAATCGGCTTCGCCGGACTGCGCATCGGCTACGCCAGCGGCACACCGGCCTTGATCAACGAGCTGAAAAAAATCATCCCGCCCTACAATATGAACCAGCTCAGCCTGGCCGCCGCCGAGTTTGCCCTGCAATACCGCCCCTTCATCACCGAAAACATCAACAAGCTCAAAGGCGAGCGCGAACGGATGCGCACCGCCCTGCACGCCTACCCCGCCATCCGCGATTTCCCCAGCGAAGCCAACTTCCTCACCCTGCGCGTGCCGGATGCCAAAGCCCTGTTCGACAAGCTCTACGAGCACAACATCCTGATTAAAAACCTGCACGGCACCCATCCGCTGCTCGACCAATGCGTGCGCATCACCATCGGCCTGCCCGAGCACAACCAGGCCGTGCTGGCCGTATTGGCCGAAATGTACGGCAGTTAAGCAGTTCGTTTATTAATCCTATTCAATATTCTCTCCCGTTTTCAGGTAGCCTCTTTCCTATGCAGGCTACCTGAAAAGGTACTTATCAAACCTCCTCCCATATCCCCGCCCCTTCCTCTTCCTGACGGCATCGGCTCCCCGCCCGCCGCCATTCCGCTATATAATGCCGCTCTTTCCACCGATTGGGCGCCCCCATGCTGATTCACCCCCAATTCAATCCGGCCATCATCGAATTCGGCCCGCTGGCCATCCGCTGGTATGCGGTCAGCTTTATCGTCGGCTTCATACTGTTCATGTGGCTCGGACGCCGCCGCATCCGCGCCGGCCACACCGTTTTCACCCAAGAAATGCTCGATAATTTCTTTACTTGGGGCGTATTGGGCGTGATTTTGGGCGGCCGTCTGGGCTATGTGCTGTTTTACCGGCCCGACTTCTACTTTGCCCATCCGATGGAAATTTTCAAGGTTTGGCAGGGCGGCATGTCTTTCCACGGTGGCTTTCTCGGCGTGTTGATTGCCATGGTGCTGTTTGCGCGCAAATACCGCATCAGCGTACTCAAAGTGTTCGACTTCATCGCCCCGCTTACCCCGCTGGGCTTCGCTGCCGTCCGCCTCGGCGGCAACTTCGTCAACGGCGAATTATGGGGCCGGGTTACCGACCCCAACGCCTTCTGGGCCATGGGCTTCCCGCAAGCTGCAGAAGCCGACCGCCAACTGGTATTGGCCGACCCCGAACGCTGGGCGGCGGTGTTCGAACAATACGGCATGCTGCCGCGCCACCCCTCCCAACTCTACCAAGCCGCACTTGAAGGCCTGCTGCTGTTTGCCGTGCTGTGGTGGTTTTCCGGCAAACCCCGCCCCGACGGGCAAACCGCCAGCCTGTTTCTGCTCGGCTACGGCGTGGCGCGCTTCATCGCCGAATTCGCCCGCGAGCCGGACGACTTCCTCGGCCTGCTGTCATTGGGCTTGTCGATGGGCCAATGGCTGAGCCTGCCGATGATGATACTCGGCCTGATCGGCATGATTTGGTTCGGCCGCCGCCGACCCCCGGCCCAAACCGCCGCCTAAAATCGGCCGCCGCGCCCGCTTCAGGCTACCTGAAATCTTTCAGGTAGCCTGAGACCTTTGCAAACCCTCAGATGTGGATGCAGTTCAAGGCGTAGCAGCACAGCGAGCGTGAACGCTAGGAACCCCCGTGGGACAGACATATCACACGATAGGCAAGCGAGCGAGCAGTACCCATAGGGCATAAACGCACAACGCAGAAATGCACCGCAGATGGGGGTTTCGCAAAGGTCTCAGCCTGAATTTTTGCCGCCCTGCTCACCTTCCTATTCCATAACGCACATTAGATTCATTGCCCCTATCGGGCACAGAAAAATTATTTTTAAAAATAAATCAGAATCTTGAATAAAATTTTTCACCCCAGCCTGATTTTTTCTCTGCCGAAAAAGCCTCAAAACCGTTTTCTCGAACCCCAACACCACCGTTTTTTCATCACAAACGAAACCATCCCCATCCCGGGCCTTACCCTGCTGCTGCCAAAGCACACGAAACGAAAAGCAAACATTCGTTTTTGTGGGCTTGCGAACACTGGTGCCGACATCCGGCCGGGGCTAGCCAAAGCCGCAAAAAAGGGGTACATTTACTGCACTGCAACAAACGCAGAAACCATATAAAACGCTAATCAGAACAAAGGATTGCATCATGTCTCAATATCAAGACCAAATCAAAGCCGCTTCACAGGTTCAAACCGAAGCCGGTAAGGGCTGGCATGCCATCAACCCCGAATACGTTGCCCGCATGCGCCTGCAAAACCGCTTCAAAACCGGCTTGGACATTGCCAAATACACCGCCGCCATCATGCGCCGCGACATGGCCGAGTATGATGCCGATTCCGCCAACTACACCCAATCGCTCGGCTGCTGGCACGGCTTCGTGGCCCAGCAAAAACTGATCTCCATCAAAAAACATCAGAAAACCACCAACAAACGCTATCTCTACCTGTCCGGCTGGATGGTGGCCGCCATGCGTTCCGACTTCGGCCCGCTGCCCGACCAATCCATGCACGAAAAAACTTCCGTGCCCGCGCTGATTGAAGAACTGTACACCTTCCTGCGCCAAGCCGACGCCCGCGAACTGGACCTGCTGTTCACCGATTTGGACAACGCCCGCACTGCCGGCGACAAAGCCAAAGAACAAGAAATCCTGAATAAAATCGAAAACTTTGAAACCCACGTGGTGCCGATTATTGCCGACATCGACGCCGGTTTCGGCAACGCCGAAGCCACTTATCTGTTGGCGAAAAAAATGATTGAGGCCGGCGCTTGCTGTATCCAAATCGAAAACCAAGTGTCCGACGAAAAACAATGCGGCCACCAAGACGGCAAAGTCACCGTACCGCATGTGGACTTTTTGGCCAAAATCAATGCCGTTCGCTACGCATTCTTGGAATTGGGCGTGGATGACGGCGTGATCGTTGCCCGCACCGACTCTCTGGGCGCCGGCCTGACCAAACAAATCGCCTTCTCCGCCGAACCGGGCGATTTGGGCGACCAGTACAACAGCTTCTTGGAAGGCGAAGAAATTACCGACCTGAGCCAAGTGAAACCCGGCGACGTGATCGTGAACACCAACGGCAAAACCATCAAGCCGACCCGCCTGCCCAGCAACCTGTTCCAATTCCGCAAAGGCACCGGCATCGACCGTGTGGTATTGGACTGCATCACCTCTTTGCAAAACGGCGCGGATTTGTTGTGGATCGAAACCGAAAAACCGCACATCGGCCAAATCAAAGAGATGGTGGACAAAATCCGCGAAACCATCCCGAACGCCAAACTGGTATACAACAACAGTCCGTCTTTCAACTGGACGCTGAACTTCCGCCAGCAAGTGTTCGACGCATGGAAAGAAGCCGGTAAAGACATTTCCGCTTACGACCGCGACAAACTGATGAGCGCCGATTACGACGACAGCGAATTGGCAAAAGAAGCCGACGAACGCATCCGCACCTTCCAGAAAGATGCGTCCGCCCAAGCCGGTATCTTCCACCACCTCATCACCCTGCCGACTTACCACACCGCCGCTCTGTCTACCGACACTTTGGCTAAAGGCTACTTCGCCGAAGAAGGCATGCTGGCTTACGTGAAAAACGTTCAACGCCAGGAAATCCGCAACGGCATCGCCTGCGTGAAGCACCAAAACATGGCCGGTTCCGATATTGGCGACAACCACAAAGAGTACTTTGCCGGCGAAGCCGCGCTGAAAGCCGGCGGCAAAGACAACACCATGAACCAATTCTCCTGATTCTTCTGTAATCTGTGATGTTTTAGACGGCCTTTCGGCCGTCTCTTTTTACGCCTGCCCGACACACCCTTACGCCATAGCCCCCCTATCCGCCGCAAATTTGACGCTTCTCGGCCGAAGGCGTATAAACGGGCTGCACTCTTTATTATTTATTTTTCTGGAAACCGACGCCGGCTCCGGCGCTGCCTCGGTTTCCCTTCATTTCCCCCAACCATAAGGAAGCATCATGAAAACCTATTTGCCCGCTTTATTGGCCTCCGCCCTGATCCTTGCTGCTTGCGGCGGCGAGTCTGCCCCTTCCGCCCCGCCTGCGGCTTCTGCCCCTGCGGCCGCCTCAGCACCCGCTTCCGCACCGGCCGACCACAGCCACCATGCCGCTTCTGAAGCCCCCGCTTCCGAAGCCTCCGCTCCTGCCGCCGCAGCCGCCACCGGCTGTACCGTGGCCGTAGAAACCGGCGACGCCATGCAATACAACACCAAAGAAATCAACATCCCGAAAAGCTGTGCCGATTTCACCATCACCCTGAAACACACCGGCACCATGCCCAAAGCCGCCATGGGCCACAACATCGTGATCACCAAAGCCGGCGACATGAACGGCGTCAATAGCGACGGCATCAGTGCCGGCGTAGACAAAGGCTACCTGAAACCCGACGACGAGCGCGTGATTGCCGCCACAAACATGATCGGCGGCGGCGAAGAAACCAGCGTCACCTTCCCCATCAGCAAACTGAGCGCGGATGGCGAATACAAATTCTTCTGCACCTTCCCCGGCCACGCCGGCGTGATGAACGGCCAAATCAAACTGGTTGACTAAACCCCTTATCCCGCCCCCAGGCTAGCTGAACCGCGCCCCGCGGCCGTTCAGGTAGCCTGAGGGCGGTTTGTTCCGACTAACCGGCCAATCTAAAACCTCCCTTTCCCACCCCGCACCATGCACGAACTCCACCTTTCCGCCCAAAACAAAGCCGGGCGCTATGCCGAACTGCTGCCCCAAATCGAAGCCCTCATCAGTGGCGAAACCGATGTAACCGCCAATCTGGCCAACACCGCCGCCGTGCTCAAACACAGCTTCGGCTGGCTGTGGATCGGCTTTTATCTGGTCCGCGGCCGAGAGCTGGTGCTCGGCCCCTTCCAAGGCCCCCTGGCCTGCACCCGCATTCCTTACGGCCGCGGCGTATGCGGCCAAACCTGGGCCGAACGGCAAACGCAAATTGTGCCCGACGTCCACGCCCATCCCGACCACATCGCCTGCTCCTCCCTGTCGCGTTCCGAAATCGTCGTGCCCGTTTTCAATGCTGCCGGCGAAGTGTGCGCCGTACTGGACGCCGATGCCGACACCCCCGCTGTTTTCGACGAAACAGACGCCCAAGGCTTGGAAGCCGTCTGCGCCTTGCTCAGCCGCCACCTGTTTGCAAACAGCCCATAAGCGGCCGCTAAAGGCCACCTGAAACGCATCGCCTGCTTTCAGGTAGCCTTTAGCGACGCAACGCTCTATAATTGCGCGTTTTCATTCTCATCCGGCCACCCCAATCTGCGGAGTCCACCATGAATTTCGAACAAGCACGCTTTAATATGGTCGAGCAACAAATCCGTCCGTGGGACGTGCTCGATTTCGACATCCTCGATGCCCTGTCCGACCTGCCGCGCGAACGCTTCGTGATGCCCGAGCAACTCGGCTATGCCTATGCCGACACCGCCCTGCGCCTGCCCAACGGCGGCCAGATGCTGGAGCCCAAAGTCATCGCCCGCCTGATGCAAGGCCTCAAGCTGCAAAAATCCGATACCGTGCTCGAAATCGGCACCGGCTCCGGTTACGCCACCGCCCTGCTCGCCACCCTGGCCGGCCGCGTGATCAGCGTCGATCTCGACGAAACCCAGCAGCAACGCGCTGCCGCCGTATTGGCCGAACTGGGCATCACCAATGTCGAATTCCGCGTACTTGACGGCTTGCACGGCTTGGGCGACACCTTCTCCGCCGTTTATGTGGGCGGCTCCTGCCCGCTCATGCCGGAAAGATTGAAACAGCAATTGGCCGAACACGGCCGCATGGCCGTCATCGTTGGCGAAGCCCCGGTGATGCGCGCCACTTTGGTCGAACGCACCGGCAGCGACACCTTCAGCGAAACCGTGATGTTCGACACCGTCGCCCCGGCGCTGCACAGCAAGGCCACACCCGCGCCCGGCGCTTTCCGCTTCTAAGCCACAGCAAACAGCCCCGCCTTGGCGCCGGGGCTGTTCTTTCATCTGCCACCACACACTTGGGGGCAGTCCTTCCTTCAGGCTGAGGCCTTTGCAAAACCCTCAGATGTGGATGCAGTTCAAGGCGTAGCAGCGCAGCGAACGCAGACATATCATATAGATAGGCAAGCGAGCGAGCAGCGCACAACGCAGAAATGCGCCGCAGATGGGGGTTTTGCAAAGGTCTCAGGCTACCTGAAAAACGCACACACCTTCTGCCGCTATGTCCGCCATCCAACCCCTATCCGTACACACCCTGCAGCAATGGCAGCAGGAACAACGCCGCTTCATCCTGCTCGACGTGCGCGAAGACGATGAAGTCGCCTTCTGCCGCCTGCCCGGCAGCCTGCACCTCCCCATGCATCTGGTACCGCTGCGCCACAACGAGCTGCCCGACGACCAAGCCATCGTGGTGTACTGCCACCACGGTATCCGCAGCCTTCAGGTAGCCCGTTTTCTCGAACACGCCGGCTTTGACGAACTGTACAACCTCAGCGGCGGCATCGACGCTTGGTCGCAACTCATCGACCCCGAACTGCCTCGCTACTGAAGCGGCCAATGCAAAAAAGCAGCCCTCCAAGGCTGCTTTTCATCAAAAATGGCGCACCCAACAGGGATCGAACCTGTGACCTCCAGCTTCGGAAACTGACACTCTTCCAACTGAGCTATGGGTGCTTAAGGGGCGTAAGATTAGCGCAAAACGGCCGACAAGGCAAAACAATTTTCTCGCCGATGCTGCCCGATATTTCCGCCTTTTTTGAGTTAAGCCAAATTTTGCGATTGGAAACCCCTACCGAATTCAGTATAATCCCGCAAAATATTGTAAACCCGTTTACAGAAATCAGAACACGCGGCCGAGCGGCGCACGCCGCCCAACCTGCGGTTTTATAACACAGCAATCACCACCAAAACGGCGAGGCCCACCTCAAATGAACTCTCACCCAAACAGCGTAAAAGGCTCTGCTCTGACTACCCTAATCGGCGGCATCGTCATCTTGCTTGCCGTCTTGTTTTTCCTGGTTAAACTGGCTACCGGCGGTTACTACAGCGATGTGGAAGACATGAATCCCAACGCTGTGGAAACCCGCATCAAACCGGCCGGCGGCCTGCTGCTCGGCGACGGTACGCCTGTGGGCCAACGCGAAGGCAAGCAGGTCTTCGACAAAGTTTGTATCCAATGCCACGGCGCCGATTCCAATGTGGCCTTCTCTCCCAAAATTACCCACAACGCCGATTGGGCGCCCCGCATTGCCAAAGGTTTTGAGACTTTGGTAAAACACGCCATCGACGGCTTCGTCGGCCCCCAAGGCGGCTCGATGCCCGCTCGCGGCGGCGACACCACGCTGACCGATGACGAAGTGGCCCGCGCCGTTGCCTACATGGCCAACGAATCCGGTGCCAGCTTCAACGCACCGGCCGTACAGAGCGAAGGCGGAGAAGCCGCTGCCTCCAGCGAACAAAGCGCCGCAGCCGGCGACAGCTCGGCTACCGGCAAAGCCGTGTTCGACAAACTGTGCGTTGCCTGCCACGCCGCCAACTCCACTTTCCCGAATTCCCCCAAAATCACCCATAACGACGACTGGGCGCCGCGCATTGCCCAAGGCCGCGAAACCCTGCTGAAAAACGCCATCCAAGGTTTCAAAACCATGCCGGCCAAAGGCGGCGACCCCAGCCTCTCCGATGCCGAAGTAGAAGCAGCCGTCGCTTATATGGTGAACCAATCCGGCGGCACCTTCTAAAGTTTCCTGCCAGCACGCCTTCGGGCGTGCTTCTCTTTTTCCGATGCCCGCTATGCAAGCCGAACAACTTTTCCGCACCCTACCCGCCGGCCAGCCGCTCGACATCATCGGCGACGTCCACGGCGAAATCGACGCCCTGCTTTCCCTGCTGCACCACTTGGGTTATCGAACCGACGGCAGCCACCCGCACAACCGGCTGCCGGTATTTGTCGGCGACCTCTGCGACCGAGGCCCCGACAGCCCTGCTGTTTTGGCGCTGGTTGAACAATGGATGGCCAACGGCCGCGCTCAAGCCGTGCTCGGCAACCACGAAATCAACCTCATCACCCACGACCCGAAAGACGGTTCCGGCTGGTATTTCCCCGAACGGGCCGAACGCGATGCCCGCCAATACGCTCCCTGGCGGCACCACCCCGAACCGGACAAAACCGCTTTGGCCGAACGGTTGGCACAATGGCCGCTGGTTCTGCTGCGAGACGACATCCGCATCGTTCACGCCGCCTGGCTGCCCGACGCCCTTGACGACATCCGCGCCAATCTGCATCAAGCCGACACCCTGCCCGGCCTCTACCGCTTCTTCGAGCAACGTATGGAAGAGGAAGCCAAACAAGCCGATTGGTATGCAGGCTACCTGAAAGAGCAAGAAACCCATGCCGCCCAGATAGAGCAGCCCGATGCCGAACTGCCTTTTCTGCCCGGCACCGCCCAATACGACCTCCACCGCAACGGCAGCAACCCCATCCGCAGCCTGGTCAGCGGCATCGAAACCGCGGTGAATGCCCCTTTCTACGCCAACGGCCGCTGGCGCTTCACCACCCGCCTGCCTTGGTGGCAAACCTACCACGGCCCCACCGCCGTTGCTTTCGGCCACTATTGGCGCCGCTGGCCCAACCTCGGCCAAAACCGCCTGTTTGACGAAGCCGCCGACAGCCCGCTCGGCACCAGCCGCAACGCCTACTGCGTGGACTACGCCGTCGGCGCCCGCTGGCGCAGCCGCCGCCACGGCGGCGATCCGCAGGCGTACCGCCTCGCCGCCCTGCGCTGGCCGGAAAAAACGCTGCTTTTCGATAACGGCGAATGTGCCGCTTTACGCTGAACCAAGGCATCTCGTCTCCCCATCCTCCGCCTGCTCCCCAACGCCGAATACGATGACCGACTTCACCTTTTGGCACTATCTGGCCATTTTCCTGCTCGGCATTGCCGCCAGCATCATCAACATCATGGCAGCCGGCGGCTCCAACCTGACCCTGCCGATGATGATGGCTTTCGGTGTCCCGCCCGACATCGCCAACGGCTCCAACCGGGTCGGTATTTTCCTGCAATCGCTTACCGGCCTGCGCGGTTTTGCCAAGGCGGGCAAAATGCCCACCGCCGATTTGCGCGGCATCCTGCTGCCCACCCTGGCCGGCGGCCTGCTCGGCTCCCTGTTGGCCGCCTTCCTGCCCAACAGCCTACTGAAGCCGCTGCTGTTGGGCGCCATGTTGGCGGTCGCCACCCTGATGGCGGTCAAACCCAATCTGCTGCTGGCGGGAGAAGGCCGCCACGCCAAGACGGTGCGCGAAACCCCGAGAGCCGCCGCTTGGCTATTTGCCGCCGGCGTGTACGGCGGATTTGTGCAGGCAGGCGTTGGCTTTCTGATGCTGCCCATTTTGGTCGGCCTGCTGCATTACGATCTCGTACGCGGCAATGCGCTGAAAATTGCCTGCACCCTCGGCTTTACCTCGGTTGCCTTGGCCGTGTTTCTGGCTAGAGCTGTTTCGATTTAATTAATTACATACCCAGCCGATC
>NZ_JH164926.1:1003631-1047576 GCF_000226875.1 Neisseria shayeganii 871
GAGCAGCGCACAACGCAGAAATGCGCCGCAGATGGGGGTTTTGCAAAGGTCTCAGGCTACCTGAAAGCCAAAACTAATACCCTTAACGCTTCTTCAACAGCAATCCACTCTCGATATGCGGGGTAAACGGAAACTGGTCGAACAAAGCCGCGCGTTCAACACGGTGGCTGGGCAGCAAGACATCCAGATTGGCGCGCAAGGTGTCGGGATTGCAGGACACATAAATAATGTGCTCAAAGCGGCTCAATAAAACCAGCGTATCGGCGTCAATGCCGGCGCGTGGCGGATCAACAAACACAGTGGAAAAACGGTAATCGGCCAACTCGATGCCCTGCTCTTTCAAGCGGCGGAATGTCCGCTGCCCTTGCCAGGCCTCGGTAAACTCTTCTGCCGACAAGCGGGCTAGCCGGATATTGTCGATATCGTTGGCCGCCATATTCCATTGCGCGGCCTGCACCGATGTTTTCGACACCTCGGTGGCCAACACCCGATTAAAATGGCGCGACAAGGGCAAGGTAAAATTGCCGTTGCCGCAGTAGAGTTCCAATAAATCACCACCCAAATCCTGTGCGGCCGAGCACGCCCACGCCAACATCAGGCGGCACATCTGTGCATTGGGCTGGGTAAAGCCGCCTTCGGGCTGGCGGTATTGCCATTGCCGCCCCTCCACTTCCAACACTTCGGTCACAAAATCCTGCGCCAACACCACCTTCTGCCCGCGACTGCGGCCGATGATCATGATGCCCAGCGCCTGTTGCAAGGCAGTGGCGGCAACCTGCCAAGACTCATCCAGTTTTTTGTGGTAAATCATGCTGACCAGCATCTCGCCGCTTAAAGTGGCGAGAAATTCGCATTGATACCAGCGGTTTTTCAACACCGGCACCTTTTTTACTGCCTCCAGCAAACGCGGCATCAGGTGGTTAATGGCTTCGGCTGCCGGCGGAAAATCCTGCAGACGGATCAGCGAAGCCGCCCCGGCTTTCTGGCCGGGTGCAAACATGGCATAACTGATTTCTTCGCCTTCATGCCAAATACGGAACTCTGCCCGCATCCGATAGTGCTGTTCGGGCGAGGCGTGCACGGCCCAATCCGGCATGGCAATGCCTGCAAACAATTCCTGCAGGCGGGCGGTTTTCTCGGCAAGTTGCGCCGCATAGCGCGGGCTGTGATGGGTGTTCATGAGCAGAAGGTTATCTCAGATTAAACAATACGGTTAATAAATCTTTCCGGCAAAAAATACAGCAGGCTACCTGAAAGCTTTCAGGTAGCCTGAGCGCCAAGCGCAGCAAGCGGCATCTTATTTGCCGGCATTGCGGCGGTTGAATTGGATGCCGAGCTGTTTGAGCTTGCGGTAGAGATGGGTACGCTCCAAACCCACTTTCTGGGCCACACGGCTCATATTGTAGTCTTCTTGCGCAATGTGGTATTCGAAATAGCGCCGTTCCAAATCTTCACGCAATTCGCGCAACGGCAGATCAAAATTGAAACCGCCCACCATCTCGGTCGGCTGATTCAGCGTGAACTGCTTGAGCACGGTTTGCACGGCATCCACACCGATTTCGTTTTTATCGGCGGTTAAGGTGATGCTTTTCACCACGCTGCGCAACTGCTCGAAATTGCCCGGCCAGTCGTATTGGCGCAGGGCATTGAGGGCGGCGGTGTTGAAACGCACCGACGACGCCACCTCACTGCCGGCGGAGAGCTCGTTGATGATCTGGCCGACTAAAAACACAATGTCATCGGGTTGGCTGCGCAGCGGCGGAATCGACACCATCAGCGCGGAAAGTTGGTTGAGCAGGCGGCTGTCCTGCTCGGGCTGCACCAACAGCTCCTGCAAAGGCTGGCTGCAGGCGCAGACGATGCGCACATGGTAGCGTTCGGCCTTGCCCAACATAAACAGAATGCCCTGCTGCACGGTTTTGCCGTACTGGGCGATGTCGCCCAAATACAGCACGCCGTTGCCGGCTTTTTGCAGCAGTTCGATGGGGGTGCTGCTGATTTGTTCGATTTTACCGGGCTCTACCCACGGTGTGTTGCCGTTGTGGAAGTAGCGGGCCACCATTTCAAACGGCGAACCGGGCTCGCCGGTCAGCAAAACGGGCGATTGAGTGCGGGCGGCGCGCTCCAACTGCTGGTTGAGCGCTTTGATTACCTCGCTGTTGCCCAGCTTATCCAGCGACATACTGGAAGCAGCCTGCACTTCGCCGTGTTTCAGAGCCCGTTCCACTGTGGCCAACAATTTTTGCAGGGCAATCGGTTTTTCCAAAAAATCCAAGGCGCCGATTTTGGTGGCCTCGACTGCGGTGTCAATGCTGGCGTGACCGCTCATCATCACCACCGGCATATTGAGCTGGCCGGATTTGGCCCATTCTTTCAGCAGGGTGATGCCGTCGCAGTCGGGCATCCAGATATCGAGCAGCACCATGGCCGGCCGGGTTTGGTTGCGCAGCTGGCGGGCCTCCTCGGCGTTCTCGGCCAAAGTCACCGTATAGCCTTCGTCTTGAAGGATTTCAGACAGCAAATCGCGGATGCCGACTTCATCGTCTACAATCAAAATATCACTGCTGCGCATCGTTCTCCACCAATAGGGGTAAGGTTATTTTCACACACGCTCCGCCGTCGCGGCGGTTGGACAGGCTGATCCGGCCGTTGTGTTCTTCCACGATTTTTTTTACCACCGGCAAACCCAGCCCGGTACCGGAAGGCTTGTCGGTCACATAGGGATCAAAAGCATGGTGCAGCATATGCTCGCTGAAGCTTTTTCCGTTGTTCAACACGGTCAGGACAATTTTGCCTTCTTCTTCCTGCGTGTCGATCTGTACTTCCGGCCGTTCGGCTTCGGCAGCGGCTTCGACGGCATTTTTGAAAATATTGTGCAGCACCTGCCGTATGGCGCCGGTATCCGCTTCAATATCGGCCTTTATATTACTCAAATTGGCTTGAAATGTACAACCCGCGCCCTCGTAGAGCAGCAGCAGCTCTTCAATCAAGCGGTGCAGATCGAGTTTTTCCAGATTCAGTTTCGGTGCTTTGGCGTAATTGCGGAAAGCTTCCACCATGTCTTTCATGGCGGCTACCTGATTGACGATGGTATCGGTGGCGCGCACCAGCATGGCGGCATCTTTGTCGGCCAGTTTGTCGGCCAGCTTCCACGCCAGACGCTCGGCTGAGAGCTGGATGGGCGTGAGCGGATTGCGGATTTCATGCGCCAGCCGCTGCGCCACCTCACCCCACGCCGCTTCTTTTTGGGCGCGTACCAAAGCCGTGACGTCGTCGAACACCAGCACCGTACCGGAACCGTTATCTTCCGGCAGCCGGGTGGCTTTACCCAATAAAATCCGGGCTTCGTCGGCTGAAGTATAAGGAATCTGCACGGCTTGATCGGCATCCACCGTATCCAGAATGGTGAGCAGCACCTCACCAACCAAAGCACGTTCGATACCCTGCTTGTGCCAAGCATGCACATCACTGCCCATCCAGCCCGACACGGCCTGCCCCAATATCTGCTCTGCGCTGTCGTTGCAGGTTTTCAGGTAGCCTGCTTCATCGAGCGTGACCACGCCGCTGGTTAAGCTGGACAGCACACATTCCAAATAATGCCGTGCCGCCTCCTGCTCACTGCGCGCCACATCCAATTGGGCCGTCATGTGGTTGAACAAAGTGGTCAGCCGGCCCAATTCGTCATTGCGGTACACCTTCTGCATCTGCGTGTAATCACCCTGCGCCACCGCACGTGCGCCGGAAGCGAGCGCCAGAATCGGCGCCACGAAGCGCTGGGCAAAATACAGCGCAATCACCAACGCCAATAAAATTGCCAGCAGGGTGGCCACCAATAAGGTAAACAGGAAAAACGTCTGCAGCCCTTCTTTGGCATAGCTCACTTCGGCATAGCGGGCGCGAGCAGACTCGATCAGGGTCACGTCATCCGCCACCTGCTCGGGCACCGGCTGGCGGAAAAACAGCACATACCTCTGGCCGTGGATTTCCGGCAAGGCCAGCCAGCCCTGCGCATACAGCACATTGCGGATGCTCTCCAAATTACGCACCGAGCCGTTTTGACGGATGGCCGCCAAAACTTCCTGACTCAGGCGCGGCGGCATCAAGTCACTTTGGCGGCGGAATTCGGCCGCCAATTCACGGGTAGCGGCGTCATACAGGGCCAGCTGGCTGAAAGCCTGCTCTTTGTCCACATACTGCAAAGCCGCCCGCGCATCCTGCTGCAAAGACATTTCGCCGATTAAGGCTACCTGAATACTGCCGGCCCGACGCACCGAAGTATCCAAAGACAAATCCAGCGCCGATTTGCTCAAACTCAGGCTGCGGGCCAGCGCTTCTTCGGTTTCGTTGCCGAACCAAGAATTGATGCTGTGGGAAATAAACTGTGCCGACACGCCGAATAAAAACAAGCCCGGTAACACCGCCACCAGCATAAACATCAGCGCCAGCCGGGTGGCAATCTGCGAGCCGAACACCCGCTTGCGCCGATTGCGCCACAATTTCCACAGCTGAACCAATAATACCGACAATAGAGACAACAGCAACAAGCCGCTGAGCCCCAGCACCCACCAAAAATACTGCGACAACTTGCTGCCATGTCCGGTGGCCAGGGCCAACACATACAGGGCCAAAGTTCCCAATACCGCCACCACCATTAAAAATCGGCGCATCTTTTCGGCCACCTCAGCGGGTATTGACGGTGAGTTTCTGCCAACCGGAATCCAGCTGCCAGTTTTTGGAGGTCACGCCGTTAATTTGGAAGGGGCGCGGCAAATCGCTGATGCTGAGGCTGAGGCGCACATCGGCGGCCACTTCTTCCGCTTTGACATCCGACAAGGCACCCTTGTTCAGCACCTGCCAGTTGGCCACCGCACCCACGGCGCGCAAAGCGTTTTGCAGGCTGCCGTACTCGGTGGAAAAAGTGCCTACGGTCACGCGGTAGCCGTCGGTCAGCGGATGGTAAGTGAGTTTGTAATTGATGGTTTGCGCCGAACCCACCAGTTGGCTGAGACGCGAACGGTAGGCCGCCCAAGTGGGCGACTGCAAACGGTAGCTGAGTTCGAAATTGAGCGGCACGCCTTGTTTTAAGGCTACCTGAAGCTGATCGGGCAGGTCGGTTTGAAAACGGCTGTTGATGGAAAGCTGCCCGTTTTGGGTTAAAGACGCAGTAGCGCGGGAGGCGTTGATGCCTTCTGCCGAAGCCGAGGCTGCGGCTAAGGCCAAACACAACGCCGCCAACCCCGCTCCGAAACCACGCCGGCGGCAGGCACATTCAGCCTGTCTGCCGTCCGGCAGGCGCGGCAAACGCAGCAGGGCGGGCCGTATTTCAACCCACTTTGTCGAGAAGTGCGTAATAAAAGCCATCTTGTCGGTCATTCGGTAACAGGGTCTCGCTGCGCCGGCACACCGCATCGGCATGCCCTTGTAGAAAATGCTGCAGCTGGCCGTCGTTTTCTTCATGAAACAGCGAGCAGGTGGCCAGCAGCATCCGTCCGCCCGGCTTCACCAGCTGCCAGAGCCGGTCGAGCAACAGCGTCTGCTGTGCGGCGGTTTTTGCCGCATCTTGCGGACGGCGCAACCATTTGATGTCAGGGTGGCGCCGCACCACGCCGGAAGCGGTGCACGGCACATCGGCCAACACGGCGTCAAAAGGAGGGCCATCATAACACGAAGCCCACGCCGCTGCGTCGGCCGCTTCAGTGTGCGCCTGCAGACCCAGGCGCTGCAAATTGTCACGCACCCGCTGCAAGCGGTAGGCATCAATATCCAAAGCAGTCAAACGGCAATCGGCCCATTCCAACAGATGCCCGCTTTTGCCGCCCGGCGCGGCGCAGGCATCCAATACCCTCTCGCCATCGTGCACATCCAGCCATTCGGCGGCCTGCTGCGCCCCCCAATCCTGCACCGAGACCACACCCTCGGCAAACAGAGGCAGAGCGTCCACTGGCACCGCCTCGGCCAACATCAGCGCATGGCTGCCCAACACCGTGCCGTCCATGCCGTGTTCGCGCAACACGTTCAGGTAGCCTTCCGCATCCATACGGCGGCGGTTGATCCGCAAAGTCATCGGCGGATGGCGGTTGAACGCAGCGGCAATATTATGCCAATGCTTCGGATAATCGGCACGCAAGCGCTGCAACCACCACGCCGTCAAATTATACTTGCCGACTTCATTGCCGGCCGCGGCACGCAGCAGCGCTTCGCGCTCGCGCAAAAAACGGCGCAGCAAGGCGTTACACAAAGATTTGTACTGCCCTTTGCCGATACGCGAAGCCGCCCGCACCGCCTCATTCACCACCGCATATTCGGCGTTGCGGCTGTAAGCCAGCTGATACAGCGCCACCAACATCAGACTGCGGATATCGGAACGCTGTAAAGGCTTATTCAGCATACTGTCCAACACCGCATTGAGGCTACCTGAAAAGCGCTGCACACCGAAAGCCAGGTCTTGCAAAGCGCCGCGCTCCTGCGCCGTCAGGCCGGGATGCTCGCGACGGATATCGGCCAGCACATCAGACAAATTGCGGCCGTCTTTCACCGCCTGCACCGTTTGCGCGGCCAAAGTCTGCACCGAAGACAAACTCATACATCCACTCCGAAGCGGCTGCCCGCCGTCAACTGGCGGCCGGCGGCAAAAGCAGCCGCACTCATGCGCTTGCCGCCGGCCGGCTGCACGGTTTGCAGGCATAAAGCGCCTTCGCCGCAGGCCACCACAATGCCGTTGCCGTCCGTACGCAAGATGGCGCCGGGTTCGCCCTTGCCTTCGGCCGGTGCGGCCGCCCAGATTTTCATCGGCTTGCCGCCATAATCCAGCCACGCGCCCGGCACCGGATTAAAGGCGCGGATTTTGCGCTCAATCACCACGACCGGCTGCGTCCAATCTACTTCAGCCTCGGCTTTGCTTAATTTTTGCGCATAAGTAACCCCTTCTTCCGGCTGGGCTTGCGCCACTCGGGTCTGGTAATGTTGCAAATCGGCAACAATCGCAGCCGCCCCGATCGACATCAAGGCATCGTGCACATTTTCAGCCGTATCGCCGGCTCCAATCACATAGGGATGGCGGCTCAGCACCGCACCGGTATCCAAGCCCGCATCCATCTGCATGATGCAGACGCCGGTTTCGGCATCGCCCGCCTCAATCGCCCGCTGTATCGGCGCCGCTCCGCGCCAGCGCGGCAGCAAAGACGCATGGATGTTCAAACAGCCGTAACGCGGAATATCCAACACCGCCTGCGGCAGAATCAAACCGTAAGCGGCCACCACCATCACATCGGCTTCGCACTCGCGCAGCATCTGCCAAGCGGCTTCGTCACGCAAAGTCGGCGGCTGCTCTACCCGCAATCCCAAGGCCAACGCCGCTTCTTTTACCGGCGAAGGCTGCAGCTGCATGCCGCGCCCTTTGGGGCGGTCGGGCTGGGTCAGCACCAGCGGAATCTCAAAACCAGCCTCGGCAATCGTCTTCAGGGCAGCGGCGGCAAAATCCGGCGTACCGGCAAAAATCACTTTACGAATCATGCTTTCAGGTAGCCTTCCACGCTCACAAGGTATGCTTTTCCATTTTGCGCATTTTGGTTTTGATGCGGTCTTGTTTCAGACGGGACAAATATTCCACAAACACTTTACCGTTTAAATGATCGATTTCGTGCTGAATGCAAATGGCCAGCAAACCGTCTGCCTGCAGGGTGTATTTTTCGCCGTGCTCGTTGAGGGCTTCCACCGTCACGTTTTCCGCACGGGTCACCTTATCGTAAATACCGGGTACCGACAAACAGCCTTCCTCATACACGGTTTCGCCGTTCTTCTCGATGATCATCGGGTTAATCAGCACGCGCAACTGACTGCGGTCCTCCG
The DNA here is from genome assembly GCF_000226875.1 of Neisseria shayeganii 871. GTDB lineage: Bacteria > Pseudomonadota > Gammaproteobacteria > Burkholderiales > Neisseriaceae > Eikenella > Eikenella shayeganii. The sequence goes on from NZ_JH164926.1 coordinate 1,011,480, forward strand.
ACAAGTCCATCACGATTACCCGCTCGTGCACGTTTACCTGCGTGGCGGCCAAACCGATGCCGCGCGCCTCATACATGGTTTCCGCCATATCGGCCACCAGCCGGCGGATGCGGTCGTCCACCTCCGCCACCGGCTTGGCCACCGTGTGCAGGCGTTCGTCGGGATAATGCAAAATATTCAGTAAAGCCATTTGCTGCTACTCTCAATCAATGTGTGGGTTGTTTGGCCTCTCAGCCCTAAAAACTCGGCTTATTTCGGGCGGGATACTGGCGTAACCGCCCTAAAATGTTCTATGATTCTGTTAATTTCAGCTACAACAACGTAAATAAAGCGTTATTCGAAAAATCCGACTTTTCAAAATCAAAGGGAAACATCTTATGCAAAAACGTATTATAACCCTGCTTTGCGCCATTGGCTTAACCGTTTCTCCGCTGATTGCCGGCGCCCAGCAAATCCGCCTGCGCGCCGACGCGCCTGCCCGCTATACCGTCCGCCAGGGCGATACTTTGTGGGGCATTTCCGGCAAATACCTGCAACGCCCGTGGCAATGGCGCCAACTGTGGGGCGCCAACCGCAGCAGCATACGTAATCCGCATCTGATTTATCCCGGCCAAGTGCTGGTGCTGAGCTACGTCAACGGCCAACCCCGCTTGGGCGTGGAAGGCGGCATCCCCACCATCAAACTGCAGCCGCGTATGCGCGAAACCTCCTCAGGTTACGGTATCTCCACCATCAACATGAACTACTACCGCATGTTCATGCGCCACCCGCAGGTCATCCCGCAAATGGACACCAAAGACGCCCCGCGCCTCATCGCCGGGCCGGGAAACAAAACCATGTACTCTTTGGGTGACCGTGTGTACGCACACGGCGTGAGTGAACCGGGCGAATACTTGGTGTACCGCCCCGTCAAAGACATCCGCGATCCCGACACCGGCAAATACTTAGGCCAACAAGTGGTGTTCACCGGCAAACTGGCCACGCTGCCGGTGACCAACAGCGCGCTCGACGCCCGCTCGGAACAGGATGCCGAACAACTTCCCGACAACGAATACTACACCCGCCTGCACCCCTTGGTACGCATCCCCACCCAAACCGCCCAAGCCCTGCAGATCCGCGAGCAAGTAGCCGAAATCCGCAAAGGCGATTTTCTACTGCGCTATAACGGCGAAGAAGATGCCTTCAATATGATGCCCCATGCACCGGCTCAGCCGATTCGCGCCAAAATCGTGAACATCTTGGAAGGCGTGAGCGAAGCCGGCCAATTCAGCACCATTACCCTCAACAAAGGCTCGGCAGACGGCTTAAACAAAGGCACCGTATTGAGCATTTACAGCCAACGCCGCCAAGTCCGCGTGGACAGCAGCGACCGCCCCACCGGCAAATTCGTCAGCATTCCTTCCGAGGAGCTGGGCTTGGCCATGGTGTACAGCGTGGGCGAGCATGTGTCATCCGCCATTATTCTGGAATCCACCAGCAATGCGTCTGTGGGCGACTTAGTGGCCGAACCCGGCCGCGATTTGGACAACATGAGCAACGATACCCGCCATGTGCCGAACACTCCTCAAGGCCCGTACAACTACGAACACCATCAGTTCGATATCCGCAGCAATATCGATCCGACCCGCTAAACACATGGGCTTTTTGTGAGCCAAAGGCTACCTGAAACCGCTTCAGGTAGCCTTTATTGATGCGCCACCCAAGCAAAACAAGCGCCGCCTGCTTGTCATGCTTTCCAACAATCGTCAGTTTGGATAAGCAAACCTGAGACCTTTGCAAAACCCCCAGATGTGGATGCAGTTCAAGGCGTAGCAGCACAGCGAGCGTGAACGCCAGGAATCCCCGTGGGACAGACATATCATATAGATAGGCAAGCGAGCGAGCAGCGCACAACGCAGAAATGCGCCGCAGATGCGGGTTTTGCAAAGGTCTCAACCTATTGATCAAACAGGCTTGGCTTTGCAAAACGCTATCTGCGGCACACTTCTGCATTGTGCGTTTCTGCCCCGAGTACCGCTCACTCGCTTAGCCTTGTATGTAATAGGTCTGTCCTACGGAGATTGCTAGCGTTCACACTCACCGCACTACTACGTTTTGAACTGCATCCGCACCTGGGCTTTTTGAAAAGTCTCAGGCTACCTGAAGCCTTTCAGGTAGCCTGTTTTTTGATTGGGCAGGTTTACGCCAATTTGGCTGCCACATCGCGCAAAGCGGTGCGGACACCTTCTTCAATCACCGGATGATAGAACGGCATATCCAGCATTTGGCCGATGGTCATTTCCTGCTGGTGCGCCCACGCCAACAAATGGGCCAAGTGCTCGGCGGAAGGACCGATGCCTTCGGCGCCGAGGAAACGGCCGCTGGCACGATCGGCATAGACGCGCAAATGCCCCTGGTTCACCAGCATCACGCGGCTGCGGCCTTGATTGTGGAACGATACCTCGCCCACTGCTATGGATTGGGCAAAATCCTCTCCATATTGCTGCTCCAGTTGGGCGAATTTGGCACCCACGGTCATGATTTGCGGACTGGTAAACACCACGCCGATCAGGCTGCGGCGCAAACCGGGGCGGATGTCTGGATAGCGGCCGGCATTGTCGCCGGCAATCTTGCCTTGGTCGGCCGCTTCGTGCAGAAGGGGAATTTGGTTGGAAGCATCGCCGGCAATGAAAATATGCGGGATGCTGGTCTGCATGGTCAGCGGGTCGGCTTCAGGCACGCCTTGTTGGTCGGTTTGGATGTCCAAAACGTCCAAGCCAATCTGGTCCACATTGGGGCGGCGGCCAACCGCAGCCAGCAGATAATCGGCCGTCAGCACGCCGCTCTCGCCGTCTTGCGTCCAAGCCACTTCCACCTGCCCCGCTTCATTCAGGCACACTTCGGTTTCTGCATTCAGGTGCAACACCAGCTCTTGGCCGAAAATATCACGTGCTTTCTCGAGCACCACGGGGTCGGAAATGCCGCCCAAAGAGCCGCGCATGCCGAAAATCTCGACGCGCACGCCCAAGCGGCTCAGTGCCTGCCCCAACTCCAAGCCGATCACGCCCGGGCCGAAAACGGCCACGCTCTCAGGCAGGGTATCCCATGAAAAAACGTCGTCGTTCACAATCAGACGATCGCCCAAGGCTTGCCACTGGGGCAGAATCAAGGGGCGGGAACCGGTGGCAATCACAATCCGCTCGGCACGGATTTGGGTGTGATCATCCACCTGCACAGTGTGCTCGTCGATGAAGCGCGCTTTGCCCAAGATACGGCGCTCGGCCGGCCATTCTTCCACATCGCTCAACACGAAGCCGACAAAACGGTCGCGCTCTGATTTGACGCGCGCCATCACAGCCTCGCCGTTAATGCGGATGCTGTCTTGATCCAGCGTCACGCCGAAAGGCTCGGTGTGGCGGGCGTGATGGGCGGCCTCGGCGGCGGCAATCATCAGTTTGGACGGCATGCAGCCGACGCGGGCGCAAGTGGTGCCGAAATGGTGGTCTTCGAGCAGATAAACGTTTTCGGTGTGCTGGCGCGCGTTACGGAAGGCGCTCATGCCGGCCGTGCCGCCGCCAATCACCACCACATCGGCATTCAGTTGTTTCATTATGGTTTCCTTAAAAATAAAAACAGGGTTTCGATAAAATGGATAAGCGTTTCAGGTAGCCTGTTTGCTCCGGCACAGACTGGTACAAACTCAAGCAGGCTACCTGAAAAGCCTGAAGGGAATTAAAGAGCCGCTTATCCAGCGGCTCCCATGGGTGTGTGTTTATGGTGTATTAGGCAAAGTATTTTTCCAGCTCTTCGCTGCCGCCGATGTATTTACCGCCGATGAATACTTGCGGAGCGGAAGTTTTGCCGGTAATGGCGCGTACGGAAGTGGTGCTGGCGTCTTTGCCCAACACGATTTCTTCGTAAGCGAGGCCTTTTTCTGCCAGCAGTTCTTTGGCTTTGGCGCAATATTGGCAGCCGGGCTTGGTGAAGATGGCCACAGACTCTTGTGCTTTCCAGTTCGGATCAATGTGTTTCAGCATGGTGTCGGCATCAGACACTTCGAAGGGGTCGCCTTCTTTTACCGGCTCGATGAATACTTCTTCAATCTTGCCGTCTTTTACCAACATGGAGTAGCGCCAAGAGCGGTCGCCGAAGCCCAACTGGTCTTTGCTCACCAACATGCCCATGCCTTTGGTGAATTCGCCGTTGCCGTCGGGCACGACTACGATGTTTTCGGCTTCTTGGTCGGCCAACCAAGCGTTCATCACGAACGTATCATTTACCGAAATGCACGCAATGGTGTCTACGCCGCGGGCGTAAAACTCTTTAGCCAGCTCGTTATAGCGCGGCAGGTGGGTGGAAGAACAGGTGGGGGTAAAGGCGCCGGGCAAGGAGAAAACGGCTACGGTTTTGCCTTTGAACAGATCGGCGGTGGAAACGTCTTTCCAAGCATCGCCTTGGCGGGTGTGGAACACCACGTCGGGCACATTTTGACCAACCAGTTCGTCACGGGTTTTGATGTTGACTGACATAAATCTCTCCTTAGCTAAGAGAAGGTTTGAAAATTAAAGATAAATTAAACCTGCGCAGTATAGCGGCTGCTGACGGATTTGTATAATTTACAGTTCAAATAACACAAATTGATTTGCACTATTAACGATTCCAACAGTTTTCCCACTCCTGCCGGCTGCCTGTGCAGCAAGGGGACTGACTGGCCGCAACAAGCCATCAAGCGTCCTGCGCCTGTTTCCAGCTTGGGCAAATCGGGAGATTTTCAAGTCGGCTCCGATGAGAGAATACGGTTTCACATTCCCCACCCTCTCGGTTTACAATTCAGGCTACCTGAAAGGAGCGGCACGCATGAACGTGTATCGGAAAATTTTATTGTCTGTGGCAGCTTTGGCTGCTTTTTGTACGGCCTTCTCCCTGTGGATGCAGTACGGCTTCGGCTTCGATCCTTGTGTCATGTGCATTGTGCAACGCATGGCCATTTTATTTGCCGGCCTGGCGGCCTTCGTTTTGGCCTGGCTGCCGCAACGCCGAATGTGGGCGCGCCTTGCCGCCGCCGTCGGCGTCAGCATCCCCGCTGCGTGGGCGGCTTGGACGGCCGTGCAACAACTGCACCTGCAAAGCCTGCCGCCGGCGCAACAACCTTCCTGTGGCGCCCCTTGGACTTTCCGCCTGCAAAACGCGCCTTTGTTTGATTGGTACGAACCGCTGATTCGCGGTTTCGGACAATGCGGGGTGATAGAAAAATTTCTGGGCGTACCGTTTCCCTGGTGGTCTCTGCTCGCCTGCACCGCCATGCTGGCCGCAGTATGGGGCGGCTTGTGGTACAACCGACGTTTTGAACAATAATGGTTGATCTATGAATGTCATCAAATTGGTGGTGGGCCTCGGCAATCCCGGCCCGGAATACGCCGACACCCGCCACAACGCCGGCTTTTGGCTGGCGGACGAACTGGCCTGGCAATGGAAAGCCGCCTTCAAAGAAGAAAAAAAGTTTTTCGGTGAAACCGCACGCGCCAAGCTGCCCGACGGCGAAGTGTGGCTGCTGAAACCGAATACCTATATGAACCGCTCCGGCCAAGCCGTGCAGGCCCTGGCCCAATTTTATAAGATTGCGCCGCAGGAAATTCTGGTGCTGCACGACGAATTGGACATCGCACCCGGGCGCATCAAATTTAAACTCGGCGGCGGCAACGGCGGCCACAACGGCCTGAAAGACATTCAAGCCAAGCTGGGCAGCGCCGATTTCTACCGCCTACGCCTCGGCATCGGCCACCCGGGCGAGCGCAACGAAGTGGTGAACTACGTTTTGAAAAAACCGCGCGCCGAAGAGCGCGAGCTGATTGATGCCGCCGTGCGCCGTTCGGCAGAAAACATGGGGCTGATCCTCAGCGGCGACTTTGCCGCCGCACAACGGCAGCTGCATTCGGCCGCCTGACGGCGGATACCGCCGCTGCTCATCCGCTTAATCCGCTTCACACACGCTTGAAAATACATCAAAATCAGCCTTCACCCGACAAACCGGATTTTAAGGATTAAGAACAAGGAGAAGAAAATGAGCACCATGCTGAAAACCGTATATGGCTTGGCCGTTGCTTTGGCCGCCGCCCCGGCGCTGGCCGGCCCCGCGCAAACATACCAAGTCAAAGACCCGTATCAGCAGCAGCACTTGGAAATTAGAGGCAACCGTTTCGACATCAACACCGTTGGCGCCAACAGCAACCTCTGTCAAATTGACGGCCGCTTCCAGCGGCAAGGCAACCGGGCGGTTTTCAAAGACGGCGAGGGCTGTGAAGTCCTCTTCCGTTTTGAGCGCGACCGCGTGACGGTGGACAGCCCCACCGAAGCCGCCGCCACCGCCTGCCGCCACAATTATTGCGGCCATAACGTTATTTTTACCGGTGAATACAGCCGCCTGCCCGCCGCCTGCACCGATCAAGGCATCAAAAACAGCGAACAGCGCTTTCAGGTAGCCTATCGTGCCGGCCGCTTTGCCGAAGCGGCTCGGATTCAGCAACACAGCCTGAACCGCTGCGAAGACTTTATGTGGTTCATCGACCGGATGAGCGCCCGCAACAATTTGGCAGCGGCACACAAAAATGCCGGTGACCAAGCCGCCTGCCGCCGCGCCTTGGCCCCCTTTGTTGCCGACCCGGCGAAAGGCCCCGACATCGAATTCAATCTCTCCACTATTTGGCGCGAAGATTTCGACCGCCAACTGCAAGCGGCGCAATCCCACTGGCAGCAATGCCAACCCTAGCCACCGTTTAACGGGCAAGGTCCGGCACCCTGCCCGCACGGCCAACACCATACCGACGGGCCGCCGACAACGGTTTCCCGTTTCCGGCAGGCGGCATCCCAAGCGCCTCCTGCCGGCTTTTCAGGTAGCCCCATCCACCAAAACATCATGAAATACCAAGACCTCAGAGACTTTATCGCCATGCTTGAGCGCGAAGGCCAACTCAAGCGCATTGGCCGACCGGTGTCGCCGCATCTGCAAATGACCGAAATCGCCGACCGCGTGTTGCGCGCCGAAGGCCCGGCCTTGCTGTTCGAGCAGCCGGTGCGCCCAGACGGCTCTCGCTATGATTTTCCCGTGCTGGCCAATCTGTTCGGCACGCCCGAACGGGTAGCAATGGGCATGGGTGCGGCGGATGTTTCGCAATTGCGCGAAATCGGCAAAACGCTGGCTTATCTGAAAGAGCCGGAGCCACCCAAGGGCATAAAAGACGCCTTTGCCAAACTGCCGCTGCTGAAAGACATTTGGAGCATGGCGCCGCATGTGGTGAAAAAAGCGCCGTGCCAGGAAATCGTGATCGAAGGCGACGACGTCGATTTAAACACCCTGCCGATTCAGCATTGTTGGCCGGAAGACGTGGCGCCCTTGGTCACCTGGGGGCTGACCGTGACCCGCGGCCCGCATAAAAAACGCCAGAATCTGGGCATTTACCGCCAACAGTTAATCGGCAAAAACAAGCTGATCATGCGCTGGCTGGCGCATCGCGGCGGTGCACTGGATTTTCAGGCGCATAAAAAAGCCCACCCCGGCGTGCCCTATCCGGTGGCGGTGGTGTTGGGCTGCGACCCGGCCACCATTTTAGGCGCGGTGACGCCGGTGCCGGATACCTTGAGCGAATACCAGTTTGCCGGATTGCTGCGCGGCTCGCGCACCGAATTGGTGAAATGCATCGGCAGCGATTTGCAGGTGCCCGCGCGTGCCGAAATCGTGCTCGAAGGCGTGATCCACCCCGACGAAACCGCACTGGAAGGGCCGTATGGCGACCACACCGGCTATTACAACGAGCAGGACTGGTTTCCGGTGTTGACGGTGGAACGCATCACCATGCGCGAAAATGCCGTGTACCACAGCACTTATACCGGCAAACCGCCCGACGAGCCGGCCGTGCTGGGCGTGGCCTTGAACGAGGTGTTCGTGCCGCTGCTGCAAAAGCAGTTTCCCGAAATCGTCGATTTCTACCTGCCGCCCGAAGGCTGCTCTTACCGCATGGCGGTGGTCAGCATCAAAAAACAATACGCCGGCCACGCCAAGCGGGTGATGATGGGCTGCTGGAGCTTTCTGCGCCAGTTTATGTACACCAAATTCATCGTGGTGGTGGACGACGATGTGGATTGCCGCGACTGGAAAGAGGTGATTTGGGCCATCACCACCCGCATGGACCCCGTGCGCGATACGGTGCTGGTGGAAAACACGCCCATCGATTACCTCGATTTCGCCAGCCCGGTTTCCGGCCTCGGCGGCAAAATGGGCTTGGACGCCACCAACAAATGGCCGGGCGAAACCCAACGCGAATGGGGCCGCGTGATCCAGCGCGACCCGGCTACCGTAGCGGCGGTGGACGCCATGTGGAGCGAATTGGGCCTCTGATTCCCGCCGCCTGCCAACAGGCTACCTGAAAACATTTGGCTGCGCAGAAACTGCGTTGCCCGTTTTCAGGTAGCCTGTTTTGCGTTTCTATGCTTTATCGGAAGCCTGAGACCTTTGCAAAACCCTCAGAAGTGGATGCAGTTCAAGGCGTAGCAGCGCAGCGAACGTGAACGCCAGGAATCCCTGTGGGGCAGACATATTATCTAGATAGGCAAGCGAGCGAGCAGTACCCATAGGGCATAAACGTACAACGCAGAAATGCGCCGCAGATGGGGGTTTTAAAAAGGTCTCGGGCTACCTGAAACCCTTCCCCTTTTCGCTTTTTCTTTTCCGCAGTGCAGCACAAGTTGCACGCTGGGCACAATTTTCCTGCACTCTGGTACAAGTCAGTCTCGAGCCTTCGCTTTAATCTGCGCCCCTAGCGGAGCTTCCCCGCCACATCACAACCCTTCCGTTTTCTACATCGGAATCCGCCCACCGCCCGAGCCGCTTCGGCAAACGGCAGACAATCCAAACCACTATAAAGGAGAAACCCCATGGCCGGTGTGATGCAAAACCCCCAACCCCAAGCGGCCGACGATGCCGTTTCGGATGTTTCCACCGAAATCGTCAGCGAACACGACCGCGCTTCCAAAGGCTCGCTCACCATGGCCTGGTGGGCGGTGTGCAGCGCGGTGTTTTTCATTGTGGTCGGCATTGCCATGGCGCGCGCCTACGGCACCATGAATGCCATCATCGGCCTGTTGGTGACCGTGGTGTGTTACAGCGTCATCACCGCTGTGCTCACCCGCTACGCCATCCACACCGGCTTGTCGGTGGGGCTGTTTTCGCGGGTGTTGTTCGGCGCCAAAGGCGCGGCGCTGGCGACGCTGATTTTCTTTGCCACCGCCATTTACTACGCCGTGTTTGAAGGCGCGGTGATTGCGGTGGCGCTCAATCATATGTATCCGGGCATTTCCTACACCGTCGCCGCGCTGATTGTGGTGCTCTACAGCGTGCCCTTGGTGTTCGGCAGCGTGCAAAACTGGCTCGACAAATTCAACGGCGTGCTGCTGCCGTTTTATGTGCTCGGCCTGTTGGGCGCGGTGGCGCTGGCCACTTCCAAATACGGCTACAGCAACGACTGGCTGTCGATGGGCCCGGCCGATGCCTCGCCCTGGGGCTGGTGGAATGTGTGCGTGTATTACATGGGCGTGTGGGTGATCACCATGTTTGCCTTCGACTATGCGCGTTTCGGCAAAAAAGAAGATGTCCAATACCACACCCTCATCAACTTCGGCGCGCCGTTTTACCTGGTGGCCTTCGTGCTCAGCGGCCTGGCCGGCATCTATCTGGTGAGCATTATTCCGCACGGCGAAGAATTGTCGGAAGTGACCATTGCCTTCAGCCTCATCGAGCTGATGGGCATCTTCGGCCTGATCTTTGTGTGGATCACCCAAACCCGCATCAACACCGCCAACTATTTTGTGGCCACCACCAATATGCAGGCCTTCTTCAAAGACACGCTGCGCCTGAACTGGAGCAAGATGGTGTGGGCGATTGTGGTGGGCGTGGTGGTGTTTTTGCTGATGCTGGTGGACGTGTTTGCCTATCTGTTGCAGGCCCTGGCCTATCAAGGCATTTTCGTGGTGGCCTGGGTGGCGATTGCGCTGACCCACATCCTGCACCCGCGCCGCACTCAAATTTTCGGCGAAGTGCCGCAAATCCGCAGCGCCAAACTGCCCGCCTTCGAGCGCAGCGGCCTGGCGGCCTGGTTCGGCGCCACCATCGTCGGCGTGATTCTGATGAACATCGGCGGCGTGTGGACCAACTGGTATGCCACCGTCACCTTCTTCACCGCCGCCATCCTCTATGCGCTGCTGATGCCCAAACACAAACAAAACGTGATTGCCGATTAATTCCCTTCACAGGCTACCTGAAAGCCTTTCGCAGTTTTCAGGCAGCCCGCAACCCCCACCGATGGATTCCGTTTCATCATTCAATAACGAGGAGTAAACCATGAGCCACATCGATCCCATCACCCTATCCGTGGTGCGCGGCGCGCTGGAAACCGCCCAGCGCGAAATGACGCTCACCCTGGAGCGCACCGCCCGTTCCAGCGTGTTCAATCTGGCGCACGATTACAGCAATGCCCTGTTCGACCACCTGCCGGAAATGATTCTGCAAGGGCAGGACATCCCCATTCACTTAGGCTCACTGATGCCGGCCATGAAAGCGGTGGCCGAATATTTCGGCGACGACATCCACGAGGGCGACGTGATTTACCACAACGACCCGGTGATGAAAGGCAGCCACATTCTCGACTGCTGCATGTACAAACCAGTGTTCTACGAAGGCAAGCTGGTGTTTTGGGCGGTGTGCAAAGGCCACGTCACCGACATCGGCGGCCCGGTGCCCGCCGGCTACAACCCCGACGCCAAAGAAATCTACGCCGAAGGCCTGCGCATTCCGCCGGTGAAACTGTGGGACAAAGGCAAACGCCGCGACGACGTGATTAATCTCTTACACAGCAATATGCGCGCCCGCCACAACCAGGAAGGCGACTTGAACGCCCAATACGGCGCCTGCCGCGTGGGCGAGCGCAATATGATCCGCCTGCTCGACAAATACGGCGTGGAAACCGTGCAGGCGGCGATTGCCGAACTGAAAAACATGGCCGACCGCCACATGCGCTCGCTGATTGCCTCCATTCCCGACGGCAGCTACCGCGGCGAAGCGGTGCTGGAAGATTCCGGCCACGGCATGGGCGACCTCACCATTACCGCCGACATCACCATCAAAGACGACAATGTGCACATCGCCATTTCCAGCCCGCCGCAAGTGCCCTATTTCATCAACTCCTACGAAGGTAACTCCATGTCGGGCGTGCTGCTGGGCCTGATGATGTTCGCCCAAGTGCCGCCTCCCTACAACGAAGGCCTCTACCGCTGCGTCACCGTAGACATGGGCCCCAAAGGCACGCTGTGCAACGCCAAAGAGCCGGCGCCGCACGTCAACTGCACCACCACGCCGATGGAAACCCTTACCGACGCCGTGCGCAAAGCCTTTGAGGCCGCCGCGCCCGAGCGCATCAGCGCCTCCTGGGGCCACGCTTCCGGCATCAACATCGCCGGCATCAACCCGGACACCGGCGAGCAATATGTGACCATGGTGTTGGCCTCCATCATCTCCGGCGCCGGCGCCACCCAAGTGATGGACGGCTGGCATGCCTGCGGCCCGCTGTGCTGCTTCGGCGCCTTGAGTTCCGGCGACATCGAATTGCTGGAATACCAATACCCGATTCTGATCCACAAATACGGCCTCACCCCCGACTCCGGCGGCGCCGGCCGCTACCGAGGCGGCTGCGGCACGGTGTGGGAAGTGGAGCCGCTCAACCACACCATGACCGTGATCGCCTTCGGCGAAGGCCGCCAGATTCCCACCATGGGCGCGGCAGGAGCGCAAGACGGGCTGCCCGAGCGCAAACTCGGCCGCCTCGAAATCGACCTGCCCGACGGCAGCACCGCCGTACACATCCAAAACACGCTCACCACCATCGAGCCCGGCCAACGCGCGCGCAACTACAACCCCGGCGGCGGCGGCTACGGCCACCCGCATCAGCGCCCGGCCGCCGATGTGGCGCTGGATGTGAAACGCGGCATCGTGTCCGCCGAAGCAGCCGAGACCGAATACGGCGTGGTGCTGAATGCCGACTTCAGCGTGGACGAAGCCGCCACCGCCGCCCGTCGCGCCGCCTGACGCCGCTCCCTAGGGCGGGCATCTCTGCCCGCCTAAGCAATACACCGGTTTTCAGGTAGCCCATCTTCAGCACAGGCTACCTGAAAGCCCCCAAAAATTGAAAACCAATCATACAAAGGAAACACCATGAAAAACGAATTCCGACTGGGCGTGGACGCCGGCGGCACCTTCACCGATTTCGTGCTGGCCGAGCGCGACGGCAGCATCCATCTGTTCAAAGCCCCCTCCACCCCCGAAGACGGCACCTTGGCGATTGCCGCCGGCCTGGCGCAGATGGCGGAAAAATTCAACCGCCCGGTGGAAGACATCATCCAAAACTGCGACTTCTGCATCAACGGCACCACCGTGGCCCTCAACGCCCTGATTCAGCTCAAAGGCGTGAAAGTGGGCCTGCTCGCCACCGCCGGCCATGAAGACAGCATCGAAATCCGTCTCGGCCACAAAGAAGAAGGCTACCGCTACGACGCCAGCTATCCGCCCGCACCGCAATTGGCGCCGCGCGAACTGCGCTTCCCGGTGCGCGGCCGCATCCTCGCCGACGGCAGCGAGCGCGAACCCTTAAACGAAGACGACATCCTCAAAGCCATCGAAGCCTTCAAACGCGAAGGCGTGGAAGCCGTGGCCATTTCCTTTGTGTGGTCAATCAAAAACCCCGCCCACGAACAACGCGCCAAAGCCTTGATTCAACAGCACCTGCCCGATGTGTTCGTCTGCTGCGGCAGCGAAGTGTATCCGCAAATCCGCGAATACACCCGCACCTCCACCACCTTGGTCAACGCCTACCTCAGTCCGGTGATGGCCGCCTATGTGCGCAAAATCGACCAATACTTCAAAGACCTGGGCGCAGCGCAACCGGTGCGCTACTTCCAGTCCAACGGCGGCCTGGCGGTAGGCGACATCATGCGCGAACGCGCGGTGAACGCCATCAACTCCGGCCCCGCCTCCGCACCGCAAGCCGGCCTGTTCATCGCCGCCCCCTTCGGCATCGACAACGTGATTACCGTGGACATGGGCGGCACCTCCTTCGACATCACCCTGGCCAAAGGCGGCCAAACCAGCCTCAACCGCGACATCGACTTCTTGCGCAACCGCATCGGCGTGCCTATGATCCATGTGGAAACCCTGGGCGCGGGCGGCGGCTCGATTGCCCACGTCAACACCTTCGGCATGCTTGAAGTCGGCCCGCAGAGCGCCGGCGCCACCCCCGGCCCCGCCTGCTACGGCAAAGGCGGCACCCGCCCCACCGTCACCGATGCCAACCTCGCCCTGGGCTACCTGAAGCCGAATGCCGTGCTCGGCAAAAGCGTGACCCTCGATGCCGACAAAGCCCACCGTGCGATTAAAGAGCACATCGCCGACCCGCTCAACATCGACACCGCCCACGCCGCCTACGGCATCAGCGCCATCGTCAATCAAAACATGGCCAACGGCATCCGCCGCATCACCATCGAGCAAGGCTACGACCCGCGCGATTTCGCCCTCATCTGCGCCGGCGGCGCCGCCGGCATGCACATCATTCCGCTGGCCGAAGAAATGGGCATCAAACAGGTGCTGGTGCCCAAATTCGCCTCCTGCTTGTGCGCCTTCGGCCAGATTATTTCCGATGTGAAATATACCTATTTGGCCACCGAAGCCATGCTGGTGGCGCCCGACGCCGACTTTACCTCGCTCAACGCCACCCTGGAACGCATGGAGGCCGAAGGCATCAAACGCCTGAAAGAAGACGGCTTTAGCGATGCCGACATCGTCATCGAGCGCAGCATGGAAATGCGCTATCTGGGTCAAATCCACGAATGCACGGTGCAAGTGCCCAACGGCAACATCGACGCCGACTTGGCTCTGGAGATTCTCGATGCCTTCCACCGCCGCCACGAGGCGCTGTTCACCTATTCCGAAGCCGACAGCCCCGTGGAGCTGGTGAACGTGGAAGTCACCGTGCGCGGCTGCGTGGAGAAACCGCAAATTCCGCATATTCCCAGCGCCGCCACCGGCGTGGAAGACGCACTCACCGAGCACCGCAACATGATCTTCGACGGCAGCCACCACTGGATCAACAGCCCGGTGTACGACGGCACCCGCATCGGCGCCGGCCACACCGTACACGGCCCGGCCCTGATTGAAGAACCCACCACCACCATCGTCATCAAACCCGGCTGGCAGGCCTATCTGCACGAATCCGGCACCTATTTGCTGACACCGGAGGAATAATTATTCCGCGCCAAGCCAGCAACAGCCTTTCAGGTAGCCTTCGGGCTAGCTGAAAGGCTGAGACCTTTGCAAAACCTCCAGATGTGGATGCAGTTCAAGGCGTAGCAGCGCAGCGAGCGCAGACATATCACACGATAGGCAAGTGAGCGAGCAGCGCACAACGCAGAAATGCGCCGCAGATGGGGGTTTTGCAAAGGTCTCAGGCTGAACGCCGTATACCAATCCCGGCAAACATTCCTATCGCCCAAAACCAAATTTTTTTGAATTTTTAACTAAAAAAGTCCGGTAAACATCATTTTTTAAAACGGTTTTTACCTGTTCAAAATTAAATGTTATATTTGCCAACACAAAAACAATAGCGTCAGAGGCAAAACCGATGAGCACCCACCACCAGCATTTCTCCACCCTCAACCTGCCCCCCGGCCGCAACAGTTGTCGCGCCTGGCAGGAAACCGTGTGCCGCACCCTGTTCGACCTCGACATCAGCAGCAGCCGGCCACACTTCAGCGGCTCGCTGGAAAGCAAACGCATCGGCCGCCTCGATGTGGCCCGCATCAGAGCCGACCCCGCGGTTTACACCCGCACCCGCGCCCATCTCGACCGCGCCACCGAAGAAGAATTTCTCATCACCCTCAACACCCACAACTCGGTTACCTTCCGCCAGCTCGGCCGCGACACTGTGTGCGGGAGCGGTAATTTTCTGCTCGAACTCTCCCACGAACCCTACGATTTCATCGCCCGCCAAAGCATGGATGTGCACGTTTTCAAAGTGCCCAAATCCCTGCTGAAAGAATACATCCGCCAGCCCGAACGCTATTGCGCGCTCGATTTCGACGGCCACAGCGGCATCGGCCTGCTGTTCCGACGCTACGCCCTCAACGCCGTGGCCATGCTCTCCGATCTCAACGGCGCCGATGCCGATATGGTGGAAAAACAATTGCTCGAACTGTTCGCCCGCGCAGTGGAAAAAGACGCCCGCGTGCTGGCTTCCGCCGACTCCGCCGTGCGCGCCGCCCACCTTTTGCGCATCGAGCAATACGCCAACGCGCGTTTGGACCGCAGCGACCTCTCGCCCGAGCAAACCGCCGCCGCCTGCCAGATTTCCGTGCGCTACCTGCACCTCTTATTCAAAGACACCGGCACCACCTTCTCCGACTGGCTGCGCAGCCGCCGTCTGGAAACCGCACGCCACCGCCTGCTGCAACCGCATTTCAACGGCACGCTCGCCCAATTGGCTTACAGCCTCGGCTTCACCGACCAATCCCACTTCTCCAAAGCCTACCGCCGCCACTTCGGCGAAAGCCCGCGCGACACCCTCAACGGCCGCAACAACGCCGTTTAAGCCCGCCGTCACCCCGCTTACCCGCTTCATCGGACAAAATACTGGCAGCAGGCAAAATAAAACCTTTGCCACACCGGCCAACCTTACCGCTCAAACTCAGGCTGAGACCTTTGCAAAACCCCCATCTGCGGCGCATTTCTGCGTTGTGCGCTGCTCGCTCGCTTGCCTATCTAGATGATATGTCTGCGCTCGTTGCGCTGCTACGCCTTGAACTGCATCCACATCTGGGGGTTTTGCAAAGGTCTCAGGCTACCTGAAAAGCCCGCCGATTGTTCAATCCACCATATCCCGCTACAATAGCCCCCGTTTTTCCGCCTGCCGTTTTCCCATTATTTTTCAGGTAGCCTTTATGAATCCAGCCGCCGAACGTGTACTGCAACACTTTCAGGAAAGTATTGCCGCCAAGCAGCAAGCCGCCGAATTGCTGGCCGAACCGGTGGCCGCCGCGGCCGGCCTAATGCTGCAATCCCTAATGGAAGACGGCAAAATTCTGGCCTGCGGCAACGGTGGTTCCGCCGCCGACGCCCAACACTTCGCCGCCGAAATGACCGGCCGTTTCGAACGCGAACGCATGGGCTTGGCCGCCATCGCCATCACCACCGACACCTCCGCGCTGACCGCCATCGGCAACGACTACGATTTCAAGCGCATCTTTTCCAAACAAGTGTCCGCCCTAGGCCGCCCCGGCGACGTACTGCTCGCCATTTCCACCTCCGGCCATTCCGCCAACATCATCGCCGCCATCGAAGCCGCCCACGAGCAAGACATGCGCGTGGTGGCCCTAACCGGCCGCGACGGCGGCAAAATCGCCGGCCTGCTGCGGGAAAACGACATCCTGCTAAACGTGCCGCACCAACGCACCGCCCGCATTCAGGAAATCCACATTCTCATCATCCACGCCCTGTGCGACCACATCGACAACGCCATCTTGGAAGGCCTGTAAACCGCTTCTCCGACAAGGAAAACCGTATGAAACCTTATGCCCGCGCCTTACTGCTGTCCGCCGCCCTCGCCACCACCCTGTCCGGCTGCGCCGCCGCCCTGCTCGGCGGCGGGGCGCTGGGCGTGATGTCCGCCACCGAACGCCGCAGCACCGGCGCCCAAGCCGACGACCAAGTGATGGAACTGCGTGTGCAGGAAAGCGCCCTCAAGCACCTGCGCGCCAATAACAGCGTGCCCGGCTTCGAGCCCCGCCTGTCGGTAGTCAGCTTCAACCGCCACGTCCTGCTGATGGGCTTGGTGTCCAACGAGGCCGATAAAGCTTTTGTCGAGCGCGTGGCCCGCGCCGAACAAAATGCGGCGCAGGTTTACAACCATATTCAGGTAGCCCAAGCCCACCGCAGCTTCGGCGACGTCAGCAACGATTCCTGGATCACCTCCAAAGTCCGCACCACCCTGTTGGGCACCGCCGGCATTCCCTCCAACCAAGTCAAAGTGGTCACTTACAACGGCATTACTTATGTCATGGGCATCCTGACGCCGGCCGAGCAGCAGCTGGTCAGCCAGACCGTCAGCACCACCGCAGGCGTGCGCCAAGTGGTGACGCTCTACGAAACCTTTGTTCCCAACCGATAAGGACATCTCATGACCGACAACACTCCGCCCAAGCCCGCCAAAAAACGCGGCCTGTTCGGCAAGGTCATGTTCGGCCTGCTGCTGCTGACCGCCATTGTGGTGGCGGTACTGGTATTTCTGGCCTGGCAGGCATTGAGCCACCCCGGCACACCCGCCGGCGGAGCCGCCTCCGACCCGAATAACGGCAGCGTAGAAATCTGGCAGCCCAACGGCGCGGTTTCCGCCAGCCAAGTATATGTGCCGGTCACCGGCAACCTGCCGCCCGCCGCCAGCGAAGCGGTGCCGGAAACAGAAGCACAAACCGCCCCCGGCCCGGCAGGCCGCACAGAGGCTCCGCAGGCCAAAACACCGGCTACCGAAGTGCCGATTCCTCCGGTCAATACCCAACCGGCCGAAACGGAAATCAAACCAGTCAACCCTCCGCCCGCCCAACCGCCCCGCCCCGCCCCGCGCCGACAGCCGGGCAACCCGGAAAATCCGGTGGACAATCTGTTTTAAACTTTAAACACCCAACCGATCGATCAGGCTATCTGAAGACCTGATCGATTGACATAACTTTCTACAATCCCATACCTCGTATTATCCTGCACATCTTTGATCAGTGCTGTCACGGCTAAACCGCAGCCGTTGCCCCAAAGTGCAACAAGATTCGACAGCTCGCGCGTATTTATCTCTTCCCTGTGTAGTGGTGTCGCGTATATCAATCTCAAACCACAATACTGCTGCGACACCCTTTAACGACAGACAGGCCGAGGCCTTTGCAAAATCCCCAGATGTGGATGCAGCTTGACTGCACCCACATCTGGAGGTTTGTAAAGGCCTTGGCTCTCTGAAAATGAGAATCGACTTTATGATTGAAAGACTGTGCCTTTATACCCTCATCTACGGCCCATTTCTGCATGGTGCGTTGATGCCTTAGGGGTACTGCCCACCCGCTTGCCTATCATGTGATATGTCTATCCCACAGGGATTTCTGACGTTCACGCTCACTGTGCAGCTACGCCACAAACCGCATCTATATCTGTAGGTTTTTAAAAGATTTCATTCTGCTAATTCAAGAAAGTGTTGGAAATGACGAAAGCAAAAAACATCCGTGCCGTGGCGTTTGATTTGGACGGCACGTTGGTAGATTCGATAGCCGATTTGGCGGCGGCGGCCAATGCGGTGCGCAGCGGCGAAGGTTTGCCGCTGTTGGATGATGCCACTTTGGCTTCTTTTGTGGGGGACGGCATCGGCGTACTGGTGCACCGTACGCTGAGCGGGAATCGGGACGGTGTGGCAGACGAGGTGCAATGGCAGCGTGGTTTGGCGGTGTTTGTGAATTATTATTCGCGGCACCTGAGCGTATTCAGCCGGCCGTATGCCGGGGCGGTGACTGCTTTGGGTTTGCTGAAAAGCCTGGGGCTGCCGCTGGCGGTGGTGACCAATAAAAGCGAAGTGCTGGCGGTGGCGTTGTTGCGCCAGTTGGGTTTGGCCGATGAATTCAGCCTGATTGTGGGCGGCGATACCTTGCCGGAGCGCAAACCGTCGGCACTGCCTTTGCTGCATACTGCCGAGGTGTTGGGGGTGTCGCCTCAGGAATTGGCCATGGTGGGCGATTCGACCAACGATGTTTTGGCGGCCAAGGCGGCAGGCTGTTTCAGCATCGGCGTGCGGCACGGTTATGCCGATATGGATGCCTTGGCTGCCGATGAAGCCACACGGCCGAATTGGATAGCAGACGATTTGCCGGCGATCTACGATTATCTGGTCCCTGTTTTGAAAGCGGCCCGTGAAGCCGGTTAAGTCGCTGCGCGCCAGGGCGTTGGCTTATTTGTCTCGGCGGGAAATGTCGAAGGCCGAATTGAGGCGTAAGCTGTTGCCGTATGCCGAGGAAACGGAAGAGGTAGATGCCTTACTGCAGGAGTTGGCTGAGCGGCATTGGCAGTCGGACAGCCGTTATGCCGAGAGTTATGTGCACGGCAAAAGCAGTCGTTACGGCCGCTTGAGGCTGGCAAAAAGTTTGAGCCAACAAGGCGTGGATGAGGAAACCATTGCGGCGGTGTTGCCGGAACCGGATGCGGAGCGGCGAACGGCCTGCGAGGTGTTGCGCAAAAAATGCAAAGTGCCGCCGGCCACACCGCAAGAATATGCTCGTGCCCAGCGCTTTTTGGCCTACCGCGGTTTCTCCGGCGAGCACATCCGCTATGCCTTGCAGCATGCCTGGAGTGAAGAGGACAGGGAATAGGCCGCTCCGGCGGCTTGGATCAGGACTGACGGGGCCTTTGCTCCCCAGATGCGGATGCCGTTCAAGGCGCCACTGCACAACGGGCGTGAACGCCAGGAATCCCCGAGAGAGAGACATCAAGATAGCTCAGCAAGTGGAACGGGCAGTACGCCTTGGGCATAAACGCACCATGCAGAAATGCGCCGCAGATGGTGGTTGCAAAAACTCCAGTCAATGCGTTTAGCGATCATCGCTTGCTCGGTTTGCTGGAAGTAAAACGCCCATATGAAATCCCCTAAATACCTGGATTGGCATTTAGGGGATACGGGGCGGTTTCATAAAGGTTTCAACTTGTCGGCCGCAGCAGGGCTGGGGAGCCGCAGTGCCGCCTTATTTCAATACTTCGGCAATCGCATTGGCCACGTAATCCACGTTTTTGCTGTTGAGGCCGGCCACGCACATGCGGCCGTTGTCCACCATATACACGGCAAACTCGCTTTGCAGGCGGGCCACCTGTTCGGGGGTGAGGCCGGTGAAGCTGAACATGCCGCGCTGTTTGGTGAAATAGCTGAAATCGCGGCCGGGCACTTTGGCGCTCAACACGTCTTGCAGTTTTTGGCGCATGGCGCGGATGCGGTCGCGCATTTCGTACACTTCACCCACCCATTGTGCAAACAGTTCGCCGTCGTTCATGACGCTGTCCACCACATAGGCGCCGTGGGCGGCGGGGCTGGAGTAAATGCGGCGCACGGTGAATTTCAGCTGGCCCAACACCAGTTTGGCTTCTTCTGCGGTGGGGCAGACCACGCTCAGGCCGCCCACACGTTCGCCGTAGAGCGACAGGTTTTTGGAGAAGGAGTTGCTCACAAACACGGTCAGGCCCATGGCCACCGCTTGACGGATGGCATAGGCATCGCTTTCCATGTCGTCGCCGAAACCTTGGTAGGCGATGTCCATAAACGGAATCAGCTTTTTGGCTTTGACGATGGCCAGCAACTCATCCCATTGTTCGCAGCTCAGATCCACGCCGGTGGGGTTGTGGCAGCAGGGGTGCAGCAACACCACGTCGTTTTCGTTGAGGGTGTTGAAGAAGGCCTTCATCTCTTCGAATTTCACGCCGATGGTGGCCGGGTCGTAATAGGGGTATTTGCCCACTTCAAAACCTGCGCCCTCGAAAATGCTGATGTGGTTGCCCCAAGTCGGGTTGCTCACGTAGCACTTGGCTTGCGGAAACCATTGGTGGATAAAGTCGGCGCCCACTTTCAGCGCGCCGGAGCCGCCCAAAGCTTCTATGGTGGCCACGCGGCCTTCGGCCACGGCTTGGCTGTTGTCGCCGAACAGCAGTTTTTGGCAGGCGCTGCGGTAGCCGGCCAAACCTTCCATCGGCAAGTAGCCGCGCGGACGCTGTTCTTCGGCAATCGCGGCTTCTACTGTTTTCACGCATTCGAGTACGGGCAGGCGGCCGTCTTCGTCATAATAAACGCCCACGCCGAGATTCACTTTCTCGCTGCGCGGGTCTTGGGCGTATTTTTCCATCAAACCGAGGATGGGGTCGCCGGGATAAAATTCGACGTGTTGGAACATGGTGGCAATCCTTTTCAATAAGGCATAAACGGGAAAATGTGCGGGCGGTATTGTACGCCTCCGGCGCGGTTTCAGGTAGCCTTGCGCACAGGAAAACGCCCCGCCTGCGGGCAGACAGGCGGGGCCTCAGAGGGTCTTATTCGGCCACGGCTGCCAAAACGGGTTTGCCGCTGGCATCGATCAATTCCAGCTGTTGTCCCTGGCGACGGTAGCCGCGCGTTTGCGCCAGCACGGCGGCGGCGTCATGGTCAAGCTGCATGGCCTCCGGTTCGCACATTTTCAGTGTGCTGGCCGCCGGCCCGAACACCAAACCGCCCTTGGGCAGAGTAAACGTGCCGAACAGATTGTTGCAGCCCAGATTGAGGGCGTAACGGCCTTGCGCCGCATCCAACCACAAGGTGCCCTGTCCGACGGCGAGGTTTTTTCCGTTTATATGCGATACCCGCCAATTGCCGTTCAGGCCGTCTGCCTGGGTGTTGGCGGCCGATGACGGAGCCGCAGCGGCGCCGTCCGGATGGGCTTGGGTGCAAGCCGCCAATAAAGCGGCAGCGGCAAAAATAGCGATTGCTTTCATCAAAATCCTCCTGGATAGGGGTACACAAAATCAGGGTGGTGCGCCGGATGGCGCACTCAACGGCATTGGGCAAATTTGTTGCGGTTCAGGTAGCCGATGTGCCATTCGTCCGGCTGCCCGTCTGGTGCAGGGCGGATGTGCAGCGCATAACGCTGTTTGTCCTGTTGCGCCAGCACTTCGCCGATATTGTGGATTTCGTCCACGTCCACACCGTGCTTGTCGTCCACATGAGACACCGCGCCGGCGAAATCGAAATCGCGGTAGAAATCGCTGCGTTTGGCCTCGGCAATCGCCGCTTGGCTGCTGGGCGCCACAATCAGCATTTTGTGGTGGTACTCCTCAAATTCACCCGGCCGGTAGCCGCCCAAATTGATAAAAAACAGCTGATTGCTATCTGCCCGCGCCTGTTCGCGCGGCACCACACGCACGGCATGACCGCCCACCTGGCTCACTTCGCGCCAGCAGTCGATGTGCCAATTGCCGGCCGCTTCCGGCCATGCGGTCTCAAAAGCCGGAATCAAATCAGCCGGGTGCTCGGCAATGCCGAAAAACACATCGTGCTGCTCAATCAAGCGGCCTTTCGGCGTGGCGCCCAATTTCAGCATAAACAGTTTCATGGCTTGTGCTCCATCTTGCCTTTCCATCGCCTGAAGTCCCAACATCCGTTTGCGGATCATGCTTCAGGTATGGCCTACTCTACACCCATCCGGCCCGGCCGGCGTAAAAATTTTGTTTGTGCCAGCTGTTTTTTACCGTTGAGGGGCTAAGCCCCTTTTTTATATTGGCAAACAATGATGTAAATTTTATTGAAGCCAAATAAGGGGGCCAACTTGTCAGAAAATGCGGATAGGCTGCGTCACAAACGCCGTTGGCAAGCTGCTTGCCAACGGCCATCTTTTTCTATTTCTATGATCGATTTCCCATTACTCAACTGACGAAAACCAAAATGACTCGAACAAATATCCTACGCCCCCTGACTGTGATGATTACCGCTGCCGTATTCGGCCTGACCCACGTTTCCGCTTTTGCCGATGAAGCCGAGCTGCGCCGCGACATCGAGCAAAACCGCCACGCTATCGAAAATCAAGCGAAAAAACTGGATGAGTTCGACAAAGTACTCAAAAACCACGGTGACCGCATCAAAGAAATTTCGGACACAGCGGATACCAATGCCCAAACCGCCCTGCAAGCACACATCCTGGCCTCGCAAAATGAGCAATTAGCCCGACACCAACAAGAAACCCTTTTGGCTTTGGGTAAGGCGGATCAGCAAATCAACAATCAACTCAAGCAGCAAGCCGAACACATCCGCGCCCACGACACGGCGCTCGAACAAGCGAAACAACAAAACCAACAAACACAAGAACAGGTGGCCCGACACAGCGCAAATCTGAGCCGGATCGATCAAAAACTCGAGCGTCAAGCCGAAAATCTGACTGGTCAGGCGCAAAGTTTGGAGCAGCTCAAACAACGCACCGAGAGCCAAGCAAACCAAGTGCGGCAAAACCAACAAGCCATCTAAGCTTTGCAGCAGAGTGTACCGAGCCATGAAAAACTGGCCCAAATCGACCGCAATGCGGAACGGATCGGCCAATTGTCGCAACGCCTCAATGATTTGGATCGGGCAGTGCAACGCGGTCTGGCCGCACAAGCCGCACTGAGCGGTTTATTCCAGCCTTACGGCGTCGGCAAGGTCAACCTCTCGGCCGCCTTGGGCGGCTACCGCTCGCAAACGGCCGTGGCCGTAGGTGCGGGCTACCGTTTCAATGAGATGTTGGCTGCCAAAACCGGGGTGGCGTTTAATGTCCGGGGCGGCGGCGTAAGTTACAACCTCGGCGTTAATTTGGAGTGGTAAACATCCTGTGCGGCGGGGGCGGATACCGAACTGCCGCCGCACATCACCAAACCAAACCTTAACCGCATGAAACCTTTTAATTTCCCAAAAGACTGAGGACTTTGCAAAATCTCCAGGTGCGGATACCGTTCAAGGCGTAGCAGCGCAGCGAGTGTGCACCCAAGAATCCGGCGAGCGGACAGTACCTCTAAGGCATAAACGCTCAACGCAGAAATACATCGCAGGTAGGAGTTTTGCAAAAGTCTCAGGCTGTTCTGAATCTTGACTGGAGGAGTATTTCAAGATTCCGTTTGTCTTCATCGCTTGTCAACACCATAAATTCAGGCTACCTGAAATCCGTTTCAAGTAGCCTGAGACCTTTGCAAAACCCCCAGATGTGGATGCAGTTCAAGGCGTAGCAGCGCAGCGAACGTGAACGCTAGGCATCCCCGTGGGACAGACATATCATACAGATAGGCAAGCGAGTGAGCAGTACCCATAGGGCATAAACGCACAACGCAGAAATGCGCCGCAGATGGGGGTTTTGCAAAGGTTTCAGCTTTCTGTGAAACATATGCTTTCGCCAATCCATGCATGCGGCACAACCGGGTTTACTCTGCTTCTTCCGCTTCTTTTTGTTGCTTACAGCCGCCCACCAGTTTGCGCAAACTCTCCGGCTGCAGCAGGCAAATGTGCTTGTGCTCCACCGAAATCCAACCTTCCTGATTAAAGCGCGATAGGGTGCGGCTGACCGTTTCCAACTTCAACCCCAAATAACTGCCGATTTCCTCGCGCGACATACGCAAAATAAAATCGTTGGCGGCAAAACCGCGCTGCTGCAACCGCTGCGACAAATTCAGCAGAAACGCCGCCAGCCGCTCTTCCGCACGCATATTGCCCAACAGCATCATCACACCTTGGTCGCGCAGGATTTCCCGGCTGATCAGGCGGTAAAAATGCGATTGCAGTGAAGGCACGGCCACGCCCAATTCCTCCATCCGCTCGAAAGGCAGCTCGCATACTTCGCTGTCTTCCAAGGCCATCGCATCGCAAGTATGTTGCTTATGATAAATACCGTCCAAACCCACCAACTCGCCGGACATGAAAAAACCGGTAACCTGATCGCGCCCGTCAAAACTGGCGATGGTGGTTTTCATAAAACCGGTGCGCACGGCATACAGCGAATGGAACTCATCGCCGCTGCGGAACAGATATTCGCCTTTCTTCAAGCGGCGGCTTTGGCGCAACACCGAATCCAGCTGGCGCATTTCCTCCGCCATCAGTCCCACCGGCAGGCAAAGCTCCTTGAGCGAACATTTGGAGCAAACATTTTTGGTATAAGTCATCGTGTGTGTGCGGCCTTATGTAAATCTATCCCACCGGATGCAGAAGGCTTGACCGATATCAATACCCCTGCCGCCCGGCCGTTTATAGTAAGAACTTTTTGTGCAATGTGCACCCGGTTGGAAATTTTGTCTATTCTAACCATTTTTAAACACAAATCCTACCATTGATTCCGTTTATCCCTCCCCTCCTGCTCCTTAGGAGGCAACGCAATCCGACGCCGCTTAACATCATGAAACACAGCAACACCAGCCAAAACATCGTTTTCGACCGCGAACTGATCGCCTCCCTGCCCGCCAGCGGTCCCCGTTACACTTCCTACCCCACCGCAGACCGCTTTCACGCCGAATTCACCGACCAGGATTACCGCCAAGCCCTCCGCCAACGCAGCGACGACCCGCTCTCGCTTTATCTTCACATCCCGTTTTGCAACACCATCTGCTACTACTGCGGCTGCAACAAAGTCATCACCAAAGACACCGCCCGCGCCGACCGCTATTTAGGCTACCTGAAACAAGAATTTGCCCTGCAGGCGCAAAACTGGACCGGCAAACCGCCGCTGGCCCAACTGCACTTCGGCGGCGGCACCCCCACCTTCCTCAACGAAAACCAGCTTGCCTTGGTGTTCGACCTCATCCGCCAACACTTCACCCTGCTGCCCGAAGGCGAATACTCGATTGAAATCGACCCGCGCAAAGTAAGCCGCGAAACCGTTCTGTTTCTCGGCCGGCTCGGCTTCAACCGCATGAGCGTGGGCATTCAGGATTTCGACCCGCAGGTGCAGCAGGCCGTCAACCGCATCCAAAGCGAAGCAGAAACCCGCACCGTCACCGAAGCCGCCCGCGAAGCCGGATTCCGTTCGGTCAGCGTTGACCTGATTTACGGCCTACCGCACCAAAGCCCCGCCTCCATGCAGCAAACCCTGGATAAAGTGCTGGCGCTTGATCCGGACCGCCTGGCGGTCTATCACTACGCCCACCTGCCCCATCTCTTCAAACCCCAGCGCCGCATCGACACCGACGCCGTGCCCGACAGCAACACCAAGCTCGACATGTTGCAGCAAATCGTACAGCGGCTCGATCAAGCCGGCTACGTCTTCATCGGCATGGATCATTTTGCCAAACCCGGCGACGAGTTGGCCGTGGCCTTGCGCGAAGGCCGCCTGCAACGCAACTTCCAAGGTTATTCCACCCATGCCGATTGCGACCTGGTGGCCGTCGGCGTGTCGGCCATCGGCAAAATCGGCCGTACTTACAGCCAAAACGAACGCGAACTGGAAGCCTACTATGCCGCCCTCGATGCCGGCCGCCTGCCAATCATGCGCGGCTATGTTTTAACCGATGACGACCTGTTGCGCCGCCGCCTGATCCAAGACCTGATGTGCCGTTTCGGCCTCGAGTTTGCCGACTACACCGCCGAATGCGGCCGGCCGTTTGCCGACTACTTCGCCGCCGAAATGCCCGAATTGACCGGGATGGCGGCCAAAGGCCTGCTGGAGCTGGGTGCCGAAGGCCTGCGCGTGAGCGCCAAAGGCCGCTTCCTCATCCGCAACATCGCCATGGTGTTCGACCACCACCTGCGCCACCGCACCACCGCCGCCCGTTATTCGCAAACGGTATAAACTTTCTTCTGCCGCCCGCCCTCATGCAAACAGGCTACCTGAAAACTGTTCAGGTAGCCTGTTTCATCTTCTAATTGTTAATGCTGTTCACTCAAACCGCAATGCCGGCCAGCTGCGCGGTATCCTGCGCAATCATCAATTCTTCATTGGTCGGCACCACCATCGCCAGCGGCGCGGAGCCGCTTTGGCTGATGATGCCGCCCTGGCCGAAGCGGGCCGCCAAATTCGCCTCTTCATCCACCGTCAAGCCCATAAAGCCCAAATAGCCGATCACTTTCGCACGGATTTGGTCGGAGTTTTCGCCAATCCCGCCGGTAAACACCAAAGCGTCCAAACCGCCTGCCGCCACGCTCATGCCGGCCACATATTTGGCCAAGCGGTAGGCGAAAATTTCCAAAGCCAGTTTGGCGCCTTCATGCCCTTTCGCCGCCTCTTGTTCCAGCGTGCGGCAGTCGTTGGACAATTCGGAAATACCGAGCAGGCCGCTTTTTTTGTTCAGCAAATCGGTAACCGCCGCCATGTCCATGCCCGCATTTTCGTTTAAGAACAGAAACACGGAAGGATCGATATCGCCGCTGCGCGTGCCCATGACCAAACCTTCTAAAGGCGTGAGGCCCATACTGGTATCGCAGGAACGGCCGTCGCGCACGGCGGCAATCGACGCGCCGTTGCCCAGGTGGGCGATCACCAGGCGCAAACCCTGCTCGCTACGGCCCAGTTGGCGGGCCGCCTCTGCTGCCACAAAGCGGTAGCTGGTGCCGTGCGCGCCATAACGGCGCAAACCGTAATCGCGGTACAGCGCCCGCGGCACGGCATAGGTGTAGGCATGCTCGGGCATGCTTTGATGGAAGGCGGTATCGAATACCGCCACATGCGGCACTTGGTTGAAAATGCTTTGCGCGGCGCGGATACCCAGCAGGTGGGCGGGGTTGTGCAGCGGCGCCAACATAATGCAGGCCTCAATGCCGGCAATCACTTCATCGTCAATCAAACAAGAAGCTTTAAAGCGCTCGCCGCCGTGCACCACCCGGTGCCCCACCGCGCCGATGCGGCCGTCCAAACCGCGATCTTTCAATTCGGCCATCAGGGCGGCCACGGCTCCAGTGTGCGTGGGATCGTCGGCCAGGCTGACGCTGCGCTTGCCGCCGTCTGCCTTGAATGTGATGACCGCATCCGGCAGGTTGATTTTCTCGGCCAAACAGCTGAGCAACACCTCGCCATTATGGTTGTCCAACACGGCGCCCTTCACTGAAGAGCTGCCGCAGTTTAAAACCAAAATCAGTTGTTGAGACATGACACTCCCTTAGTTACATCCATGAATTTCTGATGAAGCGGCAGAACGCAGGCCCTCTCCGCCCCAAACAATGGGAACAAAAAAACCGGCTGTTGAAGCAGCCGGTTTTTTTCTTTAATTCTGGTGGAGGTAAGCGGGATCGAACCGCTGACCTCTTGCATGCCATGCAAGCGCTCTACCAACTGAGCTATACCCCCTAAATTTTGGTGGCGAATCAGGGACTCGAACCCCGGACACAAGGATTATGATTCCTCTGCTCTAACCGACTGAGCTAATTCGCCGCTCTGTTTGAAGCCGCGAATTATACGGATTTTTAAAAACCTGTCAAACCCCGACAAGCCATTTATTTTTTGTTTGTTGATTTGTATAACAATAAAACCCGTTCGCTTACCGAATCAACCAACATGATTGAGGCCTTGGCCAAATCTCCAGATGCGGATGCGGTTCAAAGCATAGCAGCGCACAACACAGAAATGCACCGCAACGGGGATGGAGCAAAGGTCTCGGGCTACCTGAAACCGCCATCACGCCACAGCATACAAAGCATTCCGGCCTGTCTGCGGTTTGCAAACAGGCCGGAACGAAAACCCATCAATCGGCAAACTGTTTTTTCATCTGCTCGCGCCGCTCTTGCGCCTCCACCGACAAGGTGGCGGTCGGCCGGGCCAGCAGTCGCTTGAGGCCGATGGGCTCGCCGGTGTCTTGGCAGAAACCGTAATCGCCCTCATCAATCTGGCGCAGGGAAGCTTGAATTTTGTTCAACAGCTTGCGCTCGCGGTCGCGGGTGCGCAGCTCCAGCACATACTCCTCTTCCTGCGTGGCGCGGTCGGCAGGATCGGGCGCCGCCTCGTGGTCTTGCAGATGGCCGGTGGTATCGGCTGCTTTCTGAATCAACTCCTCTTGCAGCTGCACCAGCAGATCACGGAAAAATGCGAGGTGATCGGCGTTCATGTAGTCGTCTTCCGGGCCGTTCCAGTTGAGGATGTCCTGTTCGGTCAGTTTCGCCATTGGTTTTCTCTCCTGTCGTAAAGGGGATTGGCTTATTTTGCGAAAGCGGGAATATAGCAGACGGGGCGATTATTGCAAGAGCAACAAGCTAAGCCGCGTCATCATCTGCGGCAGCCACCACACCACCCACCACCACAGCACCAACACCAGCACGCTGGCGGAAAAATCCCAACGACCGATGCGCAAAAAGGCAAACGGACGGCACAGCGGCAAATAAATCTGCTGCAACACCGCCATCAGGGGCGAATACGGATTGGCCAGCGACAACACCATGCGCCACACCAAACCGCCCAACAGCACATAAGCCGCCGCTTTGCTCCACGCCAACACGCTGAACAACAGATGGGCCGCCAGCAACCGCGGACTGAGCGGCACCTCAGGCAGTGCCGACACGGCTATCAAGCCATAGGCGGCCAGATAGACCAGCCAGGCGCCGAACAGGCAGGCCGTGTCCCAACGGCCCAGCGGCGGCAGGATTTTGCGCAGCGGCCGCACCAGCCAGTCGGTGCTGCGGCTGCAAAACTGCGCCAAAGGATGCAGAAAATGCAGCCGGCCGTATTGCAGCAAACAGCGGGCCAACAACAGCATGGCCAACGCATCGGCCACCCACAGCAACACCACGCTCAGCAATGTTCTCACAGCGACTCCTTAACAGCCAATTGCCGGCCCAATTCTTCGGAACGCGCCACACAGGCTTCCACGCCGGCCTGAATGGCCGAGGCTACCTGAAGCCGCTCGAAGGTGCTCAAGGCTTCATAAGTGGTGCCGCCTTTGGAGGTTACCTTCTGCTGCAACACAGCAAACTCCTCGCCGCTCTCCTCCGCCAAGGCCACCGCGCCTTTAAACGTCGCCAAACTCAGGCTGCGCGCCTCTGCAGCCGAAAACCCTTGCCCCTGAGCGGCTTGGGCCAAAGCATTCATCAAATAGAACACATAAGCCGGGCCGCTGCCGCTGATGCCGGTGATGCGGTGCAGGCCGTCTTCGTCGGGCAGCCAAACCGTCTGTCCGCTGGCCGCCATGATGCTTTCGGCCAAAGCACGGTCTTCCGCCGACGCATCTTCATCGGCAAACAGGCCGGACACGCCCTGCCCCACTTGTGCCGGCGTATTCGGCATCACCCGCACCAAACGGCGGGTGCCGCCCAGCCAAGCGCTCAAGGTGTCGCAACTCAATCCGGCCGCCACCGACAACACCAAAGCGCCGCCCACTGCCAGCCCGGCCGCCGCCGACTGCATGTCTTGCGGCTTCACTGCCAGCACCAGCACGTCTTCGCTGCCCAAGGCCGGCAAGGCCGTATCGGTGCGGATGCCGTAGCGGGCGGCCAAATCGGCCAGTTTGGCGCTGTTGTGATCCACTGCGCAAATGTCGAAACCGCCACCGCGGCACAAACCGGCGATGATGGCGGCGGCCATATTGCCGGCGCCTAGAAAATAAATGCTCATCCAAATTCCTCCTTGAAGGTGTTCAGCTAGCCTGCCGTTCGGCAAAAGGCTACCAAGCCGCCGTGATGGCCGCCGCCTGCTGCAAACGCTCGGGCGTGCCGACATCCAGCCACAAACCGCCGTGCCGTTCGCCGCGCACCTGCCCCTGCCGCATGGCCTGCCGCAGCAGAGGTGCCAGTTTGGCCGCCTGCTTGGGCGGCGTTTGCGCAAACAAGGCCGGGTGGTAGATGCCGGCGCCGCTGAAGGTCAGCGCTTCGGCGTCCGCATCGGCCTCGCTGCCGACACGGCCGTTGGCGTGCAGAAAAAAATCGCCCTGCGGATTGTGCGCAGGATTGGGCACCAGCCACAAATGGGCCAGGCAGCCGGCCGGCAAACCGGCTTTGGCGCGCACGGCATGGAAATCCAAATCGGTCAGCACATCGCCGTTGATCACCAGAAACGGGGCGTCGCCCAACAAAGGCAAGGCGGTGGCGATGCCGCCGGCGGTTTCCAAGCCCTGCTCGCCTTCCGGCGAATAGGCAATGCACACGCCGTAGCGGCTGCCGTCACCCAAACCGGCCTCGATTTCGTGGCCGAGCCAGGCATGGTTGATCACAATATCGCGCAAACCCGCCTCCGCCAAACGGCGCAGATGCCAGCCGATCAGCGGCTCGCGGCCGCAAGGCAGCATGGGTTTGGGTAAGGTGTCGGTGAGCGGGCGCATCCGTTCGCCGCGGCCGGCCGCCAGAATCATGACTTTCATGGATTATCCGTTTCCAATATTGAACAGGCTGCCCGAAAATTTTCAGGTAGCCTATTGTGTATGCCCAGCAGGCTGAGACCTTTGCAAAACCTCCAGATGTGGATGCAGTTCAAGGCGTAGCAGCGCAGCGAACGCAGACATATCATATAGATAGGCAAGTGAGCGAGCAGCGCACAACGCAGAAATGCGCCGCAGATGGGGGTTTTGCAAAGGTCTCAGGCTACCTGAAAAGCAGCCGCCGTGTTTATGCCGCGGCACCGCTGCGGACAGCGCGTTGCGGACGGCCGCCCCAAATAAACAGGCCCACGCCCACCCATACCCACACATAGCCGGCAAAGCGGTGCAGATCGAAGACTTCGTCAAACAGCGTCAGCCCCACCACAAACTGCAGAGTGGGCGAAATATACTGCACCATGCCCAGCGTGGACAAGCGGATGCGGCGCGCGCCGGCGGCAAACAGCAACAGCGGCCCCATGGTCACGGTACCACTGCCCACCACCAGCGCCAACGGCAGCGCAGGCAGTTGGGCGAACACCAAACCGCCCTGTTGGTGCTGCCACAGCAGATACAGCAGGGCAAACGGGAACAGCATCAGGCTTTCCAGCGCAAACCCCGTCAGCGCCGGCAAAGGCGAAAGTTTGCGGATCAGGCCGTAGCAGCCGAAGCTAACCGCCAAACCCAAAGCCAGCCAAGGCATCTGGCCGCCCAAGGTGGCCAGCCACACCACGCCGACGGCGGCGCAGACAATGGCCAGCTGCTGGCTGCGTTTGAGGGTTTCGCCCAGAAACAGGCGGCCGAGCAGCACGCTGATCAGCGGGGAAATAAAATAGCCCAAGCTGGCCTGCAACACCTGATGGCGGGTAATCGCATACAGATACAGCAGCCAGTTGAAGCCGAGAATAAGGGCGCAGGCGGCAAATGCGGCCAAGGTTTGCGGCCTAGCGCAGGCGGTACGCAATTCGCGCCCTTTGCGCCAAAGCAGTACGGCCAGCACCGCCAACACCGTGGCCCAAACAATCCGCTGCGCCAGCAGCTGGTCGGCACCGATGGGTTGTTGCAGCAGGGGAATCCAATAGATGGGAAACAGACCCCAAATCAGATAGCAGACGCAGGCGTAAATCAGGCCTTTGCGGTATTCCTTGTCCATGTGTGTAAGGTGGGTGTGGTGGTAAAAATAACCGCCCGAGGCGGATGGCAGATGCGGCTGCCTGCTTGATGTGTGATTCGTGCGCAGACGAACCGAACCACGGCCGCCGCCAGCATACCAATCGAAACAGGCTACCTGAAAACCCGAAAGCGGTTTCAGGTAGCCTGTTGTGCGGCGGCTTTAGGGCGTGCAGTCAAACAAGCTTGTGCAGCGATTTGTTGAGACAACATGCACAGATGCCGGACACTATACGGCCTACATCAGGTTCAAATCGCCCACCCGCTCGAAGATGTGCTCGCTGGCGCGGCCTTCTTCGTAAAGCTTGATGCGCAGGCGCAGGTCGTTGGCGGATTCGGCCTGACGCAGCGCTTCGTCGTAATCGATTTCGCCGTTGATATACAGGCGGAACAAATCTTGGTCGAAGGTTTGCATGCCGTCGTCTTCGGCACGCTCCATCAGGTCGCGGGCTTCCATGAGCTGGTTTTTGAAAATGTGGTCCTGCATAGCGGGGGTGTTGATCAACAAGTCCACGATTGCGGTACGGCCTTTGCCGCCCTTTTTCAACACCAAACGCTGGCCGATGATGCCCAC
This sequence comes from Neisseria shayeganii 871, assembly GCF_000226875.1. Lineage (GTDB taxonomy): Bacteria > Pseudomonadota > Gammaproteobacteria > Burkholderiales > Neisseriaceae > Eikenella > Eikenella shayeganii. Next base: position 1,044,101 of record NZ_JH164926.1, read on the forward strand.
CAAATTCAATGCCAAGTCCATCAGAATCTGCGGATGACGCTCTTCGGGATAGAGGTTCATGATCCGCTCAACGGTTTGGCTGGCGTTGGTGGCGTGGATGGTGAAAAAGCACAGGTGGCCGGTTTGCGCCAGCTGCAGGGCATACTCCATCGACATCTCGTTGCGCACCTCGCCCACCACCACTACGTCGGGCGCCTGACGCATCGCGCTCTGCACCGCCGCGCCCCAGCTGTGGGTATCGAGGCCGACTTCGCGCTGGGTGATGATGCTTTTAATCGGGCTGTGGATGTACTCGATCGGGTCTTCGATGGTCACGATGTGGCCGGCGGAATGCTTGTTGCGCCAGTCCAGCATCGCCGCCTGGGAAGTGGATTTACCCGAACCGGTGGCACCGGCCAAAATAATCAGGCCGCGTTTGCGCATGGCCAGCGTTTTCAAAGATTGCGGCAGCTGCAGATCGTCGATGGTCAAAATATCGGTGGTGATGCGGCGCATCACCAAACCGATGCGGCCCTGCTCATGATAAGCGTTGACACGGAAGCGGATGCCGCTTTTCGACTGCAGGGAATAGTTCAATTCCAGCTCTTTCGGAAACGCTTCTTTTTGCTCATCGTTAAAAGTGGAATACACAATCTGGGCGGCTTCGTCTTCCGTCAGCGGCTTGAGCGGTACCGGAATCAGGGTGCCGTCGATTTTGAAGGACGGCGGGAAATTGCTGCTGATGAAAATATCCGAAGCATTGCGTTTTAAAGATTCCTCGGCCATTTTTTCCAACAGCGGGTGCAATTGGGCGCGTTCGCGCAGCAAACCTTCCACCTTAGGGGCGGCTTTGGGTGCGGCGGCCTGCGGCTTGGCCGGCGCCACCGCAACTTTTTGCTGCCCACCGGCCGCAGCCGCCACCGCTGCGGCTGCCGGCACCGCGGCAGATACAAGGGTCTCGGCGGCTTTGACAGGCGGCGGTTCGGAATGTTCATCGAGCACCACGGTCACCACCTCGGACATCATGGTGTGTTGAACGGCGGCGGGCGCAACCGGAACAGGCTCGGCAGGCGTCTGCGTTTCGATTACCGGCAAGTCCGGCACCGTCAGCGCAGCGGTGGCCTTAGGCAGCGGCGGGATGTCGGGAACGGCTTGCCTCTCCGCCAAAGAAGCCTCCCATGCAGGGGTTTCCACAACTTCGAAAGTGATGCCGTCATCGTCATGGAAATCGAAAGACACTTCGCTGGAAGCAACCGGCTGCGGCTCGGGCGGCGCCTCTCCCTGATAACGGCTGACCATATCCGACAGCAAGCTGGCCACATCCCGTTCGTTTTGTTGTTCGTTCGACATGATATTTTCCCTTGTTGAATTGGCGGATTAAGAGAGCTGGTCGGGGTTTTGCGCCTTGCTGCGGGCGGTTTCCAAGCTGATGGTGCCGCGTTTGACCAAGCTTTGCAAAGCTTGATCCAAGGTCTGCATGCCGTGGGACTGGCCGGTTTGCAATGTGGAGCCGATCTGGGCGATTTTGTTTTCGCGGATCAGGTTGCGCACCGCCGGGGTGGAAATCAGAATTTCATGGGCCGCCACCCGGCCTTTGCCGTCACGGGTTTTGAGCAGGGTTTGCGAAATCACCGCCCGCAGGGATTCCGACAACATGGAGCGTACCATTTCTTTCTCTCCGGCCGGGAAAACGTCGATGATACGGTCAACGGTTTTGGCCGCACCGGTGGTGTGCAGGGTGCCGAATACCAAGTGGCCCGTTTCGGCAGCGGTCAGCGCCAGGCCGATGGTTTCCGGGTCGCGCATCTCACCCACCAGAATGATGTCCGGGTCTTCACGCAGGGCGGAGCGCAAGGCATTGGCGAAGCTGTGGGTGTGTTGGTGCAGTTCGCGCTGGTTGACCAACGATTTTTTGCTGACGTGCACAAACTCGATCGGATCTTCGATGGTCAGGATGTGGCTGGCCTGATTGCTGTTGACGTAGTCGATCATCGCCGCCAGCGTGGTGGATTTGCCCGAACCGGTGGGGCCGGTTACCAGCACCAAACCGCGCGGGGTATCGGAAATCTTTTTGAACACGGAAGGCGCGTTCAGTTCTTCCAGCGTGAGCACGCGGCTGGGAATGGTACGGAAAACGGCTGCCGGACCGCGCTCGGTGTTGAAGGCATTGACACGGAAACGCGAAACATTGGGCAGCTCGAAGGAGAAGTCGGTTTCCAGATTTTGCTGGTAATTTTTGCGCTGGTGGTCATTCATGATGGAAGCAATCATATTGCCCACCTCTTCAGCATTCATTTCCGGCAGGTTGATGCGGCGCACGTCGCCATGCACGCGGATCATGGGCGGCAGGCCGGCGGAAAGGTGTAAGTCTGAGGCTTTGTTTTTTACGCTGAAAGCCAGCAGGTCGGTAATCTGCATCTTGCTCAAGCTCCCTTTTTGATGAAAATCATTATGGTAAAAATATGTAGTATTTCGTATGCTCGTTTATTGTAAATACATCGACTCGGTTTGATAAAGGAAAAAGTTTGTTTTCCGGAAAATTTTTCAGTAAGGTGTCGTTTACAGCCGATTCACGCGAAAGACAAAGCCATGAACACGCTCTGCGAACGCCTTACGGCGGTGCGCCGCCAGTTGGCCGAAACCGCTGCCGCCAAGCAACGCCCATTGCCCGAGTTGGTGGCGGTGAGCAAAACATTTCCCGCCGCCGATATCCGTGCCCTTTATGCGGCCGGCCAACGCCACTTCGGCGAAAACTATCTGCAAGAATTTGAAGGCAAGGTAAAGGAATTGGCCGACCTGCCCGATCTGCAATGGCACATCATCGGCCACATCCAGTCGAACAAAAGCCGGATTGCGGCCGAATATGCGGCTTGGGTGCACACGGTGGACCGCGAAAAAATCGCCCGCCGCCTGAGCGAACAGCGGCCGGCGCATCTGCCGCCTTTGCAGGTATTGATTGAAGTGAACATCGGCGGGGAAGCCGGCAAACACGGCATTGCCCCGGATGAGGATAGACTGGCCGCACTGGCCTTTCAGGTAGCCTCACTGCCGCGCCTGCAATTGCGCGGCCTGATGTGCGTGGCGCGCACCGGTAGCGGGCCGGAAGAGTTGACACAACAGTTCTCCCGCATGGGCGAACTGCTGTCCATGTTGCAGCAACGCGGTTTGGCGTTGGACGTGTTGTCGATGGGCATGTCCGCCGATTTGGACTGCGCCGTGGCCTGCGGCGCCACCCACGTGCGCATCGGCAGCGCGATTTTCGGACAACGCCACACGGCGGCCTGACCATCTCAGACCAAACTGCCGGCTCCAAACAGGCCGCCGAGACCTTTGCAAAATATCTCCCAATCCCCTAAATTTCCTCCCAGGACATTTAGGGGATTTTTCATGAGCACCTTCTTTCAGCAAACCGCCCAAGCCATGATTGCCAAACACATCGACCGCTTTCCCCTATTGAAACTCGAGCAGGTGATTGATTGGCAGCCGGAGACCTTTGC
>NZ_JH164926.1:1047845-1089891 GCF_000226875.1 Neisseria shayeganii 871
AACCTGATGACTGGTTTGAACGGCCAACGCATCATAGCAGGCTTTATGTCCCATCAATCTTGCCAGCGAAAATCAGGCTACCTGAACATTTTCAGGTAGCCTGATTGACCATTCGTCACAATTGGCTGAAGCGGCTCAGTTTTTGCGGAACGCCGCCACAATCGATGCACTGCGGCCGCGCCAATTGACCGGCACCACAAAAGAGCGCTCTTTATCACGCGGCAACATGGTTTCATTGGGCGGGCCGCGCAAAATCAACGGCACGGAAATTTCAAAGTCTTCGCCGAATTCAACGCGCGCGTTACCGGCAATGGTGTTGGCCACTTCGCCCACCAAATCCACCATCATGGCTTCGCCGGTATCGGGCTCGCCCATCAACACCAGCAAACGCTCCAACAGATCTTTCGGTGCGGTGAAATACACCACGCCGTTGCGGCGGCCACTGATGCTGATCACGCCGGTGTAGTCTTTAGCAGAAGGCACGCGGTTTTCCACCAAGTAAGGAGTGCCAACCACCAGCTCGTCTTCATCCATGATTTGGCTGAAGTATTTTTGTACGCTATTGATAAACACTTGCAGTTTTTTTTCGCTCATTTCAGTCACTCCAAGTCATTTCTTCCAAGGCTTCAGACAGTTCGCTGTCTGTAAAAGGTTTGCAAATAAATCCGCGGGCACCCAATTCCAAAGCCCTGATGCCGGTGGCTTTGTCCGACAGGGCCGAAATCACCAAAATATTGGCATCTTCATCCAACTCGGTAATTGCGGCGATGCAGGCCAAACCATCCATTTTCGGCATGGTCAGATCCATGGTCACCAAGTCCGGTTGATGTTCCTTATAGAGGTCCAACGCTTCCAAACCGTTACTGGCCGTCGCGACCACCTGAAAGTCTGAGCCATTCGAACCCCGGCTGATGCGGTTGCGGATCACATTAGAATCATCCACGATCATGATCTTTTTCATGGCGTTACCAACTCCTTCATCACCCAGGGAATGTCTTTCGGAAACGAGAAACTGAATCGGGTATAGGCATTGGGCAAACTAGCAACATGGATTTTGCCGCCCAAACTGATCACGCGGTCTTTAATGATGTCCAAGCCCACGCCGCGACCGGCATCCGAAGTAGCCTCCTCCGCAGTACTGAATCCGGGATGGAAAATCAAACGCACCAACTGTTTTGAATCTAAGCCGGCCGCTTGCTCGGCATCATAAATCCCCAATTCCACGGCCTTGCGGCGGATGGCTTCATAATCGATGCCTTTGCCGTCGTCTTCCACATTCAATACCAGCATATCGTTTACCGATGTCACTTCCATGCGTACGTGGCCGGTAGCCAACTTACGCTGTGCCGTACGTTGTTCGGGCGTTTCGATACCGTGCACCACGGCATTGCGCAGCAGCTGTACCGAGATTTCACGCACGATATTACGCAAACCTTCGTTTTTCATGTTGTCTACGCCTTTACAGATGAAGTCCACCTGCTTGCGGTTCCGTTTGGCCAAGTCGGCAACCAATTTGCTGTAGTAATTGTCGCTTGAGTTGCCGGCCATATTCAGCTCTGGCGAATTGGAAGTACGTTCCACCAAACCTTCAATCAATTGGATCAAATGCAACATTTCTTCCAACGATACGGTGAGCCCCAAGAAATCCTCACCACTCAGCGAACGGTTGCTGCGGTGCTGCACCAGTTGTGACTCGATGTTTTCGGCCAAGGCGGTAAAGCCGTGCAATTTCAGCGCACCCGCTTCACCTTTCAGGCTGTGCACCGAGCGGAACATGGCATTGACTTTCTCGCGCAACGCTACCGAGCTGGAGCCGTCTTGGCGTTTGAGTACGGCATTGATGTCCCAAGCGTGCTGTCTGGCCCGCGCAATAAAGTCTTTGATGGTCTCGCTGTCGCTGCTCAAAATCGCACCCAGCATCTCCAGCTGCATATCGTTTTGCGCCCGCTCCTGCTCGCTGCGTTGGGCCAACAACACCGCACTGGTGATGTCGCTCACGTTGACCAATACCCGCGCAATTTCCTGATCTTGGTAAATGCGCTTGAAGCGGAAGCTCAAGTAACGGGTTTCGATGCTGCCCCGACGGCCGGCTACCTGCAAGGGCACGCAATCCAAAGGATTGAGGCTGAAAATCAAACGCTCTTTCACGCGAGGGTTGTACAACTGCCCGATGAATGCCTGGGTAGACTGCAAATCCTCTTCACAGACCATATCTTCCAACACATCCATCAAGTTCTGGCCCTGCAGGTCGCGACGTGCCAGCAGGTTTTCCAATTCCACGGAATAGGAATCACCGATGGTCAGGTTTCGGTCAAGCAGGAACAGGCCGATGTCCACGGTTTCCATGATTTCGCTGATCTCGCGGAAAGCCAAATCGATTTGCGCATCGGCTTTGCGCAGACGGCGCACAAAGTAGTAAACGAATACCAGCAAATAGGTAATGAAGGCCGCCAAGGTCGCAGCTTGCAAAATAGCGGCATAACGGGCCAAACGGTTGCTTTCCTCCACATTGCTCAGATAGGCGTCTTCAATATAGGCGCGGGTTTCACCGTGGTTGATCTGCACATATTGGGCCACCGAGCGGTTCAACAGGATATTGTGATAGGAAGACAGCAGGCTGATTTTGTCCTGATAGTCCATCCAGCGTGCACTGAAGCTTTGCAAGGCTTCATACTCCCCACCCGAATCCTTGGCGCTCAAATGGCTCACTTCACCACCCACATTGCCTTTAGGCAGATATTGGCCGCCGGCCTGCAACACGCCGAGCAAACTGTTCACTTCCAGTTGATAGCTTTGGATGCGGCCCAAAGTCTGATGGTAATTGGTGGTTTTGCGGTAAGCATCGCCACTGGCCTCGGAGATCAAAGCCAGCTTCTGCACTTCCGTCAGAATATTCTGCATGTTGTCGTCCAACCGATTGATCACTTCGATCCGGTTGGTATTGTCGGCAATCTGTCTGGTCAGATAGTAGTTGCCTGCCAGCACTCCGAACAGAATAACCAGCAATACCAGAAGCGAAAGTGTGATGCTTCGGTATTTTCCTCTCTGTGCCGAATGTGTCTTCTGCATACCCCTGCACTCCAATGATGAAGATGAAAATGAATCGAATCCGGTTATCACAAGCCACAGCGCCGTTACCTTTGTTCTGCAGTTGCTTGAGAAGGGCAACGGAAACCTAAGCACTGATGATTTATGTTTACCCGGTGCTTTTTACTTGGCCGCTAAAGGAACGAATGCAAGCAGTGTCTCGTAACAGCATCCTACCCGGTAGAGCCATATTACCAACATTAACAAAAATATACAAATGTAATTGTAGGATAATTTGACCGAACTCAATACATTTTTGAAAATAATCATCTTTTAGACTAAAAATACTATCATAAATAAGATATGTTCTCACTTGAAATTTATATCCACATTATGCAATCGATGCAACATAAAATTTTATAAATATATTTTTTAACTTCCTAAATACTCTTTTTTATATCAGAAACCGAGCTATCAATTCAGCTTCTCAACAAGTGGCAACATTTTGATTTCGTAAAATTTGCGCAATATTCAACCACCCCATAAAATTTGCACAAAGCACATATTGGCTCTAAAAACGCTATAAATACATACTTACATTAACACTCCCAAACTTCAACGATCGAGACCTTTCAACAGCAAAGTGATTCTGCAAACAATTTGAGCCAGGCCGCTTCTTAATAGAACAAAAAAACGGCAACTGTATATCAGCCGCCGTTTTGTGAAATTTTCAAAATTTATTTGATTTGAAAACCTTCCAGCAGTTTTTCGCGGAACATGGGAAAATCTTCCAAAGCCGTCAGCACCGCATGTTGGGCATCGTATTCACGTGCCAACTCTTTGATAAACTCTTCCACCTCCACGGTGCGATTGTTGCTCCAGTCGTATTTCTTGCTTACCTTGACTCTTGCCGCCCATTGCTGACGGGCGTTGTCTTCAATGATCATCACAATGCAATGCAATTCAAAATTGCCTTTGTCATCGTTACCGGAGTATTTGTCGGAAAAATTGCGCAGCATAAACAGACTCCCTTATTGTGTTGATTCAACGCAGTATGGGAACCATAGCACAATACCGGCATTTCCACTATCACCCGCAAGGGCCATTCGGCAAACGGCTTTACCGCCTGGCGGGCGGAATCTGACAACTGCCCTTATCACACACTTCGCCGTAGAGCAGGCGGATCAGCGGTTTGGGGATACGGTAGCGATTACGGGCCAAAACGGGATAAAAACGATCGCCCAACCACTTCACCGGGCCCCAACTCAAAAAACCGGCCAACGAATCCAGCCCCGCGCTGCGATAAAGCAGACGTACGGCATCCATATGGGTATGCCAGCCGCCGTTGCTGTCGCACACACAAAGATAAGTCATCGCTTGAACACGTGAAATGCCGGCTGCCGCCAATTCGGCCAAGGCATCATCCACTGCAACAATTCTGACTGTATCAGGCCGCCGCCTGTGCATTTTCAGCGCTTCAGTGTGGCAAAGCGGGCAATCGCTGTCGTAGTACATGGTAATGGACATCTCCCCATCCTTTCATATCATTATTTCTGTATATACAGAAATAATAGTATATATTAAATCATAGAACGCATGCAATGATGAGTGGTTTTAGATTTCATTACCCTCACACCTGATCTGGCATTCGAGCATAGCGCATTCTGAATACGGCGACAGCGAATCTGAGACCTTTGCAAAACCCCATCTGCGGCGCATTTCTGCGTTGTGCGTTTATGCCCTATGGGTACTACTCGCTCACTTGCCTATCCATAGGATATGTCTGTCCCACAGGGATTCCTGGCGTTCACGTTCGCTGCGCTGCTACGCCTTGAGCTGCATCCACATCTGAGGGTTTTGCAAAGGTCTCAGCCTAGGAAAGAGAACATCCCTGCTTAACTCATTCAGTCCTGCCAAAACAACAGTAATACGGTTATCCGCCTTAGAAGCCGTTTTCCATCATGATTTGGCCGGGGATGCGGTTGCGGTGCATGGTGAAGCCGAGATTAAGCAGGGCTTGGAAGGTGTCTTTCACCATGGCGGGGTTGCCGCAGATCATGAAGCGGCTGTGTTCGGCGGAGAAGGGTAGGCCGATGGCGCGGTTGAGCGAGCCGTTGGCGATGAGTTCGGGCAGGCGGCGGTTGAGCGGGGCGGCATCGGCTTCGCGGGTAAGCACGGGGATGAAGCGCAGTTTGTGGGCGTAGTCGCCGACCAAGAGGTGTTGGCTGAGCTTGTGTAAGGTTTCCCGAAAAATCAGTTCGTTTGCATAGGAGACGGAATGAACCAGCACCAGGTGCTCGAAGCGCTGCCAAATTTCGGGCTGTTGCAGGATGGAGAGGAAGGGGGCGATACCGGAACCGGTGCAGAGCATGATGAGGTCGCGGCCGTCGGGGAAGCGTTCGGGCAGGAAAAAGCCGGTGGCGGTTTTGTCGAGCAAGAGGGTGTCGCCGGCTTTCAATTCGGCCAGGCGGGCAGACATGGGCCCGTGTTCGATGAGGACGGCGAAGTATTCGAGGGTGTCGGCGTATTCGGCGGACACCACGGAGTAGGCGCGCCAGATGAAACCGCTGCCTTCAGGTAGCCCGAGGCGGGAGAATTGGCCGGCGCTGAAGCGGTATTCGGCGGGGCGGGTGAGGGCGAAGGTCATCAGTTTGGGGGTGTGGTGTTTGACCCAAAGCACGGTTTCTTCGGTGTATTTGGCGGCTGGAGCGGCAGTCATGGTCAGGGTGGTTGCGGGTTGGTGCGGGAATGTCGGAGTAAATGGGCGGTGCTGCGGTTTTTTCAAGCATTCAGGCCGGAGTTGGGCGCAGGCGGAGACAGCGATGGGATAGCTAGGCGAACGATAAAGTAGGAATACCGAGAAGAGGTGGTATGCGGATATGGTGTTCCGGGGAAAAGAAATGAAGGAGTGAGCGGATGCGTTTTTCAGGTAGCCTGGGAGCGGGTGTGTTCTTTGCCCGGACGGTATATTGGGTTTTCATCCACTTCAATGCTTGAACCAAGCAACAAAAAAGTTGTGATGCCAGGTTTTATCCATGGCAAAGTATTGTGCAATACGGACTCAGGCTGAGCAATGACCGGGGAGTCAACGGCTTTTGAGGTCGTCCAATTCTTTTTGCGCTGCGACAGCAGCGTCTTCTAAGCCTTTGATTCGCTCGAGGTAGCGCGCGTAGTTGCGCTCGTTGCCGTGGCGGACTTTACGGCCTTCTTCCAAATTGCGGCGCGCTTGGTTCAGGCGCTCTTCAGCGGCACGCAGGGCGGCGGCGGAAACGCTGGTGGTGTCGGTAGCCGGGCCGGCAACGGGTTCGGTTGTTTCATTTGGCACCCTGGTTTGAGTGGTGGAAGTGGTGATCGGGGCGGGAGTATAGATGCTGGGCTTTCCCAAGTTGGCGTCTTTGCAGTTGGGGCCGGGCGTGGCGGTGTAGGTGCGGCGGCCTTGGCTGTCGGTGCATTCGTAAGTGGCGGCAGCGGCGGGAACGGCGAGCAGGCAGCAGGCGGCCAACAGGCTGAGGAATTTCATGCAGGGTATCCTTTGCATCGCCGGATAGGCGGTTTGCGGGGTAAAAATGGAGAACAGGCTACCTGAAACGCCGGAAACGGTTTCAGGTAGCCTGAATCTTTATTTCCAATAACGCCACCAGGGGATGTTGTTGGGGCGCCATGCTTGTTCCAAATAAGGGCTTTGCGGGAAGTTTTGCGCCAGTACGCGGCGGGTGTCGTCGCGCAGTTGCGGTTTTTCCAGTTTGTCGTAAGCCTCGATCATCATGGCCAGCGCTTCTTCTACGTAGCGGGTGTTTTGGTATTGGCTGATCACCACTTGGGCGCGGTTGGCTGCTGCTAAGTAGGCGCCGCGTTCCATATAGTAGCGGGCAATGGCCATTTCGTTGCCACCCAAAGCATCGACTAACCGCGCCATTTTCTCGCGCGCGTCGGCGGCGTATTTGCTGTCGGGATAGCGGGTAACCAGCTCGTTGAAGGCGTGGTAGGCATCGCGGTTGGCTTTGGGGTCGCGGTCGGACCAGTCTTGCGAGGCCAGTTTGTTGAGGAAGGATTTGTCTTCGTTAAACAGAATCAGCGCCTTCAGATAGAGGGCGTAATCGGTGTTTTGATGGTGCGGGTGCAGGCGCAGGAAGCGCTCCACGTGGGCCAAGGCCTGAGTCTGCTGTTCGTCTTTGTAGTAGGCGTAGGTGGTATCGAGCTGGGCTTGGGCGGCGTAGCGGGTATTGGGGAAGCGCGATTGCAGGATTTCGTATAACTTGACGGCGCGGTTATAATTGCCGCTGTGCAATTCGTCGTTCGCTTCGGCATACAGACGTTCCACCGGCCAATCTTGTGTGGCCTGCGCCTCTTTGTCTACTGCGGAGGTGCTGGAGCAGGCAGACAGGGCCACGGCCAAACCGGTAACCAAAAGAAATTTTTTCATGCAGAACACTTCTTCCTATGTCAACAATGACGCCGATTATAACGATGATTTCGAGTTTTCGGCAGCCTCCGATACAGAAAATTGTTTAAATTTCACCGTGCCCGTCGCGCTGGCCGGCCTGCGTTTGGACGCGGCTTTGGCCAAGCTGATGCCCGATTATTCGCGCAGCCGCTTGAGCGCGTGGATCAAAGACGGCGCGGTGTTGTTGAACGGCGAAACGGCGCAGCCCAAGGCCAAGCTGATCGGCGGCGAAACGCTTCAGGTAGCCGTGCAGCAGAGCGAGGAGAACCTGGCCTTCACGCCGGAAGCCATGGATTTGGACATTGTTTACGAAGACGACAGCGTGATGGTGCTCAACAAGCCGGCCGGCTTGGTGGTGCATCCGGCGGCGGGCAACTGGAGCGGCACTTTGCTCAACGGCCTGCTGGCCCATTGTCCGGCACTGGCCGCGGTGCCGCGCGCGGGCATTGTGCACCGCTTGGACAAGGACACCAGCGGGCTGATGGTGGTGGCGAAAACGCTGCCGGCACAAACCCATCTGGTGCAGCAATTGCAGGCGCGTACGGTGAAACGGATTTACCGCGCGGTGGCCGACGGCGTGGTGCCGTTCGACGGCAAAATCGACACCCTGATCGGCCGCGACCCGCACAACCGTTTGAAAATGGCGGTGGTGAAATTCGGCGGCAAACCGGCCGTGACCCATGTGAAAGTATTGGAGCGCTATCGGGCGCACAGCTATATCGAATGTGCGCTCGAAACCGGCCGCACCCACCAAATCCGCGTGCACATGCGCGAGGCGCGCCATCCGCTGGCCGGCGATCCGGTGTACGGCAATCCGCGCCATCCGGCTTCCGACGAAGTCAAAGCGGTGGTGAAAGGTTTGGCGCGTCAGGCGCTGCATGCCTACCGCTTGAGTTTTGTCCATCCGCAAAGCGGCGAGGAAATGTCGTTTGAAGCGCCGCTGCCGGAGGATTTCTACCATCTGCTGTCGGTGTTGCGCTTGGAGGCGGGGCTGGACTCTTCTTTGAGTCATGCCGAGGAATGGCAGGCAAAATTTGCCGAAGATGAAGACGACTGGGATGAAGACGATTACGATGTGGAAATCGTGTATGTGAAAGAATAGCAATGACGGAGGCTACCTGAAAGCATGAAGCGGCTTTCAGGTAGCCTGAGACCTTTCAAAACCCCCATCTGCGGCGCATTTCTGCGTTGTGCGCTGCTCGCTCACTTGCCTATCTGTGATATGTCTGCGTTCGCTGCGCTGCTACGCCTTGAACTGCATCCACATCTGGAGGTTTTGCAAAGGTCTCAGCCTGTTTAAGATAGGGATGAGGATTGCTGGCCCTCAGGGCTGTTTGATTGTGTCAGTTTTTTTTTAAGGAAAAAATATGCAGTTTTCTGTTCAAACCGAATGCTTGGAAGCCGGTGCCGCTGCCCGGCTGTATGTGTGCACCGATGCCTGCCCGTGTACCGAACACGCCGCCGATGCCACGGTGGCTTTATTGTGCGGGGAGTTGTCGGACGATGAGCGTTTTGCTTCGGCGCGGGTGCCGGCGGCGGAAGGCTTTTGCGACGTGGCCGTCTTGCGTTTGAAAGACGGCACCCGCGCGGCCATGGAGAAAGCCGCCAAGGAAGCCGCCGCGTGGGCGCAGAAGCAGCCCCAGGTAGCGGTGTGTTTAGATGCCTTGTGCGAACGCGAAGCGCCGTTGGCCGCCGGCGTGCTGGCCTTGGCCTTTGGCGAGGCGGCGTACCGCTTCGATCATTTTAAGTCGGAAGCCAAGCCGGCCAAGCTGACGGCCGTCGTCTTCCGCCACAGCCGTCATGCCGATGCGGTGGAGTCGGCCCTGCGCCAAACCGAAGCCCTGCTTTACGGCATCAATTTGTGCAAAGATTTGGGCAATACCGCGCCGAATGTCTGTACACCCTATTATTTGGCCGAACAGGCGAAAAAAGAAGCCGAGCAGGCCGGCGCACAGGTGAATATTTTGGGCCGCGATTATATTGAAGCCAATATGGGCGCGTTTTGGTCGGTGGCCAAGGGCAGCGTACAGCAGCCGCAGCTGATCGAGTTGGGCTGGTTTGGCGCGGCCGACCGCGAGGCGGCGCCGATTGTGCTGGTGGGCAAGGGCATTACCTTCGATACCGGCGGCATTTCGCTGAAGCCCGGCGAGGCCATGGATGAAATGAAATACGATATGTGCGGCGCCGCCAGCGTGATCGGTGTATTTACTGCCGCCGCCCGCGCCAAACTGCCGATCAACCTGATTGCGGTGGTGCCGACTTGCGAGAATATGCCCGATGCCGGCGCCAGCAAGCCGGGCGACATCGTGACCGCCATGAACGGCACCACCATCGAAATTCTGAACACCGATGCCGAAGGCCGCCTGATTCTGTGCGATGCGCTCACCTATGCCGCCCGCTTCAAGCCGCGCGTGGTGATTGATGTGGCCACGCTCACCGGTGCCTGTATCATCGCCTTGGGCCATGCCGCCAGCGGCCTGTTGGCCAACAATCAGGAGCTGGCCGACACCTTGCTGGCCGCCGCCCGCGAAAGCAACGACAAGGCTTGGCAGTTGCCGCTGTTTGACGAATACAAAGAGCAGTTGAAGTCTAATTTTGCCGACTTGCAAAACATCGGCGGCCGGCCGGCCGGCACCATTACCGCAGCCGCCTTCCTAGCGCATTTTGCCCAAGATTACGCCTGGGCCCATTTGGACATTGCCGGTACGGCGTGGAAATCGGGCAAGGACAAAGGGGCAACCGGCCGGCCGGTGCCGCTGCTGTGGCAGTATTTGTGCGAGGAGGCGGGCATCTAATAGCGAGGCTAAACCGCTAACTGCCCGCCTGCCAAGCCTGGCGCCACATTTCGCGGATATCCTGCTGCAAGGTGGGTGCATAGCGGCCGAAAATCTCAGCGGCGGTGCTGCGGTGGGCTTGGCAATAGGCGCGCACATCGGCTTCGGTGCGCCGTGCCGGGTCGTCCAGGGCAAAGGCCGGATGGCGGCGCCACTGCGGGTGTTGCTCATCCATTTGCCCGCATTGCTGCCGCATCACGTGCATGCGCACCAAGCCCGCCGCCCGATAGGCTTGGGCCAATTCGCCGCTTTCGCACACTTCGCCCGCCGTCATCAGATGGGCGGTTTCATCCAGCCAGCCCAGACATTGCGCCGATACCGGCGCGGGCGCAGATGCCGCAGCCGGGGTTTGCGCGGCGGCGGATGCGGCGGCCAACAAAGCGGCGGTCAACAATACAGAACGCATGATGCTCTCCTTATTTTGAGGTGGATGGATACGCCAAGGGTTTGGCGGCTGCCTTGAAGATATCAAAACTGCCTCTTGCGCCAAACCGTAGGTCGGATACTCGTATCCGACAAGGCATTTGCGGCTACCGGAAAGATTTTTCTTTATGCCGTATGGCTTATGGGTCGGATTCCAGCCGTAGCTTGGGTTAGGCCGCAGGCCGTCACCCAACAACAATCATTCCATACAATCAAGCTTTTGCCCATGTTGGGTTTGCGCTGCGCTCCAACCCAACCTACTCGGTTTGAGCATCCGGCTGACACCATAAAGGCTACCTGAAAAACACGCAATCGGTTTTTCAGGTAGCCTGTTTGCTCTGTGCTTAACGGCGTTCTACCTGTGAAACGTCGCGCACCGCGCCGGTGTCGGCGGAAGTGGTCATGGCGGCGTAGGCACGCAGGGCGGCGGAAACGTGGCGGTCGCGGCTTTCGGGCTTCCATGCTTTGGCACCGCGGCTTTCCATTCCTTCGCGACGGTTGGCCAATTCTTCATCGGTAACGGCCAAGCGGATGCTGCGCTTGGGAATGTCGATTTCGATGGTGTCGCCTTCTTTCACTAAGCCGATGGCACCGCCTTCCGCCGCTTCGGGCGAAACGTGGCCGATGCTCAAGCCGGAAGTGCCGCCTGAAAAACGGCCGTCGGTCAGCAGGGCGCAGGCTTTGCCCAAGCCTTTGGATTTCAGGTAGCTGGTGGGATAGAGCATTTCCTGCATGCCCGGGCCGCCTTTCGGGCCCTCGTAGCGGATGATCACGATGTCGCCCGCAACGATTTGGTTGTCCAAAATGCCTGCCACGGCGGCATCTTGGCTTTCAAACACACGCGCGCGTCCGGTGAATGTGAGAATGCTGTCGTCTACACCGGCGGTTTTCACCACGCAGCCGCGCTCGGCGATGTTGCCGAACAGCACGGCCAAGCCGCCGTCTTGCGAATAAGCGTGTGCCTTGCTGCGGATACAGCCGTTTTCGCGGTCGAGGTCGAGCGAAGGCCATTGTCGGTTTTGCGAAAAGGCTTCGGTGGTGCGCACGCCGCCCGGTGCGGCTTTGTAACGCTGGTGTGCGGCTTCGTTGGCGGGGTTGGTGATGTCCCATTTCGCCAGTGCGTCTTTCAAGGTTTTTTCGTGAACGGTGGAAACGTCGGTTTTCAGGCAGCCGGCGCGGTCGAGTTCGGCCAAAATGCCCATCACGCCGCCGGCGCGGTGCACGTCTTCCATATGGTATTTCTGCGTGGCGGGGGCGACTTTGCACAAACACGGCACTTGGCGGCTGATGCGGTCGATGTCGGCCATTTTGAAATCCACTTGCGCTTCGCTGGCGGCGGCCAACAGATGCAGCACGGTATTGGTGGAACCGCCCATCGCCACGTCCAAACTCATGGCGTTTTCAAACGCGGCTTTGGTGGCGATGCTGCGCGGCAATACGCTCTCGTCGTCTTGTTCGTAATAGCGTTTGGTAATTTCCACAATCAGACGGCCTGCTTCCAAAAACAGTTCTTTACGGCCTGCGTGGGTGGCCAGCAGCGAGCCGTTGCCCGGTAGCGACAAGCCCAAGGCTTCAGTGAGGCAGTTCATGGAGTTGGCGGTAAACATGCCGGAGCAGGAGCCGCAGGTCGGGCAGGCGGAGCGTTCTACCGCCGCTACTTCTTCGTCGGATACGGCATCGTTGGCGGCATCCACCATCGCGTCCACCAAATCCAGCTTGCGGGTGTCGGTGATGTTGGCCACGCCGATCACCTTGCCCGCTTCCATCGGGCCGCCTGAAACGAACACGGTGGGAATGTTCAGGCGCATGGCGGCCATCAGCATGCCGGGGGTGATTTTGTCGCAGTTGGAAATGCACACCAGCGCGTCGGCACAATGCGCGTTCACCATGTATTCCACCGAATCGGCAATCAAATCGCGGCTGGGCAGGCTGTACAGCATACCGCTGTGGCCCATGGCAATGCCGTCGTCCACCGCGATGGTGTTGAATTCTTTCGCCAAACCGCCTGCTTTTTCGATTTCGCGCGCCACAAGCTGCCCCATATTGTGCAGATGCACATGGCCGGGCACGAACTGGGTGAACGAGTTGGCAATGGCGATAATCGGTTTGCCGAAATCTTCGTCGGCCACGCCGGTGGCACGCCATAAAGCGCGCGCGCCGGCCATATTGCGGCCGTGGGTGGAGGTTTTGGAGCGGTAGGCGGGCATGGTGGGTTCCTTATGTATGCGGATATTTAAATTCAAAAGCAACAGGCTGAGACCTTTGCAAAACCTCCAGATGTGGATGCAGTTCAAGGCGTAGCAACGCAGTGAGCGAAGACATATCACATAGATAGGCAAGCGAGCGAGCAGCGCACAACGCAGAAATGCGCCGCAGATGGGGTTTTGCAAAGGTCTCAGGCTACCTGAAAGGCTTTCAGGTAGCCTGATTCAAGCCGGCGTATTCTAGCCGATTCCGCCGGCACTTTCACTACGGCCCAGCGGCCGCTTCACCTGACGGCGAACGCAGCGGCTGCCCCGCCGCCAACCGCGCCAACAACACGCGGCAGCAGGCGGTGAGGATGTCGCGGGTTTGGTTGAAACGGCCGGTATACCAAGGGTCGGGCACATGGTCGTACGCGGCATCGGCCAGCAGGTCGGTGATGAGGAAAATTTTCTGCGGATGGCGGCCGAACAGGCGCTCCAGCTCGGCCAGATTGTCGGCATCCATGGCCAGCAGATAGTCGTAATCTTCAAAGTCGCTGCGGCGCACCTGGCGGCTGACAAAACCGTTGCCGGCTATGCCTGCCGATTCCAATACTTCGGCGGTGCCGCAATGCATGCCTTCGCCGTCGTGCCAGCCGGAGGTGCCGGCGCTGGCGGTGAGCAAGGGAATACCCTGCTCGGCCGCCATCTTGCGGCAAAGGTATTCGGCCATCGGCGAGCGGCAGATATTGCCGAGGCAGACGAAGAGAATACGGGTCATGGAAATACTCCTGAATAAAAGGAAACCAGATACCGATTAAACATAAACCATCAGGCTACCTGAAAGCGTTTCAGGTAGCCTGATTCGTGGCCGGAAGGCAAACGCCACCGGCTCAACGCCGGCGGGCCTGATCCACAGCGGCGGTAAACAGCACGTCGGTGGACGAATTCAAGGCCGTTTCGGCGGAATCCTGCACCACGCCGATGATGAAACCGACCGCCACCACCTGCATGGCAATGTCGTTTTCGATATTAAACAGGCTGCACGCCATCGGAATCAACAGCAGCGAGCCGCCGGCCACGCCGGAAGCACCGCAGGCGCCAAGCGAGGCCACCACGCTCAACAAGACCGCGGTCCAGAAATCGACTTCAATGCCCAAAGTGTGCACCGCCGCCAGCGTGAGCACGGTAATGGTAATGGCCGCACCGGCCATATTGATGGTGGCGCCCAGCGGAATCGACACCGAATAAGTGTCTTCATTGAGGCCGAGCTTTTTCGCCAAAGCCATGTTCACCGGGATATTGGCGGCGGAGGATCGGGTAAAGAAGGCCGTCATTCCGCTCTCGCGCAGGCAGGTGAACACCAGCGGATAAGGATTGCTGCGGGTTTGGGCAAACACAATCAAAGGGTTCACCACCAGCGCCACAAACAGCATGGCGCCCAGCAGCACCGCCAACAGGTGCACATAACGGCCGATGCCGCTGAAACCTTCCACGATAATGGTGGTCAGCACCAAACCGAAAATACCCAAGGGCGCGAAGCGGATCACCCAGCGCACCACCGTCGATACCGCAGCCGCCAAGTCGGCAATCAGCTCGCGGGTGCGCTCGCCGGCTTGGCGCAAAGCCGCGCCCAACACCAAGGCCCACGCCAAAATACCGATGTAGTTGGCATCGGCCAAGGCCTGTATCGGATTGGACACCAGCTTCATCAACAGATTGCGCATCACTTCGCCGATGCCGCCGGGCGCCTCGCGCGTGGCCGCTTCCACGCCGCTCAGGGTGAGCGTGGAGGGGAAAGCAAAGCTCGCACTCACGGCCACCAGCGCCGCGGCAAAAGTACCGAACAGATACAGCAGCAGAATCGGCCGCATATTGGTGGCCGTGCCGCTGCGGCTTTGCGAAATGGCCGCCGTCACCAACACGAAAATCAGAATCGGCGCCACCGCTTTGAGCGCGCCCACAAACAGGCCGCCCAAAATCTGACCCAATTCGCCGACCGCACCGCCCATGCCGGTGTCGCGCGACAGCCAGCCCACCAGCACGCCCAAAATCAGACCGATCACGATCTGCATCACCAAACCGATACGGTCTAAAGCAGCCGCCCAATTTTGTTTTGCCATAGATGAATTCCCTAACCGAGAAACCGGTAAAAAAGTATGCGATTTTAACGGCAGATGGCAGGAACAGACATTTTTTTACCTATATCCCCCCGTTTCGGCGACACGATTGTGCGCAAAGCGACACACTCGGCCGCTTTTGCGCCCGACTCTTTGATTTATATCAAATCTTATATGGGATCACACCCGCTTTCAGGTAGCCCGAGACCTTTGCAAAACCCTCAGATGTGGATGCAGTTCAAGGCGTAGCAGCGCAGCGAGCGTGAACGTCAGGAATCCCCGTGGGACAGACATATCATGAAGATAGGCAAGCGAGCGAGCAGCGCACAACGCAGAAATACGCCGCAGATGGGGGTTTTGCAAAGGTCTCAGCCCGATACCTCTGCCCGGCCCACCGTATGTGTTTGTCTTTCACCGCCTGACCGCACACAGCACAGACAATGCGCCGCAGAGGGAGACGGCAAAAGGTCTGCCCACCGGGAACAGGCAAAAAACAGGGCAGGAAACGGCTGCCCAGCCCTTCCTGCCCCATCGGCCGTTTCCTTTACGCCGGTTATGAAACCTGTTGCACCGGCTCGGCGGCCAGCTGCGGACGCTGTTGGTAAGACGGGTCGGCCGCCGCGGTAAACACCACATCGGTGGAAGAGTTCAACATCGTGCCGCACGGATCTTGCACCACCATAATGATCAGGCCCACCGCCACCATCTGCATGGCCACATCGTGATCGATATTGAACAGGCTGCACGCCATCGGCACCAGCGGGAGCGCGCCGCCCGGTACGCCGGATGCCCCGCAGGCACCCACCACCGCCACCAACACCAGCAGGAAGGCGGTCAGAAAGCCCACCGGAATACCCAATGTGTGCACCGCCGCCAGCGTGAGGACGGTAATCGTAATCGACGCGCCTTCCATATTCATGGTCGCCCCCAGCGGAATCGACACCGAATAGGTCTCCTCATCCAAGCCCAGCTTTTTGCACAAAGCCAGATTCACCGGAATATTGGCCACCGAACTGCGCACGAAAAAGGCAATCAAGCCGCTTTCTTTCAGGCAGGTCCACACCAAAGGATAAGGATTGCGGCGGATTTTCACCCACACAATCAGCGGATTCACCACCAAAGCGGTAAACACCATCGCCCCCACAATCACCGCCAAAACATGCAGATACGCTCCCAGGCTCTCCAAACCGGTGTTCAATACCGTGGTCAGCACCAAACCGAAGATGCCCAGCGGTGCCAAGCGGATGATCCAGCGCACCACGCGCGACACCGCCTCCGCCGCATCCGCCAGCATATCGCGGGTGGCTTCGCCGGCATGGCGCAAAGCCAAGCCGATCAACGCCGCCCACAACAAAATGCCTACATAGTTCGCTTCCGCCAGCGCCTGCACCGGATTGACCGCCAGTTTGCCCGCCAAATTGCGCAACACCTCGCCCACACCGGAAGGCACCGGCCGGCTGGCGGCTTCCACCCCGCTTAGGGGCACAAAAGACGGAAACAGAAAGCTGGCGCTCACCGCCACCAAAGCGGCCAACAGCATGCCCGCCACATACAGCACCAACACCGGACGGATACCGCTGCCGCTGCCCGTGCGGTGGCGGGCCAAAGCCGCCGCCACCAACACAAACACCAACACCGGCGCCACCGCCTTGAGCGCACCCACAAACAGCATGCCGAGCAAATCGCCCGCCACCGACAAATGCGCCCCCCAAGCCGCTCCGCGCGCAGGCAAAGCCAACACCACTGCGGCCAGCAAGGCCAAAGCCACTTGGCCACCCAGCCCTAATCGCTGGCCCAAACGGCCCCATCTGAAATCAGTCATCATCACTCCTTATCCAAGCGTTATCCTGCCCGCCGCCACCGCGGCCGCCCGGCATGTGCGCATCGCGGCACGCCAAACGGCCCTTTTTCGAATATCTTTCGGCAAACACGGGCAGAGACCTTTGCAAAACACCCAGATGTGGATGCAGTTCAAGGCGTAGCAGCGCAGCGAGCGAAGACATATCACATAGATAGGCAAGCGAGCGAGCAGCGCACAACGCAGAAATGCGCCGCAGATGGGGGTTTTGCAAAGGTCTCGGGGGCGGCATCATAAACATCGCCGCCGCCGCTTCAAAATACCGTTTTGCGCTGTCGATAGAAGCCACCGTTATATGAGGCGGCAGGCTACCTGAAAACTGGCTTTGCCCACCCGCCCGCCGAGAAGCAAGTTTATGTAAAACCGCCGTTTCCCTGCCGGATGCAAGACGCCGAAACCTTCAAAACAAGGCCTGAAAATGCTAATATTCGCGCCCTTTGGCCCGCACCGAATCCGCCGGTATGCCCGGCCGCCCGTCGCCCCTGAGCCACCCTAATCTTTATCTTGCCCGCCCACACCGAATTCATGAAGATCCGCCCGCTTCACGCCGCCGTCCTCTCCGTCCTGCTGGCCGGCCTGTCCGCCCATGCCGAGCCGACACCCGCCGGCGATGCACCCGCCGAAGCCGCCGCTCAAGCGGCGGCCGACATTCCCTCGCCCGACACCCCGGCCGAGCGGCTGCCCTTCCCCATCGAAATCGACGCCCCCGAGGACATCGCCGCCATGCTGCGCGAACACCTGTCGCTGATTACCCGCCAAACCGAGCCGGAAGCCGACATCGACCGCGAGCAGATGCAGTTTTTGGCCGAGGAAGCGCCCGACGAAGTGAAACAGATGGTGCGCTCACAAGGCTATTTCCGCGCCGAGATTCAGGTAGCCCCCAAAGGCGGCGGCTGGCTGGTGAGCGTGCGCCCCGGCCCGCGCACCACCATTGACGACGTGGAAGTCTCCATCATCGGCGGCGTGCTGCAGGAAAGCGACCTGGCCGCCTACTACAAACGCGCCATGGCCAACTGGTCGCTGCCCATCGACGACCCCTTCGTCAACAGCGAATGGAGCAGCAGCAAAGACGCCGTGCTCTCCGCGGTGCGCCGCCACAAATACCCACTGGCCACCCTCAGCGAAAGCCGCGCCACCATCAACCCCGAAACCAGCAAAGCCGTACTCTCGGTCAGCGTGGACAGCAAACAGCCGGTGTATTTCGGCGACATCCGTATCCAAGGCAACGAGCGCTATCCCGAATCCGTCATCACCGGCCTGGCCCAATTCAAAGCAGGCGAGCCCTACGACTTCGACAAAGTGCTCGACTACCAACAGGCTTTGGAACAAGACAGCCATTACAGCCGCGCCCAAGTGGAAGTGGACTTTGCCAAAATGGTGGAAAACCGCGTGCCGCTGGTGGTGTCGGTCACCGAAGTACCGCGGCAAAAGGTTGACCTCGGCCTGCGCTACGATTCGGCCGACGGCCCCGGCATCCGCCTGGGCTACGAACATTACAATGTGTTTGCCCGCGGCTATGTGTTTTCCGCCGCCGCCGACATCGGCCGTTACGAAAAAACCGCCGGCATCGGCCTGAGCCAACCGCGCAACAGCAACGGCCACTACTGGACCGCCAGCCTCAACTACGACAGTTCCACCACCCAAAAGCTGGATAAAGAAACCGCCCAAGCCGGCATTTGGCGCGTGCGCGACCGCAACGGCATCGAATCGCGCATCGGCCTCGAATACATTACCGAATCCCGCCGCATCACGGGCGGGCAAGATTTCGGCCGCAGCAACGCCCTGATGCTCACCGCTTCCTGGCGCCGCCAAAACATCGAAACCCTGCTGCGGCCCGAAAACGGCTACTATCTCGAAGGCAAAGTCGGCACCACCTTGGGCTCCCTGCTCTCTTCCGCCAGCACCCAACGCGTTTACGGCCGTGCCGGCTACTATTTCACTCCTGAAAACAAAAACATCGGCACCTTCATCGCCCGCGGCGAATTGGGCTACACCCGCTCCGGCCAAGACAAATCCGTGCCCTCCGTGCTGATGTACCGCACCGGCGGCGCCACCAGCGTGCGCGGTTACGAACTCGACAGCATCGGCCTCAACGGCCCCAACGGCTCGGTGCTGCCCGACCGCGTATTGGGCGTGGTGAGCTTGGAATACCAACGCCCGATCAGCAAAAACTTCTCGCTGGCCGTGTTCCATGACATGGGCGCCGTCAACCACGACTTCGCCCACCTCAACTGGCGGCACGGCAGCGGCCTGGGGGTGCGCTGGTTCAGCCCCATCGCCCCCTTCTCCTTCGACATCGCCTACGGCCACCACGACCGCAAACTGCGCTGGCACATCAGCCTGGGCACCCGTTTTTAAATCCACCGGCCTGTTCAGGTAGCCTGGCGCACCGTAGTCAGGCTACCTGAAACCCACCCGAACCCACCACACACCGCACCATGTCCGATACCGCCGTCCTCACCGCCGACACCCCAACCCCGCCGCCCGCCCCGAAACGCCGTTCGTGGTGGAAACGGCTGGCCGCCGCCGTCCTGCTGCTGTTGATGCTGACCGCCGGCCTGCTGGTCTGGCTGGGCGGCACTGAATCCGGCCTGCGCTTCGGCCTCACCCGCATTCCCTCATGGTTTGGCGTGGACATCCGCATCCAGCAGCTGCAAGGCACCTTGTGGCGCGGCTTTGAGGGCCAGGGGATTCAGGTAGCCACCGAAGGCGCCGATGTGGACATCAGCCGCCTCAGCCTAGACTGGCAGCCGCAAGCGCTCTGGCAGCGGCAGCTGCACATCCGCAAACTGGCCGCCGGCGACATCCACATTGCCGGCAAACCGGTGCCCCCGCGCGAAGAAAGCCCGCCGCCGCAACTGCCGCAAAGCATCAGCCTGCCCCTCGGCGTACAAATTGACGCGCTGGAAGTGGGCCGCATCAGCAGCGGCACCCCAGACAACACCGTGCTGCTGCCCTCCGTCCTCAGCTACCGCTACGACCACCAAGAGCACCGCCTGAACATCGAGGCTTTGCGCACACCGTGGCACGAATTCAAAGGCCAGGCCGCCATCGCCACCGCCTCTCCCTTCGCTTTAGAAGCCAGCATCGAAGGCCAGGGCGACTTACAGGGCGAAGCCGCCACCAGCGCCGCCTCCCTGAGCGGCAGCCTGGCCGAGCCCGATGTGCACGTGCAACTTAATGGCAGCGGCGACAGCGCCGCCCACTTCGTGCTGCGCGGCGGCCTGCGCCCCTTCGAACCGCAGCTGAACCGCAAAATCGTCAGCCTCAACCTCGAAGGCCGCCACCTCAACCCCGCCGATTTCGACGACGGCCTGCCCGAAGCCGAGCTGGTGTTCAATCTGGCCGTCGAACCGGCCGCCCAAGCCGACACCCTCAGCGGCGTCATCGAATTCCGCAACCACAGCCCGGCCGGTTTCGACCAAAACGGCATTCCTGTAGAGAGCCTCAACGGCGACCTCCACATCGGCACCGACGGCAAACTGCAGCTGCACAACGTAGCCGCTCTGCTGGCCGCCAAAGGCCGCCTCATCCTCAACGGCACCCTAGATACCGCCGCCGAAAACGACGCCCTCAACCTCACCGCCGCCGTGGAGCAGTTCAAAGTGCACGACGTGGTGCAGCAGCAGCTGCCCTTTCTCATCGACGGCACCATCACCGCCCGCGGCAGCTTCGACAACCCCGAAGCCCGCTGGGAACTGCGCGACCGCCAAACCGCCACCAGCGGCCTGTTCCGCCTGCTCACCGACCGCGAAAACCGCCAGCGCTCGCTGCGCTTCGAAAACGTGCGTATCGCCCCGGCCAACGGCGGCGAACTCACCGCCGAAGCCGATATCGGCCTGTTCCAACAACAGCCGATCACGCTTCAGGTAGCCTCACGCGCCTTCAACCCCGCCGCCGTGATGGCCGATCTACCCGCCGGCAGCGTGAACGGCAACATCGACTTAAGCGGCACCCTGGCCGACGGCAGCGACCTCAAACTCAACATGGTTTGGCGCGACAGCCGCCTCTCCGGCGCCCCGCTGGGCGGCAAAGCCGAGCTGGCCTACCGCGACGGCCACCTGCCCCAAGCCGACATCAACCTCACCCTCGGCCGCAACCGCATCCAAGCCAAAGGCAGCTTCGGCAAAGCCGGCGACAAACTCAACCTCGACATCGACGCCCCCAATCTCGACCTGTTCGGCTTCGGCCTGGCAGGCTACCTGAAAGCACAAGGCATACTGGCCGGCGAACCCAGCCAGCTCACCGCCGACCTGCGCGGCCACGCCGACGGCCTGGCCGTGCGCGACGCCGTGCGCATCCGCCGCCTCGATTTCAATCTCAAAGGCTCGCCCGATCTGGCCAAACCGCTCAACATCCAACTCGACGGCCGCCAAATCCAAATCGGCAGCACCCAAATCGACCTCGTCGATCTCAAAGCCGACGGCACCGGCCGCCAACACACCCTCGGCGGCAACGCCAGCCTGCTGCTCGACGGCAAACCCTACCGCCTCAACCTTGCCGCCGCCGGCGGCCTGAACGACCAGCACCAATGGCGCGGCCGCGTCGGCCAGCTCGATATCGGCGGCGCCTTCAACCTCAAGCTGCTCAACCCCATCCAGCTCGAAGCCGGCGCCGAGCGCGTGCAGATGACCAACGCCCGCTGGGCCGCCATGCGCGGCAGCCTCAACCTGCAAAACTTCGTCTGGGAAGCCCGCCGCGGCATCACCACCAAAGGCAGTGCCAGCGGCCTGCATCTGGAAGAACTCGACAACCTGCTGCAAACCGCCAACAACAGCCAACAGCCGCCCGCCTTCAAACAAAATCTGGTCATCGGCGGCGACTGGGACATCAACTACGGCCAAAACGCCACCGGCTACCTGAAACTGCGCCAGCAGTCGGGCGACGCCGTCATCGCCTACCGCCAACAAGCGCTCGGCCTGCAAAACATCGTGCTCGACACCCGCTTCCACAGCGGCCGCATCGACAACCGTCTCACCGGGCAAACCCGCTACGGCAATGTGGATGCCGCCGTGGCCATCAGCCAAACCTTCGGCAGCAGCATCGTGGCCGCCCCCATCAGCGGCTACCTGAAAATCGACGTGCCCGATCTCGACAACCTGCGCTACCTGATGCCCGCCGGCATGAGCGCCAAAGGCCGCCTCAACATCGACACCACCGTCAGCGGCACCGTGGGCGAGCCGCACCTCAACGGCACCGCCAAAGGCAGCAACCTCTACTACCGCGACCGCAACACCGGCGTCATCCTCGACAACGGCAGCCTGAACTCGCGCTTCCAAGGGCGCGACTGGCTGATCGACTCGCTGGCCTTCAAACGCAAAGACGGCAGCGTCGAACTCAAAGGCCGCGTCAACCTCACCGGCACCACGCCCGATGTGGACGTTACCGCCCTGTTCAACCGCTACCAGATTCTCGACACACCCAACCGCAAGCTCACCCTCAGCGGCGACGCCGCCCTGCTCTACACCCCACAGCGCGGCATCGCCCTGAGCGGCACCTTAAAAGCCGACAGCGGCCACTTCGGTTTCCAAAAATCCGGCATGCCCGGCCTGGACGACGACGTGGTGGTATTGGGCGAAGACAAACCCGAACAGGCCGCCGCCCCCACACCCATTGCGCTCAATTTGGAGCTCGACCTGAACGACAACTTCCGTTTCAGCGGCGAAGGGCTGGACGTGATGCTGGGCGGCAAACTCACCGTCACCGCCCAGCCGCGGGAAGACCTGCGCGCCGTCGGCAGCGTCAACATCGTGCGCGGCCAATACAAGGCCTACGGCCAGGATCTGGTGATCGAAAAAGGCACCATTTCCTTTGTCGGCCCGCTGTCCGACCCCAACCTCAACCTGCGTGCGGTGCGCAAACTCTCGCCCGTGGGCGCCGGCGTGGAAGTGTTGGGCAATTTGAGCAATCCGCGCGTGAGCCTGATTGCCAACGAGCCGATGAGCGACAAAGACAAACTCACCTGGCTGATTCTCGGCCGCGCCAGCAGCGGCAACGAGAGCGACGAAGCCGCCGTGGCCGCCGCCGCCGGCGCTTTCCTGGCCGGCAATGTGAACGACAAACTCGGCCTGGTTGACGACTTCGGCATGACCACCCGCCGCACGCGCAACACGCAAACCGGCGAGCTCAACCCCGCCGAACAAATCATCACCTTCGGCAAACGGCTCACCAACGAGCTGTATCTGGGCTACGAATACAGCGTCACCAGCGCCAACCAGGCCGTGAAGCTGATTTGGCAGGTCAACGCCTCGCTGCAAGCCATCGCCCGCGTCGGCACCGATTCCGTCGGCGGCGAAGCGCGCTACACCATCCGCTTCGACTAAACGGCTGAAACCTTTGCCCCCAGATGTGGAGGCAGTTCAAGGCGTAGCAGCACAGCGAGCGCAGACATATGATGAACCAGGCCACGCGGGCGGGCGGCGCACAAGGCAGAAATGCGCCGCAGATGGGGGGGGTTGCAAAGGTCTCAGGCTTTCAGGTAGCCCGAACCTTATAACTTAGCCCCGGCACGATCGCCCGGATTTGCCTGTGTTTCCACTTGCGGCCGCATTCACACCACAAACCGCTGTTGCGGCTCGACTTAGCGGGAACAAAATGTTAAAAACCGCAAACCGAGCGTTCATTCACTGCTCTAGAAAGCAAAGGAAAACCGGATGAAAACACCTTATCTCATCTCCGTATTGGTTGCCGCACTGCCTTTAAACGCTTGCAATACCCTTGCGGTCTACGACCATATCAACGGCCCGTCGTATAAAACCAGCCACCAAACCGACGCCATCACCGCATTCGGCCGCACTAAAGCCGACAGCCAGACCATGCCAAAAAACGAGTTGGTAATGCTGGGCGACAAATACATCTACGTCATCACCTCTTCGTATTTCGACATCCCGGGCCGCCAAAGTGCCGACAACAGCAAATTGCAAAATATTCTCAACGTAAAACTGTCCCAAGCCTTTGTGGTGTACGAACAAGGCTTAAAACCAGAGGCCGGTGGCGCTTTTCCCGTACGCTACCAGCGCAGCGACAATACCTTTAGCAGCAACTTCTGTTTGAACTACGCTGAAAACACCCGCTTGAGCGCCGCAGAACGCGCCCGAGAACAGCAAAAACTGGATGCGCTGCAATTTCGCAAAGCCGCCGACGGCCGCCGCTTTTTGTGCATGACCGTCAACGGGCAGGTTTATGCCAAACCGGAAAACATGGTCTACCAATACCGCTTTGAAACGCCGATTCCGGTCAAGCTCACGGTGCAAGAGCCTGCCCACGGCAGCAAAATCGCCACAGCTGCCCTGCTCATGCCGCTGGCGCTGGCCGCCGACATCGTAACCTTTCCGATACAGGCCTTGCTGATAGGCATATACAAACCTTGATGGCAGGAAGGGCTTCCCGGCAAGCGGCCGGCTCTGTGCCCGCTTTAGAAGCCGCTCATCATCTTCTTGCACCTTGGCTTGGCAAGCGTGAACCGCTTGCCGTCCGAAGTTTTGCAGCGGCCTGAATACGCCGATGATGCCCATCCCTAAACCGAGACCTGCACACAACGCAAAAATACGCCGCAGATGGGAGCAAAGGTCTCAAACTGTTTTTGTCTATGGAACCGATACCATGAATATACCTAGCCTATCCGCCTGTTGCGCCCTGCTGCTGGCGGCCGCAACTTGCCCCGCCCTAGCGGCGCCGGCCACCCGGCAAAGCGCAGAAGAACCCAAAGGCAGTTTTTCCTTCACGCGCGACTTCGCCCAAGCCAAAACCTACGGCCAAGGCCCGCACCGCTACCGCATGATATTGCGGCACCCCCAAAACGGCACGCCGCTGGCCAATCAGGACTACGCCCTAAGCCACAGCAGTGTGGATTTGAGCTTTGTGGCCGAGCCGAAAAAAGTATTCCAAGGCACCACCGATGCCCAAGGCCGCACCGCCGTCTTTGCCTTTGGCAAACCGGTGCCTGCCGCAGGGTGGAATTTGCGTCCGCGCACCGGCAGCGGCCCCTTGGGCGAACAAATGGTGGTTCGCGACGACGAGGGGCCGATGAAAGATTTTCACTACGCACTCTTGGTCTGCGAAGGAGATACGCCCTATATCTACCGCGGCATCACCGATGCTTCCGGGCAGACCGCTTATGTGGCCACCGTCAAACCGGCCAATATCACGCTGTATGCCGACGGCGACCAACCGATGGGCAGCAATGCCTGTACAGAAGAATAGATGGCCAAGCGCCGGTTCAACCTCTTCCAAGGCTACCTGAAGCCATGACCCCGCTGTTTTGCCTCTACCGCCTGCTTACCCGCGCCTTCGGCCGGCCGCTGGCGCGCCACCTGCTCCGAAAGCGCAGCCGCCGCTCGCCCGATTATCTGCTGCACCAAGGTGAGCGATTCGGTGAGCCGCCGGCCGATCCCTTGCAAAACGCCATCTGGATTCACGCCGTTTCCGTGGGCGAAACCCGCGCCGCCCAGCCCTTAGTGGCCGAATTGCAGCGGCACTTTCCCGATGCCCCGCTGCTGCTCACCCAAATGACCCCCACCGGCCGCGCCGCCGCCGAGCAGTTGTTTCCTCAGGCGCAGTGCCGCTATCTGCCCTACGACCATCCCGCATGGACGGCCGCCTTCCTCGCCCAACACCGTCCGCGCTTCGGCATTTTGATGGAAACCGAAATCTGGCCGAACCTCATCCACGCCTGCCGCCAAACCGACCTGCCACTGTTTTTGGCCAACGCCCGTCTGTCGGAAAAATCCGCCCGCGGCTACCGGCGCTGGCCCGGCCTGTTCCGCCCCGCCATGCAGGGCTTTTGCCGCGTGCTGGCGCAAAGCGAAGCCGATGCCCGCCGTTTGGCCGAGCTCGGCGCCGCCACACCCCTAGTGTGCGGCAACAGCAAATACGACCTCGCTCCGCCCGCAGCCATGCACGCTTTGGCCGCGCAATTCCGCCAGCGCATCGGCCCGCGGCCGGTGGTGGTGTGCGCCAGCACCCGCGAACACCAAGGCCAGGACGAAGCCGAGCTGCTGCTGCAACAATGGCGGGCCTATCGGGGCGACGCCCTGCTGGTGATCGTGCCGCGCCACCCCGAGCGTTTCCAAAACGCCTTCGACACCGCGCAAGCCTTGGGCCTGCGCGCCCAAAAACGCAGCGACGAAACCGCCGTGGCGGCAGACACCCAAGTCTGGATCGGCGACAGCATGGGCGAACTGTTCGCCTATTATCTGGCCGCCGATATGGCGTTTGTCGGCGGCAGCTTGGTGGATACCGGCTGCCAAAACATCATCGAGCCGATTGCCTGTGGCAAACCCGCCCTATTCGGCTACTCCACTTACAACTTTGCCGCCGCCTGCGCCGGCGCAGTGGCCGCCGGCGCCGCCCTTCAAGTCGCCACCCCGGCCGACTGGTATGCCGCCGTCTGCCGCTGGCTGGCCGATCCTGCCGAACGGCAACGCTATGCCGCCCAAGCCGCCGGTTTCATCCAAGCCCACCAAGGCGCCAGCCGCCGCATGGCCGAAGCCATCGCCGCCGCCCTGCCCGCCTGTGCCGCTAACCGTCAGGCTACCTGAAAAGGAAACCATATCCCCTCAAGCAGGCATTCCTGGCCGGGCAGCCTCTCCTGTTCAGGTAGCCTCCGACCATCCGGCAGCTGGGTTTGCGCCGCCCTTGCCGATTCAGTAAAATCAAGGCCTTTCCCCACTCCGCCCCGCCGCCATGAGCCTGATTACCCTTCTGCGCCCCGCCCAAGCGCAAGATTGCGAACACATCTACAACGCACACCAATACGCCGTGCGCTACACCTGCGCCCGCGCCTATGACGACACGGTGCTGCAGGCCTGGCTGCAACTGCTCTCCCCCGACAGCTACCTCGACACCCTGCACGACCAATGGAAAACCCTGTGGGTGATCGAATACAAAGGCCATATCCAGGGCTTTTTCCAGCTCAACCTGCAAGAAGCCCAGCTCGACGCCCTGTATGTGCACCCCTTCGTGCACAACCAAGGTTTGGGCACCGCCTTGCTCGGCCGCGCCGAATCGCTGGCCCACGAAGCCGGCTTGGGCATGCTCAAGCTCTACGCCTCGCTCAATTCCGAGCCCTTTTATCTGCTCAACGGCTACAGCGTATTGGGCGAAGCCGTGCTGCCGCTCAACCCCGAAGTCGGCATCGAATGCCGCCTGATGCGTAAATTCCTGGCCGACTGTTTATAAACCCGGCGCTGCGCCGGCATCCCGTTTTCAGGTAGCCTGCCATGAACCTCCGCCCCTCCTTCCCCGCCGCCTGCTTACTGCTGCTCACTGCCGGTTGTACCTATCTCGACACCCCGGACGGACGCTATCTCAACCTCAATCTGCCGGTGGAATCGCGCCACACCGTACACAAAACCGTCCACATCCACGCCCCGCCCGGCACCACCGTCATCTACGGCGAGCGCGGCCTCTATCCCGATGCCGCCTATCCGCACACCCTCCCCAGCCATACCACCCTGCGCAGCGCCGCCGACGGCGGCTGCCTCGATGCCGCCCATCCGGGCTACCTGAACACAGCGCCCTGCCACGGCCGCCACAGTCAACGCTTTACCTTCGACGGCTTTCTCCTGCGCAGCGCCGCCGGCCTGTGCGTGGATACCGAACACAGCCTGCTGCAAGCCGGCATCCGCGCCGTTACCTCACCCTGCCGCCACAGCCCGAGCCAACAATGGCACAGCGACGGCCACAGCATCCGCAGCCGCGCCTCACCACTCTGCCTCGACAACCTCCAGCCCGGCGGCCCGCTGGTCTTATCGCCCTGCAACGGCAGCCACAGCCAACGATTTGTCTTCGGCCGCCACCCGTATTAACAATCTTTGCCCCAGCCGCAGGCAACAGAAACGCCCTATCCGCGGCAGTTTGCGCCGCCCTCCCCTTATCCGCCCCCTGTCCGGCCGCCGCCGTCCGGCCACAGATGCTTTGTAAATCGTTGCAAAATATGTTTAAATCCGCTTCCTAGCGGCCTGTTTCCGGATGCCGACATGAAAACCCGACTGTTTGTTTCCCTGCTCGCCTTATCCGCAGCCAGCTACGGCAAAGAGTTTGTCGTGGCCGATCTGCCGCACGGTTGGCGGGCCGAAATAAGCGTTGAAAACTGCACCGCAACAGCCTGCAACGGCCCAGCCGTCATCCGCTTAAGCGGCAACGGTTTCCGGCAGCAGTTCGAGTCTGCGGATGCCGGCTTTGCCCCGCCGGCAGACGGCAGCCGCCTGCCCTATCTGCACAGCCCGCTGGCCATCGGCGATTTCAATTTCGACGGCCTTGCCGACGTGGCGGTGCAAAACGGCAATAAGGGGCTCTACCTCAGCCCCGGCTACGACGTGTATCTGCAAAACACCGCCAAGCGCTTTTTGTTCAGCCAAGACTTCAGCGATTTAACCCTGCTCGGCATGGGGCTGTTCCAAACCGATGCCGCGCGCAAAGTGCTGACCACCACCGCCCGCGTCGGCTGCTGCGTGCATCTGCAGGAAGAATGGGCGGTTCTGCCCGACGGCAAACTGCACAATATCCGCCGCACCACGCACGACACCACCACGCCGGGCCAACTTGAGATCACCGAAGAAATATGGGAAAACGGCCGCTGGCAAACCCGCACCCTACAAAAACCACAACAAAATAAGTAACACACTTACTTTTCCAGTCTGCAAACTTGTGTGAAACCGCCATGAAAACACTGATCCTGATCGCCTCTTTTTTCCTCACCCTCCAAGCCTACGGCCGCAGTTTCGAGCTCTCCGGCCTGCCTACCGGCTGGAAGGCCAGTGTCACCATCGACCGCTGCGACCAAAGAGTCTGCAGAGGCAACGGCCACATCATTCTGCATAAAGACGGCTTCCGCCAACGCATCGACTCCAAACACCTGCTGCTCAATACCGACAACCTGCCGGCGGCCGGTACCGTCCTGAGCGCTGAAAACAGCCAATCGCTGCTGGTGATGAAAGATTTCAACTTCGACGGCCAAATCGATGCCGCCGTGCGCAACGGCAACAACAGCCTCAACCGCAGCGCCAGCTACGACATCTACACCCAGCGGCCGGGCGGCCATTTCACTTTCGACGAAGACCTCAGCGAACTGGCGCTGTACGGCGTGGGCCTGTTTGAAGTGGACACCCGCCGCCAGATTTTGATCACCACCGCCCAAACCGGTTGCTGCTTCCGCACCTTCGAAGAATGGAAAATCTTCCCCGACGAAGGCTGGCAAGAAGTCGGCCGCAGCACGTGGGACGGCTTCCGCTCCGAAGACACCATCCTGGTTACCGAAGAAAAACTGGTCAAAGGCCGTTGGGAAGACAGCTCCCGCTACGTGCGCAAACCCTGATCATTAAAACAAACAGAACCTGAAACCTTTGCCAAACGCTTCCATACAAATGCCGTTCAAGGCGCGGCGGCAAAGGCTTCAGGCTAGCTGAAACACCTATTCACCTCACCACACACATCATGATCCGAGACATCTATCTGGCCGGCGGCTGCTTTTGGGGCGTGGAAGCCTATTTCCGCCGCATCGAAGGCATCGTATCCGCCGTTTCCGGCTATGCCAACGGCCGCACCGAACACCCCAGCTACGAGCAGGTATGCCGCGAAAACAGCGGCCACGCCGAAACCGTCCGCCTGCAATACGACGACTCGCGGCTGCCCCTGCCCCACCTGCTCGCCCACTACTTCCGCCTGATCGACCCCACCAGCCTCAACCGCCAAGGCAACGACGTCGGCGAACAATACCGCACTGGCATCTACTACACCGACGAGGCCGACCGCCCCGTTGCCGAAGCCGCCCTGCAACGGCTGCAACGACACTACCGCCGGCCTTTACAGGTAGCCTTGGAGCCGCTGCGCCAATTTTTCCCCGCCGAAGACCACCATCAGGACTATCTGGGCAAACATCCGCACGGCTATTGCCACATCAATCTCGCCGCCGCCAGCGTTCCCTTAAGTGCGGCAGAAAAACAGCCCGAGCTGCTCGACAGCCTGAGCCCCCTGTCTTTCGAAGTCACCCAAAACAGCGCCACCGAACGGCCGTTTTCCCATCCTTACGAACGCGAATTTTCACCCGGCGTGTATGTGGACATCGTGGACGGCACCCCGTTGTTTCTTTCCACCGACAAATTCGATGCCGGCTGCGGTTGGCCCAGCTTCAGCCGCCCCATCGGCGAGAACGCGCTGGACGAACTGCCCGACCACTCCCACGGCATGCAGCGCATCGAAGTGCGCAGCCGAGAAGCCGGCTCCCACCTCGGCCACGTTTTCCCCGACGGCCCGGCCGAACAAGGCGGCCTGCGCTACTGCATCAACGGCGCCAGCCTGCGCTTCATCCCGCTTGCCGACTTGGAAGCAGCAGGCTTGGGCTACCTGAAAGCCTGTTTTGACGTCGGCGGCGGCCCAAACGCCTCCGACTAAATAACCACCCTCCAGCCGGGGCGCCGTCCGCCGCCCCGTTTCCCATGCTGCCTTCCTGCCCGCGCCCTGCTTGACCAGCCGGCTTCCCCTACCCGCCGTTTTCCGTTCCATGACACCCACACAAACACTGTCCGACCGCCGCATGGCCCTGCTGCTGGCCGCCATGAGCGCCATCATGCCGTTTTCCATCGATGCCTACCTGCCGGCGGTAACCGAAATGGCCGCCACCCTATCGGTGGGCGAAGCCGATATCCAAACCAATTTAAGCCTGTTTCTGGTCGGGCAATCCTTGGGCGTGCTGATCGGTGGCGCTTGGTCGGACTGGTCCGGCCGGCGGACGGTGGCGCTCAGCGGCCTCTTGCTGTATTGCCTCGCTTCCTTGGGTTTGGCATTGTTGGGCAGCTTGGAACAATTCCTGCTGTTGCGGCTGGCGCAAGCCTTCGGCGCCGGCATGGTGGCGGTGATCAGCGGCGCGGTGGTGCGCGACCTGTATGAAGGACGGCAGGCGGCGCAAATGTTTGCCCTGATCGGCGTGATCATGATGGCCGCGCCGCTGTTGGCGCCGATTATCGGCTGGCTGATGCTGCAAATCGGCGGCTGGCGGGCGGTATTCGTTTTTCTGTTGCTGTATGCCGCTTCGGTGTGGTGGCTGCAATGGCGCTTCCTGCCTGCCGTCAAGCCGGCCTCGCCGCCGGCCGGCTCACCAACCGCCGTCATCGCCGGACGCTACCGCCGCGTGTTCGGCACCCCCGAAGCCTTGGGCTTTCTGTTTTTCCAAGCGTTCAGCTTTTCCTCCATGTTTGCGTTTCTCACCGAGTCGCCCTATGTGTATATGACGCTCTACGGCATGGGAAAAGGCATTTATGCGCTGGTTTTCGCCCTCAACATCATCACCATGACCGCCTTCAACCGCCTGACTGCCTTGCGTCTGCGCCGCGGCAGCGAGCCGGCGCGGATTTTGCTCATCGGCATCGGGGTGCAGTTTGCGGCCAACACCGCCTTGGTGGTGCTCACCCAATTGTCTGCCCTGCCTCCGGTGGCGCTTTTTGTGGGCTTGGTGATGTTATCGGTAGGTTCGCAAGGCTTGGTAACCGCCAATACTCAGGCCTGCTTTATGCAGCACTTCCAACAGGAAGGCGGCAGCGCCAACGGCGTCCTGCTTTCCAGCCAAGCCCTCATCGCCGCCAGCGCGGGCTTCATCACCACCCGCCTGCACGACGGCAGCGCCGAGACCATGCCGCTGATGATGTTATCGGCCACCTTATGCGGCATGGTGTTGTTGTTCGGCTTCTCCAAACAGGCTTTCAGGTAGCCTGAGGCCATGCTGACAAAGCGGAGACCTTCACCGCCTTGCGATGATGCAGCTTAAAGATGGCCGCGCAGCGAGCGCAGACATATCACACGATAGGCAAGCGAACGAGCAGCGCACAACGCAGAAATGCGCCGCAGATGGGGGTTTTGCAAAGGTCTCAGCTTGCCAAGGTCTCTCGGGCTACCTGAAAACTTTTTATCACCCTTCTCCATGCCTGCCTTATTGATTGTCCGCCCCGAAAACCGCCTGCGCGAAGATGCCGCGGTCTGTCTGGCCGCCGGCTGGCAGCCGCTGCCGCTGCCGCTGATCCGCATCGAAGCCGATGCCGTCGCACTGACTGCTTTACCGGCACGCATCGCCGATGCCGACGCCGTGTTCTGGGTCAGCCCCACCGCCGTAGAAACCGCCGCCGGCGCCCTGCCCGCACCCGGCCGCGCACTCCACGTAGCGGTCGGCGCCGGCACCGCCGCCGCTTTGAACCGCGCCGGCCTCAGCGGCATTGCCGCCCCGCCGCAAGGCAATGACAGCGAAGCCGTGCTCGCCCTGCCCCTGTGGCGACAGCTGCCGCCACAGGCCAAGATCCTGCTGGTGCGCGGCAGCGGCGGACGCGACTGGTTGCGCCAACAACTCACCGCCCGGGGTTTTCAGGTAGCCTGTGCCGACATCTACCGCCGTCTGCCCGCTGCTCCGCCGTGGCCGTTTTCTGCCGACAATCCGCCCGATGCGGCGTGGGTCACCTCGGCCGAACTGGTCGGCCTGCTGTTCGGCCAAGCCCCGCCGAATCTCGCCCAGGCGTTGAAAACCTTGTTATACTTCACCCATCATCCGCGCATCGCAGCCGCGCTGCGCCAACACGGCGCACAGCGCATACAATTATTGGCCTCTCCCTCGGAACTCAGCGCCGCCTTGGCCGCTCTTTCCGAACAACAAATGGAAGCCCCCGCCTGCGCCCGTCAGAATATTGAGAAAGGAACCGCATGAGCCAGCCTGAAAACGAAACCGTGCAGCCCACCCCCCAACCGGCCCTGCCGCCGGCCGCCACTGCGCCTGCCCCGCAAGCTGCGCCGGTGGTGGTCAAACAATCCGGCGGCAAAGGCATGGCCGCGTTGGCCCTGCTGCTCTCCCTCCTCGGCTTAGGTGCGGCCGGCTTTCTGTTTGTGCAGGGCCAAGACGTTTTGGCCCGCCAACAGATGCAGTTCGAACAAAAAATCGGCGAAGCCGCGTTGGGCGAATCCAAAAACGCCGCCCTCTTGGCCGATGCCGTGCGCAAACAGCAAAGCAGCGACAGCGCCCTGATGCAGCTGCAAGCGGAGCTGCGTCGCCAACAGGGCGATGCCGAACGCAACGGCCGTGTGTTACAAGAGCTGCTGAAAAGCCGCAGCGACTGGCTGGTGGACGAAGCCGAATTCAGCCTGAATTTGGCCGCCCAACAACTGGCGATTGCCGACAACGTGCCGGCCGCCGTTGCCGCCTTGGAAAGCATCGACAGCCGTTTGGCCCGCTTCGAGCAGCCGCAGCTGCTCTCTTTGAAGCAAGCCGTCAGCGCCGACCTGGCCGCCTTGAAACAGCGCCCTTATCTGGATGTTTCCAGTGGCGCATTGCGCCTAAACCGCTTGGAAGCTGCTGTCGGCGGCCTGCCGCTGATGCTCGACAGCACGCTGCGTCCGCCCCAAGCCGCCCCGCAAACCGCGGCCGACAGCAACGCCTCTTGGTGGCAGAATGCCTGGACGCGCACCGTCAACGGCCTCAAAAGCATGGTGGAAGTGCGCCATCTCGACAACCCCGATGTGATGCTGATGTCTCCGGAGCAGGTTTTCTACGTGCGTGAGAATTTGCGTCTGCGCCTCTTGAGCGCGCGCGTCTCCCTCATGCAGCACCAAAGCGAAACCTATCAAAGCGACTTGGCGGCCGCCGAACAAGCCGTTAAGCAATACTTCGACGTTTCCGCTCCCGCCGTGCAGGCTTGGCTGCGTGAAATCGAAGGCCTAAAAACCCTGCAAACCGGCAGCGGCAATTCGGCCAATCTGCTGGCCGCCAGCCTAAAAGCAGTAGATGATTACCGCAAGCAACGCGGCAGCGAGGGTTTGGTGTTGCCCGAACTGCCTGAAGCCGCCGCCTCCGATACTGCCGCATCAACGGCTTCGGCACCGGCCGCCGCTTCGGCGCCGGCTGCCACCGAAACCACGCCCAATACCGCACCGCAAACACCGGCCGCCGCGCCTGCTGATGCCGCTTCCGCCGTTCAGGGAGGGGTGAAATCATGAAAGGCCTGATTTGGATCATCGTGCTGTTCGCTGCGGCCGTCGGCTTGGTTTTGGCTGCGCAAACCTATAGCGGCAATGTGTATCTGGTGATTGACCAAACCCAAACCATGGTCGCCATGTCGCTGCATCTGTTTGTCGGCGCCCTGATTGTTTCCGTTGCCGTGCTCTATCTGCTGCTGCGCCTGATTGACGGCGTCACCGCCGTACCCGGCCGCCTGCGCCGCTTCGGCAGCAAGCGCAGCGCCCGCCATGCCGCCGAGTCGCTGAACAAAGCCGGCTTGGCCTTTTTCGAAGGCAAATTCCAACAAGCCGAACGCGAAGCGGCCAAAGTGCTCGACAACAAACAAGCCGGCGACAACCGCGTACTGGCCTTGATGCTGGCCGCCCACAGTGCCGATCAGGCCGGCGACGAAGAGAAACGCGAAGGCTACCTGAAAGACATTGCCGGGCTGCCCGACAAAAACCAACTCTCGCGTCATCTGCTGTTGGCCGAATCCGCACTCAACCGCCGCGACTACCCCGCCGCCGAAGCCGCCTTAAACGCCGCTGCGGCCGTCAACCCCAAACTGACCCGCTTGGTACGCCTTCAACTGCGCTACATGTTCGAACAAAACAATCCGCTGGAAGTACTCGACCGCGTGGCCAAACTGGAAAAAGCCGCTGCCCTCAACAGCGCAGAAGCCGCCCAATACCGCGAATGGGCCTACCGCGAACTGTTGGCGCTGGCACAAGACTACCCTGCCATGAAAGCCTGTCTGGCCCGCATCCCCGAAGACCTCAAGCGTGGCGACTTATGCGCCGACATTGCCGCCAAATTCGTACAAACCGGCCAATACCCCCGTGCCGTCAAATGGGTCAAACACCATTACCCCGAAACCCACAACAACCAACTGCTTCCGCATATGATTGAAGCAGCCCGCTATTTAAGCGAAAAAGAGCAGCAAAAAGTGATGGATACCGCCGAATCCTGGCTCACCCAAACCCCGGATAACGCCCATCTGCTGTTTAATCTCGGCCAAATGGCCTATGCCAAAAAACTGTGGGGCAAAGCACAAAGCTACCTGGAGGCCAGCCTCAATGCCCAAGCCACCCCGCAGGCGCGTTTGGTGTTGGCCAAAGTGTTCGACGAAATGGGCCAGCCCCAACAAGCGGAGGCACAACGCAAACTCGTTTTGGCCGAAATCACACCGGACGAAGACGAAACCGCCACAGTCGCTCCAGAGCGCGTTGCCATTTAGCCGGCAACCCGATACTCGGGAAAATAGATAATTATTCACTCAATCATATGGTTATTTATCGACTTCCGTTTATAGCCTATAGTTAAAGCATCCCGGCATACAGTGAGCACTCACGGATAGATGCAGCTGGATATTTAGCCACGTTGCATCTCCTGACTTGTTGCCAACCAGCGCCCAATAATGGCAGAAGATGGACTGAGAACTTTATAAACCTTTATCTGTGGCGTATTTCTGCGTTCTGCATCCATGCTTTGGGGCGTATAGCCCCAGGCTTTAAGGCTTACTTGGTGTTAGTGAGGTGAAAAGCGGGATGAGACCTTTGCAAAACCCCCAGATGTGGATGCAGTTCAAGGCGTAGCAGCACAGCGAACGTGAACGTCAGGAATCCCCGTGGGACAGACATATCAGATAGATAGGCAAGCGAGCGAGCAGCGCACAACGCAGAAATGCGCCGCAGATGGGGGTTTTGCAGAGGTCTCGAGATGTTTATTATGCTCTATATGATATGCGGTACATCTCTTCAATACCGCCAACAATACAATGAATTGCTACACTAAGGACTACCTGAAAACGTGAACTGAAACCATAAAGCTGGACAGTTTATTTTACCGCCTTCAAGGCCTGAATCCTGTATCACACGGGCTTCAGGCCTTTTAATTTGGGTTTGATCCTGTCGTGATAGTGTCCACAATGTATTCATAAAGGCGGCTTTGTGCTGGAGCCTTGAGTGCTTTGCTTGCCGTGCAAAACCTTAGCTCCCACTCATTTGCTTACCAAAATGTGATGAAGCTTGCAAAGCGTATCCGGGCTTCTGAGATCATCATCGGCCAAGTAAAAGCGGATGACCTTGAACTTGAAAGTGTCCGCGTATTTTTGGTCACGGAAAATGCCCCCTCAAAGTTGTTTGGCTGTCCAACTTTTTGGGGGCCTATAAATTCAGGTAGCCTGTTTCGCACTTGCGGCTCATGCGGCCAGAATTTTCTCAACGATTTCGCGCGTGTCTTTCGACAAATCGGGCGCTTGCGCCAGCGCCTGCAACTCTTGGCGCATCAGGTTTTGGCGCCCGGCTTCAAGGCGGCGGCACAGATTGAATGCCTGCACCAAACGGGCGGCCACTTGCGGGTTGAAGGCGTCGATTCGGCGCACCTGTTCCGCAATAAAGGCATAGCCCGAGCCGTCTGCGGCATGGAAATGCGGCACGTTGCGGCTGAATGCGCCGAGCAGGGCGCGCGCTTTGTTTGGATTTTCCAGGCTGAACTGCGGATGCTGCAGGGCGGCCCGCACCTGTGCCGGCGTATCGGCGCGGCGGCTGGCGGCAATCAGGGTGAAGTATTTGTCCATCACCAGCGCCTGATCGCTGAATTTTTCGGCAAAGCGGTTCAACAGCGCATCGCGTTGCGGGCCGGGATGGTGGTTGGCCGCGCTCAACAGCCCCCATTCGTGGGTCATATTGCCGGCCAGTTCGGCGTAGCGTTCGGCCACGGTGTCGATGTGTTGCGGCTCGGCCCGCAGAATCAAGGCGCGGCAGACGTTGCGCAGGCTGCGCCAAGTCGCCAGCTCGGGCATGTATTCGTAGCGCACCGCTGCATCGGCCTGCGCTTCCTGCTGCGCCGCTTCTTGCTCCAGCGCGTGAAGCTGCGGCAGGAAACGCACGGCCAGCGCGTCCAACAGCGCTTCGCGGGCGCGGTGTACCAGCAGGGGATCGATGTTTTCGCGCTCCGCCCACAATTCGGCTTCGGGCGGCACCTGCAACAGCAGGGCGCGGAAGCCGGCCGCCAAATCGGCCGCCAACACTTCTGCCAAGGCCTGCATCAGCACTTCGTGCGCCGGCAGCGGGCTACCTGAAAGCAGCGCCGCTTCGTTGGCGGCCACCGCACGGCGGTACAGGGTTTGGCCGGCTTCCCAGCGGGCGAACGCATCGCTGTCGTAAGCCAAGAGCAGGCTCAAATCGGCATCGCTGTAAGGGTAGTCCAGCTGCACGGGAGCGGAAAAGCCGCGCAGCAGGGAAGGCACCACGGCCCGGCCCACGCCCTGCAAGACAAATTCCTGCTCGGCTTGATGCAACACCAGCACGGCCTCGCGGCAGGCTTCGCTGCTTTCAGGTAGCCTGAATTCGGTTTGCTCGCCCAGAGTGTCGTTTTCCGCGCTGAACAAGGCCACTTTCAGCGGCATCATCATCGGCTGTTTGTCGGCCATGTCGGGCGTGGGCGGAATGCTTTGTTTGACGGTCAGCACATAGTCGCCGTTGTCTTTCAGGTAGCCTGACGCCTGCAGCACGGGCGTGCCGGCCTGGCTGTACCACAGGGCGAACTGCCCGAAATCGCGGCCGTTGGCATCGGCCATGGCGGCGCGGAAATCGTCGCAGGTTACGGCTTGGCCGTCGTGGCGTTCAAAATACCGCCGCATCCCGCGTTGGAAGCCTGCTTCGCCCAGAAAGCTGTGGTACATGCGCACCACTTCGGCGCCTTTTTCATACACGGTCATGGTGTAGAAATTGTTCATTTCCACATAGCTGGCGGGGCGCACCGGATGGGCGGTGGGGCCGGCGTCTTCGGGAAACTGGTGTTGGCGCAGCAGCGACACGTTTTCGATGCGGGTAAGCGCGCCGGCGCGGTCGGCGGAAAATTCCTGATCGCGGAACACGGTCAGCCCTTCTTTCAGCGAGAGCTGAAACCAGTCGCGGCAGGTCACGCGGTTGCCCGTCCAATTGTGGAAATATTCGTGGGCGATCACGCTTTCCACGCCGGCAAAATCGGCGTCGGTGGCGGTGCGGCTGTCGGCCAGCACGTATTTGGTGTTGAAAATGTTCAAGCCCTTGTTTTCCATCGCGCCCATATTAAAGTCGCCGACGGCCACCACCATATAGATGTCCAAATCGTATTCCAGGCCGAAGCGCGTTTCGTCCCACGCCATCGCGTGTTTGAGCGACTGCACGGCGAAATCCACCTTGTCGGCGTCTTCGGCACGGGTGTAAAACTCAATCGCCACTTCGCGCCCGCTCAGGGTGGTGAAAGTGTCGCGCGTGCACTGCAAATCGCCGGCCACCAGCGCAAACAGGTAGCTGGGCTTGGCAAATGGGTCGGCCCATTTCGCCCAATGGCGGCCGTTTTCGAGCAGGCCGCCGTCTGTCTTATTGCCGTTGGACAGCAGCACGGGATAGCGGGCGGCGTCGGCGCTCAGGGTGGTGGTGAAGCGGCCCATCACATCGGGGCGGTCGGGATGGAAGGTGATTTTGCGGAAGCCTTCCGGCTCGCACTGGGTATAGAGGTTGCCGCCGCTGGCGTACAGCCCCATCAGCGTTTTATTATCCTGCGGATACAGGCGGGTGCGCACTTCCAGCACAAACGGTTCGGCCGGCGCGTCGAGCAGGGTCAGCGTTTCGCCGTCCAGCGTATAGCGACCCTCGGCCAGCGGCTCGCCGTTGAGACGCAGCGAAAGCAGCTCGGCCGACCCCTGCAGCACCAAGTCGGCCCGCCCCTGCTGCGGCTCGATGTGTAAGCAGGCGGTGACATCGGTGTGGCTGTCGAAAATATCGAACGCCAAATCCAGTTGCGGCACTTGGTGCGCGGGCGCTCGGTAATCTTTCAGATAGTGGACGGTTTGCGGCACGGCGGGCTACTTTCATCAAAAAAACAAAAGCCGCATTCTAGCGGCTTTCAGCGGGGCATGAAATAAGGCAACAGGCTACCTGAAAGCCTTTCAGGTAGCCTCTTTGCGATGGGTGCCCGATCAATCCAGATTGCCCAACACGATGCGCAACATGCGGCGCAGCGGCTCGGCGGCACCCCACAGCAGCTGGTCGCCCACGGTGAAGGCGCTGATGTATTCGCCGCCCATGGCCAGCTTGCGGACGCGGCCGACCGGAGTGGTTAGCGTGCCGGTCACCGCGGCGGGGGTGAGCTCGCGCATGCTGGCTTCCTTGGTATTGGGCACCACTTTCACCCAATCGTTGGCGCCGGCGAGCAGGTTTTCGATTTCGGCCAGCGGCAAATCCTGTTTCAGCTTCAGGGTCAACGCTTGGCTGTGGCAGCGCATGGCGCCGATGCGCACGCACAGGCCTTCCACCACCACGCCGTCGGCCTGGCCGAGGATTTTGTTGGTTTCCACGCCGCCCTTCCACTCTTCTTTCGACTGGCCGTTGCCCAAGTCGGCATCGATCCACGGAATCAGGCTGCCGGCCAGCGGCACGCCGAAGTTTTCTTTCGGATAGGCGTCGCTGCGCAGAAAGTCGGACACTTTGCGGTCGATGTCCAAAATCGCGCTGGCCGGATCGGCCAATTCGCTGTGTACTTGGTCGCGGATGGCGCCCATGCCGCTGATCAGCTCGCGCATATTTTTGGCGCCGGCGCCGGAAGCGGCCTGGTAAGTCATGCTGGAGGCCCACTCCACCAAACCGTTTTGAAAGAGGCCGCCCAAGGCCATCAGCATCAGCGAAACGGTGCAGTTGCCGCCGATGTAGTTTTTCACGCCGTTTTGCAGGCCGGCATCGATCACGCCGCGGTTGACC
This sequence comes from Neisseria shayeganii 871, assembly GCF_000226875.1. Lineage (GTDB taxonomy): Bacteria > Pseudomonadota > Gammaproteobacteria > Burkholderiales > Neisseriaceae > Eikenella > Eikenella shayeganii. The sequence continues at coordinate 1,087,448 of NZ_JH164926.1, forward strand.
GGATCGAGCACAATGATGGACTCGGCATCCATGCGCAGGATGGAAGCCGCGTCAATCCAATAGCCGTGCCAGCCGCTCTCGCGCAGGGGCTGGAACACCGATTTGGTGTAATCGCCGCCCTGGCAGGTCACGATGATGTCCATCTCGGCCAACTGGGCAAGGTTGTTGGCATCCAGCAGGGTTTTCGCCGCCTGACCGAAGTCGGGCGCCGCGCCGCCGGGGTTGGAAGTGGTGAAGAAATACGCTTCGGGAATGTGGGCGAAGTCGTTTTCTTCGCGCATGCGCTGCATCAAAACCGAGCCGACCATGCCGCGCCAGCCGATAAAGCCTACTTTTTTCATACTGTGTTGTGCTCCTAAATCAATCATCTTTCTTGCCGGCCTCAGGCTACCTGAAAGCCGTCTGCCGCCCGTACTCGGGCGCCTGCCTCGGCGGCCGCTTTCCTTATATCAACGGTTTGCCGTCTCTTGAGGGCAAAAGCCACTCTCCGGCAGGCCGCAGAGGACGCCCTAAAAACCGGTTCCGTTTTAACGCTGCGCCGCACAAAAGTAAAGTATTTTCTCCGCCGAAACGGAGCGCAATTTGCCGACTAAGTGGCTAAAAATAATAAGTAACTGATATTTATGATTTTATAGTGAGAAAATTTCGCCCGCAGCACCGAAGATTCCACTATGCGAAATAAACCTTCTGATTTTCAAATGCTTGCATTGATATTTTTTCTAAAAATATGCTAATGAAGATTTACAAACCGCGGAAAGCAGGGTAAAAGCCTGTTTATCCCCTGCCGCCTCACTCCAACGGCCGGCAGGGGCATCGAGCGGGCTGCACCGGGCAGCGGTGGCACCGCCCGGCAAGTTTACAATTTGAGGATTGAAAAATGAGTAACCATCATTTAGCCAAAGTTCTTGGCAAAAAAGAGGCGTTCATGCTGGCCTTCGGCGCCATGATCGGCTGGGGCTGGATTGTTCTGTCCGGCGGCTGGGTGCAGGAAGCCGGCAGCATCGGTGCGCCGCTGGCCTTGGCGCTGGGCGCAGGCATCATCATGGTCATCGGCCTGTGTTACGCAGAACTCTGTTCCGCCATGCCCTATGAAGGCGGCGAGCACGTATTCAGCTACCGCGCCATGGGCCATGCCGCATCTTTTCTGTGCACTTGGGCCATGATTTTGGGCTATGTATCGGTGGTGGCCTTCGAAGCCGTTGCCCTGCCTACGGTGCTCGACAACCTGATTCCCGGTTACCAAGTGGGCTACCTGTGGAACCTGATGGGCCAAGAGCAAAACACGGAAGACCTCGTGGCCGGCATCCGCGGCGGCGATGTGTATTTCACTTGGGCGTTGGTGGGCATGGCCGGCACCGTGGTGGTGACTTGGCTCAACTACATCGGCATCAAAACCGCTGCCCGTTTCCAAACCTTTGTGACCTATCTGATTTTGCTGGTCGGCTTAGTGTTCATCATCGCCGCGCCCATCAGCGGCGACGCAGCCAATCTGCAGCCGCTGTTTAACGAAACCCCGGTGGAAGACAGCGCATTTTCGCCGATGATGGCCGGTATGCTGGCTGTCTTGCTGATTGTGCCCTTTATGTTTGTGGGCTTTGACGTGATCCCGCAGGCGGCGGCGGAAATCAATCTGCCGCAAAAAGACATCGGCAAAATGTTGCTGTTGTCTGTGGCTGCCGCCACCATCTTCTACTGCGCCATTACCTTCGGCGTGGGCATCGCCCTGAATGAGCAACAGTTGAACGATGCCTCTTTGCCCACCGCCACCGCGATGGAAGTGGTGTTCAACAGCCCGCTGGCTGCCAAAATCATGATTCTGGCGGGTGTCGCCGGCATCATCACCAGCTGGAACGCCTTCTTCATCGGCGGCAGCCGTGCCATCTATGCCATGGCGCATGCCAAAATGCTGCCCGCTTTCTTGGCGAAAACCCATCCGAAATACAAAACCCCGCACAATGCGGTGTTGCTGATCGGCGCGGCCACCCTGTTTGCTCCCTTCTTGGGCCGCAAAGCACTGGTGTGGTTTGTCGATGCCGGCAGCCTCTCCATTGTGATTGCTTATTTCATGGTGTGTATGTCGCTGCTGGTGCTGCGCCGCCGCGCCCCCAATATGCCCCGTCCCTTCCGTCTCAAAAAAGGCATTTTCATCGGTGCGGCCGGCTGCTGCTTGAGCCTGTTCTTGGGCTATATGTACCTGCCTTTCAGCCCCGCCGCGCTGACCAAAGAAGAATGGTGGATTTTCGGCGGCTGGATGGTATTCGGCTTCATCCTCTACTCCATCGCCCGCAGCAAATACGGCACAGAGGAATCCGACCGCATCATGGAAGCGGAGTGGGCCAACGAACATGAAATGGCTGCCGCACAAGCCAAGCAAAACGCCCAATAATCCGGCTGCACAAAGCAAACAGGCTACCTGAAAGTTTCAGGTAGCCTGAGACCTTTGC
>NZ_JH164926.1:1090191-1100643 GCF_000226875.1 Neisseria shayeganii 871
GCCTGTTTTTATGCAACGCCGTCAATACTCAATTCCCAACCTAAAACCTGAGACCTTTGGAAACCGTCAGATGTGTGGATGCGGTTCAAGGCGTAGCAGCGCAGCGGGCGTGAATGCACAAATTTCCATGGGACAGATATCGATGGCTCGGTAAGCGAGCAAGCAGTATCCCTAGCATAAACGCACACCGCAGAAACGCGCCGCAGATGGGTTTTGCCAAGGTCTGAGCCTGATCAAACCGCCGCTTTCCGCCCCTGCTCCCGTCCCAAACGCCACACCGCTGCCACCTGCCTGGCCGTCCGTTCCAACTGCGCCTCCGCCTCCGCCAACACCTCGGCCAAATCCGCCGCCCGCGCCACCGAAGGGAAAACCGCGCAAAACCCGTGCGCCGCCAGCTCCCCCACATCCGGGCCTACGCTGCCGGCCAAGGCAATCACCGGCACACCTTGAGCCTGCGCAGCAGCCAATACGCCCAGCGGCACCTTGCCGAAGGCGGTCTGACCGTCCATCCGCCCTTCGCCGGTAATCACCAAATCCGCGCCCGCAAACTGCTCGGCCAAGCCGGTGGCGGCCACCATCCAATCGACACCGCGCCGCAATTCGGCAGCCAACACCGTCCGCAAGCCGAAACCCAAACCGCCGGCCGCCCCGCTGCCTGCCTCCGCGCGGCAATCCGGCAGGCCGCTGGCCGCCAGCACATCAGCATAATGCGCCAACGCAGCATCCAAGCGCCGCACTTGCGCCGCATCCGCCCCTTTCTGCGGGCCGAACACCGCGCTGGCGCCCAAATCGCCGCACAAAGGATTGTCCACATCACAGGCCGCCACAATTCGGCAGTCCGCCAACTCAGGCAACGCCGCCGAACAGTCGATGGCGGCCAAACCGGCCAAAGCCGCCCCGCCGCGCGGCAGTTCCGCCCCGCTTTGGTCCAACAAACGGAAACCCAAGGCCTGCAGCATACCCGCCCCGCCGTCGTTAGTGGCCGATCCGCCGATGCCGAGCATGATGCGCCGTACCCCGCGCCGTAAAGCATCGGCCATCATCTGGCCGGTACCGTAGGTGGAAGTGAGCAGCGGATTGCGTTCGGCAGGCGGCACCAAATGCAGGCCCGAAGCCTCCGCCATCTCCATCACTGCGGTGCCGTCCGGTAACAGGCCGTAGCGTGCGGTAACCGCTGCACCGAGCGGGCCGTCCACCGCCACCGACACCCATTCGCCACCGGCCGACGCCACCACTGCCGCCGCCGTACCCTCTCCCCCGTCCGCCATCGGCACACACACATACGCCGCCCGGGGGAAAACCGCGGCAAACCCGCGCCGGATCGCTGCGGCCGCCTGCTTGGCGCTCAGGCTTTCTTTAAATGAGTCGGGCGCAATCACAATCTTCATCTTCCACTCCTTTGTCTTAAAGCCTATTCGGCATCTTCTTGCGCCGCAGTTTTCGAGGCCAAAACCGCGGAGGCCAAACGCAACCGCCACAGCAAAGAATCTGAACAGCTTATTACGCCTTATGTGCAGCCCACAGGCAGCCGAAACCGCGAAACATCAGCATGAGACCTTTGCAAAACTCCCAGATGTGGATGCAGTTCAAGGCGTAGCAGCGCAGCGAACGCAGACATATCATACAGATAGGCAAGTGAGCGAGCAGCGCACAACGCAGAAATGCGCCGCAGATGGGAGTTTTGCAAAGGTCTCAGCATCTGAAAGGGGGCAGCGTCCCGTCGGCATTGCCGGACAACAAAAACGGCTGCCGTTTGTCTGTCACGGCAGCCGTTGTTATCAGGCAAAAATCAAAAATGCCGCGGCGATCACCGCACCCGAATACAACAAGGCCATCAGGCAGTAGCCCATCACCGCGCGTGCATCCAAGCCGACAATGCCCAACAGCGGCAAGGCCCAAAACGGCTGGATCATATTGGTCCAAGCATCGCCCCACGCCACCGCCATGGCCGACACTTCTGGCGCCACGCCCAAAGCCGCGCCCGCAGGCAGCATAATCGGGCCCTGCACCGCCCATTGGCCGCCGCCGGAAGGCACAAACACATTCACCAAACCTGCGCTCAGGAAAGCCAACAGCGGGAAGGTACGCTCGGTTGAAGCCGCCACAAAAGATTGGCTGATCATGGCCGCCAACGAGGCACCACCTTCAGGCGCGCTGGTCATCAAGCCCATGATGCCGCCGTAAAACGGAAACAGCAGCACAATGCCGGCAATGCCTTTGGCACTGTCTTCCACCGCCCGGCTGTAGCGCTCGGGGGTGCCGTGTGCCAGCAAGCCGACAAACAGGAACAGGCCGATGACCACGTTCAGCGCCAAATTGAAGCCGGCCTGACTGAAATGCCCGTACAGATACACCGCACCCATCGCCACCAACAGCCAAGCCATCAGGCGGCTGTCGTCCCATTTTTGGGCGGGCGTGTCCAAAGGCGGCAGCGGCGGCTCCGGCTCGGCCAATTTGGCCGGATCGGCCACCACCGGCTGGGCCGGCATCATCAACATATTGAGCAACGGCAAGCCGACAAACAGCGCCAGCACGATAAACAGATTCAGGGGCGAAAACAGGGTTTGCGCCACCGGAATCGCCGCTTCCACCGTGCCGCCGCTGATTTTGGCCAGATCAGGGCCGTCGGTGGCCAGCGCCAGCGGAATCGAGCCGGATAAGCCGCCGTGCCACACCAAAAAGCCCGAATAGGCAGCCGCCACCAGCAGCGGATAATCCACCCCTTTCACTTGGCGGGCCAAAGCTTTGGCAAACACCGCGCCCACAATCAGGCCGAAGCCCCAGTTTAACCAGCAGCCGACCAAGGCCACCAACGTCACGGCAAACACCGCCGCCTTCGGGCTTTGGATTCTGCCGGCCAGCCGGTCCAGCTGGCGGCCGACAAACGGCGCCTTGGCCAGCACATGGCCGGTGACCAGAATCAGCGCCATCTGCATGGAAAAGCCCAACAAAGACCACAGGCCTTTGCCCCAAGAGCCGGCCGCCGCCAACAGGTCTTGGCCGGTCAGCGCCACCGCCGCGGCATACACCACCAGCGTCAGCAGAATACAAAAAACAAACGGCGAGGGCAGCCATTGCTGCACCAAGCGCACGCTCAATAAAGTCAGTTGGCGGAACATCTTTTCTTTTCTCCTTTGCTTCCTGCCCGTTCAAAACAACCGCCCCGGTCGGGAACGGCGCAAACCGTTCAGCTAGCCTGCTGCACGGCAAGGGCTACCTGAAAACCGTGCCAAGTTCTGCAAAAATATGCAAAGCGCGGATTATGCCGAAAACCACAAATCCTGGCAAAGCCCTTATAATCGGCCGCTTCCCTTCCTTCTCCTCTTCGCGCCAACCGCCCATGAAAGCCGCCGTTTTCCTGCTTTACCTCCTGCAACTGCTGCCCTTTACCGTGCTGCAGAAACTGGCCGACGCCGTGGGCACACTGGCCTATTACGCCGTGCGGCCGCGCCGCCGGGTAGGCGAAACCAATCTACGCCTCTGCTTCCCCGACTGGAGCGAAGCCGAGCGCCGCCGCCTGCTGAAACGCCACTTCCGCCACATGGCCAAACTGGTGCTGGAATACGGCCTGTATTGGTACGCCCCTGCCGCCAAGCTGAAATCGCTGGTGCGCTATCAAGACAAACACCATCTCGACCAAGCCCTGGCTGCCGGTGAAAAAGTGATTCTGCTCTACCCCCACTTCACCGCCTTCGAGCTGGCCGTTTACGCCCTCAACCAAGACGTGCCGCTGATCAGCATGTATTCGCACCAGAAAAACAAAACCCTGGACGAACAAATCCTCCAAGGCCGCCACCGCTACAACAACGTCTTCCTCATCGGCCGCACCGAAGGGCTGCGCGCCATCATCAAGCAGATCAAATCCTCCACCGCTCCCTTCCTCTATCTGCCCGATCAGGATTTCGGCCGCAAAGATTCCGTATTTGTCGGCTTTTTCGGCATCCCCACCGCCACCATCGCCGGCCTCAGCCGCATCGCCGCGCTCACCCGCGCCAAAGTCATCCCTGCCATCCCCACCCGTGAAGCCGACGGCACGGTCACCCTGCGCTTCTACCCCGCGTGGGCACACTTCCCCTCCGACTCGGCAGAAGCCGACGCCCAGCGCATGAACGACTTTATCGAAGCGCGCGTGCGCGAACAGCCGGCTCAGTATTTCTGGCTGCACAAACGCTTCAAAACCCGCCCGGAAGGCGAAGCCGATCCGTATGCCAAATAAACCGCCACCTACCCACCACCGTCGTTTTGCAGCCGCAACAAAACTTTACAGATTCCACCGCCTGGCACCAAACCGCCCGCAATTCAGCCCACCGTTCCTGTTTTCAAAAACAAATCATAAGGCTACCTGAAAGCCAAACTTGTCAATACTTGGCGGCAGCTGCCTAAAAACCGTACAATCTGCTCTTCGTCTTTACCTTATCCCACACCATGCAAATCGGCCCCTACACCGCCGCCCCCGCCGTGGCGCTGGCGCCGATGGCCGGCATCACCGACAAACCCTTCCGCATTCTCGCCCGCCGTTTCGGCGCCGGCTGGGCAGTGGGCGAAATGATGACCAGCGACCCCGGCCTCCAGCACACCCGCAAAACCCTGAGCCGGGCCGACCACAGCGGCGAGCCGGGCACCATTGCGGTGCAGATTGCCGGCAGCGATCCCGCCCAACTGGCCGAAGCCGCCCGCCTCAACGTGGCGCGCGGAGCGCAGGTGATCGACATCAATATGGGCTGTCCGGCGAAAAAAGTGTGCAATGTGGCCGCCGGCAGCGCCCTGCTGCAAAACGAAGCGTTGGTGGCCGACATCCTGCACGCCGTGGTGGAAGCGGTGGACGTGCCGGTTACCCTGAAAACCCGTTTGGGCTGGAACGACGACAACCGCAACATCCGCACCGTCGCCCGCCTGGCCGAAGACGCCGGCATCGCCGCCCTGGCCGTGCACGGCCGCACGCGCACGCAGATGTACAAAGGCCAAGCCGAATACGGGCTGATTGCCGAAGTCAAGCGCGACATCGGCATTCCGCTGTGGGTCAACGGCGACATCGACAGCCCGCAGAAAGCCGCCCGCGTGCTGGCCGAAACCGGCGCCGACGGCGTGATGATCGGCCGCGCCGCCCAAGGCCAGCCCTGGCTGTTTGCCGATGTGGCGCATTATCTGGCCCACGGCAGCCTGCCGCCGCCGCTGCCCTTTCAGGTAGCCTGCGACACCCTGCTCGGCCACCTGCAGGCCATGTATGCCTTTTACGGCGACACCGCCGGCCTGCGCATCGCCCGCAAGCACATCGGCTGGTATCTGGCCGCCCTGCCGCAAGGAGAAACCGCCCGCCGCCACATCAACACGCTGGACAGCGAGGCGGCACAATACCGGGCCGTGGCCGACTTCCTCGGCCGTACCGCCCTCGAATACTGGCCCTGCGCCTGGCGCACGGCCTAAAACCGTCTACAAAAAAGAACCGGACACCATGAGCCAGAATCACGACATCGCCCACTGCATCGAACACAATCTCAAGCGCTACTTCGCCCACCTAGACGGCGAACCGGCCCACGATGTGTACCGGCTCGTTTTGAACCAAGTGGAACCGCCGCTGCTGCGCTGCGTGATGGCGCAATGCGGCGGCAACCAAAGCAAGGCGGCCGCCATGTTGGGCCTGAACCGCAACACCCTGCGCAAAAAGCTGCTGGAGCACGGCCTGCTGGATTAAAACCCGACCGAGCTTCCACGCCAACACCGCCGCAAAATGAAAAAAACCATATTCTGCCTGCTACTGGCCGCCGGTACCGCCCACGCCGAGATTTCATTCGTCAAACCGATGACGGAAAACGAATGCCGCCAAGTGCTGCGCGATGCGGCCGACATGTATTACGACAGCCGCTACTGCGAAACCGAATCCAACGAGCAAACGCGGCAGCACGCCATCATTGCCTGGTATGCCCTCGGCGAACTCAACAGCCGCATCAGCAATGAAGAATTCAACCGCTGCCCCGATCTGCGTTTGCGGGGCGCGGAAAAAGACGCCTTCCTCGCGTCCTACCCCAAATCGCACGACGCGGCCGAAACCGCCCGTTTCTGCACGCCCGGCAACCGTGCCCGCATTGCCCCGCTTTACCCACGCTACCTCCCGCTGCTCAAAGAGCTGGAACAGGTGCGCCGGCAACGCTGAGCGGCCAAGCGAATACCGCATGGCTTTCATTTCGGTTACGCCCATTCCCGCTTTCAGGTAGCCTGCCGCCGCTTATGCAAGACTTTTGGCTGATTCCCACATCGGCGCCGCATTTCAGCGCCGACCAACGCCGGCAGCTGCATCGCGCCCTGCTGCAGGCCGGATTCGCCTTGGTGTCAGCCGACGACCCGACTATCGGCTGGTACCAACACCTCGAACACATGGAAGCCATGCTGCACCACAACGCCCTGCACCTGATCGGCCACCGGCCGAAACCGCACGGCCCGACGGCCGCCCTTGCCGATGGCTGGCTGGCCGAATACCCTTTCCTGATGTCAGACCCTTACTTTCAATAAAGGAACCCCCATGTCCACTCTCCAACGCGCCCTGATCAGCCTGTCCGACAAAACCGGCGCCGTCGAATTCGCCCAAGCCCTGCACGCGCTGGGCGTGGAAATCCTCTCCACCGGCGGCACCGCCAAACTCTTAGCCGACGCCGGCGTGCCCGTGATCGAAGTGGCCGACTACACCGGCTTTCCCGAAATGCTCGACGGTCGCGTGAAAACCCTGCACCCGAAAATCCACGGCGGCATCCTCGGCCGCCGCGACTTGAGCGAGCACGTGGCCAAAATGGAAGAGCACGGCATCGGCAACATCGATTTGGTGTGCGTAAACCTCTACCCCTTCGCCGCCACCATCGCCAAACCCGGCTGCACCCTGGAAGACGCGATTGAAAACATCGACATCGGCGGCCCCACCATGGTGCGCTCCGCCGCCAAAAACTGGCGTCACGTCGCCATCGTTACCGACAATGCCGATTTCGACGCCGTGATTGAAGAACTGCAGGCTTCAGGTAGCCTCTCCGAGCAAACCCGCTTCCGCCTCTCCTGCAAAGCCTTCAGCCACACCGCCCAATACGACGGCATGATTTCCAACTACCTCACCAGCGTGGCCGACGACAAACTCTCCGGCGAGCCGCATGTGGGCGAATTCCCGGCCCAATTCAACCAAAGCTGGGTGAAAGTGCAGGAAATGCGCTACGGCGAAAACCCGCACCAACACGCCGCCTTCTACCGCGACCTCTACCCCGCCGCCGGCAGCCTCGCCGCCTACCAACAACTGCAAGGCAAGGAATTGTCTTACAACAACATCGCCGACGCCGATGCCGCCTGGGAAGCGGTCAAAGCCTTCGATGCGCCCGCCTGCGTGATCGTGAAACACGCCAACCCCTGCGGCGTGGCCGTGGCCGACACCCCGCTCAATGCCTACAAACTGGCCTTCGCCACCGACACCACCAGCGCCTTCGGCGGCATCATCGCCTTCAACCGCGAAGTGGATGCCGACACCGTGGAAGCCGTTACCGGCCAGTTCCTCGAAGTGCTGATGGCGCCCAAATTCACCGACAAAGCCAAAGAAATCATCGCCGCCAAGAAAAACGTGCGCGTGCTGGAAGTGCCGCTTTTGGCCGGCGCCAACCGCTTCGAACTCAAACGCGTCGGCGGCGGCCTGCTGGTGCAAACCCCCGACCTGCACCGCATCCGCCGCGAAGATTTGCGCGTGGTGTCCCAACGCCAGCCCACCGAGCAGGAATGGCATGATTTGCTGTTTGTGTGGAACGTGGCCAAATTCGTCAAATCCAACGCCATCGTGTTCGGTAAAGGCGGCCAAACCTACGGCATCGGCGCCGGCCAGATGAGCCGCGTCGATTCCACCCGCATCGCCGCGCGCAAAGCCCAAGACGGCGGCTTCGACCTCAACGGCGCCTGCGCCGCCTCCGACGCCTTCTTCCCCTTCCGCGACGGTGTGGACGTGATTGCCGAACAAGGCATCAAAGCCATCATCCACCCCGGCGGCTCGGTGCGCGACGAAGAAGTGTTTGCCGCTGCAGACGAACACGGCATCGCCATGGTGCTCACCGGCGTGCGCCATTTCCGCCACTAAGCCCCGGCCGAACAAAAAGCAGACCTCGAAAAGGTCTGCTTTTTTTTCATGTAAACGGCTTTCAGGTAGCCTGAGACCTTTGCAAAATCCCCAGATGTGGATGCAGTTCAAGGCGTAGCAGCACAGCGAGCGTGAACGCCAAGAATCCCCGTGGGACAGACCTATCATCTACAAGGCTAAGCGAGCGAGCAGTACCCATAGGGCATAAACGCACAACGCAGAAATGCGCCGCAGATGGGGGTTTTGCAAAGGTCCAGCCTGAATCTGAAACAGCATTCCGTGCCTATCTATCAAAAAGAATGCCGGCCGGCAGGCTACCTGAAAGCACCGCCGGCATGACTTGTTACCCTCCCACCACCGGCCGCACAATGTCCACCCGGTCGCCGTCTTTCAACACAGTGTGCGCATAGGCGCTTCTGGGCACGAATTCGGTATTCAACGCCACCGCAAACGGGCTGGCGGGCCGGTGCAGTTCAATCAGTTCGGCCAAGGTGCGGCCGGGGAAATCGCCGGTTTGGCCGTTGATACAGATATTCATGGCTTTGCCTCCTCAAATGCAGTCGTCACGCGCCGGCTGTTCGGGCGTGTCCGGATAAAACGGATGGATGTGGTTCGCCGGCCGCTTTGGGTATGCCTGGGCAGCAACCGGCAAGAAGCCCGATTCCCGCCCGGCCCGCTGCTGCGGCGAAAACACTGCCGCCATGCTAACCGAGGGCCCGCCCGAATACAAGCCGGCTATCCCCTGTGCGGCCATCTGTTTATAATGCCCGCTTTGTTTGCCACGAGGCCCGCCATGAGCCCAACCGTTTCCCGCCCCGCCGAGCGCCGGCAGGCTTGGCGCAATTATGCCGACCGCCGCGCCTGGATCATGCTGGCGCTCGGCTTTTCCGCCGGCGTGCCGATTCTGCTGATTTTCTCCAGCCTGTCTCTGTGGCTGGGCGAAGCGGGCGTGGAGCGCAAAACGGTGACCATGTTTAGCTGGGCCGCCTTGGGCTATTCCTTCAAATTCGTGTGGGCGCCGCTGATCGACGCCCTGCCCCTGCCCGTGTTGTCGCGCCGCTTGGGCAAACGCCGCGGCTGGCTGCTGTTGGCCCAGCTGCTCATCATCACCGCCATTCTCTGCATGGCGGCGGTGGACCCCGCGCAGGGCAATGCCTTGGCGTTTATGGCCGCCGGCGCCGTGCTACTGGGTTTTTCCTCCGCCACCCAAGACGTGCTGATCGACGCCTACCGCATCGAAGCCGCTCCCAACGACAACGCCCTGCAATCCGTGATGTCCGCCACCTACAACGCCGGCTACCGCATCGGCATGATTGTGGCCGGCGCCGGCTCGCTGTATCTGGCCACCTGGTTCGGCTCGGCCAAAGAGCACTACCTCTACGAAGCCTGGCGCGACACCTATTGGATCATGGCCGCCGTGATGGGGCTGGGCGTGCTCACCACCCTCGTGATCCGCGAGCCCGCCGGCAATGCCGCGCCCAAACACCGCTTCGGCGCGGCCGACAATCTGCGCCTGCTGCTGATGTTTGTGCTGGCCGTGAGCGTGTTTGTGTTCGCCTTCCGCACCGTCGGCGCCTGGCTACCTGAAAGCAGCACGCCGCTGAATGCCCTGCTGCTGGAAACCCTGCGTCTGGGTTCGGCCGCCGCCGCCGCCATCGGTACCGGCTGGCTGGCCACCGCCGCCAACATCGTGCCCGCGCGCGTGGTGCGACAAACCTGGATCGAGCCACTGGCCGACTTTTTCCGCCGCTACGGCAAACGCGCGGTGCTGCTGCTCGCCCTCATCGGCCTCTACCGCATTTCCGACATCGTGGCCGGCGTGATTTCCAATGTGTTTTATGCCGATTTGGGCTTCAGCAAAGACGAAATCGCCGATGCGGTGAAAACCTTCGGCGTGCTGATGTCGATTGTGGGCGGCTTTGCCGGCGGCCTGTTGGCGCAGCGTTTCCCCATCATGAAAATGATGATGCTGGGCGCCGTATTGGCGGCGGCCACCAATCTGCTGTTTGTGCTGCTGGCCTGGGCGGGGCACAACAACGCCGTCATGTATCTGGCGGTCGGCTTCGACAACTTCGCCGCCGGCCTGGCCGGCACTGTGTTCGTGGCCTTCCTCTCCGCGCTGACCAACATCCGCTTCACCGCCGTGCAATACGCGCTGTTCAGCTCCATCATGACCCTGCTGCCCAAAACCCTGGGCGGCTATTCGGGCGCCATCGTTGACAACATCGGCTACGACGGCTTCTTCACCTTTACCGCCGCCCTCGGCGTGCCGATTCTGTTTTTGGTGTGGCTGGCCGACAAACAGCTCGACATCCGCCAGCCGCCGCAGGAATAAATCCGCAATATGTTTTCAGGTAGCC
>NZ_JH164926.1:1100867-1116965 GCF_000226875.1 Neisseria shayeganii 871
AGCCTGCACCGCTGCACAGGCTACCTGAAAAACAGGATGCTTGGTTCAATCAAACTGGCGCGGCAGAAACTCGGTGTGCGGATTGCGGTCTTTTTTCACCGCCCGCCGCTGGTTTTTGCCCAACAGCAGCTTGAGCTGCCAAATCTTTTCCATGCGCAGGGTTTTCCGCGGCTTGTGCTGCATGGTCTGCACAATGCGCTTGGCGCCCACATGGGCATCGGGCGAACGCTGCGCCAATTCCGCCGCCAAATCATAAGCCGCTGCCAAAGGCTGCTCGCTCAAATGCGTGACCAAGCCGTAGTCCGCCGCCTGCTCGCCGCTGAACACGCGGCCGCTGTAAGTCAGCTCGCGCAGAATATCCTGGCGCACCACGCCCTGCGCCGTGCGGCTGATGCCCATATCCGGCACAATCCCCCAACGCGCCTCCAACACCGCCCACTGGCTCTGCGGCGTGGCGAAGCGGATGTCCGCCCCCAGCGCCAACTGCACGCCCGCGCCCAGGCAATGCCCTTCCACTGCGCACAACACCGGCACCGGCAAATCCTGCCACACCAAAGCCGCCGCCTGAAACAGGCTGCGCCCCGGTTTGATCAACTCCCACACCGCCGTTTTGCGGTTGGCCGGATTGTTCAAATCGGCCAAATCAATGCCCGCGCAAAACGTGCCGCCACGGCCGGCCAACACCACCGCGCGCACGCTGCGGTCGGCGCGCAGCTTGCCTGCGGCGGCCACCAAAGCGCGCATCGCATCAAAGCCGACGGCGTTTTTCTTGTCCGGCCGGTTCAGCCACACCGTGGCCACGCCGCTTTCGCGCCGGTGTTCGATTTCAATCGGATTCATACTTTTCTTTCTCTATGCAGGCTGAGACCTTTGCAAAACCCCCAGATGTGGATGCAGTTCAAGGCGTAGCAGCACAGCGAGCGCAGACATATCATATAGATAGGCAAGCGAGCGAGCAGCGCACAACGCAGAAATGCGCCGCAGATGGGGGTTTTGCAGAGGTCTCAGGCTACCTGAAAGCCCAATCCAGGTTTCAGATAGCCCGTTTTACTCACTGCCGCCCGGATACTGCCGTATCGGCACCGCAGCCAGGCTGTGCCGCGGCGGGGTGCGGGCGAGCACATCGTACCACAAACGCAGGCGGGCAAAGCGTTCGCGCAACTGCACGCGCCAACCGCCCCGAATACCCACCGCGCGGGCCTGATAGGCCACCGCCGCCGCCCCGCAGGCGCGCGCCAACACCAAGGCGCGGCGGTTATGAAACGGCTGCGACACCACGCACACCGTTGCCCCGCCGAAAGCGGCGCGGTAGCGCAACACGCTGTCTAGCGTGCGCAGACCGGCCGGGTCTTGCCAAATCGCCGCCACCGGCACGCCCAAGGCCGCCAAATCGGCCTGCATACACACGGTTTCGCTCAGCGTTTCGGCCAAACCGCTGCCGCTCACCACCACCGCACCCACTTTGCCCGCCTGCCACAAAGCCGCCGCCGCCTCGATGCGGTGTCGGTAATAGCGGTTGAGGCCGCCGCCGGCCACATATTTGGCCGTGCCCAACACCAGCGCATAATCACAAGGCGGCACCGCCGTCAAATCGTCAAAACAGCGCGCCCGCGTGTAGTAGGCCATGCCCGCCTCGGCCACCGCCGGCAGCAACAGCAGCGCCGCACCCGCCACCCACAGCACCCATTCCATGGCTCAGCCCCATAAAAAAATCAGGTTTTTTGAGGGTATCAAAAAACCTGACGGTTGGCGGCCTTTGCGGCTGTATGCGCCTTTGCCTTTTTTCGGCTTCTGGATTTTGGGCCGGAACAGGTTGGATTTCACCAGCGCCTTTAAGGCATTGTCCCGAATCGGGCCTTTGTTGATTTGGGTGCGTTTGGACATCAATTTTCCTTCATTCAGTCAATCAAACCGGCGGGCACGGCTTTCAGGTAGCCTCTGAGACCTTTGCAAAACCCCCATCTGCGGCGCATTTCTGCGTTATGCGCTGCTCGCTCGCTTGCCTATCTAGATGATATGTCTGCGCTCGCTGCGCTGCTACGCCTTGAACTGCATCCACATCTGAGGGTTTTGCAAAGGTCTCAGCCTGCCTTTCGCGGATGCGCAGCCTAACACACGGCCGCCCCCGCTGGCAAACACTAAGCCGCCCTAAGCTATTGCCGCCGCTGCACAGTTTCGGTATAAGCTATCCGCCTTCACCACACTTCAACAAGGAACACACCATGCCCCTGCGCCCCCTACTCTGCCTGATGGGCCTCTGCTCCGTCCTCTCCGCCTGCGGCTGGATGGGCGAGCATGAGCGCGACGACCGCGACGAACCCCGCTACGAACGGGAATACGATGAAGACCGCCGTGATGACGAATGGCGCGAACGCGATGATGACCGGGAACGGGATCGCGATGACCGTTACGACCGCCGCGACCGCGACGATGACGATGATGACGACGACAGGCGCCGCAGACGGGGCCGCGACGATCGTGACGACGATTAAGCCAGCCCCAATGCCCCGCCCAACCGAGGCTACCTGAAAACCGCCCTTCCGCTCCGCCGCCATCATGCCCCTCCACACCCGAAACCTAGTCCGCCCACTGAGAATACTCCTCGTCCTGCCCCTGCTGTTTGCGGGACTGACGATGCTGATCCTGTTCTTCAAGCCGCAGAACGGCTCGCTGGTCAGCAGCCAATTCCATAACCATCAGCGTGTCAACGGCTCTTATTTTTATCGTCACCCAAACGGCATTTATGTTTCGGTGCCCAGCGACGGCATGCTACCGGTGCCCGAGGCCGACCCCGAAAGATTCACCGCACTGAACGGCGAGAATGCGCAAATCGGCTGGGATGCCACGCAAGTATTCTGCGGCCATCAAGTGCTGCCGGGCTTGCAGCCGCCGGTGCAGGCGCTCGGCAACCATCTTTACAGCGATGGCCGCCAAACCTATTACTGCGACCACTTCACTGAACGCCGTTCGGCAGGCTTTTGGGGCTATATCGGCGCCTCGGTACGCCAGGCCGCGGCAGGACGGCACATCAGCCATTATCACTATCCTTTCCGTCTGCTGGACGACGCCGGCAAAACCTTCCGGGCACTGCCGCATTCGCAGTGGCTGAGCACCGACGGCAGCCGCTTTTATTATCGCGGCGAACCCATTGCCGAGGCGCAACACACACCCTTCCCGATTATCGACAGTCGTCACGAAGCGCGCGCTTATGAAGCGCAAACACCGGCGGCCAGCCGTGAAGCGCTACGGCTTGATTCCCGCGCATCACCTTATCTGACCGACGGCAGCCGCGTGTTTTACCAAACCCGCCTGCTGGATGTGCCCGATGATGAAGCACTGCGCACGCTGCATTATGCTGCCTGGGGCGGTTTTGACCTGCTCTACCACGCCCAGGGCGGCGCCCTGTTTGTGGACGGCGAAGCCCTCAACCCCGACCAACCACCCTATCGCCTGCTTTCGCGCAGCGATTCCCACTCCCAGCATTTGTTTTTCAGTAATGCCAAGGGGCTGTATTTCTACGACCACGAAAGCCGCCGCGCCCGCAAAGTGGTCGGCAACCGCCTGCCTTGGCGTGATTTTGAAGAAATCGACGACGGCTATTTGAGCAGCAACGGCAGCGATTTGATTTTCTTCCTGTCGCAAGAGCGCTGGGGGCAGCGCAGCGGCCTGGCCGGCTACCGCACCCAAATTGCCCGCCTTGCCGACGATGGCCCCGGCCGCTGGCAGCGCTGGGGCGAGCCGCATTGGCATTTGTGGCAAAAAGGCGAGGCGGTGTATTACTTCAACACGCTGGAAAGAAGCCAACACCGCGGCGGCGGCGTTTACTTGGTGCCGCAGCCACAACGGCTGAGTGAACAGCTGCAACAGCGCCGCGCCAATACCGACACCGTTGCGCGCTGGATAGAAGAAGGCCTGCTGCTGCCCGCCGAACACGACATCATCGCCACCGCCGAAAGCCGGCGGAAAAACGATACCTTCGAAATGGTGGTGTGGCTTCTGCTGATTGGCGCCGCGATTGGCTGGGGGGCGTACCGCCTTCTCCTCAAACACGGCGTGAATCTCGACCCGTTTGTGATTGAAAACGGCCACCTGCTGATCAACAACGCCTTGGGCAAAAAATACCCGCTGGCCGAGATTGCGCAGGTGCACTTTTCCATTCGCCATCATTACTTTGGCCTGACGAGCGGCCGCCTGCAGGTGGTTCTGCGTGACGGCTCCCGTTCAATGGCTTATGTGTTCGCCCCGACCACGGCGCTGCTGGCCAACAAGTCGCGGCTGGAAGCGGAGATTGCCCGGCTGCAAACCCTGTTGCAGCAGCACGGCATCGCCAGCGAATATCCGCGCAGCAACCACGGCGGGCAGTAGCACAACAGGCTACCTGAAAGCAGTTTTCAGGTAGCCTGTTTTGAGATCACAGCTTTATCGGAGCGGCAGCCGCCCCGTGCCGCTTTATTCGCCTTGGCGTTTGAATTCGCCGCTGAAGCTCACCGGAATCTGTTCCACAATCGAAGACAGGCCCATCACTTCCACCAGCTGGCCGACGCCTTTCACCATGTCCATCTGTTTCACGTCCAGCAACACGGGCGACAAGGTGACCACGCTGATGCTGTCGGCCGCATTACGCTGCACCAGCAAATCGGCTTCGATGTCCAGTTTCTGGCCGTGAATCTCCAAGGCCAGCGGCTGTTTCAGTTTCAGGCTTTCGCCCAGCGCCAGTTTGTTCACCGCTTGGGCATCCAGCTGGCCGCTGATTTTCGCCTCGGGAAACTGCACCACTTCAAACACCCAGTCTTTCAGGCGTTGATCGCGGATGTCGATATTGGTTTTCACGCTGGCCAAATCCACGGTCATATTGAAGCGGCCGTCTTTTTCCAGACGGGCGGCGGAAGTGGTGAACTCGGATTGCTCGGTGATGCTGCCTTTTTCTTGGTTCACTTTGCTGCTCAAAAAGCGGATTTGGCTGTTGGCAGCCGACCACACGGCGGCTTCCTGCGGCACTTGCTGGGCGGCTGCTTGGGCATTTTCGTTGCCACCCGGGGCGCAGGCAGTCAGGGCAAATGCGGTGGTGAGGGCAATCAGGATTTTGTTCATATTGTCAGCCTTTCTTCTGAAGTTTGGAGATAGGGAAAGCGGCGCTCCGCCGCCGTTTCGCTTTACCCTTCAGACGCAGCGCAAACACGATTCTGACAATTTTTATAAAACTTTTTCCCAAATTTCTGTTTTCTAGAAAAATATTCTGCTTATTTTCCGCTTTTACTGCGGTTTCCCGCTTAAACAGCCGGCAAAAGTAAAAACCGCTTAAGCTATAATCCGCCTGAGACCTTTGCAAACCCCCCAGATGTGGATGCAGTTCAAAGCGTAGCAGCGCAGCGAGCGTGAACGCAGGAATCCCCGTGGGAAAGACATATCATATAGATAGGCAAGCGAGCGAGCAGTACCCATAGGGCATAAACGCACAACGCAGAAATGCGCCGCAGATGGAGGTTTTGCAAAGGTCTCAGCCTGCGCCGTTGAAGCCAATTTTTCAGGTAGCCCGCAACGGCCGCCCCCGCCACACACCACTCAGGAGACACCATGACCGCCCCCGTGCTGACCGAACTGCTGCCCACCGCCAACGGCCGCCAAATCGGCCTCATCACGCTCAACAGCGAAAAAACCCTCAATGCGCAAAGCACCGAAATGATCCGCATCATTTCGCCCGCCCTCAGTCGCTGGGCCGAAAACGACGACGTGGTCATGGTGCTGGTTCGCGGCGCAGGCGACAAAGCCTTCTGCGCCGGCGGGGACATCCGCAACCTCTACCACATCATCAGCGCCGAACCCGCCTTCCCCAACCCCGATGTGCTCACCTTCTTCCGCGAAGAATACGGCCTCTGCTACCAGATGCACACCTATCCCAAGCCCATCCTCACCTGGAGCAGCGGCATCGTGATGGGCGGCGGCATGGGGCTGAACGCCGCCGCCAGCCACCGCATCGTGACCGAAACCACGCTGATGGCCATGCCAGAAATCTCCATCGGCCTCTTCCCCGATGCCGGCGGCTCTTGGTTTCTGCAGCGCATGCCGGCCAAATCCGGCCTTTTCTTCGGCCTCACCGGCATGCGCTTCAACGGCCGCGACGCCATGCTCGCCAATCTGGCCGACTACGCCATGCCTGCCGACGGCTGGCCGCAGCTCCTTGACGCCCTGCACCATGCCCCCTGGGCCGGCATCTCCGACAACCACCACATCCTCAACGCCACCCTCAACCGCCTGCACCAGCCGAACAGGCTACCTGAAAGCCAACTGCTGCCCAATTTGGAAGCCGTGCACAACATCCTCAACGCCGGCGACATCCACGCCGTCGATGCCGTGCTGCGCCACACCGAATTCGCCGACCCTTGGCTGGCACAGGCCGCCGACACCTACCGCAACGGCTGCCCGGTCACCGCCGCGCTTACCTGGCGCATTTACGAGCGCGTGCGCAATATGTCGCTGGCCGGCGCCCTGCACATGGAACTGATCGTGGCCATGCATTGCTGCAACAACGGCGATTTTCGCGAAGGCGTGCGCGCCCTTCTGATCGACAAAGACCGCAGCCCGAACTGGAGCCGCACCCTGGCCGAGGTCAGCGCAGCCTACATCGACAGCCATTTCATCAACCCCTTCGCCCCCGGCGAACATCCTTTCGACCACTGGTTCCAAGCCGGCAACCCGATTTCCTCGCCCAGCAATCAGGGCGCGTAAACCAGACAAGCGGCTACCTGAAAAACAAAACGGGTTCTCCCCAACCAAACGGTTCAGGTAGCCCCCAAACACCAAACCGCCGTTTTTCAACGGCGGTTTTTCTGTTTCGCCTGCCAGGCCCAAGCCTGGCAGCATGTTACGGAGAAAAGCGGCTTACTCCGCCATGTGCACCGATTGGATGGCGGTAATCGCAATCGTGTACACAATGTCGTCCACCAAAGCACCGCGCGACAAATCATTAACCGGTTTGCGCAAACCCTGCAGCATGGGGCCCACGCTCAACACATTGGCGCTGCGCTGCACCGCTTTATAGGTGGTGTTGCCGGTGTTCAGGTCGGGGAACACAAACACATTGGCCTGCCCGGCCACCTTGCTGTCGGGCGCTTTTTGGCGGCCGACGCTGGGCACGCTGGCGGCATCGTATTGCAGCGGGCCGTCAATCAACAAATCCGGGCGTTTCTGCTGCGCCAGCACAGTGGCGGCCTTCACTTTTTCCACTTCCGCGCCGCTGCCGGACGAGCCGGTGGAATAGGAAATCATCGCCACTTTCGGCTCGATGCCGAAGGCTTTGGCCGAATCGGCGGACTGAATCGCAATATCGGCCAACTCTTCGGCCGTGGGCTCGGGATTCACTGCGCAGTCGCCGTACACCAGCACCTGATCCGGCATCAGCATAAAGAACACGCTGGACACCAGGCTGGCGCCGGGCGCGGTTTTGATCAATTGCAGGGCCGGGCGGATGGTGTTGGCGGTGGTGTGAATGGCGCCGGACACCAAGCCGTCCACATCCCCCTGCTGCAACATCATGGTGCCCAATACCACGGTGTCTTCCAAAGCTTGGGCCGCCAAGCCATGGGTTAAACCCTTGTGTTTGCGCAGGGCCACCAAAGGCTCGATGTATTGATCGCGGATGCTTTCCGGGTCGATGATTTCCAAATCCTCGGGCAGCTCGATGCCTTTGGTTTTCGCCACGTCCAATACCTCCTGCGGCTTGGCCAGCAGCACGCAGCGGGCGATGCCCTTGGTTTGGCAGATGGCGGCCGCTTCCACGGTGCGCGGCTCGCTGCCTTCCGGCAGCACAATGCGCTTGTTGGCCAAACGCGCCTGCTCCATCATGCGGAAGCGGAAGGCCGGTGGGGACATCAGCAATTGGCGCGGTTGGCCGATGTTGCGGCAAAGCAATTCGATGTCGAGGTTTTCGGCCACGAAATCGACCACGGTTTCCATGCGTTCCACATCATCGGCGGGAATGTGGGCGTCTTGGTGCGACAGCGCATAGGCGGTGCTGTAAGTATCGCGCTCGGTAAGCAAAATCGGCAGCTTGTTCATCAGCGCCGGGCGCAGAATGTCTTGCAGCGGCAGGGAAGGCAGCGAATCGCAAGTCAGCAGCATGCCGGCCAGCGGCACGCCGCTCAAGCTTTTCAGCGCCGCCGCCATCATCACGTCTTCACGGTCGCCCGGGGCAATAATCAGTGCACCGGGCTTGAAGCGGTCGTGCATATGGGTGGCGCTTTGGCCGGCCACCACGATTTCTTTTACCCGGCTGTCCAGATACTCTTCGCCCAAGACGGTGCGGGTATTCAGGTAGCGGGCGATGTCGAGCATGCGGCGGGCGGACTTTTCCGGCGCAAACGGCACCACGCCCATGCAGGGCAGCTGCCCGCGCACCCGCTCGCTGACCGACTGCGCAAAAGCTGCTGCGTCGGTGCCGGTGAATTTATTCAGGATGAAGCCCACCACCTCGGTGCGGCTGTCTTGGTATTCGCGGGCCGCCAAGCTGATTTGATCGGCCACTTGCTCGGGTGCGGCGTCCTGAACGGAGGCCACCAAAATGATTTGCGCATTGACGGCGGCGGCGATTTCGCCGTTTTTGCGTGCCAGGAAATTGCGCTCGCTGTCGGGCACCACGCCTTCGATCACGGCCACATCATGCTCGACCGCCGCCGCTTTGCTGAAATCGGACACCACCAGCTCGATCAAATCATCGCTTCGGCCTGCGCCCACCATTTCCTCCACCTTGGCCAGAGGGAACGGGCGCGGCGGCGTGAGGTGAAACAGCTTTTCGGCAAAGGTCATTACCGGCTCGGTTTCACCCGGCGCCACCGGCGTGTGTGCCACCGGTTTGTAATACACGGCGCGGCGGCCGCTGCGTTGCAGCGCACGCACCACACCCAGCGTGATGCTGGTCAGACCTGCTTTGGTGCCGATCGGCTCCAACAAAAAATTCGGCATAATGGTTTACACTTTCTGTGAACAATAAAATCAGTCAATCAGTTATCCGCATCAATAGCAGAAGGCGGAAAACCCTGCTTTCCGCCGCTGGGCAACACACGGGACGGCGCGACAGGCTACCTGAACGACCATCATCTAAGGGGCTTATTGTTGCACCGCAATAAAAAAACGGCAAGACTGCCGTTTTCCGGTTTTCAGGCAGCCCGAATTTCCAAGCCGCCGCACTCACTCCTGCCGGCCCGGGCGCGGGATTTTCAAGCCCAGCCACTTGATGTAACTGCGCTCGTCCAATTCTTTTACCGTGATCTGAATTCCGCCCACATGAATGCGGTCGCCGGCCACCGGCACGTCGCCGAAACGGCGGCGGAACAGCGTCATCAGCTGCAAATCGGCTTCCTCGGGATCAGCGGCCAAGCCGTAGGCATGCGCCAGCTCGCCCACTTTCACATCGGGGCGCACCACAAATTCACCATAGAAATTCTGCTCGTCGGCATTCATGCCCTCAAACTGGCCGGCAAATTCTTCGCCCTTGTCTTCCGGCAGCACATACCACACCACATCATCGGCCTGCATCCGCGTATTCATGCCCACTGGAACGGTTTGCCCGTTGCGCACCAAGGAGAAAAAACGGCCGTCGGCGAAGCGGCTGTCGCGCGTCATCACATAAGGATGGCTGTTTTCCGCATCCGATCCGCCCTGCACGCGGAACGATTGCATCAACACCGACAACGTTTTGCCCAGCCAGATTTCGCGGGTGGCCAAAGGCTCGGGCGCGGCCGGGATCACCACTTTCAGCCAACGGGCCACCGCCGGAATGGTGGTGCCCTGAATCAGCAGCGACAAGATCACCACCGCAAACGCTACGTCAAACAACAGCAAGGAATTGGGCACCCCCATCATTAAGGGCATGATGGCCAAAGTAATCGGCACCGCCCCGCGCAGGCCCACCCAACTGATGTAGGCGATTTCCCGCCGCGAATAATGGAACCATTTCAGCGACGACCACACCACCAGCGGTCGGGCGATAAAAATCAGCACCGCCGCAATCACCAGCGCATGCATTCCCTGCTCCAACAGGCGGCTGGGGGCCACCAATAAACCGAGCACCAAAAACAAGGCCGCCTGCGCCAGCCAAGCCAAACCGTCCATCACATTCAGCACGTGTTCGGTGGCATTGTTGCGCGCATTGCCGATCAGCACGCCCGCCAAATAGACCGCCAGAAATCCGCTGCCGCCGGCGATATTGGTGAGCGCAAACAGCATCAGGCCGCCGGAGGCGATCATCAGCGAATACAACCCCTCAGCCAAACGGATGCGGCTCAACAAGACGGCCAATAACTTGCCTGCCGCCCAACCCAACAGCACACCCAAGCCCAGCTGTTTGACCAACAACAGCAGCATATCGGACAAACCGAACTGCTCCGGCTGCAAAATCAGGCTGATAAAGGCGCTCACCAGCAAAATCGCCATCGGGTCGTTCAAACCGCTTTCCAGCTCCAAGGTGGCCGACACGCGGGAATTGAGGCGCACCCCGCTGTTACGCAACAGGGAAAACACCGCCGCGGCGTCGGTGGAGCCGACGATCGCCGCCATCAAAAAGCCCAATTTCCAATCGACATCCAGATAAAAAGTGGCAAACAAGCCCAGCAGAATCACGCTGCCGACCACGCCCCAGCTGGCCAATACCGCCGCCGGCTTGGCCGCAATGCGGAACGTTTCCACCCGCGTGCGCAGGCCGCCGTCAAGCAAAATAATTGCCAAAGCCAGCTGGCCGACCATGGCCGCACCGGCATAGCTGTCAAAGCGGATGCCGCCGATGCCGTCTTCGCCTGCCAGCATGCCCACCCCGAGAAACACCAACAACAAAGGCATCCCCATACGCGCAGACATACGCGTGGCCACCACGCTCACAAACAGCAGGGCGGCCATCACCAAAAACAGGATGTTCATTTGTTGCATACAATTGCTCGGCAGGAATGGGAAGAAACAGGCGGCCTGCCATTTATTAGGAACAGGCCTCAAAGTAAAATGCGGCGAGTTTAACACGCCTATCCGCGCAATCAATGCGCCTGCCCGTCCGGGCAAAATGTCGCGCCGCATTTTTGCAGAACTTTGCACACATCCGGCCCATACCGGCCTCAGGTTGAGACCGGTACAAAACTCGCTCGCACCCCACACTTGCGCCTATACTTATCCGGCACAGATTGCTATATTCCGGCATATTTTTGATGACCCACTTGAGCCATTCAATATACAGGAGGCTGCGCCGTGCAAAACCTACAATTTCCCTTGGATTTCAAATTTAAAATCCTCACTCCTTCCAATGACTTCAGCGTTTTCGACGCCCGCGGGCAAGAGGTAGCCTACACCCGCCAGAAAATTTTCAAGCTGAAAGAGGGCGTGGAAATTTTCCAAAACGCTTCGCGCAAACAGCGTCTTTATCAGATCAATGCCGACCGCCTGCTCGATTTCAACGCCAACTACCGCATTACCGACGAGAGCGGCCAATTGCTCGGTTCCGTGCGCCGCAAGGGCATGCGCTCGCTGTGGCGCACTCATTATCAGGTTTACGATGCCCAAGGCCAGTTTTTGTACGACATCCGCGAAACCAACCCTTGGATCACCGTGGCCGACGGCTTAGTAGGCGAAGTTCCGGTGTTGGGCTGGCTGACCGGCTATTTCCTCAACCCCAGTTACAGCATTACCGATGCCGAAGGGCAAGAAGCGTATCTGCTGAAAAAAACGCCTTCCTTTATGGAAAGACGTTTCAGCCTGGAAAAACGCAGTCAAGCCCCGCATGACGAACTGGTTACCCTCTCCACCATGATGCTGATGCTGCTGGAACGCAGCGACGGCTAACCCTGCCGCCTGCCTTTTCAGGTAGCCTTCATGGGCTACCTGAAAACATTTCCACCACCTCCCAATACAAACCACAAACAGGCTACCTGAAACCACCCCAAGCCATGAAAACCGCCAAACGCTATCCCTTTTTAACCATCCTGCAATCCCGCTTTCTCCTCAATCTGGCCAACCACAGCAGCTTCGCCCAACTGCCCGACGAAAAACAATTCCGCCTGTGGGCATGGCAGGCCATCAAACAACACCACCGCCGCGCCGACATCAGCCTGGTGCTGCTGGATGAAGCAGACGCCCGCCGCTACAACCGCGACTACCGCGGCAAAGACTACGCGACCAATGTATTGAGTTTCGAAGCGGCCGACCAAGAATGGCCCGACCCCGCTCAGCGCAGCAACTCATACACCCTATACGGCGACCTCATCATCTGCCCGCAAGTGGTGGCGCGCGAAGCCGAGGAACAAGGCAAACCCCTCGCCGCCCACTTCGCCCACCTCACCATACACGGCGTACTGCACCTGATGGGTTACGACCACATCGACGCCGCCGAAGCCGAAGCCATGGAAGCACTTGAAATCCGTTTGTTAAATCAGTTAGGATACCCCAACCCTTATTAACCGGACACGCACAGCATATGGACGACAGCCAGTCGAAACCCAATTTTTTCGAACGCCTCATCGGCCGCCTCAGCGGCGATACCCCCGATTCTCCCGAAGACGTAATGGCCCTGCTCAGGCAGGCGCACAACCAGCAGGTATTCGATGCCGACACCCTGCAGCGACTGGAAAAAGTGCTGGATTTCAGCGAACTGGAAGTGCGCGACGTGATGATGACCCGCTCGCAAATGGACGTGGTCAAAGCCGGCGACAGCCTGGAGCGCATCATCGCCTATGTAGGCGAAACCGCCCATTCCCGCTTCCCGGTGATTGCCAACGACAAAGACAACGTACTCGGCATCCTGCACGCCAAAGACCTGCTCAAGCACACCCTCAATCCCGAACATTTTAAAATCGAAAACACCTTGCGCCCCGCGGTGTTCGTACCCGAGGGCAAATCCCTCAACACCCTGCTGAAAGAGTTCCGCGAACAGCGCAACCACATGGCCGTGGTGGTGGACGAATACGGCGGCATCAGCGGCCTGGTGACCTTCGAAGACATCATCGAGCAAATCTTGGGCGACATCGAAGACGAATTTGACGAAGACGACGATGCCGACAATATTTTCGCCGTATCCGAAGAACGCTGGCGCATCAAAGCGGTCACCGAAATCGAAGACATCAACGAATTTTTCGGCACCCGCTACAGCGACGAGGAAGTGGACACCATAGGCGGCTTGGTGATTCAAGAACTGGGCCACCTACCCGTTCGCGGTGAAAAAGTCACCCTCGGCCCGCTGCAGTTTACCGTGGCACGAGCCGACCACCGCCGGCTGCACACCCTGATGGCCGTGCGCGTAAAGGCCGAATAACTTTGTTCCCATAACAATCAGGCTACCTGAAACTGTTCAGGTAGCCTGATTGGCGTTTAATTATTTGAAATCCTGTGGATCACAGAACGGCATGCCATCAGCAGCCGAGAGCTTTGCAAAAACCCAGATGTGGATGCAGATCAAGGCGTAGCAGCGCAGCGAGCATAGACATATCACATAGATAGGCAAGTGAGCGAGCAGCGGCAACGCAGAAATGCGCTGCAGATGGGGGGTGCACAGGTCGCAGGCTACCTGAAAGCGAAGCATGCCGCGCCATCAGCCCAAGCGATAAGGGTGGGCAGTATGCTTTACTCCGCCGCTTCTTTGGCTTTGGCCACCGACACCGTGGCCGGCCGCAAAACGCGGTCATGCAGGGTGTAGCCCTTCTGCATCACAGCCACCACCGTATTCGGCTCCTGCTCGCTTTCCACGGTTTGGAACGCCTGATGGCGGTGCGGATCCAGTTTATCGCCGGGCTGCGGCACAATCTCCTGAATCTGCGCCTGTTCGAAAGCACGTTTCAGCTCGGTGAGGGTCATTTCCACCCCCATCTTCAAAGCCTCGAAATTGCCGCTCTGATCCAACAGCGCCATTTCCAAATAATCCTTTACCTTCAACAGCTCTTCGGCAAATTTTTTCGAAGCGAATTTATGCGCCGCCTGTAACTCTTCCTGATGGCGGCGGTGCAGGTTTTGCAGATCGGCCTGATGGTATTTGCCGATGTCCGCCAGCTGCGCCTCCAAATCTTCGACCTTCAGGGTCAGGCTCTCCACGGTTTCCGGGGTCTCCGCTTCCGCCGTTTCGGCAGCAACATCCTGTACCGCTTCGGCTTCAAGCGCTTCGTTTTCAGGCTGTTTGTGTTCTTCTTGGCTCATGGCTATTCCTTTTCTGAAGATTCTGAAGATGCTCGGTGGCATTGGACAATGCGGCCAAACATGGGGCTGGCCCGCTTTTTTTCAAGCGGATGATTGCGGTGCACAAAAAAAGTGTTTAAGGTAGCCGCCACATAAAAAATACAGACAACGGAGAACCCCCATGCCGCGTTTATACGAAGAACAGGCCCAATCGATTGCCGCCACCATTCTGGCCGGCTTCAACAAACACTACTCCATGTTCCGCAACGCCAGCAGCGGCGCCAAAACCCTGTTTGAGGAGGGCAACTGGCACGGCATCCAGCAGCTGGTGGCCGACCGCATCCGCATGTACGACGACCGCGTGCGCGAAAGCGTGGAAGTGTTGCGCCGCGAACTGGCCGCCAATGCACTCAACGACGACGTATGGGCGCAAGCCAAAAAAGACTATATCGCGCTTTTGGTCAACCACAAACAGCCGGAATTGGCCGAAACCTTTTTTAACTCCGTGTCCACCAAAATTCTCGATAAAGAGTATTACAACAACCAGTTTATCTTCGTCAAACCGGCCATTTCCACCGAATACATCGACTCCGAGCCACGCACCTTCCAGTCTTTTTACCCCAAAGAAGAAGGGCTGCGCGGCTGCCTGAAGCACATTCTCAACCATTTCCGTTGGCGCACACCCTTCGCCCATCAGGCGCGTGACATCGCCGACATTCTGCGCGCCGCCAAACGCCACTTCGGCACCGAATGGCCGCCGCAAGATCTCAACCTGCATTTGCAGGTGCTCAACTCCGCCTTCTACCGCAACAAAAGCGCCTATATTTTCGGCCAAATCATCAGCGGCAACGAGCGTTATCCCTTCGCCCTGGCCATTGTGCACAATGCCAAAGGCAAGCTGATTGTGGATGCCGCGCTGTTTGATGCCGCTCAAATTTCGGTGCTGTTCTCCTTCGCCCGCGCCTATTTCCTGGTGGATATGCCCGTGCCGGCCGGTTATGTGCAGTTTCTGCAATCCATGCTGCCCATGCGCAGCAAAGGCGATCTCTACACCCTGCTGGGCTTGGGCAAACAGGGAAAAAACATTTTCTACCGCGAATTCGCCCAGCATCTCGAATACTCCGACGACAAATTCATTCTCGCCCCCGGCATCAAAGGCTTGGTGATGAGTGTGTTCACCCTGCCCTCCTTCCCCTATGTGTTTAAAGTCATCAAAGACACCTTCGGCCCGAACAAGGACTTCGACCGCGAATACGTGCGCCAGAAATACCTACTGGTCAAAAAACACGACCGCGTCGGCCGCATGGCCGACACGCTGGAATTCGTCAACGTCGCCCTGCCCAAACACCGTTGCGACCAAGAGCTGATCGACGAATTGCGCACCCTCGCCCCCTCGCAAATCGAAGAAACCGACGATCTGTTCATCGTCAAACACCTCTACATCGAATACCGCCTGCAACCGCTCAACCTGTTTATGCAGACCGCCTCGCCGCAGGAAAAAGCCGCCGCCGTCATCGACTACGGCTACGCGCTCAAAGAGCTGGCTTCGGCCAACATCTTCCCCGGCGACATGCTCTACAAAAACTTCGGCATGACCCGTTTCAAGCGCGTCATCTTCTACGATTATGACGAAATCGAATACATGACCGACTGCAACTTCCGCGCCATCCCCCCCGCCCCCAATCCCGAATACGAAATGTCGGGCGAAGTATGGTATCCGGTGAACAAAGGCGACGTCTTCCCCGAAGAGTTCGGCCCCTTCCTGCTCGGCGAACCCGACGTGCGCAAGGTATTCCTCGAACACCACCGCGATTTGCTCACGCCCGAATTCTGGCAGCAGAAAAAAGAACGCCTGCAACAAGGCATCTTGGAAGATTTCTACCCCTATCCGCAATCCGTGCGCTTCCATCCCGACGAACTGCAAAGCGGCGCCGTGGATTTAACCGACGTGTAAGCAGGCTG
>NZ_JH164926.1:1117371-1166167 GCF_000226875.1 Neisseria shayeganii 871
GCAAAGGTCTCAGGCTACCTGAAAAAACCAAGCCGTCCGGCAGACACCGGACGGCTTGGTTATAGAAGGGCGTATTGGCATTTACCCTGCCGAATCAGCGTTTTCGGCCAAAGATAAACGACAACACCGATAAAACCAAAAAGGCGATGAACAGAATTTTGGCAATACCCGCAGCACTGCCGGCAATGCCGCCAAAACCCAAAACCGCCGCAATAATGGCAATCACGAAAAAGACAATCGAATAATGCAGCATCGCATTCCTTTCAAGTTAATCAATTAAAAATTAAACTTTGATAGCTGAATGCAATATAACACAAGGCAGCAATATTGGCAAATTCAATTGAATAATTATTTTTTATAAATTAATTCAAATATCATCGCCGCAACCCGAGCAGGTTTCTTGGTAGCGCCGGTAATACGCGCTAATCGACTGCACCACCTCATCCGGGCAATCGCATACCCGAATCAAATCCATATCCGCCGCCGACACATAGGCCCGTTCCAGCAACTGGGCGCGCAACCAGTCCACCAAGCCGCCCCAGAAACCCGAACCCATCAAAATCAAAGGCCGAAACGGCGTTTTGCCGGTTTGCACCAAAGTCAGGGTTTCAAACAACTCATCCAAGGTGCCGAAACCGCCGGGCAACACCACCCAAGCCAGAGAGTGCTTGATAAACATTGCTTTGCGCGAAAGCAAGGAATCAAAGCACACCGATACGTCCTGATAGTCGTTCGGCTTCTGCTCGTGCGGCAACACGATATTCAGGCCCACCGTTTGACTTCTGCCCCCGAATGCGCCTTTGTTCGCCGCTTCCATAATGCCCGGCCCGCCGCCGGAGAGCACCGCAAAGCCGGCATCCGACAAACGGCGCGCCAGCCCCTCGCATAAGGCATACAGCGGATCGTCCGCCGGCGTGCGGGCGCTGCCGTAAATGCTCACCGCCGGCCGGATGCCGCTGAGCACCTCGTCCGCCGCCACAAATTCCGCCGCCAACTCCGCCGCACTCAAGGTATCCTGCCGGCACACCACCGGCCGCGAAGTTTCTTTTGCCGGTTCGCAATCGGCCAACTGATTTTCAAGCCACATCTCGCCTACTCTCGTCGAATCATTGATCACGGGCGGCATCATAAAGAGGCGGCCCAGCCTCGGCAATGCTTTTCTGTTTTCAGGTAGCCTGAAACCTTTTCCCGTACAATATGCGCCTAAGCGATTATTCGGGTAGCTTCATCCTATTTCAGGCTACCTGAAACCCCACTTCAGGATTTCCGATATGTCCCTCTCCCCCACCCTGCTTCTTGTCGACGGCTCTTCCTATCTCTACCGCGCATTTCACGCCATGGCACCGCTGACCGCGCCCGACGGCACGCCCACCGGCGCGTTGTACGGCGTACTCAACATGCTGCGCCGCCTGCGTGCCGATTATGTGCACGACTATTGCGCGGTGGTGTTTGATGCCAAGGGCGAAAACTTCCGCCACAAAATGTATCCCGACTACAAAGCCACGCGCCCGCCGATGCCCGACGAACTGCGCCCGCAGGCCGAAATGCTGCCCGAATTGGTACGGCTGATGGGCTGGCCGGTGTTGATTGTGCCGGATGTGGAAGCCGACGACGTGATCGGCACGCTGGCGAAGCAAGGCGAGGAAGCGGGCTGGAACGTGGTGATTTCCACCGGCGACAAAGACATGGCGCAGCTGGTGTCCGAGCACGTGACCCTTGTCAACACCATGAGCAACGAGAAGCTCGACATCGAAGGCGTGAAAAACAAATTCGGCGTGCGCCCCGACCAAATCATTGATTATCTGACCTTAATCGGCGACAAAGTGGACAACGTGCCGGGCGTGGACAAGTGCGGCCCCAAAACCGCCGTGAAATGGCTGGACCAATACAGCACGCTGCAAAACGTGATGGACAATGCGTATGAAATCAAAGGCAAAGTCGGCGAAAACCTGCAAGCCGCGCTGCCGCAACTGCCCCTGTCTTACCAACTCGTTACCATCAAAACCGATGTGGACTTGCATTCGGAACTTTTCCCACAGGGACTTCCTACGGGCGCATCCGTCCTCGAGGCCTTGCGCCGCACCACGCCGAAATGGGCGCAACTGGCGGTGGAATTCAAACGCCTCAACTTCCGTACTTGGCTGAAAGAAGCCGAAGAGCGCATGCACGAAGGCAACGGCGATTTGTTCGGCGAGGCGCATATCGGCGAACAGGCTGCCTTGGCCGAACCAGGGCTACCTGAAGCCACAGAGCATCCCGCAGGAAAAACCGCCCCAGCTCCTGCATCGCTGGATTATCAAGCCCTTACCACCGAAAGCCAATTTGCTGCCCTGTTGAGCAAATTGTCGCAAGCCGACACCATCGGCATCGACACCGAAACCACCAGTCTCAACCCGATGGAAGCACAGCTCGTCGGCATCAGCATTGCTTTCAAAGCAGGCGAAGCCGTGTATATCCCGCTCGGCCACACACCCACCGCCGCGCCCGAACAGCTTGATTTGCAAGAAGTATTAGGCCGTCTGAAACCCCATTTAGAGAATGCCTGTCTGAAAAAAATCGGCCAAAACCTCAAATACGACCAGCACATTTTCGCCAACTACGGCATTGCCCTGAACGGCATTGCCGGCGATGCCATGCTCGCTTCTTACATTATCGAAAGCCACTTGGGGCACGGCCTCGACGAGCTTTCCCAACGCTGGCTCGGCCTGCCTACCATTACCTACGAATCCCTGTGCGGCAAAGGCGCCAAGCAGATATCGTTTGCCGATGTCGGCCTCGAACAAGCCACCGAATACGCCGCCCAAGATGCCGATTTCGCCCTGCGTATCGAAGGCTGGCTGAAAGCACAAATGGACGAAAAACAGCTGGAAATGTATCAAAACATGGAGCTGCCCGTGGCCCAAGTGCTGTTTGAAATGGAGCGCAACGGCGTACTCATCGACAAAAACGAACTCGCCCAACAAAGCCACGAACTCGGCACCCAACTGCTGGCGCTGGAGCAGCAAGCCTACGCAGCCGCAGGCCAGCCCTTCAACCTCAACTCGCCCAAACAACTGCAAGAAATCCTGTTCGACAAAATGGGCATTCCCACCAAAGGGCTGAAAAAAACCGCCTCCGGCGGCATTTCCACCAACGAAGCCGTGCTCGAACAACTCGCGCTCGACTACCCGCTGCCCAAAATCATCTTACAAAACCGCGGCCTAGCCAAACTCAAATCCACCTACACCGACAAACTGCCCGAGATGATCAACCCGCACACCGGCCGCGTGCACACCACCTACGCCCAAGCCGTCGCCATCACCGGGCGGCTTGCCAGCAACAACCCCAACCTGCAAAACATCCCCATCCGCACCGAAGAAGGCCGCCGCGTGCGCCGCGCCTTTACCGCCCCTTCAGGTAGCCTCATCGTCTCCGCCGACTATTCCCAAATCGAGTTGCGCATCATGGCGCATTTGAGCGGCGACCAAACCCTGATCGAAGCCTTTAACAACGGCGAAGACATCCACCGCCGCACCGCCGCCGAAGTGTTCGGCGTCGCACAAGAAAACGTCAGCAGCGAACAGCGCCGCTACGCCAAAACCATCAACTTCGGCCTCATCTACGGCATGGGCCAATACGGTCTCGCCAAATCGCTGGGCATCGACAACCTTTCCGCCAAAAACTTCATCGACCGCTACTTCGCCCGCTACCCCGGCGTGGCCGACTACATGCAGCGCACCAAAGAACAGGCCGCCGCCCAAGGCTACGTAGAAACCCTGTTCGGCCGCCGCCTCTACCTGCCCGGCATCCACGCCAAAAACGCCAACGAGCGCGCCGGCGCCGAACGCGCCGCCATCAACGCCCCTATGCAAGGCACCGCCTCCGACCTCATCAAACGCGCCATGATCGCCGTGCGCAACTGGCTCGTTTCAGACGGCCTCCAAAGCAAACTCATCATGCAGGTGCACGACGAACTGGTGCTGGAAGTGCCTGAATCGGAACTGGATTTAGTGAAAACCAAACTGCCCGAAATTATGGCAGGCGTAGCCGACGGCATGCTGGGCGTACCATTGGTGGCAGAAGTGGGCGCGGGGGAGAATTGGGAAGAGGCGCATTGATTGGCCGTAGGTCGGATACTTGTATCCGACTTTTTGTGTGAGGCTGAAATAATTTGTCGGATTCAAGAATCCGACCTACTGCTACTTATCTCCAACACCCCGTGCATGGTGACAAATATCAGATTCACGAATCAAACCTGATACCTACGTTTGCTTATGCCCCATTGCCCAGCCAAGCGATCAGACCGGCTTCGCCTTGCGGGAAATCGGGGTAATACACGCTTTTGGCTCTGGCGGCCAAGGCCATGCCCGTACCGCCCGGGTGAAAGGCAATGGCTGTAATGCCTGCCGGATAAGGCCAGTGGACGATGAGGGACAAATCGGCGCGGCGGTGGAAATACACGCCGCCGGTTTCGCCGGCATAATGTGCCGTCGCCACGATTTCGGTACCCACGGCGCAGTTTTTAAAATAACCTGCTTCCAAGTCAGGCAAAGGGGCAAATGCACGCGGGGCAAAGGTTTCACCGTCGGTAAGCAACAAGGCGTAACCGGGATGGGCATAACCGGGTTGCAACAGCATCGCCATATCGCCGTTGGCGGCAAAGCCGATATGCTCAATCCATTTCCAACGTCCCGCGCCCGGCGCCTCGTCCGGCGTACAAGCCACGGCGGGCGGGGGAATATCGATTAATTCAGCGGTAAGCGGGTTGCCCTGCCAAGTATGCAGTGCATAGGAAATGGTGCTGTTGCCGTTTTCCAAAGGTGCAGGCAGCGTGTGCATCATCACGTAGCGGCCGCTTATCGGATTTTGAAATACCTGACAATTTGAAAACGGCAAATCCAATTGCCGCACGCCTTGCAACACGCCATCGGGAAAGCGCCAAGCAGTAACTTCCCGGCTGTCTTTCCAGTACGGCGGCGCGGTTTGCTTATCCAGATAGGTATAGCGCTCAATATTGAACAGGCCGCTGCCGTCGGGCAAAAAATGCAGCGCGTTGAAAACACCGTGCGTTTGACGCGGATGCCGTCCTGCGGCCACCTGCGCGGCGTCTTCCACCGCCAGCACGCACCAATGGCCGCCTTCCGCAGTCACGGAAAGCCATTGTCCGCATAGTGAAAACGCCAGCATATCTATGTTTTTCAGCGGCTTGTTTTGCCACAACAGGGTACCGTCGCGCGCATCATACAGCGCGATACGCCCCTGTACCTTGCTGGAGGCCAAATAGCGCCCGCAGCGGCTGAAATACAGATAATCGGCGCTTTTGAGTTTGATGGGTTTGGTGTTTTGCGGCATCACACAACTCCTTAACGTAAAGGCTACCTGAAAGCCCCGATTTGGGGCTTTCAACTGGCTCAGAAGCAGTAGGTCGGATACTCGTATCCGACTTTTATGTCAACCCAAATCTTTTGTCGGATTCAAGAATCCGATCTACTGCTGCCTTTCAGGTAGCTGCCACAGGCTACCTGAAACCCTTCCCCCATCTTCTCCGAAAGCCCCATCATGCCCTCTTCCCCTCTTTACTTCGATGCCCTCATCATCGGCGCCGATGCGGCGGGGATGATGTGTGCGGCGCGTATCAGGCAGTGCGGGCGGACGGTGGCGCTGCTGGATCATGCGCAGAAAATCGGCGAAAAAATCCGCATTTCCGGCGGCGGACGCTGCAATTTCACCAATACGCAAATGGCGTAGGTTGAGTTAGGCCAAAGGCCGTAAACCAACATTGAGTCAAAATAAGCAAACATGGCCATGTTGGGTTTACGCTGCGCTTCAACCCAACCTACACTTACTACGCTTACTTATTTCACAAGGCCGTCTGAAACATTCAGACGGCCTTTTTCAATCAAACCAAAATCAAGCCAGCTTGCCGCCCACCCAATCGGCCACGCTATTCAGCGCTTCCGGCAGTTTAGCGGCGTCGGTTCCGCCAGCCTGGGCCAGATCGGGGCGGCCGCCGCCTTTGCCGCCGATTTGTTCAGCCACA
This sequence comes from Neisseria shayeganii 871, assembly GCF_000226875.1. Lineage (GTDB taxonomy): Bacteria > Pseudomonadota > Gammaproteobacteria > Burkholderiales > Neisseriaceae > Eikenella > Eikenella shayeganii. The sequence continues at coordinate 1,123,391 of NZ_JH164926.1, forward strand.
AATTTCACCAAGTCGCCGGCTTTCACTTTAGCGGTTAAGGGTTTGGACACGCCGGCGCACAGGGACACTTTGCCGTCGTTTACTGCGGCGAGCAGCACCACGGCTTCATCGGATTTGCCGGTAAGGTCGGTTACGATTTCGCGCAGGGCGGCGGCATCGGCTTCGATTTGCGCCACCACCAGTTTGGCTGCGCCTAGGTCTTGGGCCTTATCCAACAGTTTGGCGCCGGCGTGCACGGCCAGCTCGGCTTTGGCTTTGGCCAGCTCTTTTTCCAGTACTTTGGTTTGGGCGGCGTTGGCCTGGATTTTGCCCAATACGTCGCGCTCGGTTTGGGCTTTGACTTCGGCGATGATGTCTTTCACCAAACGCTCTTGGTTTTGCGCCCATTGCAGGGCGTTGAGGCCGGTGATGGCTTCCAGGCGGCGGATGCCGGCGGCGATGCCGCCTTCGCTGATGATTTTGAACAGGCCGATGTCGCCGGTGCGCTGCACATGGGTGCCGCCGCACAATTCGGTGGAGAAATCGCCCATTTTCAACACGCGCACTTCGTCGCCGTATTTTTCGCCAAACAGCATCATGGCGCCGGCTTTTTGCGCGTCTTCCATGCTCATGATCTCGGCGTCCACCGCCACATTGGCAAGAATAGCAGCATTGACGCGACGCTCGACTTCGGCGATTTCTTCGGCGGTAACCGGCTGCGGATGGGAAATATCGAAGCGGGTAACTTCGGCGGTAACCAGCGAGCCTTTTTGTTCCACATGGCTGCCGAGCACTTCGCGCAGGGCGCGGTGCATCAAATGGGTGGCGCTGTGGTTGCGCATATTGGCGTTGCGGATGTCGTTGTCGATTTCGGCGCGCACGGCATCGCCCACTTTCAGGCTACCTGAAACCAAGACGCCGAATTGGCCGAACACGGCGGCTTTGATTTTTTGGGTGTCGCGCACTTCAAAGCGGTTGCCGCCGGCAAAAATATAGCCGACATCGCCCACTTGGCCGCCGCTTTCGGCGTAGAACGGGGTGTGGTCCAGCACCACGGTGCCGGTTTCGCCTTCGTGCAATTCGTTCACCGGTTCGCTGTCTTGATACAGGGCGAGGATTTTGGCTTCGGTTTGGCGCTCGGTATAGCCTCTGAATTCGGTGTCCTGGCCCTCGTAGGCCAGCTGGGTGTCGGCCTTGAAACTTTGCGCGGCGCGGGCGCGGGCGCGTTGGGCGGCCATTTCGCGCTCGAAACCGGCTTCATCCATCTCAATGCCGCGCTCGCGGCAGATGTCGGCGGTGAGGTCGTAGGGAAAGCCGTAGGTGTCGTAAAGTTTGAAGATGATTTCGCCGTCCAGCGTGTTTTGGCTACCTGAAAGCGCGTTTTCCAGCAACGCCATGCCGGTTTCCAAAGTTTGGGCGAAGCGGGTTTCTTCGTTTTTCAAGGCTTCTTCGATTTGGCTTTGGCGCTCTTTCAGCTCGGGATAGGCTTCACCCATCTCGGCCACCAAATCGGGCACCAGTTTGTGGAAGAACGCGCCTTTTTGGCCCAGTTTGTAGCCGTGGCGCACGGCGCGGCGGATGATGCGGCGCAGCACATAGCCTCGGCCTTCGTTGCTCGGCAGCACGCCGTCGGCAATCAAAAACGCGCAGGCGCGGATGTGGTCGGCAATCACTTTCAGGCTGGGCACGTCCATGCTGAATTCGGTGCCGGTTTCGCGGGCGGCGGCTTTGAGCAGGTTTTGGAACAAATCAATTTCGTAGTTGCTGTTCACATGCTGCATCACCGCGGCCATGCGCTCCAGGCCCATGCCGGTGTCCACGCTGGGCTTGGGCAGTGGGTTCATCTTGCCTTGTTCGTCGCGGTTGAACTGCATGAATACGCAGTTCCAGATTTCGATAAAGCGGTCGCCGTCTTCTTCGGCGCTGCCCGGAGGGCCGCCCCAAATGTGCTCGCCGTGGTCGTAGAAAATTTCGGAGCAAGGGCCGCAGGGGCCGGTGTCGCCCATTTGCCAGAAGTTGTCGGAAGCGTAGCGGCCGCCCTTGTTGTCGCCGATGCGGATGATTTTGCTTTCAGGTAGCCCGATTTCGTCGCGCCACACGGCGTAGGCTTCGTCGTCTTCGGCATAAACGGTAGCCAAGAGTTTTTCTTTGGGCAGGTTCAGCCATTCGGGGGAAGTGAGGAATTCCCAAGCGAAATGGATGGCATCGCGTTTGAAGTAGTCGCCGAATGAGAAGTTGCCCATCATTTCAAAGAAGGTGTGGTGGCGGGCGGTGTAGCCTACGTTTTCCAAGTCGTTGTGTTTGCCGCCTGCGCGTACGCATTTTTGTGCGGTGGTGGCGCGGCTGTAGGGGCGTTTGTCGAAGCCTAAGAATACGTCTTTAAACTGGTTCATGCCGGCGTTGGTAAACAGCAGGGTGGGGTCGTCGTGCGGCACCAGTGAGGAAGAAGCCACGATTTGGTGGCCCTTGCTTTCGAAAAACTGAAGGAATTTTTGGCGCAGTTGTTTGGTATTCATGGGTTTGCAGTCTGTTTCATCAAGTTTGAACGGTGAGATAGGTGGAAATCGGATATTTTTTAAAGAACAAGCGGCCTGTTTCCGATTCCGGCTGCCTGAAAACGCGCAGCCGGAGCGGGCCGGCAACAGGCCGTCCGGCCTGCATACGCTTCTGTTTCCAGGCAAAAAAATGGCGCATATCTTATACCAAAGCCGCCTGCTGCGCCATCGGCAAAGCGGGTTCGCCCGCCCCTTTGCGGCACCGCGCCTACTCAAAGTCAGGCGAATCCCTTATACTGGTTTTGCATCTGCCTGATTCGAACACGGAATGAATAAAGAGAGGAGCCGTAAATTGACCGCACAAAAAAACTTCTTATATGGTTTGGTTTTACTGGCTCTGGCCGCCTGCGGCGGACAGGAGCCGTCATCATCTTCCGCCGCCGCCAGCGCTTCCGCAGAGACCGCAGCCGCCGTCTCCGCTCCCGAAGCGGCCGCACCCGCGCCGCAGCTGCCGGAAACGCAGGAATTGAAAATCTACAATTGGTCGGACTATGTCGACCCCGCTACCGTAAAAGAGTTTGAACAGCAATACAATGTGCGGGTGAGCTACAACTATTACGACAGCGACGAAACGCTGGAAGCCAAAATGCTCACCGGCAACTCCGGCTACGATTTGGCCGGTCCGTCCAATACCTTTGTCGGCCGCCAGATTGCCGCCGGCGCCTACCAGCCGGTAGACAAATCGCTGATTCCCAATTACCGCCACATCAACCCCAAATTGCTGGAACTGCTGCAAAACGTGGATCCCGGCAACCGTTATGCCGTGCCGTTTTTCTGGGGCACCAACACCTTCGCCATCAATGTGGAGCAGGTGCGCCGCGCATTGGGCTCCGACCAACTGCCCGACAACCAATGGGATTTGGTGTTCAATCCCGAATACACCAGCAAACTGAAACGCTGCGGCATCAGCTATTTGGACAGCCCGGCCGAAATGTATCCGATGGTGCTCAACTATTTGGGCCGCAACCCCAACAGCGACAAACCCGAAGACATCCGTGCCGCTACCGACGTTTTGCGCGCCAACCGCCCGAATGTGAAACGCTTCTCCTCTTCAGGCTATATCGACAGCATGGCACGCGGCGATTTGTGCGTGGTGGTGGGCTTCGGCGGCGACCTCAATATTGCCAAGCGCCGCGCCGAAGAGAGCGGCAGCAAGCACACCATCCGCGTGATGATGCCCAAAGAAGGCGTGGGTATTTGGGTGGATTCCTGGGCGATTCCTGCCGATGCCCAAAATGTATTGAACGCCCACCGCTACATCAACTGGCAGCTTGATTCCAAAGTGGCCGCCCAAAACGGCAATTTCGTTACCTACGCCCCTTCGAGCGTACCGGCACGCGATTTGATGGAAAGCCAATACAGCCAAGATGCCTCCATCTTTCCCACCGACCAAGATTTGGAAAACAGCTTCATCATGATTCCGCTGCAACCCGAAGCCCTGCGCATGATGGTCAACCAGTGGCTGAATGTGAAAGCCGGCAAGTAATCCGCCTTGTCCAAAAAGCCCAAACAGGCTACCTGAAACCGTTCAGGTAGCCTGAGACCTTTGCCAAACCCCCAGATGTGGATGCAGTTCAAGGCGTAGCAGCACAGCGAGTGTGAACGCCAGGAATCCCCGTGGGACAGACATATCATCTAGATAGGCAAGCGAGCGAGCAGCGCACAACGCAGAAATGCGCCGCAGATGGGGGTTTGGCAAAGGTCTCAGCCTGTTTGCTTGTGGCATCACATCCCCGGCAACGGCCGGCAGGCCATCAGATAATTCACATCCAGGCTGTCGCACAGAAAATATCTCTGTGTCAGCAGGTTGTAGCTCATGCCCGAGGTAGCGGCCAACTCCAGCCGCGCCTGCCGGCACATCCGCGCCAATTCGGCCGGGGTGATGAATTTCTGCCAAGTGTGCGTGCCCTTGCTGACCAAGCCAAGCAGGTATTCGGCCGCCACAATCGCCTGCAGATAAGATTTGGTGTTGCGGTTGAGGGTGGAAAAAAACACCACGCCTTCGGGTTTCACCAGCTTGGCACAGGCGCGGATCACGCTGGCCGGATCGGGCACATGCTCCAGCATTTCCATGCAGGTGACCACATCAAACGAAGCAGGTGACTCGGCCGCCAAATCTTCCACGCTCACGCAGCGGTAGGCAATATTGGTCACGCCCTGCTGCTCGGCGTGCAAGGCGGCTACCTGAAGCGATTTTTCCGCCATATCGATGCCGGTGGCGTGCTCGGCCTCCGCCGCCAGCGACTCGGTCAGGATGCCGCCGCCGCAGCCCACGTCCAGCACGGTTTTGCCTGCTAAGCCGCCGGCGTGTTCGCGCACGAACTGCAAGCGCAGCGGGTTGATGTCGTGCAACGGTTTGAACTCGCCGGTTTTGTCCCACCACTGATGGGCAAGCTGGCTGAATTTGTCGATTTCGGCGGCATCGACATTGGGGGTGGTTTGGCTCATGGGTATTCCTTCCAATCAGTATCTCGGTATTCTGTCTGCATCAGGCTACCTGAAAACGGCCGGCAGCCTGCAAAAATTCAAAATCAACAGGCACCCCGCTGCGAGAAGCGGCGGATTCACCATCACGGCGGCGACAGCGGCCTGCGCCACAGCACCAGCACTTCGTCTCGTTGGCGCGGGCGACCCGCTTCTGCCAGCTGCTGCCAGCCATCCGGCACCGTCTGCTGGCGCAGCGTAACCACATAAGGGCAGTCTTCGCCGCCCAACTCTGTTTGCGCATATTGCGGCCAGGCCAAGCGGATGCTCTCCACCGTGGCCGACACACAGCCCGGCGCAGGCAAAGCGGCTTCCAAATGCGCCACCACCGGCCGGTAGCTCTTGGCCGCATCCAGCCACGGCAAAAACAGGGTCAGCATCAGCGACCAACACAAGGTCAAGCCCGCCGCCCAATTGGTCACCGCCTGCCGGCCGCGCACATATTTGCGCGTAATCGCCAACAACCACAAAGGGGTGAACAACACCGCCACCAACACCGGAAAATAGTCGACGTCGCTGCGGTAATAGGGGCTGAAATACGCCGCCCGCTCGGCCAGCTTGGCCGGCCAGCCGAAATTCATGGCAAAAAAGCCCAGCCAAATAAAGCCGGCCAGCACACCGAAAGTCATGATGCCGAACCAGTTGAAAAACGCCGCCGCCCCCCGACGCAACTGGTCGGTTTGCGCCGCCGCCACCACCGCCAAGGGCGGCAGCAACACCAACAAATCATTCTCATCCCGACGGGGCGAGCACAACAACAGCAGGCCAAAAACGCCCAGCCACAACAAGCACAACTGCCCCCAGCATTCGCGATGCAGGCGCAAACGCCAAGCGGTCCACACCGCCAACGGCCAGGCCGGGAAAGCGAACCAAATCAGATTTTTCAAATAGTAGCCGCCGGAAAACCGCACCGCCCATTGCTCGAAACCGCCAAACGGCAGCAAAGCATATTGTTGCCACCATAGCGCAAAGCCCTGCGGCGACAGCCGCTGCAGGAAAAGCGGCCAAACAAACAGCAGGGGAAGGGCCAAACCGGCCGCCGCCAGCAGGGTCAACACAAAACGCTTGTTGCGCCAATCCGCTTGGGCCGCCAACAGCGCGGTTACCGCCATCACCGCCCCCAAGGGCAACAGGCTACCTGAAAGCCCCAACACCAACCAGCCGGCCATGGTCAAAGCCACCGCCTTCACGGTTTTCTGCCGCGCCAAGGCCAAGGCATAAAAGCTCAAACACAAACCGCACAAAGTCACCAACTGGCCGCCGATGAAGTGGCTCATCATCAGCAAGCCGGGACAACCGATCAACACCAGCACCACCGTGCGCCCGTTGCGCCGCCCCAGCAAGGCGCGCCCCGCCCCGCCCATTGACGCCAGCGACACCGCCGCCAGCAACACATTGCTCAAGCGCACCGCTTCATAAGGATTCAGCCAGCCGTCAAATACGCGCAGAAACAGCAGCGACAACCACACATACAAAGGCGGCGTCTCCCAGTGCGGCGAACCGTCGGCCTGCGGCAGCCACCACCGCCCATCGTGTTGCGCCTGCTCAATCACCGCATACAGCAAGGGTTCACCCGGCCACAAATCGCGGCCGAACACCCCCGGCCACAACCAAGCAAACGCCAGCAAGAGCAACAGCCAAGGGCGTTCGTAAGTGGGGGGAGCAGGACGCTGTTCGGGCGGGACGTAAGTCAGCATGATAGAGATGCCTAGGAAAACCGCGCCTATTGTATCGCAAGCGGCCGCCGCACCATACCTTTCAGGTAGCCTGCTCTGCGAACCATGCCGCCGCTTTCTCTCAGCAGCGGCAGCGATTCGGCTATAATCACGCTTCGACTTTGAGCAAAGGGAAACAGCATGGCCGCCCGTCAGGAAATCATGGCTTGGTGCGACGACTTTCTGCAAGTCTCCGCTTTCAAAGACTACGCCCCCAACGGCCTACAGGTAGAAGGGCGCGATACGGTGAACAAAGTGGTCGGCTCGGTTACCGCCAGCCTGGCCGCCATCCAATTCGCCGCCGAGCAAAACGCAGACCTGTTATTGGTTCACCACGGCCTGTTTTGGAAAAGCGAACCGGTGCCGATTGTCGGCTGGAAACACCGCCGCATCGCCGCCCTCATCCGCCACAACATCAATATGGCCGGCTATCACCTGCCGCTGGACGCCCACCCGGAAGTCGGCAACAACGCCCGGCTCGCCGCCTTGATGGATTGGCAAATACACGGCCAAACCGGCGAACAAAACCTGCTGATGTTCGGCCGCCCGGCACAAGCCCAAACCGGCGAACAGCTGATTGCGGGCTTGGCAGACAAACTGGAGCAGACGGTCGTACACGCCGGTGACTGGTCGAAGCCGATTGAAAAACTGGTGTGGTGCACCGGCGGCGCACAAGGTTTCTTCCAAGAAGCCATCGAGCTGGGAGCAGATGCTTTTGTGACCGGCGAAATTTCCGAAGCCCAATACCACCTGGCCAACGAAACCGGCGCCCTGTTTGTGAGCGCCGGCCACCACGCCACCGAGCGTTACGGCATTCAGGCACTGGGCGCCCGCCTGCAGCAACATTTCGCGGTGGACTTCTGCTTTTTCGACGAGCAAAACCCTGCTTAAAATCAAAGTTTGGCACAAAACTTTACCTTATTTTAAATATTGCTTTAAGCCCCGCTTTAAAATCGGTTAGAATTGCGGGGTTTTAAAGCTTCGGTATTTCCACAGTATTAGGACGACTGAGATAATGGATAATCAAGAAATCAATCAAGGTCGGCGACGGTTTCTGACCTTGGCTACCGCCGGGGCGGGCGCCGCTGCCGGTTTGGGCGTTGCATCGCCGTTCGTGCTCAGCTTTTTCCCCTCGGAGAAGGCCAAGGCAGCCGGTGCACCCGTCGAAATCGACATCAGCAAAATTGAAGCCGGCCAACTGGTTACCGCAGAATGGCGCGGCAAGCCGATTTGGGTACTTAACCGCACCGAACAGCAACTGAAAGACCTGCCCTCTCTAGACGGCCAACTGGTCGATCCCGACTCCACTGCGGCAGACAACCAACCCGAATACTGCAAAAACCCCGCCCGCGCCATCGAAGGCAAAGAGAAAATCTGGGTGGCCATCGGCATTTGCACCCATTTGGGCTGCTCGCCGACTTTCCGTCCCGACTTGGGCCCGGCCGACTTGGGCGCCGACTGGAAAGGCGGCTTTTTCTGTCCTTGCCACGGCTCCAAATTCGACTTGGCCGGCCGCGTCTATAAAGGCGTACCCGCGCCGACCAATCTGGTCATCCCGCCTTACAAATACCTCTCCGAAACCACAATTTTGGTGGGCGAAGACTAATCCAAGGGGCAAATCATGACAAACCAAACCAATAATAAGGCTAAAGCATTATTAGGCTGGGTGGATGCCCGATTCCCCCTGTCCAAAATGATGAAAGAGCACGTAACCGAGTATTACGCGCCGAAAAACTTCAACTTTTGGTATTTCTTCGGTTCCCTGGCCTTGCTGGTGCTGGTGATCCAAATCGTCAGCGGCATCTTCCTGACCATGAACTACAAGCCCGACGGCAACCTGAACCAATACCACCTCCCCGCCGCCTTCACCGCCGTGGAATACATCATGCGCGACGTTTCCGGCGGCTGGATCATCCGTTATATGCACTCCACCGGTGCCTCCATGTTCTTCGTGGTGGTGTATCTGCACATGTTCCGCGGCCTGATTTACGGCTCGTTCAAAAAACCGCGCGAGTTGGTGTGGGTGTTCGGCTCCCTGATTTTCTTGGCACTGATGGCCGAAGCCTTTATGGGCTATTTGCTGCCTTGGGGTCAGATGTCGTTCTGGGGCGCACAGGTAATCATTAACCTGTTTGCCGCCATTCCCGTAATCGGTCCCGATTTGTCCACCTGGATCCGCGGCGACTTCAACGTTTCCGACGTCACCCTGAACCGTTTCTTCGCCCTGCACGTGATTGCCGTACCGCTGGTATTGGTCGGCTTGGTGGTCGCCCACCTGATCGCCCTGCACGAAGTGGGTTCCAACAACCCCGACGGCGTGGAAATCAAAAAACTGAAAGACGAAAACGGCATCCCCTTGGACGGCATTCCCTTCCATCCCTACTACACCGTGAAAGACATTTTGGGTGTGGTGGTGTTCCTGATCGTTTTCAGTGCCATCATGTTCTTCGCCCCCGAAGGCGGCGGCTACTTCCTCGAAGCGCCGAACTTCGACCCGGCCAACCCCTTGGTAACCCCGGCTCACATCGCTCCGGTTTGGTATTTCACCCCCTTCTATGCCATTCTGCGTGCCGTCCCCTCTTTCGCCGGCACCCAAGTATGGGGCGTATTGGCCATGGGCGCCGCTGTGGTATTGATTGCCTTGCTGCCCTGGCTTGACCGCTCGCCGGTGAAATCCGTGCGTTACCGCGGCCCCATCTTCAAGGCCATGTTGGTCTTGTTCATCATTTCCTTCATCGGCTTAGGTATTTTGGGGGCCAAAGTGGCCACCGACACCCGCACCATTGTGGCGCAAATCCTCAGCATCATCTACTTCGCCTTCTTCCTGCTGATGCCCGTTTACACCAAAATGGACAAAGACCGTCAGGTACCTGAGCGCGTAACCATGAGCACCGCCCGCAACAAAGTGATGTTCTTCGTTTACGTAGCCATTGCGGTAGTGGGTTCTTACCTGTTTGCGATTCTGATTTGATGAGGGCGGCACAAATGAAAAAAACTTGGAAAAACTGGTTTGCTGCCCTCCTGCTGGCAGCACCCTTAAGCAGCTTCGCCGCCGGCGGCGGCCACTACGAGCCCGTTGACATCGACTTGGGCGACCAAGTCAGCCTGCAACGCGGCGCACAGATCTTCACCAACTATTGCCTCTCCTGCCACTCGGCCAGCGGCATGCGTTACAACCGTCTGCAAGACTTGGGTTTGTCTGAAGAAGAAATCAAGAAAAACCTGATGTTCACCACCGACAAAGTCGGCGAAGTGATGCAGTCGGCCATGGATCCCAAAGACGCCGAACGCTGGTTCGGCAAGGCGCCGCCCGATCTGACCCTGATTGCCCGCTCCCGCGGTGCCGACTATCTGTATGCCTATATGCGCGGTTTCTATAAAGATCCGACCAGCGCCACCGGTTGGAACAACACCGTGTTCGACAAAGTCGGTATGCCGCACCCCTTGTGGGAGCAACAAGGCATTCGCGCCGTCGAACTGGATGCAGAAGGCAATCCGGTAATGGAAAAAGACGCACACGGCAATATGGTGCCCAAGCTGTATTGGGAATCCACCGGTCTGAAGAGCCGTCGTCTGCCCAATGGCGATGTGGTATCGCGCGATTACGACAACGATATGAAAGATTTGGTGGCCTATATGGTGTACATGGGCGAACCGGCGCAAATCCAGCGCAAACAAATCGGCTATATCGTGCTGCTGTTCCTCTTCGCTGTAATGCTGCCTTTGGCCTACTTCCTGAAGAAAGAATACTGGAAAGACGTACACTGATACGATCCGGCATAAAAACAGACCTCCGTTTGGAGGTCTGTTTTTATGCCTAACCGTTTTTGAGATACTGAGCAAACACGCCGTTCGGCGGCGAGGTCAAACACATCGTCTGTCTCATCAAACAGGCTGAGACCTTTCAAAACCCCCAGATGTGGATGCAGTTCAAGGCGTAGCAGCGCAGCGAACGTGAACGCCAGGAATCCCTGTGGGACAGATATATCAGATAGATAGGCAAACGAGCGAGCAGTACCCATAGGGCATAAACGCACAACGCAGAAATGCGCCGCAAATGGGGTTTGGCAAAAGCCTTTGGCTACCTGAAAGCTGCATCACAACTTTCAGGTAGCCTTTACTCCTTTCTTCAACTGGCCACAGCCACTGTTTTACCCTTGTACTCGCACAAATCGGCCACAATGCAAGACTCGCACTGCGGCTTCTGCGCCTTGCAAACATAGCGGCCGTGCAAAATCAGCCAGTGATGGGCATCCTGCAAAAAGACTTTCGGAATCACCCGCAGCAGCTTGTCTTCCACTTCCCGCACATTCTTGCCGGGCGCCAAATTCATGCGGTTCGCCACTCGGAAAATATGCGTATCCACCGCCATGGTCGGCTGGCCGAATGCGGTGTTCAGCACCACATTCGCCGTCTTGCGCCCTACTCCCGGCAAAGCCTCCAACTCCTCGCGCGTCTGTGGCACTTCCCCTCCGTGCCGTTCCAGCAAAATGCGGCAGGTTTCCATGATGTGTTTCGACTTGGTCTGGTACAGACCAATGGTTTTGGTGTAGGCCATCACGCCCTCCAAGCCCAAATCCAACATCGCCTGCGGCGTATTCGCCACCGGAAACAGCTTGGCGGTGGCCTTGTTGACCCCCACGTCGGTGGCCTGTGCCGACAGCAGCACCGCAATCAGCAACTCAAACGGGCTGTGGTAAACCAGCTCGGTGGTCGGATGCGGATTGGCCGTCTGCCACCGCTCGAAAATCTCTTGTCTTTTTTGTTTGTTCATAAGCGCTTGTGTTCTCGGTATCATGCAACAGGCTGAGACCTTTGCAAAACCCCCAGATGTGGATGCAGTTCAAGGCGTAGCAGCGCAGCGAGCGTAGACATATCATGAAGATAGGCAAGCGAGCGAGCAGCGCACAACGCAGAAATGCGCCGCAGATGGGGGTTTTGCAAAGGTCTCAGGCTACCTGAAAGCGTTTCAGGTAGCCTGTTGTTATTGTGTGGTGTTCTGTGCAGTGCCTCAATACTTCAACAGCACCGCGCCCCAGGCAAAGCCGCCGCCGATGCCTTCCAGCAGCAGGGTTTGGCCGCGGCGGATGCGGCCGTCGCGGATGCCTTGGTCCAAAGCCAGCGGAATCGACGCGGCGGACGTATTACCGTGCTCCTGCACCGTAAGAATGATTTTATCCATGCTCAGTTTCAAGTGTTTGGCCGTGCTCTCAATGATGCGGAAATTGGCCTGATGCGGCACCACCCAGTCCACCTGTTCGGCACCGATACCGGCCTCGGCCATCACTTCTTCGCCTACTTTGGCCAAGGCCTTTACGGCAAATTTGAATACGCCCTGCCCGTCCATCTGCACAAACGGCAGGCCCTCAATACCGCCGTCGGCAATCTGGCCGGGCACCTGCAAGAGATGGCCGTAGCGGCCGTCGGCCCGCAGAATGCTGTGCAAAATGCCCGCTTCCTCAGATGCGCCCAATACCACCGCGCCGGCGCCGTCGCCGAACAACACGCAGGTGCGGCGGTCTTGCCAATCCACAATGCGGCTGAAAATTTCGGCGCCAATCACCAGCGCGGTTTTCGCCATGCCGCTTTTGATGTAGGCATTGGCCGTGGTCAGCGCATACATAAAACCGGCACACACCGCCTGCACGTCAAAGGCCGGGCAGCCGTGGATGCCGAGTTTCTGCTGCACGATGGTGGCGGTGGCGGGAAACTGCATATCGGGCGTGGCGGTGGCCACAATAATCAGGTCAATGTCCTCCGCCGATACGCCGGCGGCCTGCAGGGCCTGTTGTGCCGCCGCTGCGGCCAGATCGCTGGTTTTTTCGTCCGCCGCGGCAATATGGCGCGCCTTGATGCCGGTGCGGGCGGTAATCCATTCGTCGGATGTTTCAACGATTTCGGCCAAATCATCATTACTCATGCGTTTGGCGGGCAGATAGCTGCCGGTACCGAGAATCTTGGCGTAGGTCATAGTGTTTAGAGTCAAAATCGAAAACGTGTATTGTAGGCGCTGCGGGCGGTTTTGTCTGCCTCAACGCAGTATTTCCATGTTCTGCCCGGAAAGTTACGCCAACAGGCTTGCCACAAAGTTTTCAGGTAGCCTGTTCGGCTGTCTCTGCCGCTGCTGTGGCGGCTTCCATTTGGGCCAGCTGCGCTGCCACGCCCTGCTCGATTTTCGCCATCGAACCGGCTTTCACTTCGTGGTAAGCCTCCAACAAAGCATAGCGGAAGCCTTCCGCATCCGTGCCGCCGTGGCTTTTGATCACGATGCCGCGCAAGCCGAGGAAAATCGCGCCGTTGAATTTGCGCGGATCCAAGCGGTTTTTAAAACCTTTCAAGGTCGGCAGGGCCAACAGGGCGCCCAATTTGTTGATCCAGCTGCGGCTGAATTCCTCTTTGATCACGCCGCCGATAAATTTAACCGCGCCTTCGATGGCCTTCAATACGGCATTGCCGGTGAAACCGTCGGCCACCACCACGTCCACCTCGCCGCCGAACACGGCATTGCCTTCTACATTACCGACGAAATTGAGCGGGCTGTTGTTCAACAAGGTGTAGGTTTCCTTAATCACGCCGCTGCCTTTGATGTCTTCGGTGCCCACATTGAGCAGGCCGATGCGCGGGCGGCCGCGCTCGGGATAGAGCGCACCCACCAGCTCGCTGCCCATCACGGCAAACTGCACCAGCTGTTCGGCAGTGCAATCCACATTGGCGCCCAAATCGAGCATCAGCGTGAGGCTGCCGCCTTTGGAGGGCATAAACTTGGCAATCGCCGGCCGGTCGATGCCCGGCAGGGTTTTCAACACAAAGCGGGCGGTGGCCATTAACGCACCCGTGTTGCCGGCCGACACCGCCGCCTGGGCGTGGCCGTCTTTCACCTGCTGCACCGCCAGTCGCATGGAAGAATGTTTCTTGTTTTTCAATGCGGACTGCGGCGCTTCGTCCATGCCCACCACTTCGGCGGCATGCACGATGCTCAGACGGGGATGGTCGGCCTGCGAGCCGAGACCGGCCCGAACACGCGCTTCGTCGCCCACCAACACCAGCGACACATCGGTTTTTTCGGCCAAAAATGCGGTCACCGCCGGCAGGGTAACCTGCAGGCCCTCGTCACCGCCCATGGCATCTACTGCCAGTGTAATCATTGCATTATCCATCTTGCTGTTCGAATACTGCCCGAATGCCGGGCAGCGTGTGCGTGTTTTGTTTGGTCGCGCCGAAAACCCGGCGCCGCTTCAGGCTACCTGAAAACCGTTTCAGGCACATGAAAGCGCTCAGGCCGACGCTTTGCCGGCCGCTGCCTGCGCATTGTGGGCGTCGATGTCTTCGGCATCCCACGGATAATTGATCCACAAATCTTCGGTTACCAAGCCGCTGAAATAGGGCAAGCCTTCGGGCAGCACGCCTTTTTTGGCTTTGATTTTCTCATGCAATACGGCCACGCCGATCACGCCGAGATCTTCTTTTTGCAGTTCGCGCAGGCAGAATTCGAGCGTTACGCGGCTGTCGTCCACCTCGTCCACCACCAGCACGTTTTTGCCTTTCAGGCATTGCGGCAGCGGATCGAGCCATTGGATTTTGCTGATTTCATTGCGTGTGCCGTAATCGGCATCATTCAGATAATAAGCGGTGGTCACCGCATAAATCGGGATATTCAGATAGCAGCGCAGCATGCGTGCCGGGATGAAACCGCCGCCGCCGATGGCAATCATGGCATCGTAGGCCGTACCGGATGCCTGCACTTTTGCCGCCAGATTTCGGATGGCGCGGTGAATGTCGTCGTAGGTATACCAAATTTTTTCCGGCATGATGGTTTCCTCGTTCTGAAACGCTGTGCGGCCGAATGCAACGGCCCGAATACAAAAAAGCCAGCAATTGCACGGGCAATCTTCTGGCTTTTGCTGCCTTCAATCAGGCCTTATTCGTCCTTGGCTTTCACCACTTTACGGCCGCGGTACATGCCGTTGGGGGAAATGTGGTGCGGGCGGTGTACTTCGCCGGTGGCGCTGTCCACAGACAGAGCAGGCGCAGTCAGCGCATCGTGAGAACGGTGCATACCGCGTTTAGAGGGAGATTTTTTGTTTTGTTGAACGGCCATGTCTAGCTCCTGAAAATAAAAATACTTAGCGGCTGTTTTTCAGCCCTGCCAAAACGGCAAAAGGATTGGGTTTGCTGTTTTGATTGATGTCCGCCAATGCCTGATTGCTGCAGTCTTCATGGCGCGGCGAATAGGGCACCGCCATCAGCAGCTGGTCTTCCAGCAGCTCCGCCACATCCAGCTCGGGCGACAACAGCATGCCTTCCAACTCATCGTCGGCCAGCATCGCTTCATCGAGAGCCGCCTCGTCGGCAAACAGCACAATGTGCGCCTGCTCATCCAAAGCCACAGACATCGGCTGCAGACAGCGCTGGCAAACCAAAGGCAGATCGGCCGACACCGCCAAATCCAAATAAGGGCGTTGCCAACGGTCCACACCGCCCTGCAAACGGAACGCCACCTTGGCCTCATTGGAAGCCAAGTATTCGTGTGCGGCCACCCGCTCGTGCAAATCGGCCAGCGCCACTTCGCCTTCCAGGCTCTGCCGCTCGCGCGCAAACGCGGCCGGATCAATCAAAATAGGGTCTAACATAAACGCGCCATGATATAATTTTGCCGCTTTAGCGTCAAATGTTTTTCACTTTCTCATCCGCTCCGTTTCCGCCGTCATGTCTGCACCGCTCCCCCTGATTTTGGCCTCCACTTCCGTCTTCCGCCAACAACAGTTGCGCACCCTCGGCCTGCCTTTCGATACCGCCCGCCCCGACTGCGACGAAACCCCGCTGCCGGGCGAATCAGCCGCCGACACCGCCCTGCGCCTGGCCTGCGGCAAAGCCCGCTCGCTGGCTGCAACTTATCCGCAACACCTGATCATCGGCGCCGATCAAGTGGCCTGGTGCAACGGCCACCAGCTCGGCAAACCGATGAGCGTCGCCAAAGCACAACAAATGCTGGCCGAATTATCCGGCCGCCGCATCGAGTTTTACAGCGCCCTCTGCCTCCTCAACAGCGCCAGCGGCCGCCTGCAGCAGCACACCGACCACACCGTGGTGCACATGCGCCCGCTGAGCGCCGCGCAAATCGAAGGCTACCTGAAACGCGAACCCGACGCCGTTTATTGCGCCGGCGCCGCCAAAAGCGAAGGTCTAGGCAGCGCCCTGATCGAGCGCATCGACAGCACCGACCCCAACGCCCTCATCGGCCTGCCGGTGTTCAAACTGGTGGACTTCCTGCATGCCGAAGGCATCACTGTGTTGTAAATCCAACCCCATTCCCGCACAAGGCTACCTGAAATGCCCCCTACCCTCTATCTGATTCCCACCCCGCTGGGCACGTCCGACACCCCCTGCCTCCTACCACACGAGCAGGCGCAGATTACCGGCCTGACCGACTTCGTCGTCGAAGCCGAAAAAACCGCCCGCGCCCATCTGAAACACCTCGGCGTGCACACCCCCATCCGCGAACTCAATCTGTGCACCTTAAACGAACATACCGACCCGCGCAGCCTGCCCGAGTTGTTGCAACCGCTGCACCAAGGCCGCAGCCTCGGCCTGCTCAGCGAAGCCGGCTGCCCCGCCGTGGCCGACCCCGGCGCACAGCTGGTGGCGCTGGCCCATCAGGCCGGATTCGCCGTGCAACCCCTGGTCGGCCCCTCCAGCATCCTGCTCGCCCTGATGGCTTCCGGCAGCAACGGCCAATCGTTTGCCTTCAAAGGTTATCTGCCCACCGACAAACAAGAACGCACAGGCTACCTGAAAGCCCTGGAAAAACGCTCGCGCGAGCAAAACGAAACCCAAATCTTCATCGAAACGCCCTACCGCAACAACGCCCTCTTGGCCGACGCCCTCACCGCGCTGCACCCCGCCACCCGCCTCACCGCCGCCTGCGACCTCACCCTGCCGAGCCAAACCATCGTCAGCCGCAGCGTGGCCGACTGGAAAAAACTGCCGCAACTGCCCGATCTGCACAAACGGCCGGCCATTTTCGTGCTGTATGCAGGATAAACACCCAGGCCTTATAATCGCCTCCCGCCCATCTTTCAGGTAGCCCGCCAAACGCACCAGGCTACCTGAAACCCACAGGAAACCGCCCATGTCCGCCTCCCTGCCCATCAGCGTTACCATGCCGGTGAAAAACGCCGAAAAATACCTGGCCCAAAGCCTGAGCGCGCTGGCCGGTTTCGACGAAATCATTGTTTTGGACAACGGCTCCACCGACCGCACGCCCGACATCGCCGCTTCCTTTCCCAACGTGCGCCTGTACCACAGCCCCTTCATCGGCTTCGGCCCGCTGAAAAACCGCGCCGCCGAACTGGCCCGCCACGATTGGATTCTCAACATCGACAGCGACGAAATCGTTACCCCCGAACTGATGGCCGAAATCCGCAGCCTCCCGCTCGACCGGCCGCACACCGTCTTCACCCTACCCCGCCTCAACCACTACCGCGGCCGCCCGATCACCACCTGCGGCTGGTCGCCCGACCCCGTGCGCCGGCTCTACCACAAAGCCGCCGTCCGCTTTAACAACCGCCGCGTCCACGAATCGCTGGAGCTGCCCGAGCAGGCCGAAATCCGCCACCTCCCCAGCCCCCTGCTGCATTACTCCTTCGACGGCGCCGCCGACTTAATCGACAAAATGCAGCGCTACACCAGCCTGTTTGCCGAACAGCAGCAGTTCCGCAAACGCACGTCTGTTGCCGCCGCCGTCGGCCACGGCCTGGCCGCCTTCATCAAAAGCTATGTCTTCAAACGCGGTTTTCTTTCGGGCGGCGACGGCTGGGTGATCTCCGCCGCCAACGCCATGGGTGCCTACTACAAATACGTCAAGCTGAACGAAGCCAACCAAAGGCTCGGCGTTTCCCTGATCATCACCACCTACAACCGCCCCGATGCTTTGGAAGCGGTGTTGCAGTCGGTAAAAGCCCAAAAGCGGTTGCCCGACGAAGTGCTGGTGGCCGACGACGGCTCGGGCGAAGCCACAGCCGAGCTGATCCGCCGCCAGCAGACAGATTTTCCCGTGCCGCTGCACCATATCTGGCAACCCGACGACGGCTTCCGCCTGGCCGAATCGCGCAACCGGGCGCTGGCCGCCGCCCGCGGCGACTATATCGTGATGATAGACGGCGACATGGTGCTGCACCCTCAATTCATTGCCGACCATGTTCGCGCCGCCCGCAAAGGCCTGTTCGTGCAAGGCAGCCGCGTGGTGCTCACCGAAGGCAAAACCGCCGAACTGCTGGCCGACCCTTCGGCCTACCGCGTGTTGAAATGGTACGAAAAAGGCTTGGAAAAACGCTGGGAAAAACGCCTGTCGGCCTGCCGCCTGCCCTGGCTCTCCGCTGCCGTGCTGAAAAAAGAAAAAACCGGCTGGTTCCACGGCATCCGCGGCTGCAATATGGGCTTTTTCCGCAGCGACGCGCTGGCCGTCAACGGCTTCAACAACGACTTTGTCGGCTGGGGGCGCGAAGACAGCGAATTTGTCGCCCGCCTGTTCAACCGCGGCGGCAAACGGGCCAACCTGAAATTCGCCGCCGTCGCCTATCATCTCTACCACCCCGAAGCGCCGCGCGCCGCCCTGCCGGAAAACGACAAACTGCTGGAGCAGGCCGTTGCCGGCCGGCTGACACGCTGCGAACGCGGCGTAAACGTATTTCTGCCGCCGGAACCAGCCACCCAAGCCGATTCCGACCATACCTAAACTTTCAGGTAGCCTCCACGCACTAGCGCAAGCCGCCTGAACACACTCTCCTGCCTTCATCACCGCTTTTCAGGTAGCCCCATGCCCCTATCCCCGCCCATTCTGGCCGTTACCTCCGGCGAACCCGCCGGCATCGGCCCCGACATCTGTCTCGGCTTGGCCGCCGCCGAGCTGCCCTGCCGCTGCGTGGTGCTCGGCGACCAACACCTGCTAGCCGAACGCGCCCGCGTGCTCGGCCTCAACACCGCCATCCGGCCTTTCTGCCCCGAACAAGCACCGCCCGCCGGCGTTTTGGAAGTGCTGCACACCCCATTACACGCGCCCTGCCGGGCCGGCGTGTTGGATGCCGCCAACGCCGCCTATGTTTTGGCCCTGCTCGACCGCGCCTACGACGGCATCCGCAGCGGCCTGTTTGCCGGCATGGTTACCGCCCCGCTGCACAAAGGCATCATCAACGACGCCGGCGTGCCGTTCAGCGGACACACCGAATACCTGGCCGACAAAAGCGGCACCCCGCAAGTGGTGATGATGCTGGCCGGCGGCGGCTTGCGCGTGGCGCTGGCCACCACCCACCTGCCGCTGAAAGACGTGCCCGCCGCCCTCAGCCGGCAATTGCTGCGCTCGGTGCTCGACATTCTTTATCATGATTTGCAGCAGAAATTCGGCCTGGCCGCACCGCGGATTCTGGTGGCCGGCCTCAACCCGCACGCCGGCGAACAAGGACATTTGGGGCGCGAAGAAATCGACATCATCGAACCCGAGCTGGCCGAGCTGCGCCGCCAAGGCCGGGACATCCGCGGCCCCTTCCCCGCCGACACCCTGTTCCAACCCTTTATGCTGCAAGAGGCCGACGCCGTGCTCGCCATGTATCACGACCAAGGCCTGCCGGTATTGAAATACGCCTCCTTCGGCCAAGGCGTCAATATCACCCTCGGCCTGCCCTTCGTGCGCACCTCGGTCGACCACGGCACCGCCCTCAGCCTCGCCGGCAGCGGCCGTGCCGACGGCGGCAGCCTGCTCGCCGCCGTGCAGACCGCCTGGGAGATGGTGCGCCGCCGCTAAGCACCGGCCCGACTACCGCTTGCCGTTTTCAGGTAGCCTGCCGCGCCATCGACCACAGGCTGAGACCGCAAAGCCCCGCTTTATTCACAAGGAGAAACCATGCCCGCCTACTACCAAGCCATCGGCCGCGAACAGCGCAGCGACGGCAGCAGCGTCGCCCATTACCGCAGCACCGAACACGCCCAAGGCGCTTGGAACGAACACGAGCAGCACATGGCGCCCGCCACCGGCCTGCTCACCCGCGAGCTCGAACGCCACGCTCCGGCCGATCATCTGCGCATCGGCCGCATCAGCCTCGACATCCTCGGCCTGATTCCCTTCGGCGAATTCAGCATCGTCACCCGCACCCTGCGCCCCGGCCGCACCATCGAGCTGGTCGAAGCACAAATGGAAGCCGGCGGCCGTCCCTGCCTCACCGCCCGCGCCTGGCGCATGCAAACCGGCGACACCCGCGCGGTGGCCGGCTTGGAAGATGCCCCGGTCGCCCTGCCGCACGAACTGCCCGATTTTCCGGACATGGGCCACTGGCAAGGCGGCTACATCCGCTCCATCAGCCTGCGCGACGGCGGCCGGCGCAACGGCCAGGGCCTGGTTTGGCTCACCAACCAAACCGATATGGTGGAAGGCGAACCCACCGACGATTTCGTGCGCCTGATGGGCTTGGTGGACACCGCCAACGGCATTGTGCCGCGCACCGGCCTGCCCGCCCGCGATTGGGCCTTCCCCAATATCGACCTGCAAATCCACCTCTACCGCCGTCCCCAAGGCGCTTGGCTCGGCCTGCAAACCACCCAACAGTTCGGCAGCGACGGCATCGGCCTCACCAGCAGCGTGCTGCACGACCTGCACGGCCCCTTCGGCCACAGCAAGCAGATTCTCACCATCCGCCCGATGCCCTAAGAAGCGGTGCCAACAAAAAAGGCTACCTGAAAGCCTTTCAGGTAGCCTCTTGCATATCCATAAGGCAATCAGCGCAGCTCTTTCGGCAGCACAAACACAATGCTTTCCGCCTCGCCCTCGCCTTCGATAACCGCTTCGTGCCCCCAGCCGCGGATGGTGGCGATCACTTCCTGCACCAGCACTTCCGGCGCCGACGCGCCCGCGGTCACGCCCACGCGGTTTTTGCCGACAAACCATTCGGCTTTCAGGTAGCCCGCATTGTCCACCATATAGGCATCCACGCCGCGCAGGGCAGCCACTTCGCGCAAACGGTTGCTGTTGGAGGAATTGGGCGAACCCACCACTATCACGATATCGCACTCGGCCGCCAGTTGCTTCACCGCTTCTTGGCGGTTGGTGGTGGCGTAGCAGATGTCTTCTTTATGCGGGCTGCGGATGTGCGGGAAACGGGCTTTCAGCGCCTCGATGATGTCGCGCGTTTCGTCCACCGACAAAGTGGTCTGGCTCACGTGAGCCAGCTTTTCGCTGTCGCGCACGGCCAGTTTGGCCACGTCGTCCACGGTTTCCACCAGCAGCATGGCGCCCGGCGACAGCTGGCCCATGGTGCCTTCCACTTCGGGGTGGCCGGCATGGCCGATCATGATGATCTGATAGCCCTGCTCGTCCAAACGCGCCACTTCTTTGTGCACCTTGGTGACCAGCGGGCAGGTGGCGTCGAACACGCGGAAACCGCGTTCGGCGGCTTCCTGCTGCACGGCTTTGGATACGCCGTGGGCGGAATAAATCAAGGTGGCGCCTTCGGGCACGTCGCTCAATTCCTCAATGAACACCGCGCCTTTTTCGCGCAGATTGTCCACCACAAATTTATTGTGTACCACTTCATGGCGCACATAGATGGGCGCGCCGTATTCTTCCAGTGCGCGCTCGACAATATTGATGGCGCGGTCCACGCCGGCGCAAAAGCCGCGCGGATTGGCCAGGACAATGGTTTTGCTCATTGATATCGGATCCGTGTGTGTTTCAGGTAGCCTGTTGCCGCTTTTCCCGGCGCGCCTCTTGAATACCGGCCCACACAAACAGGGCGGCACCGACGCAGATAAAGCTGTCGGCAATATTGAAGGCGGGGTAATAATGATTGCGCCAATACACCAGCAGGAAATCGACCACATGGCCGTAGAGCAGCCGGTCGATCACATTGCCGATTGCCCCGCCCATAATCATGGCCGCCGCCCAGGCAGACCATCCGCGAAACTCGCGCTTCAGAATGTTGCGGCCCAAATACAGGCAGACAACCACGGCGAAGCCGGTGAAAAAATATTTCTGCCAGCCGCCGGCATCGGCCAGAAAACTGAACGCCGCGCCGGGATTGTAAACGTGGGTCAAATCAAAGAAACCGTTAATCACAGGCAGCCGCGCCTGAAACGGAATATGGTTCAACACCATGATTTTGGTGATTTGGTCGGCCGCAACGGCCAAGACGGCCAAAACAAAATACGGCCACAAAGGCGGGCGGGAAACGGTGGAGTGACTCATGAATGCGGTATCGCCGAAAAAGGAAGCGCATTCTACTATAAAGTGTCGGCCGGGTCTGCCCGGCACTCCGGAACAAGGAGGCTTGCGCGCGAATTTATTTTTGATTATGATGCAGGAACGAAATTTATTCTCAATTATTTGCCCGTCCATCGGGTTTTGTGGAGAAGATCATGTTCGTCTGTGTCTGCAACGCCATTACCGACCGCCAAATTCAGGAAACCGTGGCCGCCGGCGCCACCACCTTGAACGACCTGCAAAACAGCTTGGGCGTGGCCACCTGTTGCGGCTGCTGCGCCGATTTGGCCTCCTCTTACCTGAATGCCAACCATGCCGACGGCCAGCTGAACGCCGGCGGCAGCATCAATCTCCAACGCTGACCCGGCCCGATGGCCGGCAGCGGCATTTAGCCGTCTGCAAGCAAAAGAAAATAAGCGCGCCGCCTGTTAAACCGACAGGCGGCGCGCCACATTGACAGCTTGAGACCTTTGCAAAACCTCCAGATGTGGATGCAGTTCAAGGCGTAGCAGCACAGCAAGCGAAGACATATCATATAGATAGGCAAGCGAGCGAGCAGCGCACAACGCAGAAATGCGCCGCAGATGGGGGTTTTGCAAAGGTCTCAGCCCGCAGCAAGCCGTTCGCTCAGCTGCTTTTTCGCCCCTTCTCCGGCAACAAAAACTCAGGGCTGCTCTGCAAAGAGGCCATGGCCGCCCGGATAATGCGCGGTGCGGTTTGGCTGACGGAAAACTGCTCGGGCATATTCATCCAAATATCAATCAGGCCGCCGATAACCGACATCATATAAGTGACGGCCAAGCTGCGGTCTAAGTTTTCCGGCAGTTTTTTCTGCGCCAAACTCAGTTCCAGCACCTGGCAAAGCTGGCGCCGCCACATGTCTTGGTAACTGCGCATGATTTTGACGATGGAATGGTTCTGCTCGGTATATTCGCATTTGGTATGCAACACGTTGCAGAATTTTCGGAATACTTCGTCCGACTCCAAACGCACGAAAATATTGATGGTGGCCTCTTCCCAGCTTTGCCAGATGTCCGGCGAGCCGCGCTCGATGTCTTCGGCCAATTGGGCGGAAATCTCGGTAAACATCTGCTGAAAGAGACTCTCGAACAAATCTTCTTTATTCTTGAAGTGCCAATACAGCGCGCCTCGGGTGACACCGGCATTTTGCGCAATCTCGTTCAAAGAAGAACGCGTCATGCCGCGCAAATAGAAGGTATCTAATGCTGCTTTCAGCAGGTGCTGGCGCGTTTTTTGGGCTTCGATTTTGGTTTTTCTCATGGCTGTGCCAAACTCGTTTGGTAGGAAGTGGTTCACGGGATTGTGTCATGCACAGCCTGCCTTGTCCAAACCGTTTCGCCCAAACGGCCAACGCGCCGTCGCGCCGCTGCCACACCTGAAGAATTGGCGTGGCAAAGCATACATCGTTGTATGTATAATGCGCCGACTTGATTTTACAACCGGCTGCTCCGAACCGCGCGGGGCGGCCTAAACCGGTTGGGCCGCCCCTTTTTCAGGTAGCCTGACCGGCAAATCTTTCCAATCCGAACTGTTGCGGAACAACTGACATCAACAAGGTAATCAAACATGGCATACATCAAACCGTTTGGACAATCCGCTGTGCGTTGGCACATTCTGGCCGTGGCCGCCGCGCTGGCCTTGGCGGCCTGCGGCGGCGACAAAAAAGCGCAACAGGGCGAGAAAAAACCGCCGGTGGTCGGCGTGACCACCGTTAAGGCCGAAGACATCACCGTCCGCACCGAATTGCCCGGCCGTCTGGAGCCGCACCGCTCGTCGGAAGTCCGCGCCCAAGTCAGCGGCATTATTTTGCGCCGCCTGTTCCAGGAAGGCAGCCATGTGCAGGCCGGCCAAGTGTTGTACCAATTGGATGATGCCGCCTATGCCGCCGGTTTGGAAAGCGCCCGCGCACAGCTGTCCTCCGCCGAAGCGGCGCTGGCCAAAGCCAATGCCGACCTGGCCCGTTACCGCCCGCTGGTAGAGGCGGATGCCATCAGCAAACAGGAATATGACGCCGCCGTGGCCGCCAAACGGGCGGCCGAAGCCAATGTGAGCGCTGCCCGTGCCGCCATCCGCTCGGCGCGGGTCAATGTGAACCATGCCCGCATCACCGCGCCGATTTCCGGTTACATCGGTCGCTCCGAAGTATCGGAAGGCAATTTGGTTACGGCCGGCGGGGCAACCGTACTGGCCAGAATCCAGCAAACCCATCCGATGTATGTGAATGTCACCCAATCGGCCGCCGAAACCATGAAGCTGCGCCGCGAAATCGCCGAAGGCCGCATGGTGGCGGTTAACGGCGCGGTGGAAGTGGACATCCTGCTGGAAGACGGCAGCGTGTATCCGCAAAAAGGCCGTCTCTTGTTCGCCGACCCCACGGTAGATCAAAAAACCGGCCAAGTGGCTTTGCGGGTAGAAGTGCCGAACGAAGACAACATCCTGCTGCCCGGCCTGTATGTGCGCGCCAGCCTGCCGCAGGCGCAAATCAACCGTGCTTATAAAGTGCCGCAACAGGCGGTTACCCGCGGCAAAACCGATACCGTGATGGTGGTCAACGCCGAGGGCAGCCTGCAACCGAAACCGGTCACCATTTCCGGCCAAGACGGCAGCCATTGGATTGTGACCGACGGCCTGCAGGACGGCGACAAAGTGGTGGTGAACGGCACCATGATTGCCGGCATGCTCGGCGCGGAAAAGGTACAGCCGCAAGAAGTGGGCGCGGCCTCCGAACCTGCGCTTCAGGTAGCCCCCGCCTCCGACGCCCAAGCCGCCTCGGCCGCAAAATAAAGGGGCAGGCACATGGCTAAATTCTTTATCGACCGCCCGGTATTCGCCTGGGTGATTTCCATCTTCATCATTCTGGCCGGCGTGTTTGCCATCAAAAAACTGCCGGTGTCCCAATATCCTTCGGTGGCCGCACCCACCATCACGCTCAACGCCACCTATCCCGGCGCGTCCGCCCAAGTGATGGAAGACAGCGTATTGGCGGTCATCGAACGCAGCATGAACGGCGTGGAAGGGCTGGACTATATGTCCACTTCCGCCGATTCCAGCGGCTCCGGCTCGGTCACCCTCACCTTCCAGCCCGATGTGGACGAAGACTTCGCACAAATGAATGTGCAAAACAAACTGTCCGAAGTGCTGTCCACCCTGCCGGCCACGGTGCAGCAATATGGGGTAACCGTTTCTAAATCGCGCTCCAACTTTCTCATGGTCTTGGCCATTTCTTCGGAAAGCCAAGACTTGTCCGAAATGGCCGACTACACCCAGCGCAATATTGTGCCGGAGCTGCAACGCCTAGAAGGCGTGGGCGCGGTGCGCATGTTTGCCGCCCAGCGCGCGATGCGGGTATGGGTGGATCCGGCCAAACTGCAAAGTTTCAATCTGTCGTTTGCCGACGTCTCCGCCGCCATCAGCGCGCAAAACGCTCAGATTTCCGCCGGCTCGCTCGGCTCCCTGCCGGCGGCCCAAGGTCAGGCCATCACCGCCACCATCACTGCGGAAGGCCAACTCAGTACGCCTGAAGAATTCGGCAACGTCATACTCAGAAGCACCGGCAGCGGCGCCAATGTTTATCTGCGCGATGTGGCGCGGGTGGAAATCGGTTCCGAAAGCTACAGTTCGGGCACCCGCCTCAACGGCCGGCCGATGGTGGGCGTGGCCGTGATGCTGTCCAACAGCGGCAACGCCACCGCCACCGCCAAACTGGTGCGCGAGCGCATGGAAAAGCTGCAGGCCTTCTTCCCGGGCGACATGAAATGGTCGGCCCCCTACGACACCTCCACCTTTGTGGACATCTCCATCAAAAAAGTGGTGTACACCTTGGGCGAAGCCATGCTGTTGGTATTCGCGGTGATGTTTATTTTCCTGCAAAACATCCGCTACACCCTGATCCCCACTATTGTGGTGCCGATCTCCCTGCTCGGCGCCTTTGCCGGCATCTACTACTTGGGGATGTCGATCAATGTGCTGACCATGTTTGCCATGGTGCTGGTGATCGGCATTGTGGTGGACGATGCGATTGTGGTGGTGGAAAACGTAGAGCGCATCATGGCCGAAGAAGGCCTGCCGCCGCTGCCGGCCACCCGCAAAGCCATGGGGCAGATTTCCGGCGCCGTGATCGGCATTACCGCAGTGCTGGTATCGGTGTTTATTCCGCTGGCCTTTTTCAGCGGCGCCACCGGCAACATCTACCGCCAGTTCGCCCTCACCATGGCCATTGCCATCAGCTTCTCCGCCTTCTTGGCGCTCACCCTGACCCCGGCTTTGTGCGCCACCATGCTCAAGCCGATAGCCAAAGGCCACCATGAAGAGAAAAAAGGCGTTTTCGGCTGGTTCAACCGCAAATTCGACCGCATGACCCAACGCTACTCCACCCGCGTGCAAAAGCTGCTGCGCCGCAGCGGCCGCATGATGCTGGTTTGGGCGGCGATGACCGCCATCGGCCTGTTTGTGTTCACCCGCATCCCCACTTCCTTCCTGCCTTCTGAAGACCAAGGCTACATCATGGTCAGCATGCAGTTGCCGGCCGGCGCCTCCAAAGAGCGCACCGACGCCACCATTGCGGCTGTGGAAGGCGTGCTGCGCGACACGCCCGAAGTGCAGGACATGATCACCATTTCCGGCTTCAGCTTCTTCGGCAGCGGCCAAAATATGGCCATGGGTTTCGTGATGCTGAAAAACTGGGACGACCGCCCCGGCATCGCCAGCGAAGCCTCGATTGTTTCCCGCATCATCACCGGCAAGCTGATGATGAGCGGCGCGGTAAAAGACGGTTTTGCCATTGCCGTCAATCCGCCGCCCATCAGCGAATTGGGCAACAGCGGCTTAGAATTTTACCTGCAAGACCGCAACAACTCCGGCCATGACGCGCTGCTGAATGCCCGCAACCAACTGCTGGCCAAAATGCGCGGCAACCCCATGTTTACCGACAGCCGCGCTTCCGGCCTGGAAGACTCGCCGCAACTGAAACTGGAGATCGACCGCCACGCCGCCGCCGCCCAAGGCATCAATATGGCGGCCATCCGCACCACCTTGGCAGCGGCCTTGGGCGGCGCCTATGTCAACGACTTCCCCAACAAAGGCCGTTTGCAGAAAGTGATGGTACAGGCCGACGTGGCCACCCGCATGCAGCCGGAAGGCATTCTGGCCCTGACCGTGCCGAACGGCGAAGGCACCGCCGTGCCCTTGTCCACCGTGATGAAGGCGGAGTGGACCACCGGCATGGAGCAAAGCACCCGCTTCAACGGCTACCCCGCCATGGCCTTGAGCAGCGGCGTGGGCAGCGGTTACGCCAGCGGCGACGCGATGGCGGAAATCGAACGCCTGGCTGCCGAACTGGAAGGCGGTTACAGCGTGGAGTGGAAAGGACAGGCGCGCGAACAGGCCAAAGGTTCCACCCAAACCACTTTGCTGTACGCTTTCGCCATCTTGGCCGTCTTCCTGGTATTGGCGGCTCTGTATGAGAGCTGGTCGGTGCCCTTGGCGGTGATTCTCGTGGTGCCCTTGGGCTTCCTCGGCATCGTGCTCGGCGTGGCCGGCCGCAATCTCGTCAACGGTACGCTGGGCATTCCGATTTTCTACCTCAACGACATCTATTTCCAAGTCGGCCTGATTACCGTCATCGGTTTGAGCGCGAAAAACGCGATTCTGATTATTGAGTTCGCCAAAGACCTGCAGGCCCAAGGCAGAAGCGCCTTGGAAGCGGCGGTAGAAGCGGCGCACCTGCGTTTCCGCCCGATTCTGATGACTTCCTTCGCCTTCATCTTGGGCGTGGTGCCGCTGTACTTCGCCTCCGGCGCCAGCTCGGCCAGCCAACGCGCCATCGGCACCACTGTGTTCTGGGGCATGAGCATCGGCACCCTGCTGTCGGTATTCCTGGTGCCGGTGTTTTATGTGGTGGTGCGTAAGCTGTTCCCGGGCAAGCCCCGTGCCGACGGCATCACCGGCGCCGATCAGCCTCACCAGCCACATTAAACCACGATTGTTCAGGTAGCCTTCCGCTGCATACCAAAGGCCACCTGAAAGCTTTAACACCTATGGTTTCAGGTAGCCCGCACCTGAATGGAGGCTACCTGAAACCCCGGAAATGCATTTATGAAAACCTTATCCGCTCCTTTATCCGCCGCCCTGGCTGCCGCCGTTCTCTCGGCCTGCACGCTGGCGCCCGATTACCAACAGCCCCAAGTGGAGGTGCCCGCCACCTTCCGTTACGACTACGCCGCCGGCCAAACACCGGCTGCCGCCGTCGGCTGGGCCGACTACTTCGCCGACCCGCGCCTCCACAGCCTAATCGAGCTGGCACTGGCCAACAACCCCGACTTGCGCATGGCCGCACTGAACGCCGAAGCCGTCCGCGCCCAATACGCCATCACCCGTTCCGCCTCCCTGCCCGGCCTCAACGCCACCGCAGCCGGCAACCGCGCCCGCATCGCGCAAGACCTCAGCCCCAGCGGCCAATCCTATATTGCCGCTTCTTATTCCGTCGGCTTGGGCGTGGCCGCCTACGAACTCGATCTATTCGGCAAAGCCCGCAGCAACAATCAGGCCGCCCTGCAGGGCTATTTCAGCAGCCAAGCCGCCCGCGATGCCGCCCAGCTGAGCCTGGTGGCCGCCGTGGCCAAAGCCTATTTCAACGAACGCTATGCCGAAGAATCCATCAAGCTGACCGAACAGGTGCTGCAAAGCCGCCAGGAAAGCTACCGCCTCTATCAGCTGCAACACCGCGCCGGCGTGATTTCTGCCGTGAATCTGCGCGAAATGGAAGCCCTCATCGAATCGGCCAAGGCCGACCATGCCGCCGCCGTGCGGGCGCGCGAACAGGCGCGCAACGCCTTGGTGGTGCTGATCAACCGCCCGCTGCCCGATCATCTGCCGGCCGGCTTGCCCTTGTCGCGCCAATTCCGCATCAGCCGCCTGCCCGCCGGACTGGTCTCCGAAGTGATGCAAAACCGCCCCGACATCCGTGCCGCCGAACACAATCTGCGCCAAGCCAACGCCAACATCGGCGCCGCCCGCGCCGCCTTCTTCCCCAGCATCAGCCTCACCGGCAGCATCGGCACCGGCAGCAACGATTTGGGCAATCTGTTCAGCGGTGCCAACCGCACTTGGGCCTTCTCGCCCACCATCCACCTGCCCATCTTCAACTGGGGCCGCCTGAGCGCCAGCTTAGACGTGGCTCAAATCCGCCAACATTCCGCCGTGGCCGCCTACGAAAAAGCGGTGCAATCGGCTTTCCAAGACGTTGCCAATGCCTTAGTGGCGCGGGAAACCCTGCAGCAGCAATATGAAGCCAACCTGCACACCCAAAAAGCCTATAACGACCGACTGCGCCTGATCCGCCTGCGCTACCGCCACGGCGTTTCCAGCTCGCTCGATGTTTTGGATGCCGAACGCAGCAGCTACGCCGCCGACGCCGCCGTGCTGGGCAACCAGCTGAAGATGTTGGAAAACCTGGCCGATCTGTATAAAGCCTTGGGCGGCGGCCTCAAGCAGCGCAGCGCCCCAAGCGCCCAATAGGCTGAGACCCTTGCACCCCCCATCTGCGGCGCATTTCTGCCTTGTGCGTTTATGCTCTATGGGTACTGCTCGCCCGCTTGCCTTGAACGGCATCCACATCTGGCGGTGTTGCCCAGGTCTCAGGCTACCTGAAAACGCTCGGCGTACGGCGTTGTTTGTTAAACGCAACAATTTCCGGCCGCACCATGGCGTTTTCAGGTAGCCTCATCGTCGCCTGCTTGAATCCGATATGTTTTTTATGGTATAAACCGCGTTTTACTTTTTTAGAAGTTTGGAGATTAACCATGGCACGAGTTTGCAAAGTGACCGGCAAGCGCCCGATGTCCGGCCACAACGTATCACACGCCAACAACAAAACCAAACGTCGTTTTTTGCCGAATCTGCAAACACGCCGTTTTTGGGTTGAAAGCGAAAACCGCTGGGTGCGTCTGCGCATTTCCAATGCCGCCCTACGCACCATCGACAAAGTCGGCATCGACGCCGTTCTGGCTGACCTGCGCGCTCGCGGCGAAGCTTAATTTTCACCCTTGCCCCTAAGGAAACAGAACAATGCGCGACAAAATCAAATTGGAATCATCTGCCGGTACCGGTCACTTCTACACCACGACCAAAAACAAACGCACCATGCCCGGCAAACTGGAAATCAAAAAATTCGATCCGGTTGCCCGCAAGCACGTGATGTACAAAGAAACCAAATTGAAATAATCCTCTTGGATTCAACCGAGCCTCCGCCATGCGGAGGCTTTTTTGCGGCCGGATTTCCCCTCCTACACCTATGTAAAGAAAACGCAGGCGGCAATTAAATTGGATTAAAATCCGCCCGTTTGAAACCATGTGGACCGCATCGCCGCCAAACGGCCCGCAACAGCACCACAGCATGACAGACAATCAAAAGGACCCCTTTAGATGACAGACGAATTCATCCCGTGGCTGACCGCTCAAGTCAACAAGCTCAACGGATTGCTATGGAACGAAGTGCTGATTATTCTGCTAATCGGCACCGGCCTCTTTTTCACCCTCTACACCGGTTTCGTGCAAATCCGCATGTTTGCGCCCAGCGTGCGCGAGATGCTGGGCGGACGGCATGCCGAAAAAGGCGCCCAAAGCATTACCCCGTTTCAGGCCTTCGTGACCGGATTGGCCAGCCGCGTCGGCATGGGCAACGTGGTCGGCGTCTCCATCGCCATCACCTCCGCCCGCAACCCCGAACTGGGGCTGACCGGCGCCGGCGCGGTGTTCTGGATGTGGATCACCGCCTTGGTCGGCATGAGCTCGGCCTTTGCCGAATCCTCGCTGGCCCAGCTGTTTAAAGTGCGCGACGCCGAAACCGGCCGTTTCCGCGGCGGCCCGGCCTATTACATCAGCCAAGGCCTGAAACAAAAATGGATGGCCGTGCTTTTTTCTCTGAGCCTGATTGCCACCTTCGGTTTCGTGTTCAATGCCCTGCAAGCCAATGTGATTGCCGATGCCGCCCAGCTGGCTTGGGGCATCGACAAACCCATGATGGGCGGCCTGCTGGTTTTGGCCACCGCGCCGATTATTTTCGGCGGCATTAAACGTGTGGCGCAGATTGCCTCCGGCCTGGTGCCGTTTATGGCGGCCTTATGGTTGTTGATTGCCTTGTATGTGATCATCACCAACATCGGCGAAGTGCCGCGCGTATTCGAATTGATCGTCAGCGAAGCGCTGGACTTCCGTTCCGTCGGCTCCGGCTTCTTGGGCGGCCTTATTTCGATTGCCATGATGAACGGTGTCAAACGCGGCCTTTATTCAAATGAAGCCGGCATGGGTTCCGCTCCGAACGCCGCCGCCGCCGCCGACACCAAACACCCGGCCAGCCAAGGCCTGATTCAGATGCTGGGCGTGTTTGTGGACACCCTGATCATCTGCTCCTGCTCGGCTTTCATCATCCTACTGGCCGACAATCTGGATCCGGCCCTCAAAGGCGCACAAATCACCCAAGCCGCCCTGCAACAACAAATCGGCAGCATCGCGCCGCATTTGCTGGCCGTTTTGCTGTTCCTGTTCGCCTTCACCACCATCATCGGCAACTACGCCTATGCCGAGAGCAATGTGCAATTCATGCGCAACAACCCCTCTGTGGTGCTGATTTTCCGCCTGCTGGTATTGGGCATGGTGTTCTTCGGCGCCGCCCAAGAGCTCGGCCTGGTGTTGGATTTGGCCGATTTGTCGATGGGCATCATGGCGCTGATCAACCTGATCGCCATCCTCTGGCTATCGCCCTACGTGAAACTGCTGCTTACTGACTACCGCAACCAGCTCAAGCGCGGCAAAACGCCGGAATTCAAAATTGCCGAACACCCCGGCCTGAACCGGAAAATCAAATCCGATATTTGGTAAACCCTGCGGTACAACAGGCTACCTGAAAAGCCCCTACGCTTT
The DNA here is from genome assembly GCF_000226875.1 of Neisseria shayeganii 871. Lineage (GTDB taxonomy): Bacteria > Pseudomonadota > Gammaproteobacteria > Burkholderiales > Neisseriaceae > Eikenella > Eikenella shayeganii. The sequence goes on from NZ_JH164926.1 coordinate 1,155,307, forward strand.
TCAGGTAGCCTTTTTTACAGACAAACCTCATCGTCCCCCTTTCTCACCGCTTCACCGACTCCGCACCATCTCAGTTTTCTTCGCCCGGCATGATATCTATCGGCCACAGTCACCACCCAACCGGCTTCAACACCAGCTCCTGCTCATCCTGATTCATCCATATCCCTTTCATCGCCCACACCTCACCAATATATTTGAAAATAATTTGCATTCAATATATTTAGAGTTCTATAATCAAATCTTCGTTCACAAGGATTCCGCCCATGCTGATCGCCCTACTGATTACCCTGCGCGAAGGCATAGAAGCTGCCCTGATTGTCGGCATCGTGGCCGGCTTTTTAAAGCAGTCCGGCTACACCCACCTGATGCCCAAAGTTTGGCTGGGCGTGGGCCTGGCGGCTTTGTTGTGCATCGGTTTGGGCTGGGTCATCCACCGTCAAACCGGCGAAATCCCTCAGAAACAGCAGGAATTGGTGGTCGGCCTGATCGGCCTGGTGGCTGTCGGCCTGCTCACTTATATGATTTTATGGATGCAGAAAGCCGCCCGTTCCATGAAACAAGAGCTGCAACAGTCAGTACAAACCGCCCTGCAGCGCGGCAACGGCCACGGCTGGGCGTTGGTGGGCATGGCCTTTTTGGCCGTGGCGCGCGAAGGTTTGGAAAGCGTGTTTTTCCTACTCGCCGTTTTCCAGCAAAGCCCGAGCTGGCATATGCCGCTAGGCGCGGTTTTGGGCTTGGTGCTGGCCGTCGTCATCGGCTGGCTGATTTATCAGGGCGGCATGCGCATCAATCTGGCCAAATTTTTCCGTTGGACCGGCGTGTTCCTGATTTTTGTGGCCGCCGGTTTGTTTGCCGGCGCCTTCCGCGCTCTGCATGAAGCCGGCGTTTGGAATCTTTGGCAGGTCAACCCGTTCGATTGGTCTTCTCCGATGCCGCTGGACTGGTCGGCCTATCTGCACGAAGACAGCCCCTTGGGGGTGTTGCTGGGCGGCTTTTTCGGCTATACCCACCACCCGCTGCTCAGCGATTTCGTGCTGTACTTCGCCTACCTGGTTCCCGTTTTATACCTGTTTTTACGCGGCAGCCGCCCGGCGGCCGCCTCTCCTGAACCTGTCCGATAAACATGAGGTTTGTATGAAAACACTGAATCTGACCGCTTTGGCCGTGCTGGCCGCCTTCGGCCTGAGCGCCTGCCAACCGCCCGCCGCAGAAAAACCGGCCGAAACGCCGGCCGCCTCAGGCGCCGCCGCTGCCAATGCCGACGGCAGCGTGAATATTGCCGTAAACGACCAAGCCTGCGAGCCGATGGAACTCACTGTGCCCAGCGGCGAAGTGGTGTTCCAAATCAAAAACAACAGCGGCCGCAAGCTGGAGTGGGAAATCCTCAACGGCGTGATGGTGGTGGACGAGCGCGAAAACATTGCCCCCGGCCTGTCCGACAAAATGACGGTTACCCTGCTGCCCGGCGAATACGCCATGACCTGCGGCCTGCTCAACAATCCGCGCGGCAAACTGACCGTTACCGACAGCGGCTTCAAGCAAACCGCCGGCGAAGCCGATATGGAAAAACTGGCCCAACCTTTGGCCGACTACAAAACCTATGTTCAGGCCGAGGCCGAACAGCTGGTCAGCAAAACCGGCGCTTTCGTGGCTGCGGTGAAAGCCGGCGAAATCGACAAAGCCAAAGCCATGTTTGCCGATGTCCGCACCCACTACGAGCGCATCGAACCGATTGCCGAGCTGTTTAACGAGCTGGATCCGGCCATCGACGCGCGCGAAGACGACTACAAAGCCGGCCCCACCGACCCCGAATTCACCGGCTTCCACCGCATCGAATACGCCCTGTGGATTGAAAAATCCACCGACGGCGTGAAAGAGATTGCCGACCGTTTGGAAAGCGATGTGAAAAAACTGAAAGCCGAAATCGACGTCCTCACCTTCCCGCCCAGCAAAGTGGTGGGCGGTGCAGCCGTGCTGATTGAGGAAGTGGCCGGCAGCAAAATCAGCGGCGAAGAAGACCGCTACAGCCACACCGACTTGAGCGACTTCAACGCCAACGTGGAAGGCGCCATGAAGATTGTCGATTTGTTCCGCCCCTTGATTGCCGAGAAAAACCAAGCCCTGCTCGACAAAGTGGACGCTAACTTCAAAGCGGTCAACGACACGCTGGGCAAATACAAAACCGCCGACGGCTTTGCCACCTACGACAAATTGAGCGAAGCCGACCGCAAAGCCTTACAAGCGCCGATCAACGCCCTGGCAGAAGATTTGGCCCAATTGCGCGGCACCTTAGGATTGAAATAATCTGTGCCCCCGCTTTTCAGGTAGCCTGGCCGACACCATCAGGCTACCTGAAATCCTCCCTACCCGGCCAATCCTCCCCGTAGCGGATTGGCTGTTTTCTTTCACGCAAACACCACCATGAACACACCCGAATCCCCCTCCAAACGCCAACTCTTCAAAACCGTTGCCGCCGTTGGTGCCGGCGCCGCCATCGGCGCGGCCGGCGGCCTGATGTGGCCGCGCGAGCGTGACGAAACCACCCAGCATTCGGCCACACCCGTCGGCGACGCCCGCAACAGCGAACACTCGCCACACCGCTACGACTGCTACGGCACCCATCAGGCCGGCATCACTACGCCTCACCAACAATTCGGCATCATGGCCGCATTCGACGTGCTGGCCAACACCCCGAAAGAATTGGAAACCCTGTTCCGCACCCTGACCGCCCGCATCGAATTCCTCAGCCAAGGCGGCGAGCTGCAAGACGGCGACGCCAAACTGCCGCCGGCCGGCAGCGGCATCCTCGGCAAAATCATCCGCCCCGACGGGCTAACCGTTACCCTCAGCGTGGGCGCTTCATTATTTGACGGGCGCTACGGCTTGGCGGCGCACAAGCCCAAACACCTGCAGGAAATGAAAAGTTTTCCCAACGACAAACTGGCCGCTGATTGGTGCGACGGCGACATCAGCCTGCAAATCTGCGCCTTCACCCCCGAAACCTGCCAAAACGCCCTGCGAGACATCATCAAAAACACCGCCCAACTGGCTGTGATCCGCTGGTGCATCGACGGCTTTCTGCCCAAATCGCCGCCCGGCTCCGCCGCCCGCAACCTGCTCGGCTTCCACGACGGCTCGGCCAATCCCGACGTCAGCCGTCCCGAAACCGCCGATGCGGTTGTGTGGACCGGCGTGGCGGAAAACAGCTTGGACGAACCAGCCTGGGCCAAAAACGGCAGCTATCAGGCCGTGCGCCTGATCCGCCACTTCGTCGAATTTTGGGACCGCACCCCGCTGCAGGAGCAGGAAACCATTTTCGGCCGCGAAAAATACAGCGGTGCCCCCTTGGGCATGAAATACGAACACGACGCCCCCGACTACGGCAAAGACCCTGCCGGCGAGGTGATTCCCAAAGACAGCCACATGCGCCTGGCCAACCCGCGCGATCCCGAATTCCTCAAACGCCACCAGCTGTTCCGCCGCCCCTTCAACTACTCGCGCGGCCTCGCCAAATCCGGCCAGCTCGATGTGGGCTTGGTGTTTATCTGCTATCAGGCCAACCTGAGCGACGGCTTTATCTTTGTGCAAAAACTGCTCGATTTCGAACCTTTGGAGGAATACATCAGCCCCTTCGGCGGCGGCTATTTCTTCACCCTGCCCGGTGTTGCCAAAGGCGGCTTTCTCGGCCAAGAACTGCTGGCCTTAGTACGCTAAGCCGGCAACGGCAAACCGATGGCCAAACACGTCCCGCCCTGCGTTCACCAGAGCGGGATGAAAATCCATACCAAGCCGAGCACAATGCCCGCAATCGCTGGTTAAACCTCTGCGGGGCATGGATTTCACGTTTCAGGCTACCTGAAAGCACTGATCCAACTTATTCGAAGCGCTGAGCGCACGCCCCGTTTCGCCCACTCAAAGATAAGGCCGTCTGAAAAAAATCTTTCAGACGGCCTCTTCCAACAACCCAACAACTTGATCAAGCAAAAGGCTGCAATTGCTCGTTGATTTCCGTGCGAGCCAGATTATTCGCATAATTGCACAAAGTCGCCAGCGCCACGCCCAACACCACTTCCAAAGCCTGCTGCTCGTTATACCCCGCATCAAAAAACGCCTGCAACTCGGCATCGCCCACATTGCCCTTATTCGCCATCACCGCTTGGGTAAACAAAGCCAAGCGGTTGAGCTTCGGGTCTGCCAACGCCTGCGTATTGCGTAAAGCCTCAATCGCTTGCGGGTCGAGCAATTTCTTTTTAATACTCAAAGCAGTATGCCCCGCTTTGCAGAAACCGCACTCATTCAGCACCGCCGCCGTAATCTGCACCACCTCACGCTCGCCTGCAGTCAGGCTGGTGGTGGCATTTAACGCACCCACTTCCTGATACATCGCCAAGGCCGCCGGCGCATTGGCCAATACGCCAATCAGGTTCGGCAAAAAGCCGTTGTTTTTCAAAGCCGTTTCCACACGGGCTTTTGCCGCCTCAGGCGCGGATTCCACACTATGCACAATTAAACGGGCCATACGTTCCTCTCCGGTTATTTCGATTAAAAAAGCCATTCTAACAAGGCCGTCTGAAAGGCTGAAATAACCGTAAGCAATATCGAACAAAGGAAAAATTATATCTTGGCAGCGGTATCTGCTTAGATTGCGGGTAAGACAAGGCCGTCTGAAAATCTTATGGCAAGCATTTTCAGACGGCCTGAGACCTTTGCAAAACCCCCATCTGCGGCGCATTTCTGCGTTGTGCGCTGCTCGCTCGCTTGCCTATCTATGTGATATGTCTGCACTCGCTGCGCTGCTACGCCTTGAACTGCATCCACATCTGGAGGTTTTGCAAAGGCCTCGGCCTTAGTGTTTATGCGTAGGTTGGGTTAGCCTCGGGCGTAACCCAACAATAATAACTATGAGAAAATGAAGTGAATGTTGGGTTTTCAATCCAACCCACACTTGCTGGCTACACTTTCTTCTACATAACTTTACATTTATAAAAATTGAAACAGTAATAATTTTATGAAATAATTTCCAATCTCTCTTGGATAAGAGAGATTGCCGCTCCTAGGATTAAGGGGCATAAAAAGCTGGATAGCTAGGCGTTTAAAATTCCGTATGATGAGCATCTACTTCTACCACAATATTTATTGTGGTACGCCTACTATCCTATTTTAATTTTTAAAATAGGATATTTTCAATGAAAAATTCAATTATCTTAAAAACTGAAAATTCAGTTGTTTTTAATCTCGGTAAGATTCAAAAAGCTTTATGTATCATTAATGCTGAGAATATATCTAAATTATTAGATCGCGTTAGCTTAACGGCTAACCCAAGAGAATCTAAAAAGAATAAGGTTACTGCATCTATCATTGATACTTTAAATACTGCCCCTGAAGAAATGGTTAACAGAACTAAGGGGTTGTTAGTATCTACGCAAAAATGTGAGTCATTAGAACGCGGCAGATTCCGATTAAGTTTTGAGGATGAAAAAACAGATGGTGTTTTAGATGGCGGACATAATATGCTAGCCATAGGGACTTTTTTATTAGAAAAATATCATGAGTCTCAAAACAATCAGATTCCATCTGACGTGCAAAAAATCAAATGCTGGGAGGATTTTTCTGAAGCGTGGACTAAATATAGCCACTTATTAGAAGATTTTGTCAAAGAACAAAAATTTACCATTCCTGTTGAAATTATTTATCCTACTAAAAATGTTGACTTTGATTTTGCTGAATTAGTTTTTGAAATTTCAGATGCACGAAATAATAACTCTCCACTAACAGCTGGAACTAAAGCCGATCATCGAGGTTATTATGATAATTTAAAAGAAAATATTGACTCTAATCTTGTAAATCTCATTGCTTGGAAGGATAACGAGGCCGGAAAGCGTATTAAACGTGAGGATATTGTTGCTTTAGCTTTAATCCCCTTTATTGCATTGCAAAAACGTGGCATATTAGAGAAGATAAATTCAATTAATCCATCTGTTATTTACAATTCCAAGTCACAATGTGTAGATATTTATTCTAAAATTATTGAAGAATACAAAGATGAGCAAGGACATTTACCCGAAGTTATTAATAATGCTCTAGGATTAATGAATGATATTCCGAAATTTTATGATCTCGTATATAAAAAATTTCCAGAAGCATATAATAACTTCTCTCCAGGATTTGGGAGAATCACAGCTGTTAAAAAGGTAAAAGATGATTCTAAAAAATTTCTAACCAAGTTTTATCAACAAGAAAGTGATTATAAATATCCAGATGGTTATATCTTACCATTTATTTGTGCCTTTCATGAACTAATCATAATTGATGAAAACAATAATGTCCGTTGGGCAATAAACGTTGAAGATTTAATTAATGATTTCTCTAAATATGAAATGTTGGTTGGGACTATCAAAGATAATTATTACGACCCTCAAAAGGTAGGTAAAAGTTCTGCCGCATATACTGGATGTGAAATGACTATGAAAATGGTTATGATGGAATTGTAGCCCAAAGGCCGTCTGAAAATTTCAGACGGCTTTTTTTACCCTTTATTTAATCCTTCCCACTCCTTCAACAACCTCTTCACCGACACCGGATACGGCATCTTCAACTCCTGCGCAAACAGCGACACACGCAGTTCTTCTATTTGCCATTTAAACATCTCTAGGCCGTCTGAAACGGGTTGGTTTTGTTTCAACAAGCTGTCTGTTTTTTCTTGCCACATCTGCTCCAGCCCCTGAATATCTGCTTCGCGTGCGGCATCGCGGGCGGGGTTGGCGCTGTATTTTTCCATGCGCAGGGTCATGGCTTTGAAGTAGACGGGTAGGCGCGGCCATTGGCTCCAGGGGGTGCGGCCGGCGAATCCGGCGGACAGCAGGGTTTGGGTGCGTTCGCGCAGTAGGTGGGTGAGCGGGTGTTTGCCGAGTTTGCTGTTGAGTTCGGCGTAGGCGGCGGCGGTGTCTTGCAGGTAGCGGCTCAACGCCTCTTTAACGGCGGGCAGTCGGCTGCGGGCGCGTTTGATTTGTTCTTTGAAGGCTTTTTCGCTGCGGGGTAGCTCGTCGTCGCCGATAAAGGCGCGGTCGCAGATGGCGGCAGTAAGGTCGTCGCGCAGGGTGTCGGCGGGGATGTGTTTGAGCAGCATGGCGGCTTGGGTGAAGCCTTGTATGCCTTTGTTGAGGTCTTTCATGTGTTCTTTGAGCTGGAGCTGCATGAGGGCGATCACGCCTTGGCGGTGGGCTTGTTCGGCGGCTTCGGGGGTATCGAACAGGCGCAGGGCGATGGTGTTGTTTTTTTCTTTTTGCAGGCCGAGGTAGCCGGTGAGCTGTTGTTTGCCGCGGGCGAATTTGATGTTTTCAGGTAGCGTGCCGATGTCCCAGTTGGTGAGGTTGTCGCGCTCGAATTCTTGGGTGTTGTCGCGGAAGGTTACGGCGGCGGCTTGGCCGAGTTCTTGTTGGAGTTTGGCTAAATCGCGACCGGTGGCAAGCTCTTGGCCGCCGTCATCGATGATGCGTAGGTTGAAATAGCAATGCTCGGGCAGTTTGAACGCGCTCCATTCGTCTTGGTCGATTTGCTCGAGCAGGCGCATGTCGCCGGCGGTTTTGGCGATAAAACGGGCAAGCTGGGGGATTATCGGCTCTTGGCGGTTGGGGTTGTTTTCTAAAAATTTTGTGATGAAGTCGGGCACGGGCACGCAGATGCGGCGGATTTGTTTGGGCAGGGCTTTGATAAGCAGTTGCAGTTTTTCGCGCAACATGCCGGGCACGAGCCATTCGAGCGCGGGGGCGTGGAGGCGGTTGAGCACGGTGAGCGGCAGGGTAAGGGTTACGCCGTCTAGCGGGTGGTGCGGCTCGAAACGGTAGCTGAGTTTGAATTTGCCGTCGCTGTTTTGCCAATGGTGGGGGAACTGGGCTTCGGTGATGTGCGCTGCGGCGTGCTGCATGAGGTCTTCGCGGGTGAGGAACAGCAGGCGCGGGTCGTCGCGCTCGGCGGTTTTGAGCCAGCTTTGGAAGGTGCGGATGTCGGCAAGGGGCAATGTTTTTTTCAGACGGCCTGTGTGTCGCGGGCTACCTGAAAGGCCGTCTGAAACGGGGGCAGTGTTGTCGGGCTGGGGACTTACGGTTTTGGTTTTGTCGGATTCGAGAATCCGACCTACGTTTTCTGCACTTTCAGACAGGCCTGTATTGTCGGGCAGGGATGCCCGACCTACCTTTTCAGACGGCTCGTAAAACTGCGGTAAACGCTGGTTGTAAAACTCAAATAAGGCCTCTTCGTCCACCAGTACGTCCTGCTTGCGCGATTTGTGTTCCAATTCGCTGATTTCTTTAATCAGTTTTTTGTTGTGGATAAAAAAGGCCGTCTGAAGATTGCATTCCTGCGCCACCAGTGCGCTGCGGATAAAGATTTCGCGGGCTTCTTCGGGGGCGACTTTGCTGTAGGCGACTGGGCGGCGCGGCAGCACGGTCAGCCCGTAGAGGGTAACGCGTTCACTGGCGACGACTTCGCCGCGCTTCTGCTCCCAATGCGGCTCGAAATAGTGGTAGCGCACGAGGTGCGGGGCTTCCTGCTCGATCCATTCGGGCTGGATGGCGGCGACATCGCGGGCATAAAGGCGTGTGGTTTCGGTGAGTTCGGCCGCCATCACCCACTTGGGTTTGGATTTGAACAGGGCGGAGGCGGGGAACAAATGAAAGTGCGAGCCGCGAGCGCCGGTGTAATCATGGCCGTCGGGCGATTTCATGCCGACGTTGGCAATCAGGCCGGTCAGCAGAGCGCGGTGGATTTGTTCGTAGCCCGCTTCTTTGGCGGCGCGGATATGGGCGCGGTGCTGTTTTTTATCCAATTGTTTTTGTTTGAGTTTGGCGGATAAATCTTGGTCGCCGGTGTTTTTCCGCAAGGGACTTCCTTCGGTCGCAGACGGCAATTGCGGTTGCGCAGGAGGCCGTCTGAAAGCCTGCTCTTTGGTGGTCAAACCCATTTCCACGGCAATGTCGGCAAGCTGGTGGTGCAGTTCGCGCCACTCACGCATCCGCAGGTGGGAAAGGAAATATTGGCGGCACCATTGCACCAGTTGTTTGTTGGACAAACCTTTGTCGCGCTCGCGCTGGAAGCTGTCCCAAATATTGAGGTAGGCGAGAAAGTCGGACTGCTTGTCGGTAAAACGTTCGTGCGCCTTTTGGGCGGCTTCGCGGGCTTCAAGCGGACGTTCGCGCGGGTCTTGAATCGACAAGGCGGACACAATCACCAGCATTTCCTGCACACAATCGTGTTTTTTCGCTGCCAGCAACATGCGTGAGATTTTGGGGTCGACGGGTAGGCGCGACATTTGTTCGCCGAGCTTGGTCAACCCGTTTTGATCGTTTACTGCACCCAATTCCAACAACACCTGAAAGCCATCATTGATATAACGCTGGTCAGGCGCTTCGAGAAACGGAAACGCCGCCACATCGCCCAGTTTCAACGCGGCCATGCGCAGGATGACGGCGGCCAGATTGCTGCGGATGATTTCGGGGTCGGTAAAGGCGGGGCGCTCGTTGAAATCTTCTTCGCTATACAGGCGCACGGCTACGCCGGCGGATACGCGGCCGCAGCGTCCGGAACGTTGGCGTGCGGCGGCTTGGGAAATTTTTTCCACATGAAGCTGTTCCACTTTGGCGCGCGCGGAATAGCGTTTGACCCGTGCCAAGCCGGTGTCGATTACATATTTGATGCCCGGCACGGTGAGCGAGGTTTCGGCCACGTTGGTCGCCAGCACGATGCGCCGTTTACTGCCGCTCGGGTGGAAAATTTTGTGCTGTTCGGCGTTCGACAAGCGGGCAAACAGCGGCAGGATTTCGTCGTCACGGCGCAGCGGCGATTTGCGCAGGGCTTCGGCGGCCTCGCGGATTTCGCGCTCGCCGGGCAGGAACACCAGAATATCGCCGTCGCCCAGCCGCGCCAGTTCGTCGGCGGCATCGACAATCGCGTCGGTCAACTCGATTTCCGCTTCGTCTTCGTCTTGCGAATGCAGCGGGCGGTAGAGAATGTCGACGGGGAAGGTGCGCCCGCTCACTTCCAGCACGGGCGCGTTGTTGAAATGTTTGGAAAAGCGCTCGGCATCAATGGTGGCCGAGGTGATGATGACTTTCAAATCGGGGCGGCGCGGCAGAAGTTGTTTCAGGTAGCCGAGCAGAAAATCGATGTTGAGGCTGCGTTCGTGCGCTTCGTCGATAATAATCGTGTCGTAGGCGGTGAGGAAGCGGTCGGTTTGCGTTTCGGCGAGCAGAATGCCGTCGGTCATCAGTTTCACATAGGCATCGCGCGAGGTGTTGTCGTTGAAACGCACTTTGTAGCCGACGGTTTGGCCGATGTTGCTGCCCAATTCTTCGGCAATCCGCTCCGCCACCGAACGCGCCGCCAAGCGCCGCGGCTGCGTGTGCCCGATCAAGCCCGCCGCACCGCGCCCGAGCTCCAAGCAGATTTTCGGAAGCTGGGTGGTTTTGCCCGAACCGGTTTCGCCGCAAATAATGGTTACTTGGTTGTTTTGAATGGCGGTTTTGATGTCGTCCAAACGCTCGTGCACCGGCAGTGTGCCGTCATACTGCGGCTTGGGCAGCGCGGCTTGGCGTTTCAAAAACGCGTCGTGCGATTTTTGATATTTTTTCTGCACGGCTTCGATGCCGCCGAAGCGTTTGGGGGTTTTGAAGGCGTTTTGCAGGAAATGGCGGTCGCGGGAGAGCGTTTGGGTGAAGTCGGGCTGCTGCATGGTGTGTGTAAAAATCTAGGTAAAACAAAGGCGGGCATGATAACACAGGCTACCTGAAAAACCGTTTCAGGTAGCCTTGATTGGGGCCATCAGATAACTTGCTGCCGACAACACTTGAGCCATGCAAGCAGGCTG